>NZ_VDFW01000029.1 GCF_006152065.1 Amycolatopsis alkalitolerans
CATCGTGAAAGCCGCACTCACCCTGACCCATTTTGAACATCGAATGATCAAATGAAAGTCGTTGAGATCACGTCAATGTTGTGGCGCTGTTCGTTGACCAGTTCGGTGGCGACCGGATGCTGGCCCGGTCCGCGATGCAGTTCTTGGCGGGCTCGCACGATTTGGGAAAGGCAACTCCGGCTTTCGCGGTGCAGCATGTCGGGCTCGCCCAGGTCATGCGCGAACACGGGCTCTATATGCCCACCGGCAAGAGCGGGCTGGTGGATCGGCACGTGGCCCACCACGCGGTGGCGAGTCACCATTTGCTGGTTGGATGGCTGGTCGGGAACGGGTGGCCGAAGAATGTCGCTCGGACGTGGGGCGCGATTCTGGGCGGGCATCACGGTGTCCCGCCGGACGCCGATTCGGAGAAAGCAGCCCGGCCGAGCGAGGTTCCCGACTTGTACGGCCGGGACACCTGGTCGGCTGTTCAGCGGGAACTGGTGGAGCGTGTCGTTGGCCGCGTGGGCTTGAGAGCCCGTCTGGACAGGCTGGCCGAGGTGTCCTTGTCCGCCCCGTTTCAGGTGCTGGCGACGGCGTTGGTGATCGTGTCGGACTGGATTGCCAGCAATCAGGACCTCCTGCCGTATCACCATGGGCGGTTGCCCGAAGTCACTGCAGACCAGGGCCGGGTGCGGCAGGCTCTCGCTCGACTTCAGCTGCCCTGCCCATGGGCGCCGCGCCCACCGGTCGGTGACAGGGAGTCCTTCTTCGCGGCGCGCTTCCGGTTACCCGCTGGCGCGCGACCTCGCCCGGTGCAGGAGGCGGCCTGCGAGGTGGCGGAGGCGATGACCGAGCCTGGGCTGCTGGTCGTCGAAGCACCGATGGGTGAGGGCAAGACCGAGGCAGCGCTGGCGGCGGCCGAGATCCTGGCGGCTCGGTGGGGCGCGGGCGGTGTGCTGGTCGCGCTCCCGACGCAGGCAACGACCGATGCCATGTTCACGCGGGTGGTCGACTGGCTGGATGGGATGAAGGCAGCAGGGTGCCACGTGGGGGGCTCGATCGTGCTCGGCCATGGCAGAGCACGGTTCAACCGTTTGTATGAGGGGCTTCTCCCGGCCGGTCGGCTCCGGCAAGTGGGCTGTGACGAGCGAGACGGCGACGGACCTGACCACGCTGTCGCGGCTCATTCCTGGCTGGCCGGGCGGAAGAAGGCGTTGCTCGCGAACTTCGCTGTCGCGACGATCGACCAGTTGTTGTTCGCAGGGTTGAAAGCGCGCCACCTGATGCTGCGCCATTTGGCGCTGGCGGGCAAGGTCGTGGTGATCGACGAGATCCACGCCTATGACGCCTACATGAACTCGTATCTGCTCAAGGTGCTTACCTGGCTGGGGGCCTATCGCGTGCCGGTTGTGACGCTTTCGGCGACGCTGCCGGTCGAGCAACGCAGGGCTCTGCTGGCGGCGTACCAGTCCGGATCGGGATCTGACGCGGTCGCGACAAGTGACGAGACCACATACCCGGCGCTGACGTGGACCCGCGGCAACTCCACGACGACGCGCGCGGTGCCGGCCTCGGGACGGTCTACTTCGGTCGCCCTGAACAGTCTCCCGGATGATCTCGACCATCTGGTGTCGCTGCTGTGCGACACGCTTGCCGAGGGAGGAACGGCGCTGGTCGTGCGCAACACCGTGCGCCGGGTTCTCGCCGCCGCGCAGCGGCTCGAGCAGGAGTTTCCTGGCGAGGTCAGCGTGACGCATGCGCGTTTCATCGTGGCTGACCGGCTGCGCAAGGACACCGAACTGCTGGATCGCTTCGGCTCCCCACAACGGTCGACGCACCGGCCGTGGCGGCACATCGTGGTCGCGTCGCAGGTCGTGGAACAGTCGCTCGACGTGGACTTCGACCTTCTGGTCACGGATCTGGCGCCGATCGATCTCGTCCTGCAACGCGTAGGCCGAGTCCATCGGCACCAGCGGGATCGGCCCGCGAGACTCCGTCATGCGTGTGTTTACGTCACGGGAGCGGATTTCGACGCGAGCCCGCCCCAGCTCGACCCGGCTGCTGAGCGCTACGTGTACGGGCGGTATCCCCTGCTACGTGCGGCGGCGGTCCTGGTCGGCCATTTCGGTTCGACAGTCGATCTGCCCGGCGACATCGCCCCGCTGGTCCAACTCGCCTACGGGGCCGGTGACATCGGTCCCGCCGAGTGGCAGGAGGCCATCGCCACGGCACGTGAGCAGTGGTCGGATCGCACGGCGCGGCGCGAGCAGCGGGCCCACGATTTTCAGCTGGCGGGGCCGACGCGGCCTGGTAAGGCGATCGTCGGGTGGCTGTCGGCCGGCGTCGGAGAAACCGATGACGACGCGCAGGGTCAGGGGCAGGTCCGGGACGGGGCGCCGAGCCTGGAAGTACTGCTCGTCTGCCGCGACGCGGACGGCCAGTGGCGCACGCCGGCGTGGCTCGCCGATCAGGGGAGATCGCCCATTCCCTGTGAGAAGACGCCGCCGAACGACCTCGCCGAAGTCATGGCCGCGTGCGCGTTACGCCTCCCGCTCACCTTCAGCAACGCCGCCGCGGAAGAAGAGCTCTGGCAGGCTACGCCGCCGGCGTGGGAGCAGTCTCCACTGATTTATCGGCTACCTGTCCTGGTCGTGGATGAGGACGGGTGGGGTCGGATCACCGACCGCCGCATCCGCTACAGCCAGGAGCGCGGATTGGAGGTCTTCGACGATGCCGGGTGAGAGCGAGTTCAATCTTCTCGACGAGCCGTGGATCCTTGTCCTGGCGCCGAATGGGCGCGAGCACGAGGTCTCGATCCTCGAGTTGTTCGAGCAGGCGGCCGGTTTGACGGTGATCGGGGGTGAGGTTCCCACCCAGGCCTTCGCCATCACGCGGTTGCTGCTGGCGTTTCTGCATCGCGCGCTCGATGGCCCGCAAGATCAGCAGGAATGGGCAGGTCTGTGGCAGGAACCGATGTTGCCGATGCCGGTGATCCAAGATTATGCCGCGCGTGTCCGGTCTCGCTTCGACCTGTTCGATCCGCAGGCCCCGTTCTTCCAGGTCGCTGATCTGCGGACAGAAAAGGGAGAGGCCTCCGGGCTGGAGAAGATTGTCGCGGATGTGCCCAATGGCGAGCCGCTGTTCACCACGCGGTCGGCGTCGAGCCTGCGGCGGCTTCGCCCTGGGGAGGCCGCGCGCTGGCTCGTTCACGTGCATGCCTTCGACCCGTCGGGCATCAAGTCGGGTGCCGCAGGGGATCCCACTGTGAAAGGCGGTAAGGGATATCCCATCGGTCCGGGCTGGTCCGGTCAACTCGGCGGTGTCCTGGCGCAGGGACGTAATCTCCGTGAGAGCCTGTTGCTGAACCTGATCGCCCGGGATGTGCCGTCCTATGTGGACGTCGGTGGCCCTGGTGACGTGCCGCCGTGGGAGCGGGAGCCGGACACGGCGCGGTGGCGGGAGCGCCCGCCGGAGGGCGCGATCGATCTGTACACGTGGCAGACCCGGCGGGTCCGGCTGTTCGGTGGCCGCGATGGGGTCACCGGTGTGTTGCTGTCCAATGGCGACAAGATCCAGCCGCAGAACCGGCACATGGTGGATCCGCACAGCGCCTGGCGATACAGCGAGGCGCAGAGCAAGAAACTCAAGACGACCGTCTACATGCCGCGGGCGCATGACCCCAATCGGTCGGTGTGGCGGGGCTTGGCCGCGATGTTGCCGTCGGTCTCGCCAACGACGGGCCGGGGCGATCAGCCGCAGGCCTTTCTGGCCCCGGGCGTGCTGAAATGGGTCGACGACCTGGCCGCGGAGGGCGTGCTGCCCGACGAGTTCGTGGTGCGGCTGCGCGCGCTCGGAGTCGAATACGGTGCGCAAAGCGCGACCTACGCCGAGATCGTCGACGATGTGTTGCCGTTGCCGGTGCTGCTGCTGCGGGAGGCCAGGCCGGACGCGGGCCGAACGGCCACGGGCGCTGTCGAGGACGCCGAGCAGGCGGCCGGGCGGGTATGGCGGTTCGCGGAGAACCTCGCGCAGGCCGCGGGGGCGGAGCCGAAGTCGGGCGCGGGTGATCGAGCACAGGAAACGGTGTATGCGGTGCTCGAGCGGCCGTACCGGGAGTGGCTTGCCGGGCTCGGACCTGGCCGGGAACTCACGGTGGCTCGCACCGCGTGGCAGCGAACCGTGTGGGGCGCCTGCCGGCAGATCGGTGACCAGCTGATCAGCGGGGCACCGGCGGCGGCCTGGTCCGGACGTGAGGTGAACCAGCGGTTGGTGAACGTGCCGCTGGCGGAGGTGTGGTTCCACTCGGCGCTGCGCACAGCACTTTCGCTCGTGTTCGCCCCCTCGGCGGACCAGGACCTGGAGGCAGTCCGATGACCCTGGCGGCGGCGGACACCCGATCGCGGCGGCTGGGCCCACTCGGCCGGGCGCTGGCGTGGCGGATCGAACGGCTGCAGCGCGAGTACCTGCGCGCCGCACCCTCCGCGCGTGCCGATCTGGCGCGGTTGCGGCGCGGGCTGGGGAAGCCCGCGGGCAGCGTGCCGGACCTGTGGGAGATCACGGTGGGCGCGGTCCCGGAGGAACTCACCTGGCAGCGGGACGAGCCGAGCTACGCCGAGCAGGCCGCCCATGCGGCGCTGACCCTGTACGCGCTGCACCAGCAGTCGCTGACGGTGCCCGCCCACGTGCCCGGGGTGTCGTTCGGGCGTGCGGTGGGCCGTCTGCGGTTCAGCGATGCGCGCAGCGAGGAGGCCGTGACTCGGCGGTTCATGGCGGTGGCGACCGCCCAGTCGGTCGACGAGGTGCTCATGCACGCTCGCGGCCTGATCACCCAGCTGCGTACCGAGCGGCAGGGGCTCGACTACGCCCGGTTCGCCGATGACGTGGCCGGGTTGCTCACGCCGGCCGGTGCGCAGCGCGTCCGGTTGGCGTGGGGACGCGCGTTCTATCGGACCACGGCCGATGACGACTCCACCAGCGATCCGGAATGAGGACAGTTCATGAGCCAGACTTTCATCGACCTGCACATCCTGCAGACCGTGCCGCCGAGCAACATCAACCGTGATGACACCGGTAGCCCGAAGACCGCGACCTACGGCGGGGTACGCCGGGCACGGGTCTCCAGCCAGGCCTGGAAGCGCGCCACGCGCGTCGCGTTCGACGACTACCTCGACCGCAATGAGCTGGGAGTGCGCACCAAACGCGTACCGGAGCTGATCGCCGAGGCGATAGAAACTCGCGCTCCGTATCTGGGGCAGCAGGCACGGGAGCTGGCCGCCGAGACGACACGGCAGATCGGCATGAAGGTCGACGTACCGAAGAAGCAGACCGGGCACGAGCCGGCCCCCGAGGTCGGCTACCTGGTGTTCCTGAGCCGGCGGCAGATCGAGAATCTGGCGCAGGCGGCGATCGAGGCCGCCGATTCCGACGACGTGGGCAAGGCACTCAAAGCGGCGAAGGTCAAGGAACTCGCCGACCGTGATCATTCGGTCGACATCGCACTGTTCGGGCGGATGGTGGCCGACCAGGCCGACATCAACGTCGACGCCGCCGCGCAGGTCGCCCACGCGATCAGCGTGCACCCCGTGGAGACGGAGTTCGACTACTTCACCGCGGTCGATGATCGCAACACCGAGGAGGAAACGGGTGCCGGCATGATCGGCACCGTCGAGTTCAACTCCTCGACGCTCTATCGTTACGCGACAGTCAATGTGGGCCGGCTGCGCGAGACCCTCGGCGACACGCTCGCGACCCGGCGGGCCGCGGAGGCTTTCGTGTCGGCGTTCGTGCGGTCGATGCCGACGGGCAAGCAGAACACCTTCGCCAACCGCACCCTGCCGGAGGCGGTCGTGGTGCAGGTGCGTGAGAGCCAGCCGATCAACCTGGTCGGTGCGTTCGAGCATCCGGTCCGGGAACTCGGTGTGGTGGGCCGGATCAAGGCCGCGTCGGACGCGTTACGTGACGAGGCCCGCGAGATCGAACGCGCCTACGGTGAGTGCCCGATCGCGGCGTGGGTGACCCGGGTCGGGGACGACACGGCCGGTCTGGACGATCTCGGTCAGAACGTGGCGCTTTCCACGCTCGTGACCGACGTGGGCGATCTGGTCGCGGCCCGGCTGGACCAGTCATGAGCGTGGTCGCCTTGCGGCTGGCGGGACCCCTGCAGTCCTGGGGTGCCGGCAGCCGGTTCGTGCGGCGGGCGACCGAGCGGGAACCCACCAAGAGCGGCGTGATCGGACTCGTCGCCGCCGCGTACGGGTTACGCCGGACCGACCCACTCGAGGACCTGCTCGGGCTGCGCCTCGGCGTGCGCGCCGACCAGCCCGGCCAGCTCATGAGGGACTTTCAGACCGCCCAGCGCGCGAAACGCGAACGCGACGGCAGCCTCACGTGGCACTCGCTGCCGCTGTCGCATCGCTACTACCTCACCGACGCCGCGTTCCTGGCTGTGTTGGAAGGGGACCGGTCACTGGTCGAGAGCATCGACCAAGCCATCCGAGCGCCCCAGTTCCCCCTCTACCTCGGTCGCCGATCGTGCCCACCCGCTGGGCCTATCGCTCTGGGCGTGACCGACGACGACCTGCACACCGCGCTCGCCACCTGGTCGTGGCAGGCCGGCTCAGCCGTGCAACGCCAGCACCGCGAGCGCGTGGTACGACTCGCGATCATGCGAGACGCCGCGCCCGGCGAGCCCGGCACGGAGTCGATGCGCGACGCACCGGTGAGCTTCGATCCCAACCGTCGCGAATACGCCTGGCGACCCGTCACACGCGGCAGCGTCGAGATCGCCAACCCGCACGGCGTGGTCGACCCCTCCACGGAGCACAACCCGATGTCGGCGTTGGGAGGACCTTCGTGTTCCTGACCCAGATGCCGATCAATCCTCGCCGCCGCGGATCGCGGTTGTTGCTGTCGTCACCGCACGCGATGCACGCCGCCGTACTGGCCGGATTCGCCGATGCGCGACCCACCGAGCGAGGGCGCGTGCTGTGGCGCGTCGACACCTACGGCACCCATCGGGTTCTGCTGTTCGTCGCCAGCCCGGGCAAGCCCGACTTCACCCACATCGTCGAGCAAGCCGGCTGGCCCTCCACCGAGGCGTGGGACACGCGCGTCTACGACGGGCTGCTGGAGTCGCTGCGCAAAGGACAACGATGGCAGTTCCGGTTGACCGCCAACCCCGTGCACTCGGTCCGGCTGCGCGACGGGGAGGACACCAAACCCGTCGGACACGTCACGATCGCGCAGCAGCAACAATGGCTGCTCGGCCGGGCCGCCCGGCTCGGATTCCGTATCCCCGACAGTGCGGTCGGACAGGGCGAACACGACCTCGCGGTGGTCGAACGAGGCATCCGCCGCTTCGGCCGCAAAGGTGTGCGGGTCACGCTGTCCACAGCGACGTTCGAAGGCCACCTCGACGTCGAGGACACCACGCTGCTCAAACGCGCGCTGACCTTCGGCATCGGCCGCGCCAAGTCCTACGGCTGCGGACTGCTCACCCTCGCCGCCCCGGCCGGAAGCTCCGCATGAACACGATCGGCCGGCACGTCTCCCAGCCGAAGGACCTGGTGCGAGCATCCGACCGGCTGTCGTTCCTCTACCTCGACCGCTGTGTCGTCAACCGCGACAGCAACGCGATCACCGCGACGGACGAGCGCGGAACCGTGCACATCCCGGCCGCGGCAGTCGGGGTTCTGCTGCTCGGTCCCGGCACCACGATCACCCACCAAGCGATCACCCTCATGTCCGACAGCGGATCGACCGTCGTATGGGTCGGCGAGCGGGGCGTACGCTACTACGCTCACGGCGTCTCACTCGCCCGCTCATCGCGGCTGCTGCTCGCACAGGCCGAAGCGGTGACCAACACCCGGTCTCGCTTGCGTGTCGCGCGGGCGATGTATGAGATGCGCTTCCCCGACGAAGACGTCTCGACCCTGAACATGCAGCAGCTACGAGGCCGGGAAGGCGCCCGCGTCCGCCGCGTGTACCGCGAACACTCCGAACGCACCGGAGTGGACTGGACCAGTCGGACCTACGATGTCGACGACTGGGACGCCGGCGACGAGGTGAACAAGGCCCTGTCCGCCACCAACGCCGCGCTCTACGGCATTGTGCATTCCATCATCGTCGCACTCGGCTGCTCGCCAGCGCTCGGATTCGTCCACACCGGACACCACAGATCCTTCGTCTACGACATCGCCGACCTGTACAAAGCCGAACTCACAATCCCGGTGGCCTTCGACATAGCCGCAAGCTCATGTGACGACATCGCAGGCGAAGCACGACGGCGTGTGCGAGACGCTCTCCACAAAGGCAAACTCCTGCAACGATGCACCCGCGACATCCAACGCCTCCTGTTGGGCGACGAAGCCGACGACAAGACCGGTGACGACTACTTCGAGGTCGACGTCCTCTCGTTGTGGGACGAGCGCCACGAATCGGTGCCCGGCGGCGTTTCATACCGGAGCGACACATGATCGTCATCGTCCTGACCGCCGTGCCACCCGGACTCCGCGGGCACCTCACCCGGTGGCTACTGGAAATCAGTCCAGGCGTGTTCGTCGGGCATCTACCCACCCGCGTCCGCGAACTGACATGGGAACGCGTCATCGAGTTCGTCGACGACGGACGAGCGCTCATGGTTTACACCGTGAACGGCGAGCAACGACTCGCGTTCGAGGTACACGGACACGACTGGACACCTGTCGACTACGACGGCATCACCCTCATACGCCGACAAACGGTCCCCGACTACATCCCGGCCAACGGACCGACACAGCAACAACGAAGACCAGCCCGCCCCTCCCGTGGTGGAACGTCCATGCGAGATGAGACCGTGTGGAAACGTCGGCAAGCGCGACGAAAATTCCGCCCGAAACCACCGCCGGCAAACGAGAAAGATTGATCTTGAGTCGGGGCAAAGTGAAGCAAATCGAGCAGATCTGATCACATCGACCCAGGTCAAGAAGTGTGCTCCCCGCGCAGGCGGGGATGATCCGCGGGCAACCCAGATGAACGCGTTGGGGACGGCGTGCTCCCCGCGCAGGCGGGGATGATCCGCCGAAAGGCAATCCCCTGTGGTAAACGGAATTGTGCTCCCCGCGCAGGCGGGGATGATCCCTGTCTACGCTCATACACTAGATGTCCACCGCGGTGCTCCCCGCGCAGGCGGGGATGATCCCGGTCGCGTCGATGCTCGGCACGCCGTCCACGAGTGCTCCCCGCGCAGGCGGGGATGATCCGAACAAGCAGGAGCGCCGCAAGATCTACCGGCAGTGCTCCCCGCGCAGGCGGGGATGATCCGCCCCAGAGCCGAAGAGACCAGTACGGAGCGACGTGCTCCCCGCGCAGGCGGGGATGATCCGCACTCGCAGCCCCTCGGGCTGCGCAGTAATCCGTGCTCCCCGCGCAGGCGGGGATGATCCTTCCGAGGTTCGTGAGCCGCTCAACCGGAGAGTGTGCTCCCCGCGCAGGCGGGGATGATCCCACGCTAGAGATCGACTACGACGCGTGGTCCGCGTGCTCCCCGCGCAGGCGGGGATGATCCGGGACCGACCCGGCGGCAGGAGAAGGAGACCACGTGCTCCCCGCGCAGGCGGGGATGATCCCCCGGTTGCCGTGCACAACCTGGCCGCCGCCGTGTGCTCCCCGCGCAGGCGGGGATGATCCGTCCTGCAAGCCCGACCCGTATTCGGTGGTGGTGTGCTCCCCGCGCAGGCGGGGATGATCCGTTCGTCGGCGACTCGCAGTCGGCGAGCATGGTGTGCTCCCCGCGCAGGCGGGGATGATCCGCAGCTGTCGCCCGGTCGCCAGGGCCGGCGAGAGTGCTCCCCGCGCAGGCGGGGATGATCCGTCTCTTTGCGCCACGTGGACAGCATGGCGTATGTGCTCCCCGCGCAGGCGGGGATGATCCGTGCTTGGTGGGCCACAGAACCCGACGTGGGTCGTGCTCCCCGCGCAGGCGGGGATGATCCGGGACTCGCAGTCCATGGAGACTGGACTGGACGGTGCTCCCCGCGCAGGCGGGGATGATCCCCGGGGGAGAGAACCAGGTTCGCCAAGATGGCCGTGCTCCCCGCGCAGGCGGGGATGATCCGTGGCTGTCCGACAGCCCACCGGAGCAGTGGGAGTGCTCCCCGCGCAGGCGGGGATGATCCCGCCGTGGAGGTCGGGTTCTGGGCCATGTTGTTGTGCTCCCCGCGCAGGCGGGGATGATCCGGAGGCAGACGACATGCAGCCCCATACGCTTCCGTGCTCCCCGCGCAGGCGGGGATGATCCAATCTCGACGGCGACGGGTGGAGCACATTCGACGTGCTCCCCGCGCAGGCGGGGATGATCCGCGCCAGGACCCCGAACCCGAGACCGAGCCGGAGTGCTCCCCGCGCAGGCGGGGATGATCCCGCCAGCGACCCGAATAGAGCCTTGATCCCCTCGTGCTCCCCGCGCAGGCGGGGATGATCCGGCGACGTGATCACGATAATTATGCGGGAGGAGGTGCTCCCCGCGCAGGCGGGGATGATCCTTCAAGCTGGTAGTCGAGAAGGCCACCTCGAAGGTGCTCCCCGCGCAGGCGGGGATGATCCTTGTTGAGGTAGACCGTGGCCCGCCCGCCCGGGGTGCTCCCCGCGCAGGCGGGGATGATCCCGTATTGCCGACGCCGCGGATTACTCCGTCGCCGTGCTCCCCGCGCAGGCGGGGATGATCCCCGGCCCGCGAGGATGGCGCACCGGGGGCATGAGTGCTCCCCGCGCAGGCGGGGATGATCCGCGCGAGCTCTCGCAGGTATTGACTCATTCTCTGTGCTCCCCGCGCAGGCGGGGATGATCCGGGCCCGTTCGCGGCCACGCAGACTATCGCAGAGTGCTCCCCGCGCAGGCGGGGATGATCCGACACGGAAGGTATAGCAAACCACCGGGTCTAGGTGCTCCCCGCGCAGGCGGGGATGATCCGGTGGCGGAGCCTGGGTAGGTCATCGGGCCCCCGTGCTCCCCGCGCAGGCGGGGATGATCCGAAGTCCACCAGAGGAATGCCGTTGGTGCGAGCGTGCTCCCCGCGCAGGCGGGGATGATCCACTCCGTGAACCCGAGAGGGGGCCAGTCGTGCCGTGCTCCCCGCGCAGGCGGGGATGATCCGCCGCCACAGGTTCTTTTCGCCCCGACCAAAGGGTGCTCCCCGCGCAGGCGGGGATGATCCCCGTCGTTCCTGCGCCCATCCCTCACACTGGATGTGCTCCCCGCGCAGGCGGGGATGATCCCCGCAGCCCGATGTTGAGCAGAGCCACCGTGTGGTGCTCCCCGCGCAGGCGGGGATGATCCCAGGAGCGCCGCGACCCAGGCTATGACCATCACGTGCTCCCCGCGCAGGCGGGGATGATCCGCATACGGAGACAGGCACTGTCGCGGTGTTCCGGTGTGCTCCCCGCGCAGGCGGGGATGATCCCTGGGTGCCGCAGTGGCGGAGTGGGCGCTGGGAGTGCTCCCCGCGCAGGCGGGGATGATCCGTGGGGACCGGGATGCGCGGCGACGATTCTCATGTGCTCCCCGCGCAGGCGGGGATGATCCGGAACTCCAGGACAACCCCCACGCCGAGCACCTGTGCTCCCCGCGCAGGCGGGGATGATCCGACTACCCCGACGTCGAGATGCGCGTCACCGTCGTGCTCCCCGCGCAGGCGGGGATGATCCGCCGCACTCGTTCAGCACCCGGAACAACTCGTCGTGCTCCCCGCGCAGGCGGGGATGATCCGCGGACTTCGGGTCGTGCGCTCGGACAGCTGACGTGCTCCCCGCGCAGGCGGGGATGATCCGGGCGACGGCGTCGCCCCGAACCTGCTTGGCACGTGCTCCCCGCGCAGGCGGGGATGATCCGTCACGTCCGTCCGCCCGGCCGCGAGCGGAGACGTGCTCCCCGCGCAGGCGGGGATGATCCGTCGTCGGCCCCAACGCCTCTGCGATAGTCTGCGTGCTCCCCGCGCAGGCGGGGATGATCCGACATCCGATCCCCGGCTGCAGTCGATCGCAGGGTGCTCCCCGCGCAGGCGGGGATGATCCTGAGATCAGTCCGGCGGTAACAGGAGCCCGCGTGTGCTCCCCGCGCAGGCGGGGATGATCCCGCCGCAGGGCACGAGCCCCCGAAGTCCGGGAAGTGCTCCCCGCGCAGGCGGGGATGATCCCAACAGCGTGTCACCGACTGTCCACCCGGACACGTGCTCCCCGCGCAGGCGGGGATGATCCCGCCATGTCAGCTCGATCAACCAGATCCCGGACGTGCTCCCCGCGCAGGCGGGGATGATCCCTCTGCGAAATCTTGTCACCGACACGAGGCCCACGTCGGCAGGACCGTACGTAGAGATGCCGAAGCGAGGGTCAACGCGGCGTTGCCCCTCGCCGAACTCAAGCTTGGGCTCGGTGAGGATCTCGACGTACATCAGCTACTTCTCCGACGGCGGCGGCCTCCAGAGCGTGGCGGCCGGTTGGTTGTATGTCGACGTGCGCTTGGCGCGGGTCGATCTTGATGCTGCTAGCCGCGCGCCGGGAGGCGGCAGGCGGCGACTTCGGTCGAGCGGGGTTTCGGCAGAAAGGTGGAAATAGTCCGGTTAGGACCGTCTGGTCAGTGGCGATCGTCCTCGGGGCAGGGGACTTTGGCCACTACATCTGCCGTCGCGGGGGCGAACACCATGCCTGCAGACAGCAGGCCGGCGATACGGCCGGATCAGGAGGTATGGCATGGCTGTTTTCGCCCGCGGGCCGGTGGATCTGAACACCACCGGTCACTACCTGCATTGGGGCGTCATCCAGATCTCGGTGGCGAACCTCGTCGTCATCCTGTTGATGCTGCTGGTGTTCGCGCTGGCCATCGCGTTGCCGTTTCCCCGGGGAGGCGACCGGCGATGAGCACGGGACCAGGCAAGGGGCAAACGCGAACGGACGAGTTCGGCGACGGCGTGGACCCACGGAACTGGACCGCTCGCCTGCGGCGACGGGCGGTGCGCGCACTGCCGCCGGACAGGCTGATGCCCGACCGTCAGCCGGCATACGTGTCGAGCTGGATCTACGTCTTCGGGGTGCTGACCCTCACCGCGCTGATCTGGGTGATCTTCTCCGGCACCTGGCTGGCACTGGAAGGCCCGGTGTGGTGGCACACCTCGCCGGTCGGGCATTTCGTGAACTCCCTGCACCTGTGGGGCGTGGAACTCTTCTTCTTCTTCATGGTCATCCACCTGTGGGGCAAGTTCTTCATGGCCGCCTGGCGCGGCCGGCGCGCGGCAACCTGGGTGACGGGCTCGATCGCGTTCCTCGGCTCGATCGCCACCGCGTTCACCGGATATCTGGTACAGACCAACTTCGATGCACAGTGGATCTCGACCCAGGCGAAGGACGGCCTCAACTCTGTCGGCATCGGAGCCTGGTTCAACGTCCTCGACACCGGGCAGATGCTGCTCTGGCACGTGCTGCTGCTCCCACTGGTACTGGGCGTCCTCATCGTCTGGCACATCCTGCTGGTACGCAGGCGCGGGGTGGTCCCCCCAATCGGGGCCGAGCCCGAGGAGCAGGAACAGCTGGCGGCTGCACCGGAGACAGAAGGGACGCGACGATGACGACCCGAACCGGCACGCGACCGAGCAAGCGCCACCACGCCGACGGGCCGTGGCGCGGCCCGACGCGGCACTACGACCTGGTCAAGGAGTTCGTCATCGCGCTGGTCGTGACCGGCATGCTGACGGCTTTGCTCGCCACCGTACTCAGCTCGCCAGACGATCACGCCATCAGCCTGCGTCAGTGGGCCAACGCGGATCCGGCGGACTTCGTGACCACCACCGTCACCGAACTCGGCGGTACCAGCGACACAGCGACCTACGGCCCCCCGTACAACGACAGCAGCCAAGGGCAGCACATGGGACCGGTCACGCTGCAGAAGTGGGGCGGCATACGGGAACCGGTCGACCCGGCCACCGACTTCGTGCTCGGCCCGCTGAAGGCGGTTCCGGATGACCCGCGCCTGACGCAGGCGCTGCGGACCTACACCTCGGCTTCGGCTGCCCAGCAGCTGCGCTGGGCCGGTGACTACGACGACGCGCTGAGCAAGGCTCCTGGCAACGACCCCGCCAAGGTCGCACCGGGAGACTACGGGCCCGTACCCGTGCTGACCGGCCGCCTGCTCCGGCTGGCCCAGACCGGCGGCCTTGATAGCGCGCTCGTCGGCAACAGCGGGTTCTACACCACGAACTACACCAAACCCCTGCTGTTCCTCGCCGACGGAGGCTACTTCGCCGGCATCGCCGACTCCCGGCACCTCTCGGGCGACCAGTGGGGCATGATGAACGAGACCGGCAACTACCCCGGCCAGGCGTGGCTGTGGCTCTACACGTTCTGGTACCAGATCCCGTCGTTCGCACACTCCGACAACGCCGATGCCTGGATCTGGGCACTGATGGCGCTACTGAGCCTGATCCTGATCTGCGTGCCGTTCATCCCCGGACTGCGCAGCGTGCCCCGCCTGGTCGGGCTCCACCGCCTGATCTGGCGACGCTACCACCGCGACCACCCACCAGCCACGGCAACACAGGGACCGGCTCACCCACCGGACTCCTGAACCCCTCGCCCGGGCCTCACAAGTTCCGCGAGCAGCGCGCGGACCATCCGGTCGATCTCGTCGTGGATCCGCCGGACCTCCCCGACCGGCCTGTCCGCAGGGGTCGTCGAGCTGCCAGTCCAGATAACGCTTGCCGGGAAAGACCGGGCACGCGTCGCTGCAGCTCATCCTGATCACGACGTCGGCCGCGCGGACGGCCTCCCGTGGTCAGCGGCTCCGGGAACTCCCGCGACAGGTCGAAGCCGAGCTGGCCCATGACCGTCACCACGGCGGGATTGAGGGTGTTCGCCGGCACCGACCCGGCCGAGCGCACCGTGACCGCGCCGCGCGCGTGGTGGTCCAGCAACGCGGCCGCCATCTGCGAGCGACCCGCGTTGTGCACGCAGACGAACAGCACCTCAGGCGTCAGGTTTGCCTCATCGTGGACGAAGGGCGAACGAGACGTACACCAGCGCGAGGAGCACGGGCACCTCGATCAGCGGGCCGACCACCCCGGCGAGCGCCGGCCCGCTCGTGGCGCCGAACGTGGCGATCGCGACCGCGATGGCCAGCTCGAAGTTGTCGCCCGCCGCGGTGAACGCGAGCGTGGTGGTCCGCTCGTAGCTCTGCCCGCGCGCCTTCCCCAGCGCGTACGACCCGGCCCATCACGGCGAAACAGGCCAGCGGCGACAGCGCGATACGCGCGACGTCGAGAGGATGGCCGGTGATCTGGTGCCCCTGCAGCGCGAACAGCACGACGGGCCCGACCTTGGCGACCAGCGGGATGCTGAGGAAGATCAGCACACTCTTGGCGATCCACCATCCCGACACGGCCAGTTGCGTGGTCGGCAGACCGAGCCAGCCGAGCAGCACCGACAGGTAGAACCAGCCCAGCACCCCGAACATGAGCACCTGGAACACGGAGTTCAGCGCCACGAGCACGCCGCAGCCTCCCGGTCGCCGCACGCCAGGTCGTTCCAGATGATCACCATCGCGATGCACCACCCCGATCATGCGCGCGTGGGCCGCGCGGGGCTTCGCCGTGGAACGGCACGTACGGATCGCTCCACAGATCCGTCCCGGAGGCCCGGATGCCTGAGAAGATCCCGAAAGCCCAACCCGACGGCATTTCCCAGGTCCCGACATCAGACAGGCCGGCAGGCGCGCAGCACGGCCCCCCAGCCCTCCGGCTCTGTTTTCCGCTCACGAGATTTTCATGAGCGCCGACAACGTCGAGGGGGCGTAGACCCCGCCGAACAGTGCCCTCATCCCACCCGAGCGCACGACATCGACATCGTCGATGCAGTCCGCGCCCGCGCACATTCCCGCGATCAGCGTGCCCAGTTTCGGGCCAGGGTTCGCCGATCCGGACGCGATACGCGGCGCGGCGATGGACACTTTCTCCGCCAGCAGCTGCGGCAGTCCGGTCTGCTCAGCCAGGGCCATCACTGGCACCAGCCCGGCCGGCGACACGAGATGGTCATCGTCGAATAGCGCCGACTCTTCGGCGAACCTGTGCGAGACTTGCACTCGAAGTGCCTTCCAAGGCTGGGTCCGATTGCTGCGTGAGAACTCCAATCATCCCAGCTCAGAAGGCACTTCTCCTATTTCGACACGCCCACCGGACCCCACCCGTCGGTGGATCGAGGCTTAGTAAGCAAGCCGCGATGAAGTGCCTGCATTTGTGACCCGCAGCGTCCTGAGTGAGTGTCTGGTCAGGCTTGTGCGGTTCAGCTTGCTGATTCGGTGGGCGGGGTCGTTTTTTCCGTGGAGCGGATGGAGTGCCAGGCCGCGCGGATGTGGCTGCGCATGACCGACTCGGCCCAGTTTTCGTCGCCTCCGGCGAGTGCGGTCACCAGTTCGTGGTGGTGGGCCAGGCTGCGCAGCAGGGCCTCCGGGGTGTAGCGCGCGAACGTTCGCCAGACCAGCGGCACCTGGATTACCGAGGCGGTCACGTTGTTCAGGCGCTCGTTGTCGGCGCTTTTCAGGATCATTTGGTGGAACTGGTTGTTCAGTTCGGTGAGCTTGTCCACGTCAGAGGGGTGGCCGCCGGGGGCCAGCTCGTCCATCCGGCAGGCCATTTCGTTCAGTTTGGTCACGTCTGCTGTGCCGGCGATGGCGGCGAGCCGGCAGCCCCACGGTTCCAGCACCGAGCGCAGGCTGAAGATCTCGTCCAGGTCCCGTTCGCTCCAGCTTTGCACCTGCACGCCGCGGTGGCGCTCGTAGCGCACCAGCCCTTCTGCGGTCAGCCTGCGGAACGCCTCGCGGACGGGGGTACGGCTGACCCTGGTCGACTCGGCCATCTCACTCTCGCGCAGCCATTCACCCGCAGCCCGTCGGCCGGACAGGATCTCCTCGCGGATCAGCCGGTAGGCGTGATCCGCCGCGTGCACGGTGTCGGAGTGGTCCCGATTGGCGTCGCTCATTGTCAAGGACAGTAGCGACCAGAAAAGTTGTATGCAACATCTCGGATCGTGCGTTGACAGCGCACGTCCAGTCGCATAACTTCCAGTGAATCATGTCGACGCTTGATGACAGATGACAGTTGATTGTATGCAACTGTGTGGATGGGTGGATCTATGAGTAACCCGATGCCCCTGGATGACGTCCGGGTCGTGGAGCTCGGTCAGCTGCTGGCCGGACCGTTTTGCGGCCAACTCCTTGGGGATTTCGGCGCTGAAGTGATCAAGGTCGAGGACCCGAAGGGTGGCGATCCGATGCGCCAGTGGGGTCGTGAGCGCCCGTACGGCAAGTCTCTGTGGTGGCCGGTGGTGGCCAGGAACAAGAAGTCGGTCACCGCGAACCTGCGTTCCGGGGCGGGCCAGGACATCGTGCGCAGGCTGATCGAGAGCGCGGACGTCCTCGTGGAGAATTTCCGCCCTGGCACCCTGGAGCGTTGGGGGCTCTCGCCGGAGAAGCTGTGGGAGCTCAACCCCAGGCTGATCATCACCAGGGTGAGTGGTTTCGGTCAGACCGGCCCTTACTCCTCCCGCGCGGGCTACGGCTCTATCGGTGAGGCGATGGGGGGAATCCGGTATGTGACTGGTGATCCGGACCGGCCCCCGTCACGGGCCGGTATCTCGCTCGGTGACTCGCTCGCTGCCACTTTCGCGTGTGTCGGCACGCTGGTCGCGCTGCACCAGCGGGCGCGCACCGGGCGGGGCCAGGTCGTCGACTCGGCCATCTACGAGGCCGTGCTGGCGATGATGGAATCGCTCATCCCGGAATATCAGATCGCCGGGTACCAGCGGGCGCGTACGGGTTCCACGCTGCCGAACGTGGCTCCCAGCAACGTCTACCCGACGGCCGACGGCGAGATCATCCTCATCGCCGCCAACCAGGACACAGTGTTCAAGCGGCTCGCCGAGGCGATGGACCGTCCGGAACTGGCCACCGACAAGCGGTACGCCACGCACGGCGCTCGCGGCGAGTCGATGGCGGAGCTGGACAACCTCATCGCCGGATGGAGTGCCAAGTACACCGCCGACGATCTGCTGTCCAAACTGAACGAGCACGGTGTGCCCGCAGGCCGGATCTACCAGGCCAAGGACATGCTCACCGACCCGCACTTCGCCGCGCGCGAGGCGATCACCCGGCTGATTCACCCCGAACTCGGGGAATTCGCCATGCACAACGTGGTGCCCAAGCTCTCCGAGAGTCCCGGCCGGATCCGGCACGTCGGACCGGAACTCGGTGAGCACAACGACGAGATCTATCGCGACCTGCTGGGACTTGGCGACGACGACGTTGTCTCGTTGCGCTCGGCCGGTGTCATCTGAGGAGGAGACTGTGACCTACCGGCTCGGCGTGGACGTGGGGGGCACGTTCACCGACATCCTGTTGATCGACGAGGATTCCGGTCAGACCTACCGGGCGAAGACCTCGTCCACTCCGGAGGACCAGTCCATCGGCGTCCTGCGCGGTATCGAGCGGGCCTGTGAACTCGCGAACGTGTCGCTGTCGGAGATCCGTGAGGTCTTCCACGGCACGACCGTCGCCACCAACGCGATCCTGGAGGACAAGGGTGCCCGGGTCGGCCTGGTCACCACCGAGGGCTTCCGCCAGGTCCTTCAGATCGCCCGTTCGTTCGTGCCCGGCGGTCTGGCGGGCTGGATCATCTGGCCGAAGCCGGAGCCGCTGGCCGCTCTGGAGGACACTGTCGAGGTTCATGGCCGCATCGCGGCCGACGGCAGCGAGGTCGCCCCGCTCGACGAGGGCGACGTGCGCGCCAAGCTGGGCAAGCTGCGCGAGCAGGGCATCGAGGCGCTGAGTATCAGCCTGATCAACTCCTACGCCAACCCTGGTCACGAGCAGCGGGTGGCCGCGCTGGCCGCGGAAATGCTGCCGGGTGTGCCGGTGTCGATCTCCTCCGCCGTGCTGCCCGAACTGCGGGAATACGAGCGCACCGTCACCACAGTGGCCAACGCCGCGGTACAGCCGCAGGTGGCCCTGTACGTGGACAACCTCGCGCGCAAGCTGAGCGATGCCGGCGTGGACGGCAGGCTGAGTATCCTGCGCAGCGACGGTGGTCTGGTTTCCGCCGACGTGGCCGCCGACAACCCGGTGAACCTGCTGCTGTCCGGTCCGGCCGGTGGGGTCACCGGTGCGACCTGGGTCGCCGAGCAGGCCGGGTTTCCCGACTTCCTCACCTTCGACATGGGCGGTACGTCCACCGACGTGGCGCTGGTGCAGGGCCTTACCCCGCGTATCGGCCGGGAGACCAACGTCGGTGACCTCACCGTGCGGGCTACCTCGGTGGACGTGCGGACCGTCGGTGCCGGTGGCGGTTCGATCGCCCACGTGCCCGCGCTGACCCAGGCGCTGCGGGTCGGCCCGCAGTCCGCCGGTGCCTCCCCGGGCCCGGCCGTCTACGGCCACGGCGGCACCCAGCCGACGGTGACCGACGCCAACGTCATGCTCGGCTACCTGCCCACCGACCTGGCCGGTGGCGAGATCACCCTCGACCGCGGGGCCGCGCGGGCCGCGGTCAAGACGATCGCCGACGCCACCGGCCTGCACTCGGTGGAGGCCGCCGCGGCGGGCATCATCGACATCGTCAACGAGAACATGTTCGGTGCGCTGCGCCTGGTCTCGGTCCAGCAGGGCTTCGACCCGCGTGATTTCGCCCTGGTCGCCTTCGGTGGTGCGGGCCCGCTGCACGCCAACGCGCTGGGCAAGCTGACCGGTTCATGGCCGGTGATCATCCCGCCGTCACCCGGTGTCCTCTGCGCCTACGGCGACGCGACCACCAACCTGCGCGACGAGGCCGCGCGCACCCTGGTCCGCCGGTTCGGCGAGCTGACCGACAAGAACCTGAAGGACCTGCTCACCGAGCTGGCCGGCAAGGCCCGCGCCACGCTCACCGAGCAGGGTGTGGCCGCCAGGGACCAGACCGTCGTCTACCAGGCCGACCTGCGGTACCACGGCCAGGGCTTCGAGATCCCGGTCACCATCGCCTTCGACACCTTCGGTGACGAGGGCGAGGCGGGTCTCGACGGCCTGCGCCGAGCGTTCGACGCCGAGCACGAGCGGCTGTTCTCGTTCGTGCTGGACAACGAGCACGAGCTGGTGACCATCCGGGCTACCGCGCACGGGCCCCGGCCGGAGGTCACGACTGCGCAACTGGAGGAGGACGGCAAGGACTCGTCCCACGCGCTGTACACCACCAACACCATCTGGGTCGAGGGTGCCGAGGTCGAGGCGGGCATCTACGACCGCACGCTGCTGCGTGCGGGCAACATGGTGACCGGTCCGGCGATCGTCACCGAGATGGACTCCACCACCCTGGTGCTGCCCGGGCACGCGGTCACGGTGCACGCCAGCGGCAGCCTCCTCATTCGCCCGGTCGACCAGACCGCCGACCGCACCTCGGAGAACTGACAATGGCACGTTTGATCGAGACCGCGACCGAAGCACTGCAGACCGTGGAGGTCGACGTAGTCACCCTCGACCTCATCGAGAACGGCCTGCGCAACGCCCGGCACGAGATGGACGAGGTGCTGTTTCGCACGGCGCTGTCCCCCGGTATCCGCGAGCAGCACGACGAGTTCCCGCTCATCGCCAACCGCGAGGGAAAGATGGTCGTCGGCCAGTTCGGCCTGTCCATTCCGGACTTCCTGGAGAACTTCGAGGAGGACATCGAGGAGGGCGACGTCCTGCTCACCTCCGACCCGTACTCCTGCGGCGCGGCCATCAGCCACGCCAACGACTGGCTGGTCGTGCTGCCGATCTTCTTCGAGGGCCGGATCGTCGGCTGGGCCTCGATGTTCGGCCACATGTCCGATGTAGGTGGCAAGACACCCGCCTCGATGCCGACCGACGCGCGCACCATCTACGAGGAGGGCGTGGTCATCCCGCCCTTCAAGCTGTACAAGAAGGGCAATCTGGACCAGGACGCCCTGAAGATCATCCTCAACCAGGTCCGCAAGCCCGACTGGAACCGCGCCGACCTCAACGGCATCGTCGCGGCCTGCCGCACCGCCGCCCGCCGGATCCAGGAGATGTGCGCCCGGTTCGGCGTGCACACCTACAACTCCGCGCTCGACCAGCTGCTCGACCGCAACTACCGGGCGATGAAGGTCCTGCTGGAGACCGTGTTCAAGGATGGCGAGACCATCTCGTTCACCGACTACATCTGCGACGACGGCCTGGGCTACGGCCCCTACGAGCTCAAGCTCAGCCTGACCCGGAGCGGGGAGAAAGTCACCCTCGACTTCTCGGGCAGCAGCCCGCAGGCGCAGGGGCCGATCAACTACTTCATCAACGAGAACCTCATCCGCATGTTCTTCGGGATCTACATGATCACCGTTGCGGACCCGCAGATCCTGTGGAATGACGGCTTCTACCCGCTGGTCGACGTCGTCATCCCGGAGGAGTCGTTCTGGAAGCCGAAGTACCCGGCGGCGCTCAACGCCCGCAACCACGGCATCGGCCGCGTGTTCGACCTGTTCGGAGGCCTGCTCGGGCAGACCAACCCGGACCTGCTCAACGCGGCGGGCTTCTCCTCCTCGCCGCACTTCATGTACTCCGGCACCTACAGCCAGGGTGAGCGCAAGGGCGAGTGGTTCCAGCTGTACTCGATCGGCTTCGGTGGCATCCCCGGCCGTCCGCTCGGCGACGGTCCGGACGGGCACTCGCTGTGGCCCTCGTTCGTCAACATCCCGTGCGAATACCTGGAGTCCTACTACCCGCTGCGCATCGAGAAGTGGGAGACGGTCGCCGACACCGGCGGCGCGGGCCTGCACCGCGGCGGCAACGCCGTAGACGTGGCCTACCGCTTCCTCGAGTCGGGCACCATCGCCATCCACGACGACCGCTGGCTGACCTACCCGTGGGGCGTCAACGGCGGCGCCCCGGGTGCCCGCAGCCGCAAGTGGATCGAGCGCGTCGGCGGAACCACGGAGGTGCTCGGCAGCAAGGTCCACGACGTGCCCGTCCAGCCCGGCGACCTGCTGCACTTCGTCACCTGGGGTGGCGGCGGCTGGGGCGACCCGCTCGCCCGCGACCCGGAGCTGGTGGCCCTGGAGGTCCGCCGCGGCCTGGTCACCGCCGAGGGTGCGCGCCGGTACGGCGTGGTCGTCGACGAGAACGGCGTGGTCGACGTGGCCGCCACCGACCATCTGCGTGCCGAGCTGCAAGCGAGCCGGCCGGCCTCGCTGCCGACTTTCAACACCGGCCCGGCCATCGAGACGATCCTGGAGCGCGCGCTGGAAGAGACAGGCCTGCCGGCACCGAGTCCGCCGGTCGCGGGGTGAGCTCGATGGGGCGGATCAACGAAGCTTTCGGCGGCCGTCTAGCCGCCGGCGCGCGGCCCGCGGTCGTGTCCATCGACCTGATGCGGTCATACTTCGTGGAGGGCAGCCCCCTGCGGCTGCCATCCAGCGAGTGCCTCGACTCGGCGGCCAGAGTGCTGGCCGCCGCCCGGGAAAACCATGTACCGGTGGTACACACCCGGGTGGCGTACGGTCCTGGTGGCGTGGATGGCGGCGTGTTCGTGCGCAAGGTGCCCGCGCTGCGCCATTTGTTCGACGGCGGCGGGGAACTGGGGGAGCTGATGCCCCAGGTCGCTCCGGCCGGTGCGGAGGTGGTGCTGGTCAAGCAATATCCGAGCGCCTTCTTCGCCACCCCGCTGGCGCCGATGCTGCGCGCCCAGGGAGTGGATACCGTCGTCATCGTGGGGGTCAGCACCAGCGGCTGTATCCGCGCCTCGGCGCTCGACGCCATCCAGCACGGGTTCATCCCGCTGGTCGTGCGCGAGTCGGTCGGCGACCGTACGCCGGAGATCAACGACGCCAACCTGTTCGACATCCAGGAAAAGTGTGGCGAGGTGGTCAGCGAGACCGAGGCCGTGACCTACCTGTCGGAGAAGCGATGAACGTTCAGATCGTCGAGGTCGCGCCCCGCGACGGCCTGCAGAACGAGTCGATCATCCTGTCCACCGAGGCGAAGGTCGAGCTCGTCGAACGGGCTGTGCGGGGCGGGGCCCGCCGGATCGAGGTGACCAGCTTCGTCAACCCGAAGCGGGTGCCGCAAATGGCCGACGCCGACGCGCTGATGGCCGCGCTGCCGCGACATGAGGGCGTGACCTACGCGGGTCTGGTGATGACCCAGCGCGGCCTGGAGCGGGCACTCGCCGCCGGGGTGGACGAGATCAACGCCGTGGTGGTGGCCACCGACACGTTCTGCGGCCGCAACCAGGGCATGACCACGGCCGAAGCCTGTGACATCGCCGCGAGTCTCGTCGAGTCCGCGCGGGCCGCCGGGGTGTGGAGCACGATCACCATCGGCGCGTCCTTCGGTTGCCCGTTCGAGGGCGAGGTGCCCGTCGAGCGGTTCACCGAGGTCTTGCTGCGGGTGGTGGACGCGGGGCCCGACGAACTGGCCCTGGCCGACACCATCGGTGTCGCGGTGCCTTCGGACATCACCACCCGGCTAGCGCTGGCCAGGGAGATCGCCGGGCCGGACCTGCCGTTGCGGGTGCACCTGCACGACACGCGGCACACCGGTGTGGCCAACGCGGCCGCGGCGGTGCAGGCCGGGGTGACCACATTGGACGCCAGCATCGGCGGCGCGGGCGGTTGCCCGTTCGCGCCCGCCGCGACCGGCAACGTGGCCACCGAGGACCTGGTGTACCTGCTCGAGCGAACGGGCCTGCCGACTGGGATCGCCCTGTCGACGACCATCGAGACAGCGGGCTGGCTGGAGGAACAGCTGGAAAAGAAGCTGCCGAGTGCCCTGCTGCGCGCGGGTGGGTTCCCGGCCTGACACGATCCCCCGCGGGGACTGGGCAACCCGCACCAGCGAGACCACGATGCCCCGTCCGGACCGGGCTACTCCACGCGCGTCGGGTGTGCCGACGCGCGCTGGTCGGCGAGACGAAGCAGGCCAGTAGACCAGGCGCGGGCCAAGGCTGTGGTCGCCCTCGGTAAGGCGAGCTTCCCGGAAGGATGTGATCGCTGTCGCTGCCCGTGGCCGGGTTGGGGGTTGACGTCCTGCGCGGTGGGTGCCCGTTCACCTGCGGGCCTTCTCGCGCAAGTGGCCTGGTGAGCTGGGTGAACGACGAGGACCGAGGCTGTGATCCTGGTTTGAACCCCCACAGTCGATCTACGACTGGCTGTAGTTACACGAACACGTCTAGTGCACACGTTCAGCGGCTACCGGCGGGAGTTGCCTCATGGCAACGTTGATATCGCTCCGCAAGAATCTTGCAAATCCCCCCGCGCTCACAGGAGACGACGCACGATGTCTGACGTGTCCCGCTATCTTTCTGTTGTTCTGAGCGAAAATTTCGAGGTCGTCGCCGAGGACATCGCGCCAGAGACGACTTTGGACGATCTTGGCGTGGATTCCGTTGCGACAATCGAACTTGTCGACATTCTCCAGGAGAAGTTCGGCATCAAGATCGCCGATGAGGAGCTGACCAACAAGAACACCGTCGAGCAGGTGATCGATACCGTCACGGCGAAGGTGGGTGGATAGCGCCGTGGCCAGTCGCGCTCCCGCCTCGATCACCGGGATCGGGCTCGTCACTCCGGCTGGCATCGGCCGTGCCGCGAACTGGGCCGCCGTGTGCGCCGCACGTCCCACCGCCCGTGTCGTCGATACGCTCAGCGAAGCGCCTGTCGGGTTCGCCAGCACCGTGCCCGGCACGTTCGACGTCGACCGGCTCACCGGGCGCCGTGTGTCCCGCCACTACGACCGCAGCACCCAGTTCGCGCTCGTCGCCGCGCGAGCCGCACTCAACGACGCGCGGATCACCGCGGCCGTGCTCGACGAAGCGCGAGTCGCGGTGGTGGTCGGCACCGCGTTCGGTGGGATCCAGGCGTTCGAGGACAACCATGCCAGGCTTCTGGCCGCGGGCCCGGAAGCGGTGAACGCCCGCTTTCTCCCGAAGAGCTTGGTGAACATGGTCTCCGGAATCCTGTCGATCGAGTTGGGCGCGACCGGACCCAACATGGTCGTCTCCACGGCTTGCGCGTCCGGCGCGACCGCGATCGGCATCGGCCTCGGTCTGCTGCGTTCTGACGGGGCGGACATCGTGGTCTGCGGCGGAACGGACGCCAGCGTCACACCGCTGCACGTGGCGGGGTTCCACAAACTCCGCGCGCTGACGCGAGCCCGAAAATATCCGCCTGCCTGCGCATCTCGCCCGTTCGATCGCGACCACGACGGGTTCGTCATGGCCGAAGGCGCGGGAATTCTGGTGCTCGAACGGGACGACGACGCCGCCGCGCGCGGTGTCAGGCCGTTCGCCCACCTCGCTGGGTATGGGGCCAGTGCCGATGCACACCACATCACCGCTCCTCACCCGGACGGGCACGGGGCCAAGGCCGCGATCCGTGCCGCGTGCCGCGACGCCGGGCTCGCCCTCGACGAGATCGACCATGTCAACGCACACGCCACCTCCACACCCACCGGCGACACGGTCGAAGCCGGTGTGATCGCAGACCTCATGCCCCGCGCGGTCGTGACCTCCACCAAGGGTGTCACCGGCCACACGCTGGGCGCGGCTGGAACAATCGAGGCCGCGTACGCCGCGCTGGCGTTGCGCGCACAGACGGTGCCACCAACCGCGAATCTCGACGTTCCGTGTGACCGGGCCCGTGAGCTTGACCTCGTCGCGTCCAACGCTCGCACCGGCCGGTTCGACACCGCCATCTCCAACAGCTTCGGCTTCGGTGGACACAACGCGGTTCTCGCCTTCACCGCAGCCTGACCAACGGAAGGAACCCTGGATATGGGGCAGATCGCTGTCGTCACCGGTGGCACCGCAGGCATTGGCCTGGCCTGTGCCAAGAAGTTCCTTGACGACGGGGGTACCGTCGTGATCTCCGGACGCTCCGCCGAACGGGGACGCAAGGCCATCGCCGAGCTCGGGGCGGGCGGCCGGGCCCGCTACATCCCGTGCGATGTCACCGATCCCAAGCAGGTCACCAGCCTGATCGAGGAGACCGTCGACGAACACCGACGGATCGATGTGCTGGTCAACAATGCCGGCGGTGTCACCGACGACGGTCGGCCAGTGTCCGAAGTGGATGACGACGCACTGGACCGCGCGTTCACCCTCAACGTCAACTCGGCGTTCTGGGCCTGCCGCGCCGTGCTGCCGCACATGCTGCCGCGCGGCTACGGCCGGATCGTCAACATGTCCTCGATCGCGGGCAAGACCGGTGCCGCCGGGCTCGTCGGCTACACCACCGCCAAGCATGCTCTGATCGGCTTCACCAAGACCCTCGCGAAAGAGGTCACCACGCGGGGTGTCACCGCCAACGCCGTGTGCCCCGGCATCACGGACACCGAGATGATCCCCCGGGAACTCCAGGGCGCCATCGAAACCGCCGGTGTCGACTTCGGCCAGGCCGCGGCCTACTACACCGGCGATCTCGGCCGCATGGTCGAACCGTCCGAAGTCGCCGCGGTCGTCGCCGTACTCGTGTCCCCTCAGGGAGGGGCGATTTCCGGTGCGGCGATCAGTGTCGATGGCGGTTTCACCCAGTACTAGCCTGTTTCGTTGGAGAGGACCAGACCGTGCCGACCATTCCGTGGCTGCACCACGACCCCAACCCGGGTGCCGCGGCGCACCTGATCTGTTTCCCCTACTCCGGCGCGCCCGTAACACTGTTCGATGTCTGGCGCATACCGGGAATCGACGTGCTCCCGGTGATCCTGCCCGGGCGAGGGCCGCGAGGCCACGAACCGTTCGCGCGGTCCTTGCGCACGCTTGCCGAGGAGATCGCCGACGAGGTCATCCCGCGGCTCACCGGCCGGTACTACTTCCTCGGCCACTCGATGGGCGCGTGGCTCGCGCATGCCGTCACCACTGTCCTCGCCGAACGCGTCTCCCCCGGCCCGGAGCGGCTGTTCATCCTGTCGGCCCCGCCACCACACCTACCGCCGCGCCGCTTCTCGTCTCTGCACGGGCTGCCCGATGATGACATCGTCGCCGAAGTCATCGGGCTTGGCGGGGCGCCCGAGTCGGCCCGCGACGCGATTCGCGCCAATGTCGACGTGATCCGCGCCGATGCCACCGCGGTCGGTCACTACCGTCCCGTGCGACACATGCTGCCCTGCCCGATCACGGTCATCAGCGGGACCAGCGACCCCCTGTTCGAGCTGGGTGACCTCGTCGGGTGGCGTGAAACCACGCACGCCAATGTCTCGCTCCACTTGCTCGAGGCCGGACACTTCACCGTCACCGAACAGCGTGACGAGATCATCCGCATCGCCGCACGCGATACGCACGCCTCTGCCCGCCACATCGACCCGATCGCGGTGATCGGCATGGCCTGCCGCCTTCCCGGAGCCAGCAACCCCGCCGAGTTCTGGGACCTGCTCCGCGACGGCCGCGCCGCCGTCGGGCCGGTGCCTGCCGACCGCGTCACCAACCCCCACGAGCCGATCATGCGGGCCGGCGGGTTCGTTACCGACGTGGACCAGTTCGATGCCGAACACTTCGGATTCAGCGCCCGGGAGGCACACCGCTCCGATCCGAGGTTGCGGCTGCTGCTCATGGCCGTGCAGGAGGCCATCGACGACGCCGGGCTCGCCCCGCCCGATATCGCGGGACCCCGCACCGGGATCTGGGTGGGCGAGAGCCATTCCGACTACTGGGATCTGTCCGTGCCCGTCGTGCCGCCGAACATCTACTCGCTGTCCGGCGGAGGGCTGAAGAGCTTCCTGTCCGGCAGGGTGTCGTATTTCTTCGACCTCCAAGGCCCGAGCATCACGCTCGACACCTCCTGCTCGGCGTCGCTCACCGCGATCCACACCGCGTGCCAGGCCCTGCGCAACGGGGAAGTGGACGCCGCGTTCGCCGCCGGGGCACACCTCATCCTCAACCCCGACGCCGGACCGTCACACGGCCTTGCGAAGGCCCTGTCCCCACGGGGCCGTTCCGCGTTCGCCAGCGCCGACGCCGACGGCTACGCCCGAGCCGAAGGCATCGCGGTCATCCTGCTCAAACGACTCCCCGACGCGGTTCGCGACCGCGACCCGATCCACGCGGTCATCGAAGGATCCGCCATCAACGCCAATGGCCAATCCGGCCGCAACATCGTCACCACCAGCGCACCCGGGCAGGTTCGCATGATGCGCGAAGCCCTCGCTGACGCCGGCTGCCACCCCAGCGAGATCGGATACATCGAAGCACACGGACCCGGTACCACCGTCGGAGACAGCGTCGAACTCACGGCCCTGCACGAGGTGTATGGAGCGAACCCCCACCCGTGCCTCGTCGGGTCGGTGAAGACCAACATCGGGCACCTCGAACCGGCCGCCGGGATCGCCGGGTTCATCAAAGCCGTCCTCGCGCTGCAACACGGGAGGGTTCCCGCCTCGCTACACCACAACGCACCCGCGCTAGCCATCGATTGGGACCACTCCGCGCTGCGCGTACCGACCGCGGTGGAGCCGTGGCCGTTCGACGGCCGTCGCCGCGCCGCCGTCTCCTCATTCGGGCTCTCCGGCGCGAACGCTCACGCCATCATCGCCGCCCCACCCACCCGAACCGGGTCGCGACCACGTCACCCGCAGCGCTCCTGGAACCTCCGCCGCTACTGGTACAGCGAGGTACTCGCCCGATGACACCCAACCCGATCTTCGGTGACCGCATGCCCGTGTGGGCCGAACTCGACGAACTCCTCGACAAACCCGAATTCGACCTCAGCCGCACCGGGATCAACGCCACCTACCAGCGCCTCCAAGCCTTCGGCCGGGTACTCGGACCGGCTACGGAAGTACATCGCGACGCCGAAAGACTCATGGCGGGAATGGAGTGGGCCGGGATCATAGACCCCGCGATGATGCACGCCGCGATGGTGCACTACGGGGTCGCCACCACCGCCCTCGTCGAATGCGGCCGCCCCGGTGGCGACCTCGACCCCCTCATCGCCGACCTCGACACCATGGACGCGCCCGGCGCGATCGTGGCCACCGAACTCGGGCGCGGCGGATCACAGGTCAATATCCGCACCGAGGCCCGCTACCACCGCGACCGCTCCTCCTTCATCTTGCACACCCCCGACGACACCGCATTGAAGATCATGCCCAACGTCGGCTGGACCGGACTTGCCCGGACGGCCGTCGTCAACGCGCGGCTCATCGTCGATGATACGGACCACGGGGTGCACGCCTTCGCATTCCGATTCCCGCACCCGCAAGCGCGGGTCACCGTGCTTCCCGGCGGGGCTCCGGTGCCGCTGGACTACTCAGTGATCCGCTTCCAGCACGCCGAGATCCCTTTCGGCTACTGGCTTTCCGACACCGCCACCATCACCGGCACCGGCGTCAACGACCCCCTTCCGGCCGGACAGCGTCTGGCGCGGTCCCTCAGCGGCGTCAACGCCGCCGTTACCTCAGCCGCAGTCGCCCTTGCTTCTGCCACCCGCGCCGCGGTCGCCATAGCCGCCCGGTACAACACACAACGCCTCATCGGCTACCCCGGCACACCCACGCTCGGGTTCTCCACCCACCGTGCCCAACTCGCCTCAGCGGTCGCCCACGTCTACGCCACCGGTTTCTACGTTGACAAAGTCCGCCGGGACTTCATCAACGAACGTCTCAGTACCGCAGCCACCGGCACGCCCCAACAAGTCGAGCACGCCAGCTACGCGCCCTGGCTCGCCGCCAACCGCGACCGCACCCTCGCCAAGGTAGCCGCCACGACCACTCTCGAAGGCATTGGCGCCACGTGCAGACGCCTCTGCGGTTTCCAAGGCGTCCTGCACGCCAACCGAATCGCCGTCTACGAGGACATGGCCCGCAGCTTCCACGCCGCCGGTGGCGACACCCGGCTCCTGCTGCTGGAAGCCGGGAGACAACTCATCGAAGGAACCAGCGCCCCCGCACGCAGCGCGCCCGGCATCGGCATGGGCGACTCGCGCTCAGTCTGCCGCCTCGTCTCTGTCCACGAACGCGTCCTCGCCGACCAACTGCGGCACCGCATCAACCACGACGACGCAGGTGATCACCTCCACGACATCGAGCGCCTGGCCCGCGTGCACATCGTGCGCCGCACCCTGCAGGAATTCCATCAAGCGGCAACGAACTCCGAAGGCCGGTGGCGCACCGTCCTCGACTCCGCACGACACCTCTACGGAATCGACGCCCTGCTGGACTCGGCCGGCTGGCACCTCAACCACGGCTCATTGCACCCCGGCGACCTCGACGTGCTACACAACGCCCACGCTGCCGCCGCCGAAGACGTCGCCCGACACCTCGACGCGCTCATCGACGGGCTCGCAGTTCCCCCCGGACGCGTCGGCGGGTTCATCGGACGAACCGACTACATCGACCGCGTCGCCGCACTGGTCCGATAGCCTGTGCCGCCCGAGGCCCCAGCCCGTGACACCCTCGACCCGAGGGCGTCACGTCACACCGCCCGAGCCGGTGCCCGACTGTCAACGCTGACCATCACCAACCCATCGACATTGCCCATCCATCACGCGATCACGCCCCTCGCCCCCAGAGTCTCGACCTCCTCACCTAATGGGAGCTACCGGGCCAGCCAGTAGGGCAGACTCGGTGCCGGTAGCTCCCATTAGACATCCCAGGAGCTGGGATGTCTGACAGGTCGAGCTCCTCCATGGGTCTGTAGGCGGGTACCGCCCCCACGGCTACGAAGTCGGCAGCAGCGGCAAGCTCACCATCGTCGACGACGAGAAGCCCGTCGTGGAACGCATCTTCACCACCTATGTCCGCGACAAACTCGGTGCAGCCGCCATTGCCAAACGCCTCACCGCCGACGGCTACCGCACCAAAGCCGGGAACCCCTGGTCCCAAGCCGCCGTGCTCGTCGTGCTGCGCAACCGCACCTACCTCGGCGAGATCTGGTTCCGCGACCGCTGGTACAAAGCCGAGGATCACCACCCGGCGATCATCGGCGAAGAGCTGTTCAACGACGCCCAGGACATCCTCGACGCCCGCGGCGAAGCCACTACCCACCGCGCCGTCGCCAACTCCGATTACTACCTGGCCGGGCGCCTGTTCTGCAGCCACTGCGGCAAGCGCTACCTCGGCACCGCTGCCAACGGCAACAAATACCGCTACCGCTACTACACCTGCTTCACCCGACACCGCTACGGCACCGAACACTGCTCCGCCGACCGGCTACCCGCCGACCAACTCGAACACGCCGTACTGACCTCACTGCTCGACCCCCTGACCCGCAGCGACCTCATCGAGCAGAGCCTGGCCAACACCGCCAGCGAGGTCGACGACCAACGCGCGACCTACACCGCCGAACTCGCCGCCATCGAACGCGACATCGCCAAGAACGAGGACGCCATCGACCGCTACCTCACCGCGTTCGAGAACGGCACGATGGACGAGGAAACCTGCTCGCCTCGAGTCAAGAAACTTGCTACCCAGCTCACCGAACAACGCGCTCGCCGCGACGAACTCGGACTGCTGATCGACGAGGCCACCGCGCCGGAAATGCCCGACACCAGCGCCCTGGAAACCCTGCGCGCGGACGTCGAAGCCGCAGCCGACGCTGGCAGCGACGAAGCCCTCCGCCGCGTCATACAAACCTTCGTCCACCGAGTGGACATCACCAGCCGCGAAACGGCTGCGCCCACGTTCATCATCCCCGGCGACGCCAATGTGCCAACCCAACGCTCCGCAGCCGCGTCACCAGGCACGACTACGGAGCGAAAGGTTCGCACATTGCCTGGATCGGTGCCCTCGGCAGGATTCGAACCTGCGACACCTGCCTCCGGAGGGCAGTGCTCTATCCCCTGAGCTACGAGGGCGCATCGCTGCGCGACGTAAAGAGCCTAGCGCATGCTCCCGGTCACCTGGTGGGCACCCCATGCGGAAAAAGGCGCCACGCGGTACCGTCCACGCGAAGTTAGGCTAGCCTGTATTGCACATATGCGCATGTCGCTATAACTTCACCGGGAAAGGAGGGCCACCGCATGGACCATGGTCACGGACACGGCGTGTCGAGCGCGTCCGGCCGGCATCTGCCCCGCCTTGTCGCGGCGCTGGCGATCGGCGCTGCCTTCCTTGTGCTCGAGATCGTGGTCGGCGTCCTGACCGGCTCCCTCGCCCTCATCTCCGACGCCGCCCACATGCTCACCGACGTGTTCGGGCTCGCGATGGCGCTGACGGCGGTCATGCTCGCGCGGCGCAGCGGCCCGACGTACCGGCGCACCTTCGGCCTCTACCGCGCCGAGGTGCTCGCCGCGCTGGGCAATGCCCTCCTGCTCTTCGGCGTCGCCGCGTACGTGCTCGTCGAGGCGATCGGGCGCGTCGCGCACCCGCCCGAGGTGCCGGGTCTGCCCGTGCTCCTCACGGCCTCGGCCGGGCTCCTCGCCAATATCGCCGCGTTCGCGCTCCTGCGCCGCGGCGCCAAAGAGAGCCTCAACGTCCGCGGCGCGTACCTCGAGGTCCTGGCCGACCTCATCGGTTCCGTCGGCGTCCTGGTGAGCGGCGCGATCACGCTCACCACCGGCTGGCGTTACGCCGACCCGATCATCGGTGTCGCGATCGGCCTCTTCGTGCTCCCGCGCACGGCCGTGCTCGCGCGCCGGGCACTGCGGATCCTCTTCCAGCACGCCCCCGCCGAGGTCGACGTCGAAGGTATCGCGGCCGGGCTCACCGCGCTCGCCGGCGTCCGCGACGTGCACGACCTGCACGTGTGGACCCTGACCTCGGGTATGGAGGTCGCCTCGGCGCACCTGGCCGTCGAACAGCACGCCGAACCCGCCCAAGTCCTTGCCCAGGCCCAGAATCTGCTCGCGAACGGCTACCACATCAAGCACGCCACCCTGCAGGTCGAGCCGTGCGAATCCGCCAAGCGGTGCGAAGAGCTTTCCTGGTGAGCTACAGCGGCTGCGCGTTGCGCGCCGTGAGCATCTGCTTCATCAGCACCATTTCCGCGCCCTGCGAGTCGAGCATGCTCTGCGTCAGCGTCTTCACCGCCGCCACCGACGTGTGATCGTGCGCGTACTGCGCCATCCCCGCGCCGCCCTGGTGGTGCCGCAACATCAGCTGCAGGAAGTACACGTCCAACTCCGCACCCGAGAGCGAACGCAGCTTCGCCAGCTCCGCGTTCGTCGCCATCCCGGGCATCGGCGCGTCACCGGCCGCCTGCATCCCCGCCATACCGTGCCCGGCCGGCTCCCGCATCCATGTCATGTACGCGCCGGGCGTCTGCTCGGGCTGGCCCCACAGCATTAGCCAGCCCTTCATCCGGCCCACCTGTTCCTGCTGCGTGCTCTGGATGTCGAAGGCCAGCTGCCGGACCTGCTGGTCGGTGCTGTGGTCCCGCGCCCAGTTCGCCATCGTCACGGCCTGCAGATGGTGCACCGACATGTCCTGCGCGAAGCCGACCTCCACCGAGCCGTCGCCAGGGACGGCTCGCTCGGCCGAGTTCAGCGCGCGCTGCGTCAGGAACATCCCGAGCGCCGCGCCGAGCAGCAGCACGGCGACCACAGCCGCGCCGACGGTGAGCGGGCGGACGCGCGTGGGCCGCGCCGAAGGCTCGGTCATCACGGGGTTCCGGTGGTCGAGGGCATACCGGCTCCGGTTTCGGTCTGCGCGCCGTCCGAGCCCTGGTAGTCCATCGGTTTCGCGTCCGGCCCGGGCGTGGCCGGATCGAACGGCGGCGGGTTGTCCGGGTCGAACGCGCCGGGCCCGAGCGCGTCACACGAGGCGCCGACCTCGGGAGTCGTGTTCTGGTTCGTGCGCAGCGCGGTGACGAACTGGTCGATCCGCTCGTCGTCGGCGCTGTCCACCTTCAGCTGATGGCCCCAGGACTGCAGCGAGACCGGCTTGTCGAGGCCCGGGTACGGCGACAACATCGTGTACGGCTTGCCCTCGACCTTGGTCTTGAGCTTGTTCAGCGCGTCACCGGTGACCTGGTCCGGGTTGTAGGCGATCCACACCGCCCCGTGCTCGAGCGAGTGGACCATGTTCTCCGAGCGGACCGCCTTCGGGTACGCGATCCCGTTGCACGCCGCCCAGTAGCCGTCGTGCGGACCGCCGATCGGCGGGCTGTGGTCGTAGGCGACCCGCTCGGTCGGCAGCACGTGCACGCTGCCCTTGTAGCTGCCCGTCACGATGCCGGCAAGCCCCAGCGACGGGTCGTGGTTGGCGTCGGTGGGCGCCCAGTCGGCGAGCGCCCGCTTCGGCGCCGACTGCACGAGGTAGTAGGCGACGACCACCGCGGCGAGCGCCACGACGGCGACGACCGCGATAACCGTCGCCCACGGAAAACCGCGCCTGGTGACGACCGACGCGCGCGCCGCTTTGACGGCGTTCTTCGACGAGGCCTTCTTGTTCGTACCGCTGGCCATGGTTCCCGCATCCGGTTGGTTCGAATTGTCCAGAGTGAGTGTAGGGACGGCATGTCAGAGCGCTGTCAACCGCCACATACACTCGCGTAGTGACTCCCGCCGTGCTTGCCGAACTCGTCCGCGCGTCCGCCGTGCAGGTGCTGACCGCGCGTGGCCTCGATCACGCTGTCCTGCCCGAACTGGTAACGATCGAGCGACCCCGCAACCCCGAGCACGGCGACTACGCGACCAACCTGGCCCTCCAGGTGGCGAAGAAGGCAGGCATGGCGCCGCGCGAGTTCGCCCAGGCACTGGCCGACGAGGTCGCGAAGGACAGCGGCGTCGCGACGGCCGAGGTCGCGGGTCCCGGCTTCCTCAACTTCCGCCTCGCCGCGGACGCGCAGGGCGAGCAGGTGCGCCAGGTGCTGGCCGCCGGTGAGCGCTACGGCTCCGGCGATGTCTACGCGGGCCGCAAGATCAACCTGGAGTTCGTCTCGGCCAACCCGACCGGTCCGATCCATCTCGGCGGCACTCGCTGGGCCGCGGTCGGCGACGCGCTGGGCCGGATCCTGGCCGCCCAGGGCGCGGACGTGACCCGCGAGTACTACGTGAACGACGCGGGCGCGCAGGTCGACCGGTTCGCCGAGTCGCTGATCGCCTCGGCCAAGGGGGAGCCGACCCCGGAGAACGGTTACGCGGGTGCGTACATCTCCGACATCGCGGCCGAGGTGCTCCGCCGCGAACCGAGCGCGCTGTCACTGCCCGAAGGCGAGCGGCACCAGCTGTTCCGCCGCATCGGCATGGGACTCATGCTCGACGAGATGAGGCACAGCCTGCACGAGTTCGGCACCGACTTCGACGTGTTCTTCTCCGAGAGCTCCCTGCACGACTCGGGCGAGGTCGACCGCACGCTGTCGGAGCTCAAGGCCTCGGGCAGCCTGTACGAGGCGGACGGCGCGTGGTGGCTGCGCTCGACGGCGTTCGGCGACGACAAGGACCGCGTGGTCGTCAAGAGCGACGGCGCCCCCGCGTACATCGCGGGCGATCTGGCCTACCTCAAGGACAAGATCGGCCGCGGGTTCGACGTCTGCGTCTATATGCTGGGCGCCGACCACCACGGCTACATCGCCCGGCTCAAGGCGGCGGCCGCGGCGATGGGGCACGATCCGGCCGTGGTCGAGGTGCTCATCGGCCAGCTGGTGAACCTGGTCAAGGACGGCCAGCCGGTCAAGATGAGCAAGCGCGCCGGCACCGTGATCACGCTCGAGGACCTGGTCGAGGCGGTCGGCGTCGACGCCGCGCGCTACGAGCTGGCCCGGTACTCGGTCGACTCGGTGCTGGAGGTCGACCTCGACCTGCTGCGCAAGCGCAGCGACGAGAACCCGGTCTACTACGTGCAGTACGCGCACGCCCGGCTGGCCTCGCTCCAGCGCAACGCCGCCGACCTGGGCCTGAAACTGGACCCGAACGCGGACCTGGGCCTGCTCACGCTCGCCCAGGAAGGCGAGCTGATCCGCACGATCGGCGAGTTCCCGGCGATCGTGCGCCGCGCCGCGGAGCTGCGTGAGCCGCACCGCGTGGCCCGGTATCTGGAGATCCTGGCCGGCGCGTTCCACAAGTTCTACGCCGTCGCGCCCGTGCTGCCGAAGGGAGACGAGGAGGCGACGGCACTCACCTTCGCGCGGCTCGCGCTGTGCGAGGCGGCGCGGCAGGTCTTCGCCAATGGGCTGCGGCTGCTCGGTGTCTCCGCCCCGGAACGGATGTAAGTCATGGCTCACCCCGCAGGTCCACGTCACGCCGACGTCCGCCCGCACGTCGACACGTCCGGCTTCCCGCCCGCCACGGCCCAGGAACTCGACAGGCTGTACCCGAAGGTGTGGCCCCGCAACACTTATCGCGCGCCCGACGGGGTCGTGCGCATCGCGGGCGTCGACGTCCGGGAGCTCGCGGCCACCTATGGCACGCCACTGTTCGTCGTGGACGAAGCCGACTTCAAATCGCGCTGTGCCGAGTACGCCGAAGCGTTCGACGACCCGGCGCTGGTGCACTACGCGGCGAAGGCGTTCCTGTGCACCGAAGTCGCGCGGTGGGTCGCCGCGCAGGGGCTGAGCATGGACGTGGCGAGCGGGGGAGAGCTCGCCGTCGCGCTGCGCGCGGGTTTCCCGGCGGAGCGGATCACCTTCCACGGCAACAACAAGTCGGTCGCCGAACTCGAGTCCGCAGTGGACGCCGGGGTCGGCACGGTGGTGCTCGACTCGTACTACGAGATCGCCCGGCTGGCCGACGTCGCCGCCCGCCGCGAGATCACGCAGGACGTGCTCGTGCGGGTCACGGTCGGCGTCGAGGCGCACACCCACGAGTTCATCGCGACCGCGCACGAGGACCAGAAGTTCGGGTTCTCCCTCGCCGCCGGCGACGCCGCCGAGGCCGTGCGCCGGGTGCTCAACGCGTCCTCGCTCAACCTCGTCGGCCTGCACAGCCACATCGGTTCGCAGATCTTCGACGCCGACGGGTTCGAGGTCGCCGCGCGCCGCGTGGTCGGGCTGCTCGCCGAACTCGCCAAGGAGCACGGCGAAGCGCTGCTCGAGCAACTGTCCCTTGTGGATCTCGGCGGTGGCTTCGGGATCGCGTACACCGACAAGGACAACCCGCCGCCGCCCGCGCAGATGGTCACGCAGATCCGCGAGATCGTGCGCAAGGAGTGCGAGTTCGCGGGGTTGCCGGTGCCGCGGATCGCGGGCGAGCCGGGCCGCGCGATCGCCGGCCCCGGCACGATCACGCTGTACGAGGTCGGCACCACCAAGGATGTTTCCCTGGGGGACAACGAAAGCCGCCGCTACGTCAGCGTCGACGGCGGGATGAGCGACAACATCCGCACGGCCCTCTACGACGCGCTGTACGACTGCCGCCTGGTCTCCCGCTCGGCCGACGACGGGGACGGCGCGGTCGACGCCGCGCTCTCGCGAGTGGTGGGCAAGCACTGCGAATCCGGCGACATCGTGGTCCGCGACTGCTGGCTGCCCGACACGCTCGCCCCCGGTGATCTGCTCGCGCTCGCGGCGACGGGCGCGTACTGCTATTCGATGGCCAGCAACTACAACCGGCTCCCGCGGCCCGCGGTCGTGGCGGTCCGCAACGGCATGCACCGGTTGCTGCTGCGCCGGGAAACCGTCGAGGACATGCTGAACCTGGAGGTGTCGTGACACTGTCCACTGCGGATGGCAAGGCAGTCCGAGTCGCGCTGCTCGGCTGTGGCACGGTGGGCAGCGAGGTCGCCAGGTTGCTGACCGAGCAGGCCGACGAGCTCGCCGCCCGCGCCGGCGCCCCGGTCGAGCTGGCGGGGATCGCGGTCCGCCGCCCCGACAAGCACCCTGAGCTGCCGCAGCATCTGCTCACCGCCGACGCGGCGGCGCTGGTCGAGTCCGATGTGGACGTGATCGTCGAGCTGGTCGGCGGGATCGAACCGGTCCGCACCTGGCTGCTCACCGCGCTGCGCAAGGGAAAGTCGGTCGTCACGGCGAACAAGGCGCTGCTGTCGGAGTACTCCGCGGAACTGTCCGAGGCCGCCGACTCCGCCGGGGCGGACCTGTTCTTCGAGGCCGCGGTCGCGGGTGCCATCCCGCTGCTGCGCCCGCTGCGCGAGTCGCTGGCCGGTGACCGCATCACGAAGGTGATGGGCATCGTCAACGGCACCACCAACTTCATCCTGTCCGCGATGGACTCCACCGGCGCCGGGTACGCCGAAACGCTCGACGAGGCGAGCCGTCTCGGGTATGCGGAGGCGGACCCGACGGCCGATGTGGACGGTTACGACGCCGCATCGAAGGCCGCGATCCTCGCCTCGCTCGCCTTCCACAGCCGCGTGACCGCGTCGGACGTGCATCGCGAGGGCATCTCGGGCGTCACCTCCTCCGACATCGCGGCCGCGAAAGCCTTGGGGCGCACGGTAAAGCTCCTCGCGATCTGCGAGCGCGTCACCGCCGACGACGGCACCGAGTCCGTGTCGGCGCGCGTGCATCCGGTGATGATCCCGCGAAGCCATCCGCTCGCGGGTGTCGGCGGCGCCTTCAACGCGGTGTTCGTCGAAGCCGATGCGGCGGGGGAGCTGATGTTCTACGGCCAGGGGGCCGGCGGCGCGCCGACGGCCAGCGCCGTGCTCGGAGATCTCGTCGCGGTGGCGCGCAATCGCGTGCTCGGGGGCCGTGGCCCGCGCGAGTCCGCGCACGCGAACCTGCCCGTGCGGCCGATGGGGCAGACCCCGACGCGGTACCACGTGAGCCTGGACGTGGCCGACCGCCCGGGTGTGCTCGCGCAGGTCGCGCAGGTCTTCGCGGACCACGGCGTGAGCATCGCGGCGGTACGGCAGCGTGACAGGCTGTCCACGGCGAGCCTGGTCATCGTGACCCATCTCGCACCGGACGCCGCTCTGGAAGCGACGGTCAGGGAGATCGGGAAGATGGACGTGGTGCGGGAAGTGGTCAGCGTGATGCGGGTGGAAGGCGAAGACGCATGAAGGCGGGCTGGCCGGGGATCATCGAGGCGTATGCCGACCGGGTGCCGATCCCCGCCGGGGCCAGGGTGGTCACCCTCGGCGAGGGCAACACCCCGCTCATGCCGGCGCCGCACCTGTCCGAACTCACCGGCGCCGAGGTCTACCTCAAGGTCGAGGGCGCCAACCCGACCGGTTCGTTCAAGGACCGGGGGATGACCGTCGCGATCACGCACGCGCTCGCGAGCGGTCTGCGGGCCGTCATCTGTGCCTCCACGGGCAACACCTCCGCCTCGGCCGCCGCGTATGCCGCGCGGGCCGGGCTCACCTGCGCGGTCCTCGTACCGCAGGGCAAGATCGCGATGGGCAAGCTCGCCCAGGCGGTCCTGCACGGCGCGCGGATCCTGCAGGTCGACGGCAACTTCGACGACTGCCTGGAACTCGCCCGCAAGACCGCGGCCGATCATCCCGTCACGCTCGTCAACTCGGTCAACCCGGTTCGCCTCGTTGGGCAGCGGACCGCGGCCTACGAGGTGTGCGACGTGCTCGGCAAGGCGCCCGACGTGCACTGCCTGCCGGTCGGAAACGCGGGCAACATCACGGCCTACTGGGCCGGGTACACCGGGTACGCGGCCGACGGGCTGGTCGAGAACACGCCGCGGATGTTCGGTTTCCAGGCCGCGGGCGCCGCGCCGCTCGTACTCGGCGAGCCGGTCAAGGAACCGGACACGATCGCGACGGCGATCCGCATCGGGAGCCCCGCTTCGTGGCAGGGCGCGGTCGGCGCGCGCAACGCGTCGGGTGGTCTGTTCGAGAAGGTCACCGACGAGCAAATCCTTGCGGCGTACCGGTTACTGGCCCGCAAGGAGGGCGTGTTCGTCGAGCCGTCCTCGGCCACCAGCGTCGCCGGGCTGCTGCTGACCGCGCAGGACGGGCGCCTGCCCAAGGGGTCGACGGTGGTCTGCACCGTGACCGGTCACGGGCTGAAGGACCCGGCGACGGCACTGGAAGGCAATGTCGAGGTCGAGCCGCTGGCGGTCGACCCGCGGGCCGTCGCGGCGGCGCTGGACCTGTCATGAACTCGTTCACGGTGACCGTGCCGGCCTCGTCGGCGAATCTGGGGCCTGGCTTCGACGCCCTCGGGCTCGCGCTGGGACTGCACGACGTGGTCGACGTGCGGGTCATCGACGCCGGCCTGAAGGTCGAGGTGGTCGACGCGGGCGCGGGCGGCGTCGAGGACGTTCCGACCGACGAGACGCACCTGGTGGTACAGGCCATCCGGCGCACCTGCGAGCGCCTCGACGTCCGGCCGCCCGGGCTGCATCTGCGCTGTTTCAACAAGATCCCGCACGCGCGCGGCCTGGGTTCCTCGGCCGCCGCGGTCGTGTCCGGGGTCGCGGCCGGCTACGCCATCGCGGAGAAACCGCTGGACGCCGAAGCCGTCCAGATCGCGGCCGAGTTCGAAGGCCATGCCGACAACGCGGCCGCCAGCCTGCTCGGCGGCCTGGTGATCGCCTGGTGCGAGGACGGCCGGTTCCACGCGGACCGCGTGACCGTGCACCGTGGCATCCGGCCCGTGCTCGCCGTCCCGGCCGTCAAATCCGCCACCGCCGCGACGCGCGGCCTGCTGCCGGCCAAGGTGCCGCATGCCGACGCCGCGTTCACCGCCGGCCGGGCCGCCCTTGCCGTGCACGCGCTGACCTGCGATCCTTCGGTGCTGCTGGCCGCCACCGCGGACCGGCTCCACCAGCACTACCGGGCGCCCGCCTACCCGGCGACGGCCCGGCTGGTACGTGATCTGCGCAACGCCGGCGTCGCGGCCGCGGTTTCGGGCGCCGGGCCCACGGTGATCGCATTGACGACAGACGGAATAATTCCGGCAGAGGTCGGTGTTGAAGGGTTCGTAGTAACCGAGCTACCAGTGGAAACCGCTGGAGTCCAGGTCACGGCCCGGTAGCGGGCGAGCGCCGGTTTCGCGGCACGCCGGGGGTGGTTGTTGCACCCCGACCCGGTGCGGTCTACCCTCGGGGGCGTTCGATCACCGTGCGCAGTCCGCACCCGGTGACGCCCCGGGGGATCCTTCCCGGATCGCATCTCCAGTTGAAGCCGATGATTCCGCGTAGCTGATGCAGGGATGGACCTCAGGCGGGTAACCGGTGGCAACGGTGACGAATATCCCGTGTGGCGGCCTTCGCCACTCCTGACCTGCCGGTCTCGATCCGGCGAAGACGCACGGGCAGTAGCGAACCGCTGCGCGATCAGATGCGGGCGGTAGTCCGCTGATCCACCTGGAGGCGTGGATCGGTCAGGAAGGACATGTGTGAGCAACACCGATCTTTTGAGCGGTGACCTGGACACTCAGGCCGCTCCAGCCGCGTCGGGATCAGCGGAACAGGCGAACGGTGCCGCGCCCAAGCGGCGGACCGGCGGCCTGTCCGGGATGGTGATCGCCGACCTGCGGGAGCTCGCGGCCGAGTTGGGTGTCGGGGACACCAAGGGTATGCGAAAGGGCGACCTCATCGCCGCGATCCGCGAGCGCCAGGGCAAGGTGCCCCGCAAGCGCGCTGCGGCGGCCGAGACGCTCCCCTTCGACGGCGTCACCGAGGAGCGGCCGAGTACCGCACCTGCCGAGAAGAAGCAGGACAAGCCCGCGGAGCGGCCGGAGAAGGCCCCGCAGGCGGAGAAGGCGAGCGAGCGGCCGGCCGGCGAAGTGGCCCCGCAGCAAGGTGAGGACGGTGCCCGCCGCGAGGGCGGCAACCGCCGTCGCCGCGGTTCCAACCGCCCGGCCGGCAGCCCCGAAGCGGCCGGCCAGCAGCGCACCGAGCAGCCGCAGCGTGAGCGTGACGGCGGCCAGGGCAACCAGGGCGGTAACCAGCGCCGCCAGCAGAACAACAACCAGCCGCAGAACAACCGTGGCCCGCAGGGCGACAGCGGTGACGACGAGGAAGGCGGCCGTCGCGGCCGCCGGTTCCGCGACCGTCGCCGTCGCGGCGGCCGTGGGGAGGGCGGCGGCCCGGACACCGAGATCCGCGAGGACGACGTCCTGCTGCCGGTCGCCGGCATCCTCGACGTGCTCGACAACTACGCGTTCGTCCGCACCTCGGGCTACCTGGCCGGGCCGAACGACGTGTACGTGTCGCTTTCGCTGGTGCGCAAGTACAACCTGCGCCGCGGCGACGCCATCACCGGTGTCGTCAAGCAGCCGCGTGAGGGCGAGCAGCAGCGGCAGAAGTTCAACCCGCTGGTGCGGGTGGACACCATCAACGGGCTCGACCCGGAGCAGGCCAAGAAGCGGCCCGAGTTCACCAAGCTGACCCCGCTCTACCCCAACGAGCGGCTCCGCCTGGAGACCGAGTCGCACAAGCTGACCACCCGCGTCATCGATCTGGTGATGCCGGTCGGCAAGGGCCAGCGCGCGCTGATCGTGTCGCCGCCGAAGGCCGGCAAGACCACGATCATGCAGGACATCGCGAACGCGATCACCACGAACAACCCCGAGTGCCACCTGATGGTCGTCCTCGTCGACGAGCGTCCGGAAGAGGTCACCGACATGCAGCGCTCGGTGAAGGGCGAGGTCATCGCCTCGACCTTCGACCGGCCGCCGTCGGACCACACCTCGGTCGCGGAGCTGTCCATCGAGCGGGCCAAGCGCCTCGTGGAGATGGGCATGGACGTGGTGGTCCTGCTCGACTCGATCACCCGCCTCGGCCGTGCGTACAACCTGGCGGCCCCGGCGTCCGGCCGGATCCTCTCCGGTGGTGTCGACTCGACCGCGCTGTTCCCGCCGAAGCGTTTCCTCGGCGCGGCGCGCAACATCGAGAACGGCGGCTCGCTGACCATCTTCGCCACGGCGATGGTGGAGACCGGGTCCACCGGTGACACGGTGATCTTCGAGGAGTTCAAGGGTACGGGCAACGCCGAGCTCAAGCTCGACCGCAAGATCGCCGAGCGGCGCGTGTTCCCGGCGGTGGACATCAACCCGTCCGGCACCCGTAAGGAAGAGCTGCTGCTCTCGCCGGACGAGCTGGCGGTGCACCACAAGCTGCACCGGGTCCTGCACGCGCTGGACTCGCAGCAGGCGATCGACCTGCTGCTGTCCCGCCTGCGCAAGACCAAGACCAACATCGAGTTCCTGATGCAGGTCTCCAAGACCGCGTTGGGCGCGGACGAAGACTGACGGGAGCGTGCTGCCGCCGGAATACCCCGGCGGCAGCACGCGTTGTTCCGTCTGGCAAAATCAATCCGCTGAAGTCCGGCTCCGGTTCACCCCGCGCGCGGGGACCCGGCGGCCACGATGAGAGGACCCCATGAAGAGCGGTATCCACCCCGAATACGTCCCGACCACGGTGACGTGCGGCTGCGGCAACACCTTCCAGACGCGGAGCACCAAGACCTCCGGCCAGATCACGGTTGAGATCTGCTCCAACTGCCACCCGTTCTACACCGGCAAGCAGAAGATCCTGGACACCGGTGGCCGGGTCGCGCGCTTCGAGGCGCGCTACGGCAAGCGTCAGAAGAAGACCGACGCCAAGTAGCTTGATCGACGGCGCCCGCCACCCGGACCCCGGGGGCGGGCGCCGCTGCTGTGTCCAGGGTTGTTCGCCGAAACAGAGGTCAGGCAAGTGGATTCGTCCTCCCTGCGCGGGCTGCGCGACGAGTACGCCGAGCTGGAAAAGCAGCTCGCGGACCCGGCCGTGCACGCGGACCAGGCCCGCGCGCGCAAGCTGGGCCGGCGGTACGCCGAGCTGAGCCCGGTGATCAAGACGATCGGCGAGCTGGACACGGCCCGCGATGATCTCGCCGCCGCCCAGGAACTGGCGCACGAAGACGCGGCTTTCGCGGCCGAGGCCGAGGAGATCGCCGCGCGGATCCCCGCGCTGGAAGCCCGCCTCACCGAACTGTTGCTGCCGCGCGACCCGTACGACGGCTCAGACGTCGTGATGGAGATCAAGTCGGGGGAGGGTGGCGAGGAATCCGCTCTGTTCGCGGGCGATCTGCTGCGGATGTACCTGCGCTACGCAGAGCGGCACGGCTGGAAGGCCGAAGTGCTCGACTCGGTCGAGTCGGATCTCGGCGGCTACAAGGACGTCACGGTTTCTGTGAAGGGCAAGGGAACGGATGGTGTCTGGGCCCGGCTGAAGTTCGAGGGCGGCGTGCACCGCGTGCAGCGGGTGCCGGCCACCGAGTCGCAGGGCCGCATCCACACCTCCGCGGCGGGGGTGCTGATCTACCCCGAGCCGGAAGAGGTCGAGGTCGAGATCGACCCGAACGACCTGCGCATCGACGTGTTCCGGTCCTCGGGCCCGGGCGGGCAGAGTGTGAACACCACCGACTCGGCCGTGCGCGTGACACACCTGCCGACCGGCATCGTGGTGTCCTGCCAGAACGAGAAATCGCAGATCCAGAACCGGGCGCGGGCGATCCAGGTGCTGCAGGCCCGCCTGCAGGCGATCGCGGAGGAGGAGGCCGCGAGCAAGGCGGCCGACGCGCGGCGTTCGCAGGTCCGCACGGTGGACCGCTCCGAGCGGGTTCGCACGTACAACTTCCCGGAAAACCGGATCTCCGACCACCGCGTGAACTACAAGGCGTACAACCTCGACCAGGTCCTCGACGGTGAACTGGACGGGGTGCTCGACGCGCTGGCGAACGCCGACCGCGAAGAGCGGCTCGCCGCGGCGGGGTCCTGAGATGCCCGGAAACCCGGACCTCACAAAGAGAATTGTCTTCCACGCGGAGGTTCGGTCCGGGGTGTCCGGCGCGGCCTTGCCGGGGACGTAGCGGCGGCTGTGGGAAAGTAGAGCTGTGAAGCGGCAACCGTTGCGCCTGGCGATCCTGGAGGCGACCAGGATCCTGGAGGATGCCGGCGTCGCGTCGCCAAGGACCGACGCCGAGCTGCTCGCCGCCCATGTGCTGGGGGTCGAGCGCGGGCGGTTGCCGCTGATCCCGCTGGTGGATCCGCCGGTCATCGACGCGCTCGGCCAGCTCGTGGCGCAGCGGGCCAAGCGCGTGCCGCTGCAGCACCTCACCGGCTGGGCCGCGCTCGGTGACATCACGGTGGGCGTGGGGCTCGGCGTGTTCATCCCCCGGCCCGAAACCGAGCTGCTGCTCGAGTGGGGCTTGCGGCTGCTGAAAGGCCGCGAGTACCCGGTGGTCGTCGATCTGTGCACCGGTTCTGGCGCGCTCGCGCTGGCCGTCGCGCACGCCCGGCGGGACGCGGTGGTCTACGCCGTCGACGTGGACCCGAACGCGCTGGCCTGGGCCCGGCACAACGCCGACGCGCGCGCCGCCGAGGGTGACACCCCGATCCGCCTGTACTCCGGCGACGTGGGGGACAGCACGATCTTCGCCGAGCTGGACGGCCTGGTGGATCTCGTGCTGTGCAACCCGCCGTACGTGCCGCCCGGGGGCGAGCTGCCGCCCGAGGTGATCGACTACGACCCCGCGCAGGCGGTGTTCGCGCCCGAGGCGGGGCTCGCGGTGATCCGCCAGGCCGTCGCGACCGCCGCCCGCCTGCTCAAACCGGGCGGCGGCATGGCGATCGAGCACGACGACTCCCACGGCGCCGCCGCACCGGCCCTCGTCACCTCGCGCAAGGTGCTCACCGAGGTCCAGGACCACAGGGATCTGGCCGGCCGGCCACGCTTCGTCACCGCCCGCCGGGCGTAGGAGAATGCCGTGAGGGGCCCCCTCATGCCCTTATGTGCCGTGAGGGACCCCCTCACGGCACGGCCGCTTCCCCACCACCACCCTCAACGGAGACGCTACGCGCCGCGGAATAGTCTTCAGCCCATGAGTGCGGTGTACGACTGCAGCCAGCCCGGTTCACGGGCCGACGGGCTCTCCGCGGCCGCGGGCGCGGTGCGTTCCGGTCGCCTTGTCGTGCTGCCGACCGACACGGTGTACGGCATCGGCGCGGACGCGTTCGACGCGGATGCGGTGCGTTCCCTGTTGCTGGCCAAGCACCGCGGGCCGGACATGCCGGTCGGCGTGCTGGTCGGCTCGTGGTCCACAGTGGACGGTCTGGTGCTCGGAATGCCGCCTCAGGCAAGGGCTTTGGTCGAGGCCTTCTGGCCGGGCGATCTCTCGCTCGTGCTGCCGCACGCGCCGAGCCTGCAGTGGGACCTCGGCAGCACGCGCGGCACCGTGATGCTGCGCATGCCACTGCACCCGGTCGCGCTCGAACTGCTGCGCGAGGTCGGCCCGATGGCCGTGTCGAGCGCGAACGTGTCCGGGCAGCCGCCCGCGGCCACCGCGCAGGAGGCGCAGGATCAGCTGGGCGAGTCGGTCGCGGTGTATCTCGACGGCGGCCCGAGCGGTGATCCGGTCCCCTCCAGCATCGTCGACCTCACCGGCAGCGAACCCGTCCTGCTGCGCGAAGGCGCGGTCAGCGCCGGCGCCGTGTCCGAAGTGCTCGGTTTCCCGGTGACCGTCCCGTCCTGATGACTCCGATCGCCACAGCCGGTCTCCCCATCCGGGAGTACATCCTCGTCGGGCTCATCTCGGCGACGCTGACCTTCCTGCTCACCGGTCTCGTCCGGCGCTTCGCGGTCCGCGCCGGCGCCATCGCCAACCCCCGCGCGCGCGACGTGCACGTCGTCCCGATCCCGCGGATGGGCGGTCTCGCGATGTACTTCGGCGTGGCCGGCGGGATGGCGATGGCGCACCAGTTGCCCGTGCTGCGCCGTGCCTTCGAGTACTCGCTCGACCCGGTCGGCGTGCTCATCGGCGGCGGCGTGATCGTGCTGATCGGCGCGATCGACGACCGGTTCGAGATCGACGCCTGGACCAAACTCGCCGGGCAGGTGCTGAGCGCGGGCATCCTGGTGATCTTCGGCGTGCAGTGGAACGTGTTCTGGGTGCCGTGGGGCGGCAACGGCGCCTCGCTGGGCCAGGTGGTCACCCTCGACAGCAACCAGGGCAGCCTGCTCATGGTCGGGCTGGTGGTCATGCTGGTGAACGCGATGAACTTCGTCGACGGCCTCGACGGGCTCGCCGCCGGTCTCGGGTTCATCGCCGCGACGGCCACCTGCGCGTTCTCGCTCGGCCTGCTCGATTCCGCGGGGGGCGACGTCGGCACGTACCCGCCGGCGCTGATCGCCGCGACGCTCGCGGGCGCGTGCCTCGGTTTCCTGCCGCACAACTTCCAGCCCGCGAAGATCTTCATGGGCGACTCCGGCTCGATGATGATCGGCCTGATGCTCGCCGGTGCCACCACCTCGGCGTCCGGCAAGATCAACTACACCCGGTTCGGCGGTTCGGACGCGCTCGCGCTGCTCTCCCCGCTGCTGGTGATGATCGCCGTGCTCTTCCTCCCCGTGCTCGACCTGCTGATGGCCGTCATCCGGCGCACGCGGCGCGGGGAAAGCCCGTTCGCGGCGGACAAGATGCACCTGCACCACCGCCTGCTCGAGATCGGCCATTCGCAGCGCCGCGCCGTGCTGCTCATCTACCTGTGGGCCGGGCTGCTCGGGTTCGGCGCCGTCTCGCTGACGTTGTTCGACACCACGGCGGTATTGTGGATCGGCGGCATCGGGCTGCTGTTCGCGACCGTGGTCTCGCTGATCCCGCGCCTGCGAAAGCCGCCCAATGGTGTCCTTTGAAGTACCTCAAACAGGCTTAGGAGTACGCCTGTACGGCATGTCTGCGGTGGCTGGTATCGTCCACTCCGTGAGCGGGTATCACCGCTCCGAGGCGAGTCTCCGACCAGCAGCGTGGCGATCGTGACCGATCGTCGTTCGCGCTTCCGGTGGGCACCCGCTTGTTATTGCCCGAAACATGTCAGGTACGTTAAGTCCAGATCGTGACGATTCACCCGCCGGAGTGAGTTCCGGCGGGAGAACCGGAAGGAGCCCCAGGTTGGGCGCGCTGGTAGTCGCCGCGGGATCGCCGTTCGATCCCCTCCTGGCGCCGGTGTCGGTGTCCGGCCGACTGCTCGCCGGAACCCGTTTCCGCCGTGGCTGCCGTCGGGTCGGTAACGAACAGCACGGTAGGCACATATGGCAGGGAAGCAGCCGAGTCCGGCTGAACTCATCGGTCTGGGGTCCTCGATCGTCGTCATGGTCGTCGGGTTCACGGTACTCGGCTGGTACATCGACGGGCGCGCGCACACTTCGCCCGCGTTCGTCTTCACCGGCTTGGCGGTCGGCATCGTGACAGCCATCGTGTTCGCCTACACCCAGTTCCGGAAGTTCCTGTAAGAGATCGAGGGTTCAGCCGTGTCAGCGACCGACGCAGTGTCAACCATTCCCGCGGGGAAGATGGTCAGCCTTCGCCGCCCCCTTCTGATGGCAGCGGCCATCGGCGCACTCGGCCTGCTCGCGACCGGTCTTCTCGGACACATCCTGATGGGCGTGTTCGGCTGCGCCGGGCTTGCGCTGGGCCTGCTCAACACCCGGCTGGTCCAGCGGTCGGTCTCCCGCGCGACCATCACGGAGAACCCGAGCAAGCGGGCACTGGCCTTCAACGCGGTCGGCCGGCTCGCCATCATCACGGTGATCGCATTCGGGCTCGCGCTGCTCGTGCGTCCTGACGGTTTCGGTGTGTTCGCGGGCCTCGCCGTGTTCCAGTTCATCATCACCGCCAGCACGGCTGGGACGGTAGTGAAGGAGCTTCGCCAGCAATGACCCAAGTTCTCGCCGCTGAGGTCGAGGTCGGCCACCACTCGACGTTCGAGTTGTTCGGCATGACCTTCAACAGCGACACCATCCTGGCCACCGTGATCGCCGCGGCGATCGTGATCGTGCTCGCGTTCGTCCTGCGCGCCAAGGTCACCTCGGGCGTGCCGAGCGGGATCCAGCTCGCCTGGGAGAGCGTGACCACGTGGATCCGGGGTCAGGTGGAGAGCAGCATCGGCGTCCGGGTCGCGCCCTTCGTGGTTCCGCTTGCCGTCACGCTGTTCGTGTTCATCCTGGTCTCCAACTGGCTTTCCGTCCTGCCCGCGCAGACCACCAGCGCCGATTTCATCCCGCCGCCCGCCTCGGACACCAACTTCACGTTCGCACTGGCCCTGACCGTGTTCGTCTGGTACCACGCGGCCGGGATGCGGCGCCGTGGCGCGGGCAAGCACGCCGCGCAGCTGGTGAAGGGACATGTCGCGTTCCTCGCGCCGATCAACGTGATCGAGGAGATCGCGAAGCCGATCTCCCTCTCGCTCCGGCTTTTCGGCAACGTGTTCGCCGGCACCATCCTGGTCTCGCTGATCGCGATGTTCCCCGCGTACATCCTCTGGGCGCCGAACCTGATCTGGAAATCCTTCGACCTGTTCGTCGGGTTCATCCAGGCGTTCATCTTCGCGCTGCTCACCGTCCTGTACTTCGGCCAGGCGATGGAGACGCATGAGGAACATTGATCTTTGACCAGTTGTCTCCAGCGCCGCGCAGCGGCGCATGCACATAGCGTTCCAACGAATATCGGTTAGGGAGAGTCATGGCAGACATCAACACCGCGATCACGATGGCCGGGGCCATGGTCGGCGGCGGCCTGATCCTGGGTGGCGGTGCGATCGGCGCCGGTATCGGTGACGGCCTCGCGGGCAGCCAGTTCATCGCGGGCATCGCGCGCCAGCCGGAGGCCCAGAGCCGGCTGTTCACGCCGTTCTTCATCACCGTCGGTCTGGTCGAGGCGGCGTACTTCATCAACCTGGCCTTCATGGCGCTGTTCGTCTTCTCGCTGGGCCAAGGCTGAGTATGTCGGGCGAGGTTCTTGCTGCGGGGAACAACTTCCTGATCCCCAACGGCACCTTCTTCGTCGAGCTGATCATCTTCGGCATCGTCCTGCTGGTCATCTGGCGGTGGGTGCTGCCGCCGATCCAGAAGGCGATGAAGGAACGGCACGACATGCTCCAGCGGCAGCTGGACGAGAACCATCAGGCCGCGGAGAAGTTCGAAGCCGCCAAGGCGCAGTACGCCGAGGAACTCGCGGCGGCGCGGGCCGAGTCGAGCCGGATCCGCGACGAGGCGCGGGCCGAGGGGCAGGCCATCATCGACGAGTACCGGGGCCAGGCGCAGAGCGAGATCTCCGCCGTGCTCCGGCGCGGTGAGGACGAACTGGCCGCGCAGCGTGCGCGTGTCCTGGCCGACCTGCGTGCCGAGATCCCCACGTTGTCGAGGACGCTCGCGAGCCGGGTGGTCGGGCACGAAATCGGCGCCGGGCACCAGGAGACGGTCGAGGCGTTCCTGGCCGAGCAGGGGTCCGGCGAGTCCGGAAAGGGAGAATGATGGACGCCGCGAGGTATGTCGGCACGCTGGTCGCGTTCGCCCTCATCGTCGGGCTGATCTGGTGGAAGATCGTGCCGCCGGTCCGCAAGATGATGCGGGCCCGGCAGGAGACGATCCGGCAGCAGATCGAAGAGTCCAAGCGTGCGGATGAGCGGCTCGCGGAGGCGGAGCGCAAGTACGCCGGCGCGGTCGCCGAGGCGAAGACCGAGGCGGCCGTGATCCGGGATCAGGCGCGTGCCGACGCGCTCCGGATCGTGGACGAGATGAAGGCGCGTGCGCAGCAAGAGGTCGAGCGCATCAAGCAGCGTGGCGAGGAGCACCTCGCGCAGCAGCACCAGCAGATCATCCGTGAGCTGCGGGCCGAGATCGGGCAGGCGGCGGCCGAGCTCGCCGGCCGGATCGTGCGCGAGCACCTCGCGCAGGCGGGTAACCGGACCGCGACGGTGGACCGGTTCCTCGACGAGCTCGATGAGACCTCCGCCCGGACGGACGAAGCGGTCCCGGCCGGAGCGGGTGAAGGGGCGTCATGATGCAGGCGAGCAGCAGGGAGTCGCTGGCGATCGTCCGCGAGCGGCTCGACGAGCTGACCGCGGACGTGAGTGTCGAAGCCCTGCGGCAGCTCGGGAGCGAGCTGTCCGCGGTCGTCGAACTGCTGGCCAGGGAACGGGTGCTTCTGCGGCATCTGGCCGATCCGTCGGCCGGTGAGCAGGCCAGGGCCGGCCTGGTCGGCCGGGTCTTCGACGGCAAGGTCGGCGCCACCGCCGTGCGGGTGCTGCGCGAGGTCGCCGGCCAGCGCTGGTCCCGCCCGCGTGACCTGGTCGACGCGGTGGAGCTGCTGGGGCGGCAGGCCGTGCTGACCGCGACGGAACGGGAGAACACCCTCGACGAGACCGAGGACGAGCTGTTCCGGTTCGGGCGCGTGCTCGGTTCGGAGAACGCGCTGCGGTCGCTGCTGTCGGATGCGACGGTGCCGGCGGAGCGGCGGCTGACGCTGCTGCACGGCGTGCTGGACCGCAAGGTCGGCCGGGACACCATGGACCTGCTGGAGCAGGCCGTGCGGGCACCCCGCGGCCAGACCCTGGACGTGCTGATCACGCAACTGGCCGACCTGGCTGCGCAACGCCGCCAGCGGACCGTCGCGTTCGTGACCGCGTCCGCGCCGCTGACCTCCGCGCAGGAGGAACGGCTCGCGCAGGTCCTCTCGCGCATCTACGCCAGGACGATATCGGTGCAGGTCGACGTCGACCCGGAGGTGCTCGGCGGGCTCGTGGTGCGCGTCGGCGACGAGGTGATCGACGGCAGTGTGGCGAGCCGGCTGGCCTACGCGAGCCGCGGTTTGCCGTCATGAGGCACCTACCCCACCAAGATTTGACCCACTGAGAGCAGGGACGGCAAGACCATGACGGAGCTGACGATCTCCTCGGACGAGATCCGGAGCGCGATCGAGAACTACGTCTCGACCTTCTCCGCCGAGACTTCGCGCGAAGAGGTCGGGACCGTCGTCGAGACCTACGACGGCATCGCGATCGTCGAAGGACTGCCCTCGACGATGACCCAGGAACTGCTGGAGTTCCCCGGTGGCGTGCTCGGCGTCGCCCAGAACCTGGACGAGCGCGAGATCGGCGCCGTCATCCTCGGTGACTACGAGGGCATCGAGGAGGGCCAGGAGGTCAAGCGCACCGGCCGGGTGCTGTCGGTCCCGGTGGGCGACGCCTTCCTCGGCCGCGTGATCGACCCGCTGGGCGCGCCGATCGACGGGCTCGGTGACATCCCCGCCGAGGGCCAGCGCGTGCTCGAGCTGCAGGCCCCGTCGGTCATGCAGCGCCAGCCGGTGTCGGAGCCGCTGCAGACCGGGATCAAGGCGATCGACTCGCAGACCCCGATCGGCCGCGGCCAGCGGCAGCTGATCATCGGTGACCGCAAGACCGGCAAGACCGCGGTCTGCGTGGACACGATCCTGAACCAGAAGGCCAACTGGGAATCCGGCGACCCGGCGAAGCAGGTTCGCTGCATCTACGTCGCGATCGGCCAGAAGGGCTCCACGATCGCCTCGGTGCGCAAATCGCTGGAGGACGCCGGCGCGATGTCGTACACCACGATCGTCGCCGCCCCGGCCTCCGACTCGGCCGGCTTCAAGTGGCTCGCGCCCTACGCCGGTTCCGCGCTCGGCCAGCACTGGATGTACCAGGGCAAGCACGTGCTGATCGTGTTCGACGACCTGTCCAAGCAGGCCGAGGCCTACCGCGCGATCTCGCTGCTGCTGCGCCGCCCGCCGGGCCGCGAGGCGTACCCCGGTGACGTCTTCTACCTGCACTCGCGGCTGCTGGAGCGGTGCGCGAAGCTGTCGGAAGACATGGGCGCCGGCTCGATGACGGGGCTGCCGGTCATCGAGACGAAGGCCAACGACGTGTCGGCCTACATCCCGACCAACGTCATCTCGATCACCGACGGCCAGTGCTTCTTCGAGACCGACCTGTTCAACCAGGGTGTCCGCCCGGCCATGAACGTCGGCATCTCGGTGTCCCGCGTCGGCGGTGACGCCCAGATCAAGGCGATGAAGAACGTCGCCGGCTCGCTGCGGCTGGACCTGTCGCAGTACCGCGAGCTGGAAGCGTTCGCGGCCTTCGCGTCGGATCTGGACGCGACGTCGAAGGCGCAGCTGGACCGCGGTGCGCGGCTGGTGGAGCTGCTCAAGCAGCCGCAGTACACGCCGTACCCGGTCGAGGAGCAGGTGGTGTCGATCTACCTCGGCACCAAGGGCCACCTCGACACGGTGCCGATCGAGGACATCGGCCGGTTCGAGTCGGAGTTCCTCGACCACGTCCGGCACAACCATGCGGGCGTCCTGGCTGAGATCCGGGACACCAGCAAGTTCTCGGACGAGACCGAGCAGCGGGTCACCGACGCGGTGAACGAGTTCAAGAAGAGCTTCACCCCGACCGGTGGCGGCTCGGTCGTCAACGAGGCTCCGGCGGCGCCGATGGACGAGTCCGAAGAGCAGCGTGAGTCGGTCAAGGTGAGCCGCCCCGCACCGACCAAGAAGTGATCGGATAGCCGAGGATGCCAGCACAGATACGGGTACTACGCCGGAGGATCCGCTCGACCCAGTCGATGCGGAAGATCACCAAGGCCCAGGAGCTCATCGCCACCTCCCGCATCACGAAGGCGCAGGCCAGGGTGGAGGCCTCCCGACCGTACGCGGCCGAGATCACCCGGGTGCTCAGCGCGGCCGCCGACTCGGCCGCGCTGAACCACCCGCTGCTCGTCGAGCGGGAGAGCCCGCGGCGCGTGGGCGTGCTGGTGGTGACCTCCGACCGTGGCCTGTGCGGCGGTTACAACGCCAACGTGCTGCGGCGGGCGGAGGAGCTCCAGGCGCTGTTGCGCGAGCAGGGCAAGGAGCCGCACCTTTACGTCGTCGGGCGGAAGGCGCTGAACTACTACCGCTTCCGCCAGCGTGAGGTGGAGGCTTCGTGGACGGGCTTCTCGGAGCAGCCCGCCTACACCGACGCCTCCGCGGCCGCGGGCCCGATGATGCGGGCCTTCCGCGCGGGGTCGGACGAGGACGAGGAAGCGCGCGAAACCTACCTTCCGGAAGGGGAGGAGGAGACGACCCGGCTGGCCGGGGTGGACGAGTTGCACATCGTCTACACCGAGTTCAACAACATGCTCAGCCAGACCGCGGTCGCCAAGAGGCTGGCTCCCCTCGAGGTCGAGTACGGCGTCGAGGGCGCGGTCCCGACCCTGTACGAGTTCGAGCCGGACGCCGACGCGCTGTTCCGTGCGCTCGGACCGAAGTACCTCGGTACGCGGATCTTCGCGGCGCTGCTGGAGTCGGCCGCGTCGGAGTCGGCGTCCCGCCGCCGGGCCATGAAGGCCGCGACGGACAACGCCAATGACCTGATCCGCGACCTCACGCTCGAGGCCAACCGGGCCCGCCAAGCCCAGATCACCCAGGAGATCAGCGAGATCGTCGGTGGAGTCGACGCGCTCGCCGCCGCAGGAAGTGATGACTGACATGAGTGCACCCACAGCTACCACCCCCGCGACGGGCAAGGCGACCGGCCGGGTCGTCCGGGTCACCGGCCCTGTGGTCGACGTCGAGTTCCCCCGCGAATCGGTACCGGCCCTGTTCAACGCGCTGAAGGTGGAGGTCACCTTCAGCGATCTGGCCAAGACGCTCACCCTCGAGGTCGCCCAGCACCTCGGTGACAACCTGGTGCGCGCGATCTCGATGCAGCCCACGGATGGTCTGGTCCGCGGTGTCGAGGTGGTCGACACCGGTGCCGGTATCAAGGTGCCGGTCGGTGACGAGGTCAAGGGCCACGTGTTCGATGCCCTCGGTGAATGCCTGGACGAGCCGGGCTACGGCACCGACCTCGAGCACTGGGCCATCCACCGCTCCGCGCCGCCGTTCGACCAGCTCGAGGGCCGCACCGAGATGCTGGAGACCGGCCTGAAGGTGGTCGACCTGCTCACCCCGTACGTGCGCGGTGGGAAGATCGGCCTGTTCGGCGGTGCCGGCGTCGGCAAGACCGTGCTCATCCAGGAGATGATCAACCGTATCGCCCGGAACTTCGGTGGTACCTCGGTGTTCGCCGGCGTCGGTGAGCGCACCCGTGAGGGCACCGACCTGATCCAGGAGCTGCGCGAGGCGGACGTCATCAAGAACACCGCGCTCGTCTACGGCCAGATGGACGAGCCGCCCGGCACCCGGATGCGGGTCGCGCTGTCCGCGCTGACCATGGCGGAGTACTTCCGCGACGTGCGCAACCAGGACGTGCTGCTGTTCATCGACAACATCTTCCGGTTCACCCAGGCCGGTTCGGAGGTGTCCACCCTGCTGGGCCGGATGCCTTCGGCGGTGGGTTACCAGCCGACGCTGGCCGACGAGATGGGTGAGCTGCAGGAGCGGATCACCTCGACCCGTGGCCGGTCGATCACCTCGATGCAGGCGATCTACGTGCCGGCGGACGACTACACCGACCCCGCGCCGGCCACCACGTTCGCCCACCTCGACGCCACCACGGAGCTGTCCCGGACGGTGTTCTCGAAGGGCATCTTCCCGGCGGTGGACCCGCTGGCCTCCAGCTCGACCATTCTGGACCCGCAGATCGTCGGCGAGGAGCACTACCGGGTGGCGCAGGAGGTCATCCGGATCCTGCAGCGCTACCAGGACCTGCAGGACATCATCGCGATCCTCGGTATCGACGAACTGTCCGAAGAGGACAAGCAGCTGGTCGGCCGGGCGCGGCGGATCGAGCGGTTCCTGTCGCAGAACATGATGGCGGCGGAGCAGTTCACCGGTCAGCCGGGTTCGAACGTGCCGCTGAAGGACACCATCGAAGCCTTCGACAAGATCACCAAGGGCGAGTACGACCACCTGCCCGAGCAGGCGTTCCACCTCGTCGGCGGTCTGGACGACGTCGAGAAGAAGGCCGACGAGCTCAACCGGTGACCCGGAGCGTCCCCGGCGGGGCCGTGATCCGGACCGGGTCGCGGCCCCGCCGGACGCTTCGACACACCGCGCGAACTAGACAAGGAGCTGACTGTGGCCGCTGAGATGTCCGTCCGGCTGGTGGCGGTGGAGCGGGAGGTGTGGTCCGGCCAGGCCACGTATGTCTTCGCGCGCACGAAGGTCGGTGAGATCGGTGTCCTCGCGCACCACGTGCCGCTGCTCGCGGAACTGGTGCAGGGCGAGATGGTGCGCATCGACTCGACCACGGGTGAGGAGATCTTCGCCGCCGTCGACGGGGGTTTCCTCTCCGTCAGCGAAGACGGCGTGAGCATCCTCGCGGAGTCGGCCGAACTGCGCGACGAGATCGACGTGGAGCAGGCCAGGGTCGACATCACCTCCGATGACGAGGCGACCCGGCTGCGTGGTCGCGCGCGGCTGCGGGCGGCCGGTCACGAAGCCTGACCGTGCCACTATTAGACTGTCCTGAAAACCGCCGTTCTCGAAGGAGGCCGACGTGGCCCGGTGCCCGTTAGGACTTGCCACGTCCGGTCTACGCCGCTAGGCGCGGGGCGACGAGCAGGTGACGGCCGTGGATGTCGCTGTGATCCTCCTGGTGGTCCTGCTCGGCCTGATCGTGGTCGCCGCGTGGTACGCGCTGCGCTGGGTCGGGATGCGGCGCGGCGGTGGAGTCAGCGTCGCCCTGCGGTGGAATCCCGACAACGCTCGTGCCGGCTGGCATCTGGGCATCGGCCGGTATGAGGGCGAGATGTTCGCCTGGTACCGGGTGTGGAGCCTGCGCACCGGACCGGACCGGGTGTTCGACCGGAACGCGCTGGTTATCGCGGACCGCCGCGATCCGGCCGGCACGGAGGCGTATGCCGTCCCGCCGGACGCGTCGGTGCTCCGGTGCGTCTCGCCGGACGGCACCCCGATCGAGATCTCGATGGGCCCCGGTGCTCTCACCGGTTTCCTGTCCTGGCTGGAATCGGCACCGCCCGGCCGCGGTATCCGCCGGGCCGGCTAATTGCCAATCCGACCTGAAGTAGGCAGACAGGTCAACCGGCGGCCGACCTACGGTTAGCCGCTAGCCGTGGCTGCCGGTCGGATTGGCAACGGTCAGCACTGTACGTCGCGGGTAATCGCGGCCGGTCGCGATCGGGCCTAACGTCCTTGGTGTCAGCGAAAATCCGAGCCGGGGACGGTCGAGATGAACAGACTTCTTCGCTGGGTGCTACGGCTCGATCAGGCCGGTTCGGCGGCGTTCATCGTGGTGGCGCTGGCCGCCGTGCCCGCCCTGGTTCTCGTGGGCCCGACGCCGGTGGTGCTGTGGGTGCTCGGCGTCGGCGTGATCCTCTACGCCGCGGCGCTGGCGGCGCTGGGCGTGCTCATGGCGTGGGGCCTGAGCCGGTCCGCGATCCGGGGCCAGACCGTCTCGTCGCGGCTGTGGAAGTCGATCCTCCTGTTCTCCGACGACGGGCACGTAGAGTGGCGCCGCCGCACCTGACCCCTCAGGACTCGCCGCCGGGCTGCCAGAGGACGTCGCCGCCCGGGTTGGCGACGCGGGCCAGGATGAACAGCAGATCCGACAGCCGGTTCAGGTACTTCACCGCGAGAGCGTTCGTCTGCTCGCCTTCGGCCTCGACGAGGGCCCACCCGCTGCGCTCGGCCCGCCGCGCCACCGTGCGCGCCTGGTGCAGGAAGGCCGCGCCGGGGGTGCCGCCGGGCAGGATGAACGAGGTCAGCTTCGGTACCCGCTCGTTGAACGTGTCGCACCAGCCTTCCAGGCGGGTGACGTACGCCTCGGTGATGCGCAGCGGGGGATAGGGAGGGTTCTCCACGACCGGAGCGCACAGATCCGCGCCGACGTCGAACAGGTCGTTCTGCACGCGCCGCAGGACTTCCGCGACCTCGTCGCTCACACCGCCCAGCGCGAGCGCCAGGCCGATGACGGAGTTCGTCTCGTCGACGTCGGCGTACGCGCCCAGCCGCGGTGAGGTCTTGGGGACGCGCGAGCCGTCGCCGAGCGCTGTCGTGCCGTTGTCGCCGACCTTCGTGTAAACGCGATTGATCCGTACGGGCATGGCTATGACTCTAGGACTGTTCGAAGAGGCGCATCGCGTCCGGAGCGTCGAAGTACACGTCGCCGGGAAACCGTGACCGCAGGTCGCGCACCAGGTTCCGGCCGCCGCGCCAGTCGCCGGGACGGACGGTGATCAGGCCGCCGTGCCGGCCGGACAGGTGCAGGATCGGCAGCTGGCCGTCGGTGTGCTCGACGCCGACGCCCGCGATGTCGTCGAACCGGACGACCGCGACCGGCACCGGACTCGAGCCGTAGTACGAGGTCAGCCCCTCCTCGCCGGCCACGATCCGGAATCCGCGGGGCGCCGTCGAACCGACCAGCGCGCGCTTGAGTTCCCGGCCCGCGACGGGTGCGAGCGGGCTGCCGGGCAGTTCCGGCAGGTCCGCGGGCAGCCGATCCTGTGGACCGCACAGCACGAGCGCCCCGGCCAGCTCGCGGGCGGCCTCCGCGACTGCTTCCGGCGCGAGTCCCGCGAGCGTCTGTCGCTGGTGTGCCGCCGCCGGGGCCCAGCCGGTCAGCTCGCACATCGCCTCGTCGAACACGCGGTATTCGGCGAACTCGCGTTCCGGCACCTGCTCCATGAGACTGTCGCGGTCCGCGGCGAGCTCCTCGCCGGTCGGCCCGCTTTCGGCCAGCGCGGCCAGTTCGAAGCGGATCGCGTCAAGCACGCGGCGCGCGTGCTTGTCCGGCACGTCGGTCCCGAACCCGAGGACCGCCTGCCGCTCGCCGACCATCTGGTGGTCGAAGGCGATGTCGTAGACCAGACCTTCCAGGTGCCGCAGGCGATCGGTCAGGCGCGCGATCAGGATGCCGGCGGCACAAGCCATTCCGGCGGTCCAGTCGACGAGCGCGCAACCTACGACCCCGTTGGGCACCGTGGTGCGGGCGGGGGTGTTGAGCCGAAACGGGGTGACCTGTGGCGGCTGCCGTCGTGGCCCATCCGGCAGGAGCAGCCGCAGGTCGGCCGGAGGCGGTCCGGACAGCACGAGCGCCGCGTTGCCGCGATGGAACCACCGGGCGCGCCAGGCGCGCACGTCCTCGGCGCCGGCATGGACCGTGGCGAGCTGGAGGTTGCCCGCGAGCCCGTAAGCCTGGTTGCCGAACCAGATCGACGCCGGGAGCCAGGTGGTCACGCCGGGGCCTTCGCTCGTGCGCTCTTCGGCGACGAGGATGCCGCGTTCGAGTTCGAGCGGCCCGGTGTCGAGGTGGCGGAGGGAGCCGCAGGTCCGGCGAAGGTGGTCGGTGACGGTGTCGGGAGTGCTGGTGACGTCGAAGCTCGTGTGCAGCATCGAGGTCGTGGCGTTGTTCTCGTAGCGGCCGGTGCGCAACGGCCGCATCGCGAGATGCTCGACCAGGTGCGTGATGCCCGTTTCCAGGAACGTCTCGTGCGCGACGCCGACCCCGAAGATCAGGCTCGCGTTCAGCCGTCCGGGTTGGGTGTGCCAGAACACGGGAACGCCGTCCACCTCGGTCCGGTGTACCGCAGGTAGATCGGGTGCGGCGGAGCGAGCCACCATCTCGGGCATTCCTCCCCCAAGCGGGTCGAGTGACGGGTTCTATCGCTCTGGGAGCGCGTAGTGTTTCACACTTTCGACTGAATTGCGTCGCGGTCTGTCATCGCGTGCCCCACCGATCGAGTGGCGTGCGCGGCAGGCATGATTGCGGCCATGAGCGAGCACTTCGATGTGCATGGTGGGGCCCGATTGGTGGGCGAGGTCGAGGTCGTCGGCGCGAAGAACAGTGTGCTGAAGCTGATGGCGGCGGCACTGCTCGCCGAGGGCACCACGACGATCACCAACTGCCCGAAGATCCTCGACGTCCCGCTGATGGCGGACGTGCTGCGCAGCGTCGGCTGCGAGGTCGAACTGGACGGGGACACGGCACGGATCACCACCCCGTCGGCGCTTTCGCACCGCGCCGACTCGCCCGCGATGGGCAAGCTGCGCGCGTCGGTGTGCGTGCTCGGCCCGCTGGTCGGGCGGCTCAAGCGTGCCGTGGTGGCGCTCCCGGGCGGGGACGCGATCGGTTCGCGCCCGCTGGACATGCACCAGAACGGGCTGCGGGCGCTGGGCGCGACGAGCACGATCGAACACGGCTGCGTCGTCGCGAAGGCCGGCGAACTCCGGGGCGCGCAGATCTGGCTCGACTTCCCGAGTGTCGGTGCGACCGAGAACATCCTGATGGCCGCGGTGCTCGCCGAAGGCACGACGGTGATCGACAACGCCGCGCGCGAGCCGGAGATCTCCGATGTCTGCACGATGCTCATCGAGATGGGCGCGAAGATCGAGGGCGCCGGCACGTCCACGCTGACGGTGCACGGCGTCGATTCGCTGCACCCGACCGAGCACCGGGTGATCGGCGACCGGATCGTCGGTGCCACCTGGGCGTTCGCGGCGGCCATGACGCGGGGCGACCTCACGGTGCGCGGGGTCAACCCGCATCACCTGGATCTGGTGCTGGACAAGCTGCGCCTGGCCGGCGCGGAGGTGACTCCCTTTGACGGCAACGGTTTCCGGGTGGTGCAGGCGGAGCGGCCGAAGGCGGTCGACTTCGTCACGCTGCCGTACCCGGGGTTCGCGACCGACCTGCAGCCGTTCGCGGTCGCGCTGTCGGCGGTGTCCGAGGGGACGTCGATGATCACGGAGAACGTGTACGAGGCGCGGTTCCGGTTCATCGAGGAGATGCAGCGCCTCGGCGCCGACGCGCGCACTGACGGGCATCACGCGGTGGTACGCGGCGTGAATACGCTGTCAAGTGCCCCCGTGTGGGCCTCGGACATCCGGGCCGGCGCTGGTCTCGTCCTGGCCGGGCTGTGCGCCGACGGCGTGACCGAGGTGTGGGACGTCTTCCACATCGACCGCGGCTACCCGCATTTCGTGGAGAACCTGAACCGGCTCGGCGCCCGGATCGAGCGGGTGGCCGGGGAGCCTGACCGCGCCTGACCGCGGAGGTCGCGCCGGCGACCGTCACCTGCTCCTCGGCGGGGTGTACACGACCAAGACGCCGGTCTCGCAGCGGTTCTCCGACGAGCCGCGTTAACCTTCCGTCGCGAGCGCGATCCCGAAGCCGATCAGTGCGGTGCCGGTCACCGCGTCGAGCGAGCGGCGCACACGCCGGCGCTGCAGCCACACCCGCACCTTGTGCACCAGCGCCATCAGCACCAGCAGCCACACCGCGCCGAGCACCGCGACCGTGTAAGCCAGCAGCAGCGCGTCCCACGTGGTGCTGTGGCCCGGGTCGAGGAACTGGGGCAGCACCGACAGGTACAGCGCCAGCACTTTCGGGTTCGTGATGTTGGACAAGAAGCCTTCGCGCCAGCGCCGGAACCCGCTCGCGCGCGAGCCGAGCGCGTCGAGCATCCGGTAGTCACCGCGCCAGGCACCACGCAGGGCCTGGAACCCCAGGTAGCACAGGTAGGCCACGCCCGCCCAGCGCACCGTGAGGAACAGCGGCTGCGAGCGCACGATCAGCGCGCCGAGCCCGAGCCCGACCGCCGTGCCCTGTACGAGGTTGCCGATCGCGATCCCGAACAGCGCCAGCAGCCCGCCCCTCGTCCCGCCGGCGAGGGCGTTCTTCAGGGTGACCATCGTGTCCGGGCCGGGGGCGAGCACTACCAGGACCACGAAGATCAGGTAGGTGCCATAGGAACTCCACGTCACGTCCACCCACGGTAGTTCGTTCCGGCACCAGCCGAGAAGTGATTTCGTCGACGGTGCGGAGGGGGTTACCGCCGAGTACGCTGAATCGGACGCCCACCATGGAGGTGCACCGTGCCCTATCCCACGGACCGTGAGCGCGACCGCCCCTGGGTGATGCGGACCTACGCGGGGCACTCTTCCGCGGGGGCGTCGAACGAGCTGTACCGCCGCAATCTCGCCAAGGGCCAGACCGGCCTGTCCGTCGCGTTCGACCTGCCCACGCAGACCGGGTACGACGCGGACCATCCATTGGCCAAGGGCGAGGTCGGCAAGGTGGGCGTGCCGGTCGCGCATATCGGTGACATGCGCAGGCTGTTCGACGGGATCCCGCTCGCCGAGGCGAACACCTCGATGACCATCAACGCACCCGCGATGTGGCTGCTCGCGTTGTATGTCACCGTCGCCAGAGAACAAGCCCGAGCGCAGGGCCTCGATCCGGCCGAGGTGCTGCCCAGGCTCGCCGGCACCACGCAGAACGACATCATCAAGGAGTACCTCTCCCGCGGGACGTACATCTTCCCGCCCGCGCCGAGCCTCCGGCTGATCACCGACGTGATCGCGTGGACCGTGCACCACCTGCCGAAGTGGAATCCGATCAACATCTGCAGCTATCACCTGCAGGAGGCGGGCGCGACTCCCACCCAGGAGGTCGCGTACGCGCTTTCGACCGCCATCGCGGTGCTCGACGCGATCCGCGACTCCGGCCAGATCGACGAGGCCGACATGGGCAGGGTCGTCGGCCGGATCTCGTTCTTCGTCAACGCCGGGGTGCGCTTCGTCGAAGAACTGTGCAAGATGCGGGCGTTCGCGCGGCTGTGGGACGAGCTGACCCGCGAACGCTACGGCGTCGAGGACCCGAAAGCGCGCCGCCTGCGGTACGGCGTCCAGGTGAACTCGTTGGGGCTGACCGAGGCGCAGCCGGAGAACAACGTGCAGCGCATCGTGCTCGAGATGCTGGCGGTTTCGCTTTCGCGCGACGCGCGCGCACGCGCGATCCAGTTGCCCGCGTGGAACGAGGCGCTCGGCCTGCCCCGCCCGTGGGACCAGCAGTGGGCGCTGCGCATGCAGCAGGTGCTCGCCTACGAAACGGACCTGCTCGAGTACGAGGACATCTTCGCGGGCTCGCACGTAATCGAGTCCAAAGTGGACGAGATCGTGGCCGGGGCGCGTGCCGAGATCGACCGGGTGGCCGGTCTCGGCGGTGCCGTCGCCGCGGTGGAAAGCGGGTATCTCAAGTCCCAGCTGGTGTCCTCGCTCGCGGAGTACCGGCGCGCCATCGAATCCGGTGAGCGGATCATGGTCGGCGTCAACAGGTTCGAAACCACCGAGCCGAGCCCGCTGCAGGCCGAGGGCGCCAAGGCGATCGAAACCGTGGATCCGGCTGTCGAGAAGCAGGCGGTCGCCGCACTCGAGGAATGGCGCCAGAAACGGGACGGCTCCGCGGTGGAGGCCGCGCTCGCGAAGCTGCGTGAGACCGCGAAGACCAGTGAGAACCTCTTCGAAGCGACGCTGGGGTGCGCTCGCGCCGGCGCGACGACGGGGGAGTGGGCGGGCGCGCTGCGCGAGGTCTTCGGCGAATATCGGGCGCCCACAGGAGTTTCCGCCGCGTCGATGTCCGGAGAGGGAGTCGAACTGTTTCACGTACGGGACCGCGTCAAGGCCACAAGTGACGAACTCGGCGAACGGTTGCGCATCCTCGTCGGCAAACCTGGCCTCGACGGGCATTCCAACGGGGCCGAACAGGTCGCCGTCCGCGCCCGCGATGCCGGATTCGAGGTGATCTACCAGGGCATCCGGCTCACCCCGGAGCAGATTGTCGCCGCCGCGGTGCAGGAAGGCGTGCATGTGGTCGGACTTTCCGTATTGTCAGGTTCGCACCTCGAAATAGTGCCGGAGGTGATCGACCGGCTGCGCGCGGCCGGTGCGGGCGACATTCCGGTGATCGTCGGCGGGATCATTCCGGCCGAGGATGCGACGCTGCTGATCGAACGTGGTGTCGCGCGGGTGTTCACGCCGAAAGACTACGAACTCACGGACATCATGGACGAGATCGTGACGGTGATACGCGAGAACCGGGGACTACCCCAAAAATGATCTCGTTCCGATAACGGGCTTTGACCCGAACGGCGCAGGCACCTACGTTCGGTGACAACTCGAACCAGAACGGGGTGCTCCGATGTCGCAGAGTGCGTGGACTAGGCGAGACTTCTTCAGGCGATCCGCCGTGGTGGGGGCAGCCGCAATCGGTGGGCCGGCGTTGCTGGCCGCATGCCAGAGCACGGGTGGTAGCAGCGGTGACACGCTGAAGGCGGCACAGGACGCCAAGACGATCAAGATCGGGATCGCCAACGAAGCGCCGTACGGATTCGCCAATTCCTCGGGCGAAACGACGGGTGAGGCGCCGGAGGTCGCGCGCGCGGCGTTCAAGCCGATGGGGATCGACAACGTGCAGGCCAGTGTCGTGCCGTTCGACCAGTTGATTCCCGCGCTGAACGCCAAGCAGTTCGACGTCGTGGCGGCCGGCATGTTCATCACGTCGACACGGTGCAAGGCCGCGCTGTTCTCCGACCCGGACTACACCGCCCTGGAGGCGCTGCTGGTGCCCAAGGGAAACCCGCAGGGCATCAAGACGCTGGCGGATGTCGCGGCGAAGAACGTCAAGGTCGCGGTGCTGTCCGCCGCGGTCGAGAAGGGCTACGCCACCGCGGCCGGTGTCTCCGAGAGCAATATCGAAACCCTGGACACGCAGGACAACATGTTGCGTGCGGTGACCACGGGGCGTGTCTACTGCGCCTGCCTGACCGACATCTCGTTGAAGTACCTGGCCAAGCAGAACCCCAGCGCGAACGTCGAGGTCACGCCCGGCTTCACGCCGACCGAGAACGGTAAGCCGGTCGTCTCCGCCGGTGGTTTCGTGTTCCGCCAAGGCGACACGTCGCTGCGCGACGCGTTCAACCAGCAGCTGAAGACCCTGCACAGCAACGGGCAGTGGTTGCAGATCGTCGAACCGTTCGGGTTCGGCCAGGCCAACCTGCCGCAGCCGGACGTGACGACCGACAAGCTCTGCGCTGCCTGATTTCGTGTCCGGAGACTATTCGTACATCGTCTCGTCCATCCTCAGCGGACTGGGTGCGACGGCCATGGCCACGATCGGCGGGATCGCGCTCGCGACCGTGCTGTCGTTCCTCGCCGGGCTGGCGATGCTTTCGCCGTCACGGTGGGTGCGGTTCATCAGCCGGATCTACGTCGAGGCGTTCCGCGGGACGTCCGAAGTGGTGCAGCTGTTCTGGCTGTATTTCGTGCTTCCCGCACTGGTCGGGTTCAAGCTGGTCCCGCTGTTCGCGGGGATCCTGGTGCTCGGCCTCAACCACGGCGCGTACGGCGCGGAGATCGTCCGCGGCGCGGTGCAGTCGGTGCCCAAGGCGCAGCGCGAGGGCTGTATCGCGCTGTCGCTTTCGCCGGCCCAGCGGATGTTCCGGGTACTGCTGCCGCAGGCGGTGGTCGAGATGTACCCGTCGTTCAACACCCTGTTCATCCAGCTACTCAAGGCCACCGCATTGCTGTTCTTCATCTCGGCCGGGGAGATGACCGAGAAAGGTGAGTTGCTGCGCCCGGTGTTCGGCAGCCACCTGGTGTTCATCTACGGGGTGGAACTCGTGTTCTACCTCCTCCTGGCGGTCGTGATCACGACGGTGATGCGGTTCCTCGAACGGGCCGGTGCGCGACGGCTGGGCCGCCAGCCGGTCGCTCGTAGCCGGATGTTCGCGAGGACGGCGGGAGTGTCCTGATGAACTGGGACTGGGAGAACGCCCGCGACTCGATTCCGTTGCTGCTTCAGGGCCTGGTCGTCACGGTGGAGCTCACCTTGCTGGGCTCGCTGGTGTCGTACGTGCTGGGGCTGGTGTTCGCGCTCCTGCGGCGGAGCCGGATCCCCGTCGTCAGCCAGCTGGTGTTCCTGATCGTCGAGGTGGTGCGCAGCACGCCGCTGCTCATCCAGATCTTCGTCATCTTCTACCTGCTGCCCGAGGTGGGTGTCCGGTTCTCGGCGTTCCTGACCGGGATCGTCGCGCTCGGACTCCACTACGCCACCTACACGTCCGAGATCTACCGCGCCGGGATCGAAGCGGTCCCGAAAGGACAGTGGGAGGCCTCGACGGCGTTGAGCCTGCCACGCACCCGGGTGTGGACGGGGATCATCCTGCCGCAGGCGATCCCGCGCGTGCTGCCCGCGCTGGGCAACTACATGATCTCGATGTTCAAGGAAACCCCGCTGCTGCTTTCGATCGGCGTGCTGGACGTGCTGAACCAGGCGAAGGAGCAGGGCGCGACCACGTTCCGCGTGATCGAGCCCTACACGCTGGCCGGCCTGCTGTTCCTGCTGATCAGCTTCCCGTCGTCGATCCTGGTGAGAAGGTTGGAACGCCGTGTCGGACAGCTCTAGCATGATCAGGTTCGATGACGTGGTGAAACGCTTCGGTGATCACGTCGTGTTGCGGGAGCTCAACTTCAACGTCGCGCCCGGCGAGTTCGTGACGCTGATCGGGCCGAGCGGTTCGGGGAAGACGACGATCCTGCGCCTGCTGATGACGCTCGAGCACGTCAACGGCGGCAGGATCTACGTCGGCGACGAGTGCCTGACGCATATGCCCAGGGGTGACAAGCTGGTGCCCGCCAACGAGAAGTACCTGCGGCGGATGCGCAAGCGGATCGGCATGGTGTTCCAGCAGTTCAACCTGTTCCCCAACATGACGGTGCTGCAGAACATCACCGAGGCGCCGGTCCGCTCGCTCGGACTGTCCAAAGGGGAGGCCGAGGCGCGTGCGGTCGACCTGCTGGACATGGTCGGCTTGTCCGACAAGTCGGGCGCGCGCCCGAGCCAGCTGTCCGGCGGGCAGCAGCAGCGCGTCGCGATCGCGCGGGCGCTCGCGATGCGGCCGGAGGTCCTGCTGCTCGACGAGGTGACGTCGGCACTCGACCCCGAACTGGTGGCGGGTGTGCTGGCGGTGCTCAAGGACATCGCCTCGACCACCGACATCACGTTCCTGTGCGTGACCCACGAGATGCAGTTCGCGCGGGACGTCTCGGACCGGGTGATGATGTTCGACCACGGTCAGGTCATCGAGGACGGCCCACCGGACAAGCTCTTCACCGACCCCGACCACGACCGGACCCGGGAATTCCTCCACGCCGTCCTGGACCGCCCCTAGGCCCTGCCCGCGCCCCGCGACCCACCCCCACCCCGCCGAGTTCGACGTTCGCGACGCCGAGTTTGCCGTTCGCGACGCCGAGTTTGCCGTTCGCGACGCCGAGTTTGCCGTTCGCGACGCCGAGTTCGGCGTTCGGGATGGTGAGTTCGGCGTTCGGGCCCGCGAGTTCGACGTCAGGCCGCCGGGTTCCGTGTCGACACGGTTTGATGTGGGTGCCACTCCTTGATCTGGGCGCTCAAGCCATCACCCCTTGACCGCGGGCGGGTCGGCATCGCATCATGTGTTCGTCAGTCGTGCAAATGTACGTCAGTCGAACAACGGAGACGAAGATGTCGGCCGGATCAGTCCTGCGGAGTGCGTTCACCACGAAGCTTTACCTCACCGTGCTGGTGGCTATCGTCCTGGGCGCGGTGCTCGGACTCGTGGCCCCGGGCGCCGGGGTCGCCCTTCAGCCCTTCGGCACCGGGTTCATCTCGCTCATCCGGATGCTCATCGCGCCGGTCGTGTTCTGCACGATCGTCACCGGCGTCGCATCGGCGGGTGAGCTCACCAGCGTCGGCCGCGTCGGTGTGAAGGCGCTGGTGTACTTCGAGGTGCTCACCACGATCGCACTGATCATCGGCCTGATCGTGATGGACGTGATCCGCCCCGGCGCCGGCATCCACGCCGATCCGGCGTCGCTCAAGCTCTCCGGGAGCGCCCAGCAGTACGTGCAGACCGGCCAATCGCAGCACTGGTACGACTTCCTCGTCGACATCATCCCGAAGACCGTGGTCAGCGCCTTCACCGACGGCAACGTGCTGCAGGTACTTCTGGTCGCCGTACTGTTCGCCGTCGCGATCAAGGCGCTCGGTGAGCGTGGCGCGCCGCTGGTCCGCGGGATCGAGCGGATCAGCGAGGCATTGTTCGGCATCGTCAGGATCGTCATGTACCTCGCGCCGATCGGCGCGTTCGGCGCGATGGCCTACACCACCGGCAAGTTCGGCGCGTCCACTTTGGCCAGTCTCGGTGGGATCGTGGTGCTGTTCTGGGTCACCGGAATCCTGTTCTGCCTCGTCGTGTTCGGGCTCGTCGCGAGGCTGTGCGGGATCCGGATCCTCAAGCTGTACCGGTACTTCTCCGACGAGTTGCTGATCACGCTGGGCACCGCGAACTACGAAGCCGTGATGCCCCAGCTGATGCGCAAGCTCGAGCACCTCGGCGCGCCGAAGCGGATCGTCGGTCTCGTCGTGCCATCCGGTTACGCCTTCAACGGCGACGGGGTGTGCCTCTACCTGGGGTTCGCGTCCCTCTACATCGCACAGGCCTTCGACGTGCATCTCTCGCTGTGGCAACAGATCGGACTGCTCGCGGTCTTCATGATCACCTCCAAGGGGAGTGCGGGCGTCGCGGGCGCCGGGTTCGTCATCCTCGCCGCGACGCTGTCCACGACGGGCGTGGTGCCGGTCGCGGGGATCATGCTCGTGCTCGGCGTCGACCGGTTCCTGTCCACCATGCGCGGCCTGGTGAGCCTGTGCGGCCAGATGCTGGGCAGCATCGTGGTGAGCCGCTGGGAGCGCGCGTTCGACCTCGACCGGGCACGAAAGGTGCTGTCCGGTGAAACACCCGCCGGGACCGTGGAAACCGTCCCGGCGGCCTGACCAAAAAGGAGTGTTATGGCAAGGCTGGACTACGTCGCCGGTGAGGGTGCGGTCGCTGACCGCATCCGGGCTCGCCGGGGTGGTCGCCTGACCCCGCTGGACGGCATGCTGCTGCACAGCCCGCCGTTCGCCGACGGCTGGAACAGCCTGCTCGGCGCCATCCGGGGGGCCTCGGCGCTGCCGGCCGACATCCGCGAGCTCGCGATCCTGCGGGTCGCCGAGCTCAACGGCGCGGAGTACGAGTGGTCCGCCCACGAACCCGTCGCCAAGGAGGCGGGCATGACGACGGAACAGATCGCCGCGGTGCGCGCCGGCGGCGACGTGGAGGTGCTCGACGCGCGCCAGCGTGCGACGCTCGCCTACACCGACGCGATGACCAGGAACGTCACCGTCGAGAATGGACTTTTCGGGCGGCTCGGTGAGTTCTTCGACCACCGGCAGGTCGTCGAGCTCACCGTGACCGTGAGCGCGTACAACATGGTTTCGCGGTTCCTCGTGGCATTGGAGGTCGGGCAGGAGTGACGGGCAGGCTCGACGGCAAGGTCGCCGTCATCACGGGGGCGGGCAGCGTCGGGCCCGGCTGGGGCAATGGCCGTGCGGCCGCGGCGCTGTTCGCCCGGGAGGGCGCGAAGGTGTTCGCGGTCGATCTGAACCCCGAGGCGCTCACGGAAACCGTGCGAATGACCGACGGCGAGATCAGGACGCACACCTGCGATGTCACCGACACTGCCGCGGTCGCGGAGATGGTCGAGGCCTGCCGGCGCCGGTTCGGGCGGGTGGACATCCTGGTCAACAACGTCGGCGGCTCCCGCTCCGGCGGCCCGGTGGAGCTCGACGAGCGGGACTGGCATTCCCAGCTGGACTACAATCTGACCAGCGTTTTCCTTACCTGCAAACACGTGATCCCGGTGATGAAGGCCCAGGGCGGTGGCGCGATCGTGAACACCGCATCGACCTCGGGCATCCGGTTCACCGGTTCGCCCCAGGTCGGTTACGCGTCTTCGAAGGCGGGCGTGATCCAGCTGTCGAAGGTGATCGCGGTGCAGCACGCGCCCGACGGCATCAGGGCGAACACCGTGGTGCCGGGCCAGTTGCACACCCCGATGGTCGAGGCGCGGCTGGCCGGGCAGCGTGCCGGCGGGGACGTGGACGCGTTGCTCGCCAAGCGCCAGGCCCGGATTCCCTTGGGGTTCATGGGAGACGGCCGGGACACGGCGTACGCAGCGCTGTTCCTGGCCTCGGACGAAGCTCGTTTCGTCACCGGCACCGAAATCGTCGTCGACGGCGGGATGACCGCGAGGTGTGACTGATGGAACCGACCTGCCCCGGGCCCGATCCGAATCCGAAGAAGCCCGCAGTCGCGTTACCGCCGGGCAGCTGTGACTCGCATTGCCATATTTTCGGCCCCACGGCGAAGTTTCCGTACGCGCCGGACCGGACGTTCACCCCGCCTGAGGTGCCGCTGGAAGACCTGCGACGGCTGCACGAGTTCCTCGGATTCTCGCGGGCGGTGATCGTGCAGTCGGCCTGTCATGGCGGTGATCATTCGTCCCTTCTGGACGCGCTGGACCGGGGCGCCGGACGGTATCGTGGGGTCGCGCTCGTGCGGCCCGAAACACCGGATACGGAGATCGCGCGGTGGCACGAGGCTGGGGTCCGCGGTGCTCGCCTGCATTTCACGCCGCATCTCGGGTCCGCACCTTCGCCGGAGACCATCCAGGCGATCGTCGGCAAGATCCGGCCGTATGGCTGGCATCTTGCGCTGCACGTGGCGGGGGAGGGGATCGCGGAGCACGAGGACATGGTGCGTTCGCTGCCGCTGACCGTGGTCATCGACCATATGGCCCGCGTGGACCTGCGGCAGGGCCTGGGGAGCAAGGCGGTCACGGCCCTGTTGCGGCTGCTGGACACCGGTTCGGTGTGGGTGAAGCTGAGCGGAGCCGACCGGCTCGCGGTGCATCCGCCAGGCATGCGGGACTCCGCCGCGCTGGCGCGGCTGCTGGCGGAGCACGCGCCGGAGCGGGTTGTCTGGGGCACCGATTTCCCGCACCCGAACACGCATGGGTTCATGCCGAACGACGGTGATCTGGTGGACCTGCTGACCGAGATCGCACCGTCTCCCGCCGCGCGGGAACGGCTGCTGGTGACCAACCCGACGCGATGTTTCGGCTTCTAATGCAGACCGGCGATGTCCTTGGTGATCGCTTCGGCTGTCTCCAGCAGGCGCGGCACGAAGCGGCCGCGCAACTCGTCGAGAGTGACGCGGGCGGCGTTGGCGGAGACGTTGAGCGCGGCCAGTACCTGTTCGCCGGAGCCGCGCACGGGCGCCGCGGCGGAGCGCACGCCTTCCTCGCGTTCGCCGTCCACGACCGCGTAGCCCTGCTCGCGCACGCGGCGCAACTCGGCCCGCAGTTCGGCCGGGTCGGTGATCGTGTTCGGCGTCAGCTTCCGCAGTTCGGTTCTCTCCAAATAGGACTCGAGCCGCGCCTCGGGCAGCGCGGCGAGCAGGACGCGCCCCATCGACGTGGGGTACGCGGGCAGGCGGGAGCCGACGTTGAGGGTGATCGTCATCGACCGGGTGGCCGGCACGCGGACCACGTAGACGATCTCGCCATTGTCCAAAGTGGCCATCGAGCTGGATTCCCTGAGCTCGTCGGACAGCGCGCGCATATGCGGCTGCGCGTGCTCCCAGAACGGCAGCGCGGCGAGGTACCCGTAGCCCAGCCGCAGGACGCCCGGCGTCAGGCGGAACTCGCGGCCGTCGGTCTCGGCGAAGCCCAGCCGCTGCATGGTCAGCAGGATGCGGCGCGCGGTGGCCCGGGTCAGGCCGGTCGCCGCCGCCGCGCCGCTCACCGTCATCGCGGGGCGCTCGGCCGAGAAGCTCTGCAGCAGCCGGAAGGCCTTCTCGACCGAGTCGATGACGTCGGGGTCTTCTCTCGACACCAGAAAGACGGTACCCGATGACCGAAGGACTCCTGTTCGTGCTGGCAGAGCCCGGCGTGGTGCCCGAGGACGAGTTCCACGACTGGTACGACCGGGAGCACGCACCCGCGCGGCTGTCGGTGCCGGGGATCCGCAGCGGCTACCGCTACCGCGCGGCCGACGGCGCCCGGCCGGGCTGGCTCGCCTGGTACGAACTCGACCTCGAGGCGCTGCACAGCGAGGCGTACCAGGCGATCCGCAGGCGCAGCCCGCGTGAGCAGTCGGTCGTCGACCGTCTCGAAACGCTGGATCGCCGTGTGTACGAACTGATCGACGACGAGGGCACGCGGGCGGCCGGGGCACCGGTGGTGGTGTCGGTCGCTTTGTCGACCACGGACGGGGCGGGCCTGGACGCCTGGTACCGCGAGGAGCACATCCCGCGGCTGCTCACGGTGCCCGGCTGGCGCCGCGTCCGCCGCTACCGGCGGGTCGAGGGCCCAGGCCCGGATCTGCTCGCGTTCCACGAGATCGACGGCATCCAATCGTTCGATCATTCGGGTTATCGCGCCGCGACCAGCACGCCGCGGCGCGCGCGGGTGATGGCGAAGGTGACCGCGCGCGAGCGGCGGGTGTTCGCCTTCCACAACACCGCGCGCCCTTGCCTGCCCGGTACCCCATGAGGTACACCAGGAAGTTCACGACTTCCAGCTGGGGGACGGCATGGCCGGGCCGGGGTGCGAAAGACCGGTGACGAACAGCTTCGACGGGACCGTCACCGGTCCTGTCGTGCAGGCGGGTTCGGTGCGGTCGCTGCATGTGCATGCGCGGCGCGCGATCGTCACCCCCGCTCAGCTGCCGTTGCCGCCACCCGTCGTGGCAGGCCGCGTGCGAGAGCTCGCCGCACTCGACGCGTACCGCGCCTCGGCCGGACGGCTGCCGCTGGTGATCCTCACGGGTCCCGCGGGCACCGGCAAAACCACGCTCGCCCTCCACTGGCTGCACAGCGTCCGCGCTCACTATCGCGACGGGCAGCTGTACGCGGATCTCGCGGCCTTCGATCCCGCCGGGCCGACGCCACCGGACACGGTGCTGCACCGGTTTCTCACCGCCCTCGGCATGCCGGCGGACGACGTGCCCGCTGCGATCGAAGAGCGCGAAGCGGCTTTTCGCTCTCTAACGGCGGAACGAGCCATCGCCGTGCTGCTGGACAACGCCGTCTCGGCCGCGCAGGTCCGCCCCTTGCTGCCCGCGACCGCGGAGGGCGTCGCGGTCGTGACGAGCCGGTGGCGGCTCGCCGGCCTGGCGAACCAGGGGCACTATGTCGAGCTCGGCCCGCTCGGCACCGAGGAATCGGCGGGTCTGCTGGCGGAACTGGTCGGGCGGGCGAGGGTCGAGGCCGAACCCCAAGCGGCACGCGCACTTTCGGACAGCTGCGGCGGGTTGCCGCTCGCGCTAGCCGTCGTCTCCGCCCGGTTGCGCACCCGCCCACATCGAAGCCTCCAGCGTGAAACCGCTTCGTTGCGCCGCCGCTTCGCACTGCTGCGGCTGTCGTCGGAGGAACTGTCGTTGCAGGCCGTGTTCGATGCCTCCGTCGTGCGGCTTTCTCCTGCGGCGGCCCGGCTTTACCGGCTCGGCGGCCTCCATCCCGGCGGCGGTTTCGACGCCGATGTGCTGACCGACGTGAGCGGTGCGGCCCCGGAAGAGGTCGACGACGGGCTCGAAGAACTGCTCGACGCCAACCTGCTCACCGAGGACGAGCAGGGCCGGTTCAGGTTCCACGATCTCGTCCGCGCGCACGCGCTCGACCGCGCGGAGCAGGACCTGCCGGAGCCGTCGCGGCGGGACATCGTCGAGTGGTACCTGATGATGACGGTCAAGGCGGACGCGGTGGTGCATCCGCACCGCTGGCGTCTTGGCCCGCGCTACGCGGCGAATCCGTTGCCCCGGCCGGTCGAGGACGCCGGCGGCTGGCTGGACCGTGAGCAGGCGAGCATCCGCAGCGCGGTGCTGGAGGCGGACCGGCGCGGCTGGTCCGAGCTGGTCTGGCAGTTCTGCGAGGCGCTGTGGGGATTCTTCCTGCACCACAGGCATTACCAGGACTGGATCGAGCTGCAGCGGCTCGGCATCGCTGCCGCCGAGCAGTGCGGAAACCGGCTGGCGGAGGCTCGCCTGCGCTCGCAGCTCGGCTTCGCCTACGCCAAAATCGGGCGTTTTCGTGAGGCCGTCGCGGAGAACGAGCTGGCGCTTCGGCTCGGCCGGGCCGAGAAGCACGACCTCACGATGGCCACCGCGCTTTCCCAGCTCGGCCGCGCGGCGCGCGGTTCGGGTGACCTGCTCGCGGCGCTCGACTACTTCCGTGACGCGGCCGGGGTCCAGGCGCGTATCGGCGTGCCTCGCGGAGTGGCGCTGTGCCGCCGCCGGGCTGGAGAGGTGCTCGCCGACCTGGGCCGCATCGAAGAGGCCGAGGTAGAACTGACGGCAGCCGCGCGGGGGCTGGCCACCCTCGACGATCCGATCCAGTACGCGAGGACGCTGACCGCGCTCGGGGCTTTGCCCGCGCGCCGGGGCCGTCCGGAGGAGGGGCTGCCGCTGATGGTCGAGGCGCTGGCGATGACGCGAGAAGCCGGTTCGCCCCACTACGTCGCCGAGGTTCTGTTCGCGTTCGGGGAACTCGACATCGCTTGCGCGCGAACGGAATCCGCGAGCGAGCATCTCGGCGAGGCGCAGCGGATCTACGAGTCGACGGCCGATCCGCGGGCCGAACTGGTCGCGGCGAGACTGGCCGAGATCTCCAGGCCGTAGGCGAGCGCCGCCGCGAGCACCGTCAGGGGCGAACCGCCGTCGACGATCACGTCCGCGCAGGCCAGCCACGGTTCCCCGGCTTCGGCCCGCAGCGCGACGAGGCAGTCGATCTCGTTGCCGCGAAAGCGCATCACGACCCGGTACACGCCTGGCACGTCAGGCACAGGGCACCGCCGGGACCGCGGGCGCCTGTGCTGGTTCGGGGATGCCGAGCAGGTCGTACATCACCGCGCGCAAGGCGGCCGCCGCACCGTCGGGGCGGGACGTGATCGCGGGAAGCGCGGCGGATCGCAGCGCGGTCGTCCGCCGTACGGCCGTGTCGCGCTGAGCGGCCAGCGGGCGGCCGAGCCGCAAGCGCGGGGCGTGTTTCCCGATGACCTCGGCGATGCTGCCTTCACGGAGGTTCCCGCCGGGCCAGGTGGCGAGCGTGACGGGACGGCCGATCGCCGCGGCGTAGGCCGTGGTCGAGCCGTGGTCGCCGAGCACCCAGTCGGACGCGATCACCGCGGCGCGCCAGCCTTCGTCGGGCGGGATGAGCCGCAGCCCGCTCCTGGACAGCCACGCCGCGATCTGGCGCCGGCCGTGGACCGCCCACGCCTGCGGATGCAGCACCAGCGCCACGTGCGCGAACTCGTCGAGCAGCCTGCGGCACAGCGACGGCAACCGCCCCAGCACGGAATCCGCCGACCACGTCGAGCTCACCGTGACCAGCAGTTGATCGTCTCCGATCCCGAGCGCCTGCCGGTACCGGTGGCGCGAAGGCAGGCTCGCGCGCATCCGGTCGAGGCAGAGATCCCCGGTGACCACGGCCCGGTCGAGCGCTTCCGGGCACCGCCGCGCGAGCAGGTCGCGCTCGCCCTCGTGCGGGAGGGCGAGCGCCGCGGGCAGCACGCGCCCGCGGTAGGTCAGCAGCTCCCGGTCCAGGCCGGTCGTCGGGATCGCCGCGCCGTTCGCCTTCCGGCTGTACTTCCGCGACATCGCGGCACCCGCGCCGTGCGGCAGCAGCAGGATGGGGCCCCTCAGTTCGGGCAGGTGCCGGTGGCTCGCGGCGACCACGAGATCCCACTCGTGCCGGACGGCCTGGTGCCACGGGACGACGAGGCCGCCTTGTGCCCGCACGAATTCCTCGACGCCGTGCCAGACGTCGGTGGTGTGCGGCACGGTGAACAGGGTCTGGGTGCGAAAGTCGGTCTCGACCAGCGGGAGCACGTCCAGCAGCCGGGTTCCGGCCGTCATCGTGGGCACGACCGCGAGGACGGTCTTGCAGCCCGCGACGGTGGTGCGCGCGGCGGCGTCCGGCCCGAGCGGGCCGCGAATCCAGAGGTTCATGACATCGAGCGTTTCGGGGTGTTCTGACAGATTCTGGTCGCGCCGGCGGGCATTCGCCTTACCGCTGCGGGCCTTTCCCGACAGGAACATGTCAGATCGATGAAATTACCGAATTCCGCTACGAGCCGGAACCTCGGCTGGCATTCTGAACTCGTAGTGAGGAGGTGATCGCGGTGGGTGATGATTTCGAGTTCGGCATTCTGGGCGAGACGATCGTGCAGCTGCACGGGCAGCTGGACGTGCAGCGGATAGGCGCGCCGCGATTGCGCCAGACCTTGGCGGTGTTGCTCACCGAGCCGCGCCGGCGGGTCTCGTTCGAACGGCTGGTGCGCTGGATATGGCGTGAGCACGAGCGGCCGCCGAAAAACCCGGAAAGCACCTTCCACACCTACGGTCACCGAATCCGGCAATTGTTGCTCGGGTCCGTTTCGAGCGCCCGATTAATCACCGTCGACGGCGGTCTCCTGCTCGATGTGGACGAGTCGGTGATCGATTACGGTCAATTCCGGGAATTGATCACTCGCGCCCGTTTCCACCACCGCCGCGCCGAGCACGAAGAAGCGCTGGAGCTTGTCACCGCCGCGGTCGGGCTGTGGCGCGACCGCCCGCTCGCGGACCTGGACAGCGAGCCGGCGCGCGACTGGCGGCGGCGGGTCGTGCACGACGAATGGCTGCCCGCGAACGAGCTGCTCCTGGACACCCAGATCGCGCTCGGCCGGTACGAACTCGCGCTGCTTCGCCTCGGTGAGCTGGATCGCCGGCACCGGTACGAGGTCGGCCTGGTCAAGCGGCGGCTCACCGTCCTGCACGCGCTCGCGCGCCACAGCGAGACGACGGCGTACTACCTGGCGACCCACCGGTGGCTGCGAGAGGAGGCGCGCGACGAGGAGGCCGGCGAACTGCGTGCCCACCACGAGTCGCTGAAGCGGCGGGCGCCCGTAGTGAGGAGCGAGGAATGCCAGGTTCCGCCGCGCCGGCTTCCGCGCGAGATCGCCGACTTCACCGGCCGCGCCGACCTGCTCGACCAACTGGACGCACTCACCGGCGCAGGGTCGGTCGTCGCATTGTCGGGCCTCGGCGGGGTCGGCAAGACCGCAACGGCGGTGCGATGGGCCACGCGGGCGCTGCGCACCGGCGCCGGCGTGTTGTTCGTGGATCTCCGCGGCGTCTCGCCCACGCCGCGGATGGAACCGCGCGTGGCGGTGGAATCCCTTCTCGCCCAACTGGGCTATCCGGTGGCGCAGGTGGCCGGGGGCGCGGCCCGCGCGCGGAAGCTCCAAGAACTTCTCGACGCGCGTCCCGTGCCCGTCATCCTCGACAACGCCGAGAACTCGGCGCATGTCCAGGCGCTCTTGCCGATCCTTGGCGCCTGTCCGGTCGTGATCACCAGCAGGCAACGCCTGACGGAACTCGCGATGCGACAAGGAATCCCGTCGCTCACCGTGGGTCCACTCTCACCGTCTGAGGCGGTGACGCTGATGGCGGGCCGGATTCGCGGCCGGTCCGGGGACGAGGACGTCCAGCCGCTCGCCGAGCTTTGCGGCGGCCTCCCGCTGGCGCTGACCGTCGTCGCCGAACGGGCGGCCAGCAGGCCGGAGATTCCGTTGCGGGCGTTGGCGAACCGGCTGCGGGACAGCACCTTGCTGCTGTCCATCGGCCACGACGGGGACGGGCCGGACTCGAGCCTCGGCGCGGTGTTCCGCCTGTCCTACGACGCGCTGCCCGCCGCGACCGGCAGGCTGTTCCGCCTGCTCGGAGTGCATCCGGGCGCGGAGTTCGGCGTACCGGCCGCCGCCGCACTCGGGCGGGAGCCGTTGCCGGTCACCCGGCGCCGCCTCGACGAGCTCGTCGGCGCGCATCTGCTCGAGCAGCCGGGCGACGTCGACCGCTACCGGATGCACGATCTGCTGCTCGCCTTCGCCGCCGAGGAAGCCGAAGGCGATCCCGAGCGCGAGCAGGCGCGCGAGCGGCTGTACTGCCACTATCTGCACACCGCGCACGAGGCGCACCAGGCCGTCTTCCCCCGGCTCGCCCGCCCGCCGTTACCTCCGGTGGTCCCGGGCGGCGAAGCGCGAACCTTTTCCGGCGAAGCGGAGGCGATGCGCTGGTATCGCGACGAGCGCACGAACCTCACCGCGCTGATCGGCCACGCGATCGAGGCGGGACTGCCCGGCTACGCGTGGCTGGTGCCGCACCTGATCGCCCACGCGTTCACCAGGATGGGCTTCACGTCCGAGATCGTCGGCGCCTACACGGCGGTCGTGCGCGAAGCCGCTGGCATCGACGAGCTTTCGCTGGCATCCACGCTCAACGACCTCGGGCATTTCCTGGTCACCATCGGCGATACCGCAGGGGCGGCCGGGGCGTTGCACCGCGCGGGCGAGATCGTCGGCCGGCACGACGAGCCGATGGCCGAGTTGACGGTGCGGATGAACCTCGCAGCCCTGGCTCAGCGCGAGGGCCGGTACGAGGCGGCAGCCGAGAGGTACGGCGACTGCCTCCGGATGGCGCGGGAGCTGGGAGACGACGAGCGTGAGGGCAAGGCGGAGCACGGTTTGGGACAGAGCCTCGCCCGAAAGCGCTTACTCGAACCGGCCGCTGGACATTTCGAGCGGGCGTTGCGGATCCGGGAGCGGCTGGAGGACCCGGCGGGCCGGCTGGCGACGTTGACGGAGCTGTGCGCGGTCGCCCGGATGGCGGGGCACCACGGGCGTGCCGAGGAACGGGGCGCGCAGGCGGCCGCACTGTTCGACCAGGTGCAGGACGTCAGCGGCGGGCTGCGCCTGTACCTGGTGCTGGCGGAGCTGGCGCTCGACCGGAACCGGTTGCCCGACGCCGTGCGGTGCGGGCGCAGGGTGCTCGAACTCGCTTCGCCCGCCGCCGACGCGACGGCCGAAGCCGAGGGGCTCGACCTGCTCGGCCAGGCTTGGCTGCGGCTGGGCGAGCGCAAGGAGGCGCGGGACGCCTGGCAGCGGGCGGTCGGGATCTTCCGCGACCGTGGCGAGAGATGGCGGGCCTCCGTGCTGGACCGCAGGCTGGCGGAACTCGGGCCGGAGCCGGTCATCCCCGCGGCGCGTGACACCTCGGGCGAACATGTCCTGTGGTGGCCTCACTCGAACAGGTGATAACCGGTTCACTCTACGGAACCCTGACTTCTGCTCAGAGTGCCGAGAACACGGCCGGTCCGGACGAAAGACCTGGTCGAGGCGCGGCTGAGCGCACGTTCAATCGCCCTGCCGCGGTATGGAGTGACACGTCCGGTCGATTTCCGGCGCTTGCTCCTTTGTTGATCACGGGCCTAATCTCCTGGCCGTCCACAAGGGACACCTTCCCCCTCCCCGAGTTACCAAGGAGCCGACGTGCGTCTTCGCTGGCACCACAAGATCAACTGCGCCACCCAGTTCGCTGTCGTCGCCGCGGTCCCGCTGTGGTGGATCTGCACGATGACGTGACCTCTCGCGGGCAGTACCGTCGGGGTATGACCGACTACGAGCACATCCTGGTCAAGCGCGACGGCGACACGATCACGATCACGATGAACCGCGCCGCCCGGCGTAACTCCCTGTCGGAGGCGCATCTCGCCGAGTTGCTGGCGGCGTTCCGCGAGGCGGGCACGACGGACGCGACCGGGATCGTGCTCGCCGCGGCGGGGCCGGTGTTCTCCGCGGGACATGACTTCGCCGACGTGGCGGCACGGGACTACGCGGGTGTCCGGGAGCTGTTGCGGCTGTGCGTCGAGCTGATGAAGACGATCCAGTCCGTTCCGCAGGTCGTCGTCGCGCGCGTGCACGGGCTCGCGACCGCCGCCGGCTGCCAGCTCGTCGCGTCGTGCGATCTGGCTGTCGCGGCGGAATCGGCCGGGTTCGCGCTGCCGGGTGGTAAGGGCGGGTGGTTCTGCCATACGCCGGCCGTCCCGGTGGCGCGGGCCGTCGGGCGCAAGCGGTTGATGGAACTGGCGCTGACCGGCGATCCAATCGACGCCGCGACCGCGCTCGACTGGGGCCTGGTCAACCGCGTCGTGCCCGATGAGCGACTCGACGAGGCCGTCGCCGAACTGCTCGGCCGGGCGACGCGGGGGAGCCGGGCGAGCAAGACGCTGGGCAAGGCGACCCTCTACGCCCAGCTCGACCGGCCCGAGGCGGATGCCTACGCGATCGCGCTCGAGGTGATGGCGGCCGCCTCGCAGACCCCCGACGCCCGCGAGGGCATGGCCGCCTTCCTCGAGAAGCGCAAGCCGAGCTGGTGAGTCAGTCCGGCTCGGCGAGCGTGAAATGGCCGAGCCGGGCGTACTTCTCCCTGTCCCGGCCGCGCATCACGAGCGCGATCACGACGCCCACGAGGAACATGCCGAGCGCGATCTCCGGCAGGTACTTGATGAACCACGCGTCACCCGCGCCCGAGAGCGCGCTGCGGTTCGCCACCAGCAGGTAGCACGCGCCGATCATCGCGGCGCCACCGATGATCGGCGCGACGAACGTCGACCACCAGCGGAAACCGTCGCGGGCCTTGGTCAGGAAGTACCGGATGATCGCGATCGACGCGAGCGCCTGGACGCCGAGGATGCCGAACACGCCGAGCAGCGGGGCCCAGGTGCCCAGTTTCAGCAACGCCCCTTCGGTGCTGGGGTCATACAGCACGAAGGCGAACCCGAACAAGGCCACCACGGTCGTCACCGTCATCGACGCGACCGCCGGGCTGTGCCGCTTCGACGTGAGCGCCATCCTCGCGGGCAGGACGCCTTCGCGGCCCAGCGAGAACAGGTAACGCGATCCCGTGTTGTAGAACGCCATCGCGCACGCGAACGAGCTGGTGATGGCCAGGATCTGCATGACCGTGGTCAGCGGCGAGCCGACATACCGGTCGGACAGCGGGTAGAACGCCGACGCGAACACGCCGTCGAACTGGTCCTTGACCGCCTGCACCGACTCGGGCAGGCCCCAGCCGGAGACGAACATGTACGACACGAACATGTAGAAGACGCCGAGCCCGATCACCGACGCGTACGTCGCGGAACGGGCGATCCGGTGCGGGTCACGGGATTCCTCGGCGTAGTTCGGGGCCATCTCGAAGCCGACCCACGACCAGAAAGCGGCGAACAGCGCGACCCCGGCCGCGGCACCGCCGAACACCGAGACAGCACTGCCGTTGCCGAAGATTTCGACCGGGTTGAACGGTTTCGCGGAGAACCCGTGCGCGCCGCCGTGCGCGAGGACGCCGATCCCGAGTGCCAGCAGCGCCAGCACCTCCGACACCAGCAGCACGCCGAGCACCTTCGAGGTCAGCTCGATGTGGAACCACGCGAGCAGCGTCATGACCGCGAGCCCGGCGATCATGTACACCCACGCGGGTATCGAAACCCCGGTCCACGACTCGACACTCGTGGCGGCGAAGTAGCCCATCACCCCGATCACCGCGGCCGCGAACACGACGTAGCACAACGCGATCAGCACGCCGCTGCCTACTCCGATGATTCGACCGAGCCCGCGCGTGACGAAGGTGTAGAAGCCACCGGCGGAGGTGACGCGGCGGCTCATCGCGATATAGCCGACGGAGAAGATCGTCAGCGCCACCGTGGCGAGCAGGAACGCGGCCGGGGCCGCATACCCGCCGCCCTGCACGGCGACCGGGACGTTGAACAGCATCGCGGTCAGCGGCGCGGCGCCGGTGACGATGCAGAACAGGACTGAGGGCAGGCCCAGCGCGCCGGCCGCGAGGCGACCGTGCTTGGGCTGGGATTCGGCGACGGCGATCGGACTGGCGGTGATATCGGTCATTCGATGCCTCCGGAGGGGACCGGGCGAATTCCCGAACGCTAGATCGCCGGCATTGCCTCGACGTTGCTGCCGGTAACAATCACCTTTCCTTGAGCAACAAGAGGGTGTACGCGGCGATCGACTGGGCGTCGGTGATCTCGCCGGTCCCGACGAGGCGCTCGAATTCGGCGCGGGTGAACCAGGCCGTGCGCATGTCCTGCTCTTCGTGCTCGCGTTCGTGCGGGCCCTCGGTGAGGCCGGTCGCGAGGAAGACGCGGCCCCGCTGGCTCGACATCCCGGCCGCGACGTCGAGCAGGCCCAGGTCCGCCATCTTCCCGGCGACCAGCCCGGTTTCCTCGCGCAGCTCGCGAGCGGCGAGTTCGAGCGGTTCGACCTCGGCCAGTTCGGGCGCGGTGCCCTGCGGGAACTCCCAGCGGCGCAGACCCAGCGGGTACCGGAACTGCTCGACGAGGTGCAGCCGGTCGTCGTCGAGGGGGATGACGAGGGCGTACTGGGGCTTGTCGATGACGCCGTAGATGCCCGCGGAACCGTCGGGGCGGCGGATACCGTCCTCGCGCACGGTCATCCAGTCGTTGCGGTACACCTCGCGGGAGCTCATCTGCTGAATGGGATCCACCCGATCAGTGTGCCGAACGCGTCTTCTACCCTCCTCGGGTGCGCCTCGTGATCGCTCGCTGCCAGGTCGACTACGCCGGCCGCCTGACCGCCCACCTGCCGATGGCCATCCGTCTGCTGCTGGTCAAGGCCGACGGGTCGGTGTCGATCCATTCGGACGACCGCGCCTACAAACCGCTCAACTGGATGAGCCCGCCGTGCTGGCTCATCGAGGACGGCGACCTCTGGACCGTGCAGAACAAGGCCGGCGAGAAGCTCGTGATCAGCATCGAGGAGCGGATCAACGACGTGAAGCACGAGCTGGGCGCCGAGCCGGGCCTGCAGAAGGACGGCGTCGAAGCCCATCTGCAGGAGCTGCTGGCCGAGCACATCACGACGCTCGGCGACGGCTACTCACTCGTGCGGCGCGAGTACCCGACCGCGATCGGGCCGGTGGACATCCTGTGCCGCGACGCCGACGGCGGCACGGTCGCGGTCGAGATCAAACGCCGCGGCGAGATCGACGGCGTGGAGCAGCTGACGCGGTACCTGGAGCTGCTCAACCGCGATCCGCTGCTCGCGCCGGTGCAGGGCGTGTTCGCCGCGCAGCTGATCAAGCCGCAGGCGCGGACGCTGGCCGAGGACCGGGGCATCCGCTGCCTGACGCTGGACTACGACCGGCTGCGCGGCACCGAGAGCGACGAGTTCAGGCTGTTCTGAACGTCAGACCGGCTCGGCACCGGCCGCGCGCAGACGTTCCCTCGCGGTGTTGGTGGCCCGGTGCAACCGCCCGCCGCGGGCCGCGCCGAGTCCGAAAGCCGGCATGTTGCCGTATACGGCTTCGTACTGCCCGGCCTTGACGAGGAACGTCTCGTGCCAGATGCCGGCACCGTGCCCGTGGCGGCTCACCCGCTGCCAGTAGGTCTTCTCGGCACCGGGATGCGCCTCACCGGTGTCGGCGGCGAACGCCTCGAGGTGCTCGAAGCTGCGCCAGTACTGGACGATCACGGGAAAGCCCATCGTGTAGCCGAGCAGGCCGCTGTCCGGATCCGCGGTGAGCCGGTCGAGCATGTGCTTCATCCCGCGACGGCCGCCCAGGTCTCGGAACCAGGCGAGCGGATGCCGCACGCTCGGCCGGGCCCCGATGAGGAACACCACGAAATCGCCGTCGAGCTCGGCGGCCCATTTGCCCTTGTGAATCTGCGCCATGGCGCCTCCACGCGTCCGACGGTCCGGTGTGAGGAAGTCGGCCGCGCGCGGGCTCGCGTTACCGCGGCGGCGCGGGCCACATTCTTCGATGCCGGAACAGTTGGGCTTCGGGCACCGCTAACGGTCATCGTTCGGCAACGGTCGGTAACAAGCGGGATGGTGCGCGCGTTCCCCAGTCCAAAGGCCACAGTGCAAGGGGAGTGCCGCCATTATGGATCCGACGAAATTGGGGATAGGTCTCGTCGCCGGTGCGGTCGTCGTGTCGGCCTCGGTTGTCGGGATCGCGCTTGCCATTCGCAACGGTGACAGCGCATCGAGTCCCTGCGCCGACAAGGCTCAGTCCGTGCCCTGCTTCAACGCCGCTGGTCAATGGGTCGGCGCCGGTGGCTCGGTGAGCACGCCGCCCACAACGTACCGATACAGTGCGCCGCCCACGACGAGCACGTACTCGCCTCCGCCGATTCGGAAAGACGACTTCACGGTCGAGTTGAAGGTCACGAGTAAACAATGCTTCGGCACTGCCGGCTGCAACGTCGTCGTGGAACCGATGTTGAACTACAAGTACGGCGCGGACCGAATGACTTCCTACGGCACCTGCGACGTCACGTACTCGATTTCGGGCGACGAATCCGGCGAGGTGATCGGCACCGCATATGGGGACGGTGGTACCCGGTTCCGGGTATCGAATTCGATACTCAGCACGAACTCGAGCAGGGTGCAGCCGAAGGCGACCGTCACCGACGTGACCTGCCGGTAGCAGCAGCCGTCGCTCCCGGGTTGCCGGTGCTCACTCCGTGCGGTTGGCTCCTCACCAACTTCGGTCTCAACACGGTCAACACACCCAGGTCGCCGACGCGCGCCGGATACCAGGTAGTAATGTGCGCTTGTCAGGTTGATCCTGGTGTTTCTTGTTGAATGGTGTTGACTCGTGGAGGTGCACCGGTGCATGTCCTAGCCGCAGCGAACCTGCGACTTGATGCGAGCGCGATCGACTACGTGTTGCTCGCGTTCTACTTCGTGCTGGTGCTCGGCATCGGCTACCTGGCCCGGCGGCAGGTTTCGACCAGTCTCGACTTCTTCCTGTCCGGGCGCTCGCTGCCGGCCTGGGTCACCGGCCTCGCCTTCATCTCCGCGAACCTCGGCGCCGTCGAGATCATGGGCATGTCGGCCAACGGTGCCCAGTACGGCCTGCCGACGGCTCACTACTACTGGATCGGCGCCATCCCGGCGATGCTGTTCCTCGGCGTCGTGATGATGCCGTTCTACTACGGCTCCAAGGTCCGCAGCGTGCCCGAGTTCATGCTGCGCCGCTTCGGGCCGGCCGCGCACTGGGTCAACAGCGCCAGCTTCGCGCTCGCGCAGATCCTCATCGCGGGCGCGAACCTGTACCTGCTCGCCAGCGTCGTCAACCTGCTGCTCGGCTGGCCGATCTGGGTCTCGATCATCGTCGCGGCCGCGATCGTGCTCACCTACACCGCGCTGGGTGGTCTCTCGGCCGCGATCTACAACGAGGTGCTCCAGTTCTTCGTCATCCTCGCCGCGCTGATCCCGCTCACCGTCGTCGGGCTGTACAAGGTCGGCGGCTGGGGTGGCCTGATGGACAAGGTCACGGGCAGCCCGGGTGGTGGCGAGCAGCTGCACTCGTGGCCGGGCAACCAGCTGACCGGCTTCTCCAGCAACTTCCTGTCGGTCCTCGGCCTGGTCTTCGGCCTCGGGTTCGTGCTGTCCTTCGGCTACTGGACCACGAACTTCGTCGAGGTCCAGCGCGCGCTGGCCTCGAAGAGCATGTCGGCCGCGCGCCGCACCCCGATCATCGGCGCGTTCCCGAAGATGTTCATCCCGTTCATCGTGATGATCCCGGGCATGATCGCCGCGGTCACCGTGACCGAGCTGATGGGCCAGAACAAGCAGGCGCTGCTCGACGGCACGTCCGCGCCCAGCGGGGCGACCTTCAACGACGCGCTCCTGCTGCTGATGCGGGACCTGCTGCCCAACGGCATCCTCGGCGTCGCCATCGCGGGCCTGCTCGCGTCGTTCATGGCCGGCATGGCCGCGAACCTGAGCTCGTTCAACACCGTGTTCACGTATGACATCTGGGAGCGTTACGTCAGGAAGGACCGGCCGGACGGGTACTACCTGCGCCTCGGCCGCGTGGTCACCGCGATCGCCACCATCCTCGCGATCGGCACGGCGTTCATCGCTTCGACCTACTCGAACCTGATGGACTACCTGCAGACGCTGTTCTCCTTCTTCAACGCGCCGCTGTTCGCCACGTTCATCCTCGGTATGTTCTGGAAGCGGATGACGAAGGCGGCGGGCTGGTCGGGCCTCGTGTTCGGCACCGCGTCGGCGGTCGTGGTGTTCGTGCTCAACGAGACCGGCACCATCAACCTCCCTGGCCAGGGCTCCAGCTTCCTCGCCGCGATCGCCGCCTTCGTGGTCGACATCGTCGTGAGCGTCGCGGTCACCTACGCCACGAAGCCCAAACCCGAAGCGGAGCTGGTCGGCCTCGTCTACTCGCTCACCCCGCGTTCGACCCTCAAGCACGAGACCACCGGTCAGGACGCCGGCTGGTACCGCAAGCCGGTCCTGCTGGCGGGGATCGCCCTGGTGCTCACCATCGCGCTGAACATGGCCTTCTAGGAGGACGACCGTCATGGCAACGGAACCCACGCGGCGCACGCGCAAGGCAGGCGCGTTCGACATCCGCCTCATCATCGCGCTGCTGACCGGCGTGTACGGCATCGTCCTGACCATCATGGGCGCGGCGTTCACCAGCGACGCCGAGATCGCCAAGGCCGCCGGGGTCAACATCAACCTGTGGGGCGGTGCCGGCCTGCTCGTGTTCACCGCGCTGTTCGTGCTGTGGGCGCTGGTCCGCCCGATCCGGGTACCGCAGGAACCGCCTTCGGGCGAATAGCTCCGTTCGCACGACCCGGCGAGGCCGGTGCGGATACGGTGCAGGCGTGCGTTCACCTGCCCGTTCCGCCCGGCCTCGTCTCGGCTGGCCCCTGCTGCTGGCCGCGCTGCTGGCCACCGCGTGCGGACCGGACCTGAGCAGGCAGAACTTCCCGCGCACCACGGTGACCGCCGCCGCCGCGGCGGACAGCCCGATCACCGACGAAGCCGCCTCCTTCGCGAACCTGCGCACGGTCGATCCGTGCGGGCTGCTCGACTCGCGGACGCTCTCGGAGCTGGGCACGGTCAAGGCCGGTTCGCAGGACGCGTCCTCGCTCACCGAATGCTCGGCCGACGTCGCCGACGCCGGCGGCAAGGACCTCTCGCTCAACCTCCAGCTCGACGACATCACCCTGAAGACGCGCGACGCCTCCGGCACGGTCGGCAGTCTGCCGCTGCTGGAGGACGGTCCGGACGGCAGCTTGTGCACGGTCACGGCCGTGACCTCTCGCAGCCCCGGCTACGGCATCTCGCTCCGTGTCACCTACGACGGCGGTGACCCCTGCAACGCGGGGCAGACCGGCCTGCAGGGCATTCTCCGGCGCCTGCATGACAATCCGGCTCGCCTGCCACAGCCGCCCAGCACGCTCCTCACCGTCGACTTCTGCGCCGTCACCGATGAGAACGTGATCACGGACGCACTCGGCCGTGGTTCGACGGGCCAGGTCTACGGCCTGCACGGGTGCACGTGGTCGGGCGGTTCCGCGACCGGATATCTGGACTACGGCATCAAGCCCGCGCCTGACGCGAACGGCGCCACACCCGTCGACCTCGGCGACGGCGTCACCGGCTACCAGCGGTTGGAGACCGGCTCAGGCCGCCGGTGCTTCGTGAACTGGCTGCACCTGCCGATGGGGAACGGATCGGGCGAAGTCGTCTCGGTCCAGTACGACAACTATCACGACGACGCCGCCAACGACGACGCCTGCGGCAAGGCGGCGGCGATCGCGCGGTCGGTGATCCCCAAGCTGCCGCACGCCTAGGAGACTGCCGAGGTTCACCAGCCTGAGGCAGCCCGGCTGTCCCGGTGGTCCCGGCATCGTAATCGCGGACCCGCGGACCCGCGGACCCGCGGACCCGCTGCCGGTGCTGGCGACCGTGGACGATCGAAGGTAGACAGAACACCGGAGATCGAAGCCAACGGAGGCGGTCAATGAAGAAGATCATCAACGATCCGGCCAACGTGGTCACCGAATCACTGCGGGGGCTCGCCGTCGCGCATCCCGACCTGCTCCGGGTCCAGTACGAACCGGACGTGGTGATCAGGGCGGGCGCCCCCGTGGCCGGGAAGGTCGCGGTCATCTCGGGCGGCGGCTCGGGGCACGAACCGCTGCACGCCGGGTTCGTCGGCGAGGGCATGCTCGACGCGGCCGTGCCGGGCGCCGTGTTCACCTCCCCGACACCGGACGCGGTGCAGGCCGCCGTCACGGCCACGACGGGCGAGGCGGGCGCGCTCCTGATCGTGAAGAACTACACCGGCGACGTGCTGAACTTCGAGACCGCCGCCGAACTGGCCGCCGCCGAAGGGCTCGACGTGCGCAGCGTGGTGATCGACGACGACGTCGCGGTCGCGGACTCCACGTTCACCGCCGGCCGCCGGGGCGTCGGCGGGACGGTGCTGCTGGAGAAGATCGCCGGCGCGGCCGCCGCACGCGGTGACTCGCTCGACGCGGTGGAACAGCTGGCGCGCAAGGTGATCGGGCAGGTTCGCTCGATCGGGGTCGCGCTCACCGCGCCGACCGTGCCGCATGTCGGTGAGCCCAGCTTCGACCTCGCGGACGACGAGATCGAGTTCGGCATCGGCATCCACGGCGAGCCAGGCCGCGAGCGCATCAAGCTCGAACCGGCCGACGCGCTCGTCGAGCGCATGGTCGCCGCGGTCGCCGAGGATCTGCCGTTCGGCGCAGGCGACCGGGTGCTGCTGTTCACCAACTCGATGGGCGGCACCCCGCTGGTCGAGCTGTACCTGGCGCACGGGATCGCCGAACGCCTGCTCGCCGAGCGGGGCATCACCGTCGAACGGCGGCTCGTCGGCCCGTACATCACGAGCCTGGAGATGCAGGGGATGAGCCTCACGCTGCTCAAAGTGGACGACGAGCTGCTGCAGCTGTGGGATGCTCCTGTCAACACCGCCGCACTGCGCTGGAGGAGCTGAGATGAGTTGCACCGCGAACGGGGTCGCGGATGCCCTGCGTGCCGCCGCGGCCGTCATCGCCGAGCACCGCGTCGAGCTGATCGAGCTCGACCGGGCGATCGGGGACGGCGACCACGGCGAGAACATGAACCGGGGCTTCGTCGCCATAGTGTCCTCTTTGGACACTGCGGTGCCCGAGACGCCGGGCGCGGTGCTCAAACTCGCCGCGACGACGCTGATCTCGAAGGTCGGCGGGGCCGCGGGTCCGTTGTACGGCACGGCTTTCCTGCGAGCCTCGACGGTGGTGGGTACCGGGTCCGAACTGGACACGGCCGCCGTGGTGGCCGGGCTGCGGGCCGCGCTGGAAGGCGTGCAGGCGCGCGGGAAGGCCGTCGAGGGAGACAAGACGATGGTCGACGCGCTGCTCGCGGCGGTGGCCGCGGCGGAGCAGGCGGCGGGCGCCGAGGGGGTGGACATCGCGGGCGTGCTCACCGCGGCCGCGGACGGCGCGGCCAAGGGTGCTGAGTCCACTGTGGACATGGTGGCGCGCAAGGGTCGCGCCTCCTACCTCGGCGAGCGCAGCGCGGGCCATCTCGATCCCGGCGCCCGGTCGACGGCGTTGCTGCTCGGCTCGCTGGCGAGGGCGGCGCGGTGACCGTCGGGCTGGTTCTGGTCTCGCACAGCGCGAAGCTCGCCGAAGGGCTCGCGGAGGTCGCCGCGCAGATGGCGCCCGAGGTGCCGATCGTGCCCGCGGGCGGGCTCGCCGAAGGCGGTATCGGCACGGACTACGACCAGGTGGTCGCCGCGATCGGGCAGGCCGACCGGGGGGACGGCGTGGTCCTGCTCTACGACCTGGGCAGCGCGCAGATGACGGCCGAACTCGCCGTCGAGTCGCTGCCCGAGGCCGAAACGGTCGCGGTCGCCGACGGCCCGTTCGTCGAAGGCACCGTTGCCGCCGCGGTTGCCGCACAGGGTGGGGCGAGCCGCGCGGACGTCGTCGCCGCGGCGGTCGCCGCGGGTTCCCCTGACCAGGCGGCGCCCACGGCCACCAGGGGAGCGGACGTGGACAAGCTGGAACTGGTGCTGCACAACGAAGTCGGCCTGCACGCGCGGCCGGCCGCCGTGCTGGCGCGCACGCTGTCCGGCATCGAGGCGGAGGTCAGCGTGGCGCTGGGGGACCAGGAGGCCGACGCGCACAGCGTGCTCGCCCTGATGTCGCTCGGCGCGCGCAAGGGCGACCGGATCGAGGTGCGGGCGCGCGGAGCGCAGGCGGCGCACGCGCTCGACGCCGTGCAGCAACTCGTCGAAACCGATTTCGGGGAGTCGTAGGGCGAACCATGGCAGTGTTCGCGGTACGGACGGCCAGGGGGCCGAACTGGGACCCAGCACTTGGAATCCGGCAGCAACCGGGCTGGGCTGAGCACGCCAGGTTCGCTGATGGGCTGGTCGAGGCGGGTGTCGTCGTCCTCGGCGGGCCGGTCGGCAGCGACAGCGAGGAAGACATCGCACTGCTCATGGTCGAGGCTGCCGGCGAAGCCGAGGTCCGCGCGGTCTTCGCCGAGGATCCGTGGACGACGGCCGGGGTGTTCCGCATCAAGTCGATCTGGCCGTGGACCATCTGGCTGGACGGCAGGTAGCCCAGGCTCGCTCCGCGGCGCCGGACGTGGCACTATCGATGGACTTACCGCCCGGTAGGTTCACCCGAGATCGCGGTCAGGTCAGCGGTTGGTTCCGGTTCGGTTTCCCCCGCGAGCCAATCG
>NZ_VDFW01000003.1 GCF_006152065.1 Amycolatopsis alkalitolerans
ACATCGTGAAAGCCGCACTCACCCTGACCCATTTTGAACATCGAATGATCAAATGAAAGTCGTTGAGATCACGTCAATATCGTCGACGCCACGGCTTCGGCCGCGCATTACCTCTGCACCGGCGGGCGCGACCTTGGCAACGCCGAAGAACTTGCTGCCGCGATCTTCAGTTACAACCCTTCGGATGCCTATGTCCAGGCAGTGCTGGCGTGGATGCGTGTCTATTCCGCCGGGGTGGCCGTCCTTCAGATCGGCATCACACCCCTCGCCACCACTGCCCAGGAACGCCCGACGCGGTCCGCGCGACCACAGCAGCGACCGGCCGCCGCCTCCGGTCATCCTCCCCCGCCGCGACAAGCAGCCGGAAGTCCCGCCAACCCCGGCAGCCCACCAGACGGGGGCAACAACCCGCTATCGACCCCGATGTGCCTCCTGGACTCGCCGGAAATCGGCATGGCACTGGCAATACAAGAATCGCCAGCTCCGCAGGCATGCCACAAAGCCACAACCTGACGTACGGCCCAGGCAGTTGTTGAGCGTCATGGACGGGTGCGAGTGCCCGAGGACGTCCGCGATCTGCCGGGCGGTTAAGTCAGCGTTGTCGACCAGTTCCCGGCCGTCTTGGCCGCTGACCGTAGGGCATCCAGTAGCGGTTGGTCAGGTTCGAGGCGTTGACGTAGCCGCCCTCGCTGTTCGGGAAGATCGGCCTGTCCAGTCGATCACCCCGGCCTTGGTGTGCTGGGCAAGCCTTCCTCGCGAATGCGGTCCATCGGCCGCTTGGCGCCGCGCGGCACGGCGAGGTCCCGTCAGGGACCTTTGACTCTCGAATTTTCTGGGTTCCGATGGCAACGTTGTGCCGACCGCCGGGGGATGCGCATGGCACCAGTTGACTGGAGGTCCACATGCCAATGAAGTTCCTGGAATGCCGAAGCGTTATTCCAGACTCATCGTGTCGGCTAATGCTGATAGGGGAATCAGATGAGGTGCGACGGTCGCTCGAAGATCACATCGCGCGGGATCACGCTGATCGCCAAGTCGACATTGATGGAGCAATGAAGGACAACCTTCAGCGCGCAGTGTTCATCCAGGGAAGTCTGCTTGATGTGGGAGGAAGTTTCGAACAGGACGACCAAAACAGGATCCGTGTTTCCGGTCCGGGAGTTATTCTCCAGCCATTCTCCGCGGCGGCGCCAGTGAGTTTCTCGTGCTTGTGCATCGGCAATCCGGGGGGCGGCGCCTGCACCGTCCAGCTACATGGCCACGGCTTGCAGTGCCTCAATGACGTGTGCTTGACCTGTGGATGGTCCGCTGACGTCCCAACCTTGGCTGGTGGGGAGCTTAAGACGCTCAAGGAGTAGACCGGCCAGCTCCCTCCCGCGCTGATCTCGCTGCCTCGGAGCTAGGAATCTCGGGGGGCAGCGCATGGCCGACGTCCTGGGTGAGGGCTACGAGATCTTCGCGCGCCCGCGAGGGGTGTCACTGGTTCGCCAACACTTACTCCGCCGGCACGAGACGGCGGTGGGGCTATCTGCGAAACGCGGGTACCACGGGGCCAGGCGCACTTCTGCCCGCCACATCGACCGGATCAGTACCAGCCCTTCCTCTGGCCCTTGCACGCAGACGCCCGGCTGAACCCGAGGAGTCGGCAGTTCGGAGCGGCCGGCGGGTAGGCCCCATCGCCGTCCGTCTTGGCTGACAACGACGATCCGGCCGGCGACGACGCATACCGCCTCCGCGCCGCCGTGCGGCGTACCCGGCGGGTCAGGAGGTGGACACCACGCCGCGTGCCATTCCTGGGCGTTGATGGATGCGGTGAAGTCGACACCGTTCGCAGCGATGTCGTGCATGGTTTCGTTCCTACGACGGATCAAGCAGCTGATCGGCCGAGCTGACCGCATCAGCCAGCCGACAAGGTCAGGGTTCGAAGGCCCGGGCTTGCCGGGGCCGAGGTCATCGAACGGCGGTCCACGCCTGACACGGATCAACCAGCTCGGATCATCGCCGCAGCCGTCGCACCGCACGGGGCTCTTCATGCGTCCGGGCATTGTCGAGCCAGTGCACGCCCCGTCGGCGCCGGTCGACCGCTCGACGACTGCCTGCCGACCTGCCAAGATGCTCCGATCGAACGGGACCTGTCATGACGAAGGACTACGACGAGTTCCCTGATCTGGTCGGCGTTTACCTCGAAGACAGCTACGTCTGACCCGACTGCAGTTTTCGAGCGAGGAATGGCGCGACGATCCCGGGAAATCGGTGAGAGGCGCGCGGGCCTCGCGAACCGGGGTGTCACGTAGCAGAAGCCGCAGCGAGCATTGCAGACGCTCGGGACGAGCCTTGGCCGCGGATTGTTACCGATTGAAAGCGGTGCGTACCCCGCAGGGGAGTCGCGACCGGGATGCTGCCGTGGCCGGTGATTTCCCGGCCTGCCGGGAGTTTCACCCTCGTGAAAATGTGCCAGTAACGCGTTTCGCGCCTCGGTCGTCTCCGCAGAAGGGGGCAGACGGCGCGAAAGGACGGGCCTATGCGAACAACCCGACTACTGGTGACAGCCGTGACCGCGTTCGCGGCAGTTCTCGTTCCGGTCGCCGCGGAAGCGGGCGGCGCCGGGCAAGTGAAGATAGCGAGCGGCCTGAACTCGCCGCGGGGCCTGGCTTTCGCCCCGGACGGTGGGCTTTACGTCGCGGAGGCGGGGACCGGGGGCGCGGGCCCCTGCGCTCCGGGACCCGAAGGTGGACTCGTGTGCTTCGGCACCAGCGGCTCGATCATGCGGATCACCGATCAGGGCCAGAAGCGCGTGGTGACCGGACTGCCGTCGCTTGCGGCTCCGGACGGATCGAACGCGGTCGGGCCATCCGACGTTTCGTTCCAAGGCACGGGCAACATGTACGCGACGCTCGGCCTCGGTGGGAACCCGACCACGGTGCGGCCACAGCTACCGCCTGCCGGGCAGCAACTCGGCTGGTTGCTGCGCAACGGAAAACCGGTCACCGACATCTCGGGTTACGAGGTGAAGGCCAACCCCGACGGTGGCGAGGTGGACACCAACCCCAACTCGGTCGCGGCCTTGCCGGGCGGCGAAGCGGTGGCGGACGCCGGTGGTAACGACCTGCTCTGGGTCGCGGCCAACGGAAAGATCTCCACGATCGCCACGTTCCCCGACCGGCTGGTCGACGCGCCACCGTTCCTCGGCCTGCCGCCGGGGACCAAGATCCCGATGCAGTCGGTGCCCACCTCGGTCGTGCGTGGCCCGGATGGCGCGTTCTACGTCGGTGAACTGACCGGCTTCCCCTTCCCGAAGGGCGCCGCCAGGGTGTACCGCGTGGTGCCAGGGCACGCACCGCAGATCTACGCGGAAGGGTTCACCAACATCATCGACATCGGTTTCGACCACGGCAAACTGTACGTGCTGGAGATCGCGCACAACGGCCTGCTGGGTGCGGACACGGACCCGTCGGGCGCGTTGCTTCGGGTGGACCGGCATGGATCGCCGGAGATCGTTTCCCAGAGCCTGACGCTTCCGGGCGGTCTGGCGCTGAAGGACGGCAAGGCCTACGTGTCGGACTGCGGCGCCTGCCCGGGCCCGGCCGGCAGCGTGGTTCGGATCCGGTTGTAGGAACCTGAAGGTGCGGGGGCGGTTCGTCGCCCCCGCACCGCTCAGGGTGTGATCCCACTCAGCCGGGGCACCGTCGCCGTGCGCCCGGCCAGTAGCATGACCAGCGCCTCGATCGGGCCGCTGATTTCGGCACCCTCGCCCGCGCTCCACTCGGCGTCCGTCGCGATGAGACGTCGTCCCGACCACTTCCGGCGGGCATGGAAGGGAAACCCGATCTCCCACAGGTGATCCGCCGACGCGACCGCGGCCTCGACGGGCATGGGAAGGTGGCGGCCCAGCGGGATCGCGATGTCCTGGGCGTGCACGTGGACGTCCATCAGCGCGTTGTCGAGACTCTGACTCGGCGCGAGCCGGCGTGAGCCGACCGACTGCCGGATGAGGCCGACCAGTTCGGCGCGCGTCTTGGTCGCCGCCAGATCCTTCGCGGTCGCGTACACCATCCGGTTGAAGTTGCCTCGCGCCTTGACGAACGCCTTCAGCGCGGCGAGGACGGACATGTGCGGGCCGGCCGTGAGATGGGCCGCGACATCGAGCACGCGCCAGTTCTCACACAGCGACGGGTGCGTCCATTCGACCTCGGACAGGTCGTCGAGCAGGTCGGCCACGCGAGCGCGTTCCTTGTCAACCGCTGCCCATTTTTCCGTGGTATCCATGGCAACCTCGCCAAAGTTTGATACGATGGTCTGACTACTTTAATCAGAGTCTCTGACTATCGTCAAGGAGCGCGGTGAACATCGGACTGCTGCTTTTCATCCCGCACCGGCACCTGGAGAACCGCGTGCTCGACACGATCTCCGCCGCGGGCTTCGACGTCACGATCGCCCAGGCGCGGCTGCTCCAGCGGATCGCGGCGAACGGCAGCCGCCTGACCGAGCTTGCCGAGGCGGCGCAGGTCACCAAGCAGACCGCGGGGTTCCTGGTCGACCAGCTGGAGAAGTCCGGCTGGGTGGAGCGCGTGCCGGACCCGACGGACGGCCGGGCGCGGCTGGTGTGCCTGACGGACAAGGCCAAGGCGGCGGCGCCGATCGCCGACGGTGAGGTCGCGCGCGTCGAGGCGGAATGGGAGAAACACGTGGGCAAGCGAAGGATGGCGCAGCTGCGCGAGACGCTGGAAAAGCTGTGCGAGATCACGGATCCCTACCGATGAGCCGCGCGGGTCCCGTCCGCCGGACCTGCCTGAACGAGATCAAGAACTCGCTTCGGGGCGTTCGCGGAGGAACGCGAGCACGGCGGCGACGCGGCGGTGGACCGGTTCGTCGGCGATCCCGAGCTTGCCGAAGATCGAGCTGATGTGTTTCTCCAGCGTCGAAGTCGACAGGTGCAGCGCCCGCTCGATGCCGGCGTTGGTCTTGCCCTGCGCCATCTCGCGCAGCACGTCGAGTTCCCGCTGGGTGAGCGAGGCCAGCGGCGAGGTGACGGTCTTCGTGCCGCGGGCGACGAGGGCGTCGACGACCTGCGGATCGATCACCGAGCCGCCGCGGGCGACCTCCCGCAGCGCGCGGGTCAGGTCCTCCAGGTCGCCCAGCCGGTCCTTGAGCAGGTACGCCAGGCCCGCGGTTCCGTTTCGCAGCAACGCGAACGCGTAGCTTCCGTCGGTGTGCTGCGACAGCACCGCCACCCCGACGCCCGGGTGCTCGGCCTGGATCGCGTGCGCGGCCTCGATGCCTTCCATGTGGTGCCCGGGCGGCATCCGGATGTCGGTGAGCACGGCATCGGGCCGCAGTCGGCGCACGGCGTCGCGCAGCTCCTCGGCGGTGCCGACCGCGGCCAGGATCTCCACCTCTCCCGAATCTTCCAGCAACCGCCGGGTCCCTTCCCGGACAAGGTAGTTGTCCTCGGCGAGCACGACCCGCAGACGCTCACTCATCGGAGGCCCCAACCGGCAGCTCCGCCCGGATCGACGTCCCGGCGCCGGCCGCGCTGTCCACCTGGAGCGTGCCGCCGACAGCCTCGACGCGGTCACGGAGGTTGGTCAGCCCGTGCCCGCTCGCCCCGGCGAACCCGACGCCGTCGTCGCGCACGCGCACGAAGAGCGTCCCGTTGCGCCGGGACAGGTCGACGTTCGCGGTACGCGCGGCCGAGTGCTTCACGACGTTGGTCAGCGCCTCGCAGATCACGAAGTACGCGGCCCCTTCGACCTCGGGCCCCAGGCGCTGCTCGCGCAGCTCGTCCCCGGCCTGCACCGCGACCTCGAGCGGCAGCCGGTCCACCCTGGCCTCGACCGCCGGGACGAGCCCCTGGTCGCTCAGCACCGGCGGATGGATGCCGTGGGCCAGCTCGCGCAGGTCGGTGAGCAGGTCCTTGGTGTCGCGCTGCAGTTCGGTGAGCACGTCGTGGGGCGCGCGCTCGCCGCGGTCGAGCTGGTTGCGCGCCAGCCGCAGTTTCATGATCAGCGCCACCACCTGCTGCTGCGCGCCGTCGTGGATGTTGCGCTCGATCCGGCGCCGCTCGGCGTCCTCGGCTGCCACGAGCCGCGCTCGTGACCGGCCGAGTTCGGCGACCTGCTCGGCCAGCCGCGCGGTGAGGTCGAGGTTGGCGATCGCGGTCGCGGCCTGAGTGGCCACTGTGGACAGTAGCTCCCGGTCCGCCGGCTCGTACCCTCCCTCCTTCGTCCCGCATTCGATATGCCCGATCACGTCGCCGCCGTGTTCGAGCGGGACGCGCAGCGCGGGTTCGCCATCGGGTTCGCCCGCGGTCGCGGTCGCGCCGCGGCGAGTGACCCGCACCCACGGCGCCGCCAGTCCGGTCTGGACGGTCGTGGCGAGCCTCGGCAGCAGCTCGCCGAGTTCGACCGTGCGCTCCAGGGCCGCCCCGAACTCGGTGACGAGCTGGTAACGGTTGACCCGCCGGCCGAACACCAGCCGGTCGGCTATGCCCTCGAGCCGGCTGCGCAGCGGCTGGAACGCCGTCGCCGCGATGATCGTGAGCACCACCGCAAGCTCGACCGGGAGCCGATCGCCCAGCGCGAGTCCCGGCGCCGCCGCGAGTCCGAAGTAGACAACCGCGATGAGCAATGACAGGGCCGCGAACACCACGGAGCGGCGGACGACCAGTTCGATGTCGAACAACCGGTGCCGGACGATGCCGATGACGATCGCCACCGGGATCATCGCGAGCAGGACGACCCCGGCGGCCTCCAGCAGCTTCAGCCACGCCGGGTCGGGGTTGCCGAACCGCGCCGACAGGACGAAATCGAGCGGGTAGAGCGCCACCACGAGGACCGTCACCCAGACCAGCAGCCGCATCCTCGCGCGCTGCGGGCGGTCGGCTTGGAAGAACCGGACGAACAGCAGCGAGATCGAGACGAAACCCGCGTAGTAGCCGGCTACGAGAGCAGTGAGCGGTCCGGCCAGCCACGTGAGCCATGGCACCGCGAACGGGTTGGGGATCGCGGGTGCGTCGGCGAGCAGGTAACGGTCGACGACCAGGGTGGGGCTGCACAGCAGCAGCAACGGAGGCAACAGCAGATGCGCCCACGCCAGGCGCAGCAGGATCCGCTGCCACCGGCGCTCGACCACACCGTCCGGAAAGGACGCCAGCAGGAGCACTCCGCCGATCAGGCTCAGCAGCCCGGCGAGCTGCGAGACCAGGTTCGCCGCCCAGAACCAGTCGCCTGGACCATAGCGGTTGAAGGCCGCGCCGATCGGGCCTTCGATCCCGACGTTGACCGCGAGTGCGCTGCTCAGCAGCAGCATCCGCCGGGCCTGCGGATGGTCGGGCCGCTTGTGCACCAGCCAGATGCCGACGGCGAACAGCGGCACGACGCCGAACGTGATCCAGCCGAGCGTGCCGAGCGTGTTGTCCGCGCCGAGGAAGGCGTGCCCGAACGCCGCACCGAGCCCGGCGGTACCGAGCACGATGCCCGTCCACCTCGCCAATGCGGACCACCGTGGCGCCATCTCAGCATTGTCGGCCGCCGTGGCCCGCCAGTCCATGGCGGAAACCCGCATCCGCACCCCGCGGTCCACCCCGGGGGCGAAACCCCCGGCCGGCCACGTTCCGCGGACCGCCTGGCGCTCCTAACGTCTGGCTCCTGCTCAACCGGAAAGGCGGGAGTCATGAGAACCGTTTATCGCGTGCTGGCGTACTTGCTGGCGCTGGAAGTGGTGGTGCAGGCGGCGGCGATGGTGTACGCCGTGGCCGGACTCGGCCGGTGGATCGACAACGGCGGGGTGGCCGACAAGGCGACCCTGGAAAACGACGACCAGGCCTTCAGCGAAGCCGTCGGGTTCATCGCGCACGGCATCAACGGGTCGATGGTCGTGCCCGCGATCGTGCTGCTACTGCTGATCGTGTCGTTCTTCGCGCGGATACCGCGCGGTTCATGGTGGGCGCTCGGCCTCCTGCTGCTCGTCGCACTGCAGGCGGAACTGGGCTTCCTCGGCCACTCGACACCGTTGCTGGGCCTGCTGCACGGGATCAATGCGCTCGCGGTGTTCACCGTCGCGCTGGTGACGGCGCGCCGTGCGAAGACGCCGAAACCGGTGCCGGCCGAACCGGTGGCCGACCGTGCGGAGGTCTAGGCTTGCCGCGATCGCGGCGACTGTCGCCGTGCTGGCCCCTGTCGCCTGGTTCTGGCAGCACAGCCTGCTGCCGGACTCGTATTCGGCGACGGAAATGGGTTATCCCGACTGGGGCGGCGGCCATGCGGGCGCGCACGGGGCCGGGATTCCGTTGGACAGGCTGACCGCGCCCGCGGATCGTCCGGCCGACGTGTCGATGACGATGGTTGCCAGGCGCCAGAGTTTCGATCTGGCGCCTGGCATGCGGGTCGACGGGTACACCTTCAACGGACGCTCGCCCGGGCCGGAAATTCGTGCACGGCAAGGGCAACTGGTCGAAGTCCGGCTGGTCAACGAGTCGGTGCCGGAGGGGGTGACCCTGCACTGGCACGGAGTCGACGTGCCCAACGCGGCCGACGGCGTCGCGGGCGTGACACAGGATGCCGTGCCGCCCGGTGAGTCGTTCGCGTACCGGTTCGTGGCGACGCGCGCGGGCACGTACTGGTACCACTCGCACCAGTTGTCACACGAGCAGGTGCGGCAGGGGCTGTTCGGCGCGTTGGTGATCAGTGAAGCGCCGGACGTCGTGGCGCTTGTCCACGTCTACAACGGCCATCGCACGGTCAACGGGCTGCCGGGCGCGGTGCCCGTCACGGCCACGGGAACCACGCGGGTGCGGGTGATCAACACCGACAACGGCCCGATGGCCGTGTGGACCGGTGCCCCGTACCGGCTGGTCGCGATCGACGGCGGGGAAGTGCACGGCGCCGCGGTCGTGACCGGGCAGGCGGTGACGGTGACCGCGGGCGGGCGCGCGGACCTGGAGGTGGAGGTCGGGGCCGCACCCGTGCGGGTGGAACTGGGCGGCTCGGCCGCGCTCGTCCTGACCCCGTCAGGCGATCTGGGGCAGCCGGTGCCGAAGCCGGGCCGCGTACTGGATCCGCTCCACTACGGCACCCCCGCGACGCTCGGCTTCGACCCGGACACGGCGACGAGGCGGTTCGAGTACGCGATCGGGCGGCGGCCGGGTTTGCTCGACGGTATGCCCGGGATGTGGTGGACGATCAACGGGCATCAGTTCCCGGACGTCCCGATGTTCATGGTGTCCGAAGGTGACGTCGTCCGGATGCGGGTGTCGAACGGCAGCGGCGAGGTGCATCCGATGCACCTGCACGGCCACCGTGCGGTGGTGCTGTCACGCAACGGCGAGCCGGCGTCGGGAAGCCCGTGGTGGGTCGACTCGCTCAACGTGGAGGACGGGGAAACCTACGAACTCGCGTTCGTCGCGGACAACCCCGGCATCTGGATGGACCACTGTCACAACCTTCCGCATGCCGCGGAGGGTCTCGTGACCCACCTGATGTACGCCGGGGTGACCAGCCCGTACCGCATCAGCGCGGGCAACCACCCGGAATGACCCAGAAATGTCCACAATGGATGTGCGGGCACGTTCTGCTGCGGAAAGGCCTGGCGTCGGGTGGCGGCCGGTGATTAGGGTGTGATCGGCTCGGCAGGTTCGGTGATTGGCGGTCGTCCGGATGGGTACTCGATGGGGCGTGCGTCGCTCGTTGCTGGGGATCTACCTCAACGATCACCTGGCCGCCGCGATGACCTGCGCCGACGCGGCCAGACGGCTCGCGCGCGCCGAAGCTGACTGGGCGGGTAACGGCAAGCTCGAGCGGCTCGCCGAGGAGATCGAGCAGGATCGGGCGGCACTGCTGCAGATCATGGCGTCGCTCGGCGAACCGGTCCGGCGCGTGGAGATCTGGGCGGGCTGGGCGGCGGCGAAGCTCGGCAGGGCCAATCTCAACGGGCGTGTGGTGACCCGATCGCCGTTGAGCCGCGTGGTGGAACTCGAGGCGATGCGCCTCGGGATCGAGGCCAAGGTGGCCGGATGGCGCACGCTCCGGGCCCGCGCGAGCGCCGACCCCCGCCTGGACACCGGCCGGCTCGACGAGCTGATCGCCGCCGGGCGAAGCCAGATCACCCGGCTCGAACGGCTGCGTTCGCGCGCGGCGGCCGAACTGTTCGGCGCGGGGGAGCCGGGTTAGCGACGCTTTCGCCCCGACTGGTGGCAGCAAGGTGCCATCGTCATGTTCTCCCCTGGTACCGCACCTTTCGACCGGTCAAGATCGAGCCAGATCGGCCGAGGGGGTGCGAGGACGGAAGGCGAGGAGAGCGGGCGGCCCGGCGCGCCGCCGGTGGGTTACCTGCCGTGCCGCCCGCCACGGCCCGGCAGCGACCGGGTCATCGTCGAGTTGTGCGGCACGCACGACGGCCGCCGGGTCCTGACGGTCTACAGCTCGATCACGGCGCTCGTACTGTGCCGCGGCACGCGGCAGGCCTGGATCGGGATCCGGCTGGACGCGATCGCCGAGCTGCGTTCCGCCGTCTGCGCGGACGCCGTCGCGCTGGACCTCCCGATTCCCGGCCGCACGATCGAGCACGAGAGCGTTCGCTGGTGAGGGGGCAGGAGCATGGGGTTCGGGGTCGATCCGGAGGCGTTGCGCCGGGCACACGATCTGCTGCGCGGCGGGCCGGAGCTGGGGCATTCGGCGCCGGCCGCGCCCGATGGCGGCGACATGAGCGGGCGACTGGCACATCTGCTGGCCGCGCTTTCGGGGGCCGCGGCGGTGTTCGCCACCGAGGTCGGCGCGGCGGGCGACCAGGTTGCGAGCGCACGGGCCGGTTATGTCACGACAGACGACGAAACCGCGGCGGGCCTGCACGGCGCTGGAGTGGAGTGAAGCATGTCCATCGACACTCGTATCGACGGCCACCCCGGCTCGATCCGGACCGCCGGGACCTGGCTGGAAAGCACGCTGGCGAACGGGGTTTTCGACCGGACCAGCGACGTGCACCGCGCCCGTACCGAGGTCGAATCCGGCTGGTGGGGCAAGGGCGGCGAGTCGTTCCACACGCGACTTTCGCGGCACGCCCGGCAGGGCGATGACATCGCGGCCGCGGCCAAGGACGTGGGCGGCGGATTCCACCGCTATGCCGACGAACTCGCGAAGGCACAGGAACGGATGGGTCAGGCGCGGGAGACCGCGACGGCGGGCGGCCTGACCGTGACCGGCGACCAGATCGAAGCACCGGGACCGCCGCCGGAACCGGTGGCGGCGCTGCCGCCGGACGGTTCGGCCACCCCGCAGCAGGTGCGGGACCACATCGAGGCGACCCAGGCGCAACAGGCGCATGCTCGAAAGACCGTCGCCTATCTGGCCGCGAGCAAGCAGGCCTCGGAGGCGCGCACGATCGAGAAGGGAGCGAAGAACTTCCTCGATGGTCTCTACCACCGGTACCTCTCCGGCGGTGTCGGCAGTGGCCTCAACGGACTCGGTGACCTCAACGTCCTGCGCGCTTTCATTTCCGAGGCCGGAGAGTCCGTGCTGCGCACGAAGGCCGCGGAGTTCACCGATGCGGCGAAGAACGCTTTGATCGACGTCCTGTACCACGGTGCCGACACGGGCAAGGGCGTGGAGACGGGCAAGACCCTGCTGCAAGAGGCGACCACGCTGCTGCGGAAGTCCGAGCAGTGGAAGACGCTGGGGCTGGACAAGGAGTTCGGCAAGGGCCTGAGCGCTTCCGGCGGCATCCTGGCGGCCCTGACGATGGCCGACGGTTTCGCCCACCACGGCGACTTCGGCAAGACCATCATGAGCGGGATGACGGGTGTCGGGATCGATGCCGGGATCGCGGCTCTGGGGATCGAAGGCGGGCCCGCGGGTCTCGCGGCCGCCGCCGCGTACGAGACCTACCAGCATCCGGTCGGCTCGGGTGAGGTCGCGAAGGTGCTGCACGATCTTCCCGGGGACGTCGAGGACGCCGTGCTGTCCAAGGCGGGCGACTACCTCAGCACTCACGGACACGAGAAACTGGGCGCACTGGTCGACTCGGTGACCGACGTGCACCGGACCTTCAACCACGTCAGCGGCGACTTCCTGCAGGGGGCCGTCACGATCGGCGGGCACGCCGCACAGGGCGCGGTCGACCATGCGTCGGACCTGCTCGACATGGACAAGGACGTGGCTGTCGACCTCTTTCACGGGCACTTCTCCCATGCCGTCCACGACGGCCTCGACGGGATCACGAAACAGGCCGGTGACACCGTCGACGACGCGAAGACGTTGGCCCACGACGGCGAGAGCACCGCCAAGCACGTCGCGGGGGATACCGCCAAAGGCGCCGAGAGCCTGTGGCATCACGCGACGGGATGGCTGTAGCCGCGCCAAATCTCCGGACACGATCAGTGTGCTGAGTACACTCAGGAGCCGAGCGGATGCCGGACGTGACCGTGGATGCGCCGCGAGACTTCTGAAGTGAGGGGCCGTGAGCCAGCCTGACTTCCGCAGCCGGCCCAGGGGTGGCCTGGGCAGTCGTCGTCGAGTTCGCCCGCTCACAGGGCCTTCAGGGCTGGTGCTACCTGAGTACACATTCGAAATAGCGGCGCGGCCCCGATTCCCTTCGACTGTCGAGTGTGGACTCATTGCGCGAAGGCATAGCCGGGACGCGTCGCCCTGGCCCGCCAGCGGCACGCGATGCGCCGGGCACCGGTGACGTTCATCCGCCACTGCGCCATCGGGACGCTGACCCGGAAGTAGCTCGCCACCGACTGATCCGACCAGCCCTTGAACGCCGCCAGGCGCGTCGCGTCGGTGGGGACGAGGAGCTCGCCGGCCAGCTCCGCGGCCTCCTCCTCGATTTCGCGGACCGCGGAGCGGCAGCCGTGCTCGTCGGTGAGCATGGCGCCGAACTGGTGTTCCAGCAGGACATGGGCCATCTCGTGGGCGATCGTCGACCGGCGCCGTTTCGGATGGTGCACGTGGTTCTCGATGATGATCGTCCCGCTGGGATGCAGCGGGATCAGCGCCGCCGAGAACACGTGCGGCCGGAGCTCGGTCAGATACCGCACCGACTCCGGCGGCAGCCCGGGCTGGGTGAGATCGAAGATCTCGACGCCGTAGAGTTCGGCGAGCGCATACGGGTCGAGCGGCGCGAACACCTCCGTGCCCAGTTCCTCCCTAACCTCGAGTGCGAGCTGTCTGGCTTCCTTCTTGAAGCCGCGTCTGAGGACCACTTCACCCTCCCATGTTCCGGGACCTCATGTGCCGAAGCGTGATACCGACGACGTCCAGCACGTGCTGCTGGTCGGACTCGCTGAGTTCCTTCTCGGCGCGCAGCAGCGGGGCCAGCTGCGCCTCCAGTGACGGCCGGGAATGCTTCACACGCATGCCTTCCGGCCACACCATGAACGTCTCGGCCGGCATGCCGAGCCACTGCACGAGCGCGATGAACCCGTCCAGATCGGGGCGGTGCCCGTTGCCCATCCGGCTGACCAGTGAGGCGCTCACGCCTGCCTCGGCCGCCAGCTGTCGCCACGACAGGCCCCGGGCGGCGCGTTCCGCGTCGAGCGCCGCGTACAACCTGGCCGCGTCCAGGCGTCCCGTCATCCCCGCTCACCTTCCTTCTGTCTTGCAGTATTGCATCGTTGTTCCGGATGTGCAACACTGCGTTGTGACCGGGATACCTGGTTGCGGCAGTGCAACACCGTCTGGGGAAGGGGATTCACCATGATCTGCACCGTTTACTGGGTTTCGCCGCTGTACGGCAGTTGGGACGTCCGGCGCGTGGATCAGATCGTCTCGCATCACGGGCGCAAACGCGAGGCGGTGACCGCTGCCGCGCGGCTCGCGCGCCGGGACAGGCCCAGCCTGCTGAACATTCAGCGGCGGGACGGGTCGATCGAGAGCAGGCGGGTCTACGGGCATGATGCCCTGCCGCCGGCCGGCTGAGCCCGCGCTGGTGACACTTCTGTCGAACACGGGTTCGATACTAGGGGTGGGGTGTGACAGTTCGGAGGTGGTTCAGGAGGCCGTGCGCGTCTGGTCCGATGTGGACAGTTTGGTTGCCAGGACGGTTGGCGGGCGGCAGACGGCGAGATCGTATGGCCGTTGCCCCGCATAGGGCGTCAGTGTGATCGCGGAGAACGCTGGCCGTGCTACGGCACCAAGAGTCAGGACTTCACGAGACGGGCGATCGCATCGGAGGCTTCGCGCACCTTGACCTCGGCCTCGCGTCCGCCGGCCTTCGCGGCGTCGACGACGCAGCCGGAGAGGTGCTCGTCGAGCAGCTCGAGCGAGAACGACTGCAGCGCCTTGGTCGCGGCGGAAACCTGGGTCAGGATGTCGATGCAGTACTTGTCCTCTTCGACCATCCGCTGCAGGCCCCGGATCTGCCCTTCGATGCGGCGGAGGCGCTTGAGGTAGGCGTCCTTGTCGTCGCTGTAGCTTGCCATTACCTTGCCCACCTTCGTGCTCGACTTCAGGCCCATCATACCCGCTCCCCGTATTCCGAGACGAAAGCGAAACCCCCTTCGATTGCTCATCTGATTATGCTGTCAGGTATGAGCAAGCGTGACTGGGGTCCGGTGGCCGCGATGGCCGCGTTCGTGATCGTGCTCAACGTGCTGGGCTGGGGGGTGTTGACGCTGTTCGTCGTGCCTGAGCACTATTCGCTCGGGAACGCGCAGGTCTTCGGGATCGGGCTCGGGGTCACGGCGTTCACGCTGGGCATGCGGCATGCGTTCGACGTGGACCACATCGCCGCGATCGACAACACCACCCGCAAGCTCATCGGAGACGGGCAGCGGCCGCTGACCGTCGGATTCTGGTTCTCCCTGGGGCATTCGAGCGTCGTGTTCGGGTTGTGCCTGCTGCTCTCGCTCGGTGTGCGGGCGCTGGCCGGTGAGCTCCAGAGCGGCTCGTCGGCCCTGCACCAGGTCACCGGGGTCGTCGGCGTGTCCGTGTCCGGGCTGTTCCTGTGCCTGATCGGGCTGGTCAACCTGGTCGTGCTCGTCGGGATCCTCAAGGTGTTCCGCGGGATGCGCGCGGGCGAGTTCACCGAGTCGCAGCTGGAGGAGCACCTGCGCAAGCGCGGCTTCCTCAACCGGATCCTGGGCCGGGCGACGGCCGCGGTGCGCAAGCCATGGCACATCTACCCGGTCGGCCTGCTGTTCGGGCTCGGCTTCGACACGGCGACCGAGGTCGGCCTGCTCGTGCTTGCCGGCGGCGCGGCCGCGTTCGCCCTGCCGTGGTACGCCATCCTGGTGTTGCCGGTGCTGTTCGCGGCGGGGATGACCCTGTTCGACGCGGCCGACGGGGTGTTCATGAACCGAGCCTACGACTGGGCGTTCGCGCGGCCGGTGCGCCGGATCTTCTACAACATCACCGTGACCGCGCTGTCCGTCCTGGTCGCGTTGCTGATCGGGGTGATCGAGCTGGTCGGGGTGCTCACGCACCAGCTGGGCATCACCAGCGGGCCACTCGCCGCGATCGGGAACGTGAACCTGGACTATGCGGGTTTCGCCATCGTGGGCCTGTTCGCCGTCACCTGGATCGTGGCGCTGGTGGTGTGGCGGGTCGGGCGGATCGAAGAACGCTGGACGGTGCCCGCCGAGTGAGACGCCCCTTACGGGTAGGGGGTACAGTTTGAATCATGACTGAGACCACCTACACCGTTACGGGCATGACCTGCGAGCACTGTGTCAACGCGGTCAGCGAGGAAGTGGGCCAGATCGAGGGCGTCGAGTCCGTCTCGGTGGACCTGCCGACCGGCCTCGTGACCGTCGTCAGCTTGCGCGAGCTGCGCGACGAGGACGTTCGGGCGGCGGTCGATGAGGCCGGTTACCAGGTCGCCTGATGACCGCCACGGCGGACCGCGACCGTCTCGAGCTCGCGATCGGCGGGATGACCTGCGCGTCCTGCGCGATGCGGGTCGAGAAGAAGCTGAACAAGCTCGACGGCGTCACGGCCACGGTCAACTACGCCACGGAAAAGGCCAACGTGACCTTTCCCGCCGGCGTGGATCCACAGCGCCTGGTCGAAACCGTCGAGGCCGCGGGGTACACCGCGGCGCTGCCGCAGCCGGAGCGGGACGAGGACCTGACCCGCCCGCTGCGGCGCCGGCTTGTCGTGTCCGCCGTGCTCGCCGTGCCGGTCGTCGTCCTGGCGATGGTTCCGGCCTGGCAGTTCGACTACTGGCAGTGGGTTTCGCTCGCGCTGACGACCCCGGTGATCGCCTGGGCGGCGTGGCCGTTCCACAAGGCGGCCTGGACGAACCTGCGGCACGGCGCCGCGACCATGGACACGCTGATTTCGGTCGGCACGCTCGCCGCGTTCCTGTGGTCGCTCTACGCGCTCGTCCTGGGCAACGCCGGGATGATCGGGATGCGGCATCCGTTCGAGCTGACGATCGAGCGCTCGACCGGTGACGCCATCTACTTCGAGGTCGCGGCCGGGGTCATCACGTTCCTGCTGGCCGGGCGGTATTTCGAGGCACGATCGAAGCGGCGTGCCGGGGCCGCCCTGCGTGCGCTGCTCGAGCTCGGCGCGAAGGACGTCGCGGTCCTGCGGGACGGTGCCGAGGTGCGCATCCCCGCCGACCAGCTCGTGGTGGGCGACAGGTTCGTGGTGCGGCCGGGGGAGAAGATCGCCACCGACGGCGTGGTCGAGGAAGGTGCTTCGGCAGTCGACGCGAGCATGCTCACCGGCGAGTCCGTCCCGGTCGAGGTCGCGCCCGGGGATGCCGTGGCCGGGGCGACGGTCAACGCGGGCGGGCGGCTCGTCGTGCGCGCGACCCGCGTCGGCAAGGACACGCAGCTGGCGCAGATGGCCCAGCTGGTCGAGGCGGCGCAGACCGGGAAGGCACAGGTCCAGCGGCTCGCCGACCGGGTCGCCGGGGTGTTCGTGCCGATCGTGCTGGTGCTCGCGCTCGGCACCCTCGCGGTTTGGTCCATCGTGGGCGGGAGCCCCTCGGCCGCGTTCACCGCCGGGGTCGCGGTGCTGATCATCGCGTGCCCGTGTGCGCTGGGACTGGCCACGCCGACCGCGCTCCTGGTCGGCACCGGGCGCGGCGCGCAGCTCGGCATTCTCATCAAGGGCCCCGAAGTCCTGGAGAGCACCCGCCGCATCGACACGATCGTGCTCGACAAGACCGGAACCGTCACCACGGGCCGGATGTCGCTCGTCGGCGTGCGGCTCGCACCCGGCGAGGACCGGGCCGAGGTGCTGAGGCTCGCGGGCGCGCTCGAACGTGGCTCGGAACACCCGATCGCAAAGGCCATCGCCACGCCGGACGCCGGCGAGGTCACGGAGTTCGTGAACGTCGAAGGTCTCGGGGTGCGCGGTTCGGTCGACGGGCGATCGGTCGTCGTGGGCCGGGCCGCCCTGTTCGACGAGCTGCCGCCGGAGCTCGCGGAAGCCAAGGCCGACGCGGAAAAGCTCGGCCGCACGGCGATCGTGGTCGGCTGGGACGGCGCGGCGCGGGCGGTGCTCGAGGTCGCGGACACGGTCAAGCCGACCTCGGCCGAGGCGATCCGGAGGTTCACCGCGCTCGGCTTGCGGCCGGTCCTGCTGACCGGGGACAACGAGGCCGTGGCCCGGGAAGTGGCGCGTGCGGTGGGCATCGACGAGGTCGTGGCCGAGGTCCTGCCCGCGGGCAAGGTCGACGTCGTCAAGCGGCTGCAGGACGAGGGCCGGCGGGTGGCGATGGTCGGCGACGGCGTGAACGACGCGGCCGCGCTCGCGCAGGCGGACCTCGGCCTGGCGATGGGCACCGGCACCGACGTCGCCATCGAGGCCGGTGACTTGGCCCTGGTGCGTGGCGATCTGCGTGTGGCCGCGGACGCGATCCGGCTCTCGCGGCGCACGCTGGCGACGATCAAGGGGAACCTGTGGTGGGCGTTCGCCTACAACGTCGCCGCGTTGCCGCTCGCCGCGGCCGGCCTGCTCAACCCGATGATCGCCGGCGCGGCGATGGCCTTCAGCTCCGTTTTCGTCGTCAGCAATTCCCTGCGCCTGCGGCGATTCAGCTAGAGCTCCAACGGTGGATCGTGACCTTGGGCGTGGTGACGTTGCGGAGGCCAGCCGCTGCGTGATCACTGAGCGACCGATGAGTTCGAGTCTCCCGGGCGGTCTGTACGGGAGGAGAGTCCACAGGAGGTCCTCATGGCCAAGGTCTATACGCACATGACGATGTCGCTGGACGGCTACATCGCCGATCTCAACGACGGGACCGGTGAGCTGTTCGGCTGGTACGGCGCCGGCGATGTCACCGTGCCGAGTGCCGACGAGCGCTGGTCGTTCCAGGTCGACGCGAACAGCGCGGAGATGCTGCGCGAGGTTCTCGCCGGGGCTGGTGCGCTCGTCTGCGGCCGCCGGTTGTTCGACTTGACCAACGGTTGGAACGACAGCCACCCGATCGGCGCGCCAGTCGTTGTCGTGACCCACAATGCGCCCGAAGACGCCACGAAGTGGCCGCGTACGACCTTCGTCGACGGCGTCGCGGAAGGTATCGCGCGTGCCAGGGAGATCGCCGGCAACAAGCACGTCAGCGTCGCCAGCGCCGACATCGCACGGCAGGCGCTTGACCTGGGACTGGTGGATGAGGTCTACGTCAGCCTGGTACCGGTGCTGCTCGGCAAGGGAATCCCATACTTCGCCAACCTGACCAGTGCACCACAGCGCTTCGACGATCCGGTCGTCATTCAAGGCCGAGGCGCGACGCACCTGCGATACCGCGTCCGGCGCTGAGGCTGCAGACCTCGATCGCGGCCGTGGCGCTCGAGAGGGCTTCGAGGATCGCGGATTCCATCTCTGGGCTCAGCCTCGCGATGGGGACCGAGCAGCTGATCGCGTCGATGACCGGGGTTTCGTAGCGCAGCGCCATCCCGAAACAGCGCAGGCCGACCGTGCCTTCCTCGTTGTCGATCGCGTAGCCGCGCGCCCGGACCCCGGCCAGGTCCGCCAGCAGGCCGGGCCGGTCGAGGGTGTGCTCGGTGAGGGCGGGCATTTCCGGCGGCAGCAGCTTTTCGACCTCGGCGTCGGTGCGTTCGGCCAGGATCGCCTTGCCCAGGGACGTCGCGTACGCCGGCAGCCGCCGGCCGACTCTGCTGAACGGCCGAAGGTAATGCTGCGACGGCCTCGTGGCGAGGTACACCACATCCGCGTTGTCCAGACGCGCGAAGTGGACCGTCTCGCCGAGCCGCTCACCGAGATCGTCGAGATGCGGCTTGGCCGCGGCCAGCCGCGGATCGCCGTCCAGGTACGAGGTTCCGACGAGCAACGCCCGGACACCGATGGCGTACAACGAGTTCGTCGGATCGGTGCGCACCCAGCCCCGGTTGACCAAGGTCTGCAACAGGGCGTACAGGCTGCTGCGCGGCACGTCCATGCGCTCGGCGAGCTGCCGCAGGCTGATCGGTTGACCGTCGAGGTTCCCCAGGACCTCAAGAACCTCGACGGTGCGCGCTGCCGATTTCACGTCACGCACGCCTTTTCGTTGCTCCGGCATGCTCACATTCTCTCATCGCACGATCGGTGCGCCGACTTCCGAAGGGCCGCGCGCGGCACACGGGGGGCCTGCAGGAACTTCCTGACCGCGCTCTGGGTCACCAGCGGGGGAACATCGGCGCGGTGAAATCGGGCTGCACGCGGCGCATCGCGGCGGCGTCGTCCCGGCGGCGTACATCGCTGCCAAGCCAACGATCGTGCAGTTTCGCGAGCACCTCGCGGTCCAGTTCGATGCCGAGCCCAGGGGTGTCGGACACGGCGACCTTGCCGCCGGAGAACGTATGCGGCTGGGTGATCACGTCCTCGGTCTGCCATGGACGATGCGTGTCGCACGCATAACGAAGGCCGGGGATCGTCGCGGCGACGTGGGTCATCGCGGCGAGGCTGATGCCGAGATGAGTGTTGGAGTGCATGGAAATCCCGACCCCGAAGGTCCGGCACACCGCCGCCAGATCCTGCGTCGCGCGCAGGCCGCCCCAGTAGTGATGATCGGACAGCACGACCTGCACGGCGCGACTGCCGAACGCCTCGGGGACCTCGTCGAACGCGGTCACGCACATGTTGGTGGCCAGGGGAAGCGACGTTTTCCGCGCTACTTCCGCCATGTTCGCGGTGCCGGTCGTCGGGTCCTCCAGGTACTCGAGGACGCCTTCCAGCGCGGCGGCCACTTCGAGGCTGGTCGCGACCGACCACGCCCCGTTCGGATCGAGCCGCACCGGCTGGCCGGGGAACGCTTCGGCCAGCGCGCGCGTGGCGGCGATTTCCCGCGCCGGCTCGAACACCCCGCCCTTGAGCTTGAACGAGCTGAACCCGTAGTCGGACGCCATGCGTTTCGCTTGCGCGACAACGCCTTCCGGATCGAGCGCGGCGCCCCAGCCGTCGTTGGGCTCGTCCGGCTCGGGATGTTCGGCCCACCGGTAGAACAGGTATGCGCTGTACTCGACCGCGTCGCGGACCTTGCCTCCGAGCAGCGCGTGCACCGGCGCGCCGAGTTCGTGGCCCAGCGCGTCGTAGATCGCCACCTCGAACGCCGACGAGACGCTCGACGCGATCTTCGCCATCGTGCGGCTGCCTCGCAGGCCCTCGGCCTGCACGGTGTTGTCGACCCGTTCGGCACCCACCTCGGCCAGGCACTCCGTGACCGCGGGGAGCAGGCCGTTCACGGTGAGCCCGGCGCCGGCCAGGCGCGGCCCGAACGCCTCGGCGAGCCTCAGATAGTCGGTGTCCCCATAGGTTTCACCGAGACCCACGGCACCGTTCTCGGTGACCACCTCGACGATCGTGCGAGGCGTGTAGGGCTGGTGCACGCCCTGCAGGTTCAGCAGCGGCGGATCGGAGATCAGGATCGGGGTGACGCGTACTTCCGCGATTCGGGTCAACGGTGTCCTCCTCCTCGGACGTGCAGCGCGGTGAAGAACGCCTTGGAGATCTCCGGTACGAACGCGTGCACCGCCAGCGGGCTCGTCTCGGCGAGGTCAGCGGGAAGGACAGCCCGGCCGCCATCCAGCGCCGGAGCAGGGCTGCGGTCTGCAGTGGTGCGCTCGTCCGATGTCTTCATATATAGACAATGGCTCTATATGAAGACAGCCTACGAAGAGACCGCGCCCGGCGTCAACGGCCAGGGCGCGGCAGAAGTCAGGCGAGGTGGTGCAGCTCATGGGCGTGCCGCCGCAGTGCGGGCAGCGACGGCGCGCCGGATGCCGCGTCCACGATCTGGAGCTGAGCAGAGTTCGAGCCGATGTCGAGCACGCCTAGTCCCATAAAACCTCGAAATACCCCGTTTGACGGGCGCCCACACGGATCGCCGGTGCGCCTGCCGTCCGCCGGCGCTTAGGCTGGGCGCGTGCCCGACCACGTCATCGTCACGACCACCATCGACAGTGAGGAAGCGGCCCGCGGCCTGGCTGGACGGGCGGTCTCCGCCCGGCTCGGTGCGTGCGCGCAGATCATCGGGCCGGTCACGAGCGTCTACCGCTGGGAAGGCGAAGTTCACTCCGATCCCGAGTGGCGCGTGGAGATCAAGACCGCCGCGGACCGGGTGCCGCCGCTGGTGTCACTGCTGAAGTCCGCGCACGGTTACGACGTCCCGGAGATCATCGCGACCCCCATCGAGGGCGGAAGCACGGACTACCTGGACTGGCTGGTCGCCGAGACGCGGGAGTAGGGCCAGCCGCGCTCGGCACGGATGTCAACGCTCCGTAGTTGCGTATTGACGCCCCTCCCGGCCGAACGTAAATTTCTTTCATATGTTGCGCCGGAGCGTGATCTTCGTCCTGGTCGTCGTTCTGGCGATGCTCGGCTGGCAGCCCGCGAGCGCCGCCACCTGGTCGCGATCCTTCTACTGGGGCGTCGCCACGGCCGGTTTCCAGTCGGAGGGGAGCGCGCCCGACAGCAACTGGTCGCGCTATGTCGCCACGGCCGGTGGCGTCGATCCGTACGGCAACGCCGTCGATTTCCGCCACCGGTACGCCGAGGACATCGCCCTCGCCGCCGGGATGGGCGTGAACACGTTCCGCTTCAGCGTCGAGTGGGCGCAGGTCGAGCCGCGGCCCGGCGTCTGGGATGCCGGCGAACTCGCCTACTACGACGACGTCGTCCGCCATATCCGTGCGGCCGGGATGACACCCATGATCACGCTCAGCCACTGGGTGTATCCGGGCTGGGTCGCCGATCAGGGCGGCTTCTCGAATCCCCGCACCGTCGACGATTTCGTCGAGTTCGCGAGCCGGATCGTCCCGCGCTATCCCAACGCGTTGTGGGTGACCTTCAACGAACCCGTCGCGTTCCTCAGCGAAGAACTGAAGATCGGCGCGGTGAACCCGCTGCAGATCTCGGTCTGGCAGGCCGATGTCGTGCGCGCGCACCGGCAGACCTACGACCTCATCCACCGCCTCGACCCGAGCGCCAAGGTGACCAGCAACCAGTCGTTCTACGCCGGGTTCAACGCCGCGACCGATCTCGTCGTGATGGACCAGATCAGGGACAAGGTCGATTTCGTCGGCCTCGACTACTACTACGGCGTGAGCCTGGACAACCTCACCGCGCTCAATGCTGGCTCGGGCGACCTGTGGAACGTCAAGCTGCAGCCCGAAGGTATCTACGACGCGCTGCGCTACTACGCGAACCGCTATCCGAATCTGCCACTGTACATTGTGGAAAACGGCATACCGACGGACAACGGCAAGCCGCGTGCGGACGGCTACCCGCGTGAAGCCGCGTTGCGTGACTCCATCTTCTGGGTGCAGCGCGCGAAAGCCGACGGGATCGACGTGATCGGCTACAACTACTGGAGCATCACCGACAACTACGAGTGGGGCAGCTACCGGCCGCGCTTCGGGCTGTACACAGTGGACGCTCTGACCGACCCGTCGCTGACCCGCCACGCGACGGCCGCGGTGCCCGTGTACCGGGACGTCATCGCCAACGGCGGGGTGCCCGAGGGCTACCGGCTCGTGCAGGGGCCGGCGTCCTGCTCGCTCGTCGACCCGCTCGCCAGTTGCCTCGCCCCTCCCGACCCGGACGGGCCACTCGCTCACCTCGGCTGAGTGGAACTTCAGGGAGAACTCGGTAGTTTTCGGGGTATGGCGAAACTTCGGTGGACCGTGCCGGCGATGCTCGGCGCGCTGGCCTGGGCCGTGTGGGAGATCCCCCTGGCCTTCGGCGGCAGGCCCGATCTCGACGTGATGAAGCGCTCACCCCAGTTCCGGGACGGTCGGTTCCGGAACCTCGCGCCCGCCGTGCCGCTGACCTCGAGCAGCATGCGCGGGGTACTGCGCGAGATGCTGACCGGCGGCCGGCGGCACCGTCCGGCCGCCCCGGTCCCGCTCGTGCCGCGGCCGCCGGACAACCCGGCCGACGGCCTGCACATCACGTGGTATGGCCACGCGTCCTCGCTGGTCGAGATCGAGGGCACGCGGATCCTGCTCGACCCGGTGTGGGCAACGCGGGTTTCGCCGTCCCGCCTGGTCGGGCCGCGCCGCCTGCACGAGCCGCCACACCGGCTCGAGGAACTGCCGCGGCTGGACGCGATCATCATTTCCCATGACCATTACGACCACCTGGACGCGACCGCGGTCCGCACGCTGACCCGTCTCCAGGAGGCGCCGTTCATCGTGCCGCTGGGCGTCGGTGCGCACCTGCGCCGCTGGGGCGTGCCCGCCGAGCGGATCACCGAACTGGACTGGCACGACAGCACGGAGGTCGCGGGGGTGGTCCGCATCACGGCGGAGGAGGCGCAGCACTTCTCCGGCCGGGCCTTCACCCGCAACAACACGCTGTGGGCTTCGTGGATCATCGCGAACGAGAGCCGCCGCGTCTTCTACACCGCCGACTCCGGCTACTTCGACGGATACCAGCGGATCGGCGAGAAGTACGGCCCGTTCGACGCGGCGCTCGTGCAGATCGGCGCCTACCACCCGGCGTGGCCGGACATCCACATGACTCCCGAGGAAGGCGTCGCCGCGCATCTGGACGCCCGAGGTGGCGTGCTGATTCCCGTGCACTGGGCCACGTTCCGGCTCGCGCCGCACGGGTGGAGCGAACCCGCGGAACGCGTCTGGCGCGAGGCGAAGGCCCACGACGTCACGCTCACCGTGCCGCGGCCGGGCGAGCGGATCGACGTGGACAACCTCGCTCCCGTCGACCCCTGGTGGGAGGGGCTCTAGGACATCCCGAGAGTCCGCGTGATCGTGATCTCGATGACCACGCGTTCCGGGTTCGGACGGGGCCGGCGGCCGTAGCGCGCGGCGTAGCGGTCTTCCGCGTCCCGTACCGACTCCGGATCCTCGCGCACCACGGCGTGCCCTTCGAGGGTCGACCACCGGCGGCCCTCCGCCTGGCTGACGGCGACGCGGGCCTCGCCGCGGACATTGCGGGCCTTGACGCTGCCGCGCGAGCAGATCACCCGCGCCACCTCGAACTTCTCGTCCACCGTGACCCCGACCGGCACGACGTGCGGGGAGCCGTCGGGCCGTAGCGTGGTCAGCGTGCCCAGGTGCCGCTGCGCCCAGAACTCCCGCAGTTCCCCGCTCACGCGTGTCGTCCTCTCGTTCACCCGGCCGTGTTGCCAAGATCGTCACCATGATGGGCCACACCCACGCGCTCACCGGCTGGTGCGCCGGACTCGCCGTCGCCCCGCTCGTGGGCGCGAGTTCGGTGCACCAGGCCGTCGCCTTCGCCGCCACCACAGCGGGATTCGCGCTGCTGCCCGACCTCGATCATCCCGGTGCCGGCGCGTCCCGGTTACTCGGGCCCGTCACCGGCGTGCTGTCCTGGCTGCTGCGGCGGCTGTCCGCAGCCGTGTACGCGCTCACGAAGGGGCCGCGCGACGAGCGGAGCAAGGGGACGCACCGGCACCTGTCGCACACGGTGCTGTTCGCGGCGGGCCTCGGTGCGCTGACGATGTGGGGCACCCGCGCCGGCGGCTGGTACGCCGTCGCGGGGGTGGTGCTGTTCGGCGTGCTGCTGGCGGCCGACGCGCTGGGTGACTGGCTGCTGCTCGTCGCGGGCGGCGCGGTGGCGTGGTGGGCGCTGACCGCGAGCGCCGCCGGCGAGTTGCGGGAGCTCACCGGCTGGCTCGGCGCCGCGGTCGCGGTCGGCTGCGTCACGCACTGTCTCGGCGACGCGCTGACCGAGTCCGGATGCCCGTTCCTGTTCCCCGTGCCCCTCGCGGGCGAGACCTGGTACGAACTGCGGCCGCCGGGATTCCTGCGGTTCCGCACCGGCGGCCGGGTCGAACGGCTCGTCATCGCGCCGCTGTTCCTCGTCGTGGCGCTCGCGCTGCTACCGGGGGTGATCGACGCGCTTGTCGCGCTCTACGACCGGCTGTTCGCGCCATCGCCGGTCACCTGAACGCCGCACCGGTACGCGCGGCCCATTCCGCGAAGGTCCGCCCTGTCCGGCCGAGCACCCGCTCGACGTCCGGGCTGACCTGGCGTTCCTCCGCGGTCGGCCGCCCGAGGATGTCGAGGGTGCCGTCCGCGACCGGCTCCGGCATGAACTGTACGAGCTGTGCCCGCGCCTCCTCACGGCTCTGCTCGAGGAACCGCACCTCCGAGCCGATCGCGGCGCCGATCGCCGCCGCCTGCCGGCGTGGCGAGACCGGCGCGGGACCGGTGAGGACGTAAACCCGCGCCTCGTGGCCCGGCTCGCGCAGGACCGCGGCGGCGACCTCGGCGATGTCCGCCGGGTCGATCAACGGCAGGCCGACATCCCCGAACGGAGCCACGATCGTCCGCCGCGTGCGCACGGACTCCGCCCACATCAACGCGTTCGAGTCGAAACCGCCGGGCCGCAGGATCGTCCACGCCAGCCCGGACGACCTCAGCGCGCTCTCGAACCTCCGCAGTTCGCCGTGGGACGGCGCGTGCGGTCGGGTGCCCGCGCCCTGCGACGACAGCAGGACGACTTTTCGCACCCCGGCCGCCTTCGCGGTATCGAGAATGGCGCCGGGGTCCGCCGCGCCGGTCAGCAGTTGGCTGCCCACCAGCAGGAACAGGGCTTCGGCCCCGTCGAGCGCGGGCTTCAGGCTCGCCGGTTCGGCCAGGTCGGCCTGCCGATGTCCTGGGGTCTCGCTGGGACGGCGGGACACCGTCGTCACCTTTTCTCCAGCCGCCACGAGCGCTTGCACGAGCGGCGTTCCGACATTTCCGGTTGCTCCGGTAACCACGATCATGCGAACGACGCTAGCAACGCGGGTATAGTAGGTACCTAGAAGAAAGTATTGGATCGGAGGGGGATTCGTGACCGAGAACACGGCCGCTTGCCCGATCAGCCCGGTTGTGGACATCGTGTTCAGCCGGTGGACCACGCCGATCCTGTGGGCGCTGAACGAGTTCGGCCGTCAGCGCTTCGTCGAGCTGGAGCGGCGTATCGGCACCATCACGCCGAAGGTCCTCACCCAGCGCCTGCGCCAGCTCGAGCGCGACGGGCTGATCGTCCGCACCTACCACCCCGAGGTGCCGCCGCGGGTCGAGTACGAGATCAGCGAGCTGGGCCGGAGCCTCGGGCCGCTGTTCGCGACGCTCGCGACCTGGTCCGAAGCGAACCTCGCCAGGGTCGAGCTGGCGCGCGCGACGTACGACGATGCGGGCCTTCCGCGAGCCTAGAATCAACGACGATGAGCAACCCCAAGCCGACCTTGCGCGCCGACGCGCGGCGTAACCGCGCCCGGGTGCTGGCGGCCGCGCAGGAGGCGTTCGCTGACGAGGGCCCCGGCGTCCCGCTCGACGAGATCGCCCGGCGAGCCGGGGTCGGCGCCGGCACGGTGTACCGGCACTTCCCGTCGAAGGAGTCGCTGTTCGAGGCCGTGGTCCTGGACAGCATCGAGCGGCTCGCCGGGCAGGCTCGGTCGCTTTTGGACGCTCCCGATCCCGGTGCGGCGTTTTTCGCGTACTTCGATGACGTCGCCGATCAGGCGTTGCTGAACAAGGCCTTGTGCGACGCGCTCCAGGAGAGCACGGGTGCGGCCCTCGCGGAACCGTCGGGACAGAAGGAAGGTTTCCGCGCGGGTTTCGGTGAACTGCTGCGGCGCGCCCAGGCGGCGGGTGCCGTCCGGCCGGACATCGAACCGGAGGATCTGACGGCTCTGCTTTCCGGATATGTCGCGATCCGGCGCCTTTCCTCCCCGGGTCGTCCGGCGAGCCGGGCCCTGATCGACGGGCTTTCCCCGGTTTCCACGCGACGGTGACGATTTTCCACCTAGACTCCCGGACCATGACGCGTATCCGGCTCGGCTGGGAAGCACAAATCGACAAGGTCACGTACGCGACCGCTTTTCTCATCGTCGGCCTCGCGCTGGTCATCCTCGGTTCGGTGCTGGGCTGGGCCGTCTGGCTGGCGGTACCGGTGATCGTCGTCGGCGTGGTGTCGTTGCTGGTCTTCGCGCTGCGGATGCGCGGCTGGCGCTCCCTGTGGTGGCGGCGTGAGCTGGTGATCGGCGCCGACGGAATCGCCTACGAGGCCAAGAACAGCGGGTTCACCGTCGCCTGGTCGGATCTGGCCGTTTTAGGCGTGCATTCCGATAATGGGGTAATTGAACGATTCGGGTTGACGCTGGTCTTTTTTCCGCGGTCGGTGGATTTCACTCAGCGGTTGTCCAGTTTCCGGATCCTCCGGCTGCCCCGCAATGGTGCTTTCAAGGTCCGGATTCCGCGCCGCGCGGGCATCGTGGAGGCCATCAACGGCGCGGCTCCGGCAGGCTGGCAGCGGGTGCCGTCGCCCGCGTGGAATGCGCTCGTCGTCGAACCCGGTGTGGATCCGCATGCCGTGCCTGTGCCGGATCCCCGGCCGCCGGTCGTCGTGAACGTCGGCCGGAAGAGTCGCCGGCAGGCCCTGATCGGCGGAGTGCTGATGGTCGCCGCGGCCGCCGCGTTTCTCGCGGCCATCTTCGGTAACCACAACGGCGGTGTCACCGTGCGGGTCATCGCGAGCGTGCTGGGCGCACCGTTCATCATCGGGGCCGTGGCGATGGTGCTGAGCGGGCCGATGGTCGCGCGCTCGCGGTATGTCGTGATCGACGCCGACAGCTTCACCTGGGACGACCCGAGCGGGCAGCCCTTCACGTTCGCCTGGAACGAGATCGCCTCGGTCGCCGTTCAGACCAGGGTGAGCAGGTCCGCGCCGGGGACGTGGGCTTCGCAGCGGCGTATCGACAGCATTCTGGTGAGCGCGCGGCAGGAGCACCGGAAACTGCCGGTTGGCGATCAGCGTGCGGAAGTCGACCAGATCGGCCGCGCGGTGCAGCAGTTCGCCCCTCGAGCCTGGGCGGGAGCGACCACGGGGATCGCGGGGCCGTTGCAGTTAAGCTAGACGGGCTCGCTCCCGCTTCCATGCGACGACGGGATCTTTCCACATAGAATCCCGGACCATGACCCGTATCCGGCTCGGTTGGGAAGCGCAAATCGGTCAGCTTGCGCTTTTGATGGATTTCCTTGTCGCCGGCGTCGGTTTGGTGGTTTTGGGCGCATTACTCGACTGGAGCGGCTGGCTCACCACACCGATGATCGTCATCGGCGTGTTGGTGCTCCTGATCGCCGCGTTGCGCCTGCAAGGTTGGCGCTCGCTGTGGTGGCGGCGGGACTTCGTGGTCGACCCGTCGCCAATGTGGGCCTGCGGGCCAGGCGGCAGATCGTGATTGGCGGGGTGCTGGCGGTCGCCGCGACAGTGGGCGCGCTTTCGATCACCTTCGGCTCCGGTCCCCGCAGCGGAATATGTCGCGCAGCTTTGTGATCGATGCCGACAGCTTCGCCATGGACGATCCGGAGGGAAATCCGTTCGCCTTCGCGTGGCGCGAGATCACCGGGATCGAAACCGGGACCGCCTGGGCGGGGGGAGCTCCACTGATCGCCAGCCGGCGCCTCGACCACGTTCTGGTTCGCACCCGTGAGCGAGAGATGTACGTTCGCCTGGCCGGCCAGCCGCGGACCGTCCTGCAAGTCGCCGACGGCGTCCAGCAGTTCGCGCCGCAGCTCTGGGCCGGGCACAAGACCTCGAAGGCGCGCCGGTTCCAGCTCAGCTAGGCGTTCGCGCGATGTTGAGAATCCGTTTGGTGCGGGGGGTCAGGAAGGCCGTGTTGGTGCAGTTGGCTGGTGTCCGGTCGTACATGGCCTTGTCGACATCGAATTGGCGGTCACCGATCCTGACCCGGCAGGCGCGGACAGCGCCCTGGCTGTGGACCATCTGCTTACCGCATTCCGGCTGCGGTCCGTATTGCTCGCCGAAATCCTCACCGGTCCAGCCGGTGATCGCGACCACCTGCCCTCCCGTCACGTCCAGGATGCGCCGCATGGCGAGCCACAGCCCCCACGCGAGAAGGGCAATCTCGAGGAATAGGTAGGGCCAGGTCTGGGCGGTCACCGCACCCGTGGTGAACGCCAGTACCGCGACCAGGATCGCCGCGGCGATGAGGAACAGGCCGACCGGATCCCTCGCAGCACCAGGTGGCGCTGTGAAGGATGGAGCCGCCCGGCGACGTTCTCCTGATCAACCTCGTACTGGTTGACCTTCATTCCGCTTTGCCTTCGCCGTGTTCCTTTTCGTAGGACTCGGCGGCTTCCTTCGACCGGTCGGCCTGCTCGTTGTTCTGGCGCCGGTCCTCGGTTGCGACGGCGACACCGTCGGCCGCGTTGGGCTTGGGCACGTGGAAGTGACCGTCTTCGGCCCACTTGTCCAGGTTGAGCGTGCTCTTCTCGATCGGGTTTGCCCGGATGATGTCGGTGCCGACCTTCCCGACCTTGTCCAGCGCCTTGGCAGCCGCTTCGATCACGCCCTTCGACTTGTTCGCGTTCTTGGCCAGCGCCTCCAGCTTTTCCACGATCTTCGCGATCCTGCTGCTGATCCGCTCGGCGAGCACCCCGGCTTCCACTACGGAGTCCGCGATGAACGCGGCCACCGTGCCGCCGAACGAACACCAGGACGTCGCCAGCGCGGCGATGCCCTTGAGGATCAGCTGGCCGATGAACTCCGAGATCATGTCGCGGATCAGGCCGCGTTCGGTGCCCACGATCGCGGCGGCGATCGTCATGGCCGTGGACGCGCTGTTCGCGTGCCCGGCGGCGCCGCGCAGCGAGTCGGCGTAGCCCTTCGCGGTCTTCTGATAGGCCACGGGCCCGCCTTCGCCCTTGTAGGACTGGCCTGCCTTGGCGGCCGACTGCTCGTAGGTCTCGGCCGTTTCGGTGAGCTGTTTGGAGATGTTCTGCCAGGTCTGGGCCTTGGCCGTGACGGCCTCGGGGTTCCCGGCGAGTTCGTCCAAGCCCTTCTTCAGGAAGCTGATGTGCTCGATGAGCCAGCCGACCCCGGCGCTGGCCAGCGTGCCCAGCGGGTCCATCGCGGCGCCGAGCGCGTCGAGGCCGTCGGTCGCGACGTCCATCGCCGCGTTGCCCCAGTCGCCGTCCGAGAAATCCTTCACGGTGCTCGCGACGTCGTTGAAGATGCCACCACCGGCGGTCTGCACGGTCGCGTTGTCGACCGCGCTCTTGCCACCACTGCCCATGTTCGACCAGAAACCGGACGAGGACTCGGACGTTGCGACGAGCGGGTTCTCGCCACCGCCGCCTTCTCCGGTGGGGGCTTCGGTCGAGGTCATGCCTGGATCTCCTTACCGAGCGCGGCCAGCTTCGCCTTCGACGTGTCCTCGTGGTTCTGCATCGCCTCGTGCGCACTGCCGACCTTGTCGGCCAGATCGTGCCCCGCGTCGCCGAGCCCCTTGACGAAACTCGTCGCGCTGTGGATCCAGTACTCGACGCCCAGCGCAACGACCTGCCCGACGAGGCCGAACGCGTTCAGGTCACCGAGTCCCTGGGCGGCACCCGTCGCGTCGATCGCTTCGTGGACCTTGTCCGCGGTACCCCGCACCTCGGGCTCGTGCCCCTTGAGTGCCTGCAGATCGACCTGGTACTTGCCGGTCATCACCATCCCCTTTGCATGATCGAGCCGGAGCCGTCGTCACCTTCGTCGTCCGCGGGCGGCCGCGCCGGGCGCCTTGGCGGCGCGGGAGGCGCCGGCGGTCGCGGGGGAGCCGGTGGCCGCGGCGGTGCGGGCGGGCGCACCGGCGGCGGCGCGGCCTGCTCGTCGTTGAGGACCAACCGGCGGTCCGGCGCCGCGGGCGGCGGCTGTTCCTCCGGCACCTCGGGCGCGGGCAACTGCTCTTCCAGGAAATGCATCGCGTCGGTGTCGGTGCCGATCACCGGCGCCATGATCGCGGTGATCTGGCGCGCGGCCTGCGCCTGCGCCCGCTGAGCGGTGGCGACGACGGCGGCCGCCAGCTGTTCGAGTGGCATTTCCCGGGCTTTCGGCCCGAATGCGAGTTTCTGCAGCGCACCGCTGGCATTGACGGTCACCGTCGCGGCGCCGTCGTGGCTGGAGAGGGTGGCCGACAATTGCTGGAGCTGCGCCTTGGCCGCTTCCGCTTTGTGCGTGATGTCCGCTATTGCCGCGTCTCCGGGCGAATTCATGCTCACTCTGATGGAGCTAAGTCCATACCGGTTCCGCGGACAAGCGAAAACGTGAATTGTCCGAAATAGCCATTCTTCCAGGGCGAGTGCCAGGTATTTCGTGTCCGGATATTCCGCTATGATATCTTTTTCGCCATTACGTCCGAGTCGGGACCCGGCGCTATTCCGCATCTTCGGGCAGCGTGCGCATGCCCCGTAACGGCGAGCAGACCAGACGGCCCGCGGCGACGGTGAGCCCGGCCGCGGCGACCCACATGACCGTCCGCAGACCGGCGGTGCTCGCGAGCGCGCCGCCGAGCAGGCTGCCCACCGGCGCCGTGCCGAAGATGAGGAACCGCGTCGTGGCTGTCACGCGCCCGCGCAGCCGTTCCGGCGTGACCGCCTGCTCGTAGCTGACCTGCAGGATATTGGCCACGACGATGCCGAACGACGTCACGAAGTTCCCGACCGGGTAGCACGCGACGGCCCAGCCCGGCCGGGTGAGCGCCATTAGGACGTACCCGGCGGCGATCAGCACCCCGGATACCCACAGCAGCCGTGCCTCGCCGAACCATTGTCCGGCGCGGCGGCCGTAGCAGGCGCCGACGAGCGCCCCGACCAGGCCGGTCGTGTTGACCAGCCCGATTTCGCCCGGGGACAGGTGGATCTCGCGGAGCAGGAACACCACACCGAGTGCGAGTTGCATCGACTGGAACAGGCTGGTGAGCGCCGTGGCATGGGCGAACGGGCGCAGGACCGGATGCCGGAAGACGAAGCCGAGCCCCTCGCGGATCTCGCGTCGCAGCGGCTCCCGCGGCGGCTGCGGCGGCACCTGCTCGGGGCTCCGGATCCCGCGCAGCCACACCGCTGACCACAGGAACGTCACCGCGTTGGCGGCGACCGCGACCGCGCCGCCGAAGTACTGCACCAGATAGCCGCCCGCACTCGGCGCGGCGACCGCGGCCACCGAGATGTTCGCCTGCAGTTTCGCGTTGCCTTCGACCAGTTCGGCCCGCGGGAGCAGGCGCGGCAGGTAGGTCTGGTGGCCGACCTCGAAGAATACCGCCAGCACACCGGCGATCGTGACCACCGTGAACAGCTGCCACAGGGTCAGCACCCCGAACGCGGCGGCCAGCGGGATCGAGGCGTACACGGCGAACCGGCCGAGATCGGTGGCGATCAGCAGTGGGCGGTTGCGCATCCGGTCGCACCACGCGCCGACCTGCAGGCCGAGCGCGAGATACGCGAGCGTCTGCAGGGTCCGCAGCATCGAAACGCCGAAGGCCGAGGCGTGCAAGGTGGTCGCCGCGAGCAGCGGGACCGCGAGCAGGTTGATGCGGTTGCCGAACTGGCTGAGCAGGTCGGCCGTCCACAGTAGACGGAAATCGCGCAGCTTCAGCAAGCCCCCAGGCATGCTCTCCATCTATACCCGAGAAAGAGCCCAGGCACCCCGACCGGCCCGGGCTCTTCTCCCCCACGGGAACCGGCTACCCGATGTCTCGCCGTCTGAAACCTGCCAGCCCGGCGACGAGCGTGACCAGGGCGATACCGGTCAGCCACAGCACGGGCGCCGCGGTGAGCGTCGCGCTGGGCAGCTTCGGGATATGCGTGAACGGCGAGATGTCGAGCACCGCCTGCGGCAGCCGCAGCACGGGCCCGTACAGCGCGATCGCGAGCGCCAGCGAGGCGATCGACCAGCTTGCGCTCATGTACTTCGGCAGCAACCCGAACAGCAACATCGAAAGTCCCGCGATGAGCCAGATCGCCGGCAGTTGGGCCATACTCGCGCCGAGCATCGCCGGCACCTCGCCGCGCACGTCACTGATCCGCAGGCCGTGGAGCAGGCCGGCGGCGGTTCCGCCGACGGCGAGCAGCAGCGCGCTGCCCAGCAGCGAGAACGCCAGATGGCTGCCGGCCCACTGCAGCCGCCGCACGTGGGTGGCCAGCAGCGGTTCGAGCCGGACGGCCGTTTCCTCGCTGCGCATCCGCAGGTTCGCCTGGACCGCGTAGACCGCGGCGATCATGCCGAAGATGTTCGCGATCGCGGCCAGGTAGGCGTCGACGATCGCGGACGCGCCGCCCATCCGCTCGAACGCCTCCCGAACCTGCTCGCTGCCACCGACGAGCCCGCCGATCCCGCTCGCGAGGGCGCCGAACAGCGCGCCGGCGACCGCGAACCCGGCGACCCAGCCGATCAGCAGGCCACGGTGCAACCGCCAGGCCAGCCCCAGCGGCGACCGGAGACCCGGCGCGGCGACGGCGGGCCCCGGACGCGACGGGTAGATGCTCAGCCCGACGTCACGCTTCGGCAGCAACCAGTACGCGACGCCGAACAGCACCACCGTCGTCACGAGCGGGAGCAGCGCCACCCACCAGCGCTCGTGCGCGAACGGGCGCAGCTGCGCGGACCAGCCGAGCGGAGACAGCCAGGACAGCCAGCTGATGTCCTTCGCCGAATCGCCCACGCCGCGCAGCAGGAACGTCACCCCGAGCACCGCCGACGCGAGGCCGTTGGCCGTGCGCGAGTACTCGACCAGCTGGGCGGTCACGGCCGAAATCCCGCTGAACACCCAGCCGGTCAGCGCGATGCCGAGGCCGAACGCGACCGAACCGGCCGCGGGCAGCCCCACGCCGATGAGCGCGACGGTCGCGAGCAGGCCCGTGGCCAGCGCGGCCAGGCACGACACGAGCAGCGCCGCGGTGAGCGCGGTGTACCGCCCGGTCACGCCCGAGGACAGCAGCTCCTGGCGGCCTGTCTCCTCCTCCTGCCTGGTGTGCCGGGTGACGGTGAAGATGCAGGCCAGCGCGACGAACAGGGCGATGAACGTGCTGAAGCGCCAGGCGGTGAACCCGCCCGCGGTGGACAGGTCGAAGGCCGGTCCGTACAGCAGTGCCACCGACGGGTTGCCCACGGCGCTCGCGGTCAGCGACGCGCGGCTCGCCGCGTCGGGATAGAACTGGTCATAGGTACCGGCGGAAGCCGCCGGCACGACACCGATCAGCACGATCCAGATGGGCACCACGATCCGGTCGCGCCGCAGCGCGAGCCGGACCAGGTGCCAGGTGCCGACGAACGGGTTCATCGCACGCTCGCTTCGGTCTTGTAGTGCCGCAGGAACAGCTCTTCGAGCGTCGGCGGCTGGCTGGTGAGGCTGCGCACACCGACTTCGGTCAGCTGCCGGAGCACCTTGTCCAGTGAATGGGTCTCGACGTCGAACCGCACGCGGTTGCCCTCGACCTTCAGATCGTGCACGTCCGGCAGGTTCGACAGGCCGTTGGGATGCCCGGCGAGCTCGGCGGTGATCGAGGTCCGGGTGAGGTGGCGCAACTGTCCGAGCGTGCCCGTCTCGACCGTGCGGCCGTTGCGGATGATGCTCACCCGGTCGCACAGGGCCTCGACCTCGGCCAGGATGTGGCTCGACAGCAGCACCGTGCGGCCCTGCTCGCGCTCCTCCTGGATCGCGTACTGGAAGGTGGCCTCCATCAGCGGGTCGAGGCCGGCGGTGGGTTCGTCGAGCACCAGCAGGTCCACATGCGACGCGAGCGCCGCGACGATCGCGACCTTCTGCCGGTTGCCCTTCGAGTAGGTGCGGCCCTTCTTCTTGGGGTCGAGGTCGAAGCGTTCGATGAGCTCCTTGCGCCGGCGCGCGTCGAGCCCGCCGCGCAGCCGCCCCAGCAGATCGATGACCTCTCCGCCGGAGAGGTTGGGCCACAGGTTGACGTCGCCGGGCACGTAGGCCAGGCGGCGGTGCAGGTCTGCGGCGTCACGCCATGGATCGCCGCCGAGCAGCCGGACCTGGCCGGCGTCGGCGTGCAGGAGACCGAGCAGGACCCGCACCGTGGTCGACTTTCCGGCGCCGTTCGGGCCGAGGAAGCCGTGCACCTCGCCCGTGGCGACCTCGAGGTCGAGGCCGTCGAGGGCCTTGGTCGGCCCGAACGACTTGTGCAGGCCGGAGATGGAGATGGCGTTGTCCATGCGCAAGAAGATATACTTGTTTCACAAATTTGTGAAGTTAGGAAAACGTCAAGATCGAGTGAATGCCGTAAGGGATGAGGAAGGATGATCAGATGCCGACCGACCCCGCCGCGCACCTGGACGAGGCCGCGTTGCAGTTCGTCGAGAAGTTCGGGCTGGCGCTGACGGAGGCTGGCGTGCCGAGGATGCCGGCGCGCGTGTTCGCCGCGACGCTCGCGAGTCCCGAAGGTCACCTCACCGCGCGCGAGCTGACCGAGATCCTGCAGATCAGCCCGGCGGCGGTGTCGGGCGCGGTGCGGTACCTCGATCAGATCGGGCTGGTGAGGCGATCCCGGCTGCCCGGGCAGCGGCGCGACATCTTCGTCGTCCGCAGCGACTACTGGTACGAGATGGTGAGCAACCAGGACAAGCGTTACCAGGAAATGCTGCGGACGCTGATCGACGGGATCGAGGCGGTCGGTCCGGACAGCCCGGCCGGCGCGCGGTTACAGGAGACGCACGACTTCTTCGCCTTCCTGGCCGATGAGATGCCCAAGCTCGTCGACCGCTGGCGGGCGCAGCGGCTCAAGGCAGAAGGGGCCTGACGAGGCTCCTCGCCAGCGTGTCGAGGCCTGCGGGCGGCTCGCCTTCGAAGGCGATCAGGAACGCCTGCTGGAAGCAGGCCCCGAGCAGCAGCGCGGCCATCGCGTCGGGATCCGCCGTGCGCGGCAGGCGGCCGAGGCGCTGTTCCGCGCGCAGGTACTGGCCGAGCGCCAGCTGCGGGTGCCGGGGCCCGGAGCCGCGCTCCGCGACCGCGTTCCGGTGTGCGGTGAGGAGTTCGTGCGTCGAGAACAGCGATGCGGCGATCGGGAAACTCTCGGCGTAGAACTCCAGTGCGGTCCTGGCGAGCTTGACCAGGTTCCCCCGTACCGTGCCCTTGCCGGGGTTCAGGTTGCCGAGCAGGTCGTTCAGGGCGGGCAGCCGTTCGGCCAGTACCCCGAGGAAGATCTCGGTCTTGTCCGTGAAGTGCTTGTACAGCGCGGCTTCGGAGTAACCGGCCGCGCGGGCGATCTCCTTGGTGGTGGCGCGCGCGTACCCCCGCTCGCGCATGATCTCGGCCGCGGCCGCGAGGATGTCGTCGCGTGTGCCCAATCCTGAGTCCTTTCTCAGCGGTCGCTTGACCGGTGGGTGAGTACTCACTAACTATAGCTGGTGAGTGAACACTAACCAGGAGGAACCATGAAGCTCACGGTTTTCGGGGCGACGGGCGGTACCGGGGTCGAGGTCGTCCGCCAGGGATTGGCGCTGGGGCACTGGATCACCGCCGTGGTGCGCGACCCGGGGAGGCTGGATGTGCCGGAACACGAGCGGCTCGAGGTCGTCACGGCGAATGTCTTCGAACCGGCTGAGATCGTGCCCGCCATCAGCGGCCACGAGGCGGTGATCTCGGCGCTCGGCCCGCGTGGCCGGGGCCCGACGACGGTCTGCCGGGACGGTGTCACGAGCATCATGTCCGCGATGGGCACCGCCGGCGTGCGGCGGCTGGTGACGGTCAGCAACAGCGGTATGCACACCGACGGTGACGGGCTGTTCGTGCGCGTGGTCGTCAAGCCGATCCTGCAGGCGATGCTGCGCGAGGGGTACGCGGACATGCGGGAGATGGAGGCCCGGGTGGTCGCGAGCGGTCTGGAGTGGACGATCGTCCGGCCGCCCCGGCTGACGAGAGGACCGCATACGGGGCGGATCACCAGCAGCGGGGACGGGAACGTCCGCGGCAGCTTCACGATCTCGCGCGCCGACCTCGCCGACTACGTTCTGCGTGCGGTCGGTGACCGCGACCTCGTCCAGAAGCCCGTCTCGGTCGCCAAGGCCTGACCCCGCGCGAGTCGGGCTTCCGCTGCACCCGAGTTCGGCTTTCGCTGCCCGTCTATTTCCCAAGATTCTGTGGCGCCGCAACGAATCCGTAGACATCGGCCGACGGTCGCTCACCAGTGACAAGACCTATGCGGACAGTCATCGTCCTTGCGGCCGCGGGTCCACCCCGAGTAGGTGACCGCTGGGCCGAACGGGTGAATCTACGCAGGCCCGACCAGGGGATACGAAAAACTTGCTGTCCGTATGTATCTGGAATCACGGTTGATGCGTCATAGAGGCGTCGGCCCAGTCGAACCCGGATGGAGGATGCATGAGCTCCGCCCGCTCTTGCGAGGAGGAAATCGCGGCGATCCGTGATTCCCTTGCCACGCTTGGGGATCCGTGGCAAGCGGGGGAGACCGGGCTGAGCCGGCTGGGGGGCCCGTCGCGTGCGGTGCGGCTGGGGGTGCCGGCCCCGAGTGCGGCCGCGGTCGAAGCCAGGGTGGATCTGCCCGGGCGGATGGCCGAGGCCGCACTCGGGACCGCCGGGCAGCGCTGTACCGCCGAGTATGCCCCGACCGGGGAGTTGCCGAGATCGTTCGATCTGCGGCGGACGCGCGACGGGGACTACACCACGCCTGTCAAGGATCAGGGGGAGCGTGGTTCGTGCACCGCGTTCGGGGTCGTCGCCGTGCTGGAGGGCACGGCGGCGTACCTCAGGCGGGTGGCCGGGCTGGATCTCGACCTGTCCGAGGCGCACCTGTACTTCGGGCAGGCCGATCTCGGCGAGGACGGCACCTGGCCGGACGATCTGCTGGGTGACTGCGTGTCCAACGGCGTCACCTTCGAGGATTACTGGCCCTACACCGACGTCGGCGCCGGTTCGCTCAACCCGGACTGGCGCAATCGGTTCGTGCGCGCGGGAAAGGTGGTCGACCTGACCCGGGATCCGGCGGGGATCAAGCACCATATCTACGGGTACGGGCCGGTCACCACGTGCATGGTGGTCTACGAGGACTTCTTCCACTACACCGGCGGTGTCTACCGGCACACGACCGAGGAGACCAACGGCGGCCACTGCGTCGCGCTCGTCGGCTGGGACGACGACCAGGGCTGCTGGATCGCGAAGAACTCGTGGGGCACCGGCTGGGGCGAGGCCGGCTTCTTCCGGATCGCTTACGGCGAGTCCTACGTCGAGGACTACCCGGAGGAACGGCCGACCACGCTCGGCTGCACGGGGATCGCCTTGCGCGCGTGGTTGCCGGCGCAACGCGCGCTCAGCCTGTTCGCGTCGGCGCAGGATGCGGGCGGATGGGCGTATCTGGAGAACCTGGGGTGGACCCGGCTCGCTGGGGGGACGAGCGGCGCGCACCAACTCGCGCTGCTCGCCGACGCGCGGGCGGGCGGCCACCCCGTCATCCCGTTCGTCGTGAACGACGAGCTACTCATGGTTCAGACCAACTACTGATCGCGAGCAGGGGAGCTGTAGCGATGACCGCGAGCGACACCGAGAACCCGGCCACGGGCCCCGACGACCCCGAACCCACAAACACCGCCACACCGGCCGGCGCCTGGGACCCGAACAAGACTCAGCCACCGTCCGGCACTCCGGCTCCCGCGCCGACTGGTGCGTGGGACCCGAATACGCCGCCGCCGACGGGGGCGTGGGATCCGAATACGCCGCCGCCCGCGGGGGCGTGGGATCCGAATACGCCGCCGCCGACGGGGGCGTGGGATCCGAATACGCCGCCGCCCGCGGGTGCCTGGGACCCGAATACGCCGCCTCCGACAGGCGCATGGGACCCGAACACGCCGCCGCCGACGGGTGCGTGGGACCCGAATACGCCGCCCCCGACCGGCGCATGGGACCCGAACACCCCGCCGCAGCCTCAGCCGCCCGCACCGAGGCCGCCCGCTGGCGACGGAGTGGGCGCACAGCCGGTCACCGGTCTGTGGATCCGCAACCGGATGATCACGCGCCTGTGGTCCTCGAGCGCCGTCCCCGGCGTGTGGGTGTTCGTCGCGGGGCTGGGCTGGAAGCAGCTCGCCGCCGTGGAGACGGGCCGCAGCCCGCTGACCGGGCTCGCGGTGCTGGCCAAGGCGAACGGGCTCGCCGTGTCGTTCCGCGAGAACGCCTACGGCCAGATCGACCAGTTGCTGGTCTGACCTGAGCTGGTGGCGGCCGGCAGCCGAGGGGGCCGCCGGCCGTCACCGAACCGGTGGTCGTCGACAGCTTGACCGGGGGGACGGCCAACGGGGGTGTGGTGGCCGAGGGGGGAGGGCCACCGGGTGTAGGGGGGAGCCGGCCGGTGCCCCGGCAGCAGCCGGGCACCGGCCGACGTTATGTGACGGAGGCCACTAGGCCGAAAGAGTGAGGTTTGTATCTGACGGCTGCGAGGTTCCTCTCTAACGGCGAAGGCGGGATACTGCGAGCGTTCGTACGGAGGAGCCACCAGCGAGAATGGGGGCGAATGGGGTGACGGAAGTCCACACCGCCGAGGCGGACCCTCCCTGGGAGGGCCTGCGCGGCCCCGAGCTGTTCGAAGCGTGCCTGCATGCGGCTCGCGAAGGGGACAAACGCGGGCTGGACCGGTTGGTCGCCGACCTGACGCCGCTGGTGTGGAACGTCGCCCGAGGCCAGGGGCTCGACAAGCACACGGCCGAGGACGTCGTGCAGACGGTGTGGCTCGCGCTCCTGAGCCACCTGGAAACGCTGCGGGAGCCCAAGGCGCTCGCGGGCTGGCTCGTGACCACCGCCCGCCACGAGTCGCTACGGGTCAACGGCCGGAAGGCGCCACCGCTCCCGTTGACCGACGAAATGGCCGAGACCGTCCCCAGCACGCTCCCCGCGCCCGAGGCCGAGGCGCTGCGCACGGAACGGGATCGCCGGATCTGGGTGGCCTTCAGCAAGCTTTCGCAGCGGTGCCAGGAACTCCTGCGGCTCACGGTGCTCGCCGGTCGCGCGGAGTACCGGGTTGTCGCCGAGGCATTGCATATGCCGCGGGGCAGTATCGGGCCCAATCGAGGCCGCTGCCTGAAAACGATGCGCGAACTGCTGGACATCGAAGGGGGCAGCGCATGAACGAGATCCAGACGCCGGGGGGCGAGCAGGACAGCGACGCAGCGTTGCTATCCGAACTCGGCCGCGTGCTGGCCACCTACGATCCACCGCCCGGCGACCTGGTCGAACGGGTGCAGTTCGCGATGGAACTGGAAAACCTCGACGTGGAGGTCGCGCGCTGGGAACGAGCGGGTCTCGCCGGTGTCCGCAGCAGCGTCGACCAGGGCACGATCACCTTCACCGTGAGTGATCTGACGGTGATGATCAACCTGACCAGAATCGGCCGGCTGCACCGGATCGACGGCTGGCTGGTGCCCGCCGGTGAGCACGGCGTCGAGGTGCGCGTCGCGGGGCACGGTTCGTCCAGCACGGTCTCGGACGACGGTGGCCGGTTCGTGCTGGAAAGCGTGCCGCGCGGGACCACCCAGATTGTCATCTCGGTCGGCGGCGAGGGTAGCCGACGCACCGTGGTGACCCCCGCTGTCGTGCTGTGAACTCACCGGCTGTATGCCCCCGCCGCACGGTGTGTTCAGATAGTTCGTGTGGCCGGACCTCGCGAACTCCAGCGCGTTCTCGCGCGCGGCGCCCAGCTGCACACCAGGGCCGCTGACGCGTCGGGAAACCTGCACAACGTCGAGGCCGTCCGCCTCCTGAATCGCGCGCTCAGACTGCTGGACTCCCTCGGTGCCCGCACCGAACCCGACTGGGTGCTGCTGCGCGCGCGGGTCCTCGTCAGCCTGGCCATGGCGGAAGCCGAGGTCGGTTCGGCGTCCGTCGGCCTGGCCCATCTCGACGACGCCGCCACGCTGCCGGCGTTGCTACCGGAAGATTTCGCGCCCGACAGGCTCGGCGCGGTCATCGAAGCGCAGCGGGCGCTCGTGCTGTGCCGGATCGGCCGGTTCGCCGAAGCGCTCGAGGGGTTCAACGCGATGATCCCGGTACTCGAGCGTGATCCGGAGCAGAACGCGCTTCCGTTGTCGCGCAATCTGATGAACCGCGCACTGGTCCAGATGAGCCTCAACCGGCCGGATGACGCGCTTTCCGATCTGCGCCGCTGCATAGATCTGGCCGAGCGGCACGGGCTGAGGAGGATAGAAGGCAAGGCGCGGCACAACTTCGGTGACCAGTCGCAGCTCGTCGGTGACATTCCCGCGGCCCTGCGGTACTACGAGCAGGCCGCGCGCATCTACGAGGCGGAGAGCCCGGGCTGGCTGCCGCGGCTCCGCCTGGACCAGGGGCGCGCCCTGCTGGCCGCCGGGCTCGCCGAGGAAGCGGCCCGCCAGCTGGACGAGGCGTTGCCGGAGCTGCGCCGGAACCGGGTGATCCAGGATGTCGCCGAGGCCGAGGTGGCGCGTGCCGCCGCCGCGATCCTCGAGCGCGACTTCCCGCTCGCGCGGCGGCTGGCGAGTGAGGCGCGCCGGCGGTTTCTCCGCCGTGGCAACGAAAGGTGGGCCGAGGTCGCCGCGCTGGCCAAACTGCGCGCGAACGCGACCGAAGCGCTGGAGGGGCAGCGGCGACCACCGGAACGGCTGCTGACGGAGTTGGTCGGGCATGCCGCGCGCCTCGCGGAGCTCGGGCTGCGTGACGAGGCGGCGGTGGCCCGGCTGCTCGCGGTCCGGCTGCACCTGCGGCGCGGGGCGGTCGGTGCGGCCGGGGACCTGCTCGCCCGGATCCCCAGACCACGCCAGACCACCCCGATCGACCATGTGATGCTGCATCGCCTGTGCCGGGCGGAACTCGCGGCGGTCCGGCGGAATTCGCGGACGGCGCTCGCGCAGGCGCGCGCCGGGTTCGCCGAGCTGAGCCGCGTCCGGGACCGGATGGGCGGGCTGGATCTGGTGTGTGGTACGGCCGTGCACGGCCAGGAACTGGGCCGCCTCGCGGTCGGGCTGGTGCTGGACCGGGCCCGCGGAGATGCCGGGGCCAGAAGGGTTTTCGCCTGGCAGGAGCGCACGCGGGCGCAGGTGTACCGGTACGAGCCGTTGCCGGAGATCGCCGATCCGGTGCTGGCACGGCTGATCACCGAGATGCGGCATGTGCAGCGCATCGCCCAGCAGAACCGGCTCGAGGGCAAACCGGTGTCCACTTTGGAGCAACGGTATGGCCGGCTGCAGCGCGAGGCGGGCCGGCTGGGCTGGTACACGAGCCCGTGGGGCAGGCCCCGGCCGGTCGCCACCCCGGACGAGGTGGCGGCGGCCCTCGGTGACCGCGTGCTCGTGAGCCTCACCGGATACGGTGACCGGCTATCGGCGATCGTCGTGCGCGACGGCCGGTTCCGGGTGGTGACGCTCGGGCCGCTCGAAGAGACCGTCGAGATCACCAGGCAGCTGCATGCCGACCTCAACGTGCTCGCCCCCGATCACCTGCCGGCCTCGCTGGTCGACGCGGTGACCCACTCGGGCGAGAAGCGTGCGCGACTGCTCGATCGGTTGCTGGTGCACCCGCTCGCGGAGGCGATCGGGGACCGGGAGCTGGTGATCGTGCCGTTCGGCCCGCTGTATGCCTTGCCCTGGGCGGCTTTGCCGTCGCTGCGCGGGCGCCCGCTGTCCGTCGCCCCGTCGGCGACGGCGTGGCGCAGCGCGGCCGTGCGAGTCGCGCCGGAGCCGGTGGTGCTCGTCGGCGGGCCTGGCGTGCCCGGGGCGATCGGCGAGGTGCGTGAGCTGCGCTCGGTGTACCCGCAGGCCCGGCTGGTGGACGGCCCGAGCGCGACGAGCGGGGCCGTATTGTCCGCATTGGACGGTTCGGGCCTCGCGCATCTGGTGGCACACGGGGCACACGAGCCGGCGAACGCGTTGTTTTCACGGCTGGATCTCGTCGACGGCCCCCTGTTCGCGCACGAGACCGCACGGTTGCGGCAACCGCCGGAGCGGGTCGTGCTCGCGGCGTGCGAGCTGGCGATGAGCCATGTCCGGCCAGGTGAGGAGGCGCTGGGCTTCGCGGGCGCGCTGCTCGCGAGCGGCTCGCGCACGATCGTGGGCGCGATCGCCCGCGTGGGCGACCGCGCCGCCGCCGAAACGATGACCGACCTGCATCGCCGCCTGGCGAAGGGCATCTCACCGGCACTGGCACTGGCGGAGGCGACCGCGGCGGACCCGCTGCGGCGGCCGTTCCTGTGCCTGGGCGCCGGCTAGTCCCTTGTGGACCGTTCCGCGGCGCGGACCAGCTGGGCCGAGATGACCAGCAGCGCCCCTCGCAGGAACTCACGCATGAGCGGTCCGGTTCCCGGGATCCGTTCGGTGAAGGATCCCCGCCAGCGCAGGTCGGTGCCGCCCGCGGCGTTGGGGGTGAAGATCACCTCACCGCGGTAGTCGTTCACCGGCGCCCGGCGGGCGAAGGTGTAGACGTGACGCCGGTCCTGCTCGTATTCGAGGGTCTCCTCGTGCATGATCACGGGGAACAGCCCGACGCGGCGGATCGCGCCGACGCCGCCGACCGGATCGGCCCATCGCTCCCAGCCGGATCGCAGTGGTTTCGCCCAGTCGGACCAGCGGCCGCCGTCGGTCTCGAGGCGGAACAGGGCGGCCGGCGGCGCGGTACTGGCGCGGTTGATCTCGAAGGAGAACGTTCTGGGTGCCATGTGCCGCCCTTCTCGCGGTGCGCCGGTGTCCGATTCGGTGTTCGATGGTGTCATGGGCATCAACTTCGACGAGATCAAGAAAAAGGCACAGGACGCGCTGGGTCAAAACGCCGAGAAGATCGAGCACGGGATCGACAAGGCGAGCGGCTTCGCGAAGTCCAGGTTCGGCCGGCACGCCGGCAAGATCGACGACGTCAGCAGCAAGGCCAAGGACTTCCTCCGCAAGAACCAGGGCGGCGAAGAGCCAGGCCCGGACGGTCCCGGCCCCGCGCAGCAGTAGGCACCGTTCCCGGCTGGACGCCTCAGGCCACCTCGCCGATCGCGGTTTCGTCGGCGATCGCCGTGATGCGGCCGCCGCGTTCGCCCAGGGCGCGCAGGCCCTCGCGGGCGTCCGGGGCGGCAAGGTCCACGCGGACCCCCGCCGGCGTCAGCTCACGCGCCTGCGCAAGCGCTTGCGCCCCCTTGTGACCTGCGTTGATCGTGGCCGCCAGTCCGCCGGTCGACGCGAGCGAACCGCGCATCGCGCCCAGACGGCCGAGCGCGTCGTCGAGCACCGGCAGCAGCGCCTCGCGGTTGCCCTCCGTCATCGCCCGCACCAGCTCCGGGCGGGTACTCGCCACCCGGGTGCCGTCGGTGTACGAGCCGGCGGCCAGCGCCATCGGCACCGGCCCGCCCTCCGAGCCGATCGTCGCGAGCACCGCCGCCAGCAGGTGCGGCAGGTGTGAGATCCGGGCGACCGCCTCGTCATGTGTCTTCGCCGTGAGCGGTATGACGTGCGCGCCGACGTCCAGCGCGAGCCGCGCCACCTCCGCCCAGGCCGCCAGATCGGTGTCCTCCTCGACGCAGGCGACCCAGGCCGCGCCGCCGAACAGCGCGGCGTTGCCGGCCCGCCAGCCGGACTCGGCGGTGCCCGCCATCGGGTGCCCGCCGACGAACCGTGTCCCGGGCGCGATCGACCGTACCGACGCCAGTACGGAGGACTTCACGCTCGTGACATCGGTCAGCAGGCAGTTCGGCGCGCAGGACCCGACCTGGCGCAGGACCCCGTCGATCGCCGTGAGCGGCACGGCGAGCACGACGAGAGCGTCCTGGCCGGCCGCCCTCCGCAAGGCGGCTTCGACGTCCGTCGACGCGTCGAAGCCCTCGGCACCGGCCGCCGCGGCGTCGGCTTCCGAGGCCGTCGCGGCCCACACCTCACGCCCGACCGCGGAGGCCGCGCGTAGCAGTGAGCCGCCGATCAACCCCAGCCCGATCACGCATACGTCTCGCACGGGGCGTCATCCTGCCAGTGTGTGGCGCGGCGCGCGCAACGCGTCTAGGGCGTACGCCGCGTACATCGCGACACCAGCCGGGAAAGCGCTTTCGTCGTGCAGCGCGCGGTTCGAGTGGTTGGGCGCGGCCTCGTCCGGATCAGTACCGGGCGGGCACGCGCCCAGGAACGCGAAAGCGCCGGGTACCCGTTGCAGCACATAGGAAAAGTCCTCGCCGCCCATCAGCGGTGCCGGCATCGGGACGGAATGCTCGGCGCCCAGCACCTCGCGCCCGAGCGCCAGCACCCGGTTCGCCTCGACCGGATCGTTGGCGGTCACCGGGTAGCCGGGTTCGAGATCGACCTGGACACGGCAGCCGTGCGCCGCGCCGACCGCCTCGCACACCTTCGGCAGCTCCTCGCGCACGAGCGCGCGGCTGTGCTCGGACAGCGTCCGGAAGGTGCCTTCGAGCTCGGCGGTCTCGGGGATGATGTTGGTCGTCGTGCCGGCCGCGATCCGGGTCACCGAGAGCACGGCCGGGTCGAACACGCTGACCCGTCGCGTGATCATCGTCTGCAGCGCGCCGACCATCGCCGCCGCGGCCGGGATGGGATCGATCGTGTGGTGCGGCGCGGAACCGTGCCCACCCTTGCCGATCACGCGCACGAAGAAGTTGTCCGTGGACGCCATCATTGGACCGGGCCTGGTCTGCAGCTGCCCGGAGGCGATGTTCGTCGAAATGTGCAGGCCGAAGGCTCGCTGGACGCGCTCGCCAGCGGCGTCGAGCACACCCTCGTGGATCATGTGCCGCGCGCCGTGGAATCCCTCCTCACCGGGCTGGAACATGAACACGACCGAACCGGCGAGCTCCTCGACATGCGCGGTGAGGAGCCGCGCGGCCGAGGCGAGCATCGCGACATGCGTGTCGTGACCGCAGGCGTGCATCGTGCCCGGTTCGAGTGACGCGAACTCGAGGCCGGTGTCCTCCTGCAGCGGCAGGGCGTCCATGTCACCACGCAGCAGCACCGAGGGCCCCGGCTGCGCGCCGCGGAGGACCGCGGTGAGTGAGGTCGTCGACTTGCCGGGCCGCACCTCCAGCGGCAGATCGTCGAGCGCGTCGCGGATCGTCGCCTGCGTGCGGGGCAGGTCGAGGCCGCGCTCGGGGTGGCGGTGGATCTCCCGGCGGAGCTCGACGGTGGTCGGCTGCAGGGCCCGCGCTTCGGCGAGCAACCCGGCGAAGCGGGCGTCGGGCAGGGAGGGCAGCTCGGTGGGTCCGGTCATATCACGATGGTGACCCATAGTCGCGGGGAGCGGGTATACGGTGTGCGCATGTCGGTGAAGGAGCCGGTGGCCGGGTTCGCCGTGGCCGTCGTCAGGGAAGACGGCAAGTGGCGGTGCAGCGCGCTGGAAGCCGGGGCGCTGGCCAATCTGGATGCCGCGATCACGGCACTGGGGAAGCTACGTTCGACGGGAGCGGTGTTCGCGCTGCTGGCGGTCGACGACGAGTTCTTCGTGATCGTCCGGCCGAGCCCGCGCGGGCCGTCCCTGCTGCTGTCGGACGCGGCGGCGGCGCTGGACTACGACATCGCCGCGGACGTGCTCGACGTGTTGCGCGCCGACGCGCCCGACGAGGACGACGATTCGATCTACTCCGAAGGCGATCTGGAGATTCTTGCGGACGTGGGGCTGCCCGGGCCCGAGCTCGAGGTGATCGCCGGCGAGGTGGACCTGTATCCGGACGAGCAGCTCCAGATGATCGCGCAGCGCTGCGGGTTCGCCGACGAGTTCGGCTCGCTGCTCGACGACATGTGATGGACTCCGACCTGGTTCGCACCGCGATCGAGGCGGCCAGGAAGGCCGGTTCGGACGTACCGGTCGGCGCGGCCGTCTTCGGCCCGGACGGTCAGCTGCTCGCGTCGGCGCACAACGCGCGTGAGGAGCTCGGCGACCCGACGGCGCACGCGGAGATCCTCGCCCTGCGCGAGGCGGCGCGCGTACACGGCGACGGCTGGCGGCTCGAAGGCTGCACGCTGGCGGTCACTGTCGAACCGTGCACGATGTGCGCCGGAGCGCTGGTGTTGGCGCGCGTGGCGCGGGTGGTGTTCGGCGCGTGGGAGCCGCGGACGGGCGCGGTCGGATCGCTGTGGGACGTGGTGCGCGACCGGCGGCTCAACCACCGGCCAGAAGTGGTGGGCGGTGTGCTCGAAGCCGAGTGCGCCGCCCTGCTCGACGCGTTCTTCGACACTCGCCGGTCCGTGTGATCGGCTGCCCGGCGGCGCTTCGGTACGCGCTCCCCTCGATGAAGCCGGCGAAGGCCGTGCAGTACCCTAGTCGGCGGTAGCGTGTCCGAGCGGCCGAAGGAGCACGACTCGAAATCGTGTGACGGTTGATCCCGTCCGTGGGTTCAAATCCCACCGCTACCGCTGTCGATGCAGAGTGCCCGTCCCCGTAGTCGCGGGGACGGGCACTGTGTTGTTCGGCGTTTCGGTTTCTCCGATCGCGGCAACGTCTCACTTTGAGACAGCCTGCCCCTCGGTTCGTCAGTAGCGTCGACGTGGTCGGGACAGCGACGATCAAGGAGGATTGGCGATGAAAGCCCTTGTCTACCACGGTCCTGGGGAAAAGGTGTGGGAAGACGTACCCGACGCGACCGTCCAGGAACCCACGGACGTGGTGGTCCGGGTCGACACGACGACGATCTGCGGGACCGACCTGCACATCCTGCAAGGTGACGTGGCCGCGGTGACCGACGGCCGCATCCTTGGCCACGAGGCTGTCGGCACAGTCACCGAGGTCGGCGACGCGGTACGCGGGTTCCACGTCGGCGATCGCGTGCTGGTCCCGGCGATCACGAAATGCGGCCGCTGCGCCTACTGCCAGCGGGGAATGCCATCGCACTGCCAGACCGTCGGCGGGATCGGCTGGATCTTCGGGCACCTCATCGACGGCACACAAGCCGAGTTCGTCCGTGTGCCGTATGCAGATACGTCGCTGTACTCGGTGCCCGACGACGTCACCAACGAGCAGGCCATCTTCCTCGCGGACTCGCTGCCAACCGGGTATGAGGTCGGCGTGCTGGCCGGAAACGTCCGGCCAGGCGACACGGTCGCCGTCGTCGGCGCCGGCGCGGTGGGCCTGGCGGCGATCCTGACGACCGGGCTGTGGGGCGCGTCGAAGGTGATCGCCATCGACAGCAACAAGTTCCGCCTGACGAAGGCACTGGAGTTCGGCGCAACCGACGCCGTCGAGGTCGGTCCCGACGTCGTGGCTGATGTCATCGCCCTCACCGACGGGCTCGGCGTCGAGGTCGCCATCGAGGCGGTCGGCTACCCGCAGACACTGCGAACCGCGGCGTCCCTCGTGCGCCCGGGCGGGACGATCGCGAATATCGGCGTGCACGGTGCGCCCGTCGAGCTTCCGATGCAGGACATGTGGATTCAGAACATCGCGCTCACGATGGGGCTGGTCGACACCGTTTCCATTCCGACCCTGCTGAAAATGGTGGCGAGCGGGCGAATTCCGGCGGAGAAGATGGGCACGCACTCGTTCACGTTCGACCAGATCGACGATGCGTACGACGTGTTCAAGAACGCCGCCGCGAACGAGGCACTCAAGGTCGTCATTACACCTTGACCGGTGTGGTGGCACTCCGGCGTCGCGGGCGCAACCGACCAAAGTCGGGCCTTTCCGCGGCGCTGACCTGCTAGAACGCAACCGTTACCTGTTGTTACTGCCAGCTCTTCCCCGGTCTCACCGGTTCGAGGGACGATGCCTCGACTGATCGAGACTGAGGGGGACTGAGAGTGACTTCGAGACTGGGCGCGCTCGCCTTCGTGGCCGCCGCCGGGATCGTCGTCGCCGGAGCCCCCGTAGCCCTCGCCGCGCCCAGCGCCGACGCGCTCATCGGTGAGGTCTACGGCGGTGGCGGCAACTCCGGCGCCACGCTGACGAGCGATTTCGTCGAGTTGACCAACGTCGGCGGCGCCGCGGTGAGCCTCGACGGCTGGAGCGTGCAGTACCTGCCCGCCTCGCCGAGCGCCACCAGCAAGTGGCAGGTCACGCCGCTCACCGGCAGCGTCGCTCCGGGCGCGCGGTACCTCGTTGCGGAGTCCACCGGATCGGGTGGCTCTGTCGCGTTACCGACTCCCGATGCCACGGGCGGTATCGCGATGGCGGCCGGCGCCGGGACCGTCGCGCTCGTCCACTCCACCACCGCGCTGACCTGCATCACCACGGCCGACTGTGCCGCCGACCCGTCGATCCACGACCTCGTCGGCTACGGCGCCGCGACCGTCCGCGAGACGGATCCGGCCCCCGCCGCGAGCAACACCGCCTCCGTGTCGCGCACCGGCGCCGACACCGACGACAACGCCGCCGACTTCACCGCCGGTAACCCGACGCCCACCAACACCAAGGGCGAGACCGCGGGCGGCGGCACCCCGCCGGTCGCCGCGAAGGTCCACGACATCCAGGGCGCGACCCGGATCTCGCCGCTCAACGGCGAGAAGGTCACGGGCGTAACCGGGACCGTCACCGCGATCCGCTCGTTCGGCTCGCGCGGCTTCTGGTTCACCGATCCGCACCCGGACGGCGACCCGCGCACCAGCGAAGGGCTCTTCGTCTACACAGGATCCACCACCCCGGCTGTCGCGCCCGGCGACGACGTCACCGTCACCGGCACCGTCGCCGAGTACTACCCGGACAACCCGGCCACCTCGGTCTACCAGTCCACCACTGAGCTTACGAGTGCACAGTGGACCGTCGAGTCGAGTGGGAATCCAGTCCCCGCACCGACGGTGATCACGCCGAACACCGTGCCCGACAGCCTGGCCCCGCAGCCGGGCGGCGACGTCGAGAGCCTCCCGCTGGAACCGGCGAAGTATTCGCTCGACTTCTGGGAAGCGCACGAGGGCGAGACCGTCAGCGTCAGCGATGCTCGCGTCGTCGGCCCGACCACCGAGTACAGCGAGTTGTACTTGACGACGAAGCCGGGCCAGCACCCGACTCGCCGCGGCGGCACTGTCTACCCGGGATACGGCGAGCCCAATACCGGCGTGCTGAAGGTCGAATCGCTGATTCCCTTCTCACAGCGGCCTTTCCCGGTGGTGAACACCGGTGACGAGCTGACCGGCCTCACGTCCGGACCGATCGAGTACGACCGGTACGGCGGCTACACGCTGCAAGCCAACGTCCTCGGCGGTGTCCAAAGTGGCGGGATCACCAAGGAGGTCACCCGCAAGCAGTCGCCGGGTGAGCTCGCCGTGGCTACCTACAACGTCGAAAACCTGTCCGCTGTGGACGGCCAGGAGAAGTTCGACCAGCTGGCCCACGGCATCGTCGACAACCTGTCCTCTCCGGACATCGTGACCCTGGAAGAGATCCAGGACAACAACGGGGCGGACGGGAACGGTGACGGCCTCGTCGCGGCGGACCAGACGCTGAAGAGGTTCACCGACGCCATCGCCGCCGCCGGCGGACCGCGCTACCAATGGCGTGAAATCGACCCCGAGGAAGGCAAGGACGGCGGCCAGCCGGGCGGGAACATCCGGGTCGGTTTCCTGTTCAACCCGGCCAGGGTGTCCTTTGTGGATCGATCGGGCGGCGACGCGACGACCCCGGTGTCGGTGGTGAAGCAGCACCACCAGGTACACCTGTCCGTCTCGCCTGGCCGGATCGACCCGGCGAACACGGCGTGGGAGGACAGCCGGAAGCCGCTGGCGGGTGAGTTCGTCTTCCGCGGGCGCACGGTGTTCGTGATCGCGAACCACTTCAACTCGAAGGGCGGCGACCAGCCCACGCACGGCCGCTATCAGCCGCCTACGCGTAGTTCCGAACTCCAGCGGGGAGAGCAGGCGCAGGTCGTGCGTGGGTTCGTGGACCAGTTGCTGACCGGCGACCCCCACGCCAACGTGATCGTCGCCGGTGACCTCAACGACTACCAGTTCTCCCCGGCGCTGGGAACGCTCACCGCGGGCGGGAAGCTGACGGACCTGATCGGCACACTCCCGGTCAGCGAGCGGTACAGCTACGTCTACGAGGGCAGTTCGCAGGTGCTCGACCACATCCTCACCGCGCAGCGCCCGCGCGGGATGGACTACGACGTCGTGCACATCAACGCCGAATTCGCAACGCAAGCGTCCGATCACGATCCGCAGATCGTCCGCTTCCGGCCCTACTGAACCGGATGCCGCGCCGTGTTGTAACAGCTTCGCGCCTCAGCCGATCCCTGAACGAATGCACCAGCGTTTCGAGGAGACGGCACTGTGACGGCAAACCGGCGATTGTTCACCAGCGAGTCGGTGACCGAGGGGCACCCCGACAAGATGTGCGACGCGATCAGCGACACGATCCTGGACGCCCTGCTCGCGGCGGATCCGCGGGCACGCGTGGCGGTCGAGGCGTTGATCACCACCGGGCAGGTCCACGTCGCCGGTGAGGTGACGACGGAGGCATATGTGGATGTTCCGGCCCTGGTGCGGGAGAAGATCCTCGACATCGGGTACGACTCCTCGGCCAAGGGCTTCGACGGCCACTCGTGCGGTGTGAACGTCGCGATCGGCGCGCAGTCGCCCGACATCGCGCAGGGCGTCTCGCGCACGGACACCGCCGACGAGATCGACCGGCAGGGCGCGGGTGACCAGGGCCTGATGTTCGGTTACGCCTGTTCGGACACGCCCGAGCTGATGCCGTTGCCGATCGCGCTGGCCCACCGGCTTTCCCGGCGGCTGACCGAGGTGCGCAAGAACGGCACGGTGCCGTACCTGCGACCGGACGGCAAGACGCAGGTGACCATCGAGTACGCCGGTGACCGGCCGATTCGCCTCGACACGGTGGTGATCTCCAGCCAGCACGCCGAGGGTATCGATCTGGACACGATGCTTGCCCGCGATCTGCGCGAGCACGTGATCGCCCCGGAGACGGCTTCGCTGGGGCTGGCCGCCGAGGACCCGAAGGTGCTGGTCAACCCGACCGGACGGTTCGTGGTGGGCGGGCCGATGGGGGACGCGGGCCTGACCGGCCGGAAGATCATCGTGGACACCTACGGCGGGATGGCCCGCCACGGTGGCGGCGCCTTCTCGGGCAAGGATCCGTCCAAAGTAGACCGCTCGGCGGCCTACGCGATGCGGTGGGTGGCGAAGAACGTGGTCGCGGCGGGGCTCGCGGACCGGGCGGAGATCCAGGTGGCGTACGCGATCGGCAAGGCCGCTCCGGTGGGCCTGTTCGTCGAGACGTTCGGCACCGAGCACGTCGCCCCGGCCCGCATCCAGACGGCGATCTCCGAGGTGTTCGACCTGCGCCCGGCCGCGATCATCCGTGACCTGGACCTGCTGCGCCCCATCTACGCGCAAACGGCTTCATACGGGCATTTCGGCCGCAGCGATCTGGCTCTGCCCTGGGAGCGCACGGATCGGGCGGGCGCGCTGAAGGATGTGGCCTAGCGGCGGGCACGCCAGCCCAGCGACAGCACCGAATCGACCAGTTCCTGGTAGATCGGCTTGAGCTCGTTGAGGTACCGGTCCAGCCACGCGCCGCGCGCGTTGGCGGCCGGTGCCGGGCCGTCGGCGACTTCGAGCCACGGCAGGCGCGAGACGTTGTCCTCCGCCATGCGCCACCAGTTGTGCGCGACCTGCGCCGTGCGCTGCTCGCGGTGGGCCGCCTCGGCGACGGCTTGCTCGGCGGCCGCGATCTCGGTCTCCAGTTCCTGCGCGCGCCGCACCTCCCAGGCGCGCAGTTCCTCGGCCGCCTGCCCGGCGAGCCCGACGATCTCCTTGTAGTGCATGGCCGCGGATTCCATCAGTACTCCGGACGGTCGAACGGGATCATCACTTCCGGCGAGACATGCGTGCTGCGGTCGAAGAACAAGGCGCGTCCCGGCCGCGGCGACCAGTGCACGACCTGCCCGGCCGCGAACTGGCTCAGCTCGCTGCCCTGCACGTCGAGCGCGGCCCACGCGCCGATGTCGTCGGTGCCGCCGAAGCCGAGGGTGTCCTTGAGCCGTGCCGTGCTGCGCCACCAGCCGAGCGTGTGCACGTTCTTCGTCGGCCCCTGCTTGAGGACGGCGCGAAAATGATCCAGCCCGCTCTTGAGTTCGCCAGGCTTCTTCGCTTCCAGCAACGGCAACGCCGCGTCGACGCCGTAGAGCAGCAGGATCCGTGTCCGCTCGGACGGTTCCTCGACGAGCTTGAGCATGCGCGCACCAAGCTCTTCTTCGTGCAACGGTTCGACGAGGTGTCCCTCGGCCTTCAGCGTCTGCACGAGATGCTCCACCGGCGGCCGGCACCGGTCGATCAGGCACGACACCAGGAACTCGACCTCATGGGGCTGGTACTGCCGGGCGAGCGACTTCGCCGCGGTGTCCATGATGGACAGTGCCTCGGCGGCCGCGGTGCCCAGTACGGCGAGGTTCCGGCCCGGCGCGTTGAGCAGGTCCACCGCGCAGGCCTTCTCCTCGACGTCGATCGACTGGCCGAGTAGCGCGCGCGGCCGCCCGCCTGGTGCGAGCGTCGTGAACGCGGGGACGTGCTCGAGTGTCGGTGAGTGCGCGCCGTCGAACAGGCGCGGGCGCTGATGCTCCTCGGCGTAGAGTTCCCACAGTTTCCGTTGCAGAGACGAGAAAATGTCCCGGCTACTCGCGTCCGGCACGTGCGCCAGCTGGTTCCCGTGCGCGACGCCCGAATCGTGGTTGACCACTGCGTGCCACTTCGGCGCGGCCACCGCGGCGTTGTTCGTCTCGGCCAGCACGCGCCGCGCCTTCGGCATCGCGATCCGCAGCGTGCACTGCTCGAATACCGCGGGTTTGCCCCAGAACGCGTCGATCCCGGCGATGTCCTGGCTCGCCAGGATCAGGTGGATGCCCTGCGCGCGGCCGCGGCGGGCGATGTCCTCCAGCAGCGCGGTCGCCTGGTTGGTGACCGTGTCGCGGCCGGCGAACAAGTACTGGAACTCGTCGATCACGGCGACGATCCGCGGCCAGCTCCCGCCGGGATCCTGCCGGCGCAACTCGGCCAGGTCCGTGACCTCGTGCTCCTTCGCCGCGGCCGAACGCCGCCGTAGCTCGTCGGCGAGGAACCGCAGCAGCGCGAGCCCGAATTCGCGGTCGGTGTTGACGTTGACCCCGATGAGCCGGGCATGCGGCAGCCAGCTCGCGTCACGCCGGCCGGGCGCGAGGCCCGCGAAGGACACGCCTTCCTTGAAGTCCAGCAGGTACAGGGCCAGCTCATCCGGCGGGTAGCGGGCGGCGAGGCTGCCGATCAGCGCGTACAGGAAGTTCGTCTTGCCGGATCCGCTCGGGCCGCCGATCAGCGCGTGCGGGGAGCCGTCACCGATGACCACCTCGACCGGGTCACCCTCGAAGAACCCGACGGGCGCGCGCAGTTCGCGGGCGGAGCTTTCCTCGCCCAGCCCGGCCGGGAGCAGATCGGCGAAGGACCGCGGACCGCCCTGCTTGGCGATGACCGCGTCCGCGAGTCGGCTGGCCGCCCCGCTGACCTCGGCGCCCGGGATCGGCGGGTCGAGGTCGACGACGATGTCCGGCCCGGTCATGCTGGTCACCGCGTGCTGCTCGTCGGCGAAGCGGATGTTCTCGACCCCGCCGCCGAGCATGGTCGGCAGGTCCACGCCGATCAGCGAGATGCCGGCCGCGAGCGCGCCGCCGGCGATGCGCTTGAGCTCGCGGAGCTGTTCACGCGTCCAGTCCTCGCCGTTGCCGAAGAACACGGCGATGCGCCACGGCTCGATGCGCTGGCCGAGCGCTTCGCGCATGGTGCGCAGGGAATGATGGCCGGCCTGCATGGTCTGGGCGTGGGTGCGGCGGATGTACCCGGCGAGCTCGTCGAGCAGGTCGTCGAGGCGGGCTGGGTCGTAGACGGTGACCGCGCTGGTGCGGCTGAGCGGGTACAGGTTGGGCAGGACGGCCGTGAGCTGGCCGACGTCCCACAGGTGCACGCGGACCGCCCCGGGTTCCATGCTGCTCAGCACGCGCAGCAGCAGCCCTTCGACCAGCGATTCCGCCGCCGGGCGGGTCTTCGGCGCGGTGGTGATCGCCAGGTGGGACTCGTCCAGCAGCGGCACGGTGACCGGGAACGGCCCCGTCGAGTCCACAGTGGACGAGCCGATGCGCCAGAGCGGCGGGACGGTGAGCTTTTCCTTGCCGACTCGCCCGAGCCAGTCACTCGGGGGGCGGCCGGCGGGGCCGGGCGCGGTCTCGGCGACGAGCTGGCGCAGGCGGCCCGGGACGGTGGCGGCCTCGGCGTAGAAGGCGGCTTGCACCGTGTTCAGCTGCTCGCGGACGCTCGCGAGCGCCGGATGCCGCAGGTCCTCGCCGGTCGCCTTGCCGATCCCGGCCTGGACGAGGCGCTGCTCAAGTCGGAGCCGCTCCAGCTCGGCCTCGGCGGATTCGCGGGCGGACCGCGCCGCACCGAGCACGAGGCCGAGCTGTTGACGCATCGTGTTCAGCGCGGTCAGCACCCGGCCGCGCTGTTCACTGGACTTCATGAACTTCATCAGAGGCTTGCCTGGTAGCCGCTCACCAGCTCGTCGGCCGCCGCGAGGCGGTCGGCGTCCTGGTGAAGGCGTGCCTCGGCGAGAGCGAGTTGGGGCGGTAGCCACGGCTCCGCCTGTTCGAAGGCCGTGACGATCGTTTCGCGTGCCTCATCCAGCAGCTCCACCGCACGATTGGTGTGTCCGGTTGCCTCCGCCAGTTTCGCACGGAAAGCACCCAGTTGCGCGTGGAGCTCGCCCAGCGAATACATCTACAGCCGAGCGGAGTAGGACTCGGCCGAGGAAACCGCGGCCTCGATCGTGCTCTGTTGACCCGTTATGCCCTGGACGGCTTCCGCGAGTAAGCCATGTGCCTGAGTCACCTCGGGCTGGGTGCTACCGGCTGTTACCTGTCCCAGGATCTGCTGAGCCTCCTCGAGTGCCTGGGCGGCCTGTTGCAGGGCGGCGACACTGGCATTGCACTTCTCGTTCGCCATCGCGATCCCTGCACGGATCTCTTCGACTCCGGCCATCGGCGCGGGTTCTCCTCGGTTCTGTCGAGCTGCGTGGCCGCCGTTGGTGGCGACCCCCATAAAACTATCGGTAGCTGCCCGCCTTGATCGCACTAGGCTGTTCGAGTGATGCATCGCTGGTCACGCCGCTGCTTCGGGTGAATTCTTGACCTATGAGTGTCGCTATCGCGGTCCGGAGTCCCGACGGCGATTTCCAGACCGGCTCGCTGGGCCTGGCCTATCTCGGATCGGTGGCGTAGCAACTCCCCTTCAAGTACTTTCCATAGTAGAAAGTACTTGAAGTGGAGTGGCATGGCGATGAGAGACGACATGAAGAACCCGGCGATGCTGGAGTTGCTGCGTGCCCAACGGGCGCAGTTGGCCGGCCGCCTGGAGACGCCGTGGTGGTACGTCGCGGCCATGGCGTTCGCGTGGGCCGTGGCCTTTGCGATGCCGATCGGATCCCACTACCTCACCGGTGCGGGCATCGGGGGCAGCCTGCTCGTCATCGTGGTGTTCCTGCTGGCGCAATACGCTCTGGCCCGGGTCAGCGGTGTGAATGTGGGCATAGTGACCTGGCGGTACCCGTCTGGCCGAGCCTGGACGATCGCCATAGTGATGGTGATCTTCGCGGCAGACGCGGGGGAAACGCTCTTGCTCGAGCACAGGCTGCTCGCGGCTGCGATAGTGGTCGGCGGGCTCGCTACCGTGGTGGGAACGTGCTGCTGGCAGGGCCATCTGCGGGGCATCCGACGGGACCTGCAGACCGGCCGGGGGGCGAGATGACCGGCAAGGGCACGCCGGCCGCCCGGCTGGATCCGGTCATCCACCCGATCACCCGGCTGTCGATCTGCGGCCTGCTGGCCAGCGGCGCGGACTGGGTCGAGTTCGCCGCGCTGCGCGACGCCGCGGGGATCAGTGACTCGGTGCTGTCGAAGCACTCGCGGCTCCTGGAAGACGCCGGCTACGTCGAAGTCAGGAAAGGGGCGGTCGGCCGCCGGCCGCGGACCTGGTTCCGGCTGACCCCGAACGGGCGCGAAGCGTTCCAGGCTCACGTTGCCTGGCTCCAGCAAGCCGCCCGGGTGCGCCCCGGAGACGCGGCCGAGAACACGGCACCAGCCGCGAGCGCCGCCCACGCGGCGAACGAACTTGGTTGACGCGTCGCGGACGCTCACCGAACCGGACACGGCCCCTGATCGGCTCGCCAACTGCGCCGCGAAGTGACCTTCATGAGGTTTTGGCAATTGCTCCGCCCAAGCAGCACAAGGCCGTGGTCGGCAAGGTACCCACACGGCGACGCAGATGTCGTAGACGCCGTTCCGACGCCGGTTGGTCGCCGTCCCCGGGGTTGATGGCGGCGAACACCGTGCCTGGCTCGCGGTTTTACTGCAAGCCAAATCGCAACCGCAACAGCAGAACGCCGGGCACCCGGTGCGGGCATGCCCGGCGTTCCGCTTCGGGTTGTTCAGGCGCGTGCAGACCCGCGCTGACCTGCGGATACGGCGGATAGCTGCAACGCTGGAGGAAATCCGGCCGGGAGCGAACTGCAACGGAAACCGCCACGGCCACTCGCACGTGATCTGGGCCAACTGCAACCTGAACCGCAACGCTTGAAAGGCCCTGTGCCGGTTCCCGGTAGGCACCCACGCCAACCGCCTTCCACCAGTAGCTCAGCGACCGTACGAGACAGCGTTTTTCGGCTCGTTCCCGGCCCTGAGGTCAGCGCTACCGGCGAGTGACACGACCTGGCCCCGCTTGGGCTCCCAGCGACTCAACCCGTCACATGCGCTGTGACGGGCCAGGAATGGCCTGAGCTGCGCATACGTTGGAGCGCGCCGCCGTGACGGGTGGACGCCGCACCCGTCACGTGCCCTGTCAGGGACCGCGCCGACGCGGTATCCTGAGAAGCGTGAGCGAACCAGCAGGCACCGTCCGCGCCGAGGACAACCCGTCCCTGGCTGAGGTTGCGCGCCGTGCCGAACACGGCGAGACCATCTCGGTCATCGCCCACGGCGAGCACGTGGCCGACGTAGTGCCGTCCGGCGAGCTGGACCGGCTACGCGAGACCATCGAAGTACTGGCAGACCCCGACGCCCGCCGTGCGCTGGAGGACACCGAACCCGTGGTCATCGGCCGCGACGCTATCAACGCACTGATTGCCGAACGCATCGAGCGCGAACGGCAACCGTGACAGCTGAGCCCTACGAGATCAACCTGACCCGCACGGCCCGCCGCGCCCTCGCCGAACAGTTACCGATCGATGTTATGGCCGTCTCCGACTTCCTGAACGGCCCGCTCGCCGAGAATCCGCACCGCGTCGGCAAGGAGCTGGACGCGCCATTCCACGGCGTACATTCCGCGCGCGTCATGCGGGAATGGCGTCTTCGCTACGTGATCGACGACGAAAAACGAGCGGTCACCATTCGCGATATCCGGCATCGCCGCGACGCCTACAAGCCGCGCTGACCCTTGAGCAGACTCGCCAAGCTTTCGACTGGAGTAGCGCACCGAAAACCTGTTTCGTCATCGCACATGGTCGCTGCCGCATCGTTGAACGACGACGGGGTTGCACGGTCGAAGGGGCTTGTCCAGGCGCCGCCCTTCGATTCGTGGCGGCCGTGACGTGTCTCCGTCGCGCACCATTCCCAGACGTTTCCGCACATGTGGTAAACCCCGTACGGACTGACACCGCTTTGATAGCGGTCGCCCGGAGTGGTTGCGCCGACTCCATTTTCGCGGACATTGCATTTTGCGGGAGTTGGCTGGTCTCCGCAGGGGTAGACAGCGCCTCGCGTACCGCGTGCTGACTTCTCCCATTGTTGCCCGCTCGGCAGCACTTTACCGGCCTATTCCGCGTAGGTGTTCGTGTCGTTTCAGGTCACGAAAATGACGGGGTGGTTGGCGAACGGCAGCAACTGTGCTGGTCGTGCTCAAGGTGCCGTTGCCTGCGGTCATGGAGTTGATGGGCTGGTCCGACGCGAGCATCGCGAAGAGGTGCATAAACGTCACGGACGAACTGGTGAGAGCCGTCGCGGAAGAAGTCGGCGGGCACATCAGCTTGCTGAGTCGCTTCCGGAGGGACTCGCCAGGCCGTTCCGGGCGCTGTTGGGCGAGGACGACGACGGCTCGGCCGGTGTCCCGATACCGGCCTGAGTAGGGCAACTGCAACGGAGAGGCGAAACGCCGGGCACCCGCTGGCGGGGTCACCCGGCGTTTCGCCTGGTCAAGCGCGGAGGATACGGGATTCGAACCCGTGAGGGCTGTAACACCCAACACGATTTCCAATCGTGCGCCTTAGGCCGCTCGGCCAATCCTCCGTCGAAGAGCGTACACGGGCCGTGGCGGGAAGCCCGACACGGGGGAAGGCGTGGTTAGGCCGGCTGACCGCCAGCGAACTGCACTGGGTGATCAACTCGTACGCGACGGCGCTTGCCATATTTCTCATGCTTGCCGGGTCGATATCAGACCGTTGGGACGAGCGCCGCGATGCTGGTCGCGGCCCGTTCGGTGCAGGGCATCGGCGGAGCGACGCTCCTTGCGATCGGGCCGGCGCTGCTGAGCGAGGTCCTTCAGGGAAGGCAGCGAAGTTTCGCGCTGGCGGTCTTCGGCTCGGTGGCAGGTTTCGCCATGGCTTTCGGGCCGATGTTCGGGGGGATGTTGATCAGCGTCCGCGGATGGCGCCTCATATTTCTGGTCAACGTGCCCGGTTGCCCGCATCCATCGGCTGGGCCGGTGGTGCGCTCATGATCGTGGTGCTGAGTTCGTTTGTCGCTTTGGCAATGCAGCCCGGGAATCCGGCCGGAGGTGCCCGGCTACGACTGTCTGACGTGGTCAAGGTGGGCGCATAGCCTCAGCGGGCACATCAAGTTCGAGATCGACGTGGTCGCTTACGCGGGAGCGTGAGCAGGTGCGGCTCGCGACGGTCGGATTGTCGCACGAGGCCATTACCTCGTTCCTGGAAAGGCGAATTCCTGGTTACGTTGGCGGTAGTGCCGTTCCCGAGCTGGTGGCCGATCAGCTCGGCGGGGCGTGGCAGCGCGATCGCTCCGTTCGTGTCGTCTTGAACGCCGCTATTTCTCATCCTCCCGCTTATACCGGTCGGCGATGTACGTTCCTTTCGACCTGATTGTCACCACCAGTCCCCGGTAGCGAAGCAGGCGCGTGGCGTGCCGCGCGGTGCCCAGCGAGACACCGTATTCCTGCGCCAGCCTGCGTTCCGAGGGCAGGGGCGTATTCGGGGCCAGTTCGCCGGCCTCGATCCGGGCGGCGAGGTGCTCGGCCATCATTTCGTAGACGTAGCCCGGAGTATCGCCGGGATCGAACTTGGGAACGACCACGTGGCGACCTTAGAACCACCTTGAACGGCGATAGTGTCGTGGGCGCGCCCGCCTGCGTTAGGGCGCGACAAAGCGCAGGCGGATCCGGTCGGACGGGAATTCCCCCCAAAAATCTGGCCGCGTCACTCTACCGAGTAGCTCAGCGTCTTGGTGCGGGCCGCCCGCGGAGGATCTCGACGCGTTCCGAACCGGGCCAGCCGTTGACCCAGCTCGAACCGATCACCTGCTTCGCCGATTTCTTCAGCGGCGCCAGCAACCGGGAAACCTCGCGATAGGACTTCGCCATCGTGCCGGTGCATACGACGGTCGCCAACGAAACCGTGACCGGCATCCCGTCGACGGCCCACGGCGCGTCGAGCAGGGTGTCGGCCACCGTGGTCACTTCGTCGATATCGCAAGCGATCAGGAAATCGTCGCCGCCGACGTGGCTGACCGTGACACTGCGCAGTTTCACGCTGAGATCGGACAGCGCGCGCCCGAGCGCGCGGATCAGATCGTCGCCCGCGGCGAAACCTGCGGTGTCGTTGACGCGCTTGAACGAGTCGATGTCGAGCCACGCCACGACGGTCGGGTGCCCGCCGACGAGCCGCCGGTCCACTTCGCGGGCGACCGCGTCGCTGCCCGGCAGCCTAGTGAGCGGATTGAGCGCCGCGGCCTCTTCGATCTTCATTTCGGCGACTTCGCGGATGAGCTCGTGCACGAGGACGACGCCGAGACAGCGTCCCTGGCCGTCGATCACCACCACGTCGTCGCCGGTACGGTCCAGTTCGGCGTCCGTGACCAGATCGAGCAGTTCGAGCGCGCCCGCGCCGGTGCGGATCGTGCGCGGCGCGTCGGCGAGGCGGGCCGCGGGCCTGTTCGCATGCAAGGCGTGCCCGAACGGGCCGGTCAGATCGAGCAGGAAACGCGCGCGGTCGATCGACCATACGGGCCGCTCGCCGGGGTCCAGCCCGATGATCCCGGTCGGCGCGTCCTGGTCGAGCAGCACGTTGCGGACCTGGTCGCAGGTCGCGTCCGCGGGCAGCGTCGCGGGAGCGTGCAGGAAGTCGTCGACGCGCGGGCTGGCCGCCGACATCCGGACCGGCCCGGGGTCGACGGTGGTCAGGCCCGTCGTCGGGACCCCGTCCTCCCGCGCGGGGGCGAACAGGTTGCCCTGCACGATGCGGACGCCGAGCTGCCGCACGGTCGCCAGCTGGTCCTCGGTTTCGATACCGGTCGCGACGAGGCGGATGCCGGTGCGGTCCGCGAAATGGCAGAGGGCTTCGACGAGCGCGGCGGTAGGCTGATCGTCGGGGAGCCGGTACAGCGTCGTGCGGTCGAGCTTGATCAGATCGGGACGGGCGTCGGCGAGCAGGTTGAGCGGGACGTCACCGTGGCCGAGGTTGTCGAAGGCGATGCGGAAGCCGAGTTCGGCGAACCGGGCGGCGCCGGCGAGCAGGGCCTTGGCCGGTACGCCGTGGAACGGCGAGCCGATCTCGAGGACGATTTCGCGGGCCCGCCTGCCGGTGGCCGTCAGCGTCTCCAGCAGCGAATCGAGTACCAGCTGCGGGGCGGCGGCGGACGCGGCGGTGAGGTTCAGGTGGAGTGGGAGCAGGGTCTCGTAGGACGACTCCTCGACCACGGCGCGCGCGGCGAGCGCGGCGTCCACCTTGACAAGGCGCCCCTTCCGCATCGCGTACCGGAGCAGCTCCTGGACTTTCCCGGAGGCGGGCCGGGCAAGTGCCTCGACGCCGACGATGCCGCCCGTGTGCAGGCTGTACAGCGGCTGGAAAGCGAAGCTGACCTGCTCGACCGCGACTTCCACAACTCAGATCTTCGCCCTTCGGGAGAAGGTTTCGGAGCAATCGTGGCTCGATAGTTACATGTGAATCACGCTCGAATAAAGATTGTGGCGCAGATCACTTTACGGTGCGGTGAATGGTCGGGATGCAATTCCAATAGGACGGGATTGGCCTCTACCGGCAGCGTTGCCGGGCCGCCACCCTGGGGAGGTTGGGCTCGCCCGGGGGTCAGGAGATCCGCATGCCGTCCTTTACTGATCACGATCGGCACAGTATGGAGCCGTTCCGCATCAAGGCCGTCGAGCCGATCCCGTTCCCGACCGTCGAGGAGCGGCATGAAGCGCTGGTCGGCGCCGGTCACAACCTGTTCCGGGTGCCCGCCCGGAAGATCACGATCGACCTCCTGACCGACTCCGGGACGGCGGCCATGTCGGCGGCGCAGTGGGCGGCGCTGATGAACGGTGACGAGTCCTATGCCGGCGCGCGTTCGTTCGAGCGATTCAAGGCTGTCGTAACGGAGTTGACCGGCTACCCGGAGATACTGCCGGTGCACCAGGGGCGCGCCGCCGAGCGGATAGTGCTCGGCAATGTGCTGAGGCCCGGCGACATTTCTGTGAGCAACACGCATTTCGACAGTACGCGGGCGAGTGTCGAGGCCACCGGCGCCGAAGCCGTCGATTTGTCCGTTTCGGCATTTCAGGGCGTTCCCAACCCGTTCGGGGGCGATCTCGATCTCGACGCGCTGGCCTCGCTGCTCGGCGGCGAATCCGGGCGGCGCGTCCGGTGTGTCGTGCTGACGGTGACCAACAACGCCAACGGCGGCCAGCCGGTGTCCCTGCGCAACATCGCCGGAGCGCGGAAACTCTGTGCCGCGCGCGGGATTCCGCTGTTCCTCGATGCCGCACGGTTCGCGGAGAACGCATACCTCATCACTGAGCGCGAAACCGGCTACGCCGACTTCGCGCCGCGCGAGATAGCGCGCAGGATGTTCGATCTCGCGGACGGCTGCTGGGCCAGTCTCAAGAAGGACGGCATCGGCAACATCGGCGGCCTCATCGCTCTTCGTGACGGTGACCTCGCGAACCGGTGTGCCGAGCAAGTCATTGCGTACGAAGGGTTCCCCACCTATGGCGGGCTCGCCGGGCGCGATCTGGAAGCGCTTGCTCAGGGCCTGCTCGAGGTCACCGAACCCGGATATCTCCGGTATCGCGCGGAATCGGCGCGCTGGTTCGGCCATCAGCTGGGGCTCGCCGGGCTGCCGGTGCTCCAGCCGACCGGTTGCCACGCCGTGTATCTCGACGCGGGTCTCCTGCTCGAGCACATTCCCCCGCACCAGCTGCCGGCGACCGCGTTCGCCAACGAGCTCTACCTCGCGGGCGGGGTTCGGGTGTGCGAACTCGGGACGCTCGTGTTCGGCAAGCCCGCGCTTGACGGCGGCCCGGAGCTCCCGGCGCCGCGCGAGCTGGTCCGGTTCGCGCTCCCGCGCCGCGTTTACACCGCGAGCCACCTGGAATACGTCGTCGACGTGGCCGAGGAGGTCCGGTCGAAGGCGGCGCAGCTGCGGGGTTACCGGATCGTGCGCGCTCGTGGTGCGATGCGGCAGTTCACCGCGGTGCTCGAGCCGGTACAAAGGACTCGCTAACGGGCTGCAATTTGCAGTCAGCAAACTACACCCATTTGCCGGTAGCGTTTCCGGAGAAAACGCTCCAGGGTATGTCCCGGAGGTGTGTGGGAGTCGAAGTCGCCCAGCCCTGGATCGAACACGACTGCCCGGGACAATGACACCGTTACCGCTGGAAAGATGCAAACTGTTCGAGTCCAGGAATCTCGACGAAACGCGTGATCACGTAGCGAAGATCTTCTGCCCGCACAAGCTGGACCTGCTGGGGCCGAACGCGGAGTTGCACGCGCGCATGCATTGCCACCGTATTCGCAATATAGCGATTGCGTACGTCGCCTACGGCTGGGACACCAGGGTGGATCCCGGCGAACTCGGCTCCTTCTTCGCGGTAATGCTGCCGGCTGCGGGAACAGGTACTTATCAGAGCAGTTTCGAACATGTGCAGACAGGCGCGGAAATGATCGCGGTGGCATCGCCGACGGAACCGGTGCAGATGCGCTTGTCGAAGGACTGCGGAAACATCGTCGTCCGGATCGAGCGCGCGGCCGTCGAGGCGCGATTGTCGGAGATGCTGAACGGGCCGCTGCGCAGGCCGATCCGGTTCCAGCTCGGGATGGATGTCACCACGGGGTACGCGCGCAGTTGGGTCCAGTCGCTCAAGGCCAGCATCGCCGATCTCGGCAACCCGGATTCGCTCCTGACCCATCCGCTCGCGATGGAGCAGTTCGAGCAGGCCCTCATCGTCGGCCTGCTGCTCGCCCAGCCGCACAACTACACCCGGATGCTCAACGGGGATCACCGCCCCGTGCCCTCGCGATTGCTCGGCGTCACCGTCGATCTGCTCGAGGGGCATCCGGAATGGGCACATACGTCCGCGAGCCTGGCCCGCCAGGCGGGGGTGAGCGTCCGCGCACTGCAAAAAGCCTTCCGTGAACAGCTCGACAGCTCACCCAGCGAGTATCTCCGGGGTGTCCGGCTCCAGCGCGTGCACGACGAGTTGTGCGCGGCTCAGTGCGACACCACGACCGTCGGCGAGATCACCAGCAGGTGGGGCATCGTCCATCACGGCCGGTTCGCCGCCGTTTACCGGGCGCGGTTCGGTGAGTCGCCAAAACAGACCCTCGGCCGGCAGCATGCGCGAAGAGGATAAAACCGTGCGCGAAACGGATCGCTGGCCGCCGAGCGGGCTTCTAGTGTCGGGCGCATGCCGACCCGTGAGCGCGGCGTGCGGTTTCGTCGAGGATCCGGCGACTGCGAACCGATCGGATCCCTCATCCGGTCCACCCGGCGCGAGCACGGGCTGACCCAACACGGCCTGGCGGACACGCTCGCGTCGGCGTCCGGAAACGGCAGTCTCGGACGGGATGAGGTTTCCCGGTGGGAGCGCGGCAAGCGGGTGCCAGGGCCGTACTGGCGGGGGTGGCTGTCCGATGTGCTGGATATCGCCCCGGACCGGTTGCACTCGTCCGCCAGGGCGGCCAGGCACCTGCGCGGCCCGGCGTGATCACCTGGTCGGCGCCGTGAGATTTCGATTTCACTACAGGTGTTCGCCGGGGCGCGACCGTTGGGTAGCCTCGGGCGAAGTTGCCAAGGCAGCATGGCCACCCTCGGGGTGGCTCCGGTCCCGTCGGCCGGCGGCTTCAGCGTGGAGGAAGCCGGTCGGCGAGACCGGCTTTTTGTCTATTGAGGACACTCGCGTGGCGCGGGTGTCCTCGACGTCAACCCTGGGTATCCGGCGAAGATGACACGCATCCGGGCGTTTCGGGACCGGCGGGCGGCCGGTCTGCACCTGGGCGAGGAGCTCGGCCGGCGCCGGTGGCACGATCCACTGGTGCTCGGGCTCGCTCGCGGTGGCGTCGTCGTCGCGCACGCCGTCGCGGAGGTGCTCGACGCCCCGCTGGACGTCGCTGTGGCCCGCAAGATCGGTGCCCCTGGCCAGCCCGAGTTCGGCGTCGGTGCGGTCACCGCGAGCGGGGACGCCACCTATGACGCGCGCAGCCTGCGTGCGCTGGGCCTCCATCCTGAGGACCTGCGGGAAAGCCGTGACGCGGAGCAGGCCGAAGCCCGCCGGCGCGAGCGGGTCTACTTGCAGGGGCGCGCTCCGCAGCCGCGCGCCGGCCGTGACGTCATCCTCGTCGACGACGGTCTCGCGACCGGGGTGACCGCGCGCGCCGCGGCGCACGTGATCCGTGCCGACAGGCCGCGCTCCCTCGTCTTCGCCACCCCGGTCGCCGCGCTGGAGGCAGCGGCGGCCATCAAGGCCGAGGTGGACGACGTGATATGCCTGCTGGCGCCGGACGAGTTGCGTGCCATCGGCGAGTGGTACGCCGACTTCACACAGACCAGTGACGACGAGGTCATCGACCTGCTCGGCGGCGGAAGGGCATGACGGTTCCGTGGTGCTCGACGTCGGGCCGCTGACTCGCCACGAGCTGGTCCGGAGCCTCAGGTGAGGCCGACGAAATCCGCCATCTGGAGGCAGGTGTAGGAGAAGAATGCGTCCGCCGGATCGGCGCTGCCCACGTACTGGCCGAACAGTTCGAAGCTGATCGCCCCGAACAGCTGCGTCCAGGCGATCATCAGGCGGCCGACCTCGGCCGCGGACAGCGCCTTTTCGAGCGTGCCGGCCAGGCCGAGTGCCTGTTCCCGGAGCGGTCCGCTGACCTCGGGGCCCGGGTAGGCGGGTCGGAGCGCGCCGCCCGCGGCCACGTCGATCAGGGCGAGCGCGACCCTGGCGGCGGGGCCGACGGTGTCCTGCGGGGCTTGGTAGCCGGGGATCGGAGAGCCGTAGATCAGTGCGTACTCGTGGGGATGCTCGCGCGCCCAGCCGCGCGCCGCCTGCCAGATGGACTGCCACCGGACTCGCGGCTGCTCCGCCTGGTCGTCGGCCTTTTCCACCGCCTCGCCGATCGCGTTGTAGGCGTCCACGATCAGCGCCGTCAGCAGGTTGTCCCGGCTCGGGAAGTAGCGGTACAGCGCGGACGAGACCATGCCCAGCTCGCGCGCCACGGCACGCAGCGAGAGGCCGTGCGCGCCGACCTCGGCGAGCTGGCGCCGTGCCTCGTTCTTGATCTCCTGCGTCAGCTCGGCGCGGGCGCGGTCCCGGGCGGTCCTGATGGCGGTCATCGGCCCAGTCTGCCATTGATGAGAGCGACGGACAAATTCAAGAGCACCGCTCTTGACAGTGGCCGGCCAGAGGTGTTCACTGATCTCAACAGAGAGCACTGCTCTCCCAAGACGAGGAGATCCGATGAACGAGATTCGCTACATCAAGCCCCGCAAGGGCGAGTACCTCATGCACAACACGGTGCGGTGGCTGACGAAGCGCGGGATGAGCCTGATGGGCAGCCGGGTGCTCTACGTCCGGGGCCGCAAGAGCGGTGAGCTGCGGTCGAACCCGGTCAACCTGCTCACCGTCGACGGGCAGGAGTACCTCGTCGCGCCACGCGGCGTCACGCAGTGGGTGCGCAATCTGCGCGCGGCCGGTGAAGGCGAGCTGCAAGTGGGCCGGCGGTCCGAACGCTTCCGGGCGATCGAACTCGGTGACGACGAGAAGCCCGTTCTGTTGCGGGAGTACCTGAAGCGCTGGAAGTGGGAGGTCGGCATCTTCTTCGACGGTGTCGATGCCAGCGCGCCCGACGAGAAGCTGCGCGAGATCGCGCCGGGCTACCCGGTCTTCCGGGTCGCCGCAGTGAGCTAGCGGGAGCGCTACCGGCAGACCCGCCGGGTGGCCTCGGGCGGGTGCACGACGAACGGTCGCATCATGCCCTCGTCCTCGTTGAGGAGAAGCGGGCGGGCGGCCAGATATGCCGCGCGGGTTATTCGGCCGATTGGCCCAGTTCGGCTCCGTCGAACTCGACGAGGACGAGCGCCTGATCATCGTGAACTTTGGCGCGTGGCCAGCGCTTGCCGCGCGGATCGGTGCGCTCGGCCGCGCGCACCGCCTCGAGAACGGAAGACAGGCCGCGCTCGCGCGCCGCGGTGAGAACCTGTGGCCAGTCGAAGAGGCCGTAGTCGTCCACGCCGACCGACACCCCGTCGGAGGCCAGCAACACCGCGTCGAGCGAACCGCGGGGCCAGCTGCGGCACCGTGCGCGCGACGCGGCGGCCGGAGTCGCCTCCGCCACCCAGAATCCGCCGGGCCGGTTCCGCAGCGCATGCACCTCGGCCGTCGTGTTGAGGCGTCCGGACCGCCGCAGCCTGGCAAGCCGGTCGTCGGTCAGCGGATCGGCGCCGGCCGGGCCGAAGGCGACGACCGGGCTGTCCGCGAGCACCAGCCCGTCGATGCGGGAAGTGGTCCAGCGGAGCATCGCCACCGTGCTCGACGGCGACGCCCCGGGGTGCAGGTCATGGGCGGCGGCCACCGCGGCGATCGCGCCGGACAGCAGCGCGCGCAGATCCTCTTCCGGTTTCGCCCGCAAGGCGTCGGCGAGTTCGGCCGCGAGCAACCCCGCGTACCAGCCACCCGGTGGCAGACCCGGTGCCGGCGCCGTAGCGCCGTCCAGGAGCACCACCGCGTTTTCCAGGATGACGACGTGATCCTCGCTGGGCCGCGGCGCGCCGTCGATGCCGACGCCTGCCTGCTCGGCGACCTTGATCGTGGGCACGGTTCGAGCCTACGTATGTCAACCAAGGTTGACGACTGGGCCGTGTCAACGTAGGTTGACAGCATGAGTGAGGCAACAGATCTGGCCGCCCGCGCGGGCGATCGCGACCCCCGGGTGGGGTTGCGGGCCGTGGCCGCCCTGCGCCGGCTGCTGGAGCAACTCGAGGCCGTGCAGGTGCGCAGCGCCCGCACCCACGGCTGGTCCTGGCAGGAGATCGCCGCCGAGCTCGGGGTGAGCCGGCAGGCCGTGCACAAGAAGCATGGAGGCAGCTGATGTTCGAGGCATTCACGCAGGACGCGCGCGAGGCCGTGGTCGCGGCGCAGCGCGACGCGGCGGAGGTCGGCGCCCGTGAGGTCACGCCGCTGCACCTGCTGATCGCGCTGCTTCGCGGCCAGGAGAGCGCCGCCGTGCGGTTGCTGACCAACCTTGGCGTCGCCGTGGACGACGTCGTGGCCGAGGCGGGCCGAGTCCGGCGCCGCGGTGGGATCAGCGAGGCCGATGCCGAAGCGCTCGGGGAGTTCGGCATCGACGTGGACCGGATCATCGACCGTGTCGAGGAGGTGCACGGGCCGTCAGCGCTCGCGGGCTCCGGGCGCGGCAAGAAGGGCAAGCACATCCGCTTCGCCGACGAGTCGAAGAAGGCCCTGGAGTTGACGCTCCGGGAAGTGGTCGGGCTGGGCGCGAGGAACCTGGGTTCCGAGCACATCCTGCTCGCGCTCACCGTGCTCCGCGGCCCAGCCGCCGACATCCTCGCGCGGTTCGACGTGGACGCGCACCGGTTGCGGCAGGCGCTCGCGTAAGAACAGCCGGTGCGCCGGATGAGTCCGCTCCAGGGAAACAGGTGGTCATCCAGCGCACCGGCTGTCGTAACGCCGCCCGGGCCCGCCGGCACCGCCCCTCGACGTGCCGGCAGGCCCGGCGGCTAGGCGCGCATCGGGGACTTGCTCCCGCTCGGCGCGGTGAGCGGGAACGCCCGAGGCGTGCCGGTGAGTCCCGGCGCCGCAGGGGCAACGCGGCACCGGGACCAAGACCCGAACCGGCCGGGCGACCCCGGCCGATCGGGAAGCATGAAGGTGTGCATGAAACGCCCCTCGGTAAGGAAAATACAAGAAGTTGATCTTGTTCTGGGCGTGGCTCGCCCGCGGAACCGAGGTGGGGGTCAGTCGGGGGAGGTGGTCGGCAAGGCCGCTTCACGGCTGTTGCCGGCGTGCGCGTCCCGCCGGGGGACACCGATGGGCGCGAGCGCCGCGATGCCGGAGCGCGTGGTGAGGACCGCCAGCGGATGCTTGGTGTTCCCGCCGCCGTCGTGTGCGGCGACGGCGCTGCATGCCTGGCCGCCCGGCGCGCTCGGCGGTACGGGCAACGGGTTCTTCGCCCGCACGACATGCTCGGTGACCGGCGCCGGTGTGCTCGGCGCCGCCGCGGGTCGCGGCGGCTGGGGGTGCTCGAGGGACGGCTGGGTTACGACGGCCGCTTGCCGGTCCGGGACCGGTGCGGGCTTGGGGGCCGGTGGAGTGCTGACCGCCTTCGGTGGTGCCGAGGCGGCGCGGGTCTGTTTGGTGGTCGCGTGCTGCTTCGGAGCCGGCGCCGCGGGTGCCGGCGCGAGCGCCGCGGTGACCGGCTGGACGACCGTGGTGGTCGTCTCGGTCACGGTGGTCGTGACGGTTTGCACGGTGGCGGTGACTGTCGAGGTGAGGGCGTCGACGGTGTGCTCGACCGTCGAGACGGTCGTGGTCAGCAGGCCGCCGAGAAGGCCGCCCTGCGCTTGCGTGACCTGCCCGGCCAGCGTGGGCTCGGTGCCCTGCGGGGTCTCGTCGGCCGAGGCGGTGAGGCCGCCGAGCAGCCCGGCGACGAGCCATCCGGCGAAGGCGAAACCCGCGGCCGCCAGCAGCTTGCCCCAGAGCGGGACGGCACGATGCGTGACCTCCGCATCCCTCACCGCCATCACCACCGTCCCGGGCCCGGCTCAGTCCGGGTGAGCTCTGAGTTGCTCTTGTCGATATCCTGTTCGACCTGGTCATCCGCAGTGCGGAACCGGCCCATTTCTAGCACCGCTGGCGAGTGTTTCACTTCGAAAGCTTCCGATCCACCCCAGACGGCCGAAAAGAGCCACCGGCTTGCGTGCATCTAACCAGACAACGATCACTCTGGGTATCGTCCAGTGCGGGGCTGTCCCTGAGTATGACTACTCAACTCCGTGCTGACCTGGGTCTTCGCGGAGCCGAATCGCGGTACGTCGCGTCCCAATTCCGTTGAGTGGCGGACGGCGAGACGGAGGCACCCGCGTTGACCGAGTTCGATTTCGGTGAGCTGCTCGGGAGAGCCGCCGGGGGCGACGAAACGGCGTGGCGCGTTCTCGTGCGTGCGCTTTCCGCCCTGGTGCTGGGGATCGCCCGGTCCTACCGCCTTGGTGAAGCCGACGCGCTCGATGTCTGCCAGAACACCTGGCTCAAGCTCGCGCAGGTGTCCGGCGGCCTGCGCGATCCGGCGCGTCTCCCGGCGTGGCTGGCGACCACGGCCCGCCGCCAGGCGCTGCACACGCTGACCGCGAGCCGGCGTGAAGTTCCGTGCGTGGACCAGGATCCGGCCGAACCGGAGCGCTCCGCCGAGCACGCGCTGCTGGACGCCGAACGCGACCGGGTGCTGTGGCAGGCGGTCGAGCGCCTGCCCGACCGGCATCGTGAGCTCATCCACCTGCTCGCCGGCGATGCCCGGCTCACGCACGCGGAACTGGCCGTCAAGCTGGGCATCCCACCGGGGAGCATCGGGCCGTTACGCCGCCGGGCGCTCGACCGCCTGCGGCGCGCGCTCGAAACGCAGGGCTACGACCACGCCTAACGCAGTTTGTGCAGGCGGACGATCCCCTCGTCGAGCACCTCGTCCCGCTTACAGAACGCGAACCGCAACAGGTGCTTCCACTCGTCCGGGTGATCGGTGAAGACGCTGACCGGCACCGCCACCACGCCGACCCGTTCCGGCAGTTGCCAGGCCAGTTCGGTGGCGTCCGAATAGCCCAACGGCCGTACGTCCGCACAGACGAAATAGGTGCCCAGGCTCGGATGCACGGTGAAGCCCGCCTCCACGAGCCCGGCCGACAGCCGGTCCCGCTTGCGCCCCAGGGACACCCGCAGCCCTTCGACCCACGGCAGTTCGTGGTCGAGCGCCCGGGCGACGGCGGGCTGCAGCGGGCCGCCGGAGACGAAGGTGATGAACTGCTTCGCCGCCTTCACCGCGCCGACGAGTTCGGCGGACGAGCAGACCCAGCCGATCTTCCAGCCGGTGCAGTTGAAGGTCTTGCCCGCGCTGGAGATCGACACCGTCCGCGACCGCATACCGGGGAAGCTCGCGAGCGGGCGGTGTCCGGCGCCGTCGTAGACCAGGTGCTCGTACACCTCGTCGGTGATCGCGAACAGGTCGTTGCGCACGCACAGGTCCGCGATCGCCGAAAGTTCGGCGTCGGTGAACACCGTGCCGGTCGGATTGTGCGGCGAGTTGACCAGGATCGCCCTCGTCGCGGGCGTGACGGCGGCGCGGAGCGCCTCGAGGTCGAGCGCGAACCGGCCGTCCTGGTCCTCCACCAGCGAAACCACCCGCCGCGTGGCGCCCGCCATCGCGACCGCCGCGGGATACGAGTCGTAGTACGGCTCGATCACGATCACCTCGTCGCCGGGTTCGGTGAGCGCGAGCATCGCGGCGGTGATCGCCTCGGTGGCCCCGGCGGTGACGAGGATTTCGGTCTCCGGGTCGTATTCGAGGCCGTAACGGGCGCGGTGCCGGGCGATGGCGGACCGCAGTTCGGGGCGACCGGGGCCGGGCGGGTACTGGTTCGCGCCGCCGTACAAGGCGTCCTTCGCGGCGTCGAGCATGCTCGCCGGCCCGTCGGTGTCCGGGAATCCCTGGCCGAGGTTGATCGCTTCGGTGCGGACCGCGAGCGCCGTCATCTCGGCGAAGATCGTCGAGGTGAACGGGCGCAGGCGGGGGACGAGAGCAGGTTTGCGCATAATCGACGATCCTCACGGACAATGGGGGTGTGGAGCAAACAACGCCCGTCGATCCGCTCGGCGGCCTGGCCGATGAGCAGGCAAAACGGCGCGGGCTGCGGAAGATGAAGCTGGTCGCCCTGTCCTTCCTGCTCGGGGCGACCGTCGTGTTCGCGCTGACCAGTTGGGCCCAAGCCGCCGGCTGGACCGGCTGGGTGGGGTATCTCCGCGCGGCGGCCGAAGCCGGCATGGTCGGCGCGCTGGCCGACTGGTTCGCCGTGACCGCCCTGTTCCGGCATCCGCTGCGGATCCCGATCCCGCACACCGCGATCATCCCGAACAAGAAGGACGCGCTGGGCAGCAGCCTCGGCGAGTTCGTCGGTGCGAACTTCCTGTCGGAACATGTCATTCGCGACAAGCTCCGCCGCGCCGAGATCGCGCGCCGGCTGGGGGAGTGGGTTTCCCAGCGCGACAACGCCGAGCGGGTGACCTCCGAACTGGCCACCATGGTCCGTGGGCTGGTCACCGTGCTGCGTGACGAAGACGTCCAGGCCGTCCTCGAGCAGGCGCTCGTGCGCCGCGTGGTCGCCCAGCAGTGGGGGCCGCCGCTGGGCAAGCTGCTGGAGCAGGTCTTCGCCGATGGTGCGCACTACAAGCTGGTGGACCTGATGTGCGACCGCTCGTACGAGTGGGTGCGCGACAATCACGCGACCGTGTTGCGGGTGGTGTCCGACCGGGCGCCCACCTGGTCTCCGAAGTTCGTCGACGCGATGCTCGCGGACAAGGTGTACGGCGAGGTGCTGTCGTTCGCGTGGGCGGTCAAGACCGACGTGAACCACCCGATGCGGCTGGCGCTCGACAAGTTCCTCGGCGAGTTCGCACAGGACCTGCAGAAGGACCCGGACACGATGGCGCGCGCCGAACTGGTCAAGCAGCAGCTCCTCGATCACCCCGACGTGCAGCGGCTGATCGGCTCGGCGTGGACGACCGCGAAGGGCATGCTGCTGGCCGCCGCCGAGGACCCGTCGAGCGAGCTGCGGCTTCGGGTGCGCGACGGGCTGAGCTCCCTGGGCACGCGGCTCGTCTCCGACGACAGCCTGCGGTCCAAAGTGGACGGCTGGCTAGAGGGTGCCGCGGCGTACCTGGTCACCAACTACTCGCGTGAGATCACCACGATCATCACGGACACCGTGGAACGCTGGGACGCCGAGGAGACCTCGCGCAAGATCGAACTCCAGGTCGGCCGGGACCTGCAGTTCATCCGCATCAACGGCACGGTCGTCGGCGCACTCGCGGGGCTGGTGATCTACTCGATCGCGCACGCGGTCTTCTAGAGCAGCACCCGCCCGCCGTCCACGCATATCGTCTGGCCGGTCATGAACCCGCGGTCCGGGTCGAGCAGAAAGCTGATCGCCCCGCGACGAGCACCCTCCGGTGCACCTCGTCCTGGTCGGGAAAGGATTCCAGCTCCTCCTCGGTCTGGATCGCGCCGGGCATGGCGGCGTTGACCCCCTGTCCACCGGTTCTGAACTGCGGTTTCTCGGGTTTGTCCACAGGCGGAGGGGTTATCCACAGGTCCTTCTGTGGGTAACTCGTTCGGGGGGTCACTGGCGCTCGCGCCAGGTCCTTGCCTTCTCGCGGTTGCCGCACACCCGCATCGAGCACCACGTCCGCGAACGGTTGCGTGACTCGTCGAAGAAGGCCCACCGGCAGTCGTCGGCCGGGCAGATCTTGACGCGGTCCCATTGGCCGAGGACGGCGAGCCGGGCGGCGGCGGCGAGTACGGCACCAGTCGCCTCGCGGGCGGACAGGACCGGAGTACCGGCGGCGAGTTCGATCTGAACGGGTACCCCGAGCGGCCCGGCTTCCGCGTCGGGGTCACCGACCGCCGCCCGGAGCGTGCTCCTGATCGCGCGAGCCGCCTGCAGGGTGTCCGGCCTGAGATCGCGTTCGGTGGCCCACCGGCGCCAGGTGCCGGCCTGGTGCAGGACGTCGGTGCCCTCCTCGACGTTGACGGTGTTCAGGAAGTCCACCACGAGGGAGATATCTGCGGAGCGGCCGGTCACCTAACCAGCATAAGGCGAATGCCGGTTGCGCCCGATGGAGAGTAACCCGCATACTTCATTGACTGGTTACGACAAAGGAGCAGAGCATGACCGAGATTCCGACGTTCGGCACCGTCGCGCTGGACTGCCCGGACCCGAAGTCGCTGGGCGAGTTCTACGGAGCGCTCCTCGACTGGGGAACGCCGGAGGTGCACTACGACGGGCAGTGGGCCGACCTGACCGGGCCGGGCGGCGTGATGATCTCGTTCCAGCGGGTCGAGGGCTACCGTCCGCCGGACTGGCCGGGCCAGGACGTGCCGCAGCAGTTGCACCTCGATTTCCGGGTTTCGGATCTCGCGGTCGGGCGCGAACGAGCGCTGTCGCTGGGCGCGAAACTGCTCGATGACAGCCGTGACACCTTTCACGTCTACGCCGATCCGGTCGGTCACCCCTTCTGCCTCTGCGCCTCCTGACTGCGTACGCTGGCGGGGTGATTTGTCCGAAATGCCAGAACGTGATGCGGACCGTCGACAAGAACGGGGTGCACATCGAGCAGTGTGAGGGCTGCCGGGGCATCTTCCTCGACCGTGGTGAGCTCGAGCAGATCGCGGGCGCGGAAAGCACGTACTACGGTTCGCCGCCGCGGTACGCGGGCCCGGACGGGTACGGCGACTCGCCGCGTCCGTACCGCCGTGACTACCGCGATTCGCCGAGGCAGTATCAGGGTGGCTACGGGGACTCGCCGCGGCCGTACCGCGGACATCGCAGGCGCGGCTTCCTCGAGAGCCTCTTCGACTAGATGCTCGACCCGCGGATCTGCCCGGCCTGCGGGGATCGCGCCAATGCGCCCCTCGTCGAAAGTTCGACGAGGGTGTGCGAGCACTGCGGGCATCGCTGGCCGTTCCGGCGGCTGCCGCTCTTCGCGCTGACCGGGCCGAGTGGCGCCGGCAAGTCGACGGTGGGGCCGGCGCTCGCGCGGCGGCTCGGCGCCCGCGCCGTCGTGCTCGAACAGGACGTGCTGTGGACCGCCGGGCTGCGCGACGACGTCGACGGCCATCCGGCGTTCCGTGCCACCTGGCTGCGGATGGCCGCGATGATCGCGCAGAACGGCAGGCCCGTCGTCCTGTGCGGCACCGTCGTGCCGCCCGAGTTCGAGGCGCTGCCCGAGCGCGCGCTGTTCTCGGACATCCACTACCTCGCCCTCGTCGCGGAGCCCGCGGTGCTTGCTCGCCGCCTTCGCGCGCGGCCGGCCTGGCGGGAGTGGGACGAGCCGCGCATCGCCGAAACCCTCGAGTTCGACGCCTGGCTCCGCGAGCACGCGGACACCTTCCGGCCGCCCGTGCGCCTTTTCGACACAACGAATGCGTCCCTCGAAGCCGCTGTGGACCACGCTGCCGCCTGGTTCCGCGAGCTGGCTACCGTTGACACCGTTCACGAGTCACCCGATGGGTGCAAGCAAGGTGCTTGCAATTGCTAGCAGTTCGGGGTAACGTGGTTGGTGTCGCGAGGAGATGAGCCCGATGGGAAACGAGGGAGACAACCTCGACAGCTCGCAGGCAGGGCCGATCGAGAAGGTCGGCCACATCGCTTCCGACATCGGCGAGTACATCCGCCAGCAACGCAACAACGCGAAGATCTCGTTGCGGCAGCTGTCGAAGCTCGCCGGGGTGTCGAACCCGTACCTGAGCCAGATCGAACGGGGGGTCCGCAAGCCCAGCGCCGAGATCCTGCAGCAGATCGCCAAGGGGCTGCGGATCTCCGCCGAGGCGCTGTACGTGCAGGCCGGCATTCTCGACCTGCCCTCCGGCGGCCCGGTGCCCGACGCGATCCGCGCCGACACCGAGCTCACCGAGCGGCAGAAGCTGGTCCTGCTCGATGTGTACGAGTCCTTCCGCCGCGAGAACAACCACACAGACGTTCCTGTTCAGGAGAGTGAACATCATGCCGAGCACCAGGACCGATGAGGTACGCAAGGCCGTGAACACCGCCGTGGAGCAGCTCCGCACGCCGCTGCTCGCCGCGCTCGGCGCCGGCAACCTGGCCGGTCAGGCCGTGGCCGACGCCGTCGGCAAGGCGCGGGAGCGCGTCAACGAGAGCAGCGAGGTCGCGCGCAAGAACTTCGAGGAACTGCCCTCGGACGTGACGTCGCTGCGCGAGAAGCTGGACCCGGCCGAACTGCGCAAGCTGGTCGACGAGTACACCGAGGCCGCGCTCCGGCTGTACAACAAGCTGGCCGAGTCCGGCGAGCAGGCCTGGGACAAGTTCCTGGCCGAGCCGCGCGTCAAGTCCGTCCTCGACCAGATCGAGGGCGCCAGCACCGACGCCCGCGAGAAGGTCGAGGAGGTCCTGGGCCTGGCCGCGAAGCGGACCCACGAAGCGGGCGAGAAGGTGGCCGAGGAGACCGCGGAGGCCGCGGACAAGGTCGAGGAAGCCGCGCCGAAGTCGGCCCCGGCCAGCAAGCCGGCGACCACCCCCCGCCGCACCACCGCGACGGCGAAGGCGAAGAAGCCGGCCGCCCCGAAGACCGAAGAGTAAGCACCTGGCTCCGGACGGTCCGGTCGGCGCACCCCGTGTGCCGGCCGGACCGTTCGTGGCATTCTGGTCACAGGGGACAGGTCAGTCGGGGGCGAAGGGACGTAGGCTGGACAAGTGCCGCTCATAGCGCAATGGATCATGATGGTCGTCGGGTGGGCCGGGACGCTCGCGGGGCTCGGCGCCTTCTTCCACGCGCTCCTGCAGCGGGCGGACGCCTTCACCGCGGCCGACCGGAAGACCAAGCCGATCTGGCTGGCCATCACCGGCGCCGGCACCGTGGCCATGGGGTTGTTCGGCTTCGGCGGCGCGGGCACGCTGTTCTGGCTCGCCGGGATTGTCGCCGTCCTGGTCTACCTGGTGGACGTCCGGCCGAAGCTGATCGAGGTCCAGCGCGGCGGCAAGAACTGGTAGCCACGCTAGCCTCGGGTGCATGAGGAACTGGACCATCTCGGGGACCCTGACCGCCGAACCGGCCGCAGAGCGTGCGGACCTTCTCGCGGAGCCGGTCGCCAAGGCACTGGCCGCGCTGGCGAGCCCCGACGCCGGGGTCGTCGAGATCGACCCGGAACTGGCGGATACCGCCGCCTTCTGTGACGCGTACTCCTCTCCCATGGCGGCGTCGGCGAACTGCGTCGTCGTGGCCGGCAAGCGGGCGGGTGAGGTCCGCTATGCCGCGGCGCTCGTGCTCGCCACCACTCGCGCGGACGTGAACGGCGTGCTCAAGCGCCGCCTCGACGTGCGCAAGGCCTCGTTCGCGCCGATGGACGAGGCCGTCGAGCTCACCGGCATGGCCTACGGCGGGATCACCCCGGTCGGGCTGCCCGCGCAGTGGCCGATCCTCATCGACAAGGCCGTCGCCGAATCGCCCGAGCTCGTGATCGGCAGCGGCATCCGCGGCAGCAAGCTGCTGGTGACCGGTGAGCTGCTCGCCGCGCTGCCCGGCGCCGAGGTCATCGAAGGCCTCGCCAAGCCCGCCGCGTGATCGTCGGCGCTCCCGGCGATCTCGACGTCGCCGCGATCCGGCGGATCGCCGGCGGCGAGCCGGTCCGGCTCGACGATCGCCTGCTGAAGGTCGTCGCCGCCCAGCGCGAGGCCGTGCTGGGCGCGCTCACGGGCCAGCCGGTGTATGGAGTGAACACCGGGATGGGCCGCCTCGCCGGCACCCCGCTCACCGCCGAACAGCAGGCAGGGCACCAGGCACGGCTGCTGATCGGGCGAGCGGTGGGCGGACCGCCCTGGTTACCCGCATCCGACGTGCGCGCGCTGTTCGCCGTGCGCCTGCGCGATCTGCTCACGCCGGAAAGCGGGGCGAGCGCGGACGCGGCGCGTTTCCTGGCGGACCGGCTGAACGACGGGTTCGTCCCCGCCGTGCCCGCGACCGGCAGCGGTTCGGCCGGCGAGATCATCCCGCTCTCCCATGCGTTCCAGACCTTCCTCGGCCTCGGCTCGATGCTCGACGGGGCGTCCGCGGCCGATGCGCTGGCGCGGCGTGCCGCCGAGCCGTACCGGCCGGGGCCGAAGGAAGGGACCACCTTCATCCAGGGCGCGCCCATCGCGACCGCGCACGCGATCCTTCGCGCCGCCACGGCCGCCGAACTCGCCGAACTCCAGACCCTCGCGACGGCGCTCACCATCGACGCCATCGGCGCGCCGCGCGGCGTCTACCGCCCTGAGCTCGCCGGGCCGGACCCAGTCCTCGCCGGTGTGCTTCGCCGGATCCAGGCCCTGACCGGCGGCGGTACCGCACGGCCCGTTGTGCAGGCGCCGGTTTCGGTCCGGGTGGGGCCACCGGCGCTGGCGTACACCCGTCGTGCGGTGGCCGAACTCGAGGACGCCACCGAGCGGGCTCTCGCCGCGCCGACCGACTCGCCGTCGTTCGTCGAGGGCGAGTTCGTTTCGACGGCCGGATTCCACGCCGCCGAACTCGGGCTGCGGATGGACGCCGTCGCCGCCGCGCTCGTGCACGTGGGCGAGATCAGCGTGCAACGGACGCACCGCCTGCTCGACGAGCGGTTCAGCGGCCTGCCCGCCCAGCTCACCCCCGAACCGGGGCCGCAGGCGGGCCTGTCGCCGCTGCACAAGCGGGCCGCCGGAGAGCTCCACGCGCTCCGCCGGTCGGTCACCGCGGCATCCCTCGGTTCGCTGGACACCTCGTCGGGGCAGGAGGACGTGCAGGTCTTCGCGCTCGACTCCGGGGAGCGGCTGCGCGCGGCGCTCGATCATCTGCTCGTGATCACTGCCTGCGAACTGATCACCGCCCACCAGGCACACGTCCTGCGCGGGGAACCGGGCGCGCCCGCGCTGCGCGAGGCCTACCGTCGGATCGGTGAACTCGTCCCGCCCGTCGTGGAGGACAGGTCGCTCGGGCCGGAGGTCACAGCGTTTGTGGCTGCCTTGCGTTCTCCACGGTCAATCCCTTCGGCACCACCAGCCGGGTGATCAGCGTGAACGCCCCCTCGCACAGCAGCGCCAGCACGATCACCGCGACGCCGCCGCCGAGGATTTCGCCGTAGCCGCCGCGCCCCTGCGCGAAACCGTCCACGATGTACCGGCCGAGCCCGCCGCCGTCGTTCACGATCGCGCCGATCGCGACCGTCGCGATCAGTTGCAGGAACGCGACCCGGGCACCCGCCAGGATCACCGGCAGCGCCAGTGGCAGCTCCATCCGGAACATGATCTGGGCCTCGGTGTAGCCGGTGCCGCGCGCGGCATCGACCGCGTCGGCGTCCACCGAGATCACCCCCGCGTAGGTGTTGGTGAACAGCGGCGGCAGCGCGAGCGCGACCAGCGCGATCAGCAGCGGCCAGAAATCGGTGTCGAGCTCCCAGCGGGCCGCGAGGAACCAGAACAGGATGATCAGCCCGAAGCTCGGGATCGCCCTGCCGATGTTGATCACGGTGCTGGCCAGGAAGGCGCCGCGCCGGTAGTGCGCCAGCCACAGGGCAGGCGGGATGGTCAGCACGGCCGCGACGGCGAGCGACAGCGCGGAAAAGCTCAGGTGCTCGACCGTGCGGTACGGGATGCCGGCCGGGTCGGTCCAACTCCACCGGTTCGGCTGCCCGAGCCACTGCCAGGCCTCGGTGAAGATGTTCACGCGCGCACCCGCTTCCGCGCCCACGGCGCCAGCACCCGTTCCGACGTCCAGAGCAGGAAGTCGACGACGACGGCCAGTGCGATGGCCAGCACGATGCCGACGATGATCGGCGTCGGGTTCGGCGTGGTGGTCCGGATGCCCTGCAGGATGAAGTACCCGAGCCCGCCCATCCCGAGCATCGACGTGACCGTCACCAGCCCGATGGTCGTCACGGCCGCCACCCGCAGCCCGGCGATCACGACCGGCAGCGCGAGCGGCAGTTCCACGCTGAGCAGCAGCCTCGCCCGGGTGAAGCCCATCCCGATCGCCGCTTCGCGGACGTCGGCCGGCACCTGCTCGATCCCGGTGACGATGTTGCGCAGCAGGATCAGCAGCGTGTACGTGGCCAGCGGGATGACCGCGGTGGTGAACGACAGCCCGAAGAACGGGACCAGCAGCGCGAACGCGCCCAGGCTCGGGATTACGTACAGGGCGCCGGCGCCGGACAGTGCGATCGGGTAGAACCACCGCCAGCGCAGCGACAGCACGGCCAGCCCGACCGACACGACCAGCCCGATCGCGAGTGCGGTCCCGGTGAGCGCCAGATGTTCGCCGAGCCGCTGGATGATGTGGTCCGCGTTGCGCTCGACCCACCGCCACTCGAACAGCGGCCGGTCGGATTCGGCCAGCACGATCGCAGTCACCCGGCGAGCATAGATCTTCCAACGGCACCTTCTCTCATCATGTGGTTTCTGTCGGTGGTCGCGGTTAGGGTCGTCTGCGACCGACCAACTGGAGGGAAGACGATGCGCTGGACTAGGGGTTTCAAGGCGGGAGTGGTGCTCGCCGCCGCGGCGCTCGGGCTGGCCGCGTGCGGCGGGGGTGGCAGCGATCAGTCGGCCGCACCGAGCAAGGGCGGGAACCCGATCGTCGTGGCGTCGTTCAACTTCACCGACAGCCAGATCCTGGCCGAGCTGTACTCGCAGGCGCTGGAGGCCAAGGGCTACCCGGTCACGCGGAAGTTCAACATCGGCTCCCGCGAGCTGGTGTACCCGTCGCTGAAGTCCGGTGAGCTGCAGTTCATCCCGGAGTACCAGGGTGCCGCGATCAGCACGGGGTTCAACCAGACGGCGCCGAAGGACGCGGACTCCGAGCACGCGAAGCTCGCCGAACTGTTCAAGCCCTCGGGGATCGGGCTGCTGAACTACGCGCCCGCCGAGAACAAGAACACCTACATCGTCAAGACCGACCTGGCGAAGCAGCACGGGCTGACCAAGATCAGCGACCTGAAGAAGCTGGGCAAGATCGTGCTCGGCGGTCCGCCGGAATGCGGCACGCGCGCCAACTGCTTCGTCGGCTTCCGGGACACCTACAAGCTGGACGTCACGTTCCAGAGCATCCAGGAGGCCGGGCCGCGGCTGCAGCAGCTGAAGTCCGGCGCGGTGACCGTGATCCCGGTCGACTCGGTGAGCCCGCCCACCTCGGATCCGGAGTACACCGCGCTGCAGGACGATATGAACATCGTCGCGACCGAGAACATCGTGCCGGCGGTGAACCAGAAGGTGCTCGACGAGCGCGGCCCGGACTTCGCGGCCGTCGTGAACGCGGTGAGCGCCAAGCTGACCACCCCGGAGCTGCGCGAACTGAACAAAGAGGTCGATGCGGACGGTGACGCGGTCGCGGATGTGGCGAAGAGCTGGCTGAATAAGCAGGGGCTCGCCTGATCGTTAGAGTCGCGGTCGAGGACCACGATTCGAACAGGGAGTGAACATGGCTCAGGTCACGGCCACCGCGGAACGCACGATCGGCGCACCGGTGGACAAGGTGCGCGAACTCGTCGCCGACTATGCCGAAACCCGGCCCAAGATCCTGACCGAGCAGTACCGGGATTACCAGGTCACCGAGGGCGGCAAGGGCGCGGGCACCAAGGCGACGTGGAAGCTGCAGGCCACGTCGAAACGGGTGCGCGACGTCGCGGCGACCGTGACCGAGCCGGAGCCGGGCACCCTGGTTGAAAGCGACGCGAATTCGAGCATGGTGACGACCTGGACGGTGCGGGAGTCCGGCGGCGGCAGCGTCGTCCGGATCGAGACCACCTGGCAGGGTGCCGGCGGTATCGGCGGCTTCTTTGAGAAGACCTTCGCGCCTGCCGGGCTCAAGCGGATCTACGACGGGGTGCTCGGCAAGCTCGCCGAGCTGGCTTGACGGGAGAGGGGTACCCGGCACGGCGGGATTGACGGCACGATCTGCGTTTCGATGACACGGCCTGGCCGGAGGCCGTGCTGAGGCACGGACTACCTGATGCCCGAAGCCGCCGGGTACCTGCATGCGGCGCCGCCGGCCGTCGATCGTGATGGTCGGCTACTCCGGTCGTGCGGTCCAGCCAACCGTCACATAAGGAACGTCGAGTTCCCCCTTACCGAGGATGTCCTCGATGTCACTCACCAGTTCATCGAACAGCAGGCCCGCCTGTCGCTGCAGCGTCGCGTGCGAGCGCCATGCCGAGATCCAGTCTTCCGCCGGCACGCGGTGTACCACCGGTTCCTCGAGCGCCGACGTCTCGCCGAACAGTCCACTCTCCTCGATCACCGCGCGTTGATCCTTCCGCCGTACGCCGTACGCCGTACGCCGTACGCCGTACGCCGTACGCCGTACGCCGTACGCCGTAGGAGTACCGGGGCACCCGCGAGCAGATCAGCGACTCGATCTCGGACTGGAGTGGATCATCCAGTTGGCGGTGATTCCACACGCAGGCGATATGACCACCATCGATCAGCAGGTGGGCGCACTCCCGAAGCGCCGCTTGCCGGTCCATCGTGTTGAACGACGAGCCGAAGGTCACCAGCTCATACGACGACGCCGGTAAGCCGCGCCACAAATCGGAATCCGCGCCCCGGTTCTGCTGGTTGTATGTCGGCGAGAGTAGGTTTCGTTCGAGGATCGATGTTGGGAGTTCGACGATGAGCACGGCGACCGAGGTGCGTCTCGCGTCCCGCCCGCAGGGGTGGCCGACGCTGGCCAACTTTTCCATTGTGGACACCGAGATCCCGCGCCCAGGTCCGGGGCAGGTGCTGGTACGCAACGTCCTGATGAGCGTCGACCCGTACATGCGCGGCCGGATGAACGACGCGAAGTCCTATGTCGCGCCGTACGAGGTCGGTGCGGCCATGCAGGGTGGCGCGGTCGGCGAAGTCGTCGAGTCCACCGTGGACGACTTCGCTCCCGGTGAAACCGTGTTGCACGACCTGGGCTGGCGCACGCATGCCGTCGTCGACGCCAAGCGGGCGACGAAGGTCGACCCAGAGGCCGCGCCGCTCGGCGCGTACCTCGGTGTGCTGGGCATGCCTGGCCTGACCGCGTACGCCGGGTTGCTGGACGTCGCGCGGCTCACCGAAGGTGACACGGTCTTCGTTTCGGGCGCGGCGGGTGCGGTCGGCTCGGTGGTCGGTCAGCTGGCGAAGTTCAAGGGCGCCAAGCGGGTCATCGGCAGCGCCGGTTCGGACGCGAAGGTCGAGCACCTGACTGGCGAACTCGGCTTCGACGCGGCGTTCAACTACAAGAACGGCCCGGTGACAGATCAGCTTGCCGCGGCCGCCCCGGACGGTATCGACGTGTACTTCGACAACGTCGGCGGCGAGCATCTCGAGGCCGCCATCGCCAACGCGAACGTCCACGCGCGCCTCGCGATCTGCGGCATGATCTCGGCGTACAACGCGACCGAACCGCCCGCGGCGCCGCGCAACCTCGGGCGGGTCATCGGCTGGCGGCTGACCATCCAGGGCTTCCTCGTCCGTGACCACTATCACCTGCGTGACCGGTTCTTCGCCGAAGTCGCCCCGCTGGTGAAGGACGGCCGCCTGCGGTACGAGGAGACGGTGGTCGAAGGCATCCGCAACGCCCCGCAGGCATTCCTCGACCTGCTCGGCGGCGCGAACACCGGCAAGATGCTCATCCGCTTGTGAAGCCGGGGCGGGCTGCACGTCAGCCCCGAGCGAGATAGTCGTAGGCATCCTTCGTAGGGAAGGTACTGCGACAGGGAACGTACGCGTTGGAGCCGCTCGTAGGGTGACGCCAGTGCGGACCGGGTCGGCCATGCTCGGCGTATGACGACGATCCTGCGAACACGGACCCGGTCGGTCGAGCGAGCGGCCTACCAGGTCGGCGCGCTGCTGTTCCTGAGTGGTGTGGTCCACCTGGTCGTGCTGATCGCATCCGGCACGACGTGGGAGGGCCCGCTGTCGTACCGGAAGGCGATGACGTTCGGGCTGTCCTTCGGGCTCACCCTCGCGACGCTCGCCTGGGCCACGTCGTTCCTGCGCATGAACGAACGGGTGCGGACCGCGTTGCTCGGTGCGTTCACCGTCGTGAGCGTGGTTGAGGTCGCACTCGTGACGATGCAGGTCTGGCGCGGGGTGCCGTCGCATTTCGACTTCGAGACCGGCTTCGACACGGTCGTCTCGATGATGCTCGCGATCGGCGCGGTGATCATCGTGACGGTCCTCGGGTTCACCCTCGCCGCCCTGCGCTCGACGAGCGGCCTATCGCCGAGCATGCTGCTGGCGCTGCGGTTCGGGCTCGTGGTGCTGATCGCCGCGCTGGCCGTCGGCGCCGTGATGATCGTCGACGGCGTGCGGCTCGCGCGGGGCGGTGAACCGCAGTTGGCCTACACCACGGCCGGTGCGCTCAAGCCAGTGCATTTCGTGGCCATGCACGCGATCCTCGTTGTACCGGCGCTCGCCTGGCTGATGCGCTTCACCGACTGGACCGAGCGCCGCCGCACCCGCATCATCCAGGCGATCGCGGTGATCTACGCGATCGCGGTCGCCGGCACGTGGCTCGTCTTCGGCTAGAACACGACGGTCCGGTTGCCGTGCACGAGGACACGGTCTTCCAGATGCCAGCGCAGGCCGCGGGCGAGGGTGATCTTCTCGATGTCCCGGCCCTTGCGCACCAGATCGGGCACGGTGTCGCCGTGGTCGACGCGGATCACGTCCTGCTCGATGATCGGTCCGGCGTCCAGATCGGCGGTGACGTAATGGCAGGTGGCGCCGATGAGCTTCACCCCGCGGCGGTGCGCCTGGTGGTACGGGCGCGCGCCGATGAACGAGGGCAGGAAGCTGTGGTGGATGTTGATCGCGCGACCGGCCCACTCTTCGCACAGTTCCGGCGGCAGGATCTGCATGAACCGCGCCAGCACGACCGCATGCGGGTCGTGCTCGTCGACCAGCCTGCGGATCTCGGCGAACGCGCTCGCCTTGTCCCCGGGCGGGAACGGCACGTGGTGGAACGGGATCCCGTGCGCCTGCGTGATACCCGCGAGCGAGTCGTGGTTGCCGATCACGGCGCGCACGTCCACGTCGAGTTCTCCGGCTGCGACGCGGCCCAGCAGGTCGTACAGGCAGTGCCCGTCCTTCGACACCAGCAGCACCACCCGGCGCCGGACATCGGTGTCCTCGACCCGCCAGTTCGACTCCGCCGACAGCGAGGACGCGACCTCCGCGAAGCGGGCACGCAACTCGTCCACGCCGAACGGCAGCGAGTCGGCCCGGACCTCCTGGCGGGTGAAGAACCAGCCGGTGTCCGGATCCGTGTGGTACGCCGCTTCGACGATCCAGCCGCCCGCCTCGGCGAGGAACGAGGACACCCGGGCCACGATGCCGGTGCGGTCAGGGCAGCCGAAGGTGATCACATAACGTCGTTCGGACACCCGCCCATCTTCCCCGGCGCTGCTCACGGCGATGCGAGGGGCTTCAGCAGCGCCGTGTCCCCGGTGACGACGGCCTGGCTGGGCCGCCCCCAGACCCGCCGGTAGACGGCGTCCGCGGAGCCCGTGATGGTGAGGTCGGCCTCGGCCCCACTCTCGTCGATGGACGGGGGCGCGCCGGGGGACAGGCGCACGGTCCAGTCGCGTTCGATATCCGTGGCGCTCAACCGCACCGTGCCCGCGTACGTCGTGTCCGCCCAGTCGGTGCGGGTCGGCACCATCCAGGCGATCAGTTCGTCCACGCCGTCCGCGGCGAATTCGGGGTCGAATCCCACGGACGGTTCAGCCGACAGCGCGTGCTCCGCGTCGAGGCGATGGATAGCCGCTTCATGCGCCTGCCGCCGCGCCCACGAGGCGGCGACCCGCGGGTACCGCGTGAACGGCAGCCAGGCCGGCGCGTCCGGATCCGCGAGGCCGTCGAGCATCTTCGTGCGCTGCTCGTCCCACCAGGCGAGTAGCTCGTCCCAGCCTTCCGGCGGCCGGTCCGGCTTGATTTCGCGGCCGCTCGGGTCGGCCAGGGCCTGGATCACCCACGACTGCACGCGGCCGAGATGCCCGACGAGCCGGCTAACCGTCCACCTCGGACAGGTCGGCACCTCGGCGTCCGGTCCCGCGGTCACCACCGCGGAGCGCATCGCGTCGCCCTGGGTCCGGATCATCGTCAGGAAGTCCTCGTGCCGCATGCCGCGAGCGTAACCGGCGAACCACCTCGAGCGCGCCGACGAGGAGCAAGCCGATCGCGAACGACAGCACCAGTCCCCGGCCGGGCGAGTCGGTGAACGCCGCACCGCCGACCGAACCGATGCACACGCTGTAGGCGGCCCAGATGGTCGTGCCGAGCGCGTCGAACGTGACGAACCGGGGCCACGGCACGCCCATGCTCCCGGTCGCGAGGCCGCTCGCGACGCGCCCGCCTGGCAGGTACCGGGCCGCGACGATCAGCAGTGCGTTATGCCTGTTCACCTGGGTACGAGCCCATTCGTAGCGGGCTTGCCCACGTTCGCCCCGTTGCAGGCGGGCGAGCATGCGCGGTCCGGCGCGGCGGCCGATCCAGTGCGACAGGCAGTCCCCGGCGAGCGCCCCGCTCGCGGCCACCGCGACCAGCAGGCTGAGCCGCGGCAGATCCGGGCCGAGCAGCACCGCGACCGTGACGACCGTGGTTTCGCTCGGCATGAACGGCAGCAGCGCGTCCAGCGCCGACACGGCGAACACGATCAGCCACAGCCACGGGGACGACAGCGCGTCCTTCAGCAGCAGGCCGAGACCGTCCAGCAATTCAAACATGCGCGGCCTGACGCACGGCGGCTTCGGCTCGCGCCGCGAGTTCGCGCCTGTCCGCATACGGTTCGAACGCCTCGTGTACCTCGACCTCGACCCGCAGGTCACGAGCCCGCACGACGCGCCGCAGCGAGTTCAGCAACGTGTCTTCGCCGACGAACGACGCGACCGTGCTCGGCTCCCCGCCCTGCCGGTAGCCCAAGGTCACCGGGCGGATCGGCGCCCGCGCGTCGATCGCCGCCTGGAACGCGGCACGCCGGAAAGTGCCGCCGCCGTGGCTGCCGCACCATGTGGTGCCCTCGGGAAAGACCAGGACCGACCGGCCGGAACGCAGGGTGCTCGCCACGTCCACCACGACGGCGGGCAGGCCGCGCAGCTGATGACGGTCGATGAAGCGGGTGCCGCAGCGCCGGGCCAGGCCGCCGACGACCGGCCACCGGCCGACTTCGCGTTTGGCCAGGAACGCGGTCGGTTCGATCGCCAGTGCCGCCACGATGTCCAGCCAGGACAGGTGGTTCGCGACGATCAGCGTGCCGCGCGCCCCCGGGACGCTGAGCCGTTCGGCGTCGGTCACCACCTCGACCCCCAGTTCCGTGAGCAGCCGGCGCGCGGATGAGCGGAGTTCACCGCCTCGCGCGGCGGAACCGGAGGCGGCCAACGCCCCGCGCCAACGCCGCACGGCTTGCATTGTGGTCACCTCAGGTCGCGCGGAGGTGACGCAGCGCGGTGTACACGGTGAATAGCTGGCCCACGCGTTCATCTGCCGTCCCCGAAGAGGTAACGCCGGTAGCGCGGGCCGACCCGGTCGAACGACAGCAGCGTGAAGAAGTCCGCGACCGCGAACTCCGGGTCGTGCGCGGGCGGGCCGCAGACCCATGCCCCGAGCCGCAGGTAACCGCGCAGCAGCGGCGGAACGGCCGCGTAGGACGGGCGCTCCTGCGTGCGGGGCAGGGGAACCCACGGGCGGTGCGGTTCGACGCGCAGCCCGGCCGGTGAGAGGTGCCTGGCGCGGGTCAGTTCCCAGGTGTCCGCCGCCGTGACGCCGCCGTCGGCGAGTGACACCGACGCGCAGCCGGCCAGGTGGCGGTACCCGGCCGACTGCGCGTACCGGCCCAGCGTCGCCCACATCAGGTTGATCACCGCGCCCGTGCGATGCGCGGGATGGACACAGGACCGGCCGATCTCGACGAGTTCCGGCCGCAGCGGCGCGAGCGCGTCGAGTGCGAACTCTCCTTGTGGATAAAGGCTTTCGCTGGCCCCAGGCAGTAGGATCCGGTAGGTACCGACCACTTCGCCGTCGTGCAGGACCGCCAGGTGCTCGCAGACTTCGTCGAATTCGTCACGGTCGTCCCCGGCACCGAACTCGGCCGAGAACACCTGCCGCCGCAGCGCGAGGCAGCCGGTGACGATCGCCGGATCGGTGGTCACGACCGCCTGGTATCGCGTGTCGATGAGCGTTGTCATGGATCCGATCCTGGCGCCGCGCGTAACGCGTTGACCAGGACATTCTGGTCATATCGGGGAGAAGTCCGGGTTCGCCCGTACCGGTTGTCCCGCTCGTGCGGGTCGGGTTGTCCCTACCTCACGGTGTGCCACGGGACGGTCAGCTCGCCGAGACGCCAGCGCCGAGGCCCGTCGAGCACCGGCCAGCCCCGAGCCCGCAGCAGTTCCACCGTGCGCAACCACCGGAAGCGGACCCCGAACGCCCGGTGCGGCGCGGCGGCGGCCCAACAACTGTCCAAAAGCGACAGAAACTCGTGCACCGGTTCGCCGGGCACGTTGTGGTGGATCAGTGCTTTCGGCAGACGTTCGGCCACTGTGGACGGTCGATCGAGCGTGCTCAGCTTGTAGGACAAGGTAAGGCTGAGCGGCCCGTCGGAGCGGAGCGCGACCCATGAGCAGAGCCGGCCGATCTCGTCGCAGGTGCCCTCGACGAGCAGCCCGCCGGGCGCCATGCTGTCTAGGATCAGCTTCCACGCGCCTTCGACCTCGTCCTCGGCGTACTGCCGGAGCACGTTGAACGCCCGGACCACGACCGGTGCGGTACCCGCGAGCTCGAACCCACCGCGGGAGAAGCCGAGCCGGGGCGGGTCCGCGAGCGGGGCGGCCGCGGCGACCCGCGCCGGATCCAGCTCGAGACCGAGCACTCGTGCGCGCGGGCACGCGGTACGCAGCCGGTGGGCGAGTTCCGCGGTGGTGATACCGGAGGCGCCGTACCCGAGGTCGACCACCAGGGGGTCCGCCGCATGGCGCAGCAGGGCGGACACAAGCGGCGAAGCCGTGAGCCAGCGATCGACCCGGCGCAGCCGGTTGGGGTTGGTGGTTCCTCGGGTAGGCGAGCCTAGGGGTTTTCCGCGAGCCACTGCGCGGACAGTTCGACTTCGCGGCGCAGCAGGTGGGTGATCTGATCCGCGACGAAGTCTTCGAGCTTGCCCCCGACGAGCGGGATGCGGATCTTCACCTCCCCGGTCGCGCGCAGCACCGTCTTCCCGCCCTCGGCTCTGAGTTCGGTCCGGACGTCGATCTCGCCGGGCAGACCGCTGACCGTGGCCCTGGCCGTCCCGCTGTAGCCCTCGCGCGTCCAGCTCTCCTGCCGGTCGACGAACAGGTCGCCGCTGTGCAGGGTGCGCACGATCGACGGCAGCTTGTCCGCGCCGACCCCCTGGCGCAGGGTGAACCGCACGCCGACCGCGGTGGTCGTGTAGTCGAGCAGGGCCGCGTTCTGGCCGCCGACCTCGGCCAACCGGGCCCGGAGCGCGGGCTCGCTGGTCTGGGCGGCGAACACCTCGTCAACACCTTGCGTGAACTCGGCGCGGTGCTCGATACGGGATGCCATGACCGGAGACAGTACCGTTTGACCTCGTGACACCAGTCGAAACCCGGACCCTCCTGGCCGAGCACACCACCCTGCACCTTGGCGGCCCCGCCCGCCGGTTCGTCGTCGCCGAGACCACGGAAGACCTGCTCGGGGCCGTGCGCGCGGACGGCCGGGTGCTCCTGCTGGGCGGCGGCTCGAACCTCGTCGTCGGCGACGCCGGGTTCGACGGCACGGTGGTCAAGATCGCCACCCGCGGCTGGCGGATCGACGGCGAGTCCGTCGAGGTGGCCGCCGGGCAGAACTGGGACGAGTTCGTCGCGGCGATGGTCGAGGCCGGTTTCGGTGGGCTGGAATGCCTGTCCGGCATCCCGGGCTCGGTCGGCGCGACGCCCATCCAGAACGTCGGCGCGTACGGGTGCGAAGTGGCCGACCTGCTGATCTCCGTCGAACACTACGACCGGCGCACCGGCGAGGTGCGCACCCTGAGCGCGGCCGACCTGGGCTTCGCCTACCGCACGAGCGTGCTCAAGGGCACCGACAGCGGGATCGTCCTCGACGTCCGGTTCCGGCTGCGGCCCGATGGGCTGTCCGCCCCGATCCGCTACGCCGAACTCGCCCGCACGCTGGGCGTCGAACTCGGCGCGCGCGTCCCGGCCGCCGACGCCCGCGAGGCCGTGCTCGACCTGCGGCGCGGCAAGGGCATGGTCCTCGACGCGGGCGATCACGACACCTGGAGCGCGGGCTCGTTCTTCACCAACCCGATCGTGCCGGAGTCCGAACTGGACGGTGTGCTGGCCCGGATCGCCCAGGTCGTGGACACGCCGGCGCCGCAGTACCCGGCCGAGGGCGGGGTGAAGCTGTCGGCCGCGTGGCTCATCGAGCGGGCCGGTTTCCACAAGGGCCACCAGGGCCCGGGCGGCCGGGTTTCGCTGTCGACGAAGCACACCCTCGCCCTGACCAACCGGGGCGCCGCGAGCACCGCCGATCTGCTCGCCCTGGCCAAAGAGGTCCGCGACGGCGTCGAGGCGAAGTTCGGCGTCACCCTGCACCCGGAACCGCTGCTGATCAACTGCTCACTGTGAGCGATCCGCCCGCGTCCCGTTGAGCTGGGCCCTCGGCTTGAGTTCGATCGAGTCCAGGTTCACATGCGGCGGCCGGGTGGCGGCGAAGGCGATCACCTCGGCGACGTCTTCCGCGGTCAGCGGGGTCAGCCCGCGGTAGACAGCCGCCGCGCGGTCGGCGTCGCCGGCGAACCGGTTCACCGAGAAGTCCGTCTCGACCATGCCCGGGATGATCTCCGTGATCCGCACGGGGTCGCCGAGATGTTCCGAGCGCAGCGTCTTGTGCAGCGCCGCCTGCGCGTGCTTCGCCGCCGTGTAGCCCGAACCGCCGTCGTACACCTCGTGCCCGGCTACCGAGGTCACGGTGATGACATGGCCGTCGCCGGACTCGATGAGCTTCGGCAGCAGCGCCTTCGTCATCCGCAGCGTGCCGAGGACGTTGGTCTCCCACATCCAGCGCCAGTTGTCTTCGTCGGCGTCCACGACACGCTCGAGGCCTCGCGCTCCGCCCGCGTTGTTGACCAGGACGTGGCATTCTGGGACCTGCTGGACAAAAGCGGCAACCGAGGCGGCGTCAGTGACGTCCAGTGAGTGAGCGGTACCGGCCAGATCCGCGACCACCTTCTCCAGGCGGTCGAGGCGGCGGGCGCCGAGCACGACGTAGAACCCGGCTTCGGCCAGTGCGCGAGCGGTGGCTTCACCGATCCCCGCGCTGGCCCCGGTGATCACTGCGGTTCGTTTGCTCATGCGCCCATACTCCCAGCGGGGGAAGGCCGGATATCGCGGGGAGCCGGTGGGCGTTGGACTGGGACGGCTGGGAAAAGGGGAGGCAAATTCGTGATGGACAGGCGTTCGGTGGTGAAGGCGGCGCTGGTCACGGGAGCGGGGGCGGTCGTGGCGGCGTGCACCGGCGGCGGTGGCAGCGGGGGCGGCACAGACGGAGCCGCGCCGGCGACCGAGAGCAGGCCCGTGGCCAAGCTCACCGCCCAGCCCGCCGTCGACGCGCACGACGCGGCGGTGCTCCAGCCGGTCACGGTACGGGTGGCCGACGGTCGGCTGACCGACGTCAAGCTCACCAACGCCGACGGCCACGCGGTCGAAGGCTCGTTCAACACCGATCGCACGGTCTGGACCAGCAGCGAGGTCCTCGGCTACGGCAAGACGTACACCTACGCGGCCTCCGCGACCGGTACCGACCAGAAGCCCGTGCAGTTGGCCGGCAGTTTCACCACGCTGACGCCGGCGCGGCAGATCCGGGTGACGATCAACCCTGGCGACGACGCCGAGGTCGGCGTCGGGATGCCGGTCAGCGTCAAGTTCAGCTCCGACGTGCAGAACAAGGCCGAGATCGAGAAGGCGCTGATGCTCGAGACGAGCGGCCACGTCGAGGGCTCGTGGGGGTGGCTCTCGGACCGGCAGGTGGACTTCCGGCCCAAGGAGTACTGGCCGGCGAACACCCAGGTCAACGCGGACGCGAAGCTGTACGGCATCGACCTCGGGGGCGGTGGCTACGCGCGGGCGGACGTGACCACGAAGTTCACCGTCGGGCGCAGCCAGGTCGTCAAGATCCACACCCCGGACCACGTCATGAACGTCTACCGGGGCGGGGCGAAGGTCAACAGCTACCCGTGCAGCAACGGGCTCGACTCGGACGTCAACCGGAACACGCCCAACGGCACGTTCATCATCATGACCAGGGAGCCGCACGCGATCTTCGACAACGCGCGCTACGGCTACACCAACGTCAACAAGAAGTGGGCCTGCCGGATCTCCAACCACGGCGAGTTCATCCACGAGAACCAGGACAACGCGGCCGCGATCGGCAAGGTCAACAACTCACACGGCTGCGTAAACCTGCTGGACGCCGACGCGAAGGAGTTCTTCGACTCGGCGCTGATCGGCGACCCGGTGGAGATCACCGGTTCGCGGCTGGCGGGCCCGGTCAATTCGGACGTAATGGACTGGCTCGTGTCCTGGTCGGCCTGGCGGGGGAAGTCGGCGCTCTAGTCCCGTCGCCCATTGGGGGAAGATGTCGGGGGCCTGCTGGCGTTGCGCACTCCAGGTGGCCCTCCGCCGTGCTTTGCCGGCGGCCGACACACATGGGAGTGAACCAGGGTGACGATCTCGCTGCGCGGGTCTCGAACGGCGTCGACGATTTGGCCGCGCAGGGTCGCGGTGCTGTCCGTACACACCTCACCGCTGGAACAACCGGGCACCGGCGACGCCGGGGGCATGAACGTGTACATCACGCACACCGCCGTGGAGATGGCGCGGCGCGGGATCAGCGTCGAGGTGTTCACCAGGGCGACCTCCTCCGACCAGCCGCCGGTCGCCGAGCTCGCCCCCGGGGTGCTCGTCCGCCACGTCCCGGCCGGCCCGTTCGAACCGCTCGGCCGTGACGAACTGCCCGCGCAGTTGTGCTCGTTCACCTCGGGCGTGCTGCGGGCCGAGGCCTTCCACGAGCCGGGCTACTACGACCTGATCCACTCGCATTACTGGCTCTCCGGCCAGGTCGGCTGGCTCGCCCGTGATCGCTGGGGCGTCCCGCTCGTACACACCGCGCACACCCTCGCGAAGGTCAAGAACGCGGCGCTCGCCGATGGTGACAAGCCCGAGCCGCGCACCAGGGTGTTCGGTGAAGAACAGGTGGTCGCGGAGGCGGACTGCCTCGTCGCGAACACGCCGGTCGAGGCGAGGCAGCTGGTCAGCCTGTACGGCGCCGATCCACGCGCGGTGCGCACCGTCGAACCGGGCGTCGATCTCGAACGCTTCACGCCCGGTTCGAAGACGGCCGCCCGCGACAAGCTGGGCCTGCCGCAGGACGCGGCCGTGCTCGCGTTCGCCGGGCGGATCCAGCCGCTCAAGGCGCCCGACGTGCTGCTGCGCGCGGCGGCGCGCCTGCTCGAGCAGAGCCCTGGGCTGCGCGAGCGGCTCGTCGTGCTCGTGGTGGGCGGGCCGTCGGGGACCGGGCTCGAACAGCCGCAGGCGCTGCGGGAGCTGGCGGCCGAGCTGGGTATCCAGGAGCAGACGAGGTTCCTGCCGCCGCAGCCGGGCGAGATGCTCGCCGAGGTCTACCGGGCCGCCGACGTGGTCGCGGTGCCCAGCTACAACGAGTCGTTCGGGCTGGTGGCGCTCGAGGCGCAGGCGTGCGGGACACCGGTGGTCGCGGCCGAGGTCGGTGGTCTGCCGGTGGCCGTGGCGCACGGGGTGTCCGGCCTGCTCGTGCCGTCGCACAAGGCGCACGATTGGGCCAGCGCGCTGGCCAGCGTCGCGTTGCAGCCGGACCGGCGTGCCGAGCTCGGTGACAACGCCGTGCACCACGCGCGGCGGTTCTCGTGGGAGCGGACGACCGACGCGTTGCTCGGCACCTACGCGGTGGCGGCACACTCGTTCCGGAACGCACTACGCCCGGAGGTTGCGGTTTGAGCGTCGACCAGGTGATCCAGTCCACCCTGGACCGGGCGGGCCTGAAGTACGACAAGAAGGCCGAGGGCCGGTACTTCGTGACCCTGCCCGGCACGAAGAAGCTGCAGACGAACTGCTGGCTGATCGTGCGGGAGCACGCGTTCGCGGTGGAGGCGTTCGTGTGCCGGCGCCCGGACGAGGCGCATGAGGAGGTCTACCGCTTCCTGTTGCGCCGCAACGCGAAGCTCTACGGCGTGCACTACACGGTGGACGCACTCGGTGACATCTACCTGGTCGGCAAGCTGAGCCCGGCGTCGGTGACCGAGGACGAGCTGGACAAGCTGCTCGGCCAGGTCCTCGACGCCGCCGACAACGACTTCAACACGATCCTGGAACTCGGCTTCGCGACTTCGATCAAGCGCGAATGGGACTGGCGGGTGTCCCGCGGCGAGTCCCTGGCCAACCTGCAGGCCTTCAAGCATCTGGTGGAGCCGGAGCATCCCCTCGAGCCGGGCGCGCTGACCGATTCGTGATCTTCCGCGTGCAACCGCTGTGACCGATCCGCCCGTCTTCCCGCCGGAACTGGAGGGAGACGAGGTTGAGAGCAGGATTGTTGCTGACCGGGCTGGCCGTACTCGCGCTGGCGAGCGGCTGCACCGGGACCGCCACCAGCGACCGGGCTGCCGCGCCCGCGCAGGGCGGGGTCGCGCAGCCGGAACACCAGAGCCAGGCGAACGGCCAACCCCGGCAACTCGCGAGATCGGCGCGACTGGCCATGACGGCCACCGACATCCGCGCGGTGACAGCCGAGGCACGGCAGATCGCGGTAGCGGCGGGCGGCTACTCGGGCTCCGAGCGCACCGACGTCGGCTCGGCGAACATCGCCCTCGCCGTCCCCGACAAGACGCTCGATGACGTGATCGGTCAGCTGTCGCGGCTGGGCCAGGTCACCAGCACTGAACAAACCGCGCAGGACCTGACCGAGCAGGTCATGGACCTCGACTCCCGCCTCGAAACGGCCCGCCGCAGCGTCGACCGGATCCGCGCCCTGCTGGACCGTGCCGCCAGCCTGAGCGACATCACGACCATCGAATCCCAGCTGACCACGCGGGAATCCGACCTGGAATCCCTGGAAGCCAGGCAACGAACCCTGACCACAAGCGTCGCCATGGCGACCATCACCCTGACGATCACCCCGGCAGCTCCGCTCCCGGCTGTGACAGCGGCCCCAGGCTTCCTGGCAGGGCTGGCCTCCGGCTGGTCAGCCTTCCTCACGTTCGGCCGCACGATCGTGCACGCCCTAGGCGCGGCCCTACCGTTCCTGCTGATCATCGGCCTCCTGGTTACCGCCCTATGGCCGATATGGCGACGCCGACCGCACAAACGTGCCCAGCCGAAGGGGAGTCCAGGGGGCTCGCCCCCTGGCGGGGGTCGGGGGGTTCGACCCCCGATGTGATGCCCGGAGGGCCGGACGGGCGCTTTCCGCGAGTAGGGGTGCTCCGCCCCGGAGGCGGAGCGGCTCGAGGGAGGGGGAGTCGCGAACTCGAGCCGCCCCGCTGACGCTCCCGCCGCTGTGGACCCGGTGGCGAGGGGGAGTGCCAACGGGGCCGGCGGGGCCGCAGCCCGGCAGGGGGGAGACGAGCTGCGGTCGTACCCCGCTGCCGCTGGGGAGTGCGTGGAATCCAGCGGCGCGGGACGTACGTCAACTTGTCAGATATCCACCAGTAATCACAAGACTACTGGATACTCCATTCGAGTGAAATTTATGATGCGTGTTAACGGAACGCAGCAAGTGTCACTTTCCGCATGCGTTCTGAGGGGTGGTAGGACCGCTCGGTCGATTGCGTTACCGTCTAGTAACGCACTGTGCGTAGAACGCGTACCCAACGCCACCCTCGACGGAGACGGTTCGCGCCGCGGTTTAGATTCGGAGTATGGCCGAACTAGGGACGTTGGTGCTGCTCCGGCACGGGCAGAGCACCTGGAACGCGGAGAACCTGTTCACCGGTTGGGTCGACGTACCCCTGTCCGAACTGGGGCAGTCCGAGGCCCGTGAGGGCGGTGAGCTGCTGGCCGAGAAGGGGATCCTGCCCGACGTCGTGCACACCTCGCTGCTGCGCCGCGCGATCTCGACCGCCAACATCGCGCTCGACGTTGCCGACCGGCACTGGATCGACGTGCGCCGCAACTGGCGGCTCAACGAGCGGCACTACGGGGCGCTGCAGGGCAAGAACAAGAAGCAGGTTCGCGACGAGTTCGGCGAAGAGCAGTTCATGCTGTGGCGGCGCTCGTACGACGTGCCACCGCCCGCGATCGAGCGCGGCACCGAGTTCAGCCAGGACGCCGACCCCCGCTACGACGCGGACGCGCCGCTGACCGAATGCCTGAAGGACGTCGTCGCGCGCCTGCTGCCGTACTGGGAGTCGGCGATCGTGCCCGACCTCCGTGCCGGCAAGACCGTGCTCGTCGCGGCGCACGGCAACTCGTTGAGGGCCCTCGTCAAGCACCTCGACGGCATCTCCGACGATGCGATCGCCGGGCTCAACATCCCGACCGGGATCCCGCTGCGCTACGACCTCACCGAGGACCTGAAGCCGGTCACCGTCGGCGGCGAGTACCTCGACCCTGAGGCGGCGAAGGAAGCCGCCGCGGCGGTCGCGAACCAGGGCCGCTGACCCACCTCGCGGTTAGATCAGGCCCAGGTCGCGGGCGCGGGCGCCGGCTTGGAAGCGGGACTCCGCGCCCAGGGCCGCCATCAGCTCGGCGACGCGGCGGCGGTACGTGCGCAGGCCGAGGCCCAGTGTGCGCGCCGCCGTCTCGTCCTTGCAGCCCGACGCCAGCACGTCGAGGATCCGCGGCGCCAGCGCCCGCACCTCGGCGAACTGCATCTCGAACACCTCGAGCTCCGTCGCCGCGCGCCAGGCCGCGTTGAACAGCGACGTCACGCTCTGCATGACCTCCGGGCGCGTCATCACGCTGTAGCTGCGCTCACCGCCCGAGCGGTCGCCAGCCAGGATCGCGACCCGGCGGTCGAGGATGATCGTCTCGTTGATCTCGTCCGGGGTGATCCGGATCTCCGCGCCGAGCCGTTTCAGCATGCGCAGGTGCCGCACCTGCTGGTCGTCGAGGAGCACCCCGGGCCGGTACAGCTTCCGCACGTGCGCCTTCGACCCGCTGGGGGGCGCCGCGGGCGCGAGGGGCTGGTGCGAGACCGCCCAGGTGTGCATGTCGTTGGCCGCGCACGCGACCTCGTCGGCCGACGCGAACAGGTGCCCGGCGCGCTCGAACAGTTCGGCCTCACCACGCACTACCGCGGCGTCTCCGGCTATCTCCATCCCTCCAGTTTGGCAGCAAACTGCCAATCCCGGGCGTGCCGCGAACGGACTCAGCAGGCTGACAGCATGACAACGGAAACGATCACCGCCGCCGCGGCGGGCACCTGGCAGCTGGGCGAGAACACCGTGAACCGGATGGGCTTCGGCGCCATGCGGCTGCCCACGGCCGACCGGGACACCGCCGTCACGGTGCTGCGCCGGGCCGTCGAACTCGGCGTCAACCACATCGACACCGCGGCCTTCTACTTCCAGGACCTGCTCTCGTCCAACGAACTGATCAACACCGCGCTGCGCCCGTATCCGGCGGACCTGGTGATCACCACGAAGGTCGGCCCGGGGCGCGACACGTCGGGCGAGTTCTACTTCGCCCGGCCCGACCAGCTCCGCGGGCAGGTCGAGGAGAACCTGCGCCAGCTCGGCCGCGAGCACCTCGACGTGGTCAACCTCCGGATCGGCCAGACCCTCGACCGCGGAACCGGCTCCCTCGCCGAACATTTCGGCGCACTGGCGGAACTGCGCGAAGCCGGGCTGATCCGGCATCTCGGGATCTCGAACGTCAACGCGGGCCATCTCGCCGAGGCCCAGCAGATCGCCCCGGTCGTGTGCGTGCAGAACCAGTACGGCCTCGGCGTCCGGCGGGAGGACGACGGGCTGCTCCGCCTGTGCGGCGAGCAGGGGATCGCCTTCGTTCCCTTCTTCGCCGTCGCCCACGCGCATGAGGACGACGCCGTCGCGGCCGTCGCCGAGGCGCACGGCGTGACCGCCGCGCAGCTCCGCCTGGTCTGGACCTTGCACCAGGGAGCCCATGTGCTCGCCATCCCGGGCACCGGAAATCCGGCCCATCTGGCGGAGAACGTCGCGGTCGGCGGGCTGCGACTGTCCGAAGAGGAGCTTGCGCGACTCGACCCGATCCGGTGAATTCGGGAGTCACGGCCCGGCGGCGGGCACGTGAACGCGGGCTTAACCGGCGACCAACAGTTTCCATGAAGGTGTCACAGGCGTCACGACAAGCCCGTCAAGACTAGGTCAAATGGACATCTTCGTGCTTACGATTCAGCCGTGAGCGTGAGTGCTGCACTCGCCATGGCCGTCGGCTGCCTGCTCGTCGGCGCGATCGCTGGTTCCCTGATCAGCCAGGGTCGGCGCCGGCGAGTGGCCCGCCGTCCGGCGGGCCCGACGGTCGCGGAGTTGTTGCTCCGGCTGGTGCGCTCCTCCGACAACGGGGTACTCGTGCTCAACCGATTCGGTGACATGGTGCTCCACAACAACCGGGCCGAGGCCCTCGGGCTCGTGCGGGACAACCGCGCCGACCCCCGCGCCCGCAAGGCGAGCGAGCAGGTGGTCGAGACCGACGAGGACGTCGAGGTGGACCTGTCCCCGCTCGAAGCTCGCGGCCGCCAGCCGGAAGCGGTGGTCGGGCACGTTCGCCCGCTCGGTGACGGGTTCACCGTCGTCGAGGCGGTCGACCATTCCGAGGCCGCCCGGCTGGAGGCGGTCCGCCGCGATTTCGTCGCGAACGTCAGCCACGAACTCAAGACCCCGGTGGGGGCGATCGCGCTGCTCACCGAGGCCGTGCTGGACGCCGCCGACGACGTCGACGAGGTGCGCCGGTTCGGCGGCAAGATCCTGCACGAGTCGACCCGGCTGGGCACGCTCGTGACCGAACTCATCGCGCTGTCCCGCCTGCAGGGCGCGGAGCGGCTGCCCGATCTGAACGTGGTCGAGGTGGACGCCGTGGTCCGCGAGGCGCTGGGCCGCACGAAGCTGTCCGCCGAGTCGGCCGACATCCAGGTCACCGCCGACGCGCCGAGCGGGCTGCTCATCGAGGGCGATCGCACGCTGCTGGTCACCGCGCTGTCCAACCTGCTCGAGAACGCCGTCGCGTACTCGCCCGCGGGCAGCCCGGTCTCGGTCAGCAGGCGGCTGGTGGACGGCAAGGTCGAGATCGCCGTCACCGACCGCGGGATCGGCATCGCCGAGGAAGACCAGCAGCGCGTGTTCGAGCGGTTCTACCGTGCGGACAAGGCCCGTTCGCGGGCGACCGGCGGCACCGGCCTCGGCCTCGCGATCGTCAAGCACGTGGCCGCGAACCACGGTGGTGAGGTCAAGCTGTGGAGCATGCCGGGCACCGGCTCGACGTTCACCCTGCGGCTGCCGGTTTACAAGGGCGCGAGCTCGAACGGCTCCGCCCCCGAGAACCCCGAGCGGATACCCCGGCTCGTGGCGACCAGTCAGGAACAGGGAGGAAAACAGTGACGAGGGTGCTCATCGTCGAGGACGAGGAGTCGTTCGCCGACCCGTTGGCCTTCCTCCTGCGCAAGGAGGGTTTCACCGCGGCCGTGGCCAGCACCGGGCAGCAGGCGCTGGAGGAGTTCGACCGCAACGGGGCCGACATCGTGCTGCTGGACCTGATGCTGCCGGGGATGAGCGGCACCGACGTGTGCAAGCAGTTGCGGCAGCGCTCGGCGGTTCCGGTGATCATGGTGACCGCGCGGGACAGCGAGATCGACAAGGTGGTCGGGCTGGAACTCGGCGCCGACGACTATGTGACCAAGCCGTACTCGGCGCGCGAGCTGATCGCACGCGTACGCGCGGTGCTGCGGCGCGGCGGCGAGAACGGCGGGGAAGGCGAGCTCGCACCGCTGGTGCTGGCGGCGGGCCCGGTGCGGATGGACGTCGAACGGCATGTGGTGACCGTCGACGGCAGCGACGTCTCCTTGCCGCTCAAGGAGTTCGACCTGCTGGAGTACCTGCTGCGCAACGTCGGCCGGGTGCTCACCCGCGGCCAGCTGATCGACCGGGTGTGGGGCGCGGACTACGTCGGGGACACCAAAACGCTGGACGTGCACGTCAAGCGGCTGCGGTCGAAGATCGAACCCGATCCGGGCTCGCCGCGGCATCTGGTGACCGTGCGCGGTCTTGGTTACAAGTTCGAGACTTAAGCCGTCGGCCAGGTACCGTAGGGCTTTGTGCGCCTAGGGGTACTCGACGTCGGGTCCAACACCGTGCATCTGCTGGTGGTGGACGCGCATCGTGGTGCCCACCCGACGCCGATGCATTCGGAGAAGTCCGTGCTGCGCCTCGCCGAGCAGCTAACCAAGCACGGTGAGCTGAGCAAATCCGGGGAGAAGGCGCTGGTCGACGCCGTGGCCATGGCGAAGAAGGCGGCCGCCGCGCTGGAGTGCGAGGAGGTCATGGCCTTCGCGACCTCGGCCGTCCGCGAGGCGGCGAACTCGGCGAAGGTTCTCCGCAAGGTCCGCGACGAGACCGGTATCGAGCTGAGAGCGCTTTCCGGGCCCGAGGAGGCGCGGATGACGTTCCTGGCCGTCCGCCGCTGGTTCGGCTGGTCGGCCGGGCAGCTGCTGGTGCTGGACATCGGCGGCGGCTCGCTCGAGGTGGCCATGGGTATCGACGAGGAACCGGCGCTGGCCGAGTCGCTGCCGCTGGGCGCCGGGCGGATCACCCGCACCCGGTTCTCCCACGATCCGCCGAGCCGCGGTGAGCTCGTCGCGACCTCGGCATGGCTCGAAGAGCAGCTCGCGCCGCTGGCGCGTAAGGTGGCCCGTTCGGGCAAACCGGACAGGGTGGTCGCGACGTCCAAGACGTTCCGGTCGCTCGCCAGGCTGACCGGAGCGGCGCCGTCGGCAGACGGCCCGCGGGTACGCCGTACCCTGTCCGACACCGCGCTGCGGCAGCTGATCGCCTTCGTCTCGCGGATGACGGCGGCCGACCTGGCCGAGCTCGAGGGAGTCAGTTCGAGCCGGGCACACCAGCTGGTCGGTGGTGCGCTGGTGGCACAGGCCGCCATGCGGGCGCTGTCGCTGCACGAGCTGGAGATCTGCCCCTGGGCGCTGCGAGAGGGGCTGATCTTGCGGCGACTGGACCATTCGAACGGTGCGGACGACACTGCACCGGGGGCGTGGCGCAGTTCGTCGCGCGAACAGACCGATGACAGCACCCCGCTGGACGGGGACGATGCGCTCAGTGCACGGTGGAGAGGTGGAAGGGATGCGTGAGGCGGTGCCGCGTTGTCACGTCCGACGCCGTGCGGTTGGGGTGAAACGCTGATGAGCCGAGAAAGCGGTCAGGACCGCTCGCAGAAGACGGTCGCCGAGCTGCTTGCCCTGCACGGTGGGAACGTCGAGGGCCGCCGCCGGCATCGTCGTGCCGCCGAAGAGGACGACGAGCAGCAGCCGAACGGCGCCGCGCCGCGGCGTGCCCGCGGTGCCACCGACACCGGCCCGCAGGCGATCATCGATCGGGTCCGCGGCGACAACCCGCCGCCGCCCAACGGCCGCCGCAACGGCGGTCGCCGCGCCCTGCCCGACGACGACGCACCCCCGGCCCCGCCCCGCCCGCAGCAGGACTCCGCCGCGCTGCCCCGGCCCAACGGGGCTCCGCCGCCGCCACCTTCGGGCAACTTCCCGAGACCGGTCCCGCCCGCGTCGGGAGCGTTCCCCAAGCCGAACGTCGCGCCACCCGAGTCCGGCGCGTTCCCCCGGCCGGCGCAGGAGCCGGCCGGCTTCCCACCCCCAGAGCCCGGCGGTTTTCCGCGCCAGAACATGCCGCCGCAGCCGTCCGAGCCCAACGGGTTCAAGCTGCCCGCACGTCGCCGACCGCCGCATGACTCGGGGCCGCTCCGCCGGCCCCCGCAGGAGTCGGCCCCGCTGCCGCTGCCCGAGCAGGGCGAAGAGCCACGGCCCCGCGCGGCCGAGGAGACCCGCCAGGTGCCGCCGCTGCACCGGGCTCCCCAGCCCGGGGCGCTGTCCGCCCGTCTCGACGGGCTCGACGTACCGGCCCCCGACGAGACCGCGGATCCAGGGCCGCCGCCGGGCGGGATGCCCAGCGGCGCCTTCGCGGCGCCGCCGCGCCGCCCGTTCCGCCGCCGTCCGGGCCGCCCGCCGGCGGAGCCCGAGCAGCACACCGAGCAGTTCCAGGCGGTCAACGGCAAGCAGCCGCCGGAAGCGGCCGTCCCGCAGGACGCGCCGCCCGCCGGGCTGTCCCGGTGGCACCGCCGGCGTGACCAGGTCGCCGCGGAGGACACCGAGGTCGGCGTGATGCCGGCCGTGCGCGACGAGCCGGAGCCGCACCCGTCTGGGTTCGCCCGCGCTCCCCACGTGCCGGACGAGCAGCTCGAGGCCACCGGTTTCCACGACCCGTTCGCCGATGACGACGAAGAGGTCGACGAGTTCGGCGACTTTGGCGAGGCGGAGCCCGAGCGGCGTGGCGCGGGGTACGAGTACGAGGACGAGGCGGCCGACGAATACGAGGAGGACGCCGAGCCCGCGAGCGAAGCGTCCCCGGCCAGGCAGTGGCTGTCCATGGCAGGGCAGCTCGCGCTCGGCGTCGTCGGCGGAGCCGCGGTGTGGCTCGGCTTCAACTGGCTGTGGGGCAAGATCCCGGCCGCCGCGCTGGTCGTCGCGCTCGCCGTGATCGTGGGGCTGGTGTGGATCGTGCGGAAGATCCGCCGCGCGGACGACATCCAGACCATGGTCCTGGCGGTACTGGTCGGGCTCGTGGTCACCGTCTCGCCCGCGGCGTTACTGCTGCTGTCCCGTTGATCCCGATCGGCCTGTCGACCGCGTCGGTCTGGCCGTTACGCGCCGGCACCGGGTTCGAGCTCGCCGCGGACCTCGGTTACGACGGGGTCGAGGTCATGGTGTGGGTCGACCCGGTGAGCCAGCATGTGCCCGAGCTGCGCCGCTGGTCGCGGCGCACGGGCATGCCCGTGCTGTCGGTGCACTCCCCGTCGTTGCTGATCACGCAGCGGGTGTGGTCGCCGGATCCGGTCGTGCGGTTGCGCCGCAGCGTCGAGGCCGCGCTCGACCTGGAGGCGCGCACGGTCGTCGTGCACCCCCCGTTCCGCTGGCAGCGGCGCTACGGCGACCGGTTCGCCGATCTGGTCGCCGAACTGGAGGACGACAGCGGGATCGAGATCGCGGTCGAGAACATGTTCAAGGTCCGCCCGCCCGGTGGCCGCCGCGACACCCGGATGTCCGCGTTCCGGCCGTCGATCGATCCGACGGACGTCGGGTACGGGCACTACACGCTGGACCTCTCACATTCGGCCGCCGCCGGGATGGACGCGCTGGCGCTGGCGGAGCGGATGGGTGGCGGGTTGAACCACGTGCACCTCGCCGACGGCACCGGGGTGCCGAAGGACGAGCACCTGGTACCCGGCCGCGGCGGCCAGCCATGCGCCGCGCTGCTGGAGAACCTCGCCACGGCCGGGTTCGACGGGCAGATCGTGCTGGAGGTGAACACGCGCCGCGCGAGCAGTTCCGCACACCGGATGAAGGACCTGGCGGAGGCGTTGCTGTTCGCCAGGTTTCACGTCGGACAGTGAATCGTCAACAAGATCAACTTCACTCTGCCGACGGCCGGTGGAGCATGGGCTTCCGATATGTGAACACGTAAAGTTTCCGTCGTGAACTCCCTGCGCTCGCTGACACATGCCGCCGGAAGCGGCACGGTATGCCGTGCCGTGAATGACGCTCCCGCCACGAGAGGCGCAGCGCACGAGGCCGATCTCAGCCGTCTGGTCGTCTCCCCGCGCGTCGTGGTCAGCCGTTCGTGAGCGCGGTGGAAGCCCGGGACCCCGCGGCCTTCGACGTGGCGTGCGCGGTCCGGTCCCTGGGAGACGGCACGCTGACCGCGGACCTGCGCCAGGAATGGTCCATCGGGCACCATCCGCACGGCGGGTTCCTGCTCTCGCTCATCGCGAAAGCCGCCGTCGCGGTCCTCGCCGAACGGGGCGATCCGGCCGCGGAACCGCTGATCGTCAGCGCGGAGTTCCTGCGGGCACCGGCGATCGGTCCGGTGCTGCTGCGTACCGACGTGCGGAAGCTGGGCCGCCGGGCCACGGTCGTCGCGGTGCGGCTCGAGCAGCGCGGCCGCAGCTGTGTCGAGGCGACGGTGACCGCCGGACGGCTGCCGGTCCGGCGCCCGGACTGGACCGATGTGAGCCCGATGCCCGTCGAACCTCCGCCGCGGGCGATCCCGCTGGGCGGCGACACCGCGGAAGGGGCGTTCAACATCTCGAAGGGGTGTGACATCCGGCTCGATCCGGCGACCGCCGGGTACCTGACCGGCCGCACCGGGGATCCGCCCCGGCTGCGCCTGTGGGTCCGGCCGCGGCACATCGCGCCGGACCCGTATTTCGTGCTGCTGTCCGGCGACATCAACCCGCCCGTGGTGTTCAACCTCGGCCGGCTCGGCTGGGCGCCGACCATCCAGCTGACCGCGCTGGTCCGCGCCCGGCCGGCGGCCGGCTGGCTGCGCGTGCAGGTCGACTGCCGTTCGGTGCACGAGGCGTGGTTCGACTCCGACGCGACGGTTGTCGACTCCGCGGGTCGGCTGGTCTGCCAGGCCCGCCAGCTGGCACTCGCCCCGGCGCCTTAGTCTCGGGGAATGACCACGATTGCGGTACTGGGCGCGGGGAAGATCGGGGAAGCGCTGCTGGCGGGCCTGCTGCAGGCCGGCCGCAGCGTGCAGGAGCTGCTGTTCACCGAACGGCACCCGGAGCGCGCGGCCGAACTGACCGCGCGGTACGGCGTCGCCGGGGTCGAGGTCGACGAGGCCGCCAAACGGGCCGACGTGCTGGTCGTCGCCGTCAAACCGCAGGACATCGATCCGGTGCTGGCCGAACTGGCCCCGGTCGTCGACTCGGCCTCGCTGGTCGTGTCGCTGTGCGCGGGCCTGCCGACGGCGCTCTACGAACGCCGGCTGCCCGCGGGCGTGCCCGTCGTCCGGGTGATGCCGAACACCCCGATGGTGGTCGGCGAGGCGATGAGCGCCGTCTCGCCGGGGACCCACGCCACGCCGGAGCACGTCGCGCTGGTCACCGACCTGCTGTCCGCGGTCGGCCAGGTGATCGAGGTGCCCGAGTCGCAGCAGGACGCGGTCACCGCGTTGTCCGGTTCCGGCCCGGCGTACTTCTTCTACCTGGTCGAGGCCATGATCGACGCCGGGATCCTGCTCGGCCTGCCGCGCGCGGTGGCGGAGAAGCTGATCGTCCAGTCGGCCGTGGGCGCGGCGAAGATGCTCGCGGAGGGCACCGAGCATCCGGTGATCCTGCGCGAAGCGGTCACGTCCCCGGCGGGGACGACCATCAACGCCATCCGCGAGCTGGAGAAACACGGCGTCCGCGCCGCGCTGCTCGACGCGATCGAGGCCGCGCGCGACCGGTCGGTCGAACTCGGCAAGGCGCACGAAGAGGAGTAGCACCAGGCTGTGATGCTGCTCGACGTCGACGTCTGGCTCGCGGCGTTTTGGGCGAACCACGTAGTCCATCCGGCTGTAGCCGCCTGGTTCAACGAGCAGGACGGCGAGTTGCGGCTGTGCCGGGTGGCGCAAACGGGCCTGCTGCGGCTCCTGTCCAACTCTGCTGTGGCGAGCGATCTCAGCCCGCGACGACAGCCACACGCTCCGGACCGACGACTATCTGGCCGCGTTCGCGCAGGCCGCTGAGCTGGAGCTGGTGACGTTCGACACCGGTTTTGCGCCGCGCTACCCGGCCATCACGGTGCGCACCGTGCGGTAGCCGGGCACCGCGCCCGGTTGGACCAATTCTCCCGGTAGCCGTCGCACTGGTCCCACGTGTCCCGCTACCCTCAGGGGACAAGCACGTGCGTGTCGAACCGCCGGTGGGGAAGCCGAGCGGCACGACACGTGTCGAAGGGCACGGTGACGTATGCCGTCGAACAAGAAGGACGTGCCCGCTGTCGGGCAGGTCCAGTTCCTGACGGTCGCCGAGGTGGCCTCGCTCATGCGGGTCTCCAAGATGACCGTCTATCGCCTCGTGCACTCGGGCGAGCTGCCGGCCGTACGCGTCGGCAAGTCGTTCCGCGTGCCGGAGAAGGCGGTGCACGACTACCTGGAAGGCGCATATTTCGACGTCGGCTAGGGGTGTGCTCCGCGACCGGGGGCAGTCTGTTCGCGCAAGCCCCCTGGACCCCCGGACGTGGTTGCCTTCGGGGGCCAGCGTCGCCAATGCAGACCCCGCGGGTAATCTGGGAGACCGCTCGCGCCTCATGCGCTCCATTTCGCTGGACGCTGCGCGAGGGCAGCGTCGGCCGACGAAAACGCGAAGGAGCACCCGTGGGCTCAGTGATCAAGAAGCGCCGCAAGCGCATGTCCAAGAAGAAGCACCGCAAGCTGCTTCGCCGCACGCGCATGCAGCGCCGGAAGCAGGGCAAGTAACGCCCACGCGAACGGCGTCTTTCCGCGGCTCGTCCGGATGCCCCGGGCGGGCCGCGCCCATTTGGGTGACTGCGCTGACCTGGGTTAACAGCACGTAAGAGCCCCTGACTTCGGCGCGGCGGCGGGGGTAGCATCGCCACCGCCGCCCGATACCAGTCCCTGTCTCCAGGGGGTGCCATGCCGTCCAACATCGTGCTCGTCACGGGTGTCGGAGGTGAGCTCGGCGGCAGGCTGCTGGCCCGCCTCGGCACCAATCCGGAGTTCGAGCGTGTCCTCGGCGTGGACACGGTCCCGCCGGCCAAGCAGGTGCTGCGCCGGCTCGGCCGAGCCGAGTTCGTGCGCGCCGACATCCGCAACCCGCTGATCGCCAAGGTGCTCGCGGACGCGCAGGTGGACACGGTGGTGCACGCCGCGACCACGTGCCATCCGGCAGCGCCCGCGCGGCGGGGCGCGCTGAAGGAAGTCAACGTCATCGGCACGATGCGGCTGCTCGCGGCGTGCCAGCGCTCGGCTTCGGTGCGCAAGCTCGTCGTCAAGTCCACGGCCGCGGTCTACGGCGCGAGCCCACGCTCGCCCGCCGTGTTCACCGAGGATTCGGAGCTGATCCCCGGTTCGTGGACCGGCTACGCGAAGGACGCGGTCGAGATGGAGAGCTACGTGCGCGGGCTGGCCCGCCGCCGGCCCGACCTCACGGTGACCATGGCGCGGTTCACGAATGTGATTGGGCCGGACGTGGACACCGTCCTGGCGCGCTACTTCGCGCTGCCGGTGGTGCCCACCGTGCTCGGCTACGACGCCCGCCTGCAGGTCCTGCACTCGTCGGACGCGCTTGCCGTGCTGGAGCTCGCGACGCTGTACGACCGGCCTGGCGTGTTCAACGTGGGCTCGGACGGGGTGCTGACCCTGTCGCAGGCCGTTCGCCGGGCCGGGCGTGTCGAACTGCCCGTGCCGCGCGCGATGATCCCGTCGGTCGGCAAGATGCTGCGGGGCGCGCGCGTGGTGGACTTCTCGCAGGATCAGGTGCGCCTGCTGAACCACGGCCGGGTGGTCGACACCAAACGGCTGAAGGAGGTCTTCGGATACCGCCCCCGGTGGACCACGGCGGCGGCGTTCGACGACTACGTGCGCGGGCGCGGGTTGCGCCCGATCGTCGACGGTGAGCGGCTTGCCGCGGTGATGGGCGACGTCATGGCGGCGGCAACGACCGGCCAGTCCCGATGAACCCCGAACCCAGGAGTGGACGAGTGACCACCAGCGCGGAAGCCAAGGTCATCCCGCTACGGCCGAGGGAACAACGACCCGCGGCGGCGCCACCACCGCCCCGGCCGGTCGAGGCGCCGGCTGTGGAGCTGCCGGCCGAGCCCGACCTGATGACGAGGATGCTCGAGTTCGTGCGCAGCCGGCTCACCGGCGCGTACGAAGTGGACGAGTTCGGCTTCGACGCCGAGCTGACCGAGACACTGGTGTTGCCGCCGCTGCGGTTGCTGTACGAGAAGTGGTTCCGGGTGAGCACGCACGGGATCGACAACGTCCCGAAGGAGGGTGGCGCACTGATCGTGTGCAACCACTCGGGGACGCTGCCGCTGGACGCCATGATGACCGCGCTCGCCGTGCACGACGAGCATCCCGAGCGCCGGCATCTGCGGATGCTGGGCGCGGATCTGGTGTTCCGCACGCCGGTGCTCTCGGCGCTGGCGCGCAAGTCCGGGCAGACGCTCGCGTGCGCGGCCGACGCCGAGCGGCTGCTGTCCTCGGGCGAGCTCGTCGGGGTGTGGCCGGAGGGGTTCAAGGGGATCGGGAAGCCGTACTCGGCGCGGTACAAGCTGCAACGCTTCGGGCGGGGCGGCTTTGTGGCGGCGGCGCTGCGGACCGGGGTGCCGATCGTCCCGTGCGCGATCGTCGGGGCGGAGGAGATCTACCCGAAGCTCGCGGATCTCAAGCCGCTGGCCCGGTTGCTGGGCCTGCCGTACTTCCCGGTGACGCCGTTCTTCCCGCTGCTGGGCCCGCTGGGCGCGATCCCGCTGCCGACGAAGTGGACCATCGAATTCGGCGAGCCGATCGCGACGGACGAGTACGCCCCGGAGGACGTCGACGACCCGATGCTCGTGTTCGGCCTGACCGACCAGGTGCGCGAGTCGATCCAGCAATCGCTCTACGAACGCCTCGCCCACCGGGAAAGCGTCTTCAAGGGCTGACCACCGCACGAGGGTAGGGCTAGCGGCGGCGGTAGGCCATGCCGGCCGCGACGGCGCCGGCGACCGCGCCGGCGCCGAGTACCGAGGGCACGCCGATCTTCGCCGCCTTGCGGCCCGTGCGGAAGTCCCGGATCTCCCAGCCTCGCGCCCTGGCGATCTCCCGCAGGCCCGCGTCCGGGTTGACCGCCACCGCGGTCCCGACCACCGAGAGCATCGGCACGTCGTTCGACGAGTCCGAGTAGGCCGTGCAGCGCCGGAGGTTCAGACCTTCGCGTGCGGCGAGCGCCCGCACCGCATGCGCCTTCGCCCGCCCGTGCAACAGATCCCCGACCAGGCGGCCCGTGTACACCCCGTCCACGTGCTCGGCGACGGTGCCCAGCGCGCCGGTCAGCCCGAGCCGCCGCGAGATGATCGCCGCCAGTTCGACCGGGGTCGCGGTCACCAGCCACACCCGCTGCCCCGCGTCGAGATGCATCTGCGCGAGCGCCCGCGTGCCCGACCAGATCTTGTCGGCCATCAGCTCGTCGTAGATCTCCTCGCCGACCTCGGTCATCTCGCTGACCGTCTTACCGGCCACAAAGGACAGTGCCTGCTCGCGGCTGGACTTGACGCTGTCGTGCGTCTCGCGCCCGCCGATGCGGAACTTCACCTGCTGCCACGCGAACCCGGCCAGATCCGAGGTCGTGAAGTACTTGCGCGCGGCAAGCCCGCGGGCGAAATGGAAGATCGACGCGCCCATCATCATCGTGTTGTCCACGTCGAAGAACGCGGCCGCGGTCAGGTCCGGCGTCGCCGGCGGTGCGGGCGGCTCGGGTCCTTCCGCCTGCGAGGTCTCCATCGCGACGGCTGCGTCGGCCGACGCTTCGCCGGCGAGTGTGGCGAGTCGTTCGAGTTCCGGGCCCTTGCCCCTGCCGCGCCACACGCAGACCGCCTCCTGACTCGGGTGTCTGGGCCAAGGGTAGCGATTGCGCTCAGCCGATCCCCACCCCGGGAAGCCCGGGTAACACCGGCGGAATGGAGATCAACGGCGGTGGCGAGCTGCTCGTCGTCGTGGGCGCGCGCGGGCTGGTCGGGGCGGGTACGGGCGCCTCGACCGCCGTCGGTGCCTGGCTCGGTGCCGGCGCGGGCAGCGGAGTCGGTGGAGCCGGCGTCACCGGCACCGTGGAGGTGGACACGTCTTGTGCGGGCAGCTGCCCGCTGCTCGGCGGGATCGGCACCGGCGCGGGCGGCTGCGCACCGGTGAACGTGTCCACCGGCGGTTCGCACGAACCCGCCTGTGGCACCGCGCCCAGCTCGTCGGTCTGGCCGGTGGTGATCTGGAAACAGTCGAGCCGGGCCTGCAGGGTCTGCGCGCGGGCCTCGATCCGGGACAGCAGTTCGGCCGAACCGACGAACTCCCCGAACGCCCCGCTGGGCACGCCTCCCTGCGCGGCGAGGAGTTTCTCGTGCTGGTCGAGTGACCACGTGCGCAGCTCACCCAGCTGCCGCCCGCTGCCCTGCGTCGCCACCTTGGTCAGCTCGGCGGTGCCCGCCTTGGCCTCACGCTGGAAATCGGCGAGCGTCGAGAGGTAGACGGCCGGGCTCGCGTCACCGAGCGCCGTCAGCTCGTCGAGCCGGTTCGACGCGAACTCCAGGAGCCGCTGCGCCTTGGCCGAGTCCCCGAACGTGAGCCCCAGTTCGGCGGACTCGCCGGCACGCTTGATGCCGTACAGCGCGTCGCCGGGTAGCGCGTCCTTCGACAGCACCAGCCCGAGCCCGGCGAGCGCGATCGCCAGCGCCACGGCGGCCGCCAGCACTTCGGCGAGCACGCGCCGGCGCCCGCCCGGCCGGTCGCCTCCCGCGAGCCTTTCGAGGAGCCCGTTGCGGATGCGTTCGCGGGTTTCCGCGTCGGGATTCGCGGCGTCACCGAGCCGGCGCAGATCGGAGATGACCTCCAGATCGCGCCCCGACCACCCGGGTACGTCCACGTCCTGTGAACGACCGATAGGCCAGGTCCGTTACGGCCTTAACGCCAGGTGGGCGGCAGCAGCTGACCGAGTTTGCGCACGGCCCGGTGCTGCAGCGCCTTGATGGCTCCCTCGTTGCGCTTCATGATCAGGGCGGTCTCGGTGAGCGACAGGCCCTGGACGAAGCGCAACACGATGCACTCGCGCTGGTCGTCTCCGAGCGCGGCGATGCACTTGAGCAGCGCTTCGCGCGTCGCGCTCGTCAGCGCCTCCTGCTCGGGGCCCGTGTTGTCGTCGGAGCTCTGCCCGGCGAACGGTGCCGAGCCGGAGTCGGAGACCTCGTCGGTGACCACTTCGAGCTTGTACCGGCTCGACTTCACGTGGTCGAACACGATGTTCCGGGCGATCGTGATGAACCAGGCGCCGACGTCGCGGCCCTGGTAGCTCACCGAGGTGATCCGGCGCAGCGCGCGCAGGAAGGTCTCGCTGGTGATGTCCTCGGCGAGCTCACGGTCGCCGAGGCGGAAGAACACGTACCGGTAGACCATGTCGACGTAGCGGTCATACAGCGTGCCGAAGGCCGAACTGTCGCCCTTCTGCGCGGCATGGACGAGGTCCCACGACTCGGCGGGCTGCCCGTCCGGCCGGCTCACGGGGCGCGTGATCGTGCCGACGTGCAGCCCCAGGGGGCGTGCAGCAAGCCAGTTCGTCACGGCGACTCCTCTGTCCCGGCCAAGTGATCACCACCACTCTGGCGCTAAAGCAGCATACGTGTTGTTACCCGGAAGTAGGTAGTGGTCCTTGTCGCGGAAATGCGACGATCCGCGAGCTTCCCCATGACGGGGGAGAAGAGGAGGCTTTGCGTTATGCGCAACATCGCCGGTCTGCTCGCCGACGCGGCCATCCGGTGGCCGGCTGCCCGGGCGCTCACCGACACCACCGCGGGGACGAGTTTCACCTGGTCGGAGCTCAATTCGGCGGTCGAAAACCAGGCTCGCCGGCTGCTTGAGCGGGGGCTCGGAACCGGGGACCGGGTCGCGCTGCGGCTGCCGACTTCCGCCGATTTCGCGATCGCCCTGTTCGCCGTCGCGCGGGCCGGCGGGGTCGCGGTGCCGGTCTCCCCGCTGGCCCCCGAGGCCGAGTTGACCTGCCTCCTCGAGCACAGCGGCGCGCGGCTGGTGCTCGACCGCGAAGCGCTGAGGTCCTCGGCGGAGCCGGGCGAGCCCGTCGAGCCGTCCGGCGGCGACGAGGACATCGCCGTGCTGTCCTACACCTCCGGCACCACCGGCCCGTCCCGTGGCGTGATGTTGTCCCACCGGGCGCTGCTGGCGAACGTCGAGCAGGTCGGGGCCGTGCCGGGCACGCTGCGCCACGGCGACCGCGTGTTCATCGCGATTCCCCTGTTCCATGTCTACGGCCTCGGCCCCGGCCTGCTGCATGCGGCCGCGGTGGGCGCGACGGCCGTGCTCGCCGAACGGTTCGACGTGGTCAAGGCTCTCGAGGTGTGTGCGGCGCACCGGGTCACGGTGATCGGCGGAGTGCCCGCGATGTACGCCGAGTTCGCCCGCATGTCCGCCGAGCAACTCGGCGAGGGGCTCGCCACCGTCCGGCTGCTCAGTTCCGGCGCCGCGCCGCTGCATCCCAAGGTGCTCGCGAGCATCCGGGAGAAGACGGGGCTCGAGATCTTCGAGGGCTACGGGCTCACCGAAGCGGCGCCGGTGGTGACGTCCACGCTGGTCACGGGCTATGCGAAACCCGGCTCGGTCGGGCGGCCCGTGCCTGGTGTCGAGCTGCGGCTGGTCGAGTCCGATGGGCTCGCCGAACCGGTCCCGCTGGACCCGGACGACCTCGACGACGCGTTCGTCGAGGACGAGGCGGGCACCGGCCTGGTGTCGGTGCGCGGCGCGAACCTGTTCTCCGGCTACTGGCCCGACGGCGCGCACGGGCCGGACGAGGACGGCTGGTTCCGCACCGGCGACGTCGGTTACCTGGACACCGACGGCGATCTGCACCTGGTGGACCGGGCGAACGACCTGATCATCGTCAACGGCTTCAACGTCTTCCCGCACGAGGTCGAGGAGGTCATCGTGGCGATGCCCGAGGTCGCCGAGGTCGCGGTGGTTGGCATGGTCGACGAGCGCAGCGGCGAGTCGGTCCGGGCGGTCGTCGTCCCGGCTCAGGGGGCCTCGCTATCGGAGCAGCAGGTCATGGACCACTGCGCCGAACATCTCGCCGGGTACAAGGTGCCGACGACGATCGAGTTCGCGGAGACGTTGCCGCATTCGCCGGTCGGGAAGCTGCGGCGCGTACCGCCAGCCCCTCTCCCACCACCGCCCTCAACGGAGGCGCTGCGCGCCCGGGCTAGATTCAAGCCATGACCGACGTGACCGTGATGACCCGGCAGGGCTGCCATCTGTGTGAGCAGGCCGAGCAGGCCGTCGAGCGGATCTGCGGCGAGCTGGGCGTCGCCTGGACGACGGCCGACGTGGACACGAATCCCGAGTGGCGCGCGGAGTACGGCGACTACGTGCCCGTGATCCTCATCGACGGGGTCCAGCACGGGTACTGGCGGGTGGAGGAAGACCGCTTCCGTAAGGCTCTCGTAACCGCCGTTCACCAGTGAATCCGCGGGGCTCGCGCGAAGAATGAGAACGTGAGCACTGACCTGGGCGAAGCACCCGCCGGCGCGCCGCCGAAGCTGAGTCCGGCCGTCGCGGGCCTGATCGGCGTGCTGGCGCTCGTCGCCGCGCTCGCCGCGGGGCATCTCGTGGCCGCGTTCGTCGGCCCCGGGGCTTCGCCGTATTTCGCCGTCGGCAACGCGGCGATCGATCTCACCCCGGCCTGGCTCAAGGACTTCGCGGTCAACGCGTTCGGCACGAACGACAAGCCCGTGCTGCTCGGCGGGATGGCCGTGGTGATGGTGCTGCTGGCCGTCGTCGCCGGGCTGATCTCGCGCGAGCGTTCATGGCCGGGGCAGATCGTGATAGCGGTGTTCGGGGCGGTCGGTATCGCCGCCGTCTGGGGCCGACCCGACCTGGGGCAGGCCGCGCTGTTCGCACCCGCGGTGAGCCTCGTCGCCGGGCTGCTCGTGTTCCGGTGGCTGCATCGCGCGGCGCTCACCCGCGGGGTTTCGGCTTCCCGCCGCCAGTTCCTGTTCGCCGTCGTCGCGGCCGGGGTCGCGGGTGCGGTCGGGCAGTGGGCCGGTTCGCGGCGCGACGCCGCTCCGTCGCGCGCGTCGATCGGCCGCCTGGTCCCCGCCCAGCCGGCGCCGCCCGTGCCGGCCGGCGCCGATTTCGCGAAGCTGGGCACGCCGACGTTCATCACGCCGAACAGCGACTTCTACCGGATCGACACGGCACTGGTGGTGCCGCAGGTGCCGGCCGAGGACTGGCGCCTGCGTATCCACGGCATGGTCGAGAAGGAGCTGACCTTCACCTACGACGACATCCGCGGCCGGCCGCTCATCGAGCGCATCGTCACGCTCTGCTGCGTGTCGAACCCGGTCGGCGGGCCGTACATCTCCACCTCCCGCTTCGTCGGCGTCGACCTCGCGGAACTGCTCGGCGAAGCGGGTGTCCGGGCGGGGGCCCAGCAGCTGTTCTCGACCAGCAGCGACGGGTTCACCGCGGGCACCCCGGTGCCTACGATCATGGAACCGGGCCGCGGCGCGATGCTCGCGATCGGGATGAACGGCGAACCGCTGCCGATCGAGCACGGCTTCCCCGCGCGGCTGGTGGTGCCCGGTCTGTACGGCTACGTGTCGGCGACGAAATGGGTCACCGATCTGGAACTGACCACCTGGGACGCGAAGCAGGCGTACTGGCTGCAACGCGGCTGGTCCGAGCAGGGGCCGATCAAGACCGAGTCGCGGATCGACGCGCCGCAGGGTCGCGTGGCCGCGGGCAAGGTCCGGCTCGCCGGCATCGCGTGGGCCCAGCACACCGGGATCGACAAGGTCGACGTCCAGCTCGACGGCGGGCCGTGGCGGCAGGCGGTGCTCTCGACGGAGGTCACGCCGAACGCGTGGCGGATGTGGTGGGCCGAGGTCGACGCCGCACCGGGAGCGCATACGGCGAGCGTCCGGGCCACCGACCGGTCCGGCTACACGCAGACCGACCAGCTCGCCGACGTGGTCCCCGACGGAGCCACGGGCTGGCACACGATCACCTTCACCGCGCGCTGAGCCCCGGCTGTGTCTGGTCAAGGCGTTTTGCATGCAGGTAGAATGCTTGCATGGTGAGCATTCAGATCCGGGACGTTCCGGAGCAGGTCAGGGACACATTGGCGACCCTCGCCCACTCGCGAGGGCAGTCGATGCAGGCCTACCTGCGGGGGCTCTTAGAGGAAGACGCTTGCCGTGCGAACAACATCGATCTGCTCAAGCGCGTGCGGGAAGTCGGCGGCGGGTACTCTTCCGAAACGGGAGAAGCCGCCCAGACAATCGCCGAGCTTCGCGCCGAGCGTGATCGCCGGAACGCCGGGGACGCATGATCGTCATCGATGCGTCGCTGATGGTCGAGGCGTTGGTCAATGACAGTGTCCTTGGCGACCTGGCGCAATCCGCGTTGAACGCCGATCCCCGCTGGGTCGCGCCTGAGCACCTTCGCGTTGAGGCCACTTCCGCGATCAGGGGCCTCTTGCTTGCCAAGAAGCTCAGCGGGGAACGCGCGGACACCGCCGTGAGCACTCTCAACCAGCTCACCGTCGGCTATGCGGGCTGGGGCGAGATCGCCGACCGGGTGTGGGAACTGCGGCACAACCTGACGCCGTACGACGCGGCGTACATCGCGCTCGCCGAGATCAGGGGCTGCCGCCTCGTCACCACCGACCGGAAGCTGTTGGACTGCTCCGCGCGCAGTTGCCAGGTTGACGTCGTCGGAGATCCCGCGCCAGCTCCACGAGTAGGCACCTGACGTTCGTGTGTCCGGGGCCATGCCTCCGACCAGCCACTTTGTGCCTGCGTTCACAAATGGCTACCGTAGTGCGGTATCCCCGCGCGGCCCCGGCATCGAACCGGACTTCGCTCGCCGGGTCAAGGGAAAGTTTCACCAGCGGTGTTGACGGTGTCGGACGAGGAGGCCAGCGTGGTGGCACGGCGTGGCCGGCGGAACGGTGCCCGAGTCGATATCGACGCCGACAACGCGCCCACGGCCGAGATGCCGGCCGTCACCGACGGCGGCGCCGATCCGGTCCGCGTGAAGTCCATCCCCGAAGCCGCCGTCGCGCGCCTCGCCGTGTATCTGCGGGTGCTGTCCGCGATGGCCGAGCAGGGCGCGACCACGGTCGCGAGCGAGGAACTCTCCGCCGCTGCCGGGGTCAACTCGGCCAAGCTGCGCAAGGACCTGTCGTACCTGGGGTCCTACGGAACGCGCGGGGTCGGCTACGAGGTGCAGGTGCTCGTTGGCCAGATCGAGCGCACGCTGGGGCTCACCCGCCAGCACAAGGTCGCCGTGGTGGGAATCGGGAACCTGGGTCATGCGTTGGCCAACTACGGCGGGTTCCCCGGCCGGGGGTTCCCCGTCGAGGCGCTGTTCGACGTGGACGCCGATCTGATCGGGGTCCCCGTGGGCGGGATCCCGGTCTCGCATGTGGACGACATCCCGAAGGTGTGTGCCGAACGCGGTATCTCCATCGGTGTGGTCGCGACGCCCCCGACGGCGGCGCAGTCCGTCTGCGACCGCTTGGTCTCCGGTGGCGTGCAGTGCATCCTGAACTTCGCGCCCGTGGTGCTGCAGGTGCCGGAGCACGTCGAGGTCCGCAAGGTGGATCTCGCCGTCGAGCTGCAGATCCTGTCCTTCCACGTCGCGCGGCGCGCGGACGAGAAGAACGGTTCCCACAAGGTGGGTAACGGAATGGTGGTGCGGTGACTGTGTCTGTGCTGGCCGTGGGGCTTTCGTATCGCACGGCTGAGCTGCGCAAGCTCGAACGCGCCGCGATCGGCGCCGACGAGCTGGACAAGGTGCTGCACCAGCTCCAGCAGGCGCCGCACGTGAACGAGGTGATGCTCGTCTCCACGTGCAACCGCATCGAGGTCTACTCGGTCGTCGAGACCTTCCACGGCGGGCTGGCCGATGTGTCGGAAGTGCTGGCGCAGCAGGCCGACTGTGCCGCCGCCGACCTTTACGACAACTTGTATGTGCACTACGCGGGCGCCGCGGTCGAGCACATCTTCTCGGTGGCTTCGGGCCTCGACTCGATGGTCGTCGGAGAAACCCAGATCCTCGGCCAGGTCCGCAACGCCTACGCCGCCGCCCGCGAAGCCGGCACCGTCGGCCGCACCCTCCACGAGCTGATCCAGACGACACTGCGGGTCGGCAAGCGTGTGCACAGCGAGACCGGGCTCGACACGCTCGGCGCGTCGGTCGTGTCCGAGGCGCTGGGGGAGACGCCGGAGCTCGAGGGCAAGCACGCGGTGATCGTCGGCGCCGGATCGATGGGCGCGCTGTCGGCGAGCCAGCTGCGCAAGGCCGGGATCGGCCGGATCACCGTGGTGAACCGCACACTCGAAAACGCCGAACGACTCGCCGCGAACGTGACCGAGCTGGGCGTACCTGCCGAGGCCGGCGTGATGGACGAGCTGGCCCACCGCCTCGCCGAGGCCGACGTGGCGGTGAGCTGCACCGGCGCCCAGGACGTGGTGCTGCTGGCCGAGCACATCATGCCGCGCGGTGGCCGCGAGCTGGTGATCTGCGATCTCGGCCTGCCGCGTGACGTCGACCCGTCCGTCGGGGCGGTGCCCGGGGTCCGGCTGGTGGATCTGGAAACGGTGCGACGGCGCATGGATTCCGTCGGCGGCGCGTCGTCGGCCAAGCAGATCGCCCGTGCCACCGGGATCGTGCTCGACGAGGTGCGTGAGTACCTTGCCGGCCAGCGCAGCGCCGCGGTCACCCCGACCGTGACCGCGCTGCGCAAGCGGGCCGCCGAGGTGGTCGACGCGGAACTGCTCCGCCTCGATCACCGGCTGCCGGAACTCGAGCCGGGCGTGCGCGACGAGTTCGCGCGCACCGTGCGCCGGGTCGTCGACAAGCTGCTCCACGCGCCGACCGTGCGGGTCAAGCAACTCGCCGCCGACGCGCAGGGCACCGATTACGCCAGCGCGCTGCGGGAACTCTTCGAGCTGGATCCTGCCTCGCCGGCCGTGGTCGCGAGCCCCTCTCCCCAACCCAGTACAGACGGTGAAACTCAGTGACACGAACCATCAGGATCGGCACCAGAGGCAGCGCCCTCGCTCTCGTGCAGACCGGCACCATCGCCGAAGCGTTGCGGAAGGCGGGGGAGAACGTCGAGATCGTCAAGGTCTCCACGCCCGGTGACCGCTCGCACGCCCCGATCGCGGAGATCGGCGTCGGCGTGTTCACCTCCGCGCTCCGCGACGCCTTGCTGCACAAGCAGGTCGACGTCGCCGTGCACTCGTACAAAGACCTCCCGACGGCGCCGCAGCCGGGGATCGTGCTGGCCGCCGTGCCGCCGCGCGAGGACCCGCGTGACGCGCTGATCGCCCGCGACGGGCTGACGCTCGGCGAGCTCCCGCCGGGTTCGGTCGTCGGCACCGGGGCCGCCCGCCGGATCGCGCAGCTGCGCGCGCTCGGGCTCGGTTTGGAAATCGTGCCGATTCGCGGCAACATAGACACCCGGCTCCGCAAGGTCGCGGACGGTGAGCTGGACGCCATCGTGATCGCGCGGGCCGGCATCTCCCGGCTCGGCCGGGCCGGTGAGATCACCGAAACCCTGGATCCGATCCAGATGCTGCCCGCCCCCGCCCAGGGCGCGCTGGCGATCGAGTGCCGCGTCGACGACGTGGACATCGAGCATCTGCTCCGATCCATTGTGGACGACGAGGGAACCCGGGCCGCGGTGACGGCCGAGCGCGCGATGCTCGCGACGCTCGAAGCCGGCTGCAGCGCGCCCGTCGGTGCCCTCGCCGAGGTGGTGGAGGACATCCAGGACGGCGGTGCCGAGGGCGACCTCGTGGTCGAACGCGTATCGCTGCGCGGGGTGGCCGCCGCCGGGCTCGACGCGGATTCGGTGGAGTTGATCCGTGCCTCCGCCGTCGCGGACAAGAGCGATGCGGAGCGACTCGGCCGCGACCTGGCCGCGGAGCTGCTCGACCTGGGTGCCGGCGCGCTGTCCGGCCCGGGCCGCAACCAACGTTGACAGAGATATTCGGTACTGGAGAAAGAAGACAATGACCCCCGCGCGGAACACCGCTGGGCGCGTCGCGTTCGTGGGCTCCGGCCCCGGCGACGCCGGATTGCTGACCGTTCGTGCCCAGGAACTGCTGGCCAAGGCCGAGGTCGTGGTGACCGACCCCGACGTGCCGGCCGGTGTGCTCGCCGCGGCCAGCGCGGACGCCGAGGTGCGCCCCGCCGTCGGTGAGCCGGGCGAAGTGGCCAAGGACCTGGCCGGTGAGGCGAAGGCGGGCCGGCTCGTGCTGCGCCTCGTCAGCGGCGACCCGCTGACCCTGCCCGCCGGCGTCGCCGAGGTGCAGGCGGTGGCGAAGACCAGTGCCGTGTTCGAGGTCGTGCCCGGTGTCTCACCGGGCGTCGCGGTGCCGGCGTACGCCGGCATCGCGCTCGGCGGCACGTACGCCGAGGTCGACGCCCGCGGCGAGGTCGACTGGGCCGGCCTGGCCGCGGTCAAGGGCCCGATCGTCCTGCACGCCACTTCGGCGCACCTGGCCGAGGCGGCCGGGGCGCTGGTCGAGCACGGTCTGGCGCCGTCCACGCCGGTCGCGGTGACCTCGAACGGGACCATCAACACGCAGCGCACCCTCGACAGCACGCTGGCCACGCTGGCGCAGGACGCGGGCGAGCTCGTTGGGCCGCTGGTGGTGACCATCGGGGACGTGGCCGGGCACCGCGCGAAGCTGTCCTGGTGGGAGTCGCGGGCACTGTACGGCTGGAAGGTGCTGGTGCCGCGCACCAAGGAGCAGGCCGGCGAGATGGCCGAGCGGCTCCGCAGCCACGGCGCGACTTCGCACGAGGTGCCCACGATCTCGGTGGAACCGCCGCGCAGCCCGGCGCAGATGGAGCGCTCGGTCAAGGGTCTGGTCGACGGGCGGTACCAGTGGATCGTGTTCACCTCGGCCAACGCGGTGCGCGCGGTATGGGAGAAGTTCGAGGAGTTCGGGCTCGACGCGCGGGCCTTCTCGGGTGTGAAGATCGCGTGCGTCGGCGAGGCGACCGCGGATCGGGTGCGGGCGTTCGGGATCAACCCGGAGCTGGTGCCGAAGGGAGAGCAGTCCAGCGACGGCCTGCTGGCCGAGTTCCCGCCCTACGACGACATTCTCGACCCGGTGAACCGCGTGCTGCTGCCGCGTGCAGACATCGCGACGGAGACGCTGTCGGCCGGTCTGGTCGAGCGCGGCTGGGAGGTCGACGACGTGACGGCGTACCGCACGGTGCGCGCCGCGCCGCCGCCGGCGGAAACCCGCGAGATGATCAAGACCGGTGGTTTCGACGCGGTGTGCTTCACGTCCTCGTCGACGGTCCGGAACCTGGTCGGTATCGCGGGCAAGCCGCATACGAGGACCCTGGTGGCCTGCATCGGCCCGAAGACGGCGGAGACGGCCGTCGAGTTCGGCCTGCGGGTGGACGTCCAGCCGGAGAAGGCGGACGTCCGGCATCTCGTGGACGCGCTCGCGGCGCACGCCGCGAAGCTGCGCGCCGAGGGCGCGCTGCCGCCGCCGCGCAAGGCGAAGCGCACCCGGCGTTCGTGACCCGCGAAAAGGCGGCCCGCACCGGGCCGCCTTTTCGCCGCCCGGAGTACGGTCGACACCGTGTTCCCCGAGCATCGTCCTCGCCGGTTGCGTGGGACCGCCGCCATGCGGCGGCTGGTCAGCGAGACCACGCTGCGACCGCGCCAGCTGATCCTGCCCATGTTCGTCGCCGAAGGCGCGGCGCAACCGAGGCCCATCGCGAGCATGCCGGGCGTCGTGCAGCACACGCGCGAGTCGCTGCGCAAGGCGGCCGTCGACGCGGTGCGAGCCGGGGTCGGCGGGCTCATGATCTTCGGCGTGCCCCGGACCCGGGACGCGACCGGCTCCGGCGCGATCGACGAGAACGGCATCCTCAACGTCGCACTGCGGGACGTGCGCAGCGAACTCGGTGACGACACCGTGCTGATGGCCGACACCTGTCTCGACGAGTTCACCGACCACGGTCACTGCGGAGTCCTCGACGCGGGCGGCGGCGTGGACAACGACGCGACGCTGAAGCTGTACGCCGAGATGGGCGTCGCGCAGGCCGAGGCGGGCGCGCACATGCTCGGCCCGAGCGGCATGATGGACGGCCAGGTCGGCGCGATCCGTCAGGCGCTCGACGACGCGGGCCACACCGAGACCGGGATCCTCGCCTACTCCGCGAAGTACGCGAGCGCCTTCTACGGCCCGTTCCGCGAGGCGGTCGACTCGCAGCTCAAAGGCGATCGCAAGACGTACCAGCAAGATCCGGGCAACGCGCGTGAGGCGCTGCGTGAGATCGAGCTGGACGTCGCCGAGGGCGCGGACGCGGTCATGATCAAACCGGCGATGACGTACCTGGACGTGCTGCGCGCGGCAGCGGAGGTCTCGCCCGTGCCCGTCGCGGCGTACAACATCTCCGGCGAGTACGCGATGGTCGAGGCCGCCGCGGCGAACGGCTGGCTGGACCGCGAGCGCACGATCCTCGAGGTGCTCACCTCGATCCGCCGCGCCGGCGCCGACATGATCCTGACCTACTGGGCCGCCGAGGCCGCACCCTGGCTGGACTAAGTAGGCTAGTCGGGTGACCACACCCGAATCGGACGACGAGCGCCGCGCGAAGGGCTTGCCACCCGCGCCGAAGCTGCCCGGTGAAGAGCCGGAGCCGGTGGCCCCGCCGAAGCCGGTCGAGGTCTCGTTCTGGCTGTGGGTCACGTCCGGGGTCGTGTTCATCGTCGGCTACGCGATCATCTTCTTCGCTCGCGACCGGATCATCGACTCGGTCATCAAGGGCAACACCAGCAGCGCGGTGAACCCCGACCAGATCCGTTCCGGCACCACGGTGCTGCTCGCGGTCCTGCTGGTCGGCGCCGTCTCGTTCGCTGCCATGTACGTCCTCTTCGCGTACAAGGCGCGCCAGGGCACCCGCTCGGCCCGTACGGTTCTCGTCTTCCTGATGGCGATCACCGTGCTCTTCCAGGTGGCGCTGCCGTTCTCCAGCCTGGTCACACTGGTGGCCACGCTCGTCGGGCTGATCGCGCTCGCCCTGTTGTTCCTGCCGAAGGTCACGGCCTACTTCCCGAAGGTCGGCCGCGCGAAGCCGTGAGCGAGACGCGGTACTTCGAGCCCGGGGCGAAATGGACGGCCCTGCTCTACGGGCCGCTGTTCGCGGTGCTCGGCTACCTCGCCGAACTCGCCACCGGGACCACCCACACCGTCGCGTGGATCCTCGTCGGGCTGGGGCTCGCCGCGATCACCGCGCCCTGGATCCATGCCCGCCGCCGGTTCCTCACCGTCCGGGTCACCGGCACCGAACTGTGGGAGGGCCGCGAGTCCCTGCCGCTGTCCGAGATCGCCGAGACCACCGACGTCGGCGCACCGGCCGGGGCCCGCGTGCTCGGGGGCGGGTGGAGCACTCCGCGCAAGTTCGACGAGCTGCCGATTCGCCTGACCGACGGGACGGTCGTCGTGGCCTGGGCGAAAGATGTGCAAGCTCTGCGTGCCGCGCTCGAGCGGGCATGAGAGCCTTGCCACGTGAACAGTCAGCCGAAGCTGCACCGGCCGTGGCGTGCCTGGATCGCGCTCGCTGAGGTGATCCTCGCGGGCGTCGCCATCTGGCTGGCCTTCCCGCTGTGGCACGCCGGCGTGAGAACGCTGACCGTCAACCTCAGCGACGGCGTGGTGCTCACGTCCACGCGCTACATCTCCAGCTGGATGTCCGCGGCGATCGGGCTCGGCCTGCTTTCGGCACTGCTCCTCGTCGACGCCGTCCGTGAACTGCTGCTGGCGATCCGGACGAAACACCGCAGCAAGCCGCGCAACGAGGACCCGGAGGGCTTCTTCGAGGGACGCCTCAACGGCGCTTCATAGCCCCTTTGCGAGACTGGCAGGCGTGACGCACGGAGTCGATCAGTCCAAGGCATGGTTCGAACGGGCAACGGCCGCGACACCCGGTGGGGTGAACTCACCGGTGCGCGCGTTCAACTCGGTCGGCGGCACCCCCCGGTTCATGGTCCGCGGCGAGGGCCCCTACCTGTGGGACGTCGACGGCAATCGCTATGTCGACCTGGTGTCCTCGTGGGGGCCGATGATCCTCGGGCACGCGCATCCCGAGGTCGTGCGGGCCGCCACGCAGGCCGCGTCCTCGGGCCTGTCGTTCGGCACGCCGACGACCGGTGAAGTCGAGCTCGCCGAGGAGATCATCGCCCGCGTCGCGCCGGTCCAGCAGGTCCGGCTGGTCAACTCCGGGACCGAGGCGACGATGAGCGCCATCCGGCTCGCGCGCGGGTTCACCGGCCGCAGCAAGATCATCAAGTTCGCCGGCTGCTACCACGGGCATGTCGACGCGCTGCTGGCGCAGGCGGGCTCGGGGGTCGCGACCTTCGGCCTGCCGACCTCGCCCGGCGTGACCGGCGCGCAGGCCGCGGACACGATTGTCGTGCCGTACAACGATATCGACGCCGCGCGGAAGTCCTTTGCGGACAATCCGGGGGAGATCGCCGCGGTCATCACCGAGGCCGCCGCCGGCAATATGGGCGCCGTGGCCCCCGTGGCCGGGTTCAACGCGGGGCTGCTCGAACTCGCGCACGAAAACGGCGCGCTGCTGATCATGGACGAGGTCCTGACCGGGTTCCGCGTCTCGCGCGCGGGCTGGTACGGACTCGACGAGGTGCCCGGCGATCTCTACACGTTCGGCAAGGTCATGTCCGGTGGGCTGCCCGCCGCGGCGTTCGGCGGCCGCGCGGACGTGATGGCCAAGCTCGCTCCGGGCGGTCCCGTCTACCAGGCGGGCACGCTGTCCGGGAACCCGGTCGCGGTGGCGACGGGCCTGGCGACCCTGCGTGCGGCCGGCGACAGCGTGTATCGCGCGCTCGATGCGAACTCCCAGCGCCTCGGCGCCCTCTTCACCGACGCGCTCGCCGCGAAGGGCGTCGCGCACCACATCGCGTACGTGGGCAACCTCGTCACCGTGTTCTTCACCGAAAAGCCCGTGCTCAACTACGAAGACGCGCGGAACGCCGACACCTGGCGTTTCCCCGCCTTCTTCCACGCGCTGCTCGATCGCGGTGTCTACGGGCCGCCGAGCCCGTTCGAGGCGTGGTTCGTGAACGCGGCGATGGACGACGCGGCGTTCGAGGTCATCGAGGCGGCGCTGCCGGCGGCGGCCGAGGCGGCGGCGGAGGCGCGCCAGTGACGACGATCGTGCATCTGCTGCGGCACGGTGAAGTACACAACCCGGACCACATCCTCTACGGCCGCCTGCCCGGGTTCGGCCTGTCCGAACGCGGGCAGCGGCAGGCGATCACGGTGGCCGAAGCGATCGCCGGGCACGACATCGCGCACGTCGTCGCTTCGCCGTTGCAGCGCGCGCAGGAGACGGCCGGGCCGATCGCCGGAGCGCACCGGCTCGACCTGCACACCGACGACCGGCTCATCGAGGCAGGCAACCGGTTCGAGGGCAAGCGGGTCGCGGTCGGGGACGGCGCCCTGCGCAACCCGCGGTACTGGCCGATGTTGCGCGACCCGTTCCAGCCGTCGTGGGGTGAGCCATATCTCGACATCGCGCGCCGCATGCTCGGCGCGGTGTACCGGGCGCGCGCGGCGGCCGAAGGGCATGAGGCGTTGTGTGTGTCACACCAACTGCCGATCTGGACGGTTCGCCGGTTCCTCGAGGCGAAACCGCTGTGGCACGACCCACGGAAAAGGCAGTGCTCGCTGGCGTCGCTGACCAGCCTGGTCTTCGAGAGCGAGCAACTGGTCGAGATCGTCTACAGCGAACCGGCCGGTGCCACCGACCCGAAGGTGACGGGAGCATGAAACGCACGATCCTGGCTCTGCTCGCGCTGATGCTGCTGGCCGGCTGCTCGACCGGCAAGGACGCGGTTTCGCAGGGCGCGAGCTTCCAGTTCGTCGCCCCGGGCGGGACGACCGACATCACCTACAACACCGCGGACCGCAAGCCGATCCCGAACCTGTCCGGCGAAGATCTGATGACCCCCGCCAAGCAGATCTCGGTCGCCGACTTCGCGGGCAAGGTCGTGGTGCTCAACATCTGGGGTCAGTGGTGCCCGCCCTGCCGCACCGAGGCGCCTGAGCTTGAGAAGCTGTACAAGGCCGAGCAGGCCAAGGGCGTGCAGGTGCTGGGCTACGACGTGCGGGACGACGACAGTTCGGCCCCGCGGGACTTCGTGCGTGACCGGAGCCTCACCTACCCGTCGATCTACGACCCGCCGGGCCGTGGCCTGCTGAAGCTGACCGGCTACCCGCTGAACGCCGTCCCGTCGACGATCGTGATCGACAAGCAGCAGCGCGTCGCGGCCGTCTACCTGCGGCCCATCCTCGCGAGCGATATCGAGCCCCTGGTGCAGAAGCTCGCCGCCGAATAGCGCGTCTTTCGAAGCGGCGGAGCCGCTTGCGGTGGGCAAGCAACCGGCACCGCCGCGGGTTCTCAGGTGGTTCCTCACGAGGACAGCGGCGACGTGGTGAATTGGCATTCATGAGGAGGCGATCCCGGAGCGAGGGGCCACCTGAGGTTCCGCCACCCGCACCGCTATGCAAGCCGCGTAACACTCTCTGGGCCCCGGGGAGCTCACACCGAACTCACTGCTTACCCTCAGCAGGGTGAACTCCGTGACCGAGCTGGCGACCTCCGGGCCGCTGCTGCTCGCCGCCGGGGTCGCACTGGTCGCCGGCGCGATCTCGTTCGCATCGCCGTGTGTCGTCCCGCTGGTTCCGGGTTACCTGGCCTATCTCGCGGCGCTCGTCGGCGCGGATGCGCCCGCGGTCACCCCCGGCGAGGAGCGCAAGAAGGGCCGCTTCGCCGTCGTCGGCGCGGCCGCGCTGTTCGTGCTCGGGTTCACCGTCGTGTTCGTCGCCGGGCTGGGCACGCTCGTGTGGGCCGCCGACGCCGTGCTCGGCAACGAGGCCCTCCTGCAGCGCATCGGCGGCGTCGTGACCATCGCCATGGGCCTGGTGTTCCTCGGCCTGATTCCGGCGCTGCAGAAGGACATCCGCTCGCACCGCGTACCGCGCGGCGGGCTGCTCGGCGCACCGCTGCTCGGCGCGGTGTTCGGCCTCGGCTGGACGCCGTGCATCGGCCCGACGCTGTCCGGCGTGCTCGCCCTCGCCACCGCGACCGGTGGTGCGGGCATCCGCGGGTTCCTGCTGGTGCTGATCTACTGCCTCGGTCTCGGCCTGCCGTTCCTGCTGATCGCCGTCGGTGCCCGGTGGGCGATCCGCGCGACGGACTGGCTGCGCCGCAACGGCCGGCGCGTGCAGGTGTTCGGCGGCGCGCTGCTGATCGTGGTCGGCGTCCTGCTGGTCACCGGGCTGTGGGGGGATCTCGTGAGCTGGCTGCGTGACGCGTTCATCACGGACACGGTGTTGCCGCTGTGACCGCCACGGAGACGCCATCGACCCCGCCGTCGTCGCCGTACCGGCAGACACCGGCCAGGCGGGTTCTCGCCTTCCTGCGCAACACCTGGCGCGGCCTGACCGCGATGCGCACCGCGCTGGTCCTGCTGTTCCTGCTCGCGCTGGCCGCGATGCCCGGGGTGATGCTGCCGCAGCGCCCGCTGAACCCGCCGAAGACCGCCCAGTACATCGCCGCCCACGGCTGGTGGGGCACCCTGCTCGACCGGCTCCAGTTCTTCAACGTCTTCTCGAGCGTCTGGTTCTCGGCGATCTACCTGCTGCTGATGGTGTCGCTGGTCGGCTGCCTGCTGCCGCGCAGCTTCGAGTACATCCGCTCGATGCGTGCGAAGCCGGTGCTGACCCCGCGGAACCTGTCGCGCATGCCGCACTTCCGCGAGGCAACCGTCGAACGCAGCCCGAGCGACGTCCTTGCCGCCGCTCGCGCCCGGCTCAAGGGCTGGCGGACCGTGGAGCGCGAGGAGGACGGCGGCGCGCGCAGCATCAGCGCCGAGCGCGGTTACCTGCGCGAGACCGGCAACATGATCTTCCACTTCGCGATACTCGGCCTCATCATCGCCTTCGCGCTGGGCAAGATGTACACCTACGAGGGCCAGGTGATCGTCCAGGCCACCGGCGGCCAGGACTCGGTGTTCTGCAACTCCGGCATCTACGCCTACGACTCGTTCAATCCGGGCCTGCGGGTCGACGGCACCGACCTCACCCCGTTCTGCGTCAAGATCAACGACTTCTCGGCGAAGTACACCGCGGCCGGTGAGCCGACGCACTATTCGTCGGACATCGAGTACCAGTCCGGCGCCGACCTGCAGACGGGCACCTGGAAGCCGTACCTGCTCGAGGTCAACTCACCGCTGCGGACCGCGGGCGACCGGACCTACCTGCTGGGCCACGGGTACACGCCGATCTTCACGGTCACCTACCCGAACGGTGAGAAGCGGACGCAGGCCACGCAGTGGCGGCCGGAGAACCAGACGACCTACCTGTCCGACGGCGCGACGAAGTTCGACCCGCCCGGTGTCACCAACGCGGCCGAGCGGCGTACCAAGGAACTCGCGATCACCGGCCTGTTCGCGCCGACGTCGTTCATCCACGGCGGGATCCTGACCTCGACCGCGCCGGAGCTGAACAACCCGATGGTGGCGGTGGACGTGATGCGCGGCGACCTCGGCCTCGACTCCGGCCGGAGCCAGTCGATCTTCGACATCGACCAGTCCATGGTGGCTGACGGCAGGCTCAAGCGGGTGGCGAGGCAGAACCTCGCGGTCGGCCAGTCGATCACCCTCGACGACGGCACGAAGATCAGCTTCGACGGGGTCCAGCAGTGGGTTTCGCTGCAGGTCTCCCACGATCCGACGCAGGACTACGTGCTGGGCTTCGCGATCGCGATGCTGGCGGGGCTGGCCGGGTCGTTGCTGGTCAAGCGCCGGCGCGTCTGGCTTCGGGTACGACCTGCGGACGGGGACGGAAACGGTACCGTGGTGCAGGTGGGCGGACTGGCCCGCACTGATCAGGCGGGCTACGGCGAGGAGTTCACCCGGATCGCGGATGAGCTGCTCACAGGTGGAAAGAGGAAGTAGACGTGCTGGCACTCGTCAACGAGACACTGTCCCACTACAGCGACTGGTCCTACACCACCGCGACCGCGATCTACGTACTGGCGCTGGCCTTCTTCCTCATCGAGCAGGCTTTCGGCGCCAAGAGCCGCCGGGTCGCGGAGCGTGCGCAGGCCCGCCAGCTGGTCGGCGCCGGGGCGCCGGCCCCGGACGTCGAGACCACGGCCGACGTTCCCGAGCACCGCGCGCCGCGGGGCCGCGCCGAGCGGATCGGCCGGATGGGCGTGTCGCTGCTGGTGCTCGGCGCGCTGCTGCACGTGGCGGCGATCGTGCTGCGCGGGCTCGCGACGCACCGCGTGCCGTGGGGCAACATGTACGAATACATCATGGCGGTGACGTTCATCGCCGTGGTGACCTGGCTGTGGGCGGTCCGGAAGTTCCCGGTGCGGCACCTGTCCGGGTTCATGCTGCTGCCGGTCGTGATCCTGATGTTCATCGGCGGCACCGCGCTGTACACGGTCGCGGCCCCGGTGGTGCCGGCGCTGCAGTCGTACTGGCTGTGGATCCACGTGTCGGCGGCGATCGTCTCCTCCGGCATCTTCATGGTGCCCGGGGTCGCCAGCATCTTCTTCCTGATCCGCTCGGCGCATGACCGCAACCCGGAGCGGTTCGCCCGGTTCGCGCCGAGGCTCCCGGCAGCGGACATGCTGGACCGGGTCGCCTACCGGGCCACCGTCGTGGCGTTCCCGCTGTTCACGTTCGGCGTGCTGTGCGGCGCGGTCTGGGCGGAATCGGCCTGGGGCCGGTTCTGGGGCTGGGACCCGAAGGAGACCACGGCGTTCGTCGCCTGGGTGGTCTACGCCGCCTACCTGCACTCGCGGGCCACCGCTGGCTGGCGTGGCACGCGGGCCGCGGTGATCAACATCCTCGGGTTCGCCGTGATGGTGTTCAACCTGTTCTTCGTCAACCTGGTCACGACGGGCTTACATTCGTACGCCGGGGTTGGCTGATGACCGATCCTCGCGAGTTCTCCGAGGAGCGCACGGACTCCACGTCCCATCCCCAGCGGCCGCCGCGACGGCCGGCCGCGCCCCAGGGTTACGACCCGAACCTGCCGCCCCTGCAGCCGCCGCAGTCGCAGTACCCGCCGCTGCCGCAGCCCTCGCGGCCACGCGCCGAAGTGCCGGGCGCGCCGGTGGTGCGCCCGCCGAGGCGCATCCCGCACTCGGGCTGGCGCAAGGCGCTGTACCTGGGCAGCGGCAAGGTGATCAACCCGGGCGAGAGCCCCACCGAGCGGCAGCAGCGCGAACTGGTGGCGCGCGTGAACCAGCCGCTGCGGGGCTGTTTCAAGATCGCGATGATGAGCCTCAAGGGCGGTGTGGGCAAGACCACGATCACGACCACCCTGGGCTCGACGTTCGCCTCGCTGCGGGGCGACAGGGTGATCGCGGTGGACGCGAACCCGGACCGCGGTACGCTGTCGCAGAAGATCCCGATCGAGACCACCGCGACGGTCCGGCATCTGCTGCGCGACGCCGACAAGGTCACCCGCTACAGCGACGTGCGCGCGTACACGTCCCAGGGTGCTTCACGGCTGGAAATACTTGCCAGCGAACAGGATCCGGCCGTCTCGGAGGCGTTCTCGGAGACGGACTACCTGCGTACGGTGAGCCTGCTCGAGCACTACTACAACATCGTGCTCACCGACTGCGGCACCGGGCTCATGCATTCGGCGATGAAGGGCGTGCTCGATTCCGCCGACGCGCTCGTCGTGGTGTCCACGGGTTCGGTGGACGGGGCCACGAGCGCCTCCGCGACGATCGACTGGCTCGACGCGCACGGGTACGGCGACCTGGTCAAACGTTCGATCGTGGCGATCAACTCGGTGCGCCCGAAGGCGGGCTCGGTCGATCTGGACAGGCTCGGCGCGCATTTCGGCGCCCGTGCGCGGGCCGTATGCCGGATCCCGTTCGATCCGCATCTGGAGGAGGGCGCCGAGATCGAACTCGACCGCCTGCAGCCGGCCACCCGGCTCGCTCTCCTGGAACTGGCGGCCGCGATGGCCGACGCATTTCCGGCTAAGGGTCTTTAACTTCCGTCGTCTTCGGGGCGGCGGTGCTGCTCGCCGAGGGTGCGCAGGAATTCGGGGTCGTCGTCGGGCGCGACCGGTGCTCGGCGGGAAGACGCACCGACTCGCTCAGGTCCGAACGCCCGCCACAGCAGGACGGCGATGGTGAGCGCCCCGATCAATGCGAGCAGATAGATCATGCTCGGCCCCTTCCGAAGCAGTGGTGCCTGGTTGCTCCCGAGGGTAGCCCTTTGTGTCGAATTCCGGGTGCCCGCACCACCGGGCCCGCGGCTTCCGGCGGTGCTTCCGCCGGGCCGCGGGTCTGGCCGGGATCAGCCGCGAGTGGGCTCGCTGGCGTCCGTGGTGAGCTCGGCGAGCAGCTCGTTGACCTCGGATTCCCGGAACCGCCGGTGACCACCCGGGGTGCGGATCGAGCCGATCCGGCCTGCCGTGGCCCACCGCGTCACGGTCTTGGGGTCCACTCGGAACAACGCGGCGACTTCGCCGGGAGTGAGCAACCGCCCACCTACGGTCGCGGTCATTTTCCGCCTCCTTAACGCCTGCACTGCTATACCGAGGACAGCTGAGGCCGCCTCGGTCGGCCAACACGGCAATCGTTGCACTTCACCCGGCAGGTACTCGAACGGTTGTCCAAGAGTAAAGAGGTAGTAAGGGACAAATCGCCCACCGTGGACAGGGCTAGGGTGAGCCCCGTGGACGCAGTGGACCGCAAGATCATCGCCGCCCTCCGGGAGAACGGGAGGGCAACCTACGCGGAGCTGGGGCGGACGATCGGCCTGTCCGCGTCCTCGGTCCACGAGCGCGTCGGCAAGCTCGAGGCGGCCGGGATCATCACCGGCTATCACGCGGTCGTCAACCCGGGCAGCGTCGGTCTCGGCGTGACCGCGCTGGTCGGCATCCAGCCCACGGACACCGCGGAGAACGACGAACTCGCGGACGCGCTGGCCGATCTTCCCGAGGTCGAGAGCTGCTACGCGGTGGCGGGGGACGAGGCGTTCGTGGTGAAGGTGCGAGTATCCACAGTGGACGAACTCGAGCGCTCGCTCGGGCGGTTGCGGCGGATCCCCGGGGTCGCGCGGACGCGCACGACGGTCGTGCTGTCCACCCGGTTCGAAGGGCGGCCGAACAACAGCGAAATCGGCGCCGGAGGCGCGTGACGGGTGCCGCCGTCCCAGCAGAACCAGAGCGTAACCTTGAGCATTGTGAACGCTCGACAGACGCTGGGTCGTGACCTGACTCTTTACCTTCTGGCGCGCTTCGGCCTGATCGCCGTCGTGGCCGCCGTGCTGGTGCTGGTCAAGGTCCCGCTGCTGGTCGCGATAGCGGTCGCCATCGTGGTCGGGCTGCCGGTGGGCCTCCTCGCGTTCCGCAAGCTGAACGCGCGGGTGACCGCAGGCCTGGCCGCGCGGAACGAGCGGCGGGCGCGAGAGCGCGCCAAGCTGCGGGCCGAGCTGCGCGAGGCGGAATGAGCCGCGCCTGGGTGCGTGAGGCGGTCCGCCTGATCGAAGCCGACGCGAACCGCAGCGCGGACACCCACCTGCATGTGTTCCCGCTACCGCCCGAGTGGGGCGTCGATCTTTACCTGAAGGACGAGTCGGTCCATCCGACCGGATCCTTGAAGCACCGGCTGGCCCGCTCGCTCATGCTGTACGCGCTGGTCAACGGCGAGATCGGGCCTGACACGACGGTGATCGAGGCCTCGAGCGGGTCGACCGCGGTCTCCGAGGCGTACTTCGCGCGGATGCTGGGACTGGAGTTCGTCGCGGTGATGCCGCGCAAGACGAGCCCGGAAAAGGTCCAGCTGATCGAGTTCTACGGCGGGCGATGCCATTTCGTCGACGTCCCCTCGGCGGTGTACGGCGAGGCCGAGCGCCTCGCCGCGGAATGTGACGGGTATTACCTGGATCAGTTCACCTACGCCGAGCGCGCGACGGACTGGCGGGGCAACAACAACATCGCCGAATCGGTGTTCGCGCAGATGAAGCTCGAGCGCCATCCGGTGCCGGCGTGGATCGTCGTCGGCGCCGGCACGGGCGGGACGAGCGCGACCTTCGGCAGGTACGTGCGCTACCGGCGGCATACGACGAAGATCTGCGTGGTCGATCCGGAGAACTCGTCGTTCTTCGGGTCCTGGCAGACGGGCGCGCCCGACTACACGACCGGGATGCCGTCGCGGATCGAAGGCATCGGCAGGCCCCGCGTGGAACCGTCGTTCGTGCCGAACGTGATCGACGAGATGATCCAGGTCCCGGACGCGGCGTCGATGGCCGCGATCCGGCTGCTGCGGGAGCGCACCGGGCACTGGGCGGGCGGCTCGACGGGAACGAACCTCTACGGCGCCTTCAGGCTGATCTCGCGCATGCTGGCGGCCGGCCAGCCGGGTTCGGTCGTGACGTTGCTGTGCGATGGCGGCGAGCGCTACGCGCACACGTACTACAACGACGAGTGGCTGACCGAGCAGGGCCTGGCCTGGGAGCCGGAACTCGCGGCCATGACGGAGTTCCTCGCGACCGGGCGCTGGCCCCGCGTCTGATCAGGACAGCGCCAGCGCGATTCCGCCGACCACGGACCAGGCGAGCATCACCAGGCCGGTGTCCCGCAGCACGGGAATCAGGCCGGGGCCCGTGGCGCCGCTCGTGATGGCCTTCAGCGGGGTACGCAGCATGACCGCGGTGACGAGGGGGATCAGCACGAGCGGGTGGAAGATCCCGAGCACGATCGTGAGGACGTAGGGGACGGTCACCAGCGCGAGGTACAGCCGCCGCGTGCCGGTGTCGCCGAGGCGGACGGCCAGGGTGTTCTTGCCGTGGTCGCGGTCGGTCGGGATGTCGCGCAGGTTGTTCGCCGTCAGCACGGCCGTCGAGAAGCAGCCGACCGCGACCGCGGCGGTGAGCGCGGCCCAGCTGATCCGGCCCGCCTGGACGTAGACGGTGCCCAGCACGGCCGCGAGGCCGAAGAACACGAAGACCGCGATCTCCCCGAGCCCGGCGTACCCGTAGGGCTTCTTCCCGCCCGTGTAGAACCACGCGCCGAGGATGCAGACCGCGCCCATGACCAGCAGCCACCAGCGGCCGGTCGCGATCACCAGTGCCAGCCCGAGGACACCCGCGAGGCCGAGGCAGCCGAAGGCGGCGGTGAGGACCAGCCGGGGGGCGGCGGCGCCGGAACCCACCAGCCGCAACGGGCCGACCCGTTTCTCGTCGGTGCCGCGGATCCCGTCCGAGTAGTCGTTGGCGAAGTTGACGCCGACGATCAGCGACAGCGCGACGAGCAGGGCCAGCAGCGACTGCCACCAGGTGAAGGCGCTCAGCTGGATCGTCGCCCCCACGCCGGCGACGACCGGTGCCACCGCATTGGGCAGCGTCCGCGGACGGGCCCCCTCGATCCACTCTGCAACTGTCGCCATGTCACCCATTGTGGCGAACCGCGCTCACCCCACGTCGATCGGGACGGCCCAGGTGAGCGTGCCGCTGCCGGGCTCCTCGTTGGCCGCGGCTACCGGCGTCGCGGCGAACGCCAAGGCCAGGAAGGCCAGCACGGCGAAAGCGCAGCGTTTCATGCGAACGAGTGAAAGGGCACGCTCGTAAAAAGTCAACCAACTGTACCGAAAATGCCCGAGACAACTGCCGCGCGATCGATCTTCCCTGGTCCGCGCAGCGGCAGGGAGTCCACGAAGCGGAACCGCTTCGGCACCGCCGCGGAGCCCGCCGCCGCGCGCACCGCCGCCCGGAGGTCGTCGACCTCGACCGGGCCGTCGATGACCACCGCCGCCGCGACGGCCTGGCCCCATTCGTCGTCCGCCAAGCCGACGACGCACGCGTCGCGCACGCCGGGGCACGCGCCCAGCGCTCGCTCGACCGCCGCCGCCGAGATCTTGACCCCGCCGGTGTTGATCATGTCGTCGATCCGGCCGAGGATCTCCAGGCGCCCCTCGTCGATCCGGCCGCGATCCCCGGTCCGGAACCAGCCGCCGACCAGCGCTTCCGCGGTGAGATCCGGGCGCAGGCGGTAGCCGTGTGTCAGGACGGGACCGGAGATCAGCACGCGCTCGTCCGGCCCGATGCGCACCTCGACCCCGTCCAGCGGCACGCCGTCGTACACGCATCCGCTCGCCGTCTCGCTCATGCCGTAGGCCGGCACGATGTGCACACCCGCCTCCGCGGCGCGGTTCCGCAGGGCCGTGGAGGTCGCGGCGGCGCCGATGATGATCGCGTCGAACGCGCGGGCGGCGGCGAGTCCAGGGCCACCCGCATCGAGGATTCGCGTGAGCTGGGTGGGGACCATCGCGGTGTAGCGCGGACCGTCCGCGCGGAGGACGGGGGCCGCGGCTTCGGCGAACAGATCCCCGGTGAAGCGCGCCGGCGGCAGCACGGCGCAGGTCGTGCCCGCGAGCAGCGAGCGGACGACGACCTGCACGCCGCCGATGTAGTTCGCCGGCGTCGCGAGCAGCCAGTGCCCCGGCCCGCCGAGCCGCTTGTGTGTCGCCGTCGCCGACGCGCGCAGGGCCCCGGCCGAGAGCAGCACACCCTTCGGCTCCCCGGTCGAGCCGGAGGTCGCGATGATCAGCGCGGTGCCGGGCTCGACCGCCTCCGACGGCGCCATGGCGTCGCGCAGGCTCTCCGAACCCGGCGCGAGCGGCAACACGGCCGGCCCGCCGTCGAGCGCTTCGGCGAGTGCGTCCCGCAGTTCGCCGACGCTCCCGCCGACCCACACCTCACGCACGGACGGCCCTCCGGACAGTCGTAGGTTCCGGACGGCGCGCTGGGCCGTCCGGTTGCTGCCTGTGTCACCGCGCAGTCTGCCGGATGTCACACCGGTGGCCGCAGCCGTGTCAACGGGGTGACCAGGCAACCAACGTGAAGGGATCGACTCCGATGGTCACCGCATATCACATCGTCGCCGTCTTCGCCGCACTGTGGATCGGTTTCTCCGGATACTCGCTGTTCGCCAAACGGCAGTTCGTCGTGGCGCCGCTCGAGCAATACCGTGTCCCACGGTCGTGGTGGAACTGGCTGGCTCTGGCGAAGTCGGCCGGCGCCCTCGGCCTGATCGTGGGCTTGTTCGTCCCCGCCATCGGTGTCGCGGCGGCGGTGGGCCTGATCCTGTACTTCCTCGGGGCGGCAGCCACGACGGTGCGCGCACGCTCGTACCGGACCACCGTGTACCCGCTGCTGTACCTCGCACCGGCCGCCGCCACGCTGGTGCTGCAACTGGGCGGCTGAACCCTCAGTAGTAGTACGGGAAGTTCGACCAGTCCGGGGAGCGCTTCTCGAGGAACGAGTCCCGCCCTTCGACGGCCTCGTCCTGCATGTACGCCAGCCGCGTCGTCTCGCCTGCGAACAGTTGCTGGCCGACCAGACCGTCGTCGATGAGGTTGAAGGCGTACTTGAGCATGCGTTGCGCCGTCGGCGACTTGCCGTTGACGTCCCAGGCCCACTCCAGCGCTTCGGCTTCCAGCGACGCGTGCGGCACGACCGCGTTCACCGCGCCCATCGCGTGCATCTGCTCGGCGGTGTACTCGCGCCCGAGGAAGAACACTTCCCGCGCGAACTTCTGCCCGACCTGGCGCGCGAGGTACGCCGAGCCGTAGCCGCCGTCGAACGAGCCCACGTCGGCGTCGGTCTGCTTGAACCGGGCGTGCTCAGCCGAGGCGAGCGTGAGATCGCACACCACGTGCAGCGAATGCCCGCCGCCCGCCGCCCAGCCCGGTACGACGCAGATCACGACCTTGGGCATGAACCGGATCAGCCGTTGGCACTCGAGAATGTGCAGGCGGCCCGCCCGCGCGGGGTCGACCGTGTCGGAGGTCTCGCCGCTGGCGTACTGATAGCCGGAGCGGCCGCGAATACGCTGGTCCCCACCGGAACAGAAAGCCCACCCGCCGTCCTTGGGCGACGGGCCGTTCCCGGTGAGCAGGACGCAACCGACATCCGGGCTCATCCGCGCGTGGTCGAGCGCACGATAGAGCTCGTCGACGGTGTGGGGCCGGAAGGCGTTGCGGACCTCGGGACGGTCGAACGCGATGCGCACGACACGCTTTCCCGAGCGTGCTTCGGCGGAGCGGTGGTAGGTGATGTCGGTGAAACCGGACCCTTCGACTTCGGTCCACGCGGCGGGATCGAACAGCTCGGAAACCGGGGAAACGTGGGCGTCATGCACATCTGGGAGGATAGGACGTGTGGCCGAGATGATGGACGACACTCCAGGGGGGACCTGGTGAATCCGTCGACCGCACAGGCCAGGGTCATCGTCGACGAACTCGTCCGCAACACCGTTTCCCATGTTGTGCTTTCGCCCGGTTCGCGCAATGCGCCGCTTTCGCTGGCGCTGCACGACGCCGCGGCGGCGGGCCGCCTCCAGCTGCACGTTCGCATCGACGAGCGGGGTGCGGCGTTCCTCGCGCTCGGCATCGCGGCGCGGACGGGGCGCCCGGTCGCGGTGGTCTGCACCTCGGGCACGGCCGCCGCGAACTTCCATCCGGCGGTCCTGGAGGCCGACCGCGCCGGGGTGCCGCTGATCGTGCTGACCGCCGACCGGCCGCCCGAGCTGCGGGCCGCCGGGGCGAACCAGGTCGTTGACCAGCAGCGCCTGTACGGCGACGCCGTGCGCTACTACGACGAGCTCGCCGTCGCCGAGCGCCGGGCCGGCCAGAACGCCTACTGGCGCAGCCAGATCTGCCGCGCGTGGAACGCCGCGTACGGCGAGTGGCGCTGCGGGCCGGTGCATCTCAACGTCCCGTTCCGCGAGCCGCTGGTGCCCGACGGCTCCGACGACTGGTACGAGTCGCTCGACGGGCGGCCGGGCGGGGCACGGTGGACGGAGCTCCCGGACTTCGGCGCGTTGCCTTCGTCCGTGGTCCCGTCCGCGCGGTGCGGGCTGGTGCTCGCGTGCGACAGCGGGGTGGGGGCCGCGAGCGAGTGGGCGGAGCGGCACGGCTGGCCGGTGGTCTCCGAGACCGGCGGGCTCGGGCTGTCCGGTTCGACCGCGATCGCCAGCGGCGTGTGGTTGCTGGGCGCGGAGCGGTTCATCGCCGAGCACAAGCCGGAGCAGGTGCTGTGCCTCGGCCGGCCGACGGTGTTCCGGCAGGTCCAGGCGTTGCTGTCGGATACCGAGGTCGAGGTGCTGCTGGTGCGGCCGGATTCGGACTGGCCGGCGCCCGCGCACAACGTCCGGCAGGTCGGCCAGTGGTTCGACGAGCCGACGAAACCCGCCGATCCGGAGTGGCTGGCCAGCTGGCAACGGGCGGACAGGGCGGCGTCGGCGGCGGTGCGGGAGGCGCTGGCGCGCGAGCACTGGCCGAGCGGGCTGCGCGTCGCGACCGAGTTGATCGACGCGCTTCCCACGGACGCGCTGCTGGTGGTCGGTTCGTCGAATCCGGCACGGGACGTGGCGCTGGCCGGGCGGATGCGGCCGGACGTGCTGGTGCACCGCAACCGCGGCGTGGCGGGCATCGACGGGACGGTGTCGACGGCCCTCGGCGCGGCGACGGTGCATCGCGGGCATTCGTACGCGCTGCTCGGGGATCTGACCTTCCTGCACGATGTCAACGCGCTGCTGGCGAACGACCGCCCGAACCTGACGATCGTCGTGCTGAACGACGACGGCGGCGGGATCTTCTCGCTGCTCGAACAGGGCGCGCCCGAGCATCAGGACTCGTTCGAGCGAGTTTTCGGCACCCCGCACGGGGCGGATCTGGGTGCGTTGTGCGCCGGGTTCGGCGTGGCGCATCGACTGGTCACGAGCATGGCCGAGTTCCGCGCGGCGCTGCGGCCGGCGCCTGGCCTGCGGGTGGTCGAGGTCCGGGTGGACCGCACGCGGCATCGGGATCTGCACGCCCGGGTTCGGGAAGCCGTTTCCGCCGTTCTGGGGTGAACCGGCCCGGTGGGTAAGACCCCCCATAAGTCCGTATCCGGTTGCCCGTTTTCTCGCTAGTTTCCCGCTATGCGTCTGCGAACGAGAGCGGGCCTGGGGGCTGTCGCCACCGGCATCGCGACCACGTTGCTCACCGCCACGGCCAGCGCCGCACCCGCGCCGGGCGCCCCGGGCGTCGGCGACCCGTACTACCCGTACGCCGGGAACGGTGGGTACGACGTCTCGCACTACGACGTCCGTCTGACCTACCAGCCCGCCACCGACCGGCTTTCCGGCACGACGACGATCCTGGCCAAGGCCACGCAGGATCTGTCCAGTTTCGACCTCGACTTCGGACTGCACGTCAACTCGGTGCTGGTCGACAACGTCCCGGCGGCCTTCCATGCCGACCCGGACGAGAACGGCGAACTCGTCGTCACCCCGGCCGAACCGCTGGCCGCGAACCAGCCCCTCACCGTCGTGGTCGACTACGCCGATACGCCCTCGAAGGTCGTGATCGACGGCTACACCGCGTGGAAGAAGACCCCCGACGGGGCGCTCGCCGTGGACGAGCCGCAGAACTCGCAGTGGTGGTTCCCCGCGAACGACCATCCGACGGACAAAGCCACCTACGACATCTCCGTCGAGGTCCCGGACGACGTCGCCGCCCTCTCGAACGGAACGCTGGTCCGCAAGACCAAGCAGCGCGCCGGCTGGACCCGCTGGAACTGGCGCAGCACCCAGCCGGAGGCGACCTACCTCGCGACGCTCGAAGTCGGCGCGTTCGAGGTCAACCAGTCGACCACCCCGGACGGCAAGCCGTTCATCACCGCCTACGACCCGGCCACCGGCGAATCCCTCGACGCGGCGAAGGCCAGCGTCGAGCGGACGCCCGAGATCGACGACTTCCTCGCGACCCAGTTCGGGCCCTACCCGTTCGAAGCGCGGGGCGGCGTCGTCTCGACCGGCCTCAACTTCGCGCTCGAGGCGCAGACGCGTCCGGTCTACAGCAGCAAGTTCTTCGTCGCGGGCAGCAACACCTCGGTGATCGCGCACGAGAACGCGCATCAGTGGTTCGGTGACGCGGTCTCGCTCGGCCGCTGGAGCGACATCTGGCTCAACGAGGGCTTCGCCTCCTACGCCGAGTACCTCTGGTCGGAGCACGAGAGCGAAGGCACCCCGGCCGAACTCGCCCAGTACGTCTACGACTCGCATCCGGCCGACGACGCGTTCTGGCACGTACTGCCGGGTGACCCGGGCGCGGCGAACCAGTTCGACGACGCCGTGTACGACCGTGGCGCGCTGGCCCTGCAGGCGCTGCGCACCGCCGTCGGTGACGAGGCGTTCTTCAAGATCCTCCAGGGATGGGTGGCCGGGCACTCCGGCGGCGCGGCGCGCATCCAGCAGTTCATCGCGCTGGCCGAGCGGATCTCCGGCAAGCCGTTGCAGGATCTGTTCACCACCTGGCTGTTCAGGCCCGCCAAACCGGCCGCCGGTCCGAACGGGGCCAGCACATTCCACGCGGCAGCCGCGCCGAAGTCGTATCCGGCGATCCACCGGACCCACGAACTACTGGCGGCCGGCCACCGGTACTGAGGCCGCGGCTAACCTGGAGGGGTGACGAAGAGCGAAGGCAGGGCGCGCATCCTGCGTCGCGTCGTGCTCGGCGTCGCGACGCTGATGACAGTGCTGTGCGTCGGATTGCTCCTCGCCGCCCTTCGCAACGACGAGGCCGTCACGAGCCACCTGGGCGTCGCGAACGCCCAGGTGGACTCGGTCTCGTGGGACCGCACGATCATCCGGTTCGTCACCCCGGACGGCATCGTGCACATCCCGGCGAACGGCGTGCTCTACCCGGGCGGGCTCGTCGCCGGTGACCTGGTGCGCATCGAGTACGACACGACGAACCCGGACCTCGCCCGCGTCGCCGGCCGCGACGCCACGCTCACCCTGCTCCCGCTGAGCACGACGGTCCTGATCACCTGGGCGGTGGCCGCCGGCCTCCTGTGGTGGATCCGCCACCGCACCCGCCGCGTGGCCCCCGAAGCCGAACCCGCGCCGGCCCTCACGGCCGGGCGCTAGCGGTTTCCTGCCACCAGGACAGCACCTCCTCGGCCGCGCTCGGCGCGGCGACGAGCAGGCCGTCCGCGGGAAGCGCGGTGCCCGCGCCCCGGCGGTCGAGCACCGCGGCGCCCGCTTCGATCGCCAGCGCGACCGAGCCCGCGACGTCCCATTCGTGATAGCTGTGCAGCACCGCGGCCGACGCGTGCCCGAGCGCGACCTGCGCGATCGACAGGGCCGCCGAACCCAGCACGCGGACCCCGGCGTGGGCCGCGGCCGCCCGTTCGATGAATTCGCCCATCCCCGGCCACGGGCCGCGCCGGGCGAGTTCGGTGCACACGATCGCGCCCTCGCTGATCGCGCGGTCGGCCAGGCGGACCGGTTTGCCGTTCGCCCGGGCGCCGCGGCCGCGGGCGGCGGCGTAGATCTGGGCGCGGTAAGGATCGGCGATGACGCCGACGACCGGCCCGGAGGCGTCGACCAGAGCGAGACTGAACGCACACCACGGCACCCCGGCGACGTAGTTCGCGGTGCCGTCGACCGGGTCGACCACCCAGCGGTACGGCGCGTCCTCGGCGCCGTGGTCCGCGCCGAACTCCTCGCCGACGACGGGAATCCCGGGGAACTCGGCGGTCAGCACCCGGCGCGTATGCCGTTCGAGGATGCGGTCGGTGTCGGTGACCCAGTCGAACGGGGAGTCCTTGGTGTCGGGGTGCGCGCCCCGGCCCGCAGTCGCGGTGATCACGTCAGTGGCGTCGTTGGCGAGCCGTCCGGCGACCTCGAGCGCTCGTGACAGCAGGCCCGGTTCGACCGGCTGGGACGGGCGGGCGGATAGGAGGGTCACGCCGGTCTAGTGTGGCCGCACCGAGTGTCCGGGACGCTACGAAGAGATGAAGTGTCTACTCCGGAAAGACCAGCTTCGAGAAGTTCCGGCACCGTTCGCATGGCGGTTACACGGGCTTCCCCGGACGAACCGGGCACCGTGAGATTTTGGCATCGTGCGAGTCGCCATCGTCACCGAAAGCTTCCTCCCGCAGGTGAACGGCGTGACCAACTCGGTACTGCGCGTGCTGGAACACCTGCGTGACCGCGGACACGAGGTGCTCGTGGTCGCCCCCGGGCTGGCCGGTCCCGCCGAGTACCGCGGCGCCCCGGTCGTTCGCATCCCCGCGGTGGACCTGCCCGTGGTCAACTCGCTGCCGATCGGCCTGCCGACCAGAACCGTGCTGACCGCGCTCGCCGCGTTCCGGCCCGACGTCGTCCACCTGGCTTCGCCGTTCGTGGTCGGCGCCCGCGGGCTGGCCGCGGCGCGGCGCCTGCGGGTGCCCACGGTCGCGGTGTACCAGACGGATATCGCCGGCTTCGCCACCGCGTACGGCCTCGGCCTCGGTGCCCGTGCCGCCTGGCGATGGGTGCGGCGGCTGCACTGCAAGGCCGACCGGACACTGGCGCCGTCGACGGACTCGGTGCACAACCTTCGCGAACACGGCATACCGCGGGTGTACAAGTGGGGCCGGGGCGTGGATGTCGAGCGGTTCTCGCCGGCGCACGCCGATCCGGCTTTGCGAGCCGAACTCGCGCCGAACGGCGAACTGCTCGTCGGGTTCGTCGGCCGGCTCGCCCCGGAGAAGGAGGTCGATCGCCTGGTGGCGCTCGGTGGCCTCGACGGCGTCCGCGTCGTCGTGGTCGGCGACGGGCCCGAGCTCGACCTGCTGCGCGAGCGCATCCCCGGCGCGGCGTTCCTCGGCGCGCGGTACGGCCAGGAGCTTTCCGAGGCGTACGCGAGCCTCGACGTGTTCGTCCACACCGGACCGTACGAGACGTTCTGCCAGGCGGTACAGGAGGCGATGGCCTCCGGCCTGCCGGTGCTGGCGCCCGATGCCGGCGGTCCGAAGGATCTCGTGCTGCCCGGCCGCACCGGATACCTGCTGCCCGCCGACCGGGACGCCTTCGAGCGGGAACTTCTCGCCAGGGTGAACGACCTGCGTGACCCCGCGCTGCGGGCGCGGCTGGGGCAGAAGGCCCGCAAGGTCGTGCTCGGCCGGACCTGGCCCGCGGTGTGCGCGGAACTGGTCGGGCACTACGAAGCCGTCACCGGCAGCGTCGCACGCGCGGCGTGAGCGATGCACATAGTCCAGCTCGCGAACTTCTACGGGCCGCGGTCGGGCGGGCTGCGGACCGCGCTGCACCATCTCGGCGCGGGCTATGTCGCGAGCGGTCACGAGGTGACGCTGGTCGTGCCCGGCAGCGCTTACCAGGACGAGTGGCTGCCGACCGGCGTGCGGCGGTTCTCCCTGCCCGCGCCCAGGATTCCCGGGACCGGGGGTTACCGCGCGGTCGATCCGTACCGCGTGCGGGCGCTGCTGCGGCAGCTGCGGCCCGACCGGCTGGAGGTGTCCGACCGGCTGACCCTGCGCGGCATGGGCGTCTGGGCCAGGCGGCACGACGTGCCGAGTGTGGTGATCTCGCACGAGCGGCTCGACCGCCTGCTGGAGCAGGTCCTCATGCCGAAACCGGTGGCGCGCCGGGTCGCGGACGTGGCGAACCGGCGGATGGCCGGCAGCTACGACAAGGTGGTCTGTACCACGGCGTTCGCCCGTGAGGAGTTCGACCGGATCGGGGTGCCGAACGTGCAGCGGGTCCCGCTCGGGGTCGACCTCGCCGCGTTCGCGCCCGGTATGCGGGACACGTCCTGGCGGGCCGAACTCGCCGGCGGCGCCGACGCCCTGATAGTCCACTGTGGACGACTTTCGCCGGAGAAACATGTCGAGCGCAGCGTCGATACGGTCGCGGAGCTGACCGAGGCGGGAGACCGGGTGCGCCTGGTGATCGCGGGCGACGGCCCGCGGCGCCGCGCACTGGAAAGACGGGCGCGAGGGCTCCCGGTCACCTTTCTCGGTTTCGTGTCCAGCCGCGCCGAGGTGGCCCGGCTGCTCGCGAGCGCCGACGTCTCGCTCGCGCCCGGGCCGCACGAGACGTTCGGCCTCGCCGCGCTGGAAGCGCTGGCCTCCGGTACCCCGGTCGTGGTGTCGCAGTCCTCGGCGCTGCGGGAGATCGTCCGGCCGGGCTGCGGAGCCGCGGTGCCGGACCTGCCGGTCGCCTTCGCGAGCGCGGTGACCGGGCTGCTGGAAAGCCCGGAAGACGCACGCCGGGCGGCCGCGCGCGCCCGCGCGGAGGAGTTCACCTGGCCGGACTCCGTGCGCGGAATGCTGTCGGTCATGCCTGCCGGCCCTTCACCCACCGCCGCCCTCAACCGAGGCGCCGCGCGCCGCTGATTAGATTCATGCTCATGCCCCGAGCGAACCTCGACAAGGACCCGCACGAGGTCGCCGCCATGTTCGACGGCGCCGCGGGCGGGTACGACCGCGCGAACTCGGTCATGACCTTCGGCTTCGACCGCCGCTGGCGGACCACCACCGCGCACGCCCTCGACGCCAGGCCCGGAGAGAAGGTGCTCGACCTCGCCGCCGGCACGGGCGTCTCCACCGCCGAGTACGCCCGCGGCGGCGCGTGGTGCCTCGCCGCCGACTTCTCGATCGGCATGCTCACGAGCGGCAAGCACCGCGGCGTGCCGATGGTCGCCGCCGACGCGCTGCACCTGCCCTTCGCCGACGACAGCTTCGACGCCGCGACCATCAGCTTCGGCATCCGCAACTTCGTCGACACGAAGGCCGCGCTCGTCGAGATCGCGCGGGTGGTCAAGCCCGGCGGGCGGCTGGTGATCTGCGAGGCGTCGACCCCGCCGTTCGGCCCGATCCGCTTCGTGTACCGCAGGTTCCTGCTGCGCGCGATGACCCTGCTCGGCCGCTTCACCTCCAGCAACCCGGAGGCGTACTCCTACCTCGCCGAGTCGATGGCCGCCTGGCCGGACCAGCGCACCCTCGCCGAGACGATCGCCGCCGCGGGCTGGACCAACGTGGAGTGGTTGAACCTCACCTTCGGCGTCGTCGCCATCCACCGCGCGAAAAAGCCCCCCGTAGCGCCGGCCCCTCACCCGACCACCACCCCTCAATGACGCGCTGCGCGCGGCTAGTCTTGCCCACATGACCCAAGACGCCCAGGTAATCGTCGTCGGCGCCGGCCCGGCCGGATCCACCGTCGCCACCTACCTGGCGCGCGCCGGGATCGACGTGCTCGTGCTGGAGAAGACGACGTTCCCGCGCGAGAAGGTGTGCGGCGACGGCCTGACCCCGCGCGGCGTCAAGCAGTTGATCGACCTGGGCGTCGATACCAGCCAGGAGGCGGGCTGGGTGCACAGCCGCGGCCTGCGCATCCTCACCGGCGACCTGACCCTCGAACTCGACTGGCCGGATCTGACGAGCTATCCGCCGTACGGGGTTTCGCGCACCCGCCACGATTTCGACGATCTGCTGGCGAAGCTCGCGGTCAAGGCCGGGGCCCGCCTGCGGGAGCGCACCACGGTGACCGGCGCGATCACCGACGAGCGCACCGGCCGCGTGGTCGGCGTCGAAGCGAAGACCGGCCCGGACAAGACGCCGGTCAGCTACCGCGCGCCGCTCGTGCTGGCGTGCGACGGGGTGTCCGCGCGGCTCGCCAGGTCGGTCGGTATCGAGACGGACGCCCGGCGGCCGATGGGCGTGGCGGTTCGCCGCTACTACAAGAGCCCCCGGCACGACGACCCGTTCATCGAGGGCCACCTCGAACTGTGGGACCGAAGCGATCCGCGGAACCCGAAGCTGCTGCCCGGCTACGGCTGGGCGTTCCCGCTCGGCGACGGCACGGTCAACGTCGGGCTCGGCATGCTGTCGACCACGAAAGCCTTCCGCAACACCGACTATCGCGCGCTGATGCGGTCCTGGCTCGATTCGACCCCGGAGGAATGGGGCTACCGCGAGGAGAACGCGGTCGGCCGGATCGGCGGGGCGGGCCTGCCGATGGGCTTCAACCGCACCCCACACTACCGCGACGGCCTGCTGCTGCTCGGCGACGCCGGTGGCATGGTGAGCCCGTTCAACGGCGAGGGCGTCTCCGCCGCCATGGAGTCCGCGCAACTGGCCGCGGAGTGCGTGGTGCAGGCGCTCGCCCGGCCCGAAGGCCCGTCCCGCGAACGGGCGCTGCACGGTTACCCCCTTGCGTTGCGTGAGCTCATGGGCGGCTACTACCGGCTCGGCAATCTCTTCGCGAAGGCCATCGGCCGTCCGCTGGTCATGCGGGTCGCGACGAAGTACGGGCTGCGCGTCAACCCGCTGATCCCGCTCATCTACAAGGGCCTTTCCGGCTGCTACGACGCCAAGGCCGGGGACGCGGTGGACCGGATGATCTCGCTCGCGGCGAGGCTTACGCCAAGCGCGTGAGTCGGCCGGGTGGGTATCGCGTGTGCTCTGTCACATTGACTCTCCGTGAAAACGGGCGGCGCGGACGATCTTGGTCGGTTTGTCCCAGGTCTAGGGCCTGAGGTCACTTTCGGGGCCTGCCGCAGGTTAGGTTTGCCTTAAACTAAGGACCCCGCGACAACGCTGTGAAGCACGTCCTACACTGCCCCCATGCTTTGTGAACCCGTTCACAACTTCGTCGAAAAGGCTTGTGAACATTTTCACAATCACCGCGACGGTGCGGAAGGGGTGTGACACGTGGTGTTAGCGCAGGGCGCGTCCGCGAGCCCGGCGATGTACGTACCGCTGGTCATCTTGTTCGTGCTGGCAGCCGCGTTCGCGGTGCTCTCGGTGCTGCTGGGCCCGCTGGTCGGTCCGAGCCGGTACAACAAGGCGAAACTGCGGGCCTACGAGTGCGGGATAGAGCCCTCGCCGCAGCCGCTGGTGGGTGGGGGCCGGATGCCGGTGGCCTACTACATCACCGCGATGCTGTTCATCCTGTTCGACATCGAGATGGTCTTCCTCTACCCGTTCGCGGTGAACGCGGACGCGCTCGGCCTGTTCGGGCTGGTGGAGATCGTGCTGTTCATCGTCACGGTCGGCTTCGCCTACGCGTATGTGTGGCGGCGCGGCGGGCTGGATTGGAACTGAAATGGGCCTCGAAGAGAAGCTCCCCAACGGGATTCTGCTGGCGAGTCTCGAGGGCCTGGTCAACTGGGCCCGCAAGAACTCCTTGTGGCCGGCCACTTTCGGGCTGGCCTGCTGCGCGATCGAGATGATGACCACCGGCGGCTCCCGGTACGACATCGCGCGGTTCGGGATGGAGCGGTTCTCGGCGACCCCGCGCCAGGCGGATCTGATGATCGTCGCGGGCCGGGTCACCCAGAAGATGGCGCCGGTGCTGCGGCAGATCTACGACCAGATGGCGGAACCGCGCTGGGTGCTCGCGATGGGGGTGTGCGCCTCCTCGGGCGGCATGTTCAACAACTACGCGGTGGTGCAGGGCGTCGACCACATCGTGCCGGTCGACATGTACCTGCCCGGGTGCCCGCCGCGGCCGGAGATGCTGCTCGACGCGATCCTCAAGCTGCACGCCAAGATCCAGGACGAGCCGATGGGCCCGCGCCGCGCCGCGCTCAAGGCGGGGCAGCGCACCGAACTCGTGCCCTCGTCGATCAAATACGCGAAGGACTGAGCCGCGTGCCTGAAGAGATGCCAGAGACGGGCGGCGAGCACTCCAGCGCCGAGCGCGCCGAGACCGGCCTCGAACCGAGCGGCGTGCGCCCGGCACAGCCGGTGGTGGCCGGGCACGCGCGCCGGGGCATGTTCGGTGTGCATGACGCCGGTGACACCACCGGCTACGGCGGAGTACGGCTGCCGGCGTACACCCCGCCCCCGGCGGAACGCCCATACGGCGGCTGGTTCGACGAGTTCGCCGACCAGTTCTTCGCCGCGCTGGCCGAAAACGACGTGCCGGCCGAGGCGGTGCACCAGATCACGGTCGACCGCGACGAGATCACGCTGTACCTCGACCGGCGGTATCTGGCACAGGCCTGCCGGATCCTGCGCGACGACGCCGGGCTGCGGTTCGAGCTGTGCAGTTCGGTGTCCGGAGTGGACTACGGGCCGGACGTGCCGCAGCGACTGCATTCGGTGTACCACCTGACATCGATGACGTACCGGCGGCGGATCCGGCTCGAGGTCACGCTCGAGATCGAGGATCCGCACGTGCCGTCGGTGGTCGAGGTGTACCCGACCGCCGACTGGCAGGAGCGCGAGGCCTACGACATGTTCGGCATCGTCTACGACGGCCACCCCGCGCTCACCCGCATCCTCATGCCCGACGACTGGGACGGGTTCCCGCAGCGCAAGGACTACCCGCTCGGCGGGATTCCGGTGGAGTACAAGGGCGCGGAGATCCCGCCGCCCGATCAGCGGAGGTCGTACTCATGACTACCGAATACGCGGAATCGCGTGACACCACCGAAGGCCGCGTGTACAACGTCAGCGGTGGCGACTGGGACGAGGTCCTCGACGATGCGACTCACGACGAGCGCATGGTCATCAACATGGGCCCGCAGCACCCGTCGACGCACGGTGTGCTCCGCCTCGTGCTGGAACTCGAGGGCGAGACGGTGACCCAGCTGCGGTCGGTCATCGGGTACCTGCACACCGGGATCGAGAAGAACGCCGAGTACCGCACGTGGACCCAGGGCGTCACGTTCGTGACCCGCATGGACTACCTGTCCCCGCTGTTCAACGAGCTGGGCTACTGCCTCGCGGTGGAGAAGCTGCTGGGCGTCGAGGTGCCGAAGCGGGCCCAGCTGATTCGCGTGCTGCTGTGCGAGATCAACCGCATCGGCTCACATCTGGTGTACATCGCGACCGGCGGCATGGAACTGGGCGCGATCACGGCGATGACGCTCGGCTTCCGCGAGCGCGAAGAGGTCCTGCACCTGCTGGAGTTCCTGACCGGCCTGCGGATGAACCACGCGTTCATCCGGCCGGGCGGCATCGCGCAGGACCTGCCGGCCGACGCGCACGAGAAGATCAGCCAGTTCATCAAGGTGATGGACAAGCGGCTTCCCTTGTACGACAAGCTGTTCACCGGTCAGCCGATCTGGCGCAACCGGCTCAAGGGGGTCGGCTACCTGCCGGTGGACGCGTGCCTCGCCCTCGGCGTGACCGGACCGGTGCTGCGCTCGGCCGGCCTGCCCTGGGATCTGCGGAAGGTCGAGCCGTACTCCTCCTACGACGAGTTCGAGTTCGACGTGCCCACCTCGAACGAAGCGGACTGCTGGGCGCGGTACCTGTGCCGCGTCGAGGAGATGCACCAGTCGCTGCGGATCATCAAGCAGGTGCTCAAGCGGCTCGACGAGCCGGGCCCGGTGATGGTCGAGGACAAGAAGATCGCGTGGCCGGCGCAGCTGTCGATCTCCAGCGACGGGATGGGCAACTCGCTCGAGCACGTCAAGAAGATCATGGGCCAGTCGATGGAATCGCTGATCCACCACTTCAAGCTGGTGACCGAGGGGTTCAAGGTGCCGCCGGGCCAGGTGTACGCGCCGGTCGAGTCGCCGCGCGGTGAGCTGGGCTTCCACGTGGTGTCGGACGGCGGCACGAGGCCGATGCGGGTGCACGTGCGGGAGCCGAGTTTCGTGAACCTGCAGTCGATGCCCGCGATGTCCGAGGGCGGGCTGGTGGCCGACGTGATCGCCGCCGTCGCCTCGATCGACCCCGTGATGGGGGGAGTGGACCGCTGATGACACAGCGTACAGAGCCGCTGTTCGACGCCGATACCGTCGCGAAGGCGCAGGACCTGATCGGCCGGTACCCGCAGTCGCGCTCGGCGCTGCTGCCGATGCTGCATCTCGTGCAGTCGGTGCAGGGGCACGTGAGCCAGGAGGGCATCGACTTCTGCGCCCGGCAGCTCGATCTGTCCGAGGCCGAGGTCAGCGCGGTCGTCACGTTCTACACCATGTACAAGCGGCGGCCGTGCGGTGAACACCTGGTGAGCGTCTGCACGAACACATTGTGCGCGGCGCTCGGCGGGGATGCGATCTACCAGCAGCTGAGCGAGTATCTCGGGGTGGGTCACGAGGAGACCGCCGGTGAGCCCGGCGAGCCAGGTTCGGTCATGCTCGAGCACGCCGAATGCCTCGCCGCCTGCGACCTCGCGCCGGTGCTCCAGGTCAACTACGAGTACTACGACAAGCAGACGCCCGAGTCGGCACTCGAACTGGTGAAGGCCCTGCAGAGCGGCGAAAAGCCCGCGCCGTCGCGGGGCGCGCCGCTGACCGACTTCAAAGGTGTGGAACTCCAGCTCGCGGGGTTCTTCCCGGAGGACGAACAGACGCTCCGGTCCCAAGTGGACGGTCCGTCGCAGGCAGTGGAAACGCTGCAGGGCGCGAAGATGGCCGCGGACCGCGGCTGGACCGCGCCGGTGATGGAGGACGTTCCGCTGCCGGAGGTGGAGGCGAAATGAGCGACAATCGCTCTTTCCCGCGCTCATGGAGCCGACCGGGTGCGGGTGTCCCGCAAGACGCTGTGGAGAAGAAATGACTGATCCGCTGACGCCGGTACTGACCAAGCGGTGGCTGTCGCCGAACTCGTGGCGCCTGGAGACCTACGAGGCGCTCGAGGGCTACACGGCGATCCGCAAGGCGCTCGCCGGCACGCCGGAGCAGCTCGTGCAGCTCGTCAAGGACTCGGGCCTGCGCGGTCGCGGCGGGGCAGGATTCCCGGCCGGGCTCAAGTGGTCGTTCATGCCGCCGAACGAGGACAAGCCGCACTACCTGGTGGTCAACGCCGACGAGGGCGAACCGGGCACCTGCAAGGACATCCCGCTGATGATGGCGGATCCGCATTCGCTCATCGAGGGATGCATCATCGCCTCGTACGCGATGCGCTCGCACCACTGCTTCATCTACGTGCGCGGCGAGGCGCTGCACTGCAACCGGCGGCTCAACGCGGCCGTGCGGGAGGCCTACCGCGCCGGGTATCTCGGCAAGAACATCCTCGGGTCCGGGTTCGACCTGGACATCACGATCCACGCGGGCGCGGGCGCGTACATCTGCGGCGAGGAGACGGCGCTGCTCGACTCGCTCGAAGGCCGCCGCGGCCAGCCGCGGCTCAAGCCGCCGTTCCCCGCGGCGGCCGGGTTATACGCGGCGCCGACGACGGTGAACAACGTCGAGACCATCGCGAGCGTGCCGTTCATCGTCAACGCCGGGTCCGACTGGTTCCGCAAGATGGGGCGGGAGAAGTCGCCGGGCCCGAAGATCTTCTCGATCTCCGGGCATGTCGAGCTGCCGGGCCAGTACGAGGCGCCGCTGGGCACCACGCTGCGCGAGTTGCTCGATCTGTGCGGCGGGATGAAGGACGGGATCCCGCTGAAGTTCTGGACCCCGGGCGGTTCGTCCACGCCGCTGTTCACCGCCGAGCACCTCGACGTGCCGCTGGACTTCGAGGGCGCCGCCGAGGCCGGTTCGATGCTCGGCACGACGGCGATCCAGGTGTTCAACGAGACCGTGTCCGTGCCGTGGGCCGTGATGAAGTGGACCCAGTTCTACAAGCACGAGTCCTGCGGCAAGTGCACGCCGTGCCGTGAGGGCACGTACTGGCTGGACCAGATCCTGGAGCGGATGGTCGACGGCCGGGGCACCGAGGAGGACATCGACACCCTGCTCGACCTGTGCGACAACATCTTCGGCCGGGCGTTCTGCGCGCTGGCCGACGGTGCGGTCAGCCCGGTCGTCAGCGGTATCAAGTACTTCCGCGACGAGTTCCTGGCCCTGTGCCGGAGCAACAAGCCCGAACTGGTGGGAGCGTAGGCATGACGATGGCGCCGAGTGAAAAGGGCACCGCGCCGAAGCCCGAAGACGCCGTCCCGGAAGGATACGTACGGCTCACGATCGACGGCGAAGAGGTCATCGCGCCCAAGGGCGAGCTGCTGATCCGCACCGCGGAGCGCCTCGGCACGGTGATCCCGCGGTTCTGCGACCACCCCCTGCTCGACCCGGCAGGCGCCTGCCGCCAGTGCCTCGTCGAGGTGGAGATGGGCGGGCGGCCGATGCCGAAACCGCAGGCCTCGTGCACGATGACGGTCGCGGACGGGATGGTCGTCAAGACGCAGGTGACCTCGCCGGTCGCGGACAAGGCGCAGCACGGCGTGATGGAGCTGCTGCTGATCAACCACCCGCTGGACTGCCCGATCTGCGACAAGGGCGGGGAATGCCCGCTGCAGAACCAGGCGATGACCAACGGCCGCGCCGAGTCGAGGTTCTACGACACCAAGCGGACCTTCCCGAAGCCGTTGCCGATCTCGACGCAGGTGCTGCTCGACCGGGAGCGGTGCGTGCAGTGCCAGCGCTGCACCCGGTTCTCCGCGCAGATCGCCGGCGACCCGTTCATCGAGCTGCTCGAGCGCGGCGCCGACCAGCAGATCGGTACCGCGGAGACGGCCGATGTGCTCGACATGGCCTCCCGGACGTCGTCGGGGCAGCCGTTCCAGTCGTACTTCTCCGGCAACACGATCCAGATCTGCCCGGTCGGAGCGCTGACCTCGGCGCTGTACCGGTTCCGCGCCCGGCCGTTCGACCTGGTGTCCTCGCCGAGCGTGTGCGAGCACTGCTCGTCGGGCTGCGCCGAGCGGACGGACTTCCGGCGTGGCCAGGTGATGCGCAAGCTCGCCGGCAACGACCCGGACGTCAACGAGGAATGGTTGTGCGACAAGGGCCGGTTCGCGTTCCGCTACGCGGGGGCCGCGGACCGGATCCGGCGCCCGCTGGTCCGGGACGCTTCCGGTGCGCTTCGCGAGTCCTCGTGGACCGAGGCGATGCGTGCCGCCGCTGCCGGCCTGGCGAAGGCCCGGGATTCGCGCGGGGTCGGCGTCCTCGCCGGTGGGCGGCTGACGCTGGAGGACGCGTACGCGTACGCGAAGTTCGCGCGGATCGCCTTGCACACCAACGACATCGACTTCCGCGCCCGCGCGCATTCGGACGAGGAGCTGTCGTTCCTCGCTGCCCGGGTCGTCGGGGCGGAGGGGGTGACGTTCGCGTCGCTGGAGCACGCGCCGACGGTGCTGTGCGTCGCCTTCGAGCCCGAGGACGAGGCGCCGATCGTGTTCCTGCGGCTGCGTAAGGCGGCCCGCAAGCGCGGCGCGAAGATCGTCCACCTTGGACAGTGGACCACGCCTTCGGTCCGCAAGACGTTCGGCGAGCTGCTCGCCTGCGCCCCCGGCGGCGAACCGGCGGCGCTCGCCGGGCTCGCGTCGCACGCGCCGGACCTGGACGCGGCGCTCGCGCAGGACGGAGCGGTGATCCTCGTGGGCGAGCGGGCCGCCGAGGTGCCGGGCCTGTTCTCCGCGGTGCACGAACTGGCGGCGCGCACGGGCGCGCGGGTCGCGTGGATCCCGCGGCGGGCCGGTGAACGCGGTGCGCTCGAGGCGGGTGCGGTGCCGACGCTGCTGCCCGGCGGACGCCCGGTCACCGACGCGGCGGCTCGCGCGGAGATCGAAAGTGCCTGGGGCGCTTCGCTTCCCGCCGAGCCCGGCCGCGACACGAGCGCGATCGTCGAGGCGCTCGCCGGCGGTTCGCTGAGCGGCGTCGTGATCGGCGGCGTCGATCCGGACGACCTGCCCGATCCGGAGCTGGCCCGCCGCGCGCTGGACCAGGCCGAGTTCGTGGTGAGCATCGAGATGCGGCCGAGCGGGGTGACCGAGCGAGCCGACGTGGTGCTGCCGATCGCGCCGGATGTCGAGAAGGCGGGCAGCTACGTCAACTGGGAGGGCCGCCGCCGCTCGTTCGACACCACGATCGAGAACACCGGGGCCCTGCCGGACTGCCGCGTCCTCGACACGCTCGCCGTCGAAATGGAAGCGGACCTGTTCACGCAGACCGCGGCCGCGGCGTACGGCGACTTCGCCCGGCTCCCGGCCTACGGCCCGCGCCCGGCTTTCGAGCCGGTTTCGGCGAACGGCGCCGCGTCCGGGGTCCGGCTGGCGACCTGGCGGCAGTTGCTGGACAACGGGTCGATGCAGGACGAGGAGCCGCATCTGGCCGGCACGGCGCGCCGCGTCGTGGCGCGGGTTTCGGAGGCAGCCGCCCGGGAACTGGGCGAGACGGTCACGGTGTTCACCGACCGGGGCGCGATCACGGTGCCCGTCGAGGTGGCGGACCTGCCCGAAGGCGTCGTGTGGCTGCCGGCCAACTCCGGTGACTCCCGGGTCCGGGCGAAACTCGGCGCCGGGCACGGAACCGTCGTTTCCATCGAAGCGGGAGGCGAGCGATGAACCCGTTGATGGTGCAGGAACCGCTGACCAGGGCGGAGCTGCTGGCGAACGATCCGTGGTGGCTGATCCTGATCAAGGCCGTGGTGATCCTGCTGATCGGGCCGATCATGACGATCCTCCTGATCGTGTGGGAGCGCAAGGCGGTCGGCCGGATGCAGAACCGGCCGGGGCCCAACCGCGTCGGGCCGGGTGGCTACCTGCAATCGCTGGCGGACGCGTTGAAGCTGCCGTTCAAGGAACAGATCATCCCGGACACGGCCGACCGCAAGGTGTACTTCCTCGCGCCGGTGATCGCCGTGATCCCGGCGCTGGTCGCGCTGTCGGCGATCCCCTTCGGGCCGCAGGTGTCGATCTTCGGCCACCAGACGGTGCTGCAGCTGGTGGACCTGCCGGTCGGGGTGCTGCTGGTCCTGGCGTGCTCGTCGGTCGGGGTGTACGGGATCGTGCTCGCGGGCTGGTCGTCCGGCTCGCCGTACCCGCTGCTCGGCGGGCTGCGCTCGGCGGCACAGGTGATCTCCTACGAGATCGCGATGGGGCTGTCGATCGTCGCGGTGGTGCTGTACGCGCACTCACTGTCCACAGGGGACATCGTCAACGCGCAGACGCACGGCTGGTACTTCTACCTGACGATCCCGAGTTTCGTGATCTACCTGATCTCCATGGTCGGTGAGACGAACCGGGCGCCGTTCGACCTGCCGGAGGCGGAGTCCGAGCTGGTCGGCGGGTTCCACACGGAGTACTCGTCGATGAAGTTCGCGATGTTCTTCCTCGCCGAGTACGTCAACATGGTGATCGTGTCGGCGTTCTGCACGACGCTGTTCCTCGGCGGCTGGATGTTCCCGTTCGTCGGGCTCGACTCGCCCCTGAACAAGGGCTGGCTGCCGCTGATCTGGTTCGGGATCAAGCTGTTCGCGCTGCTGTTCTGCTTCATCTGGCTGCGCGCCACGTTGCCGCGGTTCCGGTACGACCAGTTCATGAGGCTGGGCTGGAAGGTGCTGGTCCCGGCGAACCTCGTGTGGATCATCGTGATCGTCGCGTTCCGCGCGATCCGGCAGAACGGCGGCCTGTCGACGGGGCAGATCGTGATCGGCGTGGTCATCGTGGCGGTGGTCGCGATCGGGGTCGCCCTGCTGGTACCGGACAAGCGGCCGCCGGAGGACGACCGGGTGCCGATCACCGGCGGTGGTTACCCGCTGCCGCCGCTGGACCTGACGGTGCCGGACGTGCCCGACCGGACGAAGAAGCGGCGCCGGAAGGCTGTCGGAGCCGGAGAACCCGCGCAAGTTGGGAGTTCCGATGGGACTGTTTGATCCGCTCAAGGGCTTTGGCGTCACCTTCGGGATGATGTTCAAGAAGGTGGCGACGGAGGAGTACCCGGAGGCCGGTGCGCCGGCCGCGCCCCGGTATCACGGGCGCCACCAGCTCAACCGCCATCCGGACGGGCTGGAGAAGTGCGTCGGCTGTGAACTGTGCGCGTGGGCGTGCCCGGCGGACGCGATCTTCGTCGAGGGCGGGGACAACACCGAAGAAGCCCGGTACTCGCCGGGCGAGCGGTACGGCAAGGACTACCAGATCAACTACCTGCGCTGCATCGGCTGCGGCCTGTGCATCGAGGCGTGCCCGACGCGATCCCTGACGATGATCAACTTCTACGAGATCGCCGACGACGACCGGCAGCGGCTGATCTACACGAAGCAGGACCTGCTCGCGCCGCTGCTGCCGGGCATGGAGCAGCCGCCGCATCCGATGCGCCTTGGCGAGGACGAGCAGGACTACTACATCCACGGCCCGGAGCTGGCTCGCGGGCGCGGCGTCCCCTCGGGCGAGACGGTGGAAACGGCGCACGAGGAGGTCATCGGATGACCGGCGCGACGAGTTCACTGGTGCTCGCCCAGGCCGTCGATCAGAGCACCTCCGTCGGGGAGGCGGTCGCGTTCTGGATCCTGGGGCCGGTCGCGCTGCTGGGCGCGCTCGGGCTGATCTTCGCCCGCAGTGCCGTCCACTCGGCACTGTTCCTGGCGACGACGATGTTCTCGCTCGGTGTGCTGTACCTGGTCCAGCAGGCGCCGTTCCTCGGCTTCACCCAGATCATCGTGTACACCGGCGCGATCATGATGCTGTTCCTGTTCGTGCTGATGCTCGTCGGGCGGGAGAGTTCCGACTCGGTGGTCGAAGTGCTCCGCGGGCAACGACTGTGGGCCACCATCCTTGGGGTCGGCGTCGCCGGTCTGTTGGTCACCGGGCTGCTCAACGCGCTGTCCAACGTCAGCCCGGCGCCCACGCCGAACGGCACCCCGGCCGGGCTCGGGCGGTTGATCTTCACCGACTACCTGTTCCCGTTCGAGCTGACCTCGGCCCTGCTGATCACCGCCGCGCTCGGCGCGATGGTGCTGGCGTTCAACGAAAGGCGCGGCCGCCGCAAGCAGAAGGACCTCGTCGAGGCACGGTTCCGCGGCGAGTACGAGCGCATCTCGCCGAAGCCCGGGCCCGGTGTCTTCGCGACTTCGCATTCGGTCATGACCCCGGCCCTGCTGCCCGACGGCACGGTCGCGAAGGACTCGCTGTCGGCGATCATCGAGTCCACCCCGACCGCTCAGCTCGAGGCCGAGCGGAAGCGGGTGGAGGGCACGGAGCCGCAGCCGGACGCGCACGCGCTGACCGGTTCGGAGGAGAAGGAATGACTCCCACCTACTACCTGTTGCTGTCCGCCCTGCTGTTCTCCATCGGCGCCGTCGGCGTGCTGGTGCGGCGCAACGCCATCGTCGTGTTCATGTGCATCGAACTGATGCTCAACGCGGTGAACCTGTCGCTGGTGACGTTCTCCCGTATCAACGGGAGCCTCGACGGCCAGGTGATGGCGTTCTTCGTGATGGTCGTGGCCGCCGCCGAGGTCGTGGTGGGGCTCGCGATCATCATGGCCATCTTCCGGACCCGGCGCTCGGCCTCGGTCGACGACACCAACCTGCTCAAGTACTGAGAGGCCCCGCCCGCCAGCCCACCGCCGCCCTCAACGGACGCGCTGCGCGCGGCAGAAAGGATCTAAGTGACTGCATCATCGTGGCTGCTGGTCGCGTTCCCAGCACTGGGCGCGCTGATCCTGCTGGCCGGAGGCAGGCGGACCGACCGCTGGGGGCACCTGCTCGGCTGTGCCACCGTCATCGCGTCCTTCGTGTACGGGCTGGTGCTGTTCATCGCCAGCGACGGCAAGCCGACCGACACGACGATCTATTCGTGGTTCCCGGTCGGCAACCTCTCGATCGACATCGGGTTCCGGATCGACGCGCTGTCCCTGGTCTTCGTGCTGCTGATCACCGGGGTCGGTTCGCTGATCCACATCTACTCGATCGGCTACATGGCCGAGGATCCGAATCGCCGGAAGTTCTTCGGGTACCTGAACCTGTTCGTCGCCTCGATGCTGATTCTGGTGCTGGGCAACAACTTCGTCAGCCTCTACCTCGGGTGGGAAGGCGTCGGCCTCGCTTCCTACCTGCTCATCGGGTGGTACACCGACCGGCCCTCGGCCGCGACCGCGGCGAAGAAGGCGTTCCTGATGAACCGGGTCGGCGACGTCGGCCTGGCGGTCGCGATCTTCCTGATGTTCAAGTACCTCGGCACGGTCACCTACGCCGGGGTGTTCGCGAACATCGGCCACGCCCCGCCGGGCGCGATCACGGCGATCGCGATCCTGCTGCTGCTCGGGGCCTGCGGCAAGTCCGGCCAGTTCCCGTTGCAGGCATGGCTTCCGGACGCGATGGAAGGCCCGACCCCGGTGTCGGCCCTCATCCACGCCGCGACGATGGTGACCGCCGGGGTCTACCTGGTGGCCCGGTCGAACCCGATCTTCAACGAGACCGAGACCGGGCGCCTGATCGTCACCCTCGTCGGCGCAGTCACGTTGCTGATCGGATCGATCATCGGTTGCGCCTACGACGACATCAAGAAGGTGCTCGCCTATTCGACGGTGAGCCAGATCGGCTACATGATGCTGGCCGTCGGGCTCGGGCCGTTCGGCTACGCGCTAGGCATCATGCACCTGCTGACGCACGGCTTCTTCAAGGCCGGGCTCTTCCTCGGCGCCGGTTCGATCATGCACGCCATGAACGACGAGGTAGACATGCGAAAGTTCGGCGGGCTGTACAAGCGAATGCCGATCACCTTCGCCACGTTCGGATTCGGTTATCTGGCCATCATCGGGTTCCCCTTCCTGTCTGGTTACTTCTCCAAGGATCCGATCATCGAGGCGGCGTTCGGCGAAGCCGGCTGGCGCGGGTGGGCATTCGGCCTTGCCGCCATGCTCGGTGCGGCGCTCACCGCCTTCTACATGACGCGGCTGGTGCTGATGACCTTCTTCGGCAAGGCCCGCTGGCAGGAGCTCAAGTCCAGCGACGGCCGGGAGTTCCACCCGCACGAGGCGCCCGCCGTGATGACCGTGCCGATGATCATCCTTGCGCTCGGCTCGATCGGCGCCGGCGCGTTCTTCTCGCTCGGCGACCGGCTCACCGGCTGGCTCACCCCTTCGCTCGGCGAACTGAGCGAAGCGGAGCACAGCGTCATCCCGCACGCGCTGATCCCGTGGCTGACAATCCTCCTTTCCGCACTCGGTGTGCTCGTGGCATGGCTCGTGGTCGGGCGGCGTGAGACTCCGGTCGAACGCCCGCAGAACGTGTCCGCCGTGGTCCGTGCGGCGCGCAAGGACCTGTACGGCAACGCGCTCAACGAAGGCCTCGTCGCGACGCCCGGGATGTGGCTGACCCGCTTCTCGGTCTACCTCGACAGCCGGGGCGTGGACGGTGCGGTCAACGGCCTGGCCGCCGCGCTCGGCGGCGGGTCCGGACGGCTCAGGCGCCTGCAGACCGGGTTCGTCCGCTCGTATGCACTTTCGATGCTGGCCGGTTCGTTCGTGCTGGTCCTGGCCCTGCTGTTGGTGAGGTTCTCATGACCTGGGTACTGGCGCTGATCCTGTTGCCGCTGGTCGGCGCGGTGGTGCTGACCGGCCTGCGGCGAAACGACCGTATGGCCACGGCCGTCGCACTGGCGTTCTCGATCGTCGAGTTCCTGCTCGTGATCCCGATGTGGGCGACCTACCACCCCAGCGGTGACCGGTTGCAGCAGACGACGTCGATGGACTGGATCCCGACCTTCGGCGTCCACATCTCCTTCGGCGTCGACGGCATCGCGCTGATCATGATCGCGGTGATCACGTTCCTGGTGCCGATCGTCATCGGTGTGCTGGGCCGTGCCGACAAGCTGCCCGAGGGGCGCAGCGCGGGCGGGTATCTCGCGCTGATCCTGGTGCAGCAGGCGCTGACGATCGCGGTGTTCGCGGCGACCGATGTGTTCCTGTTCTATGTGCTGTTCGAGATCATGCTGATCCCGATGTACTTCCTCATCGGCGGCTACGGCGGCGCGAACCGGCAGTACGCGGCGGTCAAGTTCTTCCTGTACTCCTTCCTCGGCGGGCTGATCATGCTCGCGTCGGCGATCGGCGCGTACTCGATCGCCGCCGACAAGCTGGGCAAGGGCACGTTCGACTGGGCCACGCTGGTCACGGTCGTCCGTGACGCGCCGACCGGCACGCAGATCTGGCTGTTCCTCGGCTTCTTCCTCGCGTTCGCGATCAAGGCGCCGCTGGTGCCGTTCCACACCTGGCTCCCGGACGCGGCCGGCGAGGCACCGATCGGCGTCGCGGTGCTGATCGTCGGCGTGCTGGACAAGGTCGGCACGTTCGGGCTCCTGCGCTACTGCCTGCCGATGTTCCCCGAGGCCAGCAAGACGCTCGCGCCGCTTGTGCTGGTTCTGGCCGTGCTCGGTGTGCTCTACGGCTCGATCCTCGCGGCGGGGCAGCAGGACATGAAGCGGTTCGTGGCCTACGTGTCCATCGCGCACTTCGGGTTCATCGCGATGGGCATCTTCGCCTTCACCCAGCAGGCCGCCGTCGGCTCGGCGACCTACATGCTCAACCACAGCCTCGCGACCGGAATGTTGATCGTGGTACTCGGCCTGGTCATCGCGCGTGGCGGGTCGACGCGGATCTCGGACTACGGCGGGATGTACAAGGTGACTCCTTTGCTGGGTGGCATGCTGCTCATCGCTGGTCTGTCCACTTTGTCCTTGCCGGGGACCAACTCCTTCGTCAGTGAGTTCCTGGTGCTGTTGGGTTCATTCAAAACCCAGCCGGTTTACGCGATCCTCGCGTCGGTCGGCATGGTGCTCGCCGCGGTCTACGTGCTGTGGCTCTACCAGCGCACGATGACCGGACCGGTCCGCGGCGACGCGCTCATGGGCGCGGGCGGCGGACCGGGTACCGCCATCGCGCCCGAGTTCGGCGCGAAGAAGACCATCCGCGATCTGGGCGCCGGCGAGCTCGCGCTCCTGGTGCCCATGGTCGTGCTGATCATCGGCCTCGGGTTCTATCCGAAACCCGTGCTCGACACGGTGGGACCGTCGGTGCAGGCCACGCTTTCGGCCGTGCAAGGAGGGCACTGAAAGTGATCCAGGTGCTGGCCCAGCAAGGGCAGATCACGACGCCGCAGATCGAGTACGCGGCGATCCTGCCGGTGCTGATCGTGCTCGCGGCGGGATGCGTCAGCGTGCTGTTCGAGGCGTTCCTGCCGCGGCATATGCGCTGGCCCGGGCAGGTCGTGCTGAGCTTGCTGGCACTCGTAGCCGCCGGGGTCTCGCTGGCGGTGTACGTCAGCGGCTCGCCCAAGGCGGGCCTGACCACGCTGGCGGGTGTGATCTCCGTCGACAAGCCTGCCCTGTTCCTGTGGGGCACCCTGCTCGCACTGGCGCTCGGCGCGGTGCTGCTCATCGCCGACCGTTCGGTTGAACCGGGCGGTGCCTTCGTGGCGCAGGCGTCGATCCGTCCGGGCACGTTCCAGGACCGTGCCCAGGTGGGATCGACGGGGATGCAGACCGAGGTCTTCCCGCTGACGCTGTTCGCCCTCGCCGGCATGATGACCTTCTGCGCGGCGAACGATCTGCTGACCATGTTCATCGCGCTCGAGGTGCTGAGCCTGCCGCTGTACCTCATGTGTGGCCTCGCTCGTCGTCGTCGCCTCCTTTCCCAGGAATCGGCTGTCAAGTACTTCCTGCTGGGTGCGTTCTCCTCGGCGTTCTTTCTCTACGGGCTCGCGCTGCTGTATGGCTACGCGAACTCGGTCAAGCTGGCCGACATCGCGAACGCCGCCGCCGGCTCCGACCGGTCGGACACCCTGTTGTTCGCCGGGATGGGCTTGCTCGTGGTAGGCCTGCTGTTCAAGGGCTCGGTCGGGCCGTTCCACACCTGGACGCCGGACGTCTACCAGGGCGCGCCGACTCCGGTGACCGCGTTCATGGCGGCGTGCACGAAGGTCGCCGCGTTCGGCGGGATCCTGCGCGTGCTCACCGTCGGGTTCGAGTCGACGAGCTGGGAATGGCGCGGGGTGCTCTGGGGGGTCGCGATCGTCTCGATGGCGATCGGCGCGATCCTCGGCCTCACCCAGACCGACGTGAAACGCATGATCGCCTACTCGTCGATCGCGCATGCCGGTTTCCTGCTCGTGGGCACGATCGCGATGACCGAGCAGGGCCTTTCAGGAACCTTGTTCTACCTCCTCGCTTACGGGTTCACCACGCTCGCCGCGTTCGGTGTGGTCTCGCTGGTCCGTGACTCGTCCGGTGAGGCGACGCACCTTTCGGCCTGGGCGGGCCTGGCGAAACGTTCGCCGATGCTGGCCGGCGTGTTCACGTTCCTCTTGCTCGCTCTGGCCGGGATCCCGTTGACCAGCGGATTCGTCGGGAAGTTCGTCGTGTTCTCGGCCGCGCTGCGGGACGGGATGGCTCCACTGGTCGTGATCGCGCTGGTGTTCAGCGCCGTGGCGGCGTTCTTCTACCTGCGGGTGGTCGTGCTGATGTACTTCTCGCAGCCGGCCGCCGACGGTCCGACGGTGAGCGTGCCGGGCGCGTTCACGACGGCCGCGATCACGCTGGGCGTGCTCATCACGCTGCTGCTCGGCGTGGTGCCTTCGTTCGCGCTCGGCTGGGCAGGCTCGGGTACGTTCGCCTTCTGAACCGCGATGCCGACGTGTGTCCATTCCGGTGCCGCAGTATGGGCCCGTTGGCATGGGCGGTAAGGGGATCAGGGACCGCCGGGCTCGGGCGCGGACGCACTGAGGAGGCTGATGACGTCGTCGTACGAGCAGGAGTGCCGATGCATCGGCAGCTCGTCACAGCGGCATTCCTTGTGCACGAACGATTCAGCGAGATGACGCGCCGTCGCGGCGTGTCGTCCGTCGTCGACTCCGAGGTGGGCGAGACGGTTCTGCGCGCTGTCTCCCAGTGTGGTCTGCTTGGTCATCGTGCTGTCCCTTCGTTCTCGGAAGCGTGGTGGGCACAGCTCGATCATGCCTGCGATGGGAGGGTCGTGGGGAATGGAATCGAATTCTGTGGATAACTGGGGGCGATGTGGATAACCTCGGGCCGCGGGCTCGAAATGCACGAATGTTCCGTCCATTCCTTCCCGGGCTCGAACGTGCACACGAATTTCGGTAGGTTGAGTATGTGATCGACGAACCCGCGTTGTGGCAGCTTTCCGAGCAGGACGTGGCTGCCGTCGTGCGTGCGCGAACGGCGGCGGTGCATCGGGCGTATGCCGAGATGCTGGATGCCGTGGGTGTCTTTGACGACCGGAACATCGCGGCCGGTTTCGGTTATCGTGACACCGCGAGCTGGCTGAGTATTGAGTTGCGGTTGTCGCGGCGCGAGGCGAAAACAGTGGTATCCCATGCGGAGTCCGCGACACCTACCACGACCCCGCTCGGTGAGCGGCACGACGCCGAACTTGGGCTGGCGGCCGCCGCGCTGCGGGCGGGAGAGATCTCACGTGAACACTACGACGTGATTCACGGAACCTTCGCCGAATGCCCGGACTCGGAAACCGCACAGGCCCGCGCGTCGGCTCAAGACACCATGGTGACGGCCGCACGTCAGCTACGGCCTGACCAGTTGCGGCGGCTGTCCACCCGCATCCTGGCCTACTGGCGCGAGACACAGCCCCCGGAACCCGCGGCCGACCGCGGCACGTGCAACCGCTTCGAATACCGCTATGACAAGCAGGGCTGGCTACGGTTCTGCGGGCACCTTGATCCCGAGACGGCGGCGACACTCGACGGGTTGTTCGGTCCGCTGGCCAAACCATGCCCGAATCCGGATGGTAGCCCCGATGAGCGCGACACCGCCGAACGCCGCGGGGATGCGCTGGCAGAGATCATCGCGCTCGCGGCGCGGGTGGATGATCTGTCGGTGCAAGGCGGGGAGCGAGCCCTGATGATGGTCACCGTCACTCTCGATGACGTCCGTGACCAACTCCGCAACGCGCTGCTGGACGTGCCAGGCTGCCACGCCCCCGACGATCTCCGGCGGCTGGCGTGCGAGGTGGCGATCCTGCCCGCGATGTTCTCCGCCCGCGGGGAACCGCTCTATCTCGGCCGCACCCAACGACTGGCCTCCCGTGCGCAGCGACGAGTCCTGGCACATCGAGATTCGGGGTGCGTGTTTCCCGGCTGCAGCCGCGGGCCCCGCTGGTGTGTCGCGCACCACCTCCGCCACTGGTCAGCGGGTGGCGCAACAGATATCAGCAACATGGCGCTGCTATGCGCCGCCCACCACAAGATCATCCATACCACCGAGTGGGAAATCCGGCTCACCGGCGGGCTCGCCGAGGTCCTGCCACCAACCCGGATGGATCCTGACCGAAGACCCATCCGCAATCTCGCCCACACCCTCGGGCCACCGAGACCTCAAACAGCGACCAGAAGCCGAGCGCCCTCGCGCATCCCCGGCGAGAGCCCCTGGGCAGAAGCCAGCTGATGCTTCGCCCTCGGACTCAGTGAGTGAGCGCGGTGGCGTCGCCCGCGTGGCGGCCCGTGGAGAGAGCCTGGCTGTTGCTGATCAGTTCGGCCGCGATTTCGTCCACGCACGCGGTGAAATCCCGGTCCTTCGATTCCTCCCAGTCGGCCAGGGAATCCAGCAGCCACACGCGCCAGGCACCGATCAGGCGCGTGAAGGTATCCGTCCCGAGGCCGGTGAAACGGTAGTGGCCATCGGCTTCGGTGAGGTAGCCGCCATCGACCAGGTCCGAGGCGGTGGGCTCGAAAATGCCGGCCGGAACCGACGTCTGTGCCGCAAGCTCGTGCAGGGTCGCGTCCCCGTCATCGACGCTGTTCCGATAGACCTGCACGAGCAGCCAGCCCTGCGCGTACGTCAGCGGCACTCCGGAGCGAGCGAGGATCGCGGGTCCCGGGTCGCCCTTGCGCTGCCGCCATATGCTTGCCACCACTTTTTCCAGCTCCCGACGGGAATCGCCTGAGCCCGGCTCCGAGAATCCGCTGCTGCTCGAAGCCATGGCCTTCGTCGCATCGCGAAGGGGGACCTCGCGAAGGAACAGCGCGACCACGAACGAGAGGATCCCGATCGGTGCGGCGATCAGGAACATCGTCTGAATAGCGTCCACATAGGACGGCACAGTCGGCACCGCGGGCAGTCTGTTCGCGAAGATCGTGCCGAAGACGGCCACCCCGAAGGAACTTCCCAGCGTGCGCAGGAAGCTCACACCCGACGTGGCGACCCCGAGATCCTCGTAGGCGCTCGTGTTCTGCACGACGATGGTCGGCACCTGCATACAACAACCCAGCCCGAGTCCGAGCACGACCATGAACCCGGAGGTGGCCGGGAAACCGGTGTTCGCATCCAAAGTGGACAGCAGGAACAGGCCGAGTGCCATGATCAGCGACCCCACCACCGGGAAGATCTTGTACCGCCCGGTGCGGCTGATCACGTTGCCGCTGATCAGCGCCGTCGCCATCAGGCCGACCACGAGCGGCAGCATGCGCAGCCCCGATTCGGTCGCGCTCGCGCCCTGCACCCGCTGCAGATACGTGGGCAGGTAGGTGATCCCGCCGAGCATCGCGAAGCCCACCACGAAACTCAGCACGCTCGCCACCGTGAACACCCGGTCCGCGAACAGCCGCATCGGCAGCATCGGCTCTTCGGCGCGCCGCTCGACCAGCACGAACAGCACCAGCAGCACGATCGAACCGGTCGCCATCCCGATGATCGTCGGCGAACCCCACGGGTACTCGGTGCCGCCCCAGCTCGTGACCAGCGTCAGCCCGGTGGACGCGAGCGCGATGAGCAGGATGCCCAGGTAGTCGATCCGTGGCCGCGCATCGCTCTTGACCGACGGCAGCGCGGCGATCGCGACGAGCACGACGACCACGCCCAGCGGGATGTTCACGTAGAACGCCCACCGCCAGCTCAGCTGGTCGACGAACAACCCGCCGAGCAACGGCCCGACGACCGTCGCGACCCCGAACATCGCCCCGATCGCGCCCTGGTACTTGCCGCGTTCACGCAACGGCACGACGTCGGCGATCACCGCCGAGGACGTGACCATCAGCCCACCGGCGCCGAGCCCCTGCACGGCGCGGAACGCGATCAGGCAGGCCATCGAGCCGGCCCAGCCGGAGAAGAACGACCCGATCAGGAACAGCACGACGCTCGCCAGGAACGCCTTCTTGCGGCCGAACAGGTCACCGAACTTCCCGATCAGCGCGGTCATGATCGTCTCGGCGAGCAGGTACGCCGTCACGACCCAGGACAGGTGGTTCGCTCCGCCGAGATCGGCGACGATCGTCGGAAGCGCGGTCGAGACGATGGTCTGGTCGAGCGCGGCCAGCAGCATGCCGAGCATGATCGCCGCGACGATGGTGTTCTGCCTGTTCCTGCTGGTCACAGGCGGTACGTTAATCTCGCACCGGGTGCACTGGCCGGTTCCTCGCCCGATGGTGGGTGCCGGGTTGTCGTGTTCGTCACCCGGTGCCTTGCCCAGCGGCTCTCCAGGCCGTCCTGGCTTGCTATTACGCTGGTGAAGACCGGTGACGACGTGCGAGAAGGCAGGGGAACGTGTCGGTTCAGAGTGGCACCATCGAGGATCTGCGCGTGAGCGTGGGCCTGCGGATCGCCGATGAGCAACTGCTGCGCACGCTCGCCGCCGGGCTCGCCGATGTCGAGAACGTCTTGCGCGAGACAGCCCGCAGCGACGTGAAGGCCGTACACGAGGCCGCGTCTCACCTGGTCGAGGCGGGCGGCAAGCGTTTTCGTCCGATGTTCACGCTGCTCGCGGCCGAGTTCGGCAAGGGTAACCACGAGGGGGTCGTGACCGCCGCCGCCGCGGTCGAGCTGGTGCACCTGGCCACGCTGTACCACGACGACGTCATGGACGAGGCCACGATGCGCCGCGGGGCGGAGAGCGTGAACGCGCGCTGGGACAACACGGTCGCGATCCTGACCGGGGACTTCCTGTTCGCGCACGCCTCCCGCCTCGTCTCCTACCTCGGCACCGACGCGGCACGGATCATCGCCGAGACCTTCGGCGAACTGGTCACGGGCCAGATGCGGGAGACCGTCGGGCCGGCCGCCGACGAGGATCCGGTCGAGCACTACCTGAGTGTGGTCGCGCAGAAGACCGGTTCTCTCATCGCGACGTCGGGCCGGTTCGGGGGGATGGTGTCGGGCGCGGAGCCCGAGCACGTCGAGGCGCTGACCCGGTTCGGCGACATCATCGGCACCGCGTTCCAGATCTCCGACGACATCATCGACATCGCGTCGCCCTCGCACGAGTCCGGCAAGACGCCGGGCACGGATCTGCGGGAGGGCGTGCGCACGCTGCCCATGCTGTTCGCGCTCGGCGATCCGGAGACCGACCCCAGGCTGCGGGAGCTCTTGACCGGGCCGATCGCCGAGGACGAGCTGGTCGAAGAGGCCCTGGACCTCCTCCGTGCCTCGACCGGCCTGGGCCGCGCCATGGACACACTGTCGGACTACGCTCGTCGGGCGAGGGTGGAGTTGTCCGCGTTGCCCGCTTCGGCCGCGCGCGACGCGTGCGAGTCGGTCGCGGACTACCTGGTCGCCCGGACCCGCTGATCTGACTCCGCCGCGTCATGACCGCGCCGCTCTCCTGTCACTGACAGTGGTAAGTGGTGCGGTGGAAACGAAAGGACAGCTCGGATGTCCATCTTCGGGCAGGTGTGGCTGTGGAGTATCGCGGCCTTTCTGGTCGGCGTACTGCTGACCTGGGTGCTGCTCGTCCGGCCGGCCCAGGCCAGAAGCCGTGCTCTCGAGCGGCGGCTCCAGGCGGCGCAGGCCGCCGCGTCGGAACGTCAGTCCATGAACGCCGCGGCGGCGCGCGCCCTCGAACCCGAGCCGGTGCCCCGCGCCCCCGAACCGGAGCCTGCTCCGGTCACCGAATATGTACAGCCCGTCACCTCCGAGCCCGAGCCCGAGCCGGAGCCGAGTTGGCAGGAGAGCGGCAGCGCGGGCGAGTGGGAGCCCGAGCCCGAGCCCGAGCCCGTAGACGAGCCGGAAGCCGAGAAGACGTCGATCTTCAGGTCGTTCCAGGCGGAGCCGGAGCCCGGCTCGCTGTTCGGCGCCGAGACCGACGCCGAGCGCCGTGGCGCCCTGTTCGTGTCGGAACCGGAGCCCAAACACGCGTCGCTGTTCGATCCCGATGCCGAGCCGGAGCAGAGCTACGGCTCGCACGCCGCGGTCGATAAGGAGCCGCCCGCGTACGCGTTCGGCGGCGGCGAGCCCGAGTCGGCCGTGGACGCGGAGAAGGCTGCTGAGTCGACCGCGATCCTGCCCAAGCGCCAGCCGCGTGCCACCCCGCCCAGCAGTTTCGAGCCCCCGCAACCTTCGATGCGGTCGATCGAGCGCCGGGAGCCGGTTTCGGACGAAGGGGGGCACAGCGGTTCGCTGTTCGAACCCGCCGTTCGCCCGAATTCCGAAGGCGCGCACGCCGCTCCCGAACCCGCGCCCACTCCGCCGCCCGCGCGTATGCACACGCCGGGCGGCGCCATCCCGCCCGGGCCGTTCGGCCCCGGTTCGGCGATGCCGCGGCCCGGCGGCGGGCGCCCGTCGGACGACTACACCGTCAAAGCGAGTGTGACCGCACTGCGTTACTGCACCGAGGATTCCACCCAGTTCGGCCGGATGATCGCCGAGGTCTGGTTCCGCTCGATCGCCGACGCCGAGCGGGTGGGCTTCCGGCCGCTGTCCTGAGTCAGGCGACCGTCCAGGCGTCCTTGCCGGTCAGCAGGGCCTGCAGGTTCGCGGGCTTGGCCGACCGGGCGTCCTCGACCTGTGTGCGGGCGAGGTCGTCGTAGGTCGGGCGGGTGATCTGGCGGAAGACGCCGGTCGGGGTGTGGTTGAGGTTCTGGTCGCCGAGGCGGCTCAACGCGAAGGCGTAGGCCGTGTCGGTGATCGTCGGATCGTGGACGACCAGGTTGTCCTCGCCGATTTCGGAGACCTTGCCGATCTCGAAACCGCCCCAGCCGGTGGTGGTGACGCCGTACTCGCCTTCGGGGCCGAAGCGGATCGGCTCGCCCGCACGAAGCGGGATGAGCCGCTCGGCGGCTTCGTCGGCGTCCTTGAGCACGTCGAAGGCGCCGTCGTTGAAGATCGGGCAGTTCTGGTAGATCTCCACGACCGCGGAGCCGCGGTGCTGCGCTGCCGCGGTCAGGACCTCGGTGAGCCCGGCCTTGTCGGAGTCCAGCGCGCGGGCGACGAAGGTGGCTTCGGCGCCCAGAGCGAGCGAGATGGGGTTGAACGGGGTGTCCACCGAACCCATCGGCGTGGACTTGGTGACCTTGCCGGGCTCGCTGGTGGGCGAGTACTGGCCCTTGGTGAGCCCGTAGATCCGGTTGTTGAACAGCAGGATCTTGAGGTTCACGTTGCGGCGCAGCGCGTGGATGAGGTGGTTACCGCCGATGGACAGCGCGTCACCGTCACCGGTCACGACCCACACGCTCAGATCCGGCCGGGTGGTGGCCAGGCCGGTGGCGATCGCGGGGGCACGGCCGTGGATCGAGTGCATCCCGTAGGTGTTGAGGTAGTAGGGGAACCGCGACGAGCAGCCGATGCCGGAGACGAAGACGATGTTCTCGCGCTTCAAGCCCAGTTTGGGCAGGAAGGACTGCACCGTGTTGAGCACGACGTAGTCGCCGCAGCCGGGACACCAGCGCACTTCCTGATCGGACTTGTAGTCCTTCGCCTTCTGGGTCTCCCCGGTGGCCGGGACGAGGTCCAGACCACTGAGCTGGGGGAGACCGAGATCCGTGGCGGTCATCGGGTCAGCGCTCCTTTGATGATGTCGGTGAAGACGTGCTGGAGTTCCTCGGCCTTGAACGGCAGGCCGGCGACCTTCGTATAGGAGTGGACGTCGACGAGGTACTTCGCACGCAGCAGCAGGGCTAGTTGCCCGAGGTTCATCTCGGGCACCACGACCTTGTCGTAGGCGGCCAGGACCGCCCCGAGGTTGGGCGGGAACGGGTTGAGGTGACGCAGATGTGCCTGCGCGATCGGCATTCCCTCGTTGCGCACGCGGCGGCAGGCGGCGCCGATCGGGCCGTAGGAGGAGCCCCAGCCCAGCGCCAGCACGCGGGCCTGACCGCCGCTGGGATCCTCGACGACGAGATCCGGGACCTTGATCCCGTCGATCTTGCGTTGCCGCAGCCGGACCATATGGTCGTGATTGTCCGGGTCGTAGGAGATGTTGCCCTTGCCGTCGGCCTTCTCCAGCCCGCCGATGCGATGTTGCAGATCGGGGGTGCCCGGGATCGCCCACTCGCGCGCCAGGGTTTCCGGGTCACGCACGTACGGCCAGAACTCGCCGGACCCGTCCGCCGCGTTCGGCTTCGAGGCGAACTGGACCCGCAGGTCCGGCAACGCGGACACGTCCGGGACCAGCCACGGTTCGGAGCCGTTGGCGTTCGCGCCGTCGGAGAGGATCAGCACCGGCGTGCGGTAGGTGAGCGCGATGCGGGTGGCCTCCAAGGCGGCGTCGAAGCAGTCGGCCGGGGACTGCGGCGCGACGATCGCCACGGGGGATTCGCTGTTACGCCCGAACATCGCCTGCAGCAGGTCCGCCTGCTCGGTCTTCGTCGGCAGGCCGGTCGAGGGGCCGCCGCGCTGCACGTCGATCACGATCAGCGGCAGTTCGAGCATCACGCCGAGCCCGATCGTCTCGGATTTCAGCGCGATCCCCGGCCCGGAGGTGGAGGTGACCCCCAGCGCGCCGCCGTAGGACGCGCCGAGCGCGGCGCCGACCCCGGCGATCTCATCCTCGGCCTGGAAGGTGAGCACGCCGAAGTTCTTGTGTTTGGACAACTCGTGCAGGATGTCCGAGGCCGGGGTGATCGGGTATGTGCCGAGCAGCACCGGCAGCCCGGCCTGCTGGCCCGCCGCGACGATGCCGTAGGCGAGCGCGGTGTTCCCGGTGATCTGCCGGTACGTGCCGGCCGGAAGCTTGGCGGGCGGCACCTCGAAGGTGGCGGCGAAGGATTCCGTGGTCTCGCCGTAGTTCCAGCCCGCGCGGAAGGCCAGGATGTTCGCCTCGGCGATCTCCGGCTTCTTCGCGAACTTCACGCGCAGGAACGATTCCGTGCCCTGGGTGGGCCGGTGGTACATCCACGACAGCAGCCCGAGCGCGAACATGTTCTTGCAGCGTTCGGCGTCCTTCTTGCCAAGGCCGGTATCCGCGAGCGCACCCTGCGTCAGCGTCGACATGGCCACCCGGTGCACGACATACCCCGACAGGGACTCGTCCTCGAGCGGGCTCGCGTCGTAGCCGACCTTGGTCAGGTTCCGCTTGGAGAACTCGTCGGTGTTGATGATCAGCGTGCCGCCGGACGGCAGATCGGCCAGGTTCGCCTTGAGCGCGGCCGGGTTCATCACCACCAGCACATCCGGGCGGTCACCAGGAGTCAGGATGTCGTAGTCGGCGAAGTGCACCTGGAACGACGAGACACCGGGGATCGTGCCCTGTGGCGCGCGGATCTCCGCCGGGAAGTTCGGCAGCGTGGCCAGGTCGTTCCCGAACGCCGCCGCCTCCGAGGTGAACCTGTCGCCGGTCAACTGCATTCCGTCACCGGAGTCGCCCGCGAACCGGATGACCACCCGGTCCAGCTTGGAGATCTCGGTCTGCCGGGTCGCCGACAACGCGCCACTGCCATTGGCACTCGTGCTCATAGGTCAGGGAATCCCTCTCTCCCGACTCGCCGTGTCCGCGACGTCCTTCGCCGGGCGCACTGGCCACCGATACCTCTACCTTACTTTGCGTTTTTGGTGGCCGTCTCGGGGTGTGACTCGCCTTACCTGCTACTGAGGGTAATAGTCACTTTCTGCTGTTGATCGTGGCCAGGGCGGCGGTCAGGCGGCCGCGGAATCGGGGCGATGCCAGCGACCTCACCTGGGGTCGAGTTCAGTGTTCACCCAACCGGAGCGCGCGGTAAGAGGCAAGGTCAGCCGCGTGGCGCGGGTTGTCGCGAGAGCCGGGCGGCCTGGCGCACCAGCGCTGGGGTGGCGATTTCCAGTCAGGTGTCAGGTCACTCTGCGTAAGTACCATTGAAGGTCCACATCATGGGACGGATGGGAGCAAGGTCAGCTTTCCGGCACCGGCGGGCGCTCCAGGAGCCTCGACAGGACGACGGTGGACACGGTCCGGTCGACGATCTCCAGCCCGCGAAGCCGTTCGAGTGCCGTCTCGAGTTGGTGGATGTCCGCCGCGCGCAGGTGCACGATCGCGTCCGCCGCACCGGTCACGGTGTACGCGGCGACGACCTCCGGCAGCGGTTCGAGCCGGCTGCGGATGCGTGCCGGCGAAACGTTGCCGCGGCAGTGCACCTCGACGAACGCTTCCGTGCCCCAGCCGAGCGCCTCCGGATCGACGACCGCGGTGAAGCCGCGCAGGACCCCGTTGCCGAGCAAGCGGTCGACCCGCCGTTTCACCGCCGGCGCGGACAGGCCGACCACCTTGCCGATCTCGGCGTAGCTGGACCGCGCATTGGCCACCAGGCAAGAAACGATTCGCTGATCCAACGGGTTCACACGCAATGTTTAGCAGGTACGAGCGCAAGAAGCTGCGATTGATCGATGCTGAATCGAGCCATAACGTTGAATCATGACCATACGGGTGCCGCTGACCCGCCGCTATCTCATGTGCCCGCCGCGCTACTTCGCCGTCGACTACGCGATCAACCCCTGGATGGATCCGTCGCAGCCGGTCGATGTCGCCCGCGCGCTGGCTCAGTGGACCGGGTTGCGCGACATTTACCGCCGCCTCGGCCACACCGTCGAGGAGATCGAGCCGCGGCCCGGCCTGCCCGACATGGTCTTCGCGGCGAACTCCGGCACCGTGATCGGCGGGCGCGTGCTCGGCTCCCGGTTCCGGGCGCGCGAGCGCGCGGGCGAGGCCGAGCATTTCCGGCGCTGGTTCGTCGAACACGGCTACCGCGACGTGATCATGCCGTCGCGGATCAACGAGGCCGAGGGCGACTTCGCCTGGACCGGCCGGATCCTCCTGGCGGGTACCGGGTTCAGGACCGATCCGGAGGCGCATGCCGAGGCGCAGGAGATCCTCGGCGTGCCTGTGCTGTCACTCCGGCTGGTGGATCCGCGGTACTACCACCTCGACACCGCGCTGTTCGTGCTGAGCGAGGAGACCGAGTCCGCGCCCGCGCGGATCGCGTACTACCCGCAAGCCTTTTCCGCCGGCTCGCAACGGGTTCTGGCGCGCCTGTTCCCGGACGCCGTGCTCGCCGGTGTCGCGGACGCGGAATGCTTCGGTCTCAACGGGGTGTCCGACGGGCGGAACGTGGTGCTGCCCGTCGAGGCGACCGCGCTCGCGGAGCGCCTCGCCGCGCAGGGCTATGAGCCGGTCCTCGTCGACATCTCCGAGCTGCGCAAGGCCGGCGGCGGACCGAAGTGCTGCACGCTGGAGATTCGCAAGTAACGAAATGCCGGCGGGACCGGTCGAATAATTTCCCTCATCGCAAAGGCGGCCGTCAGGTTTCATTTCGGGATCCGATCTCCCGCGCTGTAACAACATTCCCGGGCTCCCCGAATCAGGGGTATACGCACGTCGCGTTCGCGAGCCTAGGAGCCAACTGACGATGACCACGTGCCGACTCTGCGGTTCGACGAGCATGGAAAGCGTCGTCGATCTCGGAGCGACTCCGCCGTGCGAGCGGTTCCTCACCGCCGCCCAGCTGGACGAGCCGGAGATCACGTACCCGTTGCATTTACAGGTCTGCACCGGATGCTGGCTGGCGCAGATCCCGCCGTTGATCACACCGGAAGAAACGTTCACCGAGTACGCCTATTTTTCGTCCTATTCGGAATCGTGGGTCGAGCACGCGCGGCGATTCGTGGCGGGTGCCGTCGACCGGCTCGGGCTCGACCGTGATTCGTTCGTGGTCGAGGTCGCCAGCAACGACGGGTACCTGCTCAAACACGTTGTGACACAGGGGATCAGGTGTCTCGGTGTCGAGCCGTCGGTGAACGTCGGGCAGGCCGCGCGTGCGGCGGGAGTGCCGACGCTGACCGCGTTCCTGAACCCGGAGACCGGCGAGGCCGTTCGCGCCGAGCACGGCCCGGCGGACCTCGTCGTCGCCAACAACGTGTACGCGCACATCCCCGACGTCATCGGCTTCACCAGGGGCCTGCGGGCGATGGTCGCCGGCGACGGCTGGGTCTCGATCGAGGTACAGCATCTGCTGACGCTGATCGAGCAGAACCAGTACGACACCATCTACCACGAGCATTTCCAGTACTACACGGTGGAGTCGGCGCGGCGCGCGCTCGCGAGCGGCGGACTGTCCCTTGTGGACGTCGAGCTGCTGCCGACGCACGGCGGATCGATCCGGCTGTGGGCACGGCCGGCCGAGGTCGCGGGCGAACCGACGCGGCGGATGGCCGACGTGCTGGCCGCGGAGAAGGCGGCCGGGCTGCACGAACTCTCGGGCTACACCGAGTTCGCCGCGCGGGTCACGCGCGTGCGCCATGACCTGCTGAAGTTCCTGGTGGCAGCGGCCGAGGAGGGTAAGACCGTCGTCGGCTACGGCGCCCCTGGCAAGGGCAACACGCTGCTCAACCACTGCGGCATCCGGCCGGATCTGCTCGCCTATACGGTCGACCGCAACCCGTACAAGCACGGCCGGTTCACGCCCGGCACGCGGATCCCGGTGCTGCCGCCGGAGCGGATCGCCGCCGACCGGCCCGACTACGTGCTCGTGCTGCCCTGGAATCTCCGGGCGGAGCTGACCGAGCAACTGTCCTATGTCGACCAATGGGGCGGGAAGCTGGTGTTTCCCGTACCGCGTCTGGAGATCGTCGAGGGGAAGGCGTCGTGAAGGTCGTTCTGTTCTGCGGGGGATACGGCATGCGGATGCGCAGCGGTAGCCCGTCCGACGTGCCGAAGCCGATGGCCATGGTCGGGCCGAGGCCGCTGATCTGGCATGTGATGCGCTACTACGCGCACTTCGGGCACACCGATTTCATCCTGTGCCTCGGCTACGGCGCCCACCACATCAAGGACTTCTTCCTCAAGTACGAGGAGACGACCTCCAACGACTTCGTGTTGCGGGGCGGCAAGGCCGAGCTGCTCTCGACGGATATCTCGGACTGGTCGATTTCGTTCGTGCACACCGGGATCGAGTCGCCGATCGGCGAGCGGCTGCGGCGCGTGCGGGACTACCTCGACGGTGACGAGATGTTCCTGGCCAACTACGCCGACGTGCTCACCGACGCGCCGCTGCCGGAAATCGTCGATCGGTTCGAGCGCACCGACGCGGGCGCGTCGATGATGGTCGTGCCGCCGCAGTCCTCGTTCCACTGCGTCGAAATGGATGAGGGCGGGCTGGTCGGTTCGATCACCGCGGTCAGCGAGATGCCGCTGTGGGAGAACGGCGGGTATTTCGCGCTGCGCCAGGAGGTCTTCGACCATATTCCGCCGAACGGGGATCTGGTGGCCGACGGCTGTGGCGAACTGGCCAAACGCGGCCGCCTGCTGGCGTATCCGTACCGAGGGTTCTGGAAGCCCACCGACACCGTGAAGGAACGCTTCGCGCTGGACGAGGGCTACGCGCGCGGCGACCGGCCGTGGGCGTTGTGGGAGAACGACCGAGCCGCGGCGAGATCCGCGTGACTGGAGGGTCCCCGATGCGTGTGCTGCTCACGGGGCACAAGGGATATCTGGGTACGGTGATGGCGCCGGTGCTGGCCGGGGCCGGGCACGAGGTGATCGGTCTCGACTCCGGGCTGTTCGCGGACTGCCTGCTCGGACCGCGCCCGGAAACCCCGCCGGGCCACGAGATCGACCTGCGCGACATCACGCTCGAGCACGTCGCCGGGGCCGACGCGGTGATCCATCTGGCCGCGCTGTCGAACGACCCGCTCGGCGGGCTCGCGCCGGAACTGACCTACGACATCAACCACCGGGCCGCCGTCCGGCTCGCCCGGCTGGCCCGCGACGCCGGGGTGAAGCGCTTTCTCTACGCCTCGACCTGCTCGGTCTACGGCGCTTCCGGTGGTGACGAACTGGTCGGCGAGGACGCGCCGCTGCGCCCGGTCACGCCGTATGCGGAGTCGAAGGTCCGGGTAGAAGAGGACGTACACCGGCTCGCCGACGACGATTTCACGCCGGTCTACCTGCGCAACGCCACCGCGTTCGGGTACTCGCCGCGGCTGCGGGCGGACATCGTGCTGAACAACCTCGTCGGCCACGCGGTGCTGTCCGGGGAGGTCCGGGTGCTCTCCGACGGCACGCCGTGGCGGCCCCTGGTGCATGCGCGGGACATCGCGAACGCGTTCGCGGCCGCGCTCGTCGCGCCCAGGGAAGCCGTGCACGACAGGGCGTTCAACATCGGCACCGAGCGCAACAACGTGACGGTCGCCGAGATCGCCGGCGAGGTGGCTGAGGCGGTGCCCGGTTCGCGACTGGTGATCACCGGTGAGGCCGGGGCCGACCCGCGGTCGTACCGGGTCGACTTCTCACGCTTCCGCAAGGCGGTTCCCGAATTCGGCTGCGAATGGACCGTGAAGGCGGGCGCGCTCGAACTCGTGGCGGCGTACCAGAAGTTCGGGCTGACCCGGCGAGACTTCGACGAGCGTTTCACCCGCCTGGCGTGGCTGAAGAACGGCGCCGGGGTCGACGACACGCTGAGACGCTGAAGGTCTGGCATGTCGACGGCTATCGAAGGCCGGTCGCGCGGCGGCAAGCACCGGCGAAGATCGGCGCTGCGCGCCATGGCGGGGCGGCTCACCTGGGGGCTCGGTGACCAGGCGGTGTCCAGCCTCACCAACTTCGCGGTCGGGCTGTACGTCGCGCGCTCGCTCGGTGCGGCCGCGTTCGGGGTGTTCAGCCTCGCGTGGGTCACCTACGGCCTGGTCATCAACATCTCGCGGGGTCTCGGCACCGACCCGCTGATGGTCCGCTTCAGCGGCGTCGCGACCGATCTCTGGCGGGGAGCCACCGCACGCGCTGCCGGGACGGCGCTCGCGGTCGGCCTCGCCACGGGCGTGGTGTCCGTGCTCGCCGGCATCGCGATCGGCGGTCAGGTCGGGCTCGCGTTCGTCGGCCTCGGGCTCGTGCTGCCGTTCCTGATGGTGCAGGACGCATGGCGGTTCGCGTTCTTCGCCGCGGGGCAGGGACACAAGGCGTTCCTCAACGACGTCGTCTGGGGCGTCGCGCTCGCACCGGCGATGCTGCTCGCCGCGAAGAACGGCAGTGTGCTCGGGTTCGTGCTGGGATGGGGACTTTCCGGCGGGGTCGCGGCGATCTTCGGCTGCTTCCAGGCCGGCATCCTGCCGCGCCCGTCCGGCGTCGCCGGCTGGCTGCGGGACCATCGCGATCTGGGCATGCGGTACCTGGTCGAGAACGTCAGCCTCAGCGGCGCTTCGCAACTGCGGGCCTACGGGCTCGGCGGGATCGCCGGGCTGGCCGCCGTCGGCACGGTACGCGGGGCGGAGTTACTGGAGGGGCCGTTCCAGGCCGTCCTCATGGGACTGTCGCTGGTGACGGTCGCCGAAGCCGCGCGGGTGCTGCGCCGCTCACCGCGCCGGCTGCCGCTGTTCTGCCTCGTGCTGGGCACGGGCCAGGCCCTCGCCGCGCTCTGCTGGGGCCTCGCGCTGCTGTTTGCGCTGCCCGAGGTCGTCGGGGTGCACCTGCTCGGCTCGGTGTGGCCGATGGCGAAGGCGCTGATCCTGCCGGCCACGGTTTCGGTGATGGGGGCCAGTTTCTCGACCGGCGCGGCATCCGGGCTCCGGGCGCTCGGGCTCGCCCGCCGGAGCGTCCGTGTGCAGGTCAGCGCATCGGTGCTCTATCTGACCGGAGGGCTCGTCGGAGCCGTGTTCGGCGGGGCGCTCGGCTCCGCCTGGGGTGTCGCGATCGCCACCACCACAAGTTCCGCCATCTGGTGGGCACAGCTACGCGCCGGTATGCGCGAGCACACCCTTTCCACCGACGAGATGAGGACGTCATGACCCCGAGGTTGAGTGTGGGCCTCCCCGTCTACAACGGGGCGGAGTATCTGGCGGAGTCGCTCGATGCCCTGCTCGGGCAGAGCTTCGAGGACTTCGAGCTGATCATCTCCGACAACGCGTCCACCGACGGCACCGAGGAGATCTGCCGCACCTACGCGGCCAAGGACTCGCGCATCCGGTATATCCGGCTGCCGCAGAACATTGGCGCCGCGCCGAATCACAACTTCGTGTTCGACGAAGCCCGCGGCGAGTTGTTCAAATGGGCCTCGCACGACGATCTCTACGGCCGCGACCTGCTGCTGCGGTGCGTCGAGGCGCTCGACGAGCGGCCCGAGATGATCCTCGCCCACAGCTGGAACGCGATCATCGACGAGAACAGTCGCGTCACTCAGCCGTTCGACTACACGCTCCGGACCGATTCGCCGCATGCGCCGACCCGGTTCCGCAGCCTGCTGCTGGAACCCGGCGGGGACGATTTCTACGGCGTGATCCGGTCCGACGTGCTGCGCCGCGTCAAACCGCATAACAGCTACCACCATGCCGATCGCACGTTCGTCGCCGCCGTCACCCTCCAGGGGCCGTTCTTCCAGGTACCGGAGCTGCTGTACTTCCGGCGGGACCATCCGACGCGGGCCGAGCGGGCCAACCCGACGATGCGCAAGCGGTGCGCGAACCTCGATCCCAAGCGTGCCAACAGGTTCCGGCATCCGATGGTGCGGCTGCTCGGGGAGTACGTGCTCGGCTTCGCCGGCGCCATCCAGCGAGCGCCGCTGTCACCGGCGGATCGCCGCGACTGCTACCGGTACCTGGTCGAATGGCTGACCGCGCGGGCGCGGCCGGGGTCGGGCGAGCGCATCGAGGACCGGCCGCCGGTGGAGTTCACGGGATTCGACATCGACGCCGTGGTGCCGGGGCGCGAGGGGAGAGTGGCGTGATCCGGGTCGGGCTTTTCGGGTTGCTCGGTTCGGGCAATCTCGGTAACGACGGGTCGCTGGAGTCCGTCCTGCGGTTCCTGCGTGCCGAGCATCCGGAAGCGCGGCTGACCGCCTTCTGCGGCGGGCCGGACATCGTTTCCTCGCGCTACGGCATCGACGCGACGGCGCTGAACTGGTACGCGGGCGAATACCGGACCGCTTCGGGTGTGCGGGCGGTCGCCCTGAAGGGGCTGGGAAAGCTCGTCGACGTGTGGCGTACCGCGGCGTGGGTCCGCCGGCAGGACATCGTGATCGTGCCGGGCATGGGCGTGCTCGAAGCGACGCTTCCCCTGCGACCCTGGGGTTTCCCGTACTCGCTGCTGCTGCTCACGCTGGCCGGGCGGCTCTTCGGCACAAAGGTCGCGCTGGTGAGCGTCGGCGCGAACGTGATCGAGCACCGCGCGACACGGACGATCGTGAAGTCGGCCGGGCGGCTGGCCGCCTACCGATCCTACCGCGATGCGGGTTCACGCGAGTCGATGCGTGAGATGGGTGTGGACACTTCGCGGGACGAGGTCTACCCCGATCTCGTGTTCGCGCTGCCCGCGCCCCCGCCAGGGCACAGTACCGGCGTGGTCGGGGTAGGCGTGATGGCGTTCCGCGGCGGGAACGACGAGCGCGAGCGCGCCGAGCAGATCTATCGATCCTATGTGGACGGTATGAAGGGATTCGTGCACAGGCTGGTCGAGCAGGGCCGCCCGGTGCGGCTGTTCAGCGGTGACCAGGTGGACAGCCCGGTGGTGGACGAGATCCTGGCCGAGTGCGGGCCGCTGGTCAGCGCGTCCTCGGCGTCCTCTTTGGACGCGATCATGCGGGAGATGGCCGCCGTGGACTCGGTGGTGGCGACCCGGTACCACAACGTGCTGTGCGCGCTGAAGGCGGGCAAACCCACGATCTCGGTCGGGTACGCGGCGAAGAACGAGGAACTGATGGCCGGAATGGGGCTCGGCGAGTACTGCCTGCCCGCACGGAGCGTCGACGTCGACGAGTTGATCGAGCGGTTCATCGCGCTGGAACGCCGGTCGGACGGGATAAGCACGACGCTGGCCGAATGCAACGCGGCGGCAGGGCAGCGGATCAAGCACCAGTTCGCGGCACTGACAGCCGTGTTCGAGAAGTCGAGGTGATTGTTCATGGAGCCCGCGCTGACACGTTCGGCCGAGGCGAACCGGCGGCTGCACTCGCTGATCCCGGGTGGTGCCCATACCTACGCCAAGGGTGACGACCAGTACCCCGAGGGCATGGCGCCGGTCATCTCGCACGGCAGGGGCGCGCACGTCTGGGACATCGACGGGAACGAGTACATCGAATACGGCTCGGGGCTCAGGTCCGTGAGCCTCGGGCACGCGCATCCGCGGGTGATCGAGGCGGTGCGGCGGGAACTGGTGCGCGGCGCGAACTTCGTGCGCCCGAGCTACCGGGAAATCGAAGCGGCGGAACGGTTTCTCGCGACCGTGCCGACGGCGGAGATGGTGAAGTTCGCCAAGAACGGCTCGGACGTCACGACGGCAGCGGTACGGCTGGCGCGCGCCGCGACCGGCCGGACGCTGGTGGCCGTATGCCAGGATCACCCGTTCTTCTCCACGGACGACTGGTTCATCGGGACCACCCCGATGACCGCGGGAATCCCGCCGCGCACCTCGGAACTGACCGTCAAGTTCCCGTACGGGAATCTCGCCGCGACAGAAGAAGTCCTGCGCGGTCGTGACGTCGCGTGCGTGATCCTCGAGGCGGCGACGCACACCGACCCTCCGCCGGGGTATCTCGCCGGTCTGCGCGATCTCGCGCACCGGTACGGCACGCTGCTGGTCTTCGACGAGATGATCACCGGTTTCCGCTGGTCGGAGGCGGGCGCGCAGGGTTTGTACGGGGTGCGGCCGGATCTGTCCACGTTCGGCAAGGCACTCGGCAACGGGTTCGCGGTCTCGGCACTGGCCGGGCGGCGCGACGTGATGGAACAGGGCGGCCTGCGCGACTCGCGGGAGCGTGTGTTCCTGCTCTCGACCACGCACGGCGCCGAGACCCACGCGCTCGCCGCGGCCATGGCCGTGATGGAAACCTACGTCGAGGAAGGTATTTCCGCACGGCTGCACGCACTGGGCAACCGGCTGGCGGACGGGGTGCGCGCGGCGGCCGAGGGCATCGGGGTCGGGGAGCACCTACTCGTGCGCGGCCGGGCGAGCAACCTGGTCTTCGTGACCCTGGACGAGAACCTGCGCCCGTCGCAGCCTTACCGGACGCTGTTCCTGCGGCAGCTGATCGCGGGCGGCGTGCTCGGGCCGTCGTTCGTCGTCAGCAGCGCACTGTCCGATGAGGACATCGACCGCACGATCGACGTGGTGGCGAACGCGTGCGTCGTGTACCGCAAGGCGCTCGACGCCGGTGACCGGTCGGCCTGGCTGGACGGCCGCCCGGTGAAGCCGGTTTTCCGCCAGTACGCGTGAACGGGTAGCGCACCCGCTCCTTTTTACCTCCTGGCGGGGAAGAACCTGTCCACCGCCCAGGACGTCGGCGGGACCGCGGCCAGCGCGGTGCAGAAGCCGCCGAGGGCGTCGGTCGGGTAGTGGGCGCTGAGGGCGACCTCGGTCCACCCCATCACGGCCCCGGCCAGAAGCGCGACGCTCAGGACGAGCACCGTGCCCGCGGCGCCGCCGAGCCGCAGCCGGTCGGCGGCGGCCATGGCGACGATCAGCGCGAGCGTGGTCGCGAACGCGGTGTGACCGCTGGGGAACGACAGGTACCCGCCGTGGATCGTGCGGCCGACGATGGGTTTGAGCAGCGCCGTGGCGCCGACCGTCACCCCTGTCCCGGCGAGGACGAGCACCGCCGACCTTCGCCGCCCGGCGAGCCAGCATCCGCCGGTGAGCGCGGCCACCAGCAGTACGGCCCCGAGGGGCTCGCCGAGGAAGTCGATGACGAGCGCGATCCCGTACAGCGGCTGCTCCAGCCCGTCCCACGGCGCGACGAACTCGCCGCTGCTTTCGCCCGCGTACAACAGGCCTTGCGCGAGCACGACCAGCGCGGCGACCATCGCGGCCACGCCGAGCGGCAGGCGTAGCGACCGGGGCAGCGCCGGCGGCGCGGGCTTTTCGACCACACCCGTCGTGTCGCGCGGGGGCGATGCATCGTTTCACCGTACACGAAGACTTGACTATGAAGTCAGGATGACTGCAAAATGAAGTCATGAACGCAGTGCTCACCGTTCGGGACGTCCCCGATGACGTGAAGGCAGCCCTGGCTCGGGAAGCTCGTGCGCGCGGGCAGTCGCTGCAGGCCTTTCTGCTGGGGGTGCTCAAACGCCAGGCGGACTTCGCCTGGAACAAGGAGATCGTCGTCGAGATCGAGGGCGACCTGTCGGCCGGCGGAGGTGCGGAAAGTGACGCGCCGGACGCGGCCGAAATCCTGGCCGGGGCACGAGCCGAGCGCACCGGCGGAGCATGATCGTCGTCGACGCTTCGGTCCTCGCCAGCATGATGGTCTACGTCGACGAGCGTGGCCACAATGCCCGCGCGGTCCTGAGCCGGGATCCGGAGTGGGCGGCGCCGGAGCATTGGAAGGCCGAGGTGTTCTCGGTGCTCCGGGGGCTGACGTTGGGCGGCAAGATCAAGCAGGCGCTGGCCGCCCGTGCCGTCGGCCGGTTGCCGCGGCTTGGCATCGAGCATGTCCCGCTGGACGGGTTGTTGCCGCGGATGTGGCAGCTACGGCAAGCCATCGGCGGCTACGACGCGGCCTATGTCGCTCTCGCGGAGGCGCGAGATCTCACGCTGACCACTTCGGACAAACGCCTCGCCCGCGCGGCGACCGCCTTCTGCCGCGTCGAACTGGTGTGAGCGCCCTGTGTCAAGCGGCCTGCTGTGGGCCGTGTCTTCCCCAAGTCCACCAGTGAGTTCAGCCGATCGCCGCCTCGTAGCCTGCGATCAGGCGGTCCAGCCCCACGGACGGGGTGAAGTCCTTCTCATACCGCACCCGTGCCGTCTCGCCCAGCTCGCGGTTCCAGGCCGGGGCGACGATCCGGCGCAATGCGGCGGCCAGCGACGAGGCGTCGCCCGGGGCGTGCAACAGGCCAGTCGCCTCGGGCTCGATGAGTTCGGGGAAGGCGCCGTGCGCGGGCGCGACGGCGGGCACCCCGGCGGCCATCGCCTCCACGACGACCAGGCCGAAGGCCTCAAGCCACACCGAAGGAACGACCACGGCCGAGGCCCGCGCCAGCAGGGCCTGGCATTCGGCCTTCGTGCGCAGGCCCAGGTAGTGCACGTCGCGCCGCCCCGCGGCCCAGTCCGACACCTCGTCCGAAAGCGGACCGGTCCCCGCCAGCACCAGCGGGATGTCCATCTCCGCGCGGGACCAGGCCGTCATCAGCAGCCGGACGCCCTTCTCTTCGGTCATCCGCCCCAGGTAGAGCACATGCTCACCCGGCAGTTCGCGGCGCACCGGCGGGTCCTCGACGAAGTTGTGCTTCACCACCAGGCTCTCCGCGGGCATCCCCGCCGACACGAGCAACTCCCGCTGCGCGCCGGAGATGCAGAAGAACCGCGAAACCCCGGTCCACCAACGGGCCCGGTTCAGCGCGGTCGACACGGCCATCGGCACCGTCGCCGCGCGCGAGCCCCGATAGCACCCGTGCCGCACCGCGGGCAGGGGCTGACCGCCGACGCACGAGGTGCACACCCGCCCGTCGCGGTACAGGGTGCCGGGCGGGCAGACCATGCCGTAGTTGTGCAGCGTCGCCACGGCCGGCACGCCGGCATCCGTACAGGCGGCGACCACCGAGGGCGACAGCAGCGGGAACGTGTTGTGGATGTGCACGACATCCGGCCGGTCCGCGCGCAGCCGCGTGGCCAGTTCCGTCCGCACGGCCGCGTTCCACGGCACCCGCAGGGGTACGGAAACCCTACCCACCAAGGACATCGAGGCGATGTCGTCGCTGCGCCGCTCGAACAGGCCGACTTCGTGCCCGGCCTCGTGCAGGAGCGAGACCTCCTGGTCGACCACGTTGTTCTCGCCGCTCGGCTGCTCCGACCGGTAGCGGTTGTGCACGACCAGGACTTTCACGCGGTCGCCTTACGGGCGAGCAGCGAGCCCGCCACCGCCAGATGCAGCAGATACGGCGAGGCGTCGCCGAGCCCGGCCTCGGTGTAGGAAGCCGAAACGCAGTACACGATCAGGAAGATCGCGCACGCCCGTTCGACCGAAGGTGGCCGCAGCGCGGCGACGCCCGCCAGCACCAGCAGGAACGCCGCGACGAGCGCGCAGCCGACCAGCCCCTGTTCGTGGAACACCGCGAGCCAGCTGTTGTCGATCGGCAGCCCGGCGTACGACTTGTCACCGAGGCCGACGCCGAACAGGTTTTCGCCCACCGTGCGCGGCGCCTCCAGCAGCGCGTCCCACACCTTCGCGCGCCCGGTCAACGTCGAGAAGTTGTCCTCGGTCTGCCCGCGCAGGAACCACGCCTGCAGCAGGGACCCCAGCGCGATCGCCGCGACCGCCGCGACCAGCGCGAACCAGGTGAACACCTTCCGCGCCCGGGAATTGGTCAGCCACAACGAGAACAGCGCCACCAGCAGGGCGATGATCAGGCCTATCGTCGCGGTACGGGTGTGGGTGAGCATGAGCAGCACGATCGCCGGGACCGTCACGATGAGCGCACTGCGCCGGTCGACGCGCTTGCCCAGCCACAACAGGAGCGTGAGCCCCGCGACGACCGCCGCGTACTGGCCGATCTGCGGCGGGGTCAGCGGCCAGAGCGCGCCCGTGAGGCGCCCGCCGTAGATGTCCGGCAATGCCTTGCCCGGCGCGACCACGAGCCCGATCGCCACGGACACCAGCACCACGGCGTAGCCCTTGATGTGGAACCGCACGAAGTTCGTGCTGCCGTTCCACCAGCGCGTGAGCAACCACAGCGTGCCGATGAACATCGCCAGCCGGAAGCAGCGGAACAGCGCGCCGAGCCCGGACTCCAGGTGCAGGCTCGACAGGATGCTGACCACCAGCAGCAGGCTGAGCAGCAGCAGGTACGCGCTCGGGCGGATGCGCAGCTTCAGATTCGCCAGCAGCGCCAGCGCGAACGCGATGACCAGCGCGCCCATCGTGACCAGTTGGATCACCGACCGCGGCAGCGGGATGACGGTCTGGGCGCCGGTCGAGCCCAGCGTGTTGAGGATCAGCAGCCCCCAGGCCACCGCGGCCGCACGCGGTGTGCTTTCCGTGGTGGCCTGTGGTTCGACCCGAGCCAGCGCCACGTCAGCCTCCCCTGGTGAACGTGCTGCCCTGGTCCTGCTTCCGGGCCTGCTGCCACGTGCGGGAGTCCAGGACCTGGCTCGTGTCGTGGACGACGAAGGTCCACGGGCCGGTGTAGGTGTTGTCATGCCACTGGTTGTGCTGGTCCGACGTGATGGCGTCCGCGATCGTGTCGCCCTTGTACGGCGACCAGTCCGGGTATGTCCCGTAGTTCGACAGTTCCGCCATCCGCCCGCAGGTCACCTGGCAGTGCACGACGGCAGGGTCCAGTTCGAACCGGTTGTCGTGGATGTCCACGTTCTTCGTCTTCCACCGGCAGTCGCTGCGGAGCGGTTCGGTCGCGATCCCGGGCTGCGCGCATCTCGCCGGATCGGGCTGGACGAGCGTGCAGACGCCGGACGAGGTGTTCGCGGGGCTGTTGCAGAACCGGTCGGCGTTCTCCCACAGCGTGATCCCGGACCAGTTGTCCTGCAACACGTTCCCGGAGATCTCGAGCTTCGCCGTCCGCGCTCGCACCTGCGGTTCGCCGCCGGACTCGGAGATGTAGATCGCCGCGACCGGGAAGTCGTCGCCGCGGCTGGCGTAGCGGCGGCCGTCGACCCAGTTGTTCCGGCGGATCGTGTTGTTGCGGATGGTCGCGTTGTAGCTGGTCTCGTACTCGATCGCGGGGCCGTCGTTGTTCTCGATGAGGTTGCCTTCGATGAGGAAGTCGTTGTTGTTGGTGTCGGCCCACAAGCCGGCGCCGCGGTTGTCGTGCACCCAGTTCCCGCGGATGTCCGCGCCGTCCACCGCCCAGAACTTGACGCCGCCGGTGCAGCCGCAGCCTTCGATCTTGTTCTCCCAGTCACCGGTGTTGTTGCCGGTGATCTCGTTGCCTTCCACGACGAGCCCGGTGATCGTGCCGTCGCCCTTGTACGCGTTCATGCCGTACTGGCCGTTGTCGCGCAGGCAGTTGCCGCGCACCTGCTGGCGGGCCCCGGCCATCAGCGCGGCACCGTCGTTGCGCTGCACGGTGTCGTACTCGATGACCCAGCCGTCGCCCGAGTCGTGGTTCACCACGCCTTCGTCGTGTGGTGCCGCGAAGTTCTGCACGGTCAGATGCCGGATCCCGACGTTCGACGCGTGCCCGGTGAAGGCGTACTGGTTCACCCTCCCGCCATCGAGGATCGCTCCCGGTGCGCCGACATACTGATCGCCGTCCTTGGGCGCGATCTGGTCGAACTTCCCGCTGCCGAGCCGGTGGGTCCCGGGGGCGAGCCAGAACGTCGTGCCCGCCGGGCTCGACTTCGTCTTGGCCACCAGATCGCCGGCCACCTTCGGATCCACCGTCACCGCTCCGGCCGGGGCGGATGACGGGCCCGAGGGCTGCTTGTCGCAGACCGCCGCCGCGGGCGGGGTGACCGGCGCCGGGGGCGCGGCGGCCGGGTTGTCCTCAGTGGACGGAGAGCACGCGGCGAGCACCAGCAGCGGGCACCCCAGGAGGGCCCAGCGGATCTTCATGGCGGCGGAACCTCCCCGGCTTCGAAGCGGAGCACGGTGGACAGCAAGCGGGCCGATCCGGTGCCGACCAGTGTCGTGGCGGGCTCCTTGCGGCCGAACCCCGGCGAATACCAGCCCAGCGGCGGCCGTTCCGAGCCACGGTGCATGGCCCAGGTCAGCTCCTCCGGGAGTTCGAGCACCGCCGAGCCCCCGTCCCAGCTCAAGCGAGCCGTGCTGCCGTCCAGGTCGGCCGTCACCGCGGGGCCGAGATGGAAGGCGAGCCGGGTGCGATGCCGCCGCGCGCTGACGACCTCGTCGGCGATGTGCAGTTCGGCTTCGGCGAGCCGCACCCAGCGGCGGTGCACCGCCGGTTCGTACCCGTCGTGCTCGGCCGACCAGCTCTCCGGTCCATGGGTGAGCACGCGGCTGCGCGCGTGCCGCGTCCACATGAAGGGGCCGCCGGACGTGGACTGGTCGCGATCGTCCAACTGCAGCGTGTTGTGGCCGAGGGTGGAACGGAAGTAGGACCGCCACTCGGGCTGGCCGTGATAACAGAACGTACCCGGGTCCGCGAGGATGTCGACACCGTCGCGGCGCACCTCGACCGAAAGCGCGTCGGCGTGGGCATGGGCGGCGATCGACAGGAACCCGTGCGGACCACCGTCGCAGCGGCACCAGATCTCACCGTCACGCAGGATGGTCAGCCCGGCGTCGTCGAAATGGTTCTGGCGTTCCTCCGGGCGCGGCTCGGGCACGGCGACCTTTCCGGTCAACGACGCCAGCAGGGTGGTCCGGACGTCGGACCGCGGCACTTCGGGCCACCAGGCGGCGCGGCCGAACAGTTCTTCGCCGGTCGCCAGCAGCGAGGCCCAGCGGTGCACGCCGTCGCCGTCGACGATCAGGCCGTACCCGTCGTCGGCGTCGCCCTGCCGTGGTGGGCGCAGCTTGTCGTCCACAATGGATGCCAACGCGTCCGTCATCCGCAGCAGGATCCGCCAGGTCGAGTCCGGCACCGGGGTGCCGGCGGCCTCGGCCTCGGCGGCCGCAGCGAGCCCCAGTTCCAGTACCAGACCGTGGTACTCCGTCGCCAGCTCGCGGTTCAGGCCCGAGTCGAAGGTGTTCCGCGCCAGGTGTTCGTCGAGCGAGTCCGTCGCCCGCGCGCGCCACATCGTCGATTCGGGGAACCAGCCGAACGCGCACGACGCGGCGAGTTGCCCGGCGGACTCCGCGATGACGTGGTTGTTCGCCGAGGAACCCCGGCTCGGGAACGCGGCGAGCCAGCGCTGGTGATGCCAGATCTGGTGCAGGGCCTCGGGATTGTCCTCGAACAGCCCGGGCGCGCCCGGCCAGGCGTCGAGCAGGCGGCGGGTCCACACCCAGGACAGCAGCCGGATGCCCAGTTCGATCCCGCTGACCCAGTGCACCCCGCGCAGCGGTGGGTTGGCCGCCCACCACGACTTCAGGTGGTCCGCGACGCGTTCGGCGTAGGCTTCCTCGCCGGTGAGCGCGTACGCCATGGCGAGCACGGTGAGGTGCTGGTGCCGCGACGGTTCCCAGATCTGCTTGATGTCCCCGACCACGTCCTCGTTCCGGTACGGGACGTCGAACGAGTACACATCGGACGGTGCGCGCCGCCCCGTCTTCGGGTCGAACGACCAGTCCGGGCCGGTCATGTCGTCGCGGCGCACACCGAAGTACTCGGCGTGCCCGTCGAGCAGGCGGCTCGCCTTGGCGATCACCGCGGCGGCGGCTTCCGCGGGTACGGCGTCGAGCGCGTTCGCGGGTAGCGGCGTGGTGAAGTCCCGGTGGGCCAGCCACGCCGCCTCGCTCGGCATCGCCGCGACGCGCCGCCACCGCCGTTTGCGCACCACATCGCCGGCGCGGCCCCGAATCTCCTGCCCACCCATCCGGGACAACCGCCGCACATACCAGCCGGGACCCATCATGACGGCACCTCGATTCGTACCGGAACACCCGTGGCGAGGCTGGTCTGCGCGGCCAGCGTGGCCAGGGTGGTCGAGACCAGTGAGCGGAGCGGGATCGGCATGGCGCCGCCGGTGGCGACGGCCTCGACGAACGCGTCCAGTTCGGCCTTCTGCCCCTTGTCACGGCCCTTGGGCAGGCGTGGGCTCGACCACTTCTTGCGCGAATACACCGCGGCCCGCAGGAAATCGTCGAACTTGAGCACCTTGCCGTCGCCGAGCAGGTCGATGGTCTCCTTCTGGAACCCGGTCGAACCGCTGGCGACGTAGGAGATCGTGGCCGTCGAGCCGTCCGGGTAGCGCAGGAAGACCTGCTGATCCCTGGTGCCGCACGCGTACACCGCGACGGGGTCGGTGTCGAGCAGCCAGCTGACGGTGTCGATGAAATGCCCGCCTTCACCGGCGAACCTGCTGCCTTCGGTCTCGGCCTGGTTGTACCAGCTGCCGTGTTCGAGCTGCCCGGCATTGACCAGGTACCGCACGGACGCGGGCCCGACGCGCCTGCCGAACTGTGCCTTCGCCTCGTGCAGCAGCGGTGCGAAGCGGCGGTTGAACCCGACCTGCAGCCGGTCGTTGCCGGACTCCTCGATCGCCGCGAGGATCTTGCCGACCTCGGCCTCGGTGAGGGCGAGCGGCTTTTCGACGAACACCGCCTTGCCGGCGAGCAGCGCGCGCCGGGTCAGCTCCGCATGCGAACTGTGCCGCGTCACGACGAACACCGCGTCGATCGACGAGTCGTCCAGGAGGCTGTCGACGTCGGTGGTCGCCTCGCCGAACCCGAACTTGCGGCAAGCGTTGGCCCCGGACAGCGCGGACGTCGTCGCGACTCGTTTCAGTTCGACGTCGTCCCGGTCGGCCAGATGCGGCAACAGCATCGACGACGCGTAGTTCCCCGCGCCGATGAACCCGACCCGCACCCGGCCCATCGGATGCGTGTTGCGCGCGGGCGAGGGGACCGGCGCCGAGGCCACGGTCGGTTCCGCGACTCTCGCGGCCTCTGGGGCATACCGGAACAGGACGGCCACCGCCTTCAGTTCACCCTCGTTGAGGCTCTTGTACGTCTCGACCGCCGTCGAAAAATCCGCGACATGCGTGATCAGCGGTTCGACGTCGATCCGGCCGCGCGCGGCGAGGTCCAGGAAGCATTCGATATTGCGGCGCTCGGTCCAGCGGACGTAGCCGATGGGATAGTCGCGGCCGTCCAACTCGTACGACGAATCGTAGCGGCCGGGCCCGTAGGAGCGGGAGAACCGGACGTCCAGTTCCTTTTCGTAGTAAGCATTCCACGGCAGATCGAGCCGGCATTTGCCGATGTCGATCACGCGCCCGCGGTCGCGCGAAAGCCGCGCGGCCAGCTCCACCGGCTCGTTCGTGCTCCCGCCGGCCGCCAGGTACACCTGGTCGACGCCGTACCCGCCGGTCAGCTCCGCGACCGCGGCTTCGATGGTCGACGAACCCGGCGCGCCGCAGACCGCGGCGCCGAGCTTCTCGGCCAGTTCGCACCGGCCCGGATCGGGGTCGACGCCGAGGACGCGTACACCGGAAGCCGCGAGCAGTTGCACGACGAGCTGCCCGATCAGGCCGAGCCCGATCACCAGCGCGACGTCGCCAAGCTGCGGTTCGCCGCGGCGGACCCCTTGCAGCGCGATGGAACCGACCGTGCCGAACGCGGCCTGCCGCGGGTCGAGCCCGGCGGGCACGCGCGCGTAGAGGTTCTTCGGCACCCAGTTCAGCTCGGAATGCAGCGCGTGCTCGTTGCCCGCGCACGCGACCAGATCACCGACCGCCACATCAGCAGGGTCTCCGCTCCCGGCTCCTATTTCCTCTACTACACCGGCGAGCGAATAGCCCAGCGGCGTATAGGAATCGAGCTTGTTCATCACCTTGCGGTAGGTCGCGGCGACCCCGTTCGTGGCGACGCTCTGCACGACCTTCGCGACCTGGTCGGGGCGCGAGCGGGCCTTGCCGACCATCGACATGCTCGCCTCGGACACCTTCATCAGCTCGGTCCCCGTGGAGATCAGCGAAAAGGCCGTCCGCACCAGTACCCCGCCCGGTTTGCAGGCCGGTGTTTCGACGTCGAGGAGCGCGAGCTCCCCGCTCTTGTAGTTCTGCACAACCTGCTTCACGACGCTCCTTGGGAAGTTGCGCTGCGGTACCAGTACTCGAGGGTCAAGATGTGCCACAGGTGTTTCGACCGGTCCTGCTGCCCGGAGGCGTCCTCTTCGACGAGCCGTCGCAAGGCGTCCTGCCGCAGGAAGCCCGAGCGCACGAGCACGCCGTCGTTGACGACTTCACGCATCAGCGGTGCGAGGTCCCGGCTCATCCACGCCCGCAGCGGTGCGCTGAACAGGCCTTTCGGCCGGTACACGATCTCGCGTGGCAGGGTCGCCGTCGCCGCTTCCTTCAGCGCGGCTTTCCCTTGCCGCCGCACGATCTTCCGGTTACCGGGGATCGCGAACGCGGCCTTGACCACCTCGACGTCCACGAACGGCACCCGCACCTCGGTGGAGGCCGCCATGCTGGACCGGTCGGTGTAGGCGAGGTTCAACCCGGGCAGGAACAGCCGCGCGTCCGCGAGGCACATGCGGTTGACGAAGTCGTTCAGCCGGTTGTCCTGGTAGGTGTCCGCGTGCTCGGTGAGCACCTCGTCCACCATCGGCGCGAGGTCCGGGTCGAGCAACCCGGCCAGCTCGGCGCGGTCGTACATGGTGTAGCTGCGCCGGAAAGCGGTTTCTTCCGGCAGCTCGGCGAAGGACAGGAAGCGCTTCGCGAACCGCACGGTCCGGTACCCGCGCTTCGCCGTCGCCACGGGCATCCGATCCACAATGGACTCCACCGATCGTCGGATCGAGCCGGGCACACGCTGGTAGCGCAGCGCCAGCAGGTTCGCCAGATGCTTGCGGTACCCGGCGAACAGTTCGTCGGCGCCCATCCCCGACAGCATCACCTTCACCCCGGCTTCGCGGGCGGCGCCGCAGATGAGGAACGTGTTGATCGCCGCCGGATCGCCGATCGGCTCGTCGAGGTGGTAGGTCATCCGCGGCAGCAGGTCCAGCACCTGCGGTGCGATCTCGATCTCGTGCAGGTCCACGCCGAACCGCGCGGCGACCTGCCGGGCGTAGCGCAGATCGTCCGGCATCGCCTCGAACTTGGCGTCCTCGGCGCGGAAACCGATGGTGTAGGCGGAAATTCCGGGCTGATGTTTCGCGGCGAGCGCGGTCAGGTAACTGGAGTCGAGCCCGCCGGAGAGGAAGGTCGCGACCGGGACGTCGGAGAGCAGGTGCTTGCGCGTCGAGTCCTCGACCACGGCCGCGAGGTCCGGGAACGGCGCCTCGGCCGCTTCGGCCGCGACATCGCGGATCGACCAGAAGCGGCCGCGATCGATCTTGCCGTCCCGGCGCATCCGTAGCCAGGAGCCAGGCGGCAGTTTCTCCGCCTCGCGAAAGGCGCACCGCGCGTCCGGCACCCAGTAGTACAGCAGCGAAGCGATCATCGCGGCGTCGTCGACGTGCAGATCGGTCAGTTCGGTGGAGAGTGCCTTCAGTTCCGACGCGAAGACCAGGCCGCCGCCGCGCCGGACCAGGAACAGCGGTTTGATGCCAAGCTGGTCGCGCGCGAGGGTGAGGTCACCTGTGCGCTCGTCGAACACCGCGAACGCGAACATGCCGCGCAGCCTCGGCAGGCAGCCGGTGCCCCAGCGGCGCCAGGCCTCCAGCAGGACTTCGGTGTCCGACGTGCCGCGGAACCGCACGCCCGCCGACTCCAGTTCGGCCCGCAGTTCCGGCGCATTGTACAGCTCGCCGTTGTAGGTCAGCGCGAGCCCGCCGGCGACCATCGGCTGCGCCCCGGTCTCGGACAGGTCGATGATCGAGAGCCGACGGTGTCCTAAATGGACGTCGCCGTGATCGTAGCGACCCTGCCCGTCCGGCCCGCGATGGGCGAGCGTCTTGGTCAGCCGGTCGGTCAGCGGCCCGCCATCGGGCCACCGCATCGCGCCCGCGATCCCGCACATCGGTTCAGTCCTCCTGCGAACCGACCGGCACGAACTGCCTCGTCGGCAGGCCGGACGAGCTGTCCGGGTCACCGCCGGCGCCAGAGCCGTTTCGGGCGACCGGTGCGAGCCGGCGGGTCGCGTCCGACCGCTGCGCCGGAAGCGCGCGACCGCGCAGCGCCGTGTGCAGGGCGTCCCACAGGGTCCCGTCGGTGCGGTCCTTCGGATCCGGATCGACCAGGACGATGCCGATCACCGCGATGTGGCAGTCCGCCAGTTGCCGCGCCACCGTATGCAGCCACGTGGTGTTCGCGTACCCGGCACGCACGACGAGCACGGTTTCGGTGCCCAGATGCGCGAGGTCGGTCCACGCCGTGCCCGGCCGCACCGAGCCGACCCCGAGCCGCAGCTCTCCGGGCTGGGCGGGCGGCAGGACGACCCCGCCGTCGACGATGGAGAACTTCACCTCGCCGGCCGCGGCTCGCACCGCACCGTCCGGCGAGCCGTCGATCACCGTCGTCCGGTCCGGGAGCGCGGCCGCGATGTCCAGGGCCAGCCGCGCGGTGGTCCCGGGTGCGCCGAGTTCGAGCAGCGACACCGTGCCCCGGTCGTCGTGGACGAGCCGGACCAGCGTCGCGGCCACCCGTTTCCGCGCCGTGCCGGTCCGGCGCTTCGGGAGCTGTGCGATGACCGAGGCGCCGAGGTTCGCCGAGATCTCGCGGCGCAACACCGGCCGGTCGCGCACGACAGCGGTCATCGCGGCCAGCGCGAGCCCGAGCACGAGACCCAGCAGGAGCCCGATCCCACCGTCGGTGGCGGCGGTCTTGAGGACCGAATTCGGAACGAGGCGCGGCGCATCCACGATCCTGGTGCCGGCCGCGATCTGCGGGGAGCCGATGCCCGCCTGCTGTGCCTGCGTGTCGAGGTCGGAGATCTTCGAGGTCAGGTCCGCCCGCCGGCTGTAGAGCGACTCCAGTGAGGTCGCGTTGGCCCGGCTGCCCCGCGCGCTCTCGGTCGCGATCTGCGAGTCGACCTGGTTCAGCTCGGTCTGCGCCTGGTTGCGCTGGTTGACCAGGGCCTGGGCTTCGGCGTCGGCCGACGCCTGTGCGCGCTGGACGTGGTCGGCGACGAACGTGTCCGCCAGCGCCTTTGCCTTGGCCGTCGCGTCTGCGGCGCTGGTGCCCTCGACGCTGATCTGCATGACGTTGTTGGTCAGCCCGAGTCCCTGGTACTCCTTCATGAAGTCCTCGCTGGACTCCTTGCTGTGCAAGGACTTCAGCGCCGCGTCGGCGATGTTCGAGCTGCCGAGGACGGCGACGTCGGTGCGCATCAGCGTCCCGGAGTCGGTGGGCGAGTCGTCGGCGTGGATCACCAGCAGCTTGGTCACCGCCGTCGGCGGGGCGGGGAGCACGACGGCGACCGCGATGCCGGCGAGCAGGCCCAGCAGCGCGGCCGAGAGCCACATTCGGCGGCGCCGCCGGACGGTGGTGATGAGTCGTTGAAGGTCGACCAGGGGCGTGGAAGTGGTGGTGGTCATGAGCCTGCCATCTCGACTTCGGGCTGCTGGATGGTCGCGGTACGAACGGGCTGGGTGAGCACGGCGCCGAGGACTTCGTGGCCGGCATCGGCGCAGGCTTCGGCGATGCCGACGAGCTCCCACGCCGTCCGGGTGCCGGCGGTGAGGACGACGAGCGCCCCGGCCGCCAGCGCGTCTTCGGGCACGATCGGGCGCTCCGGCGAGACATCGACGACGCGCAGCGTCCGGGAACCGGCGGCCGCGACGAGGTGCGTGACCGCGCGGTGCGCGGGCGCGTCCCCCTCGGGGACGAGCACCAGCACCGGACGGGACGCGTCGAGGCGGGTGATCACTCGCCGGTAGCGGGCTTCCCGGCTGGGTTCGTCGGCGGAAGCGGTGAGCTCGGGCAGGTCCCACGGCCGGTCGGTGCGGACCAGCCGCCGAAGCCGTGCGCCCAGGCCCGGCGCGGTTTCCGGTTGCTGCTCGGGAACGTCGACGCTGCCGAGCACTGTGGAGCCGAGTGCGGCGCCGATCTCCCGCTCGTCACGAAGCCGCTTGTCCGTGCGCGCGGCGAGCAGCTGCCCGAACACGCCGATCAGCACGAAAAGCGCAGCTCCGCCCGCGACCAGCTGGGTGAACGTCGGGGCCGCCTGGCCGGTCGGGCGCTCGGCCGAGCCGAGCACGACCATCTTGGCCGCGCCCGCCGCGGCGTCGGCCTGGTTGAGGTTGTTGATCGCCTGCTCCAGCGAGGTCCGGAGCCCTTGGAGCTGGGTGCGCGCCTGCACGCTTTCCACCGTCAGGCCGCCGTCCACCTGCTGGGCGAGCTGGCTGACCTGCTGGGTGGCGACGGTGACCTGCTGCCGCAGGGCTTCCCGCTGTTCCTGGGCGATCTGCGCGGCCGCGTCGGTCGAACCGCTGATCAGCTGGGCGGAGTACCGGACGAACTCGGCCGCGACCTTGTCGGCGAGTTGCTGCGCTCGCTCCGGGCTGTCGGCCGACGCGCTGATCGTCACGATGTTGCCGTTCGAGACCGTGGCGGACACCTTGTCGTGCAGTTCGGCGCCAGTGGTCTGCCAGCCCAGCCCGCCCGCCGCGCGGTCGAGGACCACCGAACTCGTGGCGACCTGCGCTTCGGTGAGCAACTCGTTGGCCTCGCGGGGGCCTTGCAGCAGGACATTGGACGTGGTCCGGTATCCGGGGGAGAACAGCAGCGAAGCACCTGCGCCGACGAGTCCCCCCAGCACGGCGAGGGCGATGAGGAACCGCCAGCGCCGGCGCACCAGCCGCCCGACGGCGGACAGGTGCACAGTTTCATCACTCAACGCGGATTCTCCCCTCGAAAGAAATTCGGCCCGGTTCGCGCGATAGGCTTTCACCAACTTCGTCGCGACGTTTCCCCCGTTGGTTACAGGGCCACCCGCGTCTTGTTCAAAACGCGACCGTTGGCTATTGACTCATTCCGGTTCCGGACGGGTTCAAACCTGCATAGGCGGCCAGCAAAACCCTGGCGGACTCGCGCCAGGCGAGCGGTCCTTCGACCCGGGCCTGCCCGAGTTTGCCCATACGGGCCCGCTCTTCGGGGTTGTCGAGGAGTTTCCCGATCAAACCGGCGAACGCGGCCTCGTCGTTCGCGGGTGCGTAGACGGCGGCCTCGCCGGCCGACACGCGCGCTTCCTTCAGGTCGAACGAGACGATCGGTTTGGCCATCGCCATGTATTCCATGATCTTGTTCATGGTCGACACGTCGTTCAGGGGATTGCGCGGATCCGGTGACAGACAGACATCGGCGGTGGACAGATAGCGCACGAGATCTTCGTCGGGAATGCGTCCGGTGAATTCGACGTACTCCGTCAGGCCCAGTTTCGCGGACAGTTGGACCATCGCGTCGAAGGTGTCGCCTGAGCCGACGAACACGGCATGCCAGTCCGTCCGCCGCTCCTTCAACAGCGCGAGCGCCCGCAGCGCGTAGTCGACCCCGTCCTGCGGGCCCATCACGCCGAGGTAGCAGAGCAGGTAGGGCTTGCCGCCCTTGAGTTCCGGCTCGGGCCGCACCTGCCGGAACCGCTCGACCGCGGGCGCGCTGCGCACCACATGGACCTCTTCCGGCCGCTTGCCGCCGCGGCTGATCGCGATCCGGCGGTAGCTCTCGTTCGTCGCGATGACCAGGTCCGCCGCGCGGTAGGTCGCCCGCTCCAGCGCGCACACCCCGCGGTAGAGCAGGTCCTCGCCGCGATCGAACCGCGAAAGGTACAGCTCTGGCACGAGATCGTGCTGGTCGAAGACGAACTTCGCGCCGCGGCGCTTGAGCATCAGCGCGACCAGGAACAGCAGGTCCGGCGGGTTGCACGCGTGCACGATGTCGAACCGGCCGAGCCGCCGCGCGATCCGGAACGTGTGCCACAGCGCGGTGCCGTACTCCTGGAGGTAACCGGCCGGGCCACCGGTGGCCGCCTTCAGCGGGTACCGGTGGATGCGCACGCCGTCGATGATCGTTTCGCGCTCGGTGTCGCGCTTTGTCCCTTGTGGACAGATGACGTGCACTTCCCAGCCCGCGTCGCGCAGTGTCGTGCACTCCTGCCACACGCGCCGGTCGAAGGGAACTGAAAGATTCTCGACGAGGATGAGCGCTCTACCAGGCAAGGCCGACATATCCCTGTTCGGTCCGGCGCACGTCGGCGTCCGGAAGGCGGACGAGGTCGATCAGGATGTGCTTCCCGCCGTGCGGCAGCGCGCCCAGCACGGACGGGTCGGTCGAGCCGACGAGGCAGACGTCCGCGTGCTCGAGGACTTCCGCCACCGAGCCGGCCAGCAGTTGCCCGAGATGCGGCAGGCGGCTCTCGATGTACTCGCGGTTGGCGCCCATCAGCCGGGACAGGCTCACGTTCGCGTCGTAGATGCGCAGGTCGTATCCCTTGCCCAGCAAGCGTTCCGCCAGTTCGACGAGCGGGCTCTCACGCAGGTCGTCGGTACCGGGTTTGAACGACAGCCCGAACAGTCCGACCTTGCGCTTTCCCGTGCGCGCGACCAGTTCGAACGCGCGGCGAAGGTGTTCCTCGTTGGAGGGCAGCACATGCGCGAGGATCGGCACCGAGACGTCGGCGCGGTGCGCGGCGTGCACGAGCCCGCGCAGGTCCTTCGGCAGGCACGAACCACCGAACGCGAATCCGGGCCGCAGGTAGGCCGGGCTGATGTTGAGCTTGCGGTCGGCGAGGAACACGTCCATCACACGGTGCGAGTCCAGCCCGAGCGCGTGGCAGATCGCGCCGAGTTCGTTCGCGAAGCCGATCTTCAAGCCGTGGAAGGCGTTGTCGGCGTACTTCGCCATTTCCGCGACCGGGATCGGCACGCGGAACACGTCCCCGGGCAGGCCTTCGTAGAGTGCGGCGACGGCGTCGCCGCTCGGCGGGTCGATCTCGCCGATGACCGTCTTCGGCGGCTCGAAGAAGTCCTTGACGCTGGTGCCTTCGCGCAGGAATTCCGGGTTGACCGCGACGCCGAACCCGACGCCCGCGGTCAGGCCCGAGGCCTTTTCCAGGATGGGCACCAGCAGTTCGAGGCACGTGCCCGGCAGCATCGTGCTGCGGAAGACGACGGTGTGCCGGTCCACCTTGTCCTTGAGGGCGGCGCCGATCTGTTCGGTGACCCGTTCCAGATAGGCGGTGGACAGGCTGCCGTTCGGCGCCGACGGCGTGCCGACGCAGATCAGCGAAATCTCGCTGTGCGCGATGGCTTCGGCGACGTCGTCCGTGGCCCGCAGCGCACCGGACCGCACGACTTGTTCGGTCAGCTCACCGATTCGTTCCTCGACCACGGGCGCGCGCCCGCCGCGAACGAGCCCGACCTTGACCGGGTTGACATCGACCCCGATCACCTGATGGCCACGGCCGGCCAGGCACGCGGCGGACACGCAGCCGACGTAGCCGAGCCCGAAGACACTGATCTTCATGCAGAAACTCCCGCCGCATCCGACTGCCCCAAGGGTCGGACGCAGCGGGAGTGTCGTTACAGCACTACCTTTTCGTGAATGACTTCCCGGCCCGTGTCGTGATCAGAAATTCGCCGCCTCGGGAATGACGTCCTTCGCGAAGATCTCGAATGGCTTGAGTTCGGGAACCGTCGGGCAGTACCCGATCGCGGCGTCCACGCCGAGGCCGGACAGCCGCCGCAGTTCGGTCAGCAACTCTCCGGTCCGTTCGCCGTTCGCCCCGATGTCCATCGGGTGGTAGACGGTCTTGGTGATCTCGTCGTAATCGCGGCCTTCCTTCTCACAATGGCCGCGCAGGACGTCGAGTTTGTGTTCGAGTTCGGGGCCGTTGAAGATATTGCAGGCGTCGCCGTACTTCGCGACGAATCGCAGGGTCTTCTGTTCCCCGCTACCGCCGACCATGATCGGTGGATGCGGTTCGCTGAGCGCCTGCGGATGGTTGATCAGCCGCTCGGCGTGGATGTAGTCGCCTTCGAACGGGCCGTCGTCGTCGGAGAACATCTGGCGGATGTAGCGCAGGGCCTCCTCGAGCATTTCGAACCGCTCCTTCGTGGCGGGGAACGGAAAGCCGAGCCCGCGCGACTCTTCTTCGTTCCAGCCGGCGCCGATGCCGAGCACCGCCCGCCCGCCGGAGAGCACGTCGAGCGTGGTGACGGCCTTGGCGAGCACGCCCGGCTGCCGGTAGATCACACCGGTGATCACGGTGAGCAGCTTGGCCCGCCTCGTATGCGCGGCGAGGTAGCCCAGCGTCGTGTACGCCTCGAGCATGTCGTTCTCGGCCGGGCCGACGGAGGAGATCTGGAAGAAATGGTCCATCACCGCGAGGTATTCGAACCCGGCGTCGTCCGCGGCGCGGGCGACTCCGGCGAGTTCGGCACCCAGCTTGGCCGGACCGTTGGGCCAGGTGAAATTGGGAATCTGCAGTCCGAGTTTCATGGAAATACCTCCATGGCCGAACCTATACCTGGATCGGCTCCAGGATCAGAATCCGTCGATCGCGTACAGCTGATCGTGCAGTGGGTCGGTGACGCAGACGGCCGCCGTGCGCTGATCGATGGCCATTCCACCGGGATTGATCCCGAGCGAAAGCTGGTCGACGATCTTCCCGGCGAAGCCGTCGATCTTGACCAGCCCGTCGGGACCTCCGTTGGCGTAGACGGTGTTGCTCGCCTGGTGCACCACGACCGACGAAGCCTCGCTGCGCAGGATGACCTTCGCGCGCTCCGTACGGGATGCACCATCGATCACGGACAGGTGGTGAATTCCCGAATTGGCCACATACACCGTATTGCTCGCCTCGTGCAGGGCCAAACCTGACGGCCCCGCGCCGGTCGCGATGCTCGCCGTGAAGTCGCCCGAGCCGAGGTCGAGCACCTCGACGGTGCCGGCGGCGGGGTTCGTCAGGTAGGCGACCTGACGCTGCCCGTCGACCCGGATGCCGCCGAATCCCTTGCCAGGCCCGCGCAGCAGGCCGGTGAGCGTTCCGGCGATGGTGTCGATCACGGCGACGGAGCCGGTGGTGCCGCTGGCGACGTAAAGGCGGTTCATGGTCGTGTCGAGGTCGAGCACCGCGGCGCCGGGGCCGCCGGCGACGACGCTGCGGAGCCTGCCGTCGGGGTCGAGGACGGTGACCGTGCCCGCGTTCTTGCTGGCGGCGTAGACCTGACCGTCTACTTCGTCGATGGCCAGATCGGTCGGCTTGCCACCGACGGCGACGGTGGCACCGTTGGCGACCGACACGCTGCCGTCGCTGTTCCCGACGTAGGTGACGCCGAGCCTGGAGTTCACCGCGACGACCACCGGGCCGGGCCCCACACGGAAGGTGCGGACGCGGGGATCGGCTTCGGCGGGGGAGACGGCCACGGCGCCGAAAGCCGCCATCATGGTGAAAAGTGCACGCCTGCCGAACATCCCGCCTCCCTTGTGGAACTCTAACCTGAACGTGGTGTGACGTCCGGCCGCGCGCGGTGAGAGCACCGTTACGGTGGAACTTTCACTGGCTACTCACGCGTTCACCTCTCGGAAGGAGGCGGTGAGCCAGTGCACAGGCATCAGAACGGGTTGAAGACAGCGCTGCTGCTCGGCCTGCTGAGTGCCATCATCGTCGGGATCAGCTCGCTGTTCGGGCGGACGGCGCTGGTGATCGGGCTGGTGCTCGCGCTGGGGATGAACGCCTACGCCTACTTCAATTCGGACAGGCTGGCGCTGCGCGCCATGCGGGCACGCCCGGTGTCGGAGGCCGAGCAGCCCGCGATGTACCGGATCGTGCGCGAACTCGCGACGTCCGCGCGGCAGCCGATGCCCAGCCTGTACGTGAGCCCGACGGCCGCGCCGAACGCGTTCGCCACCGGTCGCAATCCCCGGCACGCGGCGGTCTGCTGCACGACCGGCATCCTCGGCCTGCTGAACGAGCGCGAACTGCGTGCCGTGCTCGGCCACGAACTTTCGCACGTGTACAACCGCGACATCCTGATCGCGTGCGTCGCCGGGGCACTGGCCAGCATGGTGAGCGTGCTGGCGAATCTCGCGATGTTCGCCGGCCTCTTCGGCGGCGGCAGCGATCGCGAGGACGGGAACCCGCTGGTTTCGCTGCTGCTGATCCTGGTCGGCCCGATCGCCGCGGCGGTCATCCGCCTGGCCGTGAGCCGGTCGCGTGAGTACCAGGCGGACGCGTCCGGCGCGGAACTGACCGGGGACCCGCTGGCCCTGGCCTCCGCGCTGCGGAAGCTCGAGGCCGGCACCAGGCGCGCGCCGCTGGTGCCGGAGCCGCAACTGGTTTCGCAGTCGCATCTGATGATCGCGAACCCGTTCCGCCCCGGCGAGTCGTTCACGCGCCTGTTCTCGACCCACCCCCCGATGGCCGACCGCATCGCCCGCCTGGAGGAAATGGCGCGCCGCGGCTACCGGTACTGAGCTCCCGCGGCCCGGGCCACCGCCGTCACGTAGTCCCCGTAGCCGGACTTCGAAAGCTTCAGCCCGAGCGCGAGGCACTGGTCCGGGTCGATGTAACCCATGCGCAGCGCGACCTCCTCGAGGCACGCGATGCGCACGCCCGTCCGGTGTTCCAGCACCTGCACGAACTGCGCGGCCTCCAGCAGCGAGTCGTGTGTGCCGGTGTCGAGCCAGGCGAAACCGCGCCCGAGGTCGACCAGCTTCGCGCGCCCTTCCCGCAGGTACGTCAGGTTGACGTCGGTGATCTCCAGCTCCCCGCGCGTCGACGGCTTCAGCCCGCGCGAGATCTCGACCACCTGGTTGTCGTAGAAGTACAGGCCGGTGATCGCCTTGTTGGACCTGGGCTCTCGCGGCTTCTCCTCGATCGAGAGCAGCCGCCCGTCCCGGTCGGTCTCACCGACGCCGTAACGCCGTGGATCCTTCACCGGGTACCCGAACAGCACGCAACCGTCCAGTTCGGACAATTCCTGCTGCATGCGGCCGGAGAATCCCTGACCGTAGAAGATGTTGTCGCCCAGCACGAGCGCGACGTCGTCGTCGCCGATGAAGTCCGCACCGATCAGGAACGCCTCGGCGAGCCCGTTCGGCGCCGCTTGCTCGGCGTAGCTCAGCCGCAGGCCGAACTGGTCCCCGGAGCCGAGCAGGCGCTGGAAGCTCGGGAGATCCGTGGGCGTCGAGATGATCAGGATCTCGCGGATGCCGGCGAGCATCAGCACCGAGATGGGGTAGTAGATCATCGGCTTGTCGTAGACCGGCAGCAGTTGCTTGGACACCGCCTGGGTGATCGGGTGCAGCCGCGTGCCGCTGCCGCCCGCCAGCACGATGCCCTTCATCGCGTTCCCCCTCGTCCGAGTTTCAGCCTTTCGGGGAGATACCCTAGCGGCTCCATTTACATGCATTCAGTCTGTATGTAAATTAGGTCGCATGACGACACAAGAACGCCGCGCCACCCTGCCGCAGGGTGAAGTGCGCTACTACGAACAGGGCACCGGTCGTCCGATCGTCTTCGTGCACGGCGTGCTGACCAACGCCAAGCTGTGGCGGAAGGTCGCGCCCGCCGTGGCCGAGGCGGGCTTCCGGTGCATCACGCCCGACTGGCCGCTCGGCTCGCACGAGCTGCCGATGAGAGCCGCGGCAGACCTGAGCCCGGTCGGCCAGGCCGAGGTGATCGCCGATTTCCTCGACGCGCTCGACCTGCACGACGTGACTCTCGTGGCGAACGACACCGGCGGCGCGCTGACCCAGATCATGCTTTCGCGCCGTCCGGACCGGGTCGCGCGCGTCGTGCTGACCCCGTCGGACAGCTTCGACTACTTCTTCCCGAACCTCTTCAAACCGTTGACGGCGCTTGCCCGCGTGCCCGGTTCGATGCTCCCGCTCTCGCGACTGGTGCGAATCAGGGCGTTGTGGCCGCTGCCGTTCCTGTTCGGCTGGGTCGTCAAGCACCCGCTCCCGCGTGAGATCGCGGAGGCCTACCTCCGGCCGTTCCAGCGCTCGCCCGGTGTCCGCCGTGATCTGCGGAAGTTGCTCCGCGGGGTCGATTCGCGGCTCACCCTGGCCGCGGCGGACAAGCTCCGGACGTTCGATCGCCCGGTGCTGCTGGTGTGGGGGAGCGAGGAGAAGCTCTTCCCGCTCAAGCTGGCGCACCGCCTTGCCGGGGTGTTCCCGGACGCCCGCCTCGTCACCGTGCCGGACACGTACACGTTCATCTCGGAGGACCAGCCCGAGGTGCTGGTGCAGCGGATTCTCGAGTTCATGGCAGGCTTCGGCACGTGCGACGCACCCAGCAAGACCGTTCCAACAGCACAAAAGCCGCGCTGATGGCCGCCGCCCGCGAGCTGTTCGCCGCTCGGGGCTACTCCGACGTGCCCGCGGACGAGATCGTGCGGGCCGCCGGGGTTACGCGAGGCGCGCTCTACCACCACTACGGCGACAAGAAGGGCCTGTTCGAGGCTGTGGTGGAAGCGGTCGAAATCGAGCTCACGATCGAGGTCGAGGGAGTACTGAAAGCCGCGGCGGATCCGTTGAGCGGCATGTTGAGCGCGCTCGAGGCGTTCCTGACGGCATGCTTGCGGGACGAGGTCCGGCAGATCTCGCTGACCGACGCACCGGCGGTGCTCGGCTGGGCCGCGATGCGGGAACTCGAGGCGCGGTACGGCCTCGGGTTGCTGGAACGCACCCTCGAAAAGGCGATGGCGGACGAGCTGATCGTGGCGCAGCCGGTGCGCGCGCTCGCGCAACTGGTGCTGAGCGCGGTGATGGAAGCGGCGCGGATGATCGCCGCCTCGGCCACCCCGGAGACGGCGCGCGCCGAGGTCCAGCAGGTGCTGGGTACCTGGTTCGCGGGCCTGCTGGTGGGGAGCGGGCAGTCCGGCTGATCACCGCACCGGTGGCCGCTTCAGTTCGCCGGTCCCTTGCCGAAGTAGGTGGTGCACAACCCGTTTTCGTAGTCGGCGGCGATCTCCAGGACGTCCCGGCCGCCGTCCACCGGCAGCAGGGCTGAGCTGTAGTTCGGGCAGAAGTCGTTGAAGGCCGACGGCACCCGCACCGGTGCCGGGACCTCGTGCCACGGGCCGGCGCCGAAGTCGTCGTTGGCGAGCAGCACCTGGCCGTTCGTGGGGAGCGGGTCGCCCTTGGGGTTCGTGTAGAGCTGCCCGACCATGAGGATCCGCGTGCCGTTCGGGCCGCCGGGGAACAAGGTCACCGTCTGCGCGTGCTGGAAGTAGTCGCCGCCCGGAGCGACCACGCGCGTGCCCGGGTCGCCGGGGTCGCCGAAGTTCGCGCCGTCGGGGGAGATCTTGAAGTACGGGTTGCAGTACAGCTTGCCGTAGTTGCAGATCTCGTACCCGAAGTAGTAGCGCCCGTCCGGCAGGCGGCGTACCTGCGGCATGCCGGGGCGAACCCGGTCGGGCGGGATCGCGAGCGTGAGCTGCTTGGTGCCCCAGTGAATCCCGTCGGTCGAGCCGACGCGGTTGAGCACCTGGGCGTAGCGCGGAGCCTCCGTCTCGTCGGCGAAGTGCAGCCACAACGTGCCACCGGCGTCGACGTCGAACTCGGGCTCCCACACACCGTCGTCGTTGTGGGAACGGGCCGCCTCGGACAGGAAGGACCACCGGCGCCCGCCGTCGCGGCTGGCCCAGATCTTGATCGCCATGCGCCGCTCGGGGCCGGCGCTCTGCCCGTAGCTCGCCGCCCACAGGAGCGTGCCCGCGCGGAGGCTGCCGATCCGGCGGGGCAGTTCGAAGAGGGTGCCGCAGCACTCGCCCTTGACGCCTTCGGGGTCGCGGATCTGGCCGATCTGATGGAAGCTCGCGCCCTCGTCGGTGCTCTCGAAAACCGGCGCGAACGGCCCACCGGCGTCCCAACCACTGACCGCGGCGATGATGCGCCCTTTGTAGACCCCGTGCTCGAGCCGGACGAGCCGGGGATACGACCCCACCGCGAGCCGCTGCCGCTCCGCCCCCTGCGCCGGCGGGGCCATGCCTACCAGGAGCAACACGGCCAGTAGCAACACAGCGCACTTCCGCCCACGGCGCATTCCCTGTTCCTCTCACGCAGAGTACAGGAATTACATCACGGGGTAATCGGAATCGCAGTCAGACTTCGCCCCATGGTGCGTTGCGCGCTGGCTTCGCGGCGGTCGATTCCGCGTGATCAGGCCGCTCGTCGAAGGTCGGAGCCCGCGCGTCCCGGAATTCGGCGGTGCGCTCCTGGTCAGCGATAGTTCGTGAACTGGAGGGCGATGTCGAAGTCCTTGCCCTTGAGCAGGGCGATGACGTCCTGAAGGTGGTCCTTCTTCTTGCCGGTCACGCGCAACTGGTCGCCCTGGATCTGGGCCTGCACGCCCTTGGGTCCCTCGTCGCGGATGAACTTCGCGATCTGCTTGGCCTTGTCCGACGCGATGCCCTGGATGATCTTGCCGTTGACCTTGTAGATCTTGCCCGAGACAGCGGGCTCACCCGGTTCGAACGCCTTCAGCGAGATCCCGCGCTTGATCAGCTTCTCCTTGAACACCTCGACCGCCGCGAGCGCACGTTCCTCGGTCTCGGCCTCGAAGGCGATCGCCTCTTCCCCGGACCAGGCGACCTTCGCGTTGACGCCCCGGAAGTCGAACCGTGTGGACAGTTCCCGCGCCGCCTGGTTCAAGGCGTTGTCCACCTCCTGGCGATCGACCTTGCTCACCACATCGAAAGACGGATCCGCCACGTGTCCCTACCTCGTACGCTCGCGTTGTCGGCCAGGCCACACCCTAGCGCCGCCCCCGTCACCCCGGTTGCCCCCGTCGCCGGGCGGTTCTGTACGCTGTCGCTGGCTGGTTCACCCGGCCATGGCGGGTTGCCCGAGCGGCCAAAGGGATCTGACTGTAAATCAGACGGCACTGCCTTCAGAGGTTCGAATCCTCTACCCGCCACACCAGCTCAAACACCCCCATGACCTGCACGAACAGGGCATGGGGGTGTTCTTGTATGTGTCCGGTGCCGTCCGGCCGTGACCGGTCCTCAACGGGGTTCCCTGCCCAATGCGTGCCCACGGCTCAGCCGCCGCTGAGAGCCTGCTCCACCCGGTCGCGAGCGGCCTGCTCTCCGCCGTCGAGGCACTTTGCGTACACCCGCAGCAGCACGGCGAGACTGTGCCCGGCCCACTTCGCGACGCGCGTGGCCTCCACGCCGCCGTTCAGCCACGTTGAGACCGCCGCGTGCCGAAGGTCGTACGGGCGCTTGCCGAGTGGCCCAGCGGCGATCTCGGGGGTGAACACCCGCGCTCGTGCCGTAGCCCACACCCGGCCGTAGACAGTGCTAACTCCAAGACATCTCGACTTCGTTACCAGTTCGCTTCGCTCGAAAGTGCCGTTCGACAGGAATGATGTCGTTCGGGAATTCGTGCGCGCAGAACGGGTTGTCGAAGTGCTGGGTAGGTCTGCCGACATTGGGGTACAGTCTCGCATTGCTGCCAAAATGCAGTTGACGCGTGTGTTTCCCCCGTCGGCGTCGCGTGGCGTCGAACCAAAATTCCGTTGTCAGCGCGAGTCAACTTGTTAATGTTCGGGTCATTGATATTGAATTTTACTAGTAGGCAGCCGTACTTCGAGATCTGGTCATGTGAGTCGGGCCCGGTGGTGGTACCAGCGGGCGCGGGCTTGATGCTGGCGGCGCCACCATGACCAGTACAGGTAGTGCTCAGTCGAACGGCAGACCCTTGTTGCCAGGTTGAACAGTCTCTTGACCTCGACCACGGTCAGTGGGATTAGGCCGAGATCGGCAGGCGGCCGTTCGGTCGGGCTGCTCGGGGTGGGCAGTGATCGGGCGTACGTGCGGGTTTGAGCGGTGGTGATCGCGCAGACGGCGAGGGCAGCCATGACCAGGGTGATGTGTCGCATGAGTGGCGTGTAGAGGCGGACCTGGGACTGGTCGAACCCGAACTGGTCCTTGTCGAACTCGTGATCCTCCTCGATGGTCCACCGTTGTCCGGTCACGGCGACCAGGGTGGTCAGGGTCGCGGGCACGGGGTCGGGTGCGTAGCAGTAGAAGTAGGCCAGTTCGCTTGGCTTGGTCAGGCTGCGGCGGATCAGCAGGAAGTGGCGCGGGCTGGCAGTGCTCAGCCAGGCGAAGGAGTAGCGGCGGTCTCCTGTGGAGCCTGGCCCGCAGGAGGCGGTCTGCCAGGCCGGTGTTGGGATCAGCTTCAGTGTCGCGTCGGCGCGGACAACTGCTTTCGAGGGTAGCCGGATCCGGAACGAGCAGGGCACGCCCAGGCTGTAGCCGATCCGGCGTTTCTCGCACTCCTCGCGCAGGGCACGGTCGCGGCCGTAGACCGCATCGGCGGTGCACCAATCCACCTGGACCCCGGCGTCTACGGTGTCGGTGAGCAGTTCGCAGCCCAGTTGTGGCTTGGACTTGAACTCGTGCGCGGGGTCGATACCCATGGTCGTGCGGGTCGTCTCGTCGGCAAGCTGTTCGGCGGGGATGTACAACCGGGAGCCGACCAGGGCGTGCCCGCGTGGCGTGCTGTAGGTGGCGTTGACGAAGTTGACCGCGTTGGCCACCTTGCCGGCACAGCCGACGTACTGCCGCTTGACCCCAGCGGTGGTCGTGCCCGACTTCTCCTGCCCGCTCTCATCCAGCACCAACACCGCCAGTCCGTGCGGGTCTGCCAGGTGTTCGGCGACGAAGTCCCGCACCGCGTGCATCACCGCGAAGGTGTTCCACGACGCGCGTTCCAGCAGCCGCTGCATCCGGTGCGGGGCGGCGTCTCCGGCGTACTCGGCCAATGTCCAGCAGTTCTTGCGGGGCAGGTGTCAGCGCTCATGAAATTCCGCAGGTCTGAGGGGTTTTGTGTGGTCTCAGGAGTTCATTGTCGTGAGCGGCGCAGGACATCGATGAAGGGCTCGGGACATGGTGGACGGCGGGTCAGAGCTTGGGGGCGTGGATTTTGGCTTTCCAGCGGCGTACGGGGTGTTGGCTGTCGCGGGGGTGCAGGGATAGTTCGGCTCCGTCGCAGGTGACGCGGAAATGGGTGTCCTCGACGTGGATGGTGACGATTTTGCCTGCGTAGACGGTCCCGATGCGCAGGCGTTGGCGGGCGACCATGATCACGCCGTCGCGGGGGACCTTGCGTTGGACGCTGATCGGGCCAGGGGCCGGCGCGGGTAGCTGGGTCGTGGCGATCCGGGCGCCGCGGATCGTGGTGCGCTGGTCGGCGGGTAGCGGCGAGGGCAGGGTCTTGGCGAGCAGGTCGTGGTGGACGACGTGGACGAGGTGCCCGTCCAGACGGAGGGTGACCTTCGCGCCAGCCAGTTCGGGACCGATCTTGAGTCGGTGTCCGGCCAGGCTGGTGACGCCGTTGCCGTCGAGAGCGCGGTCGACCTCGATCACCGTGCCAGTCGGCAGGTCCCCGGCGCGTGCGGCCGAGGGTGCGGCTGGTGGCGGGCCGGCAGGTAGCGCGCCGCGCATTCTCAGCTGGTGCAGGTCCTCGATGGTCAGGTTGGACGGCCGGTCTTGACCAGCTCGCCATCGATCAGGACGTGGATGCTGTGCTCGTCGGCCCACAGGTGTGCCCGTTGGCCACCGCGCGGCGCGCCCAGCCGGATCCGCTGCACACCCGTGAGCACGGTGAGCTGGCCGCTGGGCGCGATCACCGTGTCGAACTCCACCGCCCCCGCCGACGGCGGCAGCACGATCCCGGGAGTGATCCTGGCCGCGGCCGCGGCGACGCCAGGGCCGCTGACGTGGGGCGTGGCCTCGTGATCCGACGGCGGGGCCACCGTGACCGTGAGAGGTTCCGGCTGTGCGCCCGGGCGGAACAGGCTGGCGGGTGTGGCCATGCCGATCGCCTGGTGCGGCCTGCTGTGGTTGTAGGCGTGCACCCAGGCGGTGATCGCCGCCTGCGCGGAAGGCAAGTCCACGAACGGCTCCGACCCATCCAGCAGCTCGCGGCGCAGGGTGGCATGCCACCGCTCGATCTTCCCAGTGGTGGTCGGCGAGTACGGTTTGGTCAGCCTCGCCGTGATGCCGTTCTCCCGGCACACCCGCTCGAACAACACCTCCGCCGGGCGGGGCTTGGTAAACCGGCCGGTGAACTGCTTGCCGTTATCAGTGAGCACCTCGGCGGGCACCCCATAGACCCGCATCGCCCTCAGAAATGCGTCGGCCACCGCACGCCCCGACGGCACCGCCAACACCGCGGCCACCACCACGAACCGGGAATGATCGTCGATGCCGGTGAGCATCTTGCATTCCCGCCCATCAGCCAAGAAGATCCCGCCCACCAGGTCCAGCTGCCACAGGTGCATCGGCGCTTCCCGTTGCCACCGCTTGTATTTCCGCTTGTGCTGCTGTTCCTGATGGCGCACCAGACCATTGCGGACCAGCACCCGGTGCACCGTTGCGCGCGAGGGCGGCGAGACGACACCGGCTTGGGCGAGTTCGAAGGCAATCCGCCGCGCGCCCCACCGAGGATGCGCACGCCGCATCTCACAGGCCAGCGCCTCCACCTCCGCCGGCACCCGGGTCGGGCTGGTCTTCGGGCGACGTGACGCCTCCCGGAGCGCGTCGATACCGCCGGCGGCGTGCTTGCCCTTCCAGGTATAGACAGCCTGCCGGGACACCCCGTACCGGACCGCCACCTCACTGACCGGCGAGCCGTCCAACACCTCCAGAACCGCACGGTATCGCTGCTCTACCAACCAATCCCGGCCCCGAGACGCCGCACTGTCCACCACGACCGGAGATCATCACGAGCATGATCGAATTTGTCAAGGAAGTCCCGAGAACGATCGGTCATCTATGTCCTGAGCCCCCACATCACAGCAGGTCGCTCATCAACCCGCGGATGTACTTGCGTACCTGCCGCACCGGTTCCACCCGGGAGAAGCACGCGCCGATCCGGCCGATCAGCGCGCCCAACTTCTCCTCGACCCGGCCGGCCTCTACCATGGCCGCAGCGGCCACCTCACGATCTTCGGTTGTCCACACAACACCTGATGATCACGCGGTGGCCGCGCCGTACCCGACCGTGACACGCGCCCGATTGCTTACCTGGCAACGGTTTGGTCGAGGAGCCCGGTCTGCCTTGGTGACTGGGTGGGTTCAGTCGCGAGTGCCGATCGTGCGGCCGGCGGCGTGGAACAGACCCATCGGCAGGGCACCGACGGCCAGGCCGAGCAGCACGAGGCCGGGATACCGTACTGGGTGCGCGCCCCACAGGCATAGCCCGGCAAGCGCCAGGCCCGACCAGCCGGCGAGCACGTTGACCACCGGGGAGGAGCCGAAAACGGTCAGGAACCGCTGCGCCGTGATGCCCTTGGTGAAGTGGGGATATGCGTTGGCCCCCAGCACACCGGCCAGCAACGCCAGCAGTACGGCCTGCCACATGTCCGTCTCCCTTCCGGTGCCGTGGAACCTGCTGTCCCTACAATCGGACTTGTGACTCCGGTTAAAGGATACGGACTGATCACTCCGATTACAAGGAGTGCCTGGTGACCAACGCCCGACCGCTACGCGCCGACGCCCAACGAAACCGCGCGCGGGTGCTGGCCGCCGCCGAGTGGGTCTTCGCCGAGCGGGGTACCGCTACCTCGACCGAGGAAGTCGCCCGCGCGGCCGGCGTCGGTGTCGGTACCGTCTTCCGGCATTTCCCCAGCAAGGAGGCGCTGCTGCAAGCCCTTGTCGTGCAGCGCCTCGCCCGGGTCGCCGCCGATGCCCGCGAACACGCCACGTCGCCGAATGCAGGCGCGGCCTTCTTCGACTTCTTCGCCGCCACCGTCCGTGGCTCGGCAACCAAACTCGAACTCGTAGACGCACTGGCCGAACTGGGCATCCACCCGGACGACGCGGTCGCGCCGATCGCAGAAGAGGTAACCGAAGCCCTAGCCGCGCTTCTCCAGCAGGCGCAACGGGCCGGGTCGGTACGCCGCGACGTCGACGTCAGAGACGTCATCGCACTGCTGGCCGGCGCCTCCCAAGCCCGTCGCTACGCTCCCGACGACCGGCCGCTAGACGTCATCCTCGATGGCCTGCGCGCCCCGAGCGCCCATTAGCACCCCGACGGATCCGACGCTCGGCCGTTGGGCCAGGAAAGCCGGAGAGCAGAAGATCTCAAAGTACGGCTGCCCTACTAGTTCGCCACCGTACAGGGCATGAAAATTGCGTACGGCCTATTGTGTGTGTGTGTCGTATCTGCTGCCCGACTTGTCGCTGAGTATCTTTCGAATACGCCCGGCGTCCTGTCGGAATCCAAAGATCATCGGGCCCGCTGCGATGAAGTGCCTGGCTGGTCTCCCGGATTCACCTCCCGGCCACGGTAGGAAAGTGGTGAACGGGTCATTTTCGAACAGTGTGCAGACCTCTATTCCTGCGGCGTATTCGTTATCAGCTTATAAACTGAAGTCGCAGAAGTCTGCCCGGCCGCGAAACGCTTCGTCGTCTGAAGTTGGAGGTTCCGGAAACACCGTGGATTCTGGCATTGCGGGAAGATATGACTCGCGAAAGTGAATTGCCAGTCAGCCGGGCCGATAGGCGTCCCGCCGATGCGCAACCGCGAGCACCGTGACGGTGCGCTCGATGTCGTCTGTCGAGTACAGCGCCCGATACTCGCCGCGTCGGGTCGTCCACACCTCGTGGAATGGCTCGTCAAGCGGCTTGCCGAGCCGGTATGGGTACCGGCGACCGGGCCGGTCAGGTGCTCGTACAGGGCAGAGGCGGCTGAAAGGGCAGCTTGGCCAGCCTTCGACGGGCCGCCGGGGTGACGGTGACGGCATAGGGGCGAGCGTGCGTCATTCGCCAGCTTCGCAACGGGATGCCAGGTCAGCGGCGATGTCGTCGGAAGAGAAGACGCGGCCAGCGCGGGCGTCAGACAGACCTTCGGCCAGCTCGCGGACCAGGTCGGTATCGGAGAGCACGTCGATAGTCTCTCGCAACCGGTCCAGTTCGCCGGAGGGCACGACGTCCGCGACGTGCTCGCCGTGCGCGACGACAGAGACGGTCTCTCCGTGCTCAGTGCGGCGCACGACATCGACCCAGGACGGCTGGTCCTCGGCTCGTACGGTGCTGCTGGCTGGCTGGCTCGCGCACGTCGTCAAGGATACGGGGTTGCCAGCGATCAACCTGCCCAACGGGTGCCCACGGCATGCCAGCCAGAGGGGAAAAGGCCAGGTCAGAGCCGGTCCTCCGGCTACTCGGTAAATCAGACGGAACTGCCTTCAGAGATTCGAATCCGCTACCCGCCACGGGAGCCTTACCAGTCCGGCTCGGTCCCGTGGCACAACGGCATGGCGTGCTTGGCGCGCCTGCCTAATAGCCAGAACGGGTGATAATTTTACCGATGCCGGGGTGTTGGCCGATTCATCAGCACCACATTCGGGACCCCCTGTCGGCGAGTGATCCGTAGTCACAGCACGGCATCTACCTGCACTGATGGCAACCGCTACCCCTATTGGATACCGCCGGATCGGGTGATTCCACCGCGGAAGGCAACATCATTTGCATCGTGACCGGCCCGGTTGCGGCTTCGGTGGCTACCGTGCCGTTGGCGCGGGTGTAACGGAATTCGGTGAGAGCCAATAGGAGAAGTATGCGGCTGGCGGTCGTGATTCCCTGTTTCAACGAAGAACAGAGTCTGGTGCGGTTGTGTGATCGTTTGCTGGAGGTGCTGCCCGGTGTCGCGGATGAATTCGAAGTCCTGCTGGTGGACGACGGCAGCACCGACCGGACCCTGTCGATCGCCCGGAATATCTCCGCGGCGGACCCGAGATTCCGCTATCTCGCGCTGAGCCGGAACTTCGGCAAGGAGTCGGCGATGCTGGCTGGGCTGGGCGATGCCAAGGGCGATGCCGTGGCGATTCTCGACGCAGATCTGCAGCATCCGCCCGAGTTGCTGGGCGCCATGGTCGGGTTGCTCGAGCAGGGGTACCAGCAGGTCGTGGCCCGGCGCACGCGCACCGGTGACCCGCGCCTGCGGACCTTCGGCGCGCGCCTGTTCTACCGGCTCATCAACCGCCTGATCGACGTCGAGGTGCAGGACGGGGTCGGCGACTTCCGGCTGCTCAGCCGCGCGGCGCTCGACGCGTTGCTGAGCCTGGACGAGTACTACCGGTTCTCCAAGGGGTTGTTCGCCTGGATCGGGTTCGACACCGCCGTGGTCGACTACGACAACGTGCCGCGGCAGGGCGGCGCGAGCCGGTGGACGTTCCGGAAGCTGCTCGACTACGGGATCGACGGGGTGGTCTCGTTCAACAACCGCCCGCTGCGGCTGGCGATCTACGCCGGCGTGCTGTGCACCCTGCTCGGGTTCGGCTACGCCGCCTGGGTCCTGCTCTCGGCGCTGGCCTTCGGCAATTCCGCACCCGGCTACGTCACCACGATCTGCGGCGTGGTGGGTCTCGGCGGCCTGCAGCTGCTCTTGCTGGGCGTGATCGGCGAATACCTCGGCCGGATCTACTTCGAAACGAAGCGCAGACCGCACTACCTGATCAAGGAATCCAGCACCGCCCCGCCATTGACGGTGAGCGTCGAACGGGCCGGTCGCCGGCCGGTCCGGCCCGGAGCGGTGCGATGACCCTGGGGCGCATGATCCGGTTCGGCGCCGTCGGCGTGCTCAACACCGGCACCTACTACCTGCTCTACCTGCTGCTCACCCGGTTCCTGCCGTACCTGGTGGCGCATGTGTGCGCATTCGCGGTCAGCATGGTGGGTTCGTACTTCCTCAACTGCTTCTTCACCTTCCGCACCCGCCCGACGTTGCGGAAGTTCGTGCTGTTCCCGCTGTCGAACGCGACCAACTTCGTGGTCACCACGGCGGGGCTGTACGTGCTGGTCGCCCTGGTGCACGTCAACCACGTCGTCGCGCCGCTCACGGCGGCCGCGGTCGCCATCCCGATCACCTTCGTGGTCGCGAAGCTCGTCCTGGTCGGCGCGGAACGGGAGGTCGCGTCATGATGCCGGAGAACGGCTTGGTGCAGCGCACCTTCTTCGCCCCGCCACGCGATCTGGAACCCGGCGAACTGTATTACACGGCCGAGCGCGGGGTGGCCGTGGCTGAGCGACGGCTGATCCGGGTCGGCCCGCACGGGAGGGTCAGCACCAACACCTACTTCGGGCGCTTCCCGGCTGCCTACTGGCAGCGCTGGACACACGCCGAGCAGGTGTTCGTGACGTTCGAGGTACACGGTGGCGGCCTCGTTCGGTTGATGGCCTCGGACACCGCGGGCATCCAGCGAGCAGTCGACAGCGTTCGGGTCGGCACGCCGGAACCCCGCGCGTGCAGGTTACGAGCCGCCCTGAACCAGTTCGCCGACGGTGGGGCGTTTTGGCTCGAGCTGAGCACCGGCGACGTGCCGTTGACTGTCGAGGACGTCCGCTGGACGGTGCCCGGGCCGCGGCGAACCCGTGGCGCGGTCGTCGCCATCTGCACCTACAACCGCGCCGATGACTGCCTGGTCACGTTGCGCACGCTCGCCGGTGACGCGGAGTGCGTAGCCGTGCTGGACGCGGTGTATGTCGTCGACCAGGGCGCGGATCCGGTGTGCTCGCGGGAGGGCTTCGCCGCCGTCTCGGACGAGCTCGGGCCCGCCCTGCGTTACCTCCGGCAGCAGAATCTCGGCGGTGCCGGCGGCTTCAGCCGGGGCCTGTACGAAGCCACCGCGGGCGCCCCGGATCGCTGGCCGGACGTCCTGCTGATGGACGACGACATCGCACTGGAGCCCGACACCGTGCTGCGGATGATCGCCTTCGCCGCGCACACGGCCACCCCGGCCATCGTCGGTGGCCAGATGCTGCAGCTGCTGCATCCCGACAGGCTGCACGTCGGGGCCGAGCGGACGGAGCTACCCAGGCTGCGCGCCGGCCGCCCGGTACCTGAGGCGCTGCACAACGCCGATCTGACCGAGAAGAACCAGGACATCAGGGTCGACGCCGAGTACAACGCGTGGTGGTCGTGCCTGATCCCCGCGGAGGCGCTCGCCAAGCTGGGCTACCCGCTGCCGATCTTCTTCCAGTGGGACGACATCGAGTACGGCCTGCGCGCCCGGGCCGCGGGGATCCCCACCGTCACGATGCCGGGCTTCGGCGTGTGGCACGCCGACTTCTCGTGGAAGGACTGGGACGACTGGGCCCGCTACTTCTCCCTCCGCAATGCCCTGATCGTGAGTGCCTTGCACGGGGAGTTCGACGTTCGTGCCACGGCACGCTTCCTGTTCGCGGAGCTGTGGCGGTATCTGGTATCGATGCGCTACGGGCTCGCTCGCACCCTGATCTTCGCGGTCGAGGACTTCCTGCGGGGCCCCGAATGCCTGGCCGACGGCGGCGCGCAGGCCGTCGCCGAGGTGCGCAAGCTCCGCGCCGAGCACCGGGAGACCGTCGTACAGCCCTCGTGCGGTGCGCCGGTGCTGCCTGTCCGCCTCCCCGGGCCAACGCCGTCGAAGCCGGGACTGGTCCTGCTGAAACGAGTTCTGTGGCACCTGGTGGGCAGATCGTCCGGCGATGCGACGATCGCCGCGCGCTACAACCACTGGTGGCACGTCTCCCTGTTCGACACCGCTGTCGTCACCGATCCCACGCAGAGCGGCGTCCGGCTGCGGCGCCGGGACCAGGCCCAGCTGCGTGCCATCGCGTATCAGGGAACGCGCGTCGTGTGGCGTTTCGCCCGCGAAGCGCGGCGCGCGCAGAGCCGCTATCGTCACAGCTTGCCCGAGTTGACCGGACGTCCAAATTGGACTCGGTTGTTCGATGTCGGTTGAGGATCCCCGCGCGACCACCGAACGGTTCACCGGCACCTGGCCTGTCCGAGGGAGTCCACTCTGGACCATATGGCGTAGATGACGCCGTGCTCGCGAGTAGGGATACAGTGACCGGACGGCTGCCGGTTCGGTAGGGGGCAGGGTGACAGAGGCGCGGCACGGCACGGCTGAGGACGCCGCACGCCGGCTGCCGGAGTGGTCGGTGGTCGCGGCCGTTGGCGCCGTGGCCGTGGTCATGTTCTCGATCCCGTACTGGCTGCGGCCGCTGTTCTACTACTCCGGCGACAACCCCGAGTCGTTCGTGCCGGTCTGGTACCACCTCGGTGCGCAGCTACGGGCCGGGCACTGGCCGATGATGGACCCGGCCGGTTGGTACGGCGGGAACTACGCCGCCGAGGGCGAGTACTCGATGTGGAATCCTGCCGAGCTGCTCAACTACGTTGTGGTGTCGCTGTTCGACAACCTCGCGGCCGCCTCGGCGTTGGTGAACATCGAGTTCCTCGCCCTGCTGGCGATGGGCGTGTACCTGCTGTGCCGCGAGTACGGCGCGGCGCGAATGCCGTCGGTGGTGCTCGGACTGGCCATGCCGGCGGGTGGGTTCACCCTCTACTACGCCGCGGCCGGCTGGCCCGCCGAGCTGATGGCGTTGACCTGGCTCGCCTGGTTCTGGTGGGCGGCACGGCGGCATGTTCGGGGTGCGCTCAACCCATTCGTGCCGTTCGTCTTCGGGGTGCTGGCGATGACGACGGGCAACCCGTACGCGGCGCTGGGCATGGCTATTGTCATCGTCGGGATCTGCGTCGAGCTGGCGGTCCGACGGGACTACCGGCCGATCGGCCACCTCGTGCTCACCGGCATCTGCGTCGCCGCGTCGGCTCTGCTCGCGTTCCTGCCGCTCCAGCTGGTGCTGCCGGTCACCAACCGGCAGAGCCTCGCCATGATCAGCAACGACATGTTCCTGGTCCCGCACCTGGGCGACCTGCTCACCTCCAGCGCGCCGAGCTACCTCCCGGGCATCGTCACCTGGAACGGTGCGGTGCGCGAGATGGTGCCGTCGACCTACTTCGCCTGGTTCATCGTCCCGCTGCTGCCTTGGCTGCGGTTCAGCGCGCTTCGCCGCGCGGCGCGCCCGCTGACCAGCGTCGCGGTGATCTCCGGGTGTTACTTCCTGCTGGTGCTGGGACCGTCGAACCTGTGGCTGTTCCGCTGGCCGATCCGGCTGGTCGAGCACCTCTACCTCGGCCTGTCGGTGCTGGTCGCCGTGCTGCTGTCCGCGGGCCTCGCGCACGACCGGCCGCGCCGGCGAGCGCTGGCGTCGGCCGTGCTCGTCGTGGTGGCCGGGTACCTGTCGGCCGCGCTCAGCCCCGAGATCTACCGGATGCACCTGCTCGTCACGGTGCTGGTGCTGGTGCTGGTGGCGGTCGCCGTCGTCACCTACCGCCGGTACGGGCCGCGGCCGTTCGGCGCGGTGCTTCTCGCCGGCACCGTCGCGATCATGTCCTACCAGACGGGAAAGATCCCGACCGGCCCGAACCCCGTCATCGCCGGGGCGCCGATCTCGGTCGCGCAGGTGCGGCAGGGCGCGTCCTTCGCGCGCGGCACGATACTGCAACTGGCCGACCAGACGCCGGTCCGCAGCCAGGACTACGCGGACGGCGATCTGTTGTTCGGCAACGAGAGCCTGCTACGCGGCCACGAGAGCATCAACCACTACAGCGGGATCAGCTACGAGAAGTTCAACGCCGCGCTGTGTATGACGTACAAGGGCGAGGTGTGCGCCGAGGCGTTCCGGGCGCTCTGGCAGCCTGTCGCCGATACGGGGGTGCCGCTCGTCGACGCCCTGCGCGTGCAGACCCTGATCCTGCAGCGGGACCTGCTGCCCACGATCGCCGACCAGCCACCCCCACCCGGCTGGCAGGTGGTCGCGCGCGATGACGTCCGCACGGTGTGGGTCCGGTCCGCCGCGCCGCCGTACCCGGGCCGCGTCTCGTGGGCGTCCGCGGGCACCCAGGTGGTGTCCTCGGACGCCCAGCCGGAGTCGGAACTGGTCGGCTACCACGCGCCCGCCGGGGGAGGACGCCTGCTCTTCGCGCGGCTGAACTGGCCCGGGTACACCGCGACCGTCGACGGCGCGGCGGTGCCGGTCCGCGAAACCGACGCGGGGCTGATCGCCATCGATCTGCCACCCGGGCAGCACGTGCTGCGCCTGTCGTTCAGCGAACCGGGGCTGCGACTCGGTGCCTGGGCGCTGGGCGCGGCCACGCTGGTCGTACTGGCGCAGACCGCGATCTGGTGGTGGCCGCGGCGGCGGCGACGGGGCACGCTGTCCGCCGGCGGCTCGGGGTGGCAGGAGGAACCAGGCGAAGACCAGCCCGCCGGAGCCGGCCGACCTCGCTGGACCCGGTGACCGCGCACGCGTCCGATTCCCGCCAGCTCTCCAGGTTTCCCGTGACGAGACTGGCGGTATGACGCATACCCGGATCGAACCAGGCATCCTCTACTTCGGCACCCCGGTGGTGCTGATCTCGACCAGCGACGAGGACGGCACGGCGAACCTGGCGCCGATGTCCTCGGCGTTCTGGCTGGGCTGGCGCGGCGTGCTCGGGCTGGGCGCGCGGTCGAAGACCACGCAGAACATGCTGCAGACCGGCGAATGCGTGCTCAACCTGCCCTCGGACGCGCTCGCCCCCGAGGTCGACCGGCTGGCGCTGACCACCGGATCGAACCCGGTCCCACCAGGGAAGGTCGAGCGCGGCTACCGGTACGAGTGCGACAAGTTCGGCCGCTCCGGACTCACTCCCGTCGCTGCGGAAACCGTTGCGCCGCCCCGGGTCGCGGAATGCCCGGTGAACCTCGAAGCCGTCGTCGAAGCGGTCCATCCGATCGGCGACGACGGGCGCGTGCTCACGTTCGAGGTGCGCATCCTTCGGGTGCACGTCCACGAAGAGATCCGGCTGCCCGGGACGACCGACCGCATCGACCCGGACCGCTGGCGCCCGCTGATCATGAGTTTCCAGCAGCTGTACGGGCTGGGCCCGCGGGTGCACCACTCGACGCTGGCGCAGATCCCCGAACGGCTTTACCGGGGGCCGGACATCGAGCGCGCGCAGGTCCTCTGAACAGGGGCATTTCGGCACTGGGGCGGTGTGCCAGGCCGGTGCAGCGTCGGAAGTACCTGCGAACGAAGGAGGTCGCGGTGAGACTGATACGAATCTGGATCGGTTTGGTGTTGCTGGCACTCGGCGTGCTCGGGGTGCTGGACGCGGTGGGCGTCGCGAGCTTCGGCGCCACGGCCGGCCGCTGGTGGCCGATCGCGGTGATCGGGCTCGGGCTGGCCGGGATGGCCGCCGCGCGGCGGATCTCGCTCGGTCCGTCGCTGGTGGCCGTGCTCGGCCTGGTGTTGCTGGCCGGGCAGCTGGAGTGGACGCAAGGGTCCCTGTTCTGGCCGGCGCTGCTGCTCGTCGCGGGTGCGATCCTGCTGACGGGCATCCGGAGCCGCCGGGTGAAGGACCGGACCGACTCGCTGGTGATGTTCGGCGGCGGGAAGACCGTGAACCGGGCCGAACACCTCGAGCACGCGGACGTGTCCGCACTGCTCGGAGGCGCGACGCTCGATCTGCGGCAGGCACATATCGACCGCGAGGCCACCGTGGACGCGCTGGCCGTACTCGGTGGGGTCGATGTGCTGGTGCCGAAGGACTGGCGGGTCGAGATCGACGGGCTGCCGATCCTCGGCGGGTTCGACGACAAGACCGAGGCGGACGGCTCGGCAGGCGGGCCGCTGCTGAAGGTCAACGCCACGGCGGTGCTCGGCGGGGTGAACGTCGCCAATGAACCGGGCTGACCACGCGGACCCGGTCAACCACACCACCCGGCGCGAATGGGCGCGCATAGTACGTCACATCTGCGCCGGGTGCATCCTGAGAATCCACCCGTCCGAGTTATCGTGAGCGCATGGCAAGTTGGGTCGCGCGATTGGCCGAGTCTTCGGCCCGGCGGAGGCTGGACCACCTGCATGAGCAGCTGGGCGCCGGCCTACTGGCCGCTGCCACGGTACCCGGGCTCATGGCCGTGATCGACCAGCATGCCGCCGCCGTTCGCGACATCGTGACCGTCGGTGTCGAGGGATCCGGTGCCGTCGCCGGGGTGGTGCTGCTCGCCGGTTACGCCACCGGCCTGCTCGACCAGGCCAGGGAGCACGGCTGGACGTTCAGTTCGCCCGCGGACTGGGCGCATGCGGACTGGTTCACCTCCCGGCTCCTGGCGATCTGCACGCTGGCCAAGCGAATCGACGACCCCGGTTATCGGGCCCTCGAAATCTGACCAAGCGAACCTGCCCCGTCAGATCAATGTGGACACTTGGCAGGTGAGCTCATGGTGAAGGGCCCGGCGCGAGCCGGGCCCTTCAGCCATCACCGCCAGAATCAGCGCTGGCCGGTGGCCGGTTCCTCACCCGCGCCGCGGGCCGTCGCCGTCTGGGGGAGTTCCTCGGTGGGCGGTTCGCCACGGCGCAAGGCGTCCTCGCGGCCACGCTGGTAGGCCTCCGCATGCGCCTTCGCCGCGGGAAGTTCGCTTTCCGCGCGGCCGAGCCAGGTCTCCCATCGCTGCTGCATGGGGCGCACCAGGCCACCGCCCATGCCGACGACCACGACGCCTGCGATGGTGGCCAGAACGGTGATCAGCACCGGCGTGGTCACGGTCGTGGCGACGCCGATCTGGTTGAGCGCGGCGATGATGCCGAGGCCCCAGATGAACACGGCGGCGACCGTCGCGAGCACCTTGCCGTAGGACAGGCCGCCGAGCATGTTGCCGACGAGATCCTTGACCGCGCGGGCGATCGCACCGGCGATCACCACGATGATGATCGCGACCGCGGCCTTCGGCAGCCACGCGACGACGCCTGCCACCATCGCGCTCACCGGGTTCGGGCCGAACGCCCCGAGCGCGATCTGCAGGAAGATCAGCAGGATCGCGTAGTAGACGAGCTTGCTGATGATGCCCGCGGCGTCGTATTTGCTGCGGGCGAGCATCTGCTTGATACCACCGCGTTCCACGACGCGGTTGAAACCGACCTTCTCGAGGACCTTCTCCACGATCTTCGCGATCGCTTTCGCCACGATCCAGCCGATCACCATCACCACCAGGAAGGCGGCGAGTTTCGGGACGAAGTTGGCTACCGAACTCCAGGCACTGGAGATGCCCTGTCCGAAGTCGACTGCCGCCAATTGAGGTGTGGCCACCGGTCTGCTCCCTTCACGGAAAATTGCTAACGAAATGGTCCGCCGACCTGCGGCGACCCGCAAAAGGAGTCACTCTGTCGAGTGGGCCACTCCGGCCGGGCCGATGGCCTAGCATCGGTACGTGGACCTTCCCGTTATGCCGCCGGTCAAACCGATGCTGGCGAAGGCAGTGCACGAGGTACCCCGCATGCGGGGGATGCGGTACGAACCGAAATGGGATGGCTTCCGTTGTATCGTGTTCAGGGACGGTGACGAGGTCGAGCTCGGCTCACGCAACGACCGGCCGCTCACACGCTATTTTCCCGAACTCGTCGAGCTACTGAAAGAAGCGCTGCCGGCACGGTGCGTGGTGGACGGCGAGATCGTCATCGTCACCGAGCACGGTCTCGATTTCGACAGCCTGCAACTGCGGTTGCATCCGGCCGCTTCGCGCGTGCGCAAGCTCGCGGCGGAGACGCCGGCGAGCTTCGTCGTGTTCGATCTGCTTTCCCTGGACGACCGGGATCTGACGGCCGAGCCGTTTTCGGAGCGGCGCCGGCTGCTGGAGGGAACGGTCAGCGGCGAGTTCGCGCGCGTGCACCTGACGCCGACGACCGAGGATCCCGAGATCGCGCAGGACTGGTTCAACCGGTTCGAGGGCGCGGGATTCGACGGCGTGATGGCCAAACCCGCGGACCAGCCGTACGAGCAGGACAGGCGTGTCATGTGGAAGGTCAAGCACGAGCGCACCGCGGACTGTGTCGTGGCGGGCTTTCGCTGGCACAAGGACGGCAAAGGCATCGGCTCGCTCTTGCTGGGGCTCTACGACGAGGCCGGCACGCTGCATCACGTCGGTGTCGCGAGCAGCTTCACCGCCGCCCGGCGCAAGGAACTCGTCGGCGAGCTGGAACGGTTGCGCGAGAACGCGCTCGAGCACCATCCGTGGCGTGACTGGGCCAAGGCGCAGGAAGAATGGGGTGGCCGCATGCCGGGCGCGCAGAGCCGGTGGAGCGTCGGCAAGGATCTGGCCTGGGAGCCGTTGCGGGTCGAACTGGTGGCCGAGGTCCGGTACGAACATGTCCAATCAGGACGGTTCCGGCACGGCGCGCGGTTGGTCCGGTTCCGTCCGGACCGGCTGCCGGACTCATGCGGCTACGCGCAGCTGGAGGAGATCGCGCCGGCCGAACTGTCCACTTTGTTCAGCGAGGTGCGATTGTGAACGTCGGCGGTGTCGAGATCTCGCATCCGGAGAAGGTGTATTTCGCCGAGCGTGGCGAGACGAAGCTCGACCTGGCCCGGTACTACGAGGCGGTGGCCGGGCCGCTGCTGTCCCGGCTGGGCGGGCGGCCGTTGCTGCTCGAGCGGTATCCGGACGGTGCGAGCGGGAAATCGTGGTTCCAGAAGCGAGTACCGAAGTCCACACCGGACTGGGTCACCACGACCGTGGTGTCCACCCCGAACGGCACGACGAGTGACGCGCTGGTGGCGGCGGATCTCGCGCATATCCTGTGGGCGGTCAACCTCGGCTGTATCGGGTTCCACGTCTGGCCCGTCCACGCGGCGGCGCCCGAGGTCACCGACGAGCTCCGGATCGACCTCGACCCGTCGCCCGGCGTCGGGTTCGGCCAGGTGCGTGAGGCGGCCGTGCTGACCCGCGAGTTGCTGCGCGAGCTGGAGATCGAGGCGAAGCTGAAGACGACCGGTTCCCGTGGCCTGCATATTTACGTTGCTCTGCAACCGGAATGGGACGGATACCAGGTGCGAGCCGCGGCGGTCGCGCTGGCGAGGGAGCTCCAGCGGCGGCATCCGGGGCTGATCACGGCGCAGTGGTGGAAGGAGGAGCGTGGCACGCGCGTGTTCGTGGACTTCAACCAGAACGCGCCGCACAAGACGGTATTCGGCGCATGGTGCGTGCGGCCACGGGTCGGGGCGCAGGTCTCGACGCCGATCAGCTGGGACGAACTGGCGACGGTCGAGCCGGCGCAGCTCACGATCGCGACGGTGCCCGCGCGTTTCGCCGAGCACGGGGATCCGTGGGCGGACATGCCGCCGCAGTCGCTCGAACCGCTGCTGGAGATGTCCCGACGGGATATGGAAAGCGGGCTGATGGACGCGCCGTGGCCGCCGGTCTACCCGAAGATGCCGAACGAACCACCGCGCGTCGCGCCGAGCCGGGCTAAAAAGGGGTGAGGTAGCCGCCCATGGTGCGGAAGTAGTCGCCTGCCGCGAGTTCGCTGCCGTCGTCGGTGCGCACCCGCTCGACGACCAGGCCGTGGTTGCGCCCGAACCGCGCGTCCGCCCCGGCGACGATCGCCACGCCGTCGCCTTCCTCGATGAAGATCCGCCCCGGCGTTCCGCCGTACTTTCCTTGCGAGACAGACGCTTTCACGATGCGCAGCTCGCGTCCGCGATGGAAGGTGAACGCGTTCGGGTAGGGATCGGCCTGCGCGCGCACCAGCCGGTCGATGTCCCCGGCCGGCCAGGTCCAGTCGATCCGGCTGTCCTCAATGGACCGTTTGTGGAAGAACGTGGCCCTGGAACGGTCCTGCGGCGTCCAGGCGTCGCGTCCCGAAGCGATCAGTTCGAGCGCACCGGTCACCGCCGGTTTGCCTACCCAAAATCTCCAGCCAAGGCGCGGTAGATCACGAACCTGGACGAATCGGGAATCGCGCAAACGACTACGCCGGCGCGGCCCGCCGGCGTAGTCGTTGTCTACTTTGTACTCAGGCGGCCTGTGCCACGGGAGCCGACGCCGGGGTGAGCGCCAGGTCCAGCACCTCGCGGACGTTCGACACCGGGTGCACGTCCAGTTCCGCGAGGACGTCCGCGGGGACGTCGTCGAGGTCCGGCTCGTTGCGCTGCGGGATGATGATCATCCGCAGCCCCGCCCGGTGCGCCGCCAGCAGCTTCTGCTTGACGCCACCGATCGGCAGCACCCGCCCGGTCAGCGACACCTCACCGGTCATCGCCACATCCGCCCGGACCACGCGGCCCGACAGCAGCGACGCCAGGGCCGTGGTCATCGTGACCCCGGCCGACGGGCCGTCCTTCGGCACCGCGCCCGCGGGCACGTGCACGTGGATACCGCGCTCCTTCAGATCGCCGACCGGCAGTTCCAGCTCCGCACCGTGTGAACGCAGGTACGACAGCGCGATCTGCGCCGACTCCTTCATCACGTCGCCCAGCTGACCGGTCAGGGTCAGCCCCACGCCGCCGGACTCCGGGTCCGCCAGCGAGGCCTCGACGTAGAGCACGTCACCACCGGCGCCGGTCACCGCGAGACCCGTGGCCACGCCCGGGGTCGAGGTGCGCTGGGTCGACGCGGGCAGCGAGGACTCCGGCAGGTGGCGCGGCCGGCCGAGGTAGTCGGTCAGGTTCTCGGCATCGACCGTGATCGGCAGCGAAGCCTCGTCGAGGGCCACCCGGGTCGCGATCTTGCGCAGGACCTTCGCGATGGTCCGGTTCGCGTTCCGGACGCCCGCTTCGCGGGTGTACTCGGCTGCGATCCGGCTCAACGCGGCGTCGGTCAGCACTACGTCGCCCGGCTTCATACCCGCCCGCGCCAGCTCGCGCGGGAGCAGGTGGTCGCGCCCGATGATCACCTTCTCGTGCTCGGTGTAGCCGTCGAGGGTGACCAGCTCCATCCGGTCCAGCAGCGGACCGGGGATCGTCTCCAGCGCGTTGGCGGTCGCCAGGAACACCACGTCCGACAGGTCCAGCTCGACCTCCAGGTAGTGGTCGCGGAAGGTGTGGTTCTGTTCCGGGTCAAGCACTTCCAGCAGCGCCGCGGTCGGGTCGCCGCGGTAGTCGGCGCCCACCTTGTCGACCTCGTCCAGCAGCACGACCGGGTTCATCGAGCCCGCTTCCTTGATGGCGCGGACGATGCGGCCGGGGAGCGCGCCGACATAGGTGCGCCGGTGCCCGCGGATCTCCGCCTCGTCCCGCACGCCACCGAGTGCGACGCGGACGAACTTGCGGCCCATCGCCTTCGCGACCGACTCACCGAGCGACGTCTTGCCGACACCGGGAGGGCCGGCCAGCGCCACCACGGCGCCGTTGTGCCGCCCGCCGACCTCGGACTCCTGACGGCGCGCACGCACCGCCAGGTACTCGATGATGCGTTCCTTCACGTCGTCCAGCCCAGCGTGGTCGGCGTCGAGCACCGCCCGCGCGCCGGCGATGTCGTGCACGTCGGTGGTGCGCTGATGCCACGGCAGCTCCAGCACCGTGTCCAGCCAGGTGCGGATCCAGCCGCCCTCGGGGGACTGGTCGGAGGTCCGCTCCAGCTTGTCGACCTCGGCCAGCGCGGCCTTGCGGACGTGCTCGGGCAGGTCCGCCTTCTCGACGCGGGCGCGGTAGTCGTCCTCGTCGGTGCTGGAGCCGTCCAGCTCGCCCAGCTCCTTGCGGATCGCTTCGAGCTGGCGGCGCAGCAGGAACTCCTTCTGCTGCTTCTCCATACCCTCGGCCACGTCCTTGCGGATCGTGTCGGTGACCTCGAGCTCGGCCAGGTACTCGCGGCTCCATTCGAGCGCGCGCTCCAGCCGGGCCGCGACGTCCAGCGTGCGCAGCAGCTCGAGCTTCTGCTCCAGCTTCAGGTACGGCGCGTTGCCGGCCAGGTCGGCGATCGCGGACGGGTCGTCCATTTCCTGGACGCCGTCGATCATCTGCCAGCCGCCGCGCTGCTGCAGGATCGAGATCACGACGGTCTTGTACTCGGCGGCAAGCGTTTGCGCACGCTCGTCGCTCAGCTCCGTGACGGTCTCGGCCTGCACCCAGCGTGCCGCGCCCGGACCCTCGCCGGTCGCACCGACGAGCGCCCGATCGGTGCCGCGCAGGAGGACGGCCGCCTTGCCGCCGGGGATCCGCCCGACCCGTTCGACGGTCGCGACGGTGCCTAGTTCGGCGTACTCGCCGTGGACACGCGGGACGATCAGGACTTCGGCCTTCGTGGCCGGAAGCGAGCGGATGCCCGGGAACGACGGCGTGCTCGGTGCTTTCGCCTGCGCGGACTCGACCGCGGCACGGTTCTCGGCGACATCGAGCTCGAGCGGGACGATCATGCCGGGCAGCACGACGTCATCATCGAGGGGCAGGACGGGCAGGAGCTTGTTTTCGCTCATGGACGCTCCTTAGTAGTTGAGTCTGATTCACTCAACTTCTCCCGGCGTCATTTTGTTTCCGCAGGTCGTTCGCTATGAGCGAGCGCTCATCCGGGAATAAGTTCAGCTAGTGTCGTGTGATCCTGTCCGGTTTACGTTGCCGTGTTTGCCCGTAGGGTCGGTGGGTTTGTCCGCTGCGGTGTCGAGTTGGCTGGTCCGGTCGCTGACTGTGCCCCCGGCGACAGCGGCCGGCCGACTCGATAACGCCCCGAGCCAACTCAGCGACACCAACGGCCAACTCAGCACCCTGGCGAACAAACACACCCGCGCGCAAAAACAACAAGATCACGAAACACTAGGCCGCTCCGCGACTCCGCACAGCCCGAACGGCTGCGCCCGCCGTCCCGCAGGAGTCAGCGGCTCGTCCGAGCGCCAGTCCGCGAGCGTGACGAGGCCGGGTTCGAGCAACGGCCAGCCGCCGAACCACGGTTCGAGGTCCGAGCTGCCGCGGAGCCACAGCGGGTTGCTCGTGCGCTGGTAGTTCTCCGCCACCTCGCGCACGGCCGCGGCGTCCTCGGCGGAGGCGTTTTCGTCGGTGATGTGCGAAAGCCCGAGCCAGCTTCCCGGAGCGAGCCGGTCCCGGTACCGCGCGACGATCTCGGCCGGGTCCTCGTCCCCGCCGACGAAGTGCAGGACGGCGATCATCAGCAGGCACACCGGCTGCCGGAAGTCGATGAGGCGCTTGGTGATCCGGTGGCCGAGCACCGTGTCGGGCGCGCGCAGGTCCGCCTGCACGAGCCCGGCCCAGCCGGTCGAGTCGTCCCGCTCCAGCAACACGGTCGCGTGCGCGGCCGCGACGGGCTCGTAGTCGACGTAGACGACGGTCGCCCGCTCGCCCCGGGGCAGATGCTCGCGCACGAGTTCGTGCACGTTGCCGACGGTCGGCACCCCGGAGCCGAGGTCGAGGAACTGCCGGATCCCCGCATCCATCGCGGCCTTCACCAGACGGCCGAGGAAGGCCCGGTTCTGCCTCGCCAGCTCCTTGATATGGGGGAACATCTCGACCGCGCGCTTGCCGAACTCGCGGTCGATCGCCCAGTTCTCCCCGCCACCCAGGTACCAGTCGTAGATCCGGGCCACGGACGGCTTCTCGGTGTCGACCCCTTCGGGGGCTTCTGGCACGGACCTCCGGGTATCACCCATGGGGGTGTTCTATCGCACAGCGGGCCTGCGATACCAGTAGGTCCAGAGCGGCCGGTAACCCTGGCCGTACCAGAACGGGGTCGAGGTCGGGTTCGCCAGCGCGTGATGCAGCAGCACCGCTTCCACGCCGACCTCGTCGAACAGCTGATGCGCATGCGCCGCGAGCGCAGTGCCGACGCCGGAGGACCGCGCGGCCTCGGCGACGTGCAGCGAGGACAGGTAGCCGACCCGGCCCGCCGCGACGTAGGGCGCGATCCACCCCGTCTCCGGCGGGAACTCCAGCCGCAGCAGACCGAGCGGGCGGCCGTACAACTCAGCGATCCACATCGTGGGCTCGGTTCGCCCGAGCTGTCCCGTGAGGTCATCGGCCAGCAGCCGGCCCGCGTTCTCCCGCAAGGTCACGAGCCCGAACTGGGTGTCGTAGCGCTGCAGTTCGGTGTACAGCTCGACGGCCGTGTCCAGATCTCGCGCCTCGGCCGGGCGGATCCGCACGCCGGGCTCGGTCGAAGGGCCCGGCGTGGTCAGCCGGTCGGCCGGGCGCACGGCGAGCACACGCACGGGCGCGAAACCGTGGCGCAGCAATTCCGCCGAACCCGACGGGTCGCGGCTCGGGCGCGGGACGACGGCCGCCGTCTCCCAGTCGCCGCGCGGGGCCACGTCGCGGAGATAGTCCTCCCACTGCGTGAGGACCCCCGCGAAGGCATCACCCGGTTCTGGACCGGCGAGCTGGAGCGTGAGCCGGTGCTCGACCAGCGCTCGCCACAGAGAGTCACCGGATTGCGGGGTCACCTCGGTCCGGCTCGCGAACCCGCCTGCCACCGATTCACCACATTCTGCCCAGAAACGGCCGGCTTCCACACCGCGCCCGCGGAACGGATCCGACGCGGGCAGCAGCGGATCGGAGCTGGTCAACCTGGTGGCGTGCGCCATTGCGATCGCCTCGGTATCCATCCGCGTATTCAAGCCCCGGCCAGCCGGCGCCGTGACAGTGGGGCCGGTTACCGCTCGTCATCGAAAAAGAAGGCGAAAAGGGCTCCCGTTTCACCCTGTCGTCCTCGCAGCTCAGCCCGGTTGGCAGATTGTTAACTATGAGCTGATCTCATAGCGGCCGGAAAGAGGCCGAAGTACGCCCTCCGGGGTACAGTGGCACCCTCGTTCGCGCGTCGATCACGTGCGGATGCCGGGACGCACGTGCACCGGGGGCCTGGGGCGGGGAAGGAGGTCGCATGCCGGGGACACGCGGCACGCCGGATGTTTCCGGCCCGGCGGTGGCCGATACCGGCGCCCGCCCGGCCTTCCGGGAGGCACGCGGCGACGAGCGGCGGTTCCGGATCTACACGCTGACCGTGCTCACCTCGGGCATCCTGGCCGCGATCGCGGTCTCCCTGGTGTGGCAGCCCTTCCACGGGCGGGCGGAGCTGTGGTGGATCGGCCCGGTGCTCGCCCTGTCGTTCCTGCTCGCCGAGCAGCTCGGCATCAACGTCGACGTCCGCAGCGGCATCTCGTGGACCATCTCGTTCACCGAGATCCCGCTCGTCATCGGGTTCTTCGTGGCGCCGTTCGAGGTCGTGCTGGTCGCGCACCTCGTCGCGGGGATCAGCACGCTCGTCGTCCGCCGGGTTTCCGGACGCGTGCTGTACAACGCGGGCGCGTTCCTGCTCGAGATCACCAGCGCGTTCGCGGTCGCCGGGCTCATCCAGCGCGCGATGGGCAGTACGGAGATGACCTGGCCTGCCGCGCTCGCCGGCACCCTGACCGCGCCGCTGGCCAGCACGCTGCTTGCGCTCGCCGCCGTGCGCGTGCTGCGGCGGCGGATGCGGATCGGCACCGCGCTGCGGCTGACCGGGCGCATCCTCGTCGTCGGGTTCGTCAACGCCTCGGTCGGGCTGAGCGGGTACCTCGTGATCGCCGGGTCGGCCGGTGCGTGGCCGCTCGTGGTCGCGGTCTTCCTCGGGCTTTCCGCGCTGTACTGGGCGTATTCGGACCTGTTGCGGGAACAGCGCGACATGGAAGCGCTTTCCGATGTGAGCCTGATGGTCGCCAGGTCGGGCCAGCAGGCGGCCGCGCGGCCCGCGAGCCGGATCGACGATCTGGCCGGCGGGGTCAACGCGAACGACTGGGCCACCATCGCCGAACGCATCAAGGACCAGCTGTCGGCCGCGCGCGTCGTGCTCCGGTTGCGGTTCGAACCGACCGCCGCGATGACTCCGGTCGTCGCCGGGGAGCCGTTGCCCGTCGAGACGCTGGGCGACGACGCCCTGGTCCGGCTGCCCGGCTCGCACGTCCGGCACTTCCGCATCACCGAGGCGAACACCGACGTCGCCTCCGCGCTTGCCGACCGCAGCGCACAAGAGGCGCTCGTGGTTCCGCTGCGCAGCGCCAACCAGTTGCTCGGTGTCGTGGAGGCGCACGACCGGCTTTCCCGGTGGCGCGGGTTCGGCAAGTACGACGTGCAGTTGCTCGGCACCATGGCCAGCCACCTCGCGACGGCGCTGGACAACCGGCGCCTGCTCGCGACCCTGCGCCACGACGCCTATCACGATCCGCTTACCGGCCTGCTCAACCGGCCGGGTTTCCGTCAGGTCGCGCGCGAACCCCTGCGGGACCGGCGGGACGGTGCCGTGCTCCGCGTGGACCTCGACGTGTTCTCGGCCGTCAGCGACGCCCTCGGCTACACCTGGGCGGACCGGATGGTGATCGCCGCCGGGCGGCGGATCCGGGACGCCCTCGGCCCGGACGTCCCGCTGGCCCGGCTGGAAGGCGCGTCCTTCGCCGCGCTGCTCGTCGGTTACCACAGCACCCAGATTCACGACGTCGCCGAGCGGCTGCGCGCGCAACTGTCCGCGCCGTACCCGGTGGACCGGCTCACCGTCGAGGCCAACGCCATGGTCGGCTACGCGACCCCGTCGGCCGACGAAGCCGAAGGCCTCGACATCGACTCGCTGCTCCAGCGCGCCGACGTCGCGGTGCGAGCCACGCGCGGCGGTGAAGAGGTCCGCGGCTACGTGCCGAGCATGGGCCAGATCTTCCTGCGGCGGTTCCAGCTGGTCACCCAGTTCCGGCAGGCGCTGGAAGAGGGTCAGCTGAGCGTGCACTACCAGCCGAAGATCTCCCTGCCGAGCAAGCAGGTGCTCGGCGTCGAGGCGCTCGTGCGGTGGGTGCATCCGGAGTTCGGCAAGCTCGATCCGGACGAGTTCGTGCCCGCGGTCGAAGCGGCCGGGCTGATCGGGGTGCTGACCGGGTTCGTGCTGGAGCAGTCCCTGATCCGGGTGCGCAAGTGGATGGACGAGGGGCTGCGGATCTCCGCCGCGGTCAACCTGTCCGTCCGGAACCTCGCGGACGAGGACTTCCCGGCGAAGGTCGTCGAGGCCCTGCGGCGGTTCGACGTGCCGCCGGAGCTGCTGACCTTCGAGCTGACCGAGTCCGGGGTGATGGCGGATCCGCAGAAGGCCCTGCCGATCCTGCAGGAACTGCACGCGCTGGGCATCGTGCTCGCGGTGGACGACTTCGGCACGGGATACTCGTCACTGGCCTACCTGCGGCGCCTGCCGGTCGACGAGGTGAAGATCGACAAGAGCTTCGTGCTGGGGATGGGGACCGACCTCGGTGATCTGGCCGTGGTCCGGTCCATCGTCGAGCTTGGCCACTCGCTGGGGCTCACGGTGGTCGCGGAAGGGGTCGAGGAGGACATCGCGCGCGACCAGCTCGAGGCGATGGGCTGTGACGTGGCGCAGGGCTACCTGATCTCGCGCCCACTCGCCGAGGACCGCCTGGAGGCCTGGTTGCAGGCACGAACGGCGAGGTCAGCCAGCCGCCAGCGGGAGACGATCCTGACCCTGCTGACTTAGCCGACCCCGGTTCCGGTCGTCGTCCACCGGCCGTGTAATCTTTTCGAGGCTTCAACGTGAAGGCGTTGACGCGCCCCTTTAGCTCAGTCGGCAGAGCGTCTCCATGGTAAGGAGAAGGTCTACGGTTCGATTCCGTAAAGGGGCTCGCGAGTGGGTGTAGTCTGTCCACGGAAAGCGTGGACCTGGCTCGCTTCGCAGTGTCCTCTGGGGGCCTGGCCCCCAGACCCCGCCAGGGGGCACGCCCCCTGGACCCCGCGGGTGGGCGCTTATGGCGGTGTAGCTCAGTTGGCAGAGCAAGCGGCTCATAATCGCTGTGTCGCCGGTTCAAGTCCGGCCACCGCTACCGGGATTCGAGTTCTGTAGAGAAAGGCGTAGCCGTGGCTGCCACCGACGTGCGACCGAAGATCACGCTGGCGTGCGAGGAGTGCAAGCACCGCAACTACATCACCAAGAAGAACCGGCGCAACGACCCGGATCGCCTGGAGATGAAGAAGTTCTGCCCGAACTGCGGTACCCACCGGGTGCACAAGGAAACTCGCTGAGCATTCTCGGACACACACCGCCCCGGCCAGAGGCCGGGGCGGTGTCATGTGCGCTCTTTACTGCGAAAGCGCCTGCCTGCGGGGCGATCGCATTCGCTGGGTAATGTGCTCGGCGTGGCACTTGACCAGTCGTTCATCGGGCGCAGCTACCCGCCGACCAGCACCTACGAAGTCGGGCGGGAGAAGATCCGCGAGTTCGCCGACGCCATCGGCGACGAGAACCCGATTTTTCGAGACGTCGAGGCGGCGCGCGCGGCCGGGTATCCGGACGTGATCGCGCCGCCGACGTTCCTCACGGTGATCAACCTGGCCGCCATCAACACGATTGTCGCGGATCCCGAGCTGGGCCTGGACTACTCGCGAATGGTGCACGGCGACCAGACCTTCACGCACGCGCGGCCGGCGCACGCCGGAGACAGGCTGCGGCTGACGACCTTCGTGGAGGACATCATGGCCAGGGCCGGGAACGACTTCCTGACCGTGCGCGCGGAGATCACCGACGCCGAGGGGGAGCTGGTGTGCACGACGAAGGCACAGCTCGTGGTGCGGGGGGCGTGATGGGCTACCAGGTGGGCGAGGAACTTCCGCCGCTGCAGGTGCAGGTGACGCGGGACCGATTGGTGCGGTACGCCGGTGCTGCGCTGGACTTCAACCCGATCCACTGGAACGAGCGCTTCGCGAAGCAAGTCGGCCTGCCGGACGTCATCGCGCACGGGATGCTGACCATGGCGCTGGGCGGGCGCCTGGTGACGGATTGGCTGGGCGACCCGGGAAAGCTGGTCGAGTACGGCTGCCGCTTCACTCGCCCGGTCGTCGTCCCCGACGACGACAAAGGTGCCACGGTGGAGTTCACCGGCAAGATCGGCCAGGTCCGCGAGGACGGCACCGCACGGGTGGACATCACAGCCAAGTTCGACGGGAAAACGGTGCTGGGGAAGGCGACCGCCGTCGTGCGCTGACGTGCATCCCAAACCCACCTTGCCCGGGTGACGGTAGCCCCGATCACGTCGACGGTCCGTGGCATCTCGACAGAGGTCGCGGTCGGACCAGCCAACGGCCTCGATCAGGACGGCGTGATCAGTTGCGACGACATCCAGACGATCCCGAAGGCCGACCTCGGACGGCACCTGGGTTTTCTGCTGTCAGGGCAAGAACGCGAACTCGCCGACGCGATCAGAACGGCCCTAGACCTGGACTGAGCACAGACTCGGCCGCAAGCCGTGAAGCAAACCCAGAGCTGACTACTCAACGCGACCACCCGCCCGGGGTTCCTGTCCCTGCGAAACCTCGGGCCATCCCGGAGCCTGCCCGCCGGCGAGGCATCCTTTGATCTTGCCCCCACCCACCCCGACCGCTAATGCGGCTTCGTATCGGGGTTAAGGGAGGGGCTGGGGTGGCCCGGCGTCGCTTACCTTGCTTCGGCCAGGAGTTTGCCGATGCGGCTCACGCCTTCGACCAGGTCCGCCTCCGCGAGGGCGTAGGAGAACCGGAAGTACCCCGGCGTCCCGAAGGCCTCGCCCGGCACCACGGCGACCTCGGCCTCGCGCAGGATCAGGTCTGCCAGTTCCAGCGAATCGGCAGGGCGTTCGCCGCGGATTTCCTTGCCCAGCACGCCCTTCACCGACGGGTACGCGTAGAACGCGCCCTTCGGCGTGGGGCATTCGAAGCCCGGGATCTCCGACAGCATCGACACAATCCTCTTGCGGCGCACGTCGAACGCGGCGCGCATCTCCTGCACGACATCGAGCGGCCCGGCGACCGCGGCCAGCGCGGCGCGCTGCGCGACGTTCGACACGTTGCCGCACAGGTGGGTCTGGTAGCTCGAGGCCGCCTTGATCACGTCCTGCGGCCCGAGGATCCAGCCGACCCGCCAGCCCGTCATCGAGTACGTCTTCGCGACCCCGTTGAGCACGAGCGTCTGGTCCGCCATCTCGGGCACCACGACGGGCAGCGAGTAGTTCTTCGCGTCGTCGTAGGTCAGGTGCTCGTAGATCTCGTCGGTGACGACCCAGATGCCGTGCTCGTAGGCCCACTTGCCGATCGCCTCGATCAGCTCGCGCGGGTACACCGCACCGGTCGGGTTCGACGGCGAGTTGAACAGCAGCACCTTCGTTCGCTCGGTGCGCGCGGCCTCCAGTTGGTCGACCGTCACCAGGTAACCCGTCGACTCGTCGGCGGTGACCTGCACCGGAACCCCGCCGCCGAGCTTGATCGACTCTGGGTACGTCGTCCAGTACGGCGCCAGCAGGAGCACCTCGTCGCCCGGGTCGAGCAGCGTGGCGAACGCGGAATAAACGGCCTGCTTGCCGCCGTTCGTCACGAGGAACTGGGAAGGCTTCACGTCGAACCCGGAGTCGCGCAGCGTCTTCGCGGCCAGCGCCTCACGGAATTCGGGGAGCCCGGCCGCGGGGGTGTACCCGTGGTTGGCCCTGTCGCGCACCGCGGCCGCGGCGGCCTCGACGACGTGGTCGGGCGTCGGGAAGTCAGGCTGTCCCGCGCCGAACCCGATCACCGGCCGGCCCTGGGCCTTGAGCTCCTTGACCTTCGCGTCCACCGCGAGGGTCGCCGACGGCGTGATGCCGGCGATGCGGGCCGAGATGCGCGGACGGGTGGCGGTTGCGGGAGAGGTCATGGCCTCCATGGTGGCACGCGTGGAATGTGATCAACCACGCAGGGCAGGTCCTCCCGAGGGCTCGGTTGCGGGTCCGTTCGAGGCTTGCCGTAGACTCCTGAACTTGGAACGCCCGGCGCTTGGCCCCGTACGGGATACGGGGCTGGTGAAAGGTGTCCTGCGAGCGGTGGTTCAGCTCGAAGGGGTGTAGCTCAAATGGCAGAGCAGCGGTCTCCAAAACCGCAGGTTGCAGGTTCAAGTCCTGTCACCCCTGCGTCGACATAAGTAGGCGGCAACGCGGAGGAGAAGTCGTGAGCGACAGCGACGCCGGCGGCGAGAAGGAACAGGAGCCCAAGCGGGTTTCTCGTCCGGTCACCGCCGCGGCTCGGCGCGAGCGCCGCGCCTCCGCTCGCCCGGCCGGGAAGGCCGCGGCGAAGGAGACCGACAAGACGCGGCCGGGCGCGTCGTCCGCGGACGGGGCGGCCAAGCCCGCCGAGAAGAAGGGAAGGGCGACCCCGAAACGGGATCGCAAGGAGAAGAAGCCTTCCCTGGTGGCGCGGTTCATGCGGTTCGTCCGCGAGGTGCTGGCCGAGCTGCGCAAGGTCATCTGGCCGACGCGCAACCAGATGGTCACCTACACCACCGTGGTGCTGGTCTTCGTGGCTTTCATGGTCGCGTTGGTTTACTTGCTGGACTGGGTGTTCCGCAAGGGCGTGTTCTGGCTGTTCGGCTGACGCGCGCCCTACGCGCCCGGCCGGCACCAGCACGGCAAGCGATCAAGTGAGAGGACGGAACGTGACCTCCGAGAACGGCGTGGCCGCCGGCGACGAGTTTGACGAGCCGGTGCAGCCCGCGAACGAGGCAGCCGGGGACACCGCCGAGGCGCAGGCCGACCTCGAACCCGCCGAAGAAGAGGCCGCCGTCGTCGTCGTCGACACCGAGCCCGAGGCCGACGAAGAGGACCCGGTGGCCAAGCTCCGCGCGGAGCTGAAGAGCCTGCCCGGCGAGTGGTACGTCGTGCACTCCTACGCCGGCTACGAGAACAAGGTGAAGAACAACCTCGAGACCCGGACCCAGACCCTGGACGTCGAGGACTACATCTTCCAGATCGAGGTGCCCACCGAGGAGGTCACCGAGATCAAGAACGGCCAGCGCAAGCAGGTGCAGCGCAAGGTGCTGCCCGGCTACATCCTGGTCCGGATGGATCTCAACGACGCCTCGTGGAGCGCGGTCCGCAACACCCCGGGTGTGACCGGGTTCGTCGGCGCCACCAACAAGCCTTCGCCGCTGACCATCGACGAGGTGCTGAAGTTCCTGGCGCCCAAGGTCGAGAAGCCCGCCCCGGCGAAGGCCAAGGGCGAGGCCGCCGCGGCCGAGACCGGTGCGTCCACCACGGTCGAGGTGGACTTCGAAGTCGGCGAGTCGGTCACCGTCATGGACGGCCCGTTCGCGACGTTGCCCGCGACGATCAGCGAGGTCAACGCCGACGGGCAGAAGCTGAAGGTCCTGGTGTCGATCTTCGGCCGGGAGACGCCGGTCGAGCTGTCGTTCAGCCAGGTCTCCAAGATCTGACGGTCCGTACACTGGATCGTCGGCCCCTGTGTGCAGGCAGGCGCGCGGGGGAGCCAGCAGTGGATAGGAACAGGTAATGCCACCCAAGAAGAAGAAGCTTGCAGCGATCATCAAGCTGCAGATTCAGGCGGGTGCCGCGAACCCGGCCCCGCCGGTCGGCCCCGCGCTGGGTCAGCACGGCGTCAACATCATGGAGTTCTGCAAGGCCTACAACGCCGCGACCGAGTCGCAGCGCGGCAACGTGGTGCCGGTCGAGATCTCCGTGTACGAAGACCGGTCGTTCGACTTCAAGCTCAAGACCCCGCCGGCCGCGAAGCTGCTGCTGAAGGCCGCCGGTGTGGAGAAGGGCTCCGGCGAGCCGCACAAGACCAAGGTCGCCAAGGTGACCTGGGACCAGGTGCGTGAGATCGCCGAGACCAAGAAGAGCGACCTCAACGCGCACGACATCGACCAAGCAGCCAAGATCATTGCCGGCACCGCCCGGTCGATGGGCATCACCGTCGAGTAACGACGGCTCAGTGGGAGGGCCCAGCGCTGGCCCGGCACCACGACTGATCCATTTCAAGGAGTAAGGACAGAGCATGGCTAAGCGCAGCAAGGCCTATCGTCAGGCCGCCGAGCTGATCGACCACGAGCGGCTGTACGCGCCGCTCGACGCGGCGAAGCTCGCGAAGGAGACTTCCAAGACGAAGATGGACGCCACGGTCGAGGTGGCCGTGCGCCTTGGCGTCGACCCCCGCAAGGCCGACCAGATGGTCCGCGGCACCGTGAACCTGCCGCACGGTACGGGTAAAACCGCCCGCGTGATCGTGTTCGCCGTCGGTGACAAGGCCGCCGAGGCCGAAGGCGCCGGCGCGGACGCGGTCGGCAGCGACGAGCTGATCGAGCGTATCCAGGGTGGCTGGCTCGACTTCGACGCCGCGATCGCGACGCCGGACCAGATGGCGAAGGTCGGGCGCATCGCCCGCATCCTCGGCCCGCGTGGCCTGATGCCGAACCCGAAGACCGGCACCGTGACCCCCGCGGTCGCGAAGGCCGTCGCCGACATCAAGGGCGGCAAGATCAACTTCCGGGTCGACAAGCAGGCCAACCTGCACCTGGTGATCGGCAAGGCCTCGTTCGAGCCGGAGAAGCTCGTCGAGAACTACGCCGCCGCGCTGGACGAGATCCTGCGGGCAAAGCCGTCCGCCGCGAAGGGCCGGTACCTGAAGAAGATCACCTTCTCCACCACCATGGGCCCGGGCATCCCGGTCGACCCGGCGCGCACCCGCAACCTCCTCACCGAGGACGCGAACGCCTGACGGCGACGAGAAGAGAGCCGGTTCCCCGCGTGGGAACCGGCTCTTTGCGTTACGAGGTAGGTGTCGGCGGCGTGCAGTTGCGCGGGCCGGGCGCGTGCCCGGTGATCAGCCATTGGTTGAGTGGCTGCTTCTCGACCGTGAAGACCCCCAGCGCGGGCCCGCCGGTGATGGAGAAGTCGCAGGAGTTGATCGTGATGGTGGTGGCGGTGGGATCGTACTGCTGCGGTGAGATCGACTCGGCGTAGTCGTTGACGTTGGTGACCTTGGTCTTCAGGTCCAGCACGGCCTGCTGGCAGTCGGCGGCGCCGACGTCGCGCGCGAACTTGTCCTGAGTCGGCGAGTCCAACTGTCCGCAGGCGAGGTCTGGCCTGCCTATCGCGATCTCTTGGTACACCTTCCGGACGGCCTCGTACGGCTGCGCCGAGAGGATCTTGTTCGCGTGGTAGGTCCCGCCGCCGGTCTCCGATGCGGGCTTGTTGTCATCCTGCGCCGGGAAGAAATGGTCGTACAGCAGCTTGCCCGCGATCCCCAGTACCGCCAGAAAGATCAACGCGGACAGGACCGAGGCGAGGATCCGCTTGGCGAACCGCGGCATCCGGATCGGCGGCCGCCGCGGCGGCTCGGGCGCCTGGACGAGTCCACCCTGCGGCGGGGGCGGCACGGGCGGCCCGCCGGGCTCCGTGTGCACCAGCTGGCCGTTCTGCTTCTGCGCCTCGGTGAACCTCAGGTAGTCCTGGAACTGCTGGAATTGCTGGAACTGGCGCAGCTGCTCGGGATCCAGCTGCGGCGGGGCAGGCTCCGCGGGGCGTGCGCGCTCCAGCTCGCCCCGGTCGTCGGACTCGTCTCGCTCTCCAGCCACCCGCCCATGATGGCAGGTGACACCCGGGTATACTCGACAGCGGTTCTACCGAAGACCGCTGGTCTTCCACACGTCGTGTGGAACGAAGGCCCCGCAGCAGCGGGCGGCCCGCGCAGGAGGAACGAGGCTCTGCCGTGGTGCATGTCTGCACCCTGGCTCGAACGCCCCGCGTCTGCTGCGCAGGGGCGTTTCGTCGTTTCGGGCTCCTTCACGGGCTGGCGGTCACCAGCCAAGAGAGGAGGCGAGGAATGGCGAAGCCCGACAAGGTGGCGGCCGTCGCCGAGATCGCGGACCGGTTCCGCAGCAGCTCGGCCACCGTGGTCACCGAGTACACCGGTCTTTCGGTTTCCCAGCTCAGCCAGCTGCGCCGCGCTCTCGGCACCAGTGCCAAGTACCGGGTCGCGAAGAACACCCTCGTCCAGCGTGCCGCCCAGGACGCCGGGATCGAGGGTCTCGAAGAGCTTTTCATCGGTCCGACCGCTATCGCCTTCGTCGAGGGCGAGCCGGTCGACGCCGCGAAGGCGCTTCGTGACTTCGCCAAGGACAACAGCGCGCTCGTGATCAAGGGCGGCTACATGGACGGCCGCCCGCTCACGGTGGCCGAGATCAACCAGATCGCCGATCTCGAAAGCCGCGAAGTCCTGCTCGCCAAGGCGGCGGGCGCGTTCAAGGCGAAGCTGTCCCAGGCCGCCGCGCTGTTCCAGGCGCCGGCGTCCCAGGTGGCCCGCCTAGCCGCCGCGCTGCAGGAGAAGCAGAGCGGCGAAAGCGAAGCACCGGCCGAGAGCTGACCGTTTCACACCCCGAACCTAGAAAGAAAGGAACGCCATCATGGCGAAGCTGAGCACTGAAGAACTGCTCGACGCGTTCAAGGAGCTGACCCTGCTCGAGCTCTCGGACTTCGTGAAGAAGTTCGAGGAGACCTTCGACGTCACCGCCGCCGCCCCGGCCGCCGTCGTGGCCGCCGCCCCGGGTGCCGCCGGTGCCGCCGCCCCGGTCGAGGAGGAGAAGGACGAGTTCGACGTCATCCTCGAGGGCGCCGGCGACAAGAAGATCCAGGTCATCAAGGTCGTCCGCGAGGTCGTCTCGGGCCTGGGCCTGAAGGAGGCCAAGGAGCTCGTCGAGGGCGCCCCGAAGCCGCTGCTGGAGAAGGTCGACAAGGACGCCGCCAACGCGGCCAAGGAGAAGCTCGAGGCTGCCGGCGCGAAGGTCAGCGTCAAGTAGTCTCCGGGCGATCCCGAACTGCCGGGCGGGCATCCCGTGAGGGGTGCCCGCCCTGTTTTCTGCGCGGAGTTGCCGCACGCGCATCCAGGGTGCATACTACAGGTATGCAGACGAGTATGCGGGTGGCGCAGGAGAACCGGAACCGGCTTGCCCGGATCGCCGAATCCGAACTCGGCGGCGCCACGCTCGACGACGCGCTGAGCGTGCTGCTGTTCGAGCACGAGTCGCGCCGAGCCCTCGCGCGGCTGGCCGCCGATCCGGAGATGGCCGACGACTACCTGCGAGAGAGCAGCGGACTGGCCGAGGTGGATACCGAGGTCGCTGAGTGACCCGGACGGTCTGGCCGTGGCAGGTGTGGTGGGTCGACTTCGACCCGCAGGTCGGCCGCGAGCAGGCGGGTCAACGGCCCGCGGTGGTCGTGGGTTCGGCGTTCGCCTGCGAGTTGCCGAACGATCTCGTCCTCGTGGTGCCCTGCACGACGAAGGACCGGGGTTTGCCCTTCCAGCCTCGGCTCGATTCGCTGGGACAGTCGAGTTTCGCGATGTGTGATCAGCTCAAGTCGATCAGCCGCCGGCGTCTGGTGAGGCAACACAGCGCGCGCCTTGACAAGGCGGAGATCGAAGCGATCAGGTTCGTGCTGAGGCGGCTGATCGAAGTCTAGGCCGACCGCGCTGTGAAGTCCCCGCACCTTTTTTCCTCACCTGGTTGCTGGATTGCCAAACTCGTGAGTAACCTGCACCGCGCCGTGCTCGTTGGGAAACGTGACGCGGACGCGCTCACCGTGCGCAACCTGTCTAGGGTGTGTGAGCCGTCACCGTAGGAGCTCCGGGAGGTGCGATGGGTGCCGAGGTGGTCATCGAAGGTCTGACGAAGTCCTTCGGCAGACAGACCATCTGGCGGGACGTGACACTCACCCTCCCTCCTGGTGAGGTGTCGGTGATGCTGGGCCCTTCGGGCACCGGCAAGTCCGTCTTCCTCAAGTCGATGATCGGCCTGCTCAAGCCCGACCGGGGCAAATGCCTCATCAACGGCGTGGACATCGTCCGCTGCAGTGAGCACAAGCTGTACGAGACGCGGAAGCTGTTCGGGGTGCTGTTCCAGGACGGCGCGCTGTTCGGGTCGATGAACCTCTACGACAACGTGGCGTTCCCGCTGCGGGAGCACACGAAGAAGTCCGAGACCGAGATCCGCCGGATCGTGCTGGAGAAGCTCGAGATGACCGGTCTGGCCGGGGCGGAGAAGAAGCTGCCCGGCGAGATCTCCGGCGGTATGCGCAAGCGTGCCGGCCTGGCGCGGGCGCTGGTGCTGGACCCGGAGATCATCCTGGTCGACGAGCCGGACTCCGGCCTGGACCCGGTGCGCACGACCTATATCTCGCAACTGTTCCTCGACGTGAACGCGCAGATCGACGCGACGTTCCTGATCGTCACGCACAATATCAACCTGGCCCGCACGGTGCCGGACAACCTCGGCATGCTCTTCCGCAAGGAACTGGTCATGTTCGGCCCGCGCGAGGTGCTGCTGACCAGCGAGGAACCGGTGGTCAAGCAGTTCCTCAACGGCCGCATGGACGGGCCGATCGGCATGTCCGAGGAGAAGGACTCCGCGACGATCGCCGCCGAGCGGGCGATGTTCGAGGCCGGGCACCACGTCGGAGGCGTCGAGGAGGTCGTGGGCATCCCCGCGCAGATGCAGCCCGCGCCGGGGCTGCCGGCTCGCCAGGGCGCGGTGCGCCGCAAGGACCGGGTCATGGAGATCCTGCGCCAGCTGCCGCCGGCCGCACAGGAAGGGATCATCGAGTCCCTGTCCGCGGAAGAGCAGCGGCACTACGGTGTGTATCCGCGTCATACGACGCCGGACTGGGAGCAGACCATCGAGACGCATCCCGTGCCCAGCCACCACCAGGGCCAGCTGCCCCCTGACGATGTCGCGCGGCTCCCGAGAACCGGCCGCCGCCCTGAACAGGGGCCGGGACCGCGATGACTAGGACGACTGGTGCCGTGAGGGGGTCCCTCACGGCCGAAAAGGGCATGAGGGACCCCCTCACGGCACCCGGCAGCAGGGTGAGGGGCACGGCATGACCTCCACGGCCTCTCCAGCCAAGATCCCGGGCGCCGGGATGCTGCGGGAGACCGGGAAGCTGTTCGCTCTCGGGCTGGACATCATCCGCGGGTTCTTCCAGCGGCCGTTCCAGGTTCGCGAGTTCATCCAGCAGTCCTGGTTCATCGCGAGTGTCACGATCCTGCCGACCGCGCTGGTGGCGATCCCGTTCGGCGCGGTCATCTCACTGCAGTTCGGTTCGCTCGCCCGCCAGCTCGGCGCGCAGTCCTACACCGGTGCCGGCAGCGTGCTGGCCACGGTGCAGCAGGCGAGCCCGCTGGTGACCGCCCTGCTGGTCGCCGGCGCCGGGGGCAGCGCGATCTGCGCCGATATCGGCGCCCGCACGATCCGCGAGGAGATCGACGCGATGGAGGTGCTCGGCGTCTCCGCGGTGCAGCGGCTGATCGTGCCGCGCGTGCTCGCGTCGATGCTGGTCGCGCTCCTGCTCAACGGCATGGTCAGCGTGATCGGCGTGCTCGGCGGCTACTTCTTCAACGTGGTGCTGCAGGGCGGGACACCCGGCGCGTACCTGGCGAGCTTCTCGGCGCTGGCGCAGCTGCCGGACCTGTGGGTCGGTGAGCTCAAGGCGCTGATCTTCGGGTTCATCGCCGCCGTGGTGGCCGCCTACCGCGGGCTGCACCCGGCCGGGGGGCCGAAGGGCGTCGGCGACGCGGTGAACCAGTCCGTCGTCATCACGTTCCTGATGCTGTTTGTCGTGAACTTCGTGATCACCTTGATCTACCTCCAGATCGTGCCCGGAAAGTTGAGCTGATCATGGCGACGTTCGGCCAGACCGCGAAACGCATCGCGAACCGGCCCCTCGAGGTCCTCGACAACTTCGGCGACCAGATGTCCTTCTACGCCAGGGCGCTGGCGTGGACACCGAGGACGATTCGCCGCTACACCAAGGAAGTCCTGCGGCTGCTCGCCGAGGTGAGCTTCGGCTCGGGCTCGCTCGCGGTGATCGGCGGCACGGTCGGCGTGATGGTCGGGCTCACCCTGTTCACCGGTGTGCTGGTGGGCCTGCAGGGTTACTCGGCGCTCAACTCGATCGGCACCTCGGCGTTCACCGGGTTCCTGACCGCGTTCTTCAACACGCGCGAGATCGCGCCGCTGGTCGCGGGCCTGGCGCTGTCGGCGACGGTCGGCGCCGGCTTCACCGCGCAACTGGGCGCGATGCGGATCTCGGAGGAGATCGACGCGCTCGAGGTGATGGCCGTGCCGAGCCTGCCGTACCTGGTCACGACGCGGATCATCGCCGGGTTCGTGGCGGTCATCCCGCTCTACATCATCGGCCTGCTGTCGTCCTACCTGGCATCGAGGCTCGTGGTCGTCTATATCTACGGCCAGTCGGCCGGGACCTATGACCACTATTTCGACCTGTTCCTGCCACCGCAGGACGTCTTCTATTCGTTCGTGAAAGTGCTGATCTTCAGTGTCGTGATCATCCTGACGCACTGCTACTTCGGTTACCGCGCCTCCGGCGGCCCCGCCGGTGTGGGCGTGGCGGTCGGCCGCGCGGTGCGCCTGTCCATCGTGACCGTGGCGATCATCAACTTCTTCATCGGCTTCGCCATCTGGGGCACCACGACGACGGTGAGGATCGCGGGATGACGACCTTGCGCCGCAGGTTGCTGGGCCTGCTCCTGATCGCCGTGATGGTCGGCGGGGTGACGCTTTCCATCGCCCTGTACAACAAGGCGTTCTCGAAGTTCGTCTACGTGAAGCTCGACGCGAGCGACATCGGCAACCAGTTGCAGGACCAGTCGGACGTGAAGGTGCGCGGGCTGATCGTCGGCTCGGTGAAGTCGATCGCCGCGACCGAGAACGGCGCCGAGTTGACCCTCGCGCTCGACCCGGCGTCGGCGAAGATGATCCCGTCGAACGTCACCGCCCAGTTCCTGCCGAAGACGCTGTTCGGTGAGCGCTACGTGTCGCTGGCGATCCCGCAGAACCCGTCGAGCACGACGCTGGGCAACGGCGACGTGATCCCCGAGGACCGGTCGCAGGCCGCGATGCAGCTGTCGAAGGCGCTCGACGACCTGATGCCCGTGCTGCAGGCCGTGCAGCCGCAGAAGCTCTCCGCGACGCTGACCGCGATCTCCACCGCGCTGCAGGGCCGGGGCAACGAACTCGGCCAGACCCTGTCGGATCTGGGGCACTATCTGGACGGGCTGAACCCGCACCTGCCCGAACTGCAGCACAACCTGCAGGCACTGGCGAAGTTCTCCGACAACTTCTCCGGTGCCGCGCCGGATCTGGTGCAGGCGCTGGACAACTTCTCGACCACGAGCAGGACCATCGTGGCGGAGCAGCAGAACCTGCAGACCCTCTACGGCCAGGTGACCGGGGCTTCGCAGACGCTGGACTCCTTCCTGCGCGCCAACGCGAGCAACCTGATCAGCCTCAGCGCGAGCGCCAGGCCGACCGCGGAGCTGCTCGCGAAGTACGCGCCGGAGTATCCGTGCTTCCTTGGCGGGATGTCGCAGCTGGTGGGCCGGCTGGACCAGGCATACGGCAAGGGCACCAACCAGCCGGGCCTGCACGCGACACTGGAGGTCGTCGTCAGCCGCGGCAAGTACGTGGCCGGCCGGGACGAACCGAAGTTCGAGGACAAGCGCGGTCCCCGCTGCTACGACATCAAGAACGCCCCGAACCCGTTCCCGCAGTACCCGCCGGACGGTCCGGTCAAGGACGGCAGCAAACCGGGCCCGCCGCCGAAGACGGCCAGTGACGGGCTCGTCCCCGGCTACAACACGGCGAACGCCGGCGGCTACAACGGCGGCGGCACGACTGCGGGCAACCCGGCCAACACCCCGGCCGAGCAGCAGTTCCTGGACGCGCTGGTCGGCCCGCAGGTGGGGCTGACCGCGGACGAGATGCCAGGCTGGAGCGGGCTGCTGGTCGGCCCGCTGTACCGCGGAGCGGAGGTGACCGTCAAGTGAGGGGTGTCGCCGCACCGCTGACCAAACTGGTCATCTTCATCGTGGTGACCGTGCTGTTCACCGCGATACTCGGGATCAGCATCGCCAACATCGACACCAGTTCGACCAGGGGCTACAGCGCGCGGTTCACCGACGCGACGCTGGTGCTCCCCGGTGACGACGTGCGCATCGCGGGCGTGAAGATCGGTCAGGTCACCGACGTCAAGATCGTCGACCGGCGCCAGGCGCAGATCGACTTCGAGGTCGACTCGAACCGCACCCTGCCCGCGGACGTCACCGCGACGATCAAGTACCGGAACCTGGTGGGGCAGCGGTACCTCTCGCTCGCGCAGGGCACGGGTGGCGATCAGGGCGCGCTCAAACCGGGTTCGACGATCCCGCTGGACCACACCACCCCGGCGCTCGATCTCGACGAACTGTTCAACGGGTTCAAACCGCTGTTCGCGGCGCTCAACCCGGACGACGTGAACAAGCTGTCCTACGAGATCATCCAGGTGATGCAGGGCGAGGGCGGCACGATCGACAGCCTGCTCGCCCACACCGCCACGCTGACCAGCACGATCGCGCAGAAGGACCAGGTGATCGGCGAGGTCATCGACAACCTGAACAACGTGCTCGACACGGTCAACGCGCACACCCCGCAACTGGACACGCTGATCACGAACCTCCAGCAACTGGTGTCCGGGCTCGCGCAGGACCGCAAACCCATCGGCGACGCCATCGACGCGCTCGGCGGCCTCGCGAACACCACGGCCGGCCTGCTCGACAAGGCGCGTGACCCGTTGAAGAACGACATCGCGGCGCTCGGCGTGCTCAGCGACAACCTCAACGACAACCAGTCGCTCGTCGAGCACTTCATCCAGTACCTGCCGCAGAAGGTGACCGAATTGACGAGCACGGCGGACTACGGGTCCTGGTTCAACTTCTTCCTGTGTTCGACCAACGGCAAGGTGGCGCTGCCGCCGTTGGTCCCGTCGATCAACGTCCCGCTGCAGCCGTCGACCCAGCCCCGGTGCACGTCATGAAGAGCTTCCAGTCGCGCAATCCCGTGCCCATCGCGATCGTCGGCCTCGTGCTGATGGTGCTGGGCCTCGTCGTCGCGCTGAACGCCGACAACCTGCCGATCATCGGCGCCGGGACCACCTACAGCGCGGACTTCACCGAAGCGGCCGGGCTCAAACCGGACGACGAGGTCCGCATCGCCGGGGTCAAGGTCGGCAAGGTGACCGACGTCGCGCTGGACGGCGCGCAGGTCAAGGTGTCGTTCAAGGTCAAGGACGCGTGGCTGGGCGACAAGACCAGCGCGGCGATCAAGATCAAGACCCTGCTGGGCCAGAAGTACCTCGCGCTGGACCCGCAGGGGAACGCGACGCTCGACCCGAGCGACACGATCCCCAAGGAGCGCACGCTCTCGCCCTACGACGTGCTCGACGCGTTCCGGGACCTTTCGTCCACAGTGGACCAGATCAACACGCAGCAGCTCGCGAGCAGCTTCGACACGTTGTCGCAGACGCTGGCCGGCACGCCCACCGAGGTCAAGGGCGCGTTGTCGGGGCTGCAGCAGCTGTCGGACACGATCGCCAAGCGCGACACCCAGCTGTCCCAGCTGCTGGCCAACACCAAGCAGATCAGCCAGACGCTGGCCGACCGCGACCAGGAGCTGACCCAGATCCTGACCGACGGCAACAAGGTGCTCGACGAGATCACCCAGCGGGAACAGGCGATCTCGACGCTGCTGACCGGTTCGCAGGAGCTGTCGACGCAGCTGCGGGGGCTGATCAACGACAACGACACGCAGCTGACCCCGGTACTGAACTCGCTGGACCAGCTGACCTCGATGCTGCAGCGCAACCAGAACGCGCTCGCGCAGGGCATCGCGAAGTTCGCGCCCTACATACGGGTGTTCACCAACACCGTCGGCAACGGGCACTGGTTCGACAACTACATCTGCGGGCTGCTGCTGCCTTCGGTCGGCCCCTTGAACCAGGAGGGGTGTAACCCGAAATGACGGACACCCGCTTCGGACAGTCCCTCGCCCGCGGGGTCGCGGTCGCCTGCGTGCTGGGGCTCATCGTCGCCGGTGCGCTGTGGTGGACCCTGTCCGGTGCCAACAAGAAGCACCTCACCGCGTACTTCCCGAGCGCGATCGGGCTCTACGTCGGGAACAGCGTCCGCGTGCTCGGGGTCGAGATGGGCACCGTGACCGGCGTGCAGCCGATGGGCAACCAGGTGCGGGTCGACATGGAGTACGACCGCACGGTCCGGATCCCGGCCGACGCGCAGGCCGCGATCGTCGCACCCTCGCTGGTCAGCGACCGGTACGTGCAGCTCGCCCCGGCCTACACCGGCGGCAAGGTCATCGCGGACGATGCCGCGATCCCGCTGAACCGGACCGCGGTGCCGATCGAGGTCGACGACCTGTACGCGAGCCTGGACAAGATCAGCCAGTCGCTCGGGCCCAACGGGGTCAACAAGAACGGGTCCCTGTCGGATCTGCTGACCACGCTCTCGAAGAACTTCGACGGCAACGGCCAGTCGCTGCACGACACCATCACCAAGCTCAGCCAGCTGTCGACGACCTTGTCGGGCAACAAGAACGACCTGTTCGCCACCATCCAGAACCTCGCGCAGTTCTCGCAGACGCTCGCGGACAGCGACAGCCAGGTGCGCCAGTTCGAGTCGCAGCTCGCCGATGTCAGCGGCTACCTGGCGGGGGAGAAGGACAATCTCGCCGCGACCGTGCAGCAGCTCGGCACGACGCTCGCGATGGTGCAGAACTTCATCGACAGCCACCACGACAAGCTGCGGTCCAATGTGGACAACCTGGCGAGCGTGACGAAGGTGCTCGTTGACCAGCGCAGCGCGCTCGCCCAGATCCTCGACATCGCGCCGGTCGGCCTCGGCAACGTGGCCAACGCCTACAACGGGTCGTCGGGCACACTCGACGCGCGGCCGAACCTCAACGAGCTGACCCAGCCGCCGATCGTGATGATCTGCGGTCTGCTCAAGGAGCAGAACCAGCTTGCCGCGGTCGGCCATCTGTGCGACTCGGTCGCCCCGATCCTCGACGGCACGCTGAAGCTGCCTTCGCTGGCGCAGACCGTGTACGCGCTCCAACACGGTCAGCTGCCGCCGTTGCCGCTGCCGTTTGTCGACCTCTACGGAACGGGGGGTTCGCAGTGAAGCGCATCGCCCTCGTCGCTGTCGGCACCGTGGCCGCGCTGACGCTCACCGGCTGCGGGTTCGGCAGCATCTACAACCTCCCGCTGCCGGGCGGCGCCGACGTCGGTGACCACCCGTACACCGTCCGGGCCCAGTTCTCCGACGTGCTCGACCTCGTGCCGAAGTCCGGGGTCAAGGTCAACGAGGTCCCGGTCGGCCGCGTCGAGTCGATCGGCCTCACCCCGGACGGCTGGCACGCCGAAGTGACGATGGAGATCAACGGCGACGTGAAGCTGCCGGCGAACGCGCTCGCGAACATCCGGCAGTCGAGCCTGCTGGGTGAGAAGTACGTCGAACTGGAGTCACCGGGGCCCGACCTCGCGCAGGGCACGCTCACGAACAACGCCGAGATCCCGCTCGCGCGCACCAACCGCAGCGTGGACGTCGAGGAGGTGCTCGGCGCCCTGTCGATGCTGCTCAACGGCGGCGGGGTCGAGCAGATCAACACGATCACCAAGGAGCTCAACTCCGCGACCTCCGGCCGCGAGCCCGATATCCGGAACCTGCTGGACAACGCGAACCAGCTGGTGTCCACATTGGACAAACAGTCGAGTGACATCACCAGGGCGCTCGACGGGCTGAACCGGCTCTCGTCCACCCTGGCCACGCAGAAGGACAAGCTCGCCGGCGCGATCGACAACCTCGGCCCCGGTCTCGGCGTGCTCGAACAGCAGCGCACGCAGCTGGTCACCATGCTGCAGGCCCTGCAGCGCCTTTCGGGGGTCACCGTCGACACGATCAACAAGAGCCAGGCGGACGTGGTCGCGGACCTGCGGGCGCTGCTGCCGACACTGCAGAAGCTCGGCCAGGCGGGCTCGGACCTGCCGAAGTCGCTCGAGTTGCTGTTCACCTACCCCTTCACGGACTCGGCCCTCGCCGGTGCGAAGGGCGACTACTTCAACCTGTACGCGAACATCGACCTGAACCTGCAGACGGTCTTGGAGAACCTGGGCCGCAGCCGTGACAACCCGTTGCAGGGGATCCTGCCGAGCAGCCTGGCCGGCGGCACGCAGGGCGGGTCCTCGTCCACGCCGCCGTTGCCACTGGACGCCGGCTCACCCAAGAGCACCACGAGTGGTCAGCAGTCCCAGGGCGGGCTTTCGGGCCTGTTCGGCCTGCTGGGGGGAGGTTCCTGATGCTGGTACGCAGGACGAGGCTCCAGCTCATCGCCTTCGGAGTGATCTCGGTCGTCGCGATCGTCTACGCGCTCATCCGGTTCGCCGGGCTCGGGCAGGTGTTCGGGCAGCACGGCTACACCGTCAAGCTCGAGCTCGAGCAGTCCGGCGGCATCTTCACCGGCGCCGAGGTGACCTACCGGGGCTTCAACATCGGCCGCGTCGGCCCGCTGCGGCTGACCGCGACCGGTCTCGAAGCGGATCTCGACATCGACCCGAGCGCGCCCAAGGTGCCGGCCGATCTGCAGGCGGTGGTCGCCGACCGGTCGGCGGTCGGGGAGCAGTTCGTCGACCTGCGCCCGGCGCACGACGCGGGGCCGTACCTCAAGGACGGTTCGGTGATCCCGGCAGGCAAGGCCCAGACGCCGATCGCGACCCAGCAGGTCATCGGTGATCTCGACGGGCTGGCCCGCTCGGTCCCGACGGACGCGCTGCGCACGGTCGTCGACGAGTCCTACAACGCCTTCAACGGCACCGGGACCGACCTCCAGGTGCTGCTGGACACCCTGCGCGACTTCACCAAGTCCGCACAGGAGAACCTGCCGCAGACGGTGCAGCTGCTCAACGCCGGTGGCCAGGTGCTCGACACGCAGAACCACGAAGCGCGGAACATGGCCGAGTTCAGCCGGAACCTGAACGAGCTGTCCGCGACGCTGAAGAGCTCCGACCCCGACCTGCGCAGGCTGATCCAGGCCGCCCCGGGCGCGGCACAGTCGATCAACCAGCTGATCACCGACACCGGGCCGGGGCTGGCCGAGCTGTTCGCGAACCTGCTCACCACGTCGAACCTGCTGCTGACCCGGCAGGACGGGATCGAGCAGGTGCTGGTGACCTACCCGGAGCTGGCGGCCGGTGCGTTCAGCGTGGTGCCCGGCGACGGCACGGCGCATCTCGGGCTCGTGCTGAACACCTTCGACCCGCCGCCGTGCATCAAGGGCTACCCGGACCCGGGCTACTACCGCACCGGCGCGGACACGGCGCCGCGCTCGCCGAACTGGAACGCCTACTGTGCCGAACCGACGGGCAGCCCGATCGACGTCCGGGGTTCGCAGAACGCGCCGTACAACGGGGTGCCGACGGTGCCGAGTCAGCAGCAGGTGAACCAGAACGCGGACCGTCCGCAGCAGCAGCTGGCCGAGCAGGCCGGGCAGTCCGGCCCGCCCGGGGTCGCCGGTTCGCCCGGGGTGTCCATCAACAGCCTCGCCGGCCTGCTGGGCCTGCCCGGCTGACCGGGACGCCACACCGCCTACCTACTCTGGAGTGTTATGAGTTCCGAGGACCTGGAAACGCCGACGGAGGAGACCTCTGCGGAGGAGCCCTCCGAATCGGGCGACGGCGGCTCGAACAGCCGCTACCTCGTGCTCGGCACCGCCGCGCTGGCCACCGCCGCGCTGATCCTGGCGGCGGTCTTCGGGATCCAGTGGTGGTCGGCCTCCGGCAACGACAACCTCGCGCTGGCCCAGGCGCGGGATGCGGTGGTCAAGCAGGGCGGGATCGCGGTCAAGGCCTACACCGAGCTGGACTACACCAATCCCGACGCGTTCTTCCAGAACGTCATGAACGTGTCCACAAGCGACATGCAGACGCTGATGAAGAACTCGGAGGCCAACTACCGCCAGTCGCTCGCGCAGGCCAAGACCAAGGTCACCACGACCGTGCAGGACATCGGCGTCGAAGAACTCGACGATCACGCCGGCAAGGCCAGCTTCCTCGCGGCCATCAGCACGCTCGTGACCCAGAACGGGCAGCAGCCGGTCGCGAAGCCGTTGCGGCTGGAGGTCCAGATGACCCGGGTCGGGCAGGACTGGAAGGTGTCCGGGATCAGTTCGGTGCCGCTCGTCAGCAGCGGTCAGTAAGCGCCGCAGGAACGGAGTTCGTCGTGCCAACCAGCAACCATGGCCGCCCGCAGTCGGTGCGGCGGCCCAGGGTAGCGGGCCTGCGCCGGCCATCGCCGGGCCCGCGGCCGGAGACCGAAGAGCGGTCGGATGGCCCGGAGATCGCGGAGAGCCTCTTCACGCCCGCGCCCAAGAAGCCGAGCCCGCGGGCGAAGCATCGGGACAGTGGTAAGCCGAAGCCCGCCGACTTTTTCGAGGCCGAGACCGAGGTCGCGCACGATGAGCCGGAGCCCCGGGTGCGGGTCCGCCGTCCCCGGAACCCGTACGTCATCGCGGGCGCGCTGTTCGGGCTCGCCGTCGTGCTGGCCGGGTTCGCGGTGTTCTTCAAGATCAAGGACAACGAGATCAGTGCGGCCACGGACAATACCGCGCTGCTGGACGCGGGTCGTACCGCACAGGTGAACCAGGCCGCGACGAACGCGGCGGCGACACTGTTCTCCTATGACTACAACGACATCGCGAAGACCCAGAACGCCGCCAAGGACCTGCTGCTCAACGACGACGTCCGGGCGAAGTACAACAGCCTGATGGGCCAGGTCGAGCGCCTCGCGCCGCAGCAGAAGATCGTGGTCACGGTCAAGGCGAGCCGCAGCGCCGTCATCATGCTGAACGGCGACACCGCGCGCGTGATGGTCTTCGTCGACCAGACCGCCACCCGGACCGACCAGAACCAGACCTCCAGCGGCAGCGCCCAGCTGTGGATGAACATGAAGTACGTGGACGGGAAGTGGAAGGTCAACGCCATGGACACGTACAACTCCCAGCCCGCCGCCAGCACGGCGCCGGCCCCGAGCAGTCAGCCGTCCGCCCCGCGGCCGTCCCGCTGAGCCGGATGGCGCCTGGTGGTCTCTTCGACTACGACGCCGAAGTGGCGCCGCACAACCGGCGATTCCGCGAAGTCGCCGCCGTCGGCGCGCAGGACCGCGTGCTCGACGTCGGCTGCGGCACCGGCCAGTCGACGCGGGAGGCCGCCCGCGCGGCAGCCGCCGGGAGCGTGCTCGGGGTGGATCTGTCCGCTCCCGCGCTCGAACAGGCTCGTCGGCTCACCGAAGACGAAGGGCTGGGCAACGTCGCGTACCTGCGCGCCGACGCCGCCGCGCACGAGTTCGCCCAGGCGCATTTCGACCTGTGCCTCAGCCGGTTCGGCACCATGTTCTTCCCCGACCCCGTCGCGGCGTTCACCAACCTCGCCCATGCCCTGCGCCCGGCGGCGCGCCTGGTGCTGCTGGTGTGGCAGGACCGCGAGCGCAACGAGTGGGCGACAGCGGTCGACGAAGCCATCACCCGGACACCGCCCCCGCCCCGGCCCGGCGAGGACCCGTTCGCGCTCGCCGACCCGGCCACCACGGAACGCATCCTGACCACGGCCGGGTTCACCGACGTCGCGTTCACCGACGTGCACGAGCCCGTCTACTACGGCCCGGACGCCGCCGTCGCCTACGACATGGTGCTCAGCCTCCGCCGGCCGCAGCAGTTGCTCGCGCACGCCGACGCGGGCGACGAGGCACGGCGCCGGCTGCGCGCCTTGCTGGGCGCGCGCGAGCGCGGCGAAGGCGTGTACTTCGACTCGCGTGCCTGGCTCGTCACCGCGGAACGGCGGGCCGCCCGCGTGCGTTGAAGGGCTACTGGGCCGAGCGCAGGGGGCAGCCATGGGTGACCCGTTCAACGGGGCGGTGAGCTGGGACAACCTCGGCGACGACCGCATCGGTGTATGCCATCCCGGGTACGTCGGCCTGTTCCGGGTCCACGTCGACGGGCTGCTCAAGCTTGCGCGGCGCCGCCTCGCCGAGCACGAGCGGGGTGAGCTCGGGCGGCTCGACCCTCGCCTGGATTCCGTGCTGTGGATGCGCCGCCTCGGCGAGAACATCCCGGCGGCCGCCGAGCTCGACGTGCTGCAGCCGGCCGCCAACCGCTTCCAGGCCGTGCTCGATCTGCTGCCCTCCGTCGGCGGCGTCCTGGTGCTGCACGGCTGGCAGGATCGCTACCTGGTCGGCACCGTCGCGCTGGACGTCAAGGTCGCCATCGAGGCGTGGCTGCGCGCGTGGTCGCTGGGGGAGCTGGTGGACGGGCGGCCGTGCCCGGACGCGGCGGCGCTGCGGGTGTGGCAACGGCAGTGCCGGTGGCTGGGTGAGCAGATCGTCGACCCGCTCCAGCCCGAACCCGAGGCGGCGTGAATCCGCAGGTCGGAGGCCGGTTATCACCTCGTGTACACCATGCGACCACATTGCGCCAACCGGCGGGTTGAAGGCGTGGCATCTTGACTCAGACGGCTCTGGGGGTCACGCTTACTCCCGACAGCAACGCCCTGCGGGAGGGCGAAGCTGGGAGGCGTACCTGAAGACGGTGTGATCGAGATCTGGGCCCCATCGGAAGCGCCCCTCGACAAGGCACGTCTTTCGGGCTAGACTGCTTCTTTGCGCTGCCCACTTTCAGGCTGCCCGGGCACGGCAGCTAGACTAGTGAGCACCACGGCACCCCTGACAGTCGCATTAGTAGTTGCTAACGCGGCTGCTCACCGCTCATTGTCCCCGGAAGGACGCATCTTGGCAGTCTCTCCCGCGAACCAGGCCACTGCTGCGACCACCTCGGCTGTACCCGACTCGACCAACACGGGAATCCCCGGAGCCCCCAAACGGGTCTCCTTCGCGAAGATCCGCGAACCGCTGACCACGCCCAATCTGCTCGACGTGCAGATCCGGTCCTTCGAATGGTTCACCGGTGACGAGAAGTGGTTCGAGCGCCGCGTCGAAGAAGGAGAAGAGAGCCCGGTCGGCGGGCTCGAAGAGGTCCTGAACGAGATTTCCCCCATCGAGGACTTCCAGGGCTCGATGTCGCTGTCCTTCTCCGACCCTCGCTTCGACGAGGTGAAGGCCTCCGTCGAGGAGTGCAAGGACAAGGACATGACCTACGCGGCTCCGCTGTTCGTCACGGCGGAGTTCGTCAACAACAACACCGGAGAGATCAAGAGCCAGACCGTCTTCATGGGTGATTTCCCCGTGATGACCGACAAGGGCACCTTCATCATCAACGGCACCGAGCGTGTCGTGGTGTCCCAGATCGTCCGCTCGCCCGGCGTCTACTTCGACCGCGCGATCGACAAGACCACCGACAAGGACGTGTTCAGCGTCAAGGTGATCCCGAGCCGCGGCGCGTGGCTCGAGTTCGACGTCGACAAGCGCGACACCGTCGGCGTGCGCATCGACCGCAAGCGCCGTCAGCCGGTCACCGTGCTGCTGAAGGCACTGGGCTGGACCGCCGAGCAGATCCGCGAGCGGTTCTCGTTCTCCGAGACGCTGCTGGCCACGCTCGAGAAGGACCACACCGCCGGCACGGACGAGGCCCTGCTCGACATCTACCGGAAGCTGCGTCCCGGTGAGCCGCCCACGAAGGAGAGCGCGCAGACGCTCCTGGAGAACCTGTTCTTCAAGGACAAGCGCTACGACCTGGCCAAGGTCGGCCGGTACAAGGTCAACAAGAAGCTCGGCCTCGACCTGCCCTACGACACGGGCACGCTCACCGAAGAGGACATCGTCACCACCATCGAGTACCTGGTCCGGCTGCACGCCGGCGAGGACAAGATGACGATCAACGGTGCCGAGATGCCGGTCGAGGTGGACGACATCGACCACTTCGGCAACCGGCGCCTGCGCACCGTCGGCGAGCTGATCCAGAACCAGATCCGGGTCGGCCTGTCCCGGATGGAGCGCGTGGTCAAGGAACGGATGACCACGCAGGACGTCGAGGCGATCACGCCGCAGACCCTGATCAACATCCGGCCCGTGGTGGCCGCGATCAAGGAGTTCTTCGGCACCTCGCAGCTGTCGCAGTTCATGGACCAGAACAACCCGCTGTCCGGGCTGACCCACAAGCGCCGCCTCAACGCGCTGGGCCCCGGTGGTCTGTCCCGTGAGCGCGCCGGCATGGAGGTCCGCGACGTGCACCCGTCGCACTACGGCCGCATGTGCCCGATCGAGACCCCGGAAGGTCCGAACATCGGTCTCATCGGCTCGCTGTGCTCGTACGCGCGGGTCAACCCGTTCGGCTTCATCGAGACGCCGTACCGCAAGGTCGTCGAGGGCCAGGTCACCGACCAGATCGACTACCTGACCGCCGACGAGGAGGACCGTTTCGTCAAGGCGCAGGCCAACGCGCCGCTCACCGACGACGGCTACTTCGCCGAGGATCGCGTGCTGGTCCGCCGGAAGGGCGGCGAGGTCGAGCTGATCGACCCGATGGACGTGGACTACATGGACGTGTCGCCGCGCCAGATGGTGTCGGTGGCCACCGCGATGATCCCGTTCCTCGAGCACGACGACGCCAACCGCGCGCTGATGGGTGCCAACATGCAGCGCCAGGCGGTGCCGCTGCTGCGCAACTCCTCGCCGCTGGTCGGCACCGGGATGGAGCTGCGGGCCGCGATCGACGCCGGTGACGTGCTGGTCGCCGAGCAGGCCGGGGTGGTGGAGGAACTCTCCGCCGACCTGGTCACGATCATGCACGACGACGGCACCCGCAAGAGCTACGGGCTGTACAAGTTCCGCCGCACCAACCACGGCACCTGCTTCAACCACCGGCCGATCGTCAACGAGGGCGACCGCGTCGAGCAGGGCCAGGTGATCGCGGACGGGCCGTCCACCGAGAACGGCGAGATGGCGCTGGGCAAGAACCTGCTTGTCGCGGTCATGCCGTGGGAGGGCCACAACTACGAGGACGCGATCATCCTCTCCGAGCGGCTCGTGCAGGACGACGTGCTCACCTCGATCCACATCGAGGAGCACGAGATCGACGCGCGGGACACCAAGCTCGGTGCCGAGGAGATCACCCGGGACATCCCGAACGTCTCCGAAGAGGTGCTGGCCGACCTGGACGAGCGCGGCATCATCCGGATCGGTGCCGAGGTCCGCGACGGCGACATCCTGGTCGGCAAGGTCACGCCGAAGGGCGAGACCGAGCTGACCCCGGAGGAGCGCCTGCTCCGCGCGATCTTCGGCGAGAAGGCGCGCGAGGTCCGCGACACCTCGCTGAAGGTGCCGCACGGCGAGACCGGCAAGGTCATCGGCATCCGGGTGTTCTCCCGCGAGGACGACGACGAGCTGCCCCCGGGCGTCAACGAGCTGGTCCGGGTGTACGTGGCCCAGAAGCGGAAGATCCAGCCGGGCGACAAGCTCGCCGGCCGGCACGGCAACAAGGGCGTCATCGGGAAGATCCTGCCGGTCGAGGACATGCCGTTCATGGAGGACGGCACGCCGATCGACATCGTGCTGAACACCCACGGTGTGCCGCGACGGATGAACATCGGCCAGATCCTCGAGCTGCACCTGGGCTGGCTGGCTTCGCAGGGCTGGCAGGTCGACGGCAGCCCGGACTGGGCGACGCGCCTGCCCGAGGAGCTCTACGACGTCGAGCCCGGCACGAACACGGCCACTCCGGTGTTCGACGGCGCGAAGGAGGAGGAGCTCACCGGTCTGCTGGCCTCGACCAAGCCGAACCGCGACGGCGAGCGCCTCGTTCAGCCCGACGGCAAGGCGGTGCTGCTGGACGGCCGTTCCGGCGAGCCGTTCCCGTACCCGGTCGCCGTGGGCTACATGTACATCCTCAAGCTGCACCACCTGGTGGACGACAAGATCCACGCTCGGTCCACCGGTCCGTACTCGATGATCACCCAGCAGCCGCTGGGTGGTAAGGCGCAGTTCGGTGGCCAGCGCTTCGGTGAGATGGAGTGCTGGGCGATGCAGGCCTACGGCGCGGCCTACACGCTGCAGGAGCTGTTGACGATCAAGTCGGACGACGTGGTCGGCCGGGTGAAGGTGTACGAGGCCATCGTCAAGGGCGAGAACATCCCGGACCCGGGGATCCCCGAGTCGTTCAAGGTGCTGTTGAAGGAGCTGCAGTCGCTCTGCCTCAACGTGGAGGTGCTCTCCTCCGACGGAGCGGCGATCGAGATGCGCGACTCCGACGACGAGGACCTCGAACGCGCGGCGGCGAACCTCGGCATCAACCTGTCCCGCAACGAGTCGCCCTCGGTGGACGACGTCGTGCAATGACCCAGCCACCTGGTGGGGGCAAGCCTCCCGCGTGCCCCCACCAGGTAGCCGACCCCGATAGCCACCTCTATTTCCAAGGGGATGCAACGCTTTGCTGGACGTCAACTACTTCGATGAGCTCCGGATCGGCCTGGCCACCGCCGACGACATTCGCCAGTGGTCCTTCGGCGAGGTGAAGAAGCCGGAGACCATCAACTACCGCACGCTGAAGCCCGAGAAGGACGGCCTGTTCTGCGAGAAGATCTTCGGCCCCACCCGGGACTGGGAGTGCTACTGCGGTAAGTACAAGCGGGTCCGCTTCAAGGGCATCATCTGCGAGCGCTGTGGCGTCGAGGTGACCCGTGCCAAGGTGCGGCGTGAGCGGATGGGCCACATCGAGCTGGCCGCGCCGGTCACCCACATCTGGTACTTCAAGGGCGTGCCCTCGCGGCTGGGCTACCTGCTCGACCTGGCCCCGAAGGACCTCGAGAAGATCATCTACTTCGCGGCGTACGTGATCACCGGTGTGAACACCGAGCTGCGGCACAACGACCTGCCGACGCTGGAGAACGAGATCGGCGTCGAGCGCAAGAACATCGAGACCAAGCGCGACGCCGACATCGAGGCGCGGGCGCAGAAGCTCGAGACCGACATCGCGGAGCTTGAGGCCGAGGGTGCCAAGTCCGACGTGCGCCGCAAGGTCAAGGAGGGTGGCGAGCGTGAGATGCGCCAGCTCCGCGACCGGGCCCAGCGCGAGCTGGACAGGCTCGAGGAGATCTGGACGACCTTCACCAAGCTCGAGCCGCGGCAGCTGATCGCGGACGAAATGCTCTACCGCGAGCTGTACGACCGCTATGGCGAGTACTTCACCGGCGGTATGGGCGCGGAGGCCATCCAGAAGCTGGCTACCGAGTTCGACGTCGCCGCGGAGGCCGACGGCCTGCGCGACGTCATCCGCAACGGCAAGGGGCAGAAGAAGCTCCGCGCGCTCAAGCGGCTCAAGGTCGTCGCGGCCTTCCAGGCCACCGGCAACGACCCGCGCGGCATGGTGCTCGACGCCGTCCCGGTGATCCCGCCGGACCTGCGCCCGATGGTGCAGCTCGACGGTGGCCGGTTCGCCACGTCGGACCTGAACGACCTGTACCGCCGGGTGATCAACCGGAATAACCGGTTGAAGCGGCTGATCGATCTCGGTGCGCCCGAGATCATCGTCAACAACGAGAAGCGGATGCTGCAGGAGGCCGTCGACGCGCTGTTCGACAACGGCCGCCGTGGCCGCCCGGTCACCGGTCCCGGTAACCGGCCGCTGAAGTCGCTGTCCGATCTGCTCAAGGGCAAGCAGGGCCGGTTCCGCCAGAACCTGCTCGGCAAGCGCGTCGACTACTCGGGCCGTTCGGTCATCATCGTCGGCCCGCAGCTGAAGCTGCACCAGTGCGGTCTGCCCAAGGACATGGCGCTGGAGCTGTTCAAGCCGTTCGTGATGAAGCGGCTGGTCGACCTGAACCACGCGCAGAACATCAAGTCCGCCAAGCGGATGGTCGAGCGGGCCCGCCCGGCCGTGTGGGACGTGCTGGAAGAGGTCATCACCGGGCACCCGGTGCTGCTCAACCGGGCGCCGACCCTGCACCGCCTCGGTATCCAGGCCTTCGAGCCGCAGCTGGTGGAAGGCAAGGCCATCCAGCTGCACCCGCTGGTCTGCGAGGCGTTCAACGCGGACTTCGACGGCGACCAGATGGCGGTGCACCTGCCGCTGTCGGCCGAGGCGCAGGCCGAGGCGCGAATCCTGATGCTGTCGGCGAACAACATCCTGTCGCCGGCCTCGGGCCGCCCGCTGGCGATGCCCCGGCTGGACATGGTCACGGGCCTGTTCCACCTGACCCGGCTCGTCGAGGACGCGAACGGCGCCGGCCAGGCGTTCTCCTCGCCCGCCGAGGCGATCATGTCCTACGACCGCCACGCGCTGAGCCTGCACGCGCCGATCAAGATCCGGGTCAACGACCGTCAGCCGAGCAAGGAAGACGAGGCCCGCCTCGCCGAGTCCGGCTGGGAGCCGGGTCAGCCGTGGCTGGCCGAGACCACGCTCGGGCGGGTGATGTTCAACGAACTGCTCCCGGCGGACTACCCGTTCGTGAACGAGCCGCTGCCCAAGAAGCGGCAGGCGGCGATCGTGAACGACCTGGCGGAGCGGTACTCGATGACGCAGGTCGCGCAGACCCTGGACCGGCTCAAGGACGCCGGCTTCTACTGGGCGACGCGTTCTGGCGTGACCGTCTCGATCAGCGACGTGGTCGTGCCGAAGGAGAAGAAGGAGATCCTCGACCAGTACGAGGCGAGGGCGAGCCAGGTCGAGAAGCGCTACCAGCGTGGTCAGCTCTCGCACGCCGAGCGCAACAACGAGCTGGTGAAGGTGTGGAGCCAGGCGACCGACGACGTCGCGAAGGTCATGGAGGACGCCTTCCCCGAGGACAACCCGATCTCGATGATCGTGAAGTCCGGGGCGGCGGGCAACATGACCCAGGTCCGCTCGCTCGCCGGGATGCGTGGTCTGGTGTCGAACCCGAAGGGTGAGTACATCCCGCGCCCGATCAAGGCGAACTTCCGTGAGGGCCTGTCGGTGGCGGAGTACTTCATCGCCACCCACGGTGCCCGGAAGGGCCTGGCCGACACCGCGCTCCGCACCGCCGACTCGGGCTACCTGACCCGGCGCCTGGTGGACGTGTCGCAGGACGTCATCGTGCGCGAGACCGACTGCGGCACCAGCCGCGGCATCAACACGGCGATCGGCGAGGACCTCGGCGACGGCCGGATCGTGCGTGCGCAGCACGTCGAGACCAGTGCGTACGCCCGCACCCTGGCCACGGACGCCACCGATGCCCAGGGCAACGTGGTGCTCAACGCCGGTGACGACCTCGGCGACCCGGCGATCGAGAAGCTGATCTCCAGCGGGATCACCAAGGTCAAGGTCCGCAGCGTGCTGACCTGTGAGTCGGCCGTCGGTGTGTGTGCGACGTGCTACGGCCGCTCGATGGCGACCGGCAAGCTGGTCGACGTGGGCGAGGCCGTCGGTATCGTCGCCGCCCAGTCGATCGGTGAGCCCGGCACCCAGCTGACGATGCGTACCTTCCACCAGGGTGGTGTCGCCGGTGACGACATCACCACGGGTCTGCCGCGTGTCACGGAGCTGTTCGAGGCCCGGGTCCCGAAGGGCAAGGCGCCGATCGCCGACGTCGATGGCCGCGTGCGCATCGAGGAGAGCGAGCGGTTCTGGAAGATCACGCTGATCCCGGACGACGGTGGCGAGGAGATCATCTTCGACAAGCTGTCGAAGCGTCAGCGCCTCGCCGGCACCCCGACCGGGCCGCTGGCGGACGGCGACCACGTCGCGGTCGGCCAGCCGCTGCTCGAGGGCACACCGGACCCGCACGAGGTGCTGCGGGTCATGGGCCCCCGTGAGGCGCAGATGCACCTGGTGGACGAGGTCCAGAAGGTGTACCGGGCGCAGGGTGTGTCGATCCACGACAAGCACATCGAGGTGATCGTCCGGCAGATGCTGCGCCGGGTCACGATCATCGACTCCGGTTCGACCGACTTCCTGCCCGGTGAGCTCCCCGAGCGCACCAAGTTCGAGGCGACGAACCGGGCGTCGGTGGCCGAGGGCGGTGACCCGGCCTCGGGTCGTCCGGTGCTGATGGGGATCACGAAGGCCTCGCTGACCACGGACTCGTGGCTGTCGGCGGCGTCGTTCCAGGAGACCACGCGTGTCCTGACCGACGCGGCGATCAACGGCCGCAGCGACAAGCTGGTCGGTCTGAAGGAGAACGTGATCATCGGGAAGCTGATCCCGGCCGGTACCGGCATCAACCGGTACCGCAACATCCAGGTGCAGCCGACCGAGGAGGCGCGGGTGGCGGCGTACGCCATCCCGTCCTACGACGACGGCTACTACACCCCGGATGTCTTCGGCACCGGCACCGGTGCGGCCGTCCCGCTCGACGACTACGACTTCGGTCGCGACTTCCGCTGATCTCGTAGCAACGCGAAGCCCCCGGCTCCCTCGCGGAGCCGGGGGCTTCGTCGCCGTTGGACACCCCGGAAAAACGGACGATATCGGTCATCGGCCCGGGGCGTTGGTGATTCCGGTGAAGCGGGGTAGGTAGCGTGTCGGGCGGGAGGGAAGGCGCGAACCCAGGAGGGGACCATGAGCACCGAAGAGAACGTGGACCGGGAAGAGACCCCGCAGTCCGGACGGCACGCCGCACCGGAGGGCGCCCCGCGTCATCCGGCGATCGATCTGACCCGGGATCCGAACCCCGGTAAACCCGATCACGCGAAACCGGACGACGACGACTGACCGAACCAAGGGCGCCCCGCCGCCGGGGCGCCCTTTTCCAGGTCAGCTCGTGGTCAGCTCGTCGAGCACCCGGAGCAACCGCTTGCGTTTGAGGCTGCCGCACCAGCTGATGGAGCGGAAGCCGTGGCCCTCCTGGCGCACGTCCTGCTTGACCTCGGGCCTGCGGTTGCGCGCCCACTCCGTGAAGTGCGGGTACAGCGCGATCGGGTCACCGTCGACCGCCGTGACCCGGTTGCCGTCGTGAAACCCGTCGAACGGCCGGGCCCCGACCACCGTGCTGACGACGGAATAGGTGGTCGCGTTGGTCTCCCACTGGTTGTGCACGGAGTCGAAGCGGCGCCCCCAGACCACCCGGACCTGGACGCCGTGCACCGGGCGCCCCCGGTACACGCCGAGGATCTCGCACTCGGTGCCGGGCAGCGGAACCTCCCAGCTCTGCCTGCCGTCGCCGGGCAGCTCACGCGGGGCGCGTGCCGGGCCTGTCCGCACCCGCCAGCCGTACCGCCCGGCCAACTGCGGGAGCTGGATATGCCGGAACACCGCGGGGGACAGGACGAGATAACCGACCCACACGAGCAACGGCACGACGACGATCGCGCTGACGATCCCGCTCGCGTCGAAGGTCACGGCAACTCGGCCTTGTGGATCGGCAACCGCTCGGCCACGTCGACGAGGAAGTCAAGGCTGCGAAGCAGTTTGCCGCGGTTCATCGTGGCGCCGCTGCGGACCGTAAGATGGCCGTTCGCCGCCTCGAAGCTCGAGCAGCGGGACGCGTTCTCCCTGAACCATTCCTCGAATTCGGGCGACACGATGCCGTCCGGGCTGAGTTCGTCCAGGCCGGTCAGCTTCACGACGCAGTTCGGCAACGGCGCGGTGACTTTGATCCGGACTATCCACCGCGTTTTTTTCGTATACATCGGCTGATCCGGGGCCGTGCTCACGTTTCGTGCGCTGTCCGTGTACTGGTATGCGCCGCACGCGTAGCCGCGATATTTCCCCCGAAATCCCCGGCTGATCCACGTCCCGGTCGCGGACAGTGGTTTTTCGCGAAACTCCTCCCAGCCGTTCGCCTTCGCCAGCACGGTGAGGTCGCGGGCGCGGCGACGCGAGACGAGCAAGCTGCATCCGAACAGCGCCAGCAGTAGCGCGATGATCGCCAGAACGAGGTAAGCGTCTCCGGTCAACATCAGAAGTCGAGGTCCTCGCTGGTTTCCTCGGTGGTCTGCTCCTCACCGCTTTCGCCATAGGTGACGGCCTTGCCGATGCCCTGCCCGTAGGTGTTCGCCTTGCCGGCCACGGAAGCGCCGGTCTGGAATTTCTCCTTGGCAGTGGAGTACTTGGCACCGCCCAGCCCGACTGTTCCCGCACCGGCCTTTGCCGCGGTTTCCTTCATCGACTCGCCGAATCCCTTGGCGGCCCTGCCGCCGACCATGCCGTCCTTGCCGGCGAGCTTGCCCAGATTGCCGGCCATCGGACCCGCTTCCAGCTTTCCGAGGTCCTTGTTCAGCTTCATGATGTCCTTGAAGTTCCCCTTCCACTGCGTGAAGAAGTCCTTCATCTTCTGCAGGAACTGCTTGATCTTGTCGAGGATCTCCTTGAGCTTCTGGATGTAGCGGCTCACCTTCGAACCGGTCTGCGCGCCCCGGACGGCGGTGGCGCCACCGGCGGCCGCGGTCGAGCCGCCACACGTCGGCACCGCCGCCGCCAGCGCGGGGATCCAGATCATGATCAGCCAAGTGATCAGCTCGGTCAGGATCGCCTTGATGAACTCCTCGATCACCTGCATCACCATGCTGGAGATCTGCAGCAGCTGCGCGATGTCCCCGGCCTGGCCGGCGATCCCCTCGATGCCGTCGGAGAACGCCGCGAGCTTCTTCCCCGCGGTCTCGGCAGCCTGGCCGCTCCACTGCGACAGCGACGTCTTGGCCTCCTCGGCGAACTTCTGGCTGTAGCTCACGAGCCCCTGCGCGATCGAACCGAAGTTGCCCGCGGCGTTCGCCAGCGCGGGCCCGTCACCGCTGACGAAGTGGATCGCGTCCTGCAGAGGCTGCACCACGGTCATCAGGAAGTTGAGGCCCTGCCCGACCAGCCAGCCGATCGGGTCGGAGGCGATGCTCGAGACGCTCATGCACGAGCTCACGAAGCTCGCCCCGCTGGCCGCGATCCCGGCGATCTCACCGCCGGACACCTTGCCGTCGGCCAGCGCGCCCTTTGCCGTGTTGTACGCGCTGAACCCGCTGCCCAGCGGACCGGGCAGGGCGCCGGGGATCTTGTCCGTGTTGATGAGACCGGGATCGCCCTGCTTGGTGATGGTGATGTTGCTGGCCTTGCCGGTCACCTTCTCGTCGGCCATGACTCACGATCCCTTCGGGGCGGGGCCCATTGTCGGTGTGCGCGAGGGCGCCGGATCGGTCAGCAGCTTCAGCACCTGGCCGAGCAGTTGCTTGCTGTCCTCCTCGTGGCCGTCGTAGGCGTTCGCCGCGCCGCTGAACTTCTCGCTCGCGGCCTGCAGCCCGTTCGCCATCTCGGTCAGCAGGTCGTTCAGGTCGCCGAGCATCTCCGTGTACTTGCCCTTCACGAAGATCCCGACGACGCCCCACGACTTGTCCCCGACGTCGGAGGAGCCGACCAGCCCTGAGACCTCCTTGGGCACGGCGATGTCGCCGTTCAGCCGTCCCGAGTACGCGCGCAGCGCCTTGACGACGACCTCGTGCCCGCCACCCATCAGCGGTCCTCCTCGTCGTAGAGGTTGAGGAAGCGGTTCCCGGACGGGTCGTTCCCGCTGCTCGGCGGGGCGGGCCGGGCCGGCGGTTCCTCGCGGCGAAGCACCGCCTGCTCCGAGTAGTCCTCCGTCTCGACGGCACGGGCGGGCCGCTTCGGCTGTTCCTCCATCGACGCCCGCAGCTCTTCCGGCGTGGTGCCGAACAGCTGGGCCTGCGTGTCGAGCACCTGGTCCATGAGATGCATGCCGTCGCCGGCGTGCTCCTCGACGATCCCGGCCTGCTTCCGCGCCGACTCGGCGACGGCCTGCTGGAGCGTGCCCAGCACGGCCGAGGACAGCGCCTGCGGGGACTGCCGGAGCGCGGCCTCGGTGAACCTGATGTCCTTGACCGAGCCGCCGGGCCCCGCGACGACGGTGACCGAGCGGTCCGCCGACGTCGCCGTCGCCTCCACGCCGGCGATCTCCGCCTGCATCTGGTCCAGCCCCGAGAACTGCTCGTCCACGTGCTGAAGCTTCGCCTGGAACTGCTCGAACTGGGCCACCAGCTGGTCGAACTCGGCCGACATATGCGCCTCCCGCCGTCTACTGAACGCGCCCCCATGATGACCCAGTGCGGGCTTCGCCGGGGCAGAACGGGTGAAATGCCCATAACTGGTCACTCGTCCGAGCGGTCGGAATGAACCGCGTCTACCGCGCGTTGAAAGAACCGGCGGAACCCGCCGGGATCCGAAAGACCGCAGGGTACGGCGTGAAAATCCGCTAGACTGAATAGTCAAGCCACCCAGCCCGCGTAGCGCACGCCTAAACGCACCCCGATGTGGTAGGCCCCAAAACGGGCGGGTATCTTTGACGACTGTGCCCGGCGCATGTCGGGCTGCTCTGCGCGCCATCTGGCTCGCCAAGGGGTGCCTGTGCACCCCAGCGGCCGTTTCGGCACGGCGGAGCTCCGCGGAAATCCGAGGGAACGTTACCGGCCGCAAGGCCTAGACGCGGGCCGACACGCCCGACCTCGGGGGCCGGGGATCGAAGACGGAACAAGCAGTACGCGACAGAAAGCTGGTCCATTGCCCACGATCCAGCAGCTGGTCCGCAAGGGCCGCCAGGACAAGGCTGCCAAGCAGAAGACCGCGGCGCTCAAGGGGAGCCCGCAGCGGCGTGGCGTGTGCACTCGCGTGTACACCACGACCCCCAAGAAGCCGAACTCGGCGCTGCGCAAGGTCGCGCGTGTGAAGCTGACCAGCGGCATCGAGGTCACCGCCTACATCCCGGGCGAGGGCCACAACCTGCAGGAGCACTCGATGGTGCTCGTGCGTGGTGGTCGCGTCAAGGACCTCCCCGGCGTCCGCTACAAGATCATTCGCGGTTCTCTCGACACGCAGGGCGTCAAGAACCGCAAGCAGGCGCGCAGCCGGTACGGCGCGAAGAAGGAGAAGAGCTGATGCCCCGCAAGGGTCCGGCCCCGAAGCGGCCGCTGATCTCCGACCCCGTCTACGCCTCGCCGCTGGTCACCCAGCTGGTGAACAAGGTGCTCAAGGACGGTAAGCGGTCGGTCGCCCAGCACATCGTCTACGGCGCGCTCGAGGGCGCACGTGAGAAGACCGGCACCGACCCGGTGGTCACCCTCAAGCGCGCGCTCGACAACGTGAAGCCCGCGATCGAGGTGAAGAGCCGCCGCGTCGGTGGTGCCACCTACCAGGTGCCGATCGAGGTCAAGCCCGGCCGCTCGACCACCCTTGCGCTCCGCTGGATCGTCACCTTCGCGCGCCAGCGCCGGGAGAAGACGATGATCGAGCGCCTGCAGAACGAGCTGCTCGACGCGAGCAACGGCCTCGGGGCCAGCGTGAAGCGCCGCGAGGACACCCACAAGATGGCCGAATCGAACAAGGCGTTCGCCCACTACCGGTGGTGAACGTAGCCCGGCTGCCGACGAAAGCCTGGCCGGGCCCCACGCTTCCAGACAGGGGAACAGTGCAGTGGCACGCGAAGTGCTGACCGACCTGAACAAGGTCCGCAACATCGGCATCATGGCCCACATCGACGCCGGTAAGACCACCACGACCGAACGGATCCTGTTCTACACCGGGATCAACTACAAGATCGGCGAGGTGCACGACGGCGCCGCGACGATGGACTGGATGGAGGAGGAGCAGAAGCGGGGTATCACCATTACCTCCGCTGCTACCACCACCTTCTGGAACGACTACCAGATCAACCTGATCGACACGCCTGGCCACGTCGACTTCACGGTCGAGGTGGAGCGCAACCTGCGCGTGCTCGACGGTGCCGTCGCGGTGTTCGACGGCAAGGAAGGTGTCGAACCGCAGTCCGAGCAGGTGTGGCGCCAGGCCGACAAGTACGAGGTCCCGCGCATCTGCTTCGTCAACAAGATGGACAAGCTCGGCGCGGACTTCTACTTCACCGTGAGCACCATCGAGCAGCGCCTCGGTGTCCGGCCGCTGCCGATCCAGCTGCCGATCGGCGCCGAGAACGATTTCGAGGGCGTCATCGACCTGGTCCGGATGAAGGCCCTGGTCTGGCGCGGTGAGGTCAAGAAGGGCGACGACTACGCGGTCGAGGACATCCCGGCCGAGCTCGCCGAGCGCGCCGCGGAGTACCGCGAGAAGCTGGTCGAGGCCGTTGCCGAGACCGACGACGCGATGATGGAGAAGTTCCTCGAGGGCGAGGAGCTGACCGAGGCCGAGATCAAGTCCGGTATCCGCAAGCTGGTGGTCACCCGCGAGGCGTTCCCGGTGCTGGCCGGCTCCGCGTTCAAGAACAAGGGTGTGCAGCCCATGCTCGACGCGGTGATCGACTACCTGCCGTCGCCGCTGGACGTGCCCGCCGTCGAGGGCGTCCTGCCCGACGGCGAGACCCCGGCCTCGCGCAAGGCGTCGACCGACGAGCCGTTCTCGGCGCTGGCGTTCAAGATCGCGGCGCACCCGTTCTTCGGCAAGCTGACCTACATCCGGGTCTACTCGGGCAAGGTCGCCTCCGGCGCTCAGGTCATCAACTCGACCAAGGAGCGCAAGGAGCGCATCGGGAAGATCTTCCAGATGCACTCCAACAAGGAAAACCCGATGGACGACGCCCAGGCCGGCCACATCTACGCGGTCATCGGGCTGAAGGACACCACCACGGGTGACACCTTGTGCGATCCGCAGCACCCCATCGTGCTCGAGTCGATGACCTTCCCCGAGCCGGTCATCCGGGTCGCCATCGAGCCGAAGACCAAGGCCGACCAGGAGAAGCTGTCCCTGGCCATCCAGAAGCTGGCCGAGGAGGACCCGACGTTCCAGGTCAACCTGGACGAGGAGACCGGGCAGACGATCATCGCCGGGATGGGCGAGCTGCACCTCGAGGTGCTGGTGAACCGGATGAAGTCCGACTACAAGGTCGAGGCCAACATCGGTAAACCGCAGGTCGCCTACCGCGAGACGATCCGCAAGACGGTCGAAAAGCACGAGTTCACGCACAAGAAGCAGACCGGTGGCTCCGGTCAGTTCGCCAAGGTGATCATCAAGCTGGAGCCGCTGGCCACGTCGGACGGTGCACTCTACGAGTTCGACAACAAGGTCACCGGTGGCCGCATCCCCCGGGAGTACATCCCCTCGGTGGACGCGGGCGCGCAGGACGCCATGCAGTACGGCGTGCTGGCCGGATACCCGCTCGTCGGGTTGAAGGTGACCTTGTTGGACGGTGCGTACCACGAGGTCGACTCTTCGGAGATGGCATTCAAGATCGCCGGTTCGATGGCGCTCAAGGAAGCCGCGAGGAAGGCCAGCCCGGTACTGCTGGAACCGATGATGGCGGTCGAGGTGACCACACCCGAGGACTACATGGGTGACGTCATCGGCGACCTCAACTCCCGCCGTGGCCAGATCCAGGCCATGGAGGAGCGGGCGGGCACCCGTGTCGTGAAGGCACTGGTTCCGCTCTCGGAGATGTTCGGGTACGTCGGCGACCTGCGGTCTCGCACCCAGGGTCGCGCGAACTACTCCATGCAGTTCGACTCCTACGCCGAGGTTCCGGCGAACGTCGCGAAGGAGATCATCGCGAAGGCGACGGGGGAGTAATCCCGTAGCACCCGATGCGGGCGCGAAAGGGGCCTCCCCTAAGGTCCGCACAACCGACCAGTACGAGTCGCTGTCCGGCTAGCCACGTCGGCCGGTGAGCAAGCAAGAGTCCAGGAGGACATTCCAGTGGCGAAGGCGAAGTTCGAGCGGAGCAAGCCGCACGTCAACATCGGAACCATCGGTCACGTCGACCACGGGAAGACCACTCTGACCGCGGCGATCACCAAGGTTCTGCACGACAAGTGGCCGGAGCTGAACGAGTCGCGCGCGTTCGACCAGATCGACAACGCGCCGGAAGAGAAGCAGCGCGGTATCACGATCAACATCTCGCACGTCGAGTACCAGACCGAGAAGCGTCACTACGCCCACGTGGACGCCCCCGGTCACGCGGACTACATCAAGAACATGATCACCGGTGCCGCCCAGATGGACGGCGCGATCCTGGTGGTCGCCGCGACCGACGGCCCGATGCCGCAGACCCGTGAGCACGTGCTGCTGGCCCGCCAGGTTGGTGTGCCCTACATCGTCGTGGCGCTGAACAAGGCCGACATGGTCGACGACGAGGAGATCCTGGAGCTCGTCGAGCTCGAGGTTCGTGAGCTGCTGTCCTCGCAGGAGTTCCCCGGCGACGACGCCCCGGTGATCCAGGTCTCCGGTCTCAAGGCCCTCGAGGGTGACCCGAAGTGGAGCCAGTCCGTGCTCGACCTGATGGACGCGGTGGACGAGAACGTGCCGGACCCGGTGCGTGACCTCGACCGGCCGTTCCTGATGCCGATCGAGGACGTGTTCACCATCACCGGCCGTGGCACCGTGGTGACCGGCCGCGTGGAGCGCGGTGTCATCAACGTCAACGAAGAGGTCGAGATCGTCGGCATCAAGGAGAAGTCGCAGAAGACGACTGTCACCGGTGTCGAGATGTTCCGCAAGCTGCTCGACTCCGGCCAGGCGGGTGACAACGTCGGCCTGCTCCTGCGCGGTATCAAGCGTGAGGACGTCGAGCGCGGCCAGGTCGTCGTGAAGCCCGGCACCACGACTCCGCACACGGAGTTCGAGGGCTCGGTCTACATCCTGTCCAAGGACGAGGGTGGCCGGCACACGCCGTTCTTCAACAACTACCGCCCGCAGTTCTACTTCCGTACCACCGACGTGACCGGCGTGGTGACCCTCCCCGAGGGCACCGAGATGGTCATGCCGGGCGACAACACCGAGATCTCGGTGCAGCTGATCCAGCCGGTCGCCATGGACGAGGGTCTGCGGTTCGCCATCCGTGAGGGTGGCCGGACCGTCGGCGCGGGCCAGGTTACGAAGATCGTCAAGTGATTCCGCTCAGCCCCGGGGCCTTATAGCACCCCGGGGCTGGGTTGTGAACTCACGTATGCGACACTATTCGGGTTGCTCGTCGCAGGGCGGCCGATTCTCGATGCAGATTCGGCCGCCTTGGCGCGAGTAGCCTGGTGCCGGGCCTTCCCGGCAGGAATCCAGACCAACCGGCACGACACTGATCCTCCTGAGGATCAGTCTGCGCACCGGGCGCGACACGCCCGACCGCGTGGACCGGGTGAAACTCGGTTGACGTGCGGAAATAGCGGCACAAGACGGTAAGGACGAGCTGCAACCATGGCGGGACAGAAGATCCGCATCAGGCTCAAGGCCTACGACCACGAGGCGATCGACGCCAGCGCGCGCAAGATCGTGGAGACGGTGACGCGCACCGGAGCCTCGGTCGTCGGACCTGTGCCGCTGCCTACGGAGAAGAACGTTTACTGCGTCATCCGCTCGCCGCACAAGTACAAGGACTCGCGCGAGCACTTCGAGATGCGTACGCACAAGCGTCTGATCGACATCGTCGACCCGACGCCGAAGACGGTCGACGCGCTCATGCGCATCGACCTTCCAGCGAGCGTTGACGTCAACATCCAGTAAGCGCATGCGCAGCGGCGGAGAAGAGACTCATGTCTGACAGGGAAGTGAAGGGCATCCTGGGCACCAAGCTCGGCATGACCCAGGTCTTCGGCGAGGACAACCGGGTGATCCCGGTGACCGTCGTGCAGGCCGGGCCGAATGTCGTCACCCAGGTGCGCACCAAGGACAAGGACGGCTACGAGGCCGTGCAGCTGGCGTTCGGTGCCGTCGACCCGCGCAGGGTCAACAAGCCGCGCACCGGCCATTTCGACAAGGCCGGGGTGACCCCGCGCCGCCACGTCGCGGAGCTGCGCACCGCCGACGCCGGCAGCTACGAGGTGGGCCAGGAGATCACCGCCGAGGTGTTCCCCGCGGGCTCGCGCGTCGACGTGACCGGCACCAGCAAGGGCAAGGGCTACGCCGGTGTCATGAAGCGGCACGGTTTCAAGGGCCAGGGCGCGAGCCACGGTAACCAGGCCAAGCACCGCGCTCCCGGTTCGATCGGTGGCTGCGCCACCCCGGGCCGCGTGTTCAAGGGGCTGCGGATGGCCGGCCGGATGGGTAACGCCAGGACCACGACGCAGGGCCTCACCGTGCACGCCGTGCGCGCCGAGGACGGGCTGCTGCTCATCAAGGGTGCCGTCCCCGGTCCCAAGGGCAGCCTCGTGTTCGTCAAGACCGCCGCGAAGGGTGGTGCGACCGCATGACCAGCGTGGAGATCAAGACGCCGGCCGGCGCCGCGGAAGGCACGGTCGAGCTCCCCGCGGAGATCTTCGACGTGCAGGCGAACTTGCCGCTGATGCACCAGGTCGTGGTGGCCCAGCAGGCCGCGGCCCGCCAGGGCACGCACGACACCAAGACCCGCGGTGAGGTCTCCGGTGGCGGCAAGAAGCCGTACCGGCAGAAGGGCACCGGCCGCGCCCGCCAGGGTTCGACCCGCGCGCCGCAGTTCACCGGTGGTGGCGTCGTGCACGGCCCTACGCCGCGCGACTACACCCAGCGCACCCCGAAGAAGATGAAGGCCGCCGCTCTCCGCGGCGCGCTGTCGGACCGGGCGCGCAACGGGCAGCTGCACGTGGTGACCGAGCTGGTGACCGGCGAGAAGCCGTCCACGAAGGCCGCGAAGGCCGCGCTGGCCGCAGTCACGCAGGCGAAGCGGGTGCTGGTCGTGCTCAGCCGCGACGAGGAGCTGTCGTGGCTGTCGGCGCGGAACCTCCAGCATGTGCACCTGATCCACCCGGACCAGCTCAACACCTACGACGTGCTGGTCAACGACGACGTGGTGTTCACGAAGGCGGCTTACGACGTCTTCGTCGCCGGCCCGGCCAAGGGCAGGGCCGTCAAGGCCTCGGCGACGTCCAGCGAGCTGGAAGGGAGTGACCAGTGAGCAGCGTGGCGATTCCCGACCCGCGTGACATCCTGCTCGCGCCGGTGATCTCCGAGAAGTCCTACGGGCTGCTCGAGGACCACAAGTACACGTTCATCGTGCGCCCGGACGCCAACAAGACCCAGATCAAGATCGCCGTCGAGCAGATCTTCGGGGTCAAGGTGGTCAGCGTGAACACGCTGAACCGGCCGGGCAAGCGCAAGCGGACCCGCTACGGCTTTGGCAAGCGCAAGGACACCAAGCGCGCCATCGTGACGCTGTCCGCCGAGAGCAAGCCGATCGAGATCTTCGGCGGACCCGCCGCGTAAGGGACTGAGCACACCATGGGTATTCGCAAGTACAAGCCGACGACGCCGGGCCGTCGTGGCGCGAGCGTCTCGGACTTCGCCGAGATCACCCGGTCGACGCCGGAGAAGTCGCTGCTGCGCCCGCTGAGCAAGACCGGCGGTCGCAACTCGTCCGGCAAGATCACCACCCGGCACAAGGGCGGCGGGCACAAGCGGGCGTACCGGATCATCGACTTCCGGCGCCACGACAAGGACGGCGTGCCGGCCAAGGTCGCGCACATCGAGTACGACCCGAACCGGTCCGCCCGGATCGCGTTGCTGCACTACGCGGACGGCGAGAAGCGCTACATCATCGCGCCGAACAACCTGAAGCAGGGCGACCGCGTCGAGGCGGGCCCGCGCGCCGACATCAAGCCAGGCAACAACCTGCCGCTGCGCAACATCCCGGTCGGCACCGTGGTGCACGCGATCGAACTCCGCCCCGGTGGCGGCGCGAAGATCGCCCGCTCCGCCGGCGCCCGGGTGCAGCTGGTGGCCAAGGACGGGCCGTACGCCCAGCTGCGGATGCCTTCGGGCGAGATCCGCAACGTGGACGTGCGCAACCGCGCCACGGTCGGCGAGGTCGGCAACTCCGAGCATCAGAACATCAACTGGGGCAAGGCAGGCCGCAACCGCTGGCGGGGCAAGCGCCCCACCGTCCGTGGTGTCGTGATGAACCCGGTCGACCACCCGCACGGTGGTGGTGAGGGCAAGACCTCCGGTGGCCGCCACCCGGTCAACCCGAACGGCAAGCCCGAGGGCCGTACGCGTCGCCGCAAGCCGTCCGACGCCCTTATCGTCCGCCGCCGCAAGACCGGCAAGAAGCGCTAAGAGCAGGGAGGTTAGAAGAACATGCCGCGCAGCCTGAAGAAGGGCCCGTTCGTGGACGACCACCTGCTCAAGAAGGTGGACGCGCTGAACGACTCGGGTAAGAAGACGGTGATCAAGACGTGGTCCCGCCGGTCCACGATCATCCCCGACATGCTGGGGCACACGATCGCCGTGCACGACGGCCGCAAGCACGTCCCGGTGTTCGTCACCGAGGCGATGGTGGGTCACAAGCTGGGCGAGTTCGCCCCGACGCGGACCTTCAAGGGTCACATCAAGGACGACCGCAAGTCGCGCCGCCGCTGAGCGCGCACCGAGAAGAGGAACTAACGAATGAGTGCCCAGAAAGACGCTACGGCCGAGGAGCTTCCCACGGCCTACGCGCGGGCTCGCTTCGTCCGGGACTCGCCGATGAAGGTGCGCCGGGTGATCGAGCTGATCAAGGGTCGTAGCGCACAGGAGGCGCTGGCGATCCTGCGGTTCGCGCCGCAGGCGGCGAGCCAGCCGGTGGCGAAGGTGCTGGCCAGTGCCATGGCCAACGCCGAGAACAACCTGGATCTGGACCCGGACACGCTGTGGATCAAGAACGCCTACGCGGACGAGGGCCCGACGCTCAAGCGCATCCGCCCGCGCGCCCAGGGGCGTGCCTACCGGATCCGCAAGCGCACGAGCCACATCACGGTCGAGGTCGAGTCCCGGCCGGAGTCTTCGCGGGCCAAGAAGAGCGGTAAGAAGAAGGGTGGCCGGTAGTAGTGGGCCAGAAGATCAACCCGCACGGCTTCCGGCTTGGGATCACCACGGACTGGAAGTCCCGCTGGTACGCCGACAAGCAGTACGCGGAGTACGTGGCGGAGGACGTCAAGATCCGCAAGCTGCTCTCCACCGGTATGGAGCGCGCCGGGATCTCGAAGGTCGACATCGAGCGCACCCGTGACCGCGTCCGCGTCGATATCCACACCGCCCGCCCTGGCATCGTCATCGGCCGCCGCGGTGCGGAGGCCGACCGGATCCGCGGCGCGCTGGAGAAGCTGACCGGCAAGCAGGTGCAGCTGAACATCCTCGAGGTGAAGAACCCCGAGGCCGACGCCCAGCTCGTCGCGCAGGGTGTTGCCGAGCAGCTGTCCAACCGCGTGGCGTTCCGCCGTGCGATGCGCAAGGCGATCCAGACCTCGATGCGCTCGCCGCAGGTCAAGGGCATCCGCGTGCAGTGCGGTGGCCGGCTCGGCGGCGCCGAGATGTCCCGGTCCGAGCACTACCGCGACGGCCGGGTGCCGCTGCACACGCTGCGCGCCGACATCGACTACGGCTTCTTCGAGGCCCGTACGACGTTCGGCCGGATCGGCGTGAAGGTGTGGATCTACAAGGGCGACATCGTCGGTGGCCTGAAGGCCAAGAACGAGCGGGACGCCGCCGCGGCCGCCGAGCGCGCGCCGCGTCGCGAGCGCCCGTCGCGCCCGCGTCGCTCCGGCGCCTCGGGCACGACGCCGACCTCCACCGAGGCCGGCCGGGCCGCCGCTGCCGCCGCGAAGAATGACAGCGACGCCGCGACCGGCGAGGCGCCCGCCAAGGGCTCGCCGGCCCCGGCTGAGAAGACGGAGGGCTGAGGCGTGCTCGTCCCACGCAAGGTCAAGCACCGCAAGCAGCACCACCCGAGGCGCACCGGTGCCGCCACCGGCGGCACGAAGGTGAACTTCGGCGAGTACGGCATTCAGGCGCTTGAACACGCTTACGTGACCAACCGGCAGATCGAGTCCGCTCGTATCGCGATGACCCGGCACATCAAGCGTGGCGGCAAGATCTGGATCAATATCTTCCCGGACCGTCCGCTGACCAAGAAGCCGGCCGAAACCCGGATGGGTTCCGGCAAGGGTTCGCCGGAGTGGTGGATCGCCAACGTCAAGCCGGGCCGCGTCATGTTCGAGATGAGCTTCCCGAACGAGGCGACCGCCCGCGAGGCGCTGCGCCGCGCGATCCACAAGCTGCCCATGAAGTGCCGCATCGTGACCCGTGAAGGTGGTGAGTTCTGATGGCGAAGGCAGGGGTCGCCCCGTCGGACCTGCGTGAGCTCACCCACGAGGAGCTCGTGCTGCGCCTCAAGGAGGCCAAGGAGGAGCTGTTCAACCTCCGCTTCCAGATGGCCACCGGGCAGCTGGACAACAACCGCCGGCTGCGGACGGTCAAGACGGACATCGCGCGGATCTACACGATCATGCGTGAGCGGGAGCTGGGCCTGTCGGTCGCTCCCGAAGGTGAGAACGAGGAAGGTGCCGCATGAGCGAGACCGAGAACGACGCCGCGGTCACGCCTGTTCAGAAGCCTGACTCGGGCCGTAACTACCGCAAGGTCCGGGAAGGCTACGTCGTGTCCGACAAGATGGACAAGACGATCGTGGTCGAGCTCGAGGACCGCAAGAAGCACCCGAAGTACCCGAAGGTCGTCCGCACCACCAGCAAGGTGAAGGCGCACGACGAGGAGAACAGCGCCGGCAAGGGTGACCGCGTGGTTCTCATGGAGACCCGCCCGCTGTCGGCCACCAAGCGGTGGCGGCTCGTGCGGATCGTGGAGAAGGCCAAGTAACCAGGGGCCTGGCCGACCAGGTCCCTTCCGTTCCGCCAGGCTCAGGCGACTGAGAACCGGCGAGACATACAGGAGTTGACGTGATCCAGCAGGAGTCGCGGCTGCGAGTCGCCGACAACACGGGTGCCAAGGAGATCCTCTGCATCCGCGTGCTCGGCGGTTCGGGGCGGCGCTACGCGGGTATCGGCGACATCATCGTCGCCACCGTTAAGGACGCCATCCCGGCTGCCGGGGTGAAGAAGGGTGACGTGGTCAAGGCCGTCGTCGTCCGCACGGTGAAGGAGCGGCGTCGCCCGGACGGCTCCTACATCCGGTTCGACGAGAACGCCGCGGTGCTCATCAGGAACGACAACGAGCCGCGTGGGACCCGTATCTTCGGCCCGGTCGGCCGTGAGCTGCGTGACCGCAAGTTCATGAAGATCATCTCGCTGGCTCCGGAGGTGCTCTAGAGATGAAGGTCAAGAAGGGCGACACGGTCGTCGTCATCTCGGGCAAGGACAAGGGCGCCAAGGGCAAGGTCATCCAGGCCTACCCGAAGGAGCAGCGCGTGCTGGTCGAGGGCGTGAACCGGATCAAGAAGCACACCCGGATCACCCAGACCCAGCGCGGTGCGCAGTCCGGCGGCATCGTGACGCAGGAGGCGCCGATCCACGTGTCGAACGTGATGGTTGTCGACTCCGACGGCAAGCCGGCCCGGGTCGGCTACCGCATCGGCGAGGACGGCAAGAAGGTTCGCATCTCGCGCCGGAACGGTAAGGACATCTGATGACGACCGCAGAGAAAGTCGCGCCGCGGTTGAAGACCCGCTACCGCGAGCAGATCAAGGACGAGCTCCGGCAGGAGTTCGGCTACGCCAACGTGCACCAGATCCCCGGCGTGGTGAAGGTCGTCGTCAACATGGGCGTCGGCGACGCCGCGCGGGACAGCAAGCTGATCGAGGGCGCCATCCGCGACCTGGCCGCCATCACCGGGCAGAAGCCCGAGGTGCGCCGGGCGCGCAAGTCCATCGCGCAGTTCAAGCTGCGTGAGGGTCAGCCCATCGGTGCCCGCGTCACGTTGCGCGGGGACTACATGTGGGAGTTCCTGGACCGGCTGCTGAGCATCGCGCTGCCGCGTATCCGTGACTTCCGCGGGCTCTCGCCCAAGCAGTTCGACGGCAACGGGAACTACACGTTCGGTCTCAGCGAGCAGTCGATGTTCCACGAGATCGACCCCGACTCCATCGACCGCCCCCGCGGTATGGACGTCACCGTCGTCACCACCGCTACCACCGATGACGAGGGCCGCTCGCTGCTTCGCAAGCTCGGCTTCCCGTTCAAGGAGAACTGATGGCCAAGAAGGCTCTGATCGCCAAGGCGGCCCGCAAGCCCAAGTTCAAGGTGCGCGCGTACACCCGCTGCAACCGCTGCGGCCGGCCGCATTCGGTGTTCCGCAAGTTCGGGCTGTGCCGGATCTGCCTCCGCGAGATGGCGCACGCGGGCGAGCTGCCGGGCGTGTCCAAGTCCAGCTGGTAATCCAAGAACTCTCAGCTCCCACTTCGCCACAGGCCCTCGGACGACCGGGGGAACCAGGCGAGAAAGGTTGACTGGTCACCATGACGATGACCGACCCGATCGCAGACTTCCTGACGCGTCTGCGCAACGCCAACTCGGCGTACCACGACGAGGTCGTGCTGCCCCATTCGAAGCTCAAGGCGAACATCGCGGAGATCCTCAAGCGTGAGGGTTACATCGCGGGCTATCGCGCGGAGCCGGGCGAGAAGCACAAGAACCTCATCGTCGAACTGAAGTACGGCCGCAACCGTGAGCGCAGCATCGCGGGCCTGCGCCGGGTGTCCAAGCCCGGTCTGCGGGTGTACGCGAAGTCGACCGAGCTGCCCAGCGTGCTCGGCGGTCTCGGCATCGCGATCATCTCGACGTCCGGTGGCCTGCAGACCGACCGGCAGGCCAAGCGCAATGGTGTGGGCGGGGAAGTCCTCGCCTACGTCTGGTGAGGAAGGGAGAGCAGGCATGTCACGTATCGGAAAGCTGCCCATTCCCGTCCCCGCCGGGGTCGAGGTGACCATCGACGGTCGGCTGATCTCGGTCAAGGGCCCCAAGGGCACCCTGTCGCACACCATCGCCGAGCCGATCTTCGTCGAGCGCGACGAGGACGGCACGCTGCAGGTCAAGCGACCCAACGACGAGCGGGAGAGCAGGGCCCTGCACGGGCTCACCCGGACCCTGGTGAACAACCTGGTCGTGGGGGTGACCGACGGGTACGAGAAGAAGCTCGAGATCCACGGTGTCGGTTACCGCGTGCAGGCCAAGGGCAGCAACCTGGAGTTCGCCCTCGGCTACAGCCACCCCGTGGTGATCGAGGCGCCGGAAGGCATCACCTTCAAGGTCGAGAGCCCGACCCGGTTCTCGGTCTCCGGCATCGACAAGCAGAAGGTCGGCCAGACGGCCGCGGTGATCCGCAAGCTGCGCCGCCCCGACCCGTACAAGGGCAAGGGGCTGCGCTACGAGGGTGAGCGCATCCGTCGCAAGGTCGGAAAGACGGGTAAGTGATCATGAGCGACACTGCAACCACGAAGCGGAAGCCGGTCGGCAAGGACGTTTCGACCCGGCGCCGCGTCGCGAAGACGCGCCGTCACTTCCGGCTCCGCAAGAAGATCAGCGGCACCGCGCAGCGGCCCCGCCTGTCGGTCAAGCGCTCCTCCCGGCACATCTATGTCCAGGTGATCGACGACCTGGCCGGCCACACGCTGGCCTCGGCGTCCACCATGGAGGCGGACGCGCGCGCCGTGGAGGGCGACAAGAAGGCGAAGGCCGCGAAGGTCGGCGAGCTGCTGGCCGCCCGTGCGAAGAACGCGGGCATCACGAGCGTCGTGTTCGACCACGGTGGCAACGGCTACCACGGCCGTATCGCGGCGCTGGCCGACGCCGCCCGTGAGGGCGGGTTGGAGTTCTGAGACCAGTGACGATGCAGTACCAGCGCGAAAATTACGGAAGGAAAGCCTGATGCCGGGACGTACACGGCAATTCGGCGGCGGTCAGGGCGGTCAAGGCGGCCAGGGCGGTAACGACCGCGGCGACCGTCGCGACCGCAGGGACCGTCGCGACAGTGGCCGTGGCGGGGCCGGCCAGGACAAGACCCCGCACCTCGAGCGCGTGGTCGCCATCAACCGCGTCGCCAAGGTCGTCAAGGGTGGCCGGCGCTTCAGCTTCACCGCGCTGGTCGTCGTCGGGGACGGCGACGGTCAGGTCGGCGTCGGCTACGGCAAGGCCAAGGAAGTTCCCGCGGCCATCGCCAAGGGTGTCGAGGAAGCCAAGAAGAACTTCTTCCGCGTTCCCCGGATCGCCGGCACCATCCCGCACCCGATCCAGGGTGAGGACGCCGCCGGTGTGGTGCTGCTCCGCCCGGCCAGCGCCGGTACCGGTGTGATCGCCGGCGGCCCGGTGCGTGCGGTGCTGGAGTGCGCGGGCGTGCACGACGTGCTGTCGAAGTCGCTCGGCAGCGACAACGCGATCAACATCGTGCACGCGACCGTGGCGGCGCTCAAGGGCCTGCAGCGTCCGGAAGAGGTGGCGGCCCGCCGTGGCCTGCCGCTCGAGGACGTCGCGCCGGCGCGCATGCTGCGCCAGCGCGCGGGACAGGGGGTCTGACATGGCTCAGCTCAAGGTCACCCAGGTCAAGAGCAAGATCGGGACCAAGCAGAACCACCGGGACTCGCTGCGGACCCTCGGCCTGCGCAAGATCCGGCAGTCCGTGGTCCGGGAGGACACTCCCGAGGTCCGTGGCCTCATCCACACGGTGCGTCACCTCGTGACCGTTGAGGAGGTCAAGGCATGACCGCCATCAAGATCCACCACCTGCGGCCCGCGCCGGGCGCGAAGCGCGACAAGATCCGGGTCGGCCGCGGTGAGGGTTCGAAGGGCAAGACCGCGGGTCGCGGTACCAAGGGCACCAAGGCCCGCAAGAACGTGCCCGCCGGGTTCGAGGGTGGGCAGATGCCCATCCACATGCGGCTGCCGAAGCTGCGTGGCTTCAAGAACCGGTTCCGCACGGAGTACCAGCCGGTGAACGTGGGCGACATCGCCCGGGTGTTCACCGAAGGTGGCGCCGTGTCGAAGGAGGACCTGGCCGCCCGCGGTCTGGTCCGCAAGGGCAAGCTGGTGAAGGTGCTGGGCGGCGGTGAGGTCGGCGTCAAGCTGGATGTCACTGCCGACGCCTTCTCCACCTCGGCCAAGGAGAAGCTCGAAGCCGCTGGTGGCACCGCCACCAAGGCCTGACGCTCCAAACCAAACGGCCCGCCGGAAAACCGGCGGGCCGTTTGGTTTGTCCGGGATGCCCTGAGGTGCCACGATCGAAGGATGACAGAGGGGGAGGCACCGGCCGAGAGCGTCCGCAGGTCGCCCTCGTGGTTCGGGACGCGGCTGCTGGGTGTGCTCGCGTGCGCGGTCGCGGCGGCGCTCGCGATCGCCGGGTCCTTCCTGCCGCTGGTCTCGGGGCAGTTGAGCCTCGGCGGCAGCGCGGCGATGAGGTTGACGGTCACCGGCTGGAAGCTGACCGCCGAGGGTGTGCCCCCGGCCTTGACTGGCGGCGGGGTCGCGCAAAACGGTTACCCGCTCACGGTCTCCGGCGCGTTGCTCATCATCGCCGCCATCTTCGGACTGATCGCGGCCATCCGGACGGCGCCCGCGGGCGCGCGGTCGCTCGCCGTGCTGTCCGGGGCCGTCGCGGCTGCCTTCCTCGCGGGCACGGTGGCCACCGTCGCCGTCGAGGCGGCCAACGTGCTGGACACGCTCCGGCCGGCGGGCGCCGGCGCGGGCGGTTCGGGGTTCGGCGCGAGCCTCGGCGCCGGCTTCTGGCTCGAACTCGTCGCGGTGGTGCTGGCCATCGCCGCGGTGGTGCTCGTGGCGCTCCCGGTTCCCCGTGGCTACTCGCAGCAGTAAAGGCAACCTGCGGTGAGGCAGGTCGTGCCCCGCTGTTAGAGTCGGCAGCACGCTGCGGGACGAGTCTGTCCTGAAGCGCCCCTGGCTTGCCCGCCAGGCAGTTGTGTACCTGCCGGCCACCGTGGCCGGCCAAGCCGATCGCCGGCGACACCCGCTGGCGACGCCGAGGAGGTCCCCCGCGTGCTCAGCGCCTTCCGCTCGGCCTTCGCTACGCCGGACCTGCGCAAGAAGATCCTGTTCACGCTGATGATCGTGGCCGTCTACCGGATCGGTGCGGTCACGCCGGCGCCCGGGGTCTCCTATCCCAACGTGCAGGCCTGTGGGGCTCAGGCCGATTCATCGGGCATCTACTCGCTGCTGAACCTCTTCAGCGGTGGCGCGCTCCTGCAGCTGTCGATCTTCTCGACCGGCATCATGCCCTACATCACGGCGAGCATCATCGTCCAGCTGCTCACGGTGGTCATCCCACGGTTCGAGGAGCTGCAGAAAGAAGGCCAGGCCGGCCAGAACAAGCTGACCCAGTACACGCGGTACCTGACGATCGCGCTCGCGATCCTGCAGGCGACCGGTGTCGTCGCGCTCGCCGACCGTGGCCAGCTCTTCCCGAACTGCACCCAGTCGATCATCCCGGACAACAGCATCTGGTCGCTGGCGATCATCGTCATCACCATGACCGCCGGCACCGCGGTGATGATGTGGCTGGGCGAGCTCATCACCGAGCGCGGCGTCGGCAACGGCATGTCGATCCTGATCTTCCTGAACATCGCGGCCCGGATCCCGGCCGAGGGCATCAACATCCTCAACGGCCAGGGCGGCGTGGTCTTCGCCCTCGTGTGCGTGTTCGGCCTGGTCATCATCGCCAGCGTCATCTTCGTCGAGCAGGGTCAGCGCCGGATCCCGGTGCAGTACGCCAAGCGCATGATCGGCCGGCGGATGTACGGCGGGACCTCGACGTACCTGCCGATCAAGGTCAACCAGGCCGGTGTCATCCCGGTCATCTTCGCTTCGTCGCTGCTCTATCTGCCGCAGCTGATCGCCCAGCTCATCAACGGCTCGGGCAGCAACTCCGGCTGGTACGTGTTCCTGCAGAACTACATCATCAACCAGGGCAACTGGGTACACATCCTGCTGTACTTCGCCCTGATCATCTTCTTCACGTACTTCTACATCACGATCACGTTCAACGTGGACGAGCGTGCGGAGGAGATGAAGAAGTTCGGCGGCTTCATCCCCGGCATCCGGCCAGGGCGGCCGACCGCGGAGTACCTGAACTTCGTGCTCGGCCGGATCACCCTGCCGGGATCGCTGTACCTGGGCGTCATCGCCATCCTGCCGAACTTCTTCCTGTCGATCACCCAGCAGGGCAACAACCAGAGCTTCCCGTTCGGTGGGACGGCTGTGCTGATCATGGTCGGTGTCGGACTCGACACCGTCAAGCAGATCGAGAGCCAGCTGATGCAGCGCAACTACGAAGGGTTTCTGCGATGACACGCCTGGTTCTGGTCGGCCCGCCCGGAGCGGGGAAGGGTACTCAGGCGGACGCCCTTTCGGAGAAGCTGTCGATCCCGCACATCTCGACCGGCGACCTGTTCCGCACCCACGTCTCCGAGCGGACACCGCTCGGTGAGGAGGCCAAGCGCTACCTCGACTCGGGTGAGCTCGTGCCGGACACGGTGACCAACGAGATGGTGCGCGAGCGGCTGGCCGAGCCCGACGCGAACGACGGCTTCCTGCTCGACGGGTTCCCGCGCAACACCAAGCAGGCCGAGGTCCTCGGCCAGCTGCTGGGCGAGGTGAACCAGAAGCTCGACGCGGTGATCCAGCTCGAGGTGCCCGAGGACGTCGTGGTGAACAGGCTGCTCTCGCGTGGCCGCGCGGACGACAGCGAGGACGTGATCCGCCGCCGCCAGCAGGTGTACTGGTCGGAGACCGCACCGCTGCTCGACTACTACCGCGACATCCTGATCAAGGTCGACGGCGTCGGCGAGATCGACGAGATCGCTTCTCGCGTCCTCGACGCGCTGCGCGATCGCCGGTGAACCGGGGGCCGTTCGGAGTGCTGAAGCTGCTGAGACGGCGGAATTCGATCGAGGTCAAGACCCGGGGGCAGCTCGACGCCATGCGGGCGGCGGGCCTGGTGGTGCAGCGCACGCTCGCGCTGCTGGCCGAGTCGGCGAAACCGGGGGTGAGCACGGCGGAGCTCGACGAGCTCGCCGAGCAGAGCATCCGGGACGCCGGGGCGGTGCCTTCGTTCAAGGGATACCACGGCTTCCCGGCCTCGATCTGCGCCTCGGTGAACAACCAGATCGTGCACGGCATCCCGGCGAAGACCACGGTGCTGGCCGACGGTGACCTGATCTCGATCGACTGCGGTGCCATCCTCGACGGCTGGCACGGCGACTCCGCGGTCACGCTGGCCATCGGCACGGTCTCGGCCGCCGACCTGGCGCTTTCGGCCGCCACCAGGGCCGCGATGTGGGCCGGGATCAAGGCCGCGGTGCCCGGGGCGAAGCTCACCGACATCTCGCACGCCATCCAGTCCGCCGCGGACGCGGCCTCGGCCGCCGACGGGGTCGATTACGGCCAGATCGTCGAGTACGGCGGTCACGGCATCGGCCGCGAGATGCACATGGACCCGTTCCTGCCGAACATCGGCAAGCCGGGCAAGGGCCCGCGGCTCGAAGCCGGGATGGCGCTGGCGATCGAGCCGATGCTGACCGGTGGTTCGAACGAGACCGTCGAGCTGGAGGACGGCTGGACCGTGGTCACCGCGGACGGCTCCCGCGCCGCCCACTGGGAGCACACGGTCGCCATCACCGCCGATGGCCCCTGGGTACTGACGGCCCCGGAACAAGACTGAGCCAACGCTCGTTTAACACACGTCACCCCGCCTCGCATGCTGCGACACGGGGTGCGTAGACTGTCTAGTCGGCGTACTCAGCACGCCGAGTCCAGCGCGCTCGTGAACAGTTTTTCAGCTTTGGAGTCGGAGTGCCGTGTGCGTCGGCACCACCTAGGCAGGCAAGAACGGTGCGCAGCCATTATCACGAAACGCGGAGGACATGGCTAAGAAAGACGGGGCCATCGAGGTCGAGGGTCGCGTGGTCGAGCCACTCCCCAACGCGATGTTCCGAGTCGAGTTGGAGAACGGCCACAAGGTCCTGGCACATATCAGCGGCAAGATGCGGCAGCACTACATCCGCATCCTGCCGGAGGACCGGGTCGTCGTGGAGCTCTCGCCCTACGACTTGTCCCGTGGTCGCATCGTCTACCGCTACAAGTGATGACGGTGAGCAACGCATAAGGAAGCAGGAGACGTGAAGGTTCAGCCGAGCGTCAAGAAGATCTGCGACAAGTGCAAGGTGATCCGCCGCCACGGCCGGATCATGGTGATCTGCGAGAACCTGCGTCACAAGCAGCGTCAGGGCTGATCGCGCACTCCGCGCAGAGCGGATTGACGGCGAAAACCTCCCCGCACCTGCCGCGCCCGAACGGGCACGGCACACCCCCGGACTCCAGGCCGGGGCCGGGACACCAGCCGCGCGAGCGGATGGCAAGACAGCGAGTCGGTCCCGGGACCGGGTGGGGAGCACACCTGGAGCCAGCAGAAACCACGAAGGAGCTAGAGCCGCCATGGCACGACTCGCCGGCGTCGATCTCCCCCGCGAGAAGCGGTTGGAGATCGCGCTGACTTACATCTACGGCATCGGCCGTACCCGCTCCAAGGAGCTCATCGCGGCATCGGCCCTGAACCCGGACACCCGGGTGCGGGACCTTTCCGACGACGACCTCGTCAAGCTGCGGGACTACATCGAAGAGAACTTCAAGGTCGAGGGTGACCTTCGCCGCGAGGTGAACGCCGATATCCGGCGCAAGATCGAGATCGGCACCTACCAGGGGCTGCGGTGGCGGCGCGGACTTCCCGTCCGTGGCCAGCGCACCAAGACCAACGCCCGTACCCGCAAGGGGCCGAAGAAGACGGTCGCCGGCAAGAAGAAGGCTGGCAAGAAGTGAGCGTCCAGGGCAAGAAGGTCGTGCGGATGCGCGGTCAGCGCCTCACGCACGCGTCAGCTGTTTCGCCGAAGGCTCTCTACGCCCGCCCGATGGCCCTGCGCCAGCTCTACGCCGACGCCGGTTCCGTGATCCGGCGCGGGCAGCAGGAAGCGCGCATGGCCGCCGAGCAGACCGACAACTCGCGCTAACGAGGAGAATCACCCCCACATGCCACCCAAGTCTCGTACCGCCGGGACCAAGAAGGTCCGGCGGAAGGAAAAGAAGAACGTGGCCCACGGCCACGCGCACATCAAGAGCACGTTCAACAACACGATCGTGTCCATCACCGACCCGAACGGCGCGGTGATCTCGTGGGCGTCGTCGGGCCACGTCGGGTTCAAGGGCTCGCGCAAGTCCACCCCGTTCGCCGCCCAGATGGCCGCCGAGAACGCCGCCCGCAAGGCCGCGGAGCACGGCATGAAGAAGGTCGACGTCTTCGTGAAGGGCCCGGGTTCGGGCCGCGAGACGGCGATCCGCTCGCTGCAGGCCGCCGGTCTCGAGGTCGGCACCATCCAGGACGTGACCCCGCAGCCGCACAACGGTTGCCGCCCGCCCAAGCGGCGCCGGGTCTGAGGAACGGGGAGGAGTAACAGAACATGGCTCGCTACACCGGCCCCGCGACTCGAGTCTCGCGGCGCCTCAAGGTTGACCTGATCGGCGGCGACCAGGCTTTCGAGCGTCGCCCGTACCCGCCCGGCCAGCACGGCCGCGGCCGGGTAAAGGAGAGCGAATACCTGCTCCAGCTGCAGGAGAAGCAGAAGGCCCGGCACACCTACGGCGTGCTGGAGAAGCAGTTCAGCCGCTACTACAAGGAAGCGGCGCGCCGGCAGGGCAAGACCGGTGAGAACCTGCTGCAGATCCTGGAGTCCCGGCTGGACAACGTGATCTACCGCGCAGGTATCGCGCGCACCCGCCGCCAGGCTCGCCAGCTGGTGTCCCACGGGCACTTCCTGGTCAACGGCGTCAAGGTGAACATCCCCAGCTACCAGGTGACCAAGTGGGACATCATCGACGTGCGGTCCAAGTCGCTGTCGATGCTGCCGTTCGTGGCCGCGAAGGAATCGTTCGGAGACCGCCCCATCCCGGCCTGGCTGCAGGTCGTGCCGTCCAACCTCCGTGTCCTGGTGCACCAGCTCCCCGAGCGGGCCCAGATCGAGGTTCCGGTGCAGGAACAGCTGATCGTCGAGTTCTACTCGAAGTGATCACCGGTGGCGGCACGCACCCGCGTGCCGCCACTACGCCATCCCTTTCGGCGTCATATGGCGGGCGCCGGCAGGAAAGGAAAGAACGAAAGTGCTGATTTCACAGCGACCGGCCCTCGGCGAGGAGCCGATCAACGAGACACGGTCCCGGTTCACCATCGAGCCGCTGGAGCCGGGCTTCGGCTACACCCTCGGCAACTCGCTGCGGCGCACGCTGCTGTCGTCCATCCCGGGCGCGGCGGTCACGAGCATCCGCATCGACGGGGTGCTGCACGAGTTCACCACCGTCCCGGGGGTGAAGGAAGACGTCACCGACATCATCCTGAACCTCAAGGAGCTGGTCGTCTCGTCCGAAGAGGACGAGCCGGTCACCATGTACCTGCGCAAGCAGGGCCCGGGCGAGGTCACCGCGGCGGACATCGTGCCGCCCGCGGGTGTCACCGTGCACAACCCCGATCTGCACATCGCCTCGCTGAACGGCAAGGGCAAGCTGGAGATCGAGCTGGTCGTCGAGCGCGGCCGGGGGTACGTGCCGGCCCTGCAGAACAAGCAGGCCGGTGCCGAGATCGGCCGGATCCCGGTCGACTCGATCTACTCGCCCGTGCTGAAGGTCACCTACAAGGTCGAGGCGACCCGTGTCGAGCAGCGCACCGACTTCGACAAGCTGATCGTGGACGTGGAGACCAAGCCGTCGATCACGCCCCGGGACGCGGTCGCGTCGGCCGGCAAGACGCTGGTGGAGCTGTTCGGTCTCGCGCGCGAGCTGAACGTCGACGCCGAGGGCATCGAGATCGGCCCGTCGCCGCAGGAAGCGGACACCATCGCCGCCTACGCGATGCCGATCGAGGACCTGGACCTCACGGTCCGGTCGTACAACTGCCTCAAGCGCGAGGGTATCCACACGGTCGGCGAGCTCGTTTCGCGCAGCGAGGCGGACCTGCTCGACATCCGCAACTTCGGTGCCAAGTCGATCGACGAGGTGAAGCTGAAGCTGGTGGGCCTGGGCCTCGCGCTCAAGGACAGCCCGCCCGGGTTCGACCCGACGACCGCCGCCGCCACCTACGACGGCGAAGGCTGGTCCGACAGCGTCGACGGTATTTCCGATGCTGGCCACGACGACGGCCAGGACTACGCAGAGACGGAGCAGCTGTAGGCCGCTGATCGCCTGTCCACCGTGGACATCCACTGTGGACAGGCGCGGCCGCCAGCCGCGAAGCTGAACGAGGAGAAGCAATGCCCACCCCCACGAAGGGCCCCCGTCTCGGTGGATCGCCTGCGCACGAGCGGTTGATCTTGGCGAACCTGGCCACGTCGCTGTTCGAGCACGGCAAGATCACCACCACCGAGGCCAAGGCGCGCCGGATGCGTCCGCTCGCCGAGAAGCTGATCACCAAGGCCAAGCGCGGTGATCTGCACAACCGGCGCCAGATCCAGCGGGTCATCCGCGACAAGGATGTGGTGCACAAGCTGCTCGCCGAGATCGGGCCGCACTTCGCCGACCGCACCGGCGGTTACACCCGGATCACCAAGACGATGCCGCGCAAGGGCGACAACGCGCCGATGGCGGTTATCGAACTGGTGTCGGAGAAGACCGTGACGTCCGAGGCCGAGCGGGCCCGCAAGACCCGCTTCGCGAAGGACGAGGCCAAGGCGGAGGCTCCGGCCGAGGAGACCGTGGAGGCTCCCGAGGCCGCCGAGGAGGACGTCGAGGCTGCCGCTTCGGCCACCGAGGAGGCCGCCGCCGAGGGTGCCGAGGAGGAGGCCCCCGAGGCCGAGGCCAAGTCCGAGGAAGCCGCCGAGGAGGCTGCGGACGAGTCCAAGAAGGACGAGTCCTGACGGCTGGACCCGGTCCACGCAACGAGCCCGCTTTCCCCATCGGGGAGGGCGGGCTTGTTCGTCTGCGCCTTGACGTCAGCTACGACGGCACGGACTTCTCCGGCTGGGCCCGCCAGCCCGGGCGGCGCACCGTGCAGGGGCTGATCGAGGACGCGCTGGCCAAGCAGCCGCCGGGGGAGTCGGTTCCGGGCTCGGTCGTGGTGGCGGGGCGGACCGATGCCGGGGTGCATGCCACGGGTCAGGTCGTGCACGTCGACGTCGTGCCGTCGTGCGCGGCCGGCCGGCTCCCGGTGGACGAGCACGGGATCCCGGACCTGGTGCGGATGCGTCACCGGTGGAACCGGTACCTGCCGGGCGATGTGCGGGTGCTCTCGGCTCGCGTGGCGCCGCCGGGTTTCGACGCGCGGTTCTCGGCGGTGCGCCGGCACTACCGTTACCGGGTGTCAGACGCGCCGTGGGGCGTCGATCCGTTGCTGCGCCGGGACACGCTCGGTTGGGGGCGATCGCTGTCTCTGGAGGCGCTGAACGACGCGTCCCGGACCTTGCTGGGGCTGCGGGACTTCGCGGCGTTCTGCAAGCAGCGCGAAGGCAGTACGACCGTCCGCGAACTCCAGCGATTTACCTGGCGCCGGCTCGACACGCATCTCGTGGAGGCGGAGGTCTCGGCGGACGCCTTCTGCCACTCGATGGTGCGCAGCCTCGTCGGCGCACTGTTGATGGTCGGCGACGGCCGGCGCCCGCTCGACTGGCCGGCCTCCTTGCTGCGCGGCCGCGTCCGGGACAGCGCCGTCGCCCCACCGCACGCCCTGACCCTCGTGGCCGTCGACTACCCCCCGGACGAAGACCTGGCGATCCGGGCCACCCAAACCCGCGCCGTCCGCGACCCCCTCTGACCCCGGCGGGGTGGGTCAGTCGCCGCGGCGGACGGGGCCTAGGAGTTGCTGTTCCTTTCCCGTGGTGACCAGGCGCAGCGGGCGCCACAGGTTCGTGCCCAGCGCCACCACCTGGTCGTCCTTGAGGGTCGTCAGCTGGCGCATCATCTGCGGCGGCAGCCGCCAGATCCGTGCGGCGAGTTCGGCCTGGCCGACCGGCAACCGCTGCATGAGCACGATGTCCGCCGCGTTCGCGACGGTCGTCGCCTGCGGATGCAGGTACGGCAGCACATACACCGTCGTCTGCCACGCCGACCGCGGCGGGAACAGGTCCTGCGGTGTCGGACCGCCGTCGGTCACCACCAGCAACGGGGCGTCCTCCGACGGGCGAGGCAGATCGACCGGGGTCAGGCGGCGGATCTGCACCAGCGGCGAGGGCCGCCCGTTCGGCCCGCTGCCCGCCGCCTTCGGCAGCACCTGCCAGGCCGCCGGCCGCCCGGTCGCGATGACCACCCACGCCCCGACCGCCATCGCGCGCAGCGCCACCTGCCGCGCGAGGTACAGACCACCGACGAGCACGATGCGCGTCGGCACCGAGCGCAGCGCCGAGATCGTCAGCGGTTCGCCACCGAGCCCGGACCCCACGACGATGCCGCCGCGGTCACCGGACGGGCTGATCGCGTCCAGCAGTTTTGGGTCCACGGTGAACTCGGGCGCGACGCCGTTGTTCCGGCCGGGATCACGCAGACGCAGGCTCATGCGCCCTCCTTGGCGGACGCGGCAAGCCGCGGCAGTGTCATCGCGTCGGCCAGCATGGTGCTCGATGATTCGGACCTGCAAGCAGTCCTCATGCCGTCCCTCCCATCGGCAAGGTCGCGGCAAACCCCTCGACCTGCAACCCGCGCAGCGGGGTCAGTGACACCCCGACCCGATCGGCCAGAGTGGACAGCCTGTCTTCGGCCGCGTCGAGCTCACGCGGGTTCCGCGCGCTCATCCGCACGACACCGCGCAGCCCGATCTGGCCCTCGTCGTCCGCGGGCGAGATCGACAGCGCCACCGTCGCCGACAGTGCGCGAACACTCGTCAACGCGTTGAGGCTGCTGGTGATCTTGCCCTTCGGCCAGCTTGTGACCGCGTAGCTGGCATGCCCGATCCCCGCCGCCGTCGCGCTCGTCCAGTGCTCGCGCAGCCCGATCCGGCCTTCGCTGCCCGCGACCGCGGTCAGCTCGGCCGCGGAGATACCGGCCCGCAGCAGCTCGTCCGGGTCCAGCGGCCGGGTCGGCACCCCGCGGGACTCCAGCGCGTTGCGCACCCGCGACAGCGCGCCGATCAGCGCGCGGTGCGCACCGACGACCCCGCCGCCGCGCTCCCGCACCGCGGCCGGGCAGCGCCGCGGGTCGAGCCGGATCGCCACCCACGTCGTGCGCCGGGCGGCCGCCGGCAGCGGGCCGAGCACCTCCATGTACGAGCTGAGCGCGGGCGACTCCGACGGCAGCGCCGCGCTCCCCGGGTACGTGTGCCAGATGACCTGGATGGAGTCGAGGACGACGCCACGGTCCTCCAGGCACGGGGCGAGCGCCGACAGCGGCAGGCTCGGCGCGCCACCGGCCTGGGTGATCAGCGCCGGCGCCGGTTCGACCAGCAACACGGCCGTCCACGTGCCGTCGTGCCAGGCCAGGCCGACCTGCTGGCGCTCGTGGTCGGTGCCGTGCGCGACCACCAGGTCCGGCACGACGAGGCGCAGCAGGCTGATCCGCGCGTCCTCGGGCCCGGTCACCGACTCGTCCTGGTTCGGTTCCACGTTCGGCGGGGGCGGGGTCGCGACCCGGTCGTGCGAACGGAACAGGTAGCGCAGGGTCAGTCCGAACCATTGGGTGAACCACTTGCCGCGCCAGCGGATGATCGCGATCAGCAGCGCGACAGCGGCGATGCCGATGCCGATGTACAGCAGCGACTTGTTGATCGTGAGCAGGATCAGGCCGATCGCGAGGCCGACTTCGAGTACGACGAGGTTGACGACGGGGAACGGTCCGAGGCTCGCGCTCGAGCGTCGCCGATGTGCGGGCGGCGCGATCGGCGCCGGCGCGGGTCCCCCGGACGGCTGAGACGAGGGCGGCGGCCCACCAGGCCCCCCGGGCCCACCAGGTCCCCCCGGCCCGCCCGGACCCCCCGGACCACGAGGCGGCATCCCGCCGCCGGGGCCTCCCGGCCCACCTCGACGTGGTGGCGGACCCGCCGGTCGCCTGGGCGGCGGCGAGCCGGGAGGCCCGCCCGGTCGTGGCGGCGTGGTGACGGACATCCGCGCTTTCTCTTCCCCTCGTCGGACAGCTGAACCGCAAGGGAACCCTAGCCCGAGTTCCGTGAATCTCGCACCAGTACGGTTCTCATACGGTTATCCTGCGGAACCGTACCGCGACTCGGGGAGCTGTAGGTCGAGAATGCCGTCAACACCGACAACCAAATCTCAGGTCCAGGCGTACCGGTTCGTGCTGCGCCGCATGCAGTCCGCCCTGGTCCGGCGGGATGCCGTGATGCTGCACGATCCGATGCGGACCCACGGCCGGGCGACACTCGTCGGGTTCATTCTCGGCCTGCTGGGCGCCGTGGGGTTCATCGTCTTCGGCCTCATCAGCCCGTCGCCGTCGGTGCCCGACTCGGGGATCGTCATCGGCGAGCAGTCCGGCACGATCTACGTCGTCTCGGGCACTCCGAAGTCACTGACGCCGACGTTCAACCTCGCCTCCGCGCGGCTCCTGCTGTTGTCCCAGTCGCAGGGCGGCGGCGGCCAGATCTCGCCGCCGACGGTGGTGCCCGACAGCGCGCTCGAGGACATCCCGCACAACCGGCGGACCGGGATCGTGGACGGTCCGCAGCTGCTGCCGACGGCCGACCAGCGCATCAGCGACAACTGGGGCGTGTGCGACAACCTGACGATCAACAAGAACCTGCCCGACACGCTCCAGCTGCCGCAGGCGAAGAACGAGACCACGGTCTACGCCGGCGTGCCGAATCTCGGTACCGAGCTCTCGACCAACTCGGCCGTGCTGGCCAAGGCGGACAACGGCAAGTTCTATCTGATCTACCGGCTCGCCAGTAACCCGAACGATCCGAACGCGGACACGGTCCGCGCCGCGGTCGACCCGACGCAGACCGCGGTGATCTCGGTGTTCGGGCTGAGCCCGCAGCTCGTCCGGCCCATCTCGATCGGCCTGCTCAACGCGATCCCCGAGGTGACCCCGCTCGCGCCGCCGGTCGCGCCGAACCAGGGTGCGGCTTCACAGTTCCCGAAGCTGCAGGCCGAAGGGCTGAAGGTCGGCAACGTCTTCAAGGTCAACACCACGAGCGGGGCGCCCGACGTCTATGTCGTGCTGACGAACGGCATCCAGCGGGTGTCGCCTGCGGTCGGCGACCTGATCCGTGCCGCGCAGCCGGGTAGCAAGAACATCCCGCTGCTCGGGCCGAACGAGATCAACGGTATCGAGCAGGTGCAGCCCACCGCGCCCGGCGCGCTGCCGGTGAACACGATGCCGTCGCAGGTGCCGACGATTCTCGACCCGCTGAAGTCCCCGACGACGTGCCTCGGCTGGAGCGTCGTGAACAACGAGCCGCACACGGTGGTTTCGGTCGGCGAGCAGCTCCCGACGCCGCCGAACGCGAAGCTGATCGACATCGGCAAGCCGGGGCCGACCGGGCTCAAGATCGACCACTTCTACCTGCCGCCGGGCCGCGCGGCGGTCGTCCAGTCGGCGACCTCGGCCGCGTCGTTCAACAAGGGACCGATGAGCCTGGTCACCGACAACGGCCTGGTCTACGGGATTCCGGACGCGAACACGTTGAAGGGCCTCGGCCTGGACAACCCGCCGCCCCGCCCGGCCCCGGATGCGATCCTTCAGCTGCTGCCAACCGGCTCGTCGCTGAACGTGACCGACGCGCGCAGGAGCTACGACGACATCCCGGTCGACCCGAACGCCGGCACGTACCCGGCGCAGCAGAGCCAGGCGGCGACGGCGGGCACGGGTACGGGCAACGGCAACTGACCGGCTTGTGCTTCTAAGCGGCGGAGCCGCTTGCTGTGGGGCAAGCAACTGGTACCGCCTCAGGTTCCGCCACCCGCACCGCTCTGCAAGGCGCTTTCAACCATTGTTATGCCGTGCGGTTGCGGCGGATGGTGTGGACGACGAAGAGGGTTACGAGCAGGACCAGCAGCCCGCCGCCGGTGCCCACGAGCGCCACGATCATCGGCGTCCAGTTCTTGTAGGCCGCCGGCGGCAGTCCTGAGGGGAGCCGCTCGGCCGTGGCCGGCGGGATGCCTTCCTCGGACGGCACGACGGCCGTCAGCGCCGCGACCGGGTTGATCACGCCGTACCCGATGTAGTCGTCCCGCCCGCCGGGCGCGCCCGGGTGCTGGGCCGTCGCCTCGATCCGGTGCATGACCTGGTGGGCGTTGAGCTTCGGGAACTGCGCGCGGACGAGCGCCGCCAGGCCCGCGACGTACGGCGACGCGAAGCTCGTGCCCTGGATGTCCTGCAACTGGCCGTTCTCGACGACTTGGTTGGCCAGCGCGCTCGAGCCGGTCGACGGGTCTAGGGAAGTGATCTTGGTGCCCGGCGCGGCCACGCTGACCCACGGGCCGTGCACGCTGAACTGCGCGACGCCGCCCGACTCGTCGATCGCGGCGACCGACAGGACGTCATCGGCGAACCACGGCGGGCTGACGATCGACTGGGGCTTGTTGGGGTCGGGCTGGTCGTTCTGCTTGCACGTCTGCGAGGTGTTCCCCGCCGCTGCCACGACCACGACGTCCTTGACGTCCACCGCGTAGTGGATCGCCGCCTGCAGTTGCTGCTCCCCGGAGTTGATCGTGCCGTCGGCCGGCCGGCAGTTGTCCACCGACATGTTGATCACGTTCACGCCCAGGTTGGCCGCGCGGACGACCGCCTCGGCGAGCGTCTGCGTGTTACCCGCGCCCTGGCCCTGCTCCCGGCTGCCGCCGTTGTCCCCGCCGGACTGACCCCCGCCGCCGGCCTGCTGGTCGGGTGGCCCGTAGTCCTGGCTCGACTGCCGGATCGAAACGATCTTCGCGTCCGGCGCGACGCCCTTGAACCCGATGTCGGGCGGCGTGTTCGCGGCGATGATCCCGGCCACCTCGGTGCCGTGGCCGTCGCAGTCCTGTAGCCCGTTGTCCGGTGGGTTGACGTAGTCACCGCCCGATTCGACACCGAACCGGAAGTACGGATGCTGGGTGACGCCGGTGTCGATCACGGCGATCCGCATGCCGCCGCCCGCACTGCCGCGTGACGCGACGGCGAGCTTCTGCGCCTCCTCGATCCGCAGGTACTGCTGGCCCCAGGGCTTCTCGCGCGGCACGATGTTGTTGTCCAGATCGCGGGTGACGCATTTGGTCTTCTGCGTGTACGGGAACTGCGTCTGGTGCCCGCCCCCGTCGTTCGGCGTGGCGCCGACGTTCACCGGCGGCGGGGTCCACGGCTCGTTCGCCGTCGACGAGGTCTGCGCCAGGGCGGAGAGCGGACTGAAGACCCCGAAGGCCCCAGCGAGCAGAACGGCCGCCGACCGGCCGGGTACCCCCAAGGTACGCACGCGCGCGACCCCTCTCACTTGAACGAGACGTGGCGCAGCACCGTGTACAGGTTCATCACCGCGAGCGCGAGCGGGAGCACCGTCGCGATGCAGATGGCCTCGAAGATCTCGACCGTGCGCCGCAACGGCGGCGAGAACCGCTGGTTCGGGAAGATCACGCCCACCACCAGCGAGCCCGCGGCCACCAACACCAGCGCGGCGAACACCCACAGCAGCCGGCCGGTCGTGCTCTGCGTGAAGATCCACCCGATCAGGATGCCGGCCGCGGACACCATGCCGGTGGTCAGCAGGGCGACGGCCTGCGCGCCGTTCGCGTACGAGCGCGCCCGCAGCAGCAGGACCAGCGTCGCGACGACGCCGGTGATGATCCCGAAGACGCCCGGCGCGGTGGCGGTGATGATCGCGGCGACGGCGGCCGCGCCACCGCAGCCGATGAGCAGCCCGGTCATGTAGTTGTGCGCGACCGCGGTGCGCCGCTCGATCACCGTGTAGTCCGGGTACGCCTCGTTCTCCCTGAGTTCCTCGGCGGTGCCGGGCACGTTGGGCAGCGGGAGCTTCGCGAGCCAGATGGTGGCCCTCGGCAGGACCGAGATCGCGGCGAGCGAGACCGCCGCGGTGCCGGCCGCGATGCCCGGGGCAGGATGCGCGATCAGGGTCGCCACGGTGAACGTGAGCACCCCGATGACCCCGGCCGTGGCGGCGGCGATGAAGGCCGTGATGCCCGCGCCCATGATCATGATCGCGACGGCCGCGACGATCACCACGAGCCCGCTGCCCAGCAGCAGGTTCGCCCGGATGGTCAGCCCCGGCACGGCGGAGAACCCGGCGACGAACGCGAACGGCAGCCCGCCGGCGGCCGCGATCACCACCCCGGTGCTCTTGGCCTGGTAGGCGTTGGCGAGCGTTGCGCCGACAGCGAGGCAGGCGATGGCGGCGACACCGGCGGTCAGTGCGGCGGCGATACCGTTGCCCCCGAACACGGGCCCGCCCATGAACAGCGCGAAGGCCGCGGCGACCAGCGCGAGCCCGCCCGCGATGTGCCCGATCCGGTTGGCCGTCTCCTTGGTCCACGGCCGGAAGCTGTCCGGATCCGCGTCCGCGATCGCGTCCACGACGTCGTCGTAGAGCGGGGGCGGCGGGTTGTCGTTGCGCCGCCGCAGCTGGAGCAGTTCACCGTCGACCACGCCGAGCGAGGCCAGCGTGCGGCTCGGGTCCAGCGGGGCGTCGCCGAGCTTGGCCAGTGTCCAGCCGCCGTGGCGGGCGCCCCCGTCCGGCGAGGTCTCCTTGGCCATGTCCAGCAGCATCGGCAGCAGGTCCGCGACCGCGACGTCGGCCGGCAGCGCGACGTCGATCCGGGTACTCGGTGCGACCACCGTGACCCTGCTGAATACCGTCGTGCCCGTTGCCACCTGCGTGCCCCCTAAGAGAGAGAATGCTGCGGGCTACTTATACCTAATCGCCACCGCTGGTCGCAGCCCGCCACCCGCCGAAAATTTTCCGGACTGTCGGTGGGCGGCTCTAGTATTAACGCACCTGGGGTCACCACGGGGTGGTTTTGGGGAGAACCGGTCCGGCTTGGGCAGTATCGCCGCGGCGAGCGCCGGGGTTCGCTACCGTGTGAACGGCCCTGGACCAGGCAGGCAGTCCGGGCGTCGAGTTGAAGAGGGGTCCTTCGGTGAGCACGCTGCAGTTCAAGAAATCGCCACGGCTGGCTGCGCCGCGCCCACCCGGTGGGGAGGTGCACCTGGAGCCGCCGCCCGAGGTGCCGCGCACGATCCCCGGCAATGTCGTGCAGAAGATGATGCCCGTGGTCATGATCGTGGCCACGCTGGGCATGGTCGTCGTGATGTTCACGACTGGCGGCGCGGCCGCGCGCAGCCCGCTGACCTTGATGTTCCCGATGATGATGCTCATGTCGATGGGCGGCATGTTCGCCGGCGGCGGGCGCGGCGGGGGGCAGAAGAAAGCGGAGATGAACGAGGACCGCAAGGATTACTTGCGTTACCTCGGCCAGATGCGTGAACGTGCCCGCGAGGCCATGGGGGACCAGCGGGCGGCTCTCGAATGGGTGCATCCGGACCCGCAGGCGCTGTGGTCGCTCGCCGCGAGCCGCCGCATGTGGGAGCGCCGCCAGAACGATCAGGACTTCCTTCACCTGCGCGTCGGCCGCAGCTCGCACAGGCTGGCCACCCGGCTGGTGCCGCCGCAGACCGGCCCGGTCGACGAGCTCGAGCCGATCGCCACGCTCGCGTTGCGCCGGTTCGTCCGCGCTCACTCGATCGTGCCCGATCTGCCGACGCAGATCACCCTGCGGGGATTCGCCGCCGTCAGCCTGCAGGGCGACCGCGAGCTCACCCGCGGGCTCACCCGCGCGATGCTGGCCCAGCTGGTCACCTTCCACAGCTGTGACGACGTGCTGATCGCGTTCGCCACCGCCGGCCGGGCGAAGTCGGAGTGGGAGTGGGCCAAGTGGCTGCCGCACGTGCAGCATCCCGAGCTGTCCGACGGCATCGGCCAGCTGCGGATGATGGCCGGCTCGCTCGCGCAGATCGAGCAGTGGCTGGACATGGAGCTGCGGGACCGGCCGCGGTTCTCCCGCAACGCCACGCCGAACGCGGACCAGCCGCACGTCGTGATCGTGATCGACGACGCGGAGGTCACCCGCGAGGAGCAGATCGTCCTCGAGGAGGGCCTGGTCGGCGTCACCCTGATCGACCTGTCCGACTCGCTCGGCAACCTCGCCGCCCGCCGCGGCCTTCGGCTCGTGGTCGAGCCGACCCGTGTCGGCGCGCGCAGCGCCGGCGGGGTCGAGTGGTTCGGCAGGCCGGACACGCTGAGCGTCGTCGAGTGTGAGGCGCTGGCGCGCAAGATCTCGCCGTACCGGGTCGGCTCCGCGGCCGAGGAGGCCAGCTCGGACGAACCGCTGCTGTCCAACCCGACGCTGCTGGAGTTGCTCGGCATCCCGGGCGATCCGATGACCTTCGACGTCCAGCAGGCCTGGCGGCCGAGGCCGGTCCGCGACCGGTACCGGGTGCCGTTCGGGGTGGGCGAGTTCGGCCAGCAGGTCGAGCTCGACATCAAGGAAGCGGCCATGGAGGGCATGGGCCCGCACGGCCTGTGCATCGGCGCGACCGGTTCCGGTAAGTCGGAGTTCCTGCGCACCCTCGTGCTCGGTCTGCTCGCCACGCATTCGAGCACCGCGCTCAACATGATCCTGGTCGACTTCAAGGGTGGTGCGACGTTCCTCGGTCTGGACAAGGCCCCGCACGTCGCCGCCACGATCACCAACCTCGCCGGTGACCTGACTCTGGTCGACCGCATGCGGGACGCCATCGCCGGTGAGGTGGCCCGGCGCCAGGAGGTGCTGGCGAAGGGCAACTACAAGAACGTGTGGGACTACGAGAAGGCCCGCGAGAACGGCGCCGACCTCGACCCGATGCCCGCACTGTTCATCTGCATCGACGAGTTCTCCGAGATGCTCAACGAGAAGCCCGACTTCATCGAGATCTTCCTGCAGATCGGCCGTGTCGGCCGGTCGCTGCAGATGCACATGCTGCTCGCCTCGCAGCGGCTGGAAGAGGGCAAGCTGCGTGGTCTGGACACCTACCTGTCCTACCGCATCGGTCTGAAGACGTTCTCCGCCGCCGAGTCGCGGGCGGCGATCGGCGTGCCGGACGCGTTCGAGCTGCCCTCGATCCCCGGTTCCGGGTATCTCAAGTTCGACACCTCGACGATGGTCCGGTTCAAGGCGTCCTATGTGTCCGGCCCGTACCGGCCGGCGGGCATCAAGACCGCGGGCCCGGTGTCCACTGTGGTCCGGGCGGACAAGCGGCCGCAGCTGTTCGTGCCCGACTTCGTGGAGCTGCCACCGGAGCCCGAACCGGAACCGGAGCCGATCGAGGCGGAGCCGGCCCGGGACGAGTCCGACGAGGCCACCGAGCCCACCGAACTCGAGGTGATCGTCGACAGGCTGGTGGGCCAGGGCCCGCCGGCGCACGAGGTGTGGCTGCCGCCGCTGGACGAGTCGAACTCGCTGGACACCCTGCTGCCGAACCTCAACCCGACCGAGGACCGTGGTCTCTCGCCCGTCGGCTTCTTCGGCAACGGCAAGTTGCAGGTGCCGATCGGCGTCGTGGACCGGCCGTTCGAGCAGCGCCGTGACCCGTTGTGGGCGGACTTCTCGGGTGCGACCGGGCACGGCGTCGTGGTGGGCGGGCCGCAGTCGGGCAAGTCCACCCTGCTGCGCACGCTGATCATGTCGATGTCGCTGGCGAACACGCCCGAGGAGGTGCAGTTCTACTGCGTCGACCTCGGTGGTGGCACGCTCGCCGGGCTCGCCGGGCTGCCGCACGTTGGTGGTGTCGCGGTCGCCCGGCGCGAGCCGGACAAGGCACGCCGCATCATCGCCGAGCTCAACACACTGGCCAACGAGCGGGAAGGCCTGTTCGGGTCGCTCGGCATCGACTCGATGGCTGACTTCCGCAACCGCAAGCGCCGGGGCGAGATCACCCCTGAGCAGGATCCCTTCGGCGACGCCTTCCTGATCGTCGACGGCTGGCGCGCCCTGCGTGACGATTTCGACGAGCTGGAGCCGCAGATCACCGCGCTCGCGCAGCGCGGTCTGGCCTACGGGGTCCATGTGATCATCGCGTCCACCCGGTGGGCCGATATCCGGCCGGCGATCAAGGACATGCTGGGCACCCGGTTCGAGCTCCGGCTCGGTGACCCGAGTGAGTCCGAAATCGACCGTCGCACCGCGGTGAACGTGCCCGAGGGCCGTCCCGGTCGCGGTCTGACCCGCGACCGGCTGCACATGCTGATCGGGCTGCCGCGCATCGACGGCAGCAGCGACGCGGAAAATCTCCCGCCCGGGGTGGCGGACGCGATCGGCAAGATCCAGGCGGCCTGGTCGGGCCGGATCGCCCCGCAGGTCCGGCTGCTGCCGGAGGAGATCTCCTACGACGAGATCCTGTCCATGGACAAGCAGCGGCACACGAAGCTGGTCCCGATCGGTGTCAACGAGGACGAGCTGGCGCCGGTGTACCTGGACTTCGACGCCGACCCGCACTTCTTCGCCTTCGCCGACGGCGAGTCGGGCAAGACGAACCTGCTGCGGCAGGTCGCGCGCGGGATCACCGAGCGCTACACCGCGAAGGAAGCGGTCATCGTGCTCGTGGACTACCGGCGCACGATGCTCGGCTTCATCGAGGGTGATCATCTGCTCGGCTACGCCGTGTCGGCCAACCAGCTGGACGGCATGATCAAGGACGTCGCCGGATCGATGTCGCGGCGGCTGCCCGGTCCGGACGTCACGCAGGAACAGCTGCGCAACCGCTCGTGGTGGAAGGGCCCGGAGCTGTTCGTGCTGGTCGACGACTACGACCTGGTGGTGACGCAGTCGAGCAACCCGCTCAAGCCGTTGGCGGACTTCCTCCCGCAAGCCAAGGACGTCGGCCTGCACGTCGTCGTCGCCCGGCGCACCGGTGGTGCCGCGCGCACCTCGTACGACCCGATCATCGGCAAGCTCAAGGAGCTCTCGGCGCCGGGCCTGGTGATGAACGGCAGCAAGGACGAGGGGCAGCTGATCGGCAACGTCAAGGCCGGCCCGATGCCGCCGGGCCGCGGCAACCTGGTCAGCCGCAAGGTCGGCAAGCAGCTGATGCAGGTGTCGTGGATCCAGCCGGAGTGATCGCACCGGGCGTCCGCGGAGGTGCGGCGTGACAGTCCGGGTCGCGGTGGATTTCGGCACGTCCAGCACCTGCGTCGTGGCGGCGATCAACAGCCGCGAGCCGCAGGTCGCCGTCATCGACGGTCAGCCGCTCATGCCGTCGGCCGTGTACGCGGCCGCCGACGGCACGCTGTTCGTCGGGCAGGAGGCCGAGCGCCAGGCCGCGATGGATCCGTCGCGGTACGAGCCGCATCCGAAGCGCCGGATCGACGAGGGCGAGCTCCTGCTCGGTGACTCGGTGCTGCGAGTCACCGACGTGGTCCGCGCCGTGCTGTCGCGGGCGGTGTCCGAAGCGCGGCGGCTGGCCGGCGGCGCCGAGGTCGATCTGCTGGTGCTGACCCATCCCGCTGACTGGGGTGCGGTCCGGACGAGGCTCCTGCGGCAGGCCGCCGGCGGTCTCGCGCGCGACGTGACGCTCGTGCCGGAACCGGTCGCGGCAGCCGTGTTCCACGCCGCGACGTTCGCGCCGCAGGAGATCAACCAGGACCGGACGGTGGAGGTCAGCGCGCGGCCGGGGGAGACGCTGGCGGTCCTCGACCTGGGCGGCGGCACAGTCGATGTGAGCGTCGTGAGCCGCGCGCCGGCGCAGGCAGCCCGTCGCGGGTTCCAAGTTCTCGCGACGAGGGGTGATCCGAGTTTCGGCGGCGCGGACGTGGATCAGGTGCTGCTGGAGCACGTCGGCGAACTGGTGTCCTCGGCTGATCCGGAGGCGTGGCGGGAGCTCGTGGAAGGGCGAGAGCTCGCAAACCGCCGCCGCCGCCGCGTGCTGCGGCAGGATGTCCGTGGCGCGAAGGAGACACTGTCCCGGCACGCCTACACCGACGTGCCGATGCCGCCCCCGTTCGCCGACGCGCATGTGACCCGCGAGGACCTCGAGAAGCTCATCGCCGCGCCGCTGAGCCGTGCGGTCGAGCTCACCGGCGCCGCGATCGAGGAAGCCGGCCTGCGGCCGAAGCAGCTCACCGCGATCTTCCTCGTCGGTGGTTCGAGCCGGATCCCGATGATCTCGCGCCTCGTGCACGAGCGCACCGGCGTCGTACCGACCACTTTGGACCAGCCGGAAACCGTTGTGGCGCGCGGAGCCCTGCTCGCCGTGCGTACCGAACCCGAACGCGCCGCGCCCCCACCGCGGCCGATGGCGGACCGGCGCACGGAACTCGTCCGCAGCCCCAACGCGCCGCGTCCCGCCGCGTTCGCCGCCCGCCCACCGGTCCGGCCCTTTTCGGCGCAGCAGGCGCGCCCGCCGGCGCCACCGCCGCCGGTGTCGCCGCCGCGAGGGATGCCGGCGCCGCCGGAGCCGCCGCGCCGTAAGAGAAAGCTGCCGTGGTTCATCGGTGGCGCGGTGGTCGTGGTCGCGGCCGTCACCGCGGGCCTGCTGCTGTGGCTCAACCGGGGCGGCGAAGCGCCGCAGGGCAAGGTCGTCGCGCAGTACGACTATCAGTTTTCGGAACCGCAGGACTGGACCCAGACCGGCGGGCAGGCACAGTATCGCGAAACGCTGATCAAACCGGCCGGCGCGGCCAACGGAAACGACGCGATCTCCGTCCAGGAATACGAACTGACCTACGACGCGACGCAGAACCCGCAGCAGCTGTCCGACAATCTGCGGCCGCTGGTCCAGGCGCCCGGTTCGGCGTACTCCGGCTTCGACGCGGACGCGACTTTCGGTGGGCGCAAGGTCATCTACTACCGGCAGGCCGGAGATTTCGGTCCGATCGACTGGTACGTCCTCGCTCAGGGGAAGGTCCAGGTGAACGTCGCGTGTCAGTACGCGACACAACAGGCACACGACCGGGTGGCTTCGGCGTGCGATCAGGTCGTGCGTTCCGTGCGGATCACCGGCTGAAGTCCCGGCGCACCCATTGGAGTGAGCCCTTTTCGCGACTGCGAATTCACCGCGTTTCCCGAGGTCGTGCGGTGTTTTTCCAGCGCGTTCCATAGTGGGGCATTCACTCTCGCAACTACTTCAGTGCAAACCGGGACAAGGCGGAACCAGTCGTGGCAAGGTCTTCGTCGTAGGTTCGTACCAAACGCAGTACGGCGACAAACCAGAGACGAAGGGGGCAACCCTCATGGCTAACGGCTTTACCGGAGACCCGGCCGACTTTGCACAGGCCCAGGTGCACGTCGACGAGTGCCAGCAGGCGATGGACCAGACGCTGGTCAAGCTGGCCAACGAGATCGAGGCGACCCGCGCGGGCTGGAGCGGCCCGGCCGCGATCGTCTTCCAGCAGGTCATGGACGCCTTCGGCGAGAAGTCGAAGAACCTGAACAAGGCGCTCGCGGACATCGGCGAGATGCTCAAGCACTCGGGTGTCGCGTACCAGACCCAGGATGACGACGTCAAGTCGAACATCAGCCAGCTGTCGAACGTTCTCGACGGCCTGTAAACCGACCTTCCACAGTAATTATTTGAATTCTTGAGCTTCCAGGGAGGAAAGCATGTCTGACGGCATGATCAAGGTCGACCCGGCCACAATTCACACGGCGGCGGATGGCTGCAAGACCGCGGGCCGCGACATCCAGAGCCACTTCGACACGCTGGTTCATCAGATGAAGAAGCTGACCGACAGCTGGACCGGTGACGCGATGAACCAGTGGCACGACCGGCAGCAGGAGTGGAACAAGGCGCTCGAGGACATGAACGCCCTGCTCGCCCGGATCGCGATCGCGCTGCCCGAGATCGCCGACGGTTACCAGAAGACCGACAAGGACGTCATGAACATGTTCGGCGGCTGAGCGAAGCTCAATCGTCCAAAAGGGTTCCGGCACGCGCCGGAACCCTTTTTTCGTGGCAGGACAGGTCCGGACCATTCCTACCTCGGGGCGCCGACCTCGTACTGGGCCTGCTCGTTGAGCACCCGCACGGTGACCTTTTTCGGTTGTCCCGCAACGGTGACCGTGCAGTCGAAGGTGGTTCCGGTCTTGACGGGCTCGTGCGCGGGGCAGCTCACGTTCTTGACGTCGCCCTCGCCGAAAGCCCCGTGGAGGATCTGCTCGACACCGTCCTCAACGGACTTCTGGTCCAGTACGTCTCCTCCGAACGCGCCGAGCAGCCAGGCGCCCACCCCGCCCCCGGCGAGCACGACGAGCGCCGCCGCCGCGATGAGCCAGGGTTTCTTGGCCCGTTTCGGTTTCGGGGGCGCTTCGAACGCGCCGAACCCGCCGTAGCTCGCGCCCGGCGACCACGGGGCCTGGGGGTGACCATGCGGTGGCGTCGAGCCGGGGTAGCCGCCCTGCCACGGCCCGGCTTGCGGTGGGCCAGCCTGTGGTGGCGCGGCCTGCGGTGGGCCCGCCTGGGGTGGCGCGGCGTGCGGTGGTCCGGCCTGGGCTGGCGGTGATCCGGCCTGGGGTTGCCCGGCTGGCGGTGGCGGGGCCTGGGGCCGCCCCGCCTGCGGCGGATAGCCAGGCGGCTGTCCCGGCTGTTCCGGGTAACCCGGCCAGGCGCGCGGGTCCTGTGGAGAGCTCACGTCGTCACCGGCCCTGGATCTCGCGCATGCGCGCGTAGAAGTCGCTCACGGCGGCGCTGTCCGGGAGCACCGTCACGTCCGCCGGGTCGGGCACCTTCGGCAGGTCGTTCTCGGTGGGCGTCCCGTCCAGACGGTAGTGCTCGTTCAACTCCACCTCGTGCCCGCTGCCCCTGACCAGCCCGCTCAGCCGGATCTCCGTCAGCCTGCCCTTCGCGTCGAGCACGAGCCGCGCCGCCAGGGTCTGCGCCTTCATCGCCGGGGTGATCTTGTCGAGGATCGACTGCGGGAACACCACCACCCGGTTGTCGAGGAACGAGCCGAGCGTCACGTCCGTGGTGAGTTCCAGGCTCCCGTCCGGTGCGCTGCGCGCGGTCTTCGCGCGGCCGTGGTCCACCGCGTCCGACACCGTACTGAGCATCTTGCACAGCCCCTGCGACCCGGCCCAGAAGCACTCGTTCAGGTCACCCCCGGTATAGGGCATCGACACCCAGTGTGTCGGCGCGAGGCTTGCGTACACCGGGCCGAGAAGCATGTACTCGACCGGGCTGTTGGCCGGGTGGAACGTGTCGAGGAACTCGTTGGAGTCGAGGTTCGAATGGTTCCTCGACAGCCGCGACGGGGGCCGCCCGAGTTGCACCGCCGAGACCGTGCTGTTGATCTTCTGCTGGTCGAAGCGGGCGAACGTGTCCTGGACGCTCTTCTTCGCGTCGGTCCCGCTGAACTGGTTACCCAGCTTGTCCAAGGTCGCGGAGAACTTGGCGCTCACGTACTTCGCGGCCTCCGCGCCGTTGGGGACCGGGCTGCCCGCCTTGGCGCTGCCGCACCCGGTGACGAGCAACGTGAGACACGCGAACAGGGCGGTGAGCTGGCTCGCGGTGCGCACGGTCACGGCGTCACAGTAATATGGAACCCGCACCACACCCCCGCTTTCCGCTCGATCGGAGTGAGGGGGTATCTTCATATGTCGTTGTGCGCTGCGGCGCGAACCGCGCTAGGCCCGCACCGACCCCACACGCAAGTTGACGACGAGGTAGACCCTTGCCCACGTACAGCCCGAAGCCTGGCGACATCACCCGTGCCTGGCACGTGATCGACGCCGAGAATGTCGTGCTCGGCCGCCTCGCGACCGAGGTCGCCACGCTGCTGCGCGGCAAGCACAAGCCGACGTTCGCTCCTCACGTCGACACCGGTGACTTCGTCATCATCGTGAACGCCGAGAAGGTCGCGCTCACCGGTAACAAACGCGAGCAGAAGTTCGCCTACCGGCACAGCGGCTACCCCGGTGGTCTGCGCAAGCGCTCGTTCGGCGAGCTGCTGGAGACCCGTCCCGAGCGGCTGCTCGAGAAGGTCGTGAAGGGCATGCTGCCGAAGAACAAGCTCGGCCGCGCCCAGGCGAAGAAGCTCAAGGTGTATGCCGGCCCGCAGCACCCGCACGCGGCCCAGCAGCCGCAGCCGTACGAGATCACCAAGATCGCGCAGGTCGCCCAGTGAGTGAGGAACAGTTGACCAGCACCGAGAACGAGGCCGCGGACCTCGCCGAGGCCACCGAGACCCCTGCCGCTGAGGCCGCCACCGAGGCCCCGGAGGCCACCGACGGCGTGGTCACCAGCGAGACCCCGGCCGCGCCGCGCCCGTCGCGTGCCGCCGGTGGCTCCGCGCAGACCGTCGGCCGCCGCAAGGAGGCCGTCGTCCGCGTGCGGCTCGTCCCGGGCACCGGCGCGTTCAAGCTCAACGGCCGCAGCCTCGAGGAGTACTTCCCGAACAAGGTCCACCAGCAGCTCATCCGTGAGCCGCTGATCACCGTCGAGAAGCCCGAGTCGTTCGACATCTTCGGCAACCTCAGGGGCGGCGGCATCTCCGGCCAGGCCGGTGCGCTGCGCCTGGCGATCGCCCGCGCGCTGGTCGAGGTCGACGCCGACGACCGCCCCGCGCTGAAGAAGGCCGGCTTCCTGACGCGGGACGCCCGGTCCACCGAGCGCAAGAAGTACGGTCTCAAGAAGGCCCGCAAGGCCCCGCAGTACAGCAAGCGGTAAGAGGGGGTCGAACCCCCCGCCAGGGGCGAGCCCCTGGACCCTCGGCGGCGTACGTTGGTTGTCACCCGTACGCCGCCGCTCGCGTTTGCGGGACTGTTGGTTTCGGCCCTGTGGTTTTTGAGGAGACTCGCTCAGATGGCTCGCCTGTTCGGCACCGACGGGGTTCGTGGTCTCGCGAACGGTGACCTGACCCCCGAGCTCGCACTTGCCGTCGCGGCCAGCGCCGCGCGGGTACTCGCCGCTCATGACCGCTCGCACCGGCCCGTCGCCGTCGTCGGCCGGGATCCGAGGGCCAGCGGTGAGATGCTCGAAGCCGCCGTGGTGGCAGGGCTCGCCTCCGCCGGCGCCGACGTGCGCCGCGTCGGCGTGCTGCCGACGCCCGCGGTCGCGCACCTGGTCGGCGCGCTGGACGCGGATCTCGGTGTGATGATCTCCGCGTCGCACAACCCGATGCCCGACAACGGGATCAAGCTCTTCGCGGCGGGCGGGCACAAGCTTCCCGACGGGATCGAGGACGAGATCGAAGCCGGCCTGCGCAGTGACGCGGGTCGCCCGACCGGCGCCGAGATCGGCCGGGTTTCCGACGTCACGGATGCCCTCGAGCGCTACACCCAGCATCTGCTGGCGTCCATCTCGCACCCGCTGACCGGGCTGCGAGTGGTGGTCGACTGCGCGAACGGCGCCGCCTCGTTCGCCGCGCCGGAGGTGTACCGGAAGGCGGGCGCGGACGTCGTCGCGATCCACGCCGAGCCCGACGGCATCAACATCAACGAGGACTGCGGCTCGACGCACGTCGACCAGTTGCGGGACGCGGTCCGCGAGCACCGCGCGGATCTGGGCATCGCCCACGACGGGGACGCCGATCGTTGCCTCGCCGTGGACGCGTCGGGCGAACTCGTCGACGGCGACCAGATCATGGCGGTGCTGGCCCTCGCGATGGCCGAAGCCGGCGAGTTGACGCACGACACGCTCGTCGCGACCGTGATGAGCAACCTGGGCCTGCACCTGGCCATGCGGGACAACGGCGTGCACCTGCGCACGACCGCGGTCGGTGACCGCTATGTGCTGGAGGAGCTGCGGGCCGGCGGGTTCGCCCTCGGCGGCGAGCAGTCCGGGCACGTCGTGTTCCCCGGCTTCGCCACGACGGGCGACGGCCTGTTGACCGCGCTGCGCCTGATGAGCCGGGTCGCCGAGACCGGCAAGCCGCTGGCCGAGCTGGCCGGGGTGATGCGCCGGCTGCCGCAGGTGCTGGTCAACGTGCGGGTCGCGGACAAGGCCGCGGTCGTAGGCTCGGACGTGGTCAAGGGTGCGGTGGCCGACGTCGAGGCCGAGCTGGGCGAGCAGGGCCGGGTGCTGCTGCGGCAGTCCGGCACCGAGCAGCTCGTGCGGGTCATGGTCGAGGCGCCTTCACACGAGATCGCCCAGGCTTCGGCCGAGCGGCTGGCCGGCGTCGTGTCCTCGGTCGCCTGACCCCGATGACCGTCCCCGAGGACGTGCTGCGGACTCCGCTGCTGGATCGCGTGTTCGCGCGTGCCTCGGAGCGACGCCCGGTGTTCACGTTCTCCGACCATGACGAGGTCGAGCACACGTTGACCTGGGCCCGGCTCGCCGAGCGGGTGCGGGCGGTGGCCCGGCGGCTTCGGGAGATCGGCGCACCGGGGGATCGGGTCGCGATCCTCGCGCCGCAGGATCTCTCCTATCCCGTCGCGTTTCTCGGTGTCCTCGCGGCCGGGATGGTCGCCGTCCCGCTGTTCGCCCCGCTGGGCAAGTCCCATCGTGCCCGGCTCGACGGCGCGCTCACCGATTCCGGCGCGGACATCTGGCTGACCTCCACCCATGCGCTCGAACGGGCCCGCGAGCTGGGTGCGCCCGCCCATCTGCTCGCGGTCGACGAGATCGGCGGCGAGGGCACCGACCCGGTGCCGGTGGCCATGGACGCGCCCGCGTACCTGCAGTACACCTCGGGCTCGACCAGGGAGCCCGCGGGCGCGATCATCACGCACCGCGCGCTGGTGGCGAGCTGCTGGCAGGTGCGCACGGCGTACGAGGTCGACGAGTCCGTCACCTGCGCCGGGTGGATCCCGTTCTTCCACGACATGGGCCTGATCCAGCTGCTGTGCCTCCCGCTCTTCGCCGGCGCGCGTTCGGTGTTCATGGCGCCCGCCGAGTTCGTGCGGCGGCCGGAGCGCTGGCTGCGGCAGATGTCCGACCATCCCAACGTGTTCACCGCGGCGCCGAACTTCGCGTTCGACCTGGCCGCCGAAGCCGGTCCGCGCGATGATCTGGCGCTCTCCGGGGTGCGGGTGGCGCTCAACGGCAGCGAACCGGTCCGGCCGGAGACCGTGGAGCGGTTCCAGAAGGCCTTCGGCCCGTGCGGGTTCCGTCGCGAGGCGCACCGGCCGTCGTACGGCCTGGCCGAGGCGACGGTGTACGTCGCGAGCGCGGGCCCCGAAGGGCCGACGATCACGGCGTTCGATCAGGCCGCCCTCTCGCGGGGGCGGGCCGTCGAGGCCGGGCCCGAGTTCGCTGACTCCCGCGAACTCGTCTCGGTCGGGCGGCCGGTGGGGCAGGTGGTCCGGATCGTCGGAGACGGACAGGCGCGGCCCGACGGCGAAATGGGCGAGATCTGGGTGCGCGGCCCGCACGTCGCGGCCGGGTACTGGCGCCGGGACGACGATGCCTTCGGCGCGCGGCTCGACGGGCTCGGCGGCTGGCTCCGGACAGGTGACCTGGGCGTGATCCACCACGGCGAGCTTTACATCACCGGCCGGATCAAGGACCTTATCGTCATCGACGGGCGCAATCACTACCCGCAGGACATCGAGGCGACCGCCGCGCAGGCGCATCCCGCGATCCGCCGCGACCGGGTCGCCGCGTTCGGGGTACAGGACGCCCGTGGCGAAGGCGTGGTCGTCGTCGCCGAGCGCGTCCGGCAGACCGAAGTGGACCCGAAAGAGGTCTCGCGCGCCGTGCTGCGAGCGGTCGGCCGTGAGCACGAGATCGCGCTGCGGTCGTTCCACCTGGTCCCGCCCGGCGCGCTGCCCCGGACCTCCAGCGGAAAGGTGTCCAGATCGGCGGCGAAGAAGGTTTACGCGCCGGCCCCTCACCCGACCACCACCCCTGATCGAGGCGCTTCGCGCCGCTAGATTCATTGCATGGTTGAGCCCTCCGTCGCGGAAATCCGGAAAATCGTGTGCGACACCTTCCTGCTCGATCCCGCATCGGTGGAACCGGACACCCCGCTGGAGGAGCTGGGTATCGACTCGAAAGGCCGGATCCGGCTGCTTGCCACGCTCGAGGTCTTCTACGAAGTGACCATCGATCTCGACGAGCGCGACCGGCTCACCGATATCGCGGCCGTGGCGCGGGTGCTCGCCGAAGCCAGGGACAACAAACCAGGTGAAACGGCTGCGTCCTGAATGCCGCATTGAGTACATTCATTGCATATGTAACGGCACCGAGCGCAGCCGGAGAGCGTCGTAGGTTCGTGACCGGGCCTGGTGAGGGGGAGTCGAGATGAGCGGTGGCTATACCGCGAGCGCCGATGCGATGTCCACGGCGTCGAAGCGGATCACGCAGCTGGCGGAGGACTTGCCGGACAAGAACACCGATCTCGCCAGCTCCCCGGTGAACCAGCAGGGCTTCGGCCAGGCGCACGGCGACCACGCGCAGAAGTACATCACCGGTGTGCAGACGCTGTGGCAGGCCGTGAGCGGGTACAGCGACACGCTCAAGGCGTACGGCACCAACATCGGCTCCGGCGGCAAGGCCTACGCCGAGAACGACCAGGCCCAGGGCAACGCGGTCAGCAAGGCGGGGAGTCAGTAATGGCGAAGACGTGGCCCGAGGTCAAGAAGCTGCTGGACGACCCGAGTGTCCCGCCGGAACAGAAGACGATACTGCTGTCCAGCTGGCAGCAGGAGAACAAGCCGCCGCTGTTCGAGGGCCTGCCCGCCACCTCGACGCAGGCCGAGCGCGACGAAGCGGCGAAGTACGCGGACGTTTACGGCTCGAACCCCATGATGGGTTTCCAGGGCACCGACGCGGCCTACGTCGCCGCGAAGCAGGCCGGGGACCAGGCGAGCTACAACGAGCGCGAAGAGAAGAAGGCCGTCGACGACGGCAAGACGCAACTCGACGGCAAGCAGGCGCCTGCCCCGGGTGGCACGGGCACCAAGACCTCCGACGAGCTGTTCGACGCCGCCGAGCCCGCGCTGAAACTGTTCCAGACCTTCGGTTCGCTGCTGGCGAAGATCCCGGACGACTGCCGTGGCAACACCCGGCCGCTGGACTACAACAACGACATCAAGAAGCGCTTCGACGAGCAGCGCGGGATCAGCTTCGCGAACTTCCTCGACGACGCGGACCATTTCAAGACCGGGTCGACCACAGTGGACGGCACGGTCAAGGACACCGGATCGGCGCTCAGCACGCTGTTCCACACCTGGACCGGTTCGGGGGCGAACGCCGCTTCGGACCACTACAACGACCAGATCCTGCCCAAGGCCAACAAACTGGGCCAGACCCTCGAGGACGCGAACACGGCGACCACCACGGCGGTCAGCACGCTTTTCCGGCTGTGCAAGGGAAAGGCCGATGCGGTCGTCAACATGTACACCGACCAGGTGGGCCAGGCCGACTACAACATGGCCCAGAAGGTCGTCGGTGTCGCGAACGGGGAGCACGCCGGCAAGGACGATCTCCGCGCGATCGCCGGCTGGATGGACATGAACTTCGGCACCAACCTGACCGACGCGCTCGACGACGACGGGTGCTGCGACGACGACGACATCAAGAAGCAGGGCCAGGACCTGGCCAAGCAGTGGATCCAGAACCACTTCAACCCGGACATGTGGGACCGGTTGTACAAGGGGTTCGACAAGACCTGCACGGACACGAAGGATCTGGTGAACCAGGCCTACGACGCGCTCGACGGCGTCATGGGCAAGATCAAGAACGAGTTCGAGGGCGCGGCGGAGCCCCCCGGCCAGACGCAGCCGAGCCAGACCCAGCCGAGCCAGACTCAGCCGAGCCAGACCAGTACTGGTACGGGCGGCGGGGGCGGCGGCGCCTCCACCCCGTCGGCCACCACACCTTCGGCGACGACACCGTCCACTGAGGACCCGAGCGCCATCGCCGACGCGGCCAAGAAGGAAGCGTCCGAGGGGATCAACCCGTACACCGGCAAGCCGATGGAGACCGATCCGCAGACCGGTCAGCCGTACCCGATCGATCCGAAGACGGGCGAGCCGATCAAGGACGCCGGCGGCGAGCCGGAGACCATGAAGGTCCAGCAGGGCGACAAGACGATCGAGATGTCCGAGCCGGACAAGGACGGCAAGATGGACGTCAAGGTCGGCGACGGGAGCGGGCAGCCCAAGGACTACAAGCTCGACTGGGGCGACGGCAAGGACACGTCCGGCGCGCAGAGTGCTCCTGCCGCGGGCCAGCCCGGGCCGGACGGCACGTACAAGCCCGGGCCGGACGGGAAGATCCACATCGAGGACGGCAACGTCAAGATCACCGCGGAACGTCCACAGGGGCCGGACGGGCCGACGGTCGTCACCGTCGACGACGGTAGCGGTCACCCGGCCACGTACACCCTCGGTGAGGACAAGAACGGCGCGCCCGACGCCCAGAGCATGGTGGGCAAGGACGACGGCTCGGCGCCGCGGCCCGGCGATGCCGCGACCGCTTCCAGCGGAGTGCCCGGCAGTGCCCCCGCTCCGCCGGTCGAGTCGGCCGCTGCTGTCGGTGGCGACGGCGCGACGGCGCCCGACACGTCGAGCACGCCCGCGGATGTGGGCGGAACCACCCCGGACGGCGCCGGTGCGACGGCGCCGGCGACGAGCGCGGACGGCCTGAGTGCGGTCGGTGCCGGCGTGGGCGGTGCCGAGGGTTCGGTCAGTGGCTCCCTCGGCGACGCGGCCTCCCTCGGCGAAGGTACGCACACGGGCGCGACGCTGCATCAGCCCACGGGCGCCGCGCTCGGTGCGCCGCCGCCCGGGATGCAGCCGGTCGGCACACCCGACGCGGCGGCCTCGCAGCAGCAGACCCCGCCCGGCGGTGGGATGGGCGGGATGGGCGGCATGATGGGCGGTATGGGCGCGGCCGGTGGCGGCGGCGAGGACCAGGAGCGCAGTTCGCGTTCGTACCGCATCGACGGCGGCATCTTCAACTCGGGCGGGAACGGCGGCCGGATCAGTGGCTCGCTCGACGAAGAGGGCGACCGGTCCGTCACGCAGCGGTAGGAGGGGCACATGGTCTCGGACGAGATGCAGCGGTTGCAGGCGAAGATGGACGGGCTGGTGCGCGAGCAGGCGGACCGGCGGGAGATGCTCGAGCGGCAGGGCGAGGAGATCAAGGCCAAATCGCGCGAGTACATGACCAAGCAGGTCCAGGCCGCGGAACGGTACGTTCAGCACAGGCGCGAGCTCGGCCGCCGCGAGCGCGAGGCCGGGGGCTGGAGCACCGAGAAGACGCTGGCCGAGCGGAACACGGTGATGGCCTTCGGCCCGGAAGACGAGGAGCGCGAGGGCTACCGCACGCCCGAGCCGTTGTCGTCACGCTCGACCGAGTCGATCCCCAGCCCCACCGCCGCCGAGCCTGCAGAGCGCCCGCGCGGCCGCCACTCTCGCAACGATGCGTTCGACGACGACGATTTCTCGAACAACAGCTGGCTGGACTGAAGAACCTCAGGCCGCCGCGGTCAGGCTCGGGTCGAACTCGATGGCGGCGTGCTTGACGTTCGCCTCCAGCAGCGGCCGGTATTTGCTCGTACCCGTCAGGTGCGTCAGGAAGAACGCCGTGAACAGGGCCCGGACGAGCCGTTGCGTGCGCCGCTGCGGTTTGCCCTGCAGGAGACGCTGGCTCCAGTGGGTGCCCTCGGTCACGGCCAGGTGTGTCGACTTGTCGAGAATCCGGAGCTGGACCGGGCCACCCCACGCCTTCGCGATCGCCTCGGCGTTGCCGGAGGCCGGGGTTACCAGGTCGCCCTCGACGGCCAGGTGCAGGCCCGGAATCGTGAGCTTCCGCGCGGCCGTGGTGGCTTGCGGCAGCGTCTGTGCCGCGGCGAACGTGGCGACCGCCTTGACCCTGGTGTCCGCCGCCGCGGCCAGCACGGCCGCGCCGCCACCGACCGAATGCCCCGCCAGCCCCAGCTTCGCCGGGTCGACGCTGAGCCCGCCCGGGCCGAGGCGGACGCCGGTGATGAGGTCGAGCGTCGCGCGCAGATCGGCGGCGAACGTCCGGTGCGAGGGCAGCGGGCCGCGCTGCGTCGACGGCGCCGCCGCGACGATGCCCCAGCTCGCCAGGTGAGCCAGCAGTTCGCGGTACCGCCCAGGCGGCTGGAGCCAGCCGTGCCCGAACGCGATGCCCGGCAGGCCGAGGCCGCTGCGCGGGGTGAACACCACACCGGGCAGCCCGGCGAGCGCGAGGTTGCCGCGCACCACGTCGTGTGGTCCGGGGTGCGACAGCTCTTCGAGCAGGTCCTTCGGCTTGGCGCCCATGGCCGGAGCTTAGCCGGGGAGGTGGGTACGAGCCGGGCGAGGGCATGCGCCGAGCGCCAGTACTCTCGGGCGGGTGTGCGGAATCGTGGGATACGTCGGGCACCGGGCGGCACTCGATGTCGTGCTGGGCGGCCTCCGGCGGATGGAATACCGAGGCTACGACTCGGCCGGCGTCGCGGTGCTGGACGGCGCCGGGACGCTGACCGTCGAGCGCAAGGCGGGCCGGCTGGCGAACCTGGAGCAGGAACTCGGCGCCACCGGCCGTGACCGGTTCTCCGGCACCGCCGGAATGGGCCACACCCGGTGGGCCACGCACGGCGCGCCCGTCGACCGCAACTCGCACCCGCACCGCGACACCAGCGAGCGGGTCGCGGTGGTGCACAACGGGATCATCGAGAACTTCGCCACCCTGCGCGCCGAACTGGAGGCCGAAGGGGTCGAGCTGACCAGCGACACCGACACGGAGACGGCCGCTCACCTGATCGCCCGCGCCTACGCCGAGGGCCCGACGGCGGGTGACCTGCCGGCGAGCGTGCGGACCGTATGCCGCCGGCTCGAAGGCGCGTTCACCCTGGTCGTCACCCATGCCGACCAGCCGGACCTGATCGTCGCGGCGCGCCGGTCCTCGCCGCTGGTGGTGGGCGTCGGCGAGGGTGAGACGTTCGTCGCCTCGGACGTCTCGGCCTTCATCGAGCACACCCGCGAGGCTGTCGAGCTGGGCCAGGACCAGCTCGTCGTGATCACGCGCGACGGCTACGAGGTCACCGACTTCGCGGGCGAGCCCGCGCAGGCCAAGCCCTTCACGGTCGCGTGGGACCTTTCGGCCGCCGAGAAGGGCGGCCACGACTACTTCATGCTCAAGGAGATCGAGGAGCAGCCGGAGGCGCTCGCGAACACGCTGCGCGGGCATTTCGACCACGGCCGCATCGTGCTCGACGAGCAGCGGATAGCCGATCAGGACCTGCGTGACGTGGACAAGGTGTTCGTCGTCGCGTGCGGCACCGCGTATCACTCGGGGCTCATCGCGAAGTACGCGATCGAGCACTGGACGCGGCTGCCGGTCGAGGTCGAGCTGGCGAGCGAGTTCCGCTACCGCGACCCGGTGCTGGACCGCGACACGCTCGTGGTCGCGATCTCGCAGTCGGGCGAAACGGCGGACACGCTCGAAGCGGTCCGGCACGCGCGTGGCCAGAAGGCTCGGGTGCTCGCGATCTGCAACACCAACGGCGCGCAGATCCCCCGCGAATCCGACGCCGTGCTGTACACGCACGCCGGGCCGGAGGTGGGCGTCGCCGCGACGAAGACGTTCACGTCGCAGATCGCCGCCAACTACCTGGTGGGCCTCGCGCTCGCGCAGGCGCGCGGCACGAAGTACCCGGACGAGGTGGCGCGCGAGTTCGCCGAGCTGGAGGCGATGCCGGCGGCCGTCCAGAAAGCTCTGTCCACTGTGGATCACGTGCGGAAGCTGGGCCGGGAGATGGCCGATTCGAAGGCCGTGCTGTTCCTCGGCAGGCACGTCGGGTTCCCGGTCGCGCTCGAAGGCGCGCTGAAGCTGAAGGAACTGGCGTACATGCACGCCGAGGGTTTCGCGGCCGGTGAGCTGAAGCACGGCCCGATCGCGCTGATCGAGAGCGGGCTCCCGGTGGTCGTGGTGATGCCTTCGCCGAAGGGGCGCGGGGTGCTGCACGCGAAGCTGGTGTCGAACATCAGCGAGATCCAGGCCCGCGGCGCGCGCACGATCGTGATCGCCGAGGAGGGTGACGACACGGTGCGCCCGTTCGCGGACGAACTCGTCGAGGTGCCCGCGGTGCCGACGCTGTTGCAGCCACTCGTGTCGAGCGTGCCGCTGCAGGTGCTGGCCGCGGAGATCGCGCGCACCCGGGGTTACGACGTGGACAAGCCGCGCAACCTGGCGAAGTCGGTCACAGTGGAGTAGTACGGGGCTCGTGCAGGGAATCTGGACGACGGACCGAATCCGCAAGGCCGAAGGGCGGCTGCTCGCCGTGACACCGGAGGGCGCGCTGATGCAGCGCGCCGCGTTCGGGGTGGCGGTGAACGCGGCCGAAATGCTGGACGCCCACAAGGGACACGTCGCCGCGAGCCGGGTGGCGTTGCTGGTGGGCGCCGGGAACAACGGCGGTGACGCGTTGTGGGCGGGCAAGTTCCTGCGCAACCGCGGGGTCGCCGTCACGGCCGTCCTGCTCAATCCGGAAAAGGCGCACCCGCAAGGGCTCGCCGCCCTGCGCCGCGCCGGAGGGCGGGCCGTCGGCCTCGAGGACGCGCCCGACGTGCTCGAAGAAGCGGATCTCGTGATCGACGGCATCGTCGGGCTGTCCGCGCGTGGCCCGTTGCGTGAGGGCGCCGCGAGCCTGCTCGAGCACATCAGCGCGCCGGTGCTGGCCGTCGACCTGCCCAGCGGCGTCGATCCCGACCACGGCACGGTGGACGGTCCGGCGATCACGGCGACGCGCACGGTGACCTTCGGCGCGCGGAAACCCTTGCACGTGCTCAATCCGCAGCGGTGCGGCGAGGTCAGGCTGATCGACATCGGCCTGCTGCCCGAGTTGAGCGATCCCGATCTGTGGCAGTTGGACGCGGTGGACGTCGGCACGGCCTGGCCGATGCCGGGGCCGCACGACAACAAGTACACCCAGGGGGTCACCGGCATCGCGGCCGGTTCGGCGACGTACCCGGGCGCGGCGGTGCTCGCGACCGGATCCGCGGTGCTCGCTACCTCCGGCATGGTGCGGTACGCGGGCCCGGCGGCGGATCTCGTGCGCACGAAGTGGCCCGAGGTGATCGCGACGGGTTCGGTCACCGATGCCGGGCGCGTGCAGGCGTGGGTCGTCGGGCCGGGGATCGGGACCGGTCAGGAGGGGCGCGACGTGCTGCGGCACGTGCTGTCCGAGGGCGTGCCGGTCTGCGCCGACGCCGACGCCACGACGCTGATCGCCCGGTACCCGGACGTGCTCGACGCGCGCGATCCGGGGACTCCGCTCGTGCTGACGCCCCACGCGGGGGAGTTCGAGCGGCTGACCGGTGCGGCGCCCGATGACGACCGGGTCGGCGCGGTCAAGGCGGCAGCACGGCGGTTCGACGCGGTGGTGCTGCTCAAGGGCAACACGACGCTGATCGCCGCGCCCGACGGGCGGGTGCTCGCGAACGTGGCCCGCGGCTCGTGGCTCGCGACGGCCGGTTCGGGCGACGTCCTCTCCGGGCTGGTCGGTTCCCTGCTGGCGAGCGGGCTGGACCCGTGGCTGGCGGCGGGAGCGGCGGCGTACGTGCACTCGCGGGCGGCGGACCTCGCGGCGCGCGGCGTGCCGGCGTCGGCGACCGGGGTCGAGACGTCGATCCCGGCCGCGATCCGGCAACTCAGGCGCCTTGGCTGATACTTCGCACGGTAATTATCGAGTTATGTGTTAACAACCGTGCGATTTTCTGGTAGGAATGACCCAGGCGACGAGGCTGGGAGTGGCTACCGGTGACCGAGACCATGAAGGTTGCGATCCTGCACGGGGTGCGTGACGTGCGGATCGAGGAGCGACCGGTCCCCCAGCCAGGTCCCCGCGAGGTGCTGATCGAGGTGCGGTCTGTCGGCACCTGCGGCTCGGACGTGCACTACTACGAGCACGGCCGGATCGGTGACTTCGTGGTCGAGCAGCCGCTGGTGCTCGGGCATGAGCCGAGCGGCGTCGTGGTCGCGCGCGGCGATGAGGCGCGGCGACACGAGGTGGGGCAGCGGGTGGCGCTCGAACCGGGTGTGCCGTGCTCGGTGTGCGCGCAGTGCAAGGCTGGCCGGTACAACCTCTGCCCGCGGATGCGGTTCTTCGGTACCCCGCCGATCGACGGCGCGTTCTGCGAGTATGTCTTGCTGCACGAGGAGTTCGCCCATCCGATCCCGGACGCGATGAGCGACGACGCGGCGGGCCTGCTGGAGCCGCTGTCCGTCGGGGTCTGGGCGAACCGGAAGGGCCGCACCGCGCCGGGCAGCCGTGTCCTGATCACCGGCGCGGGCCCGATCGGGCTCGTCGCGACGCAGACGGCGCGGGCGTTCGGGGCGACCGAGGTGGTCGTGACCGATGTGAACCCGCGGCGGCTGGAGGTGGCGAAGGAACTCGGCGCGACGGCGACCGTCGATGTCTCGCGGGAAAGCCTTGCCGGGGCCGATTTCGAACCGGATGTCCTGCTGGAATGCTCGGGCGTGCCCGCGGCGGCCGGCCAGGCGATCCGGAAGGTCGGGCGCGCGGGGCGGGTCGTGCTCGTCGGCATGGGCGGGGACGAGCTGCCACTTCCGCTGGCACATGTCCAGAACTTCGAGATCGAGGTGACCGGCACGTTCCGGTACGCCAACACTTGGCCGACCGCGGTCGCGCTCGCCGCCGGGCGCGAGGTCGACCTGGACCGGCTGGTGACCCACCGGTTCGGCCTCGACCAGGTCGAGGACGCGCTGACCATTGCCGCGCGAGACGATTCGGTGATCAAGGCTGTCGTGGTGCCGTAGCCATGCCCAGACCGTCCGAGGCCGAAGTCGAGCAGCGCAGGCAGGAAATCCTGAGCTACGTGATGGAGCACGGCGACGTGCGCATCGACCAGCTGACCGAGCGGTTCGGCGTCAGCCTGATGACGATGCATCGCGACCTCGACGAACTGGCCGAGCGCAGGCTGTTGCGCAAGCTGCGCGGGCGCGTTGAGGCCTATCCGGCGCTCACGATGGAGACCGCGAAACGGTTCCGCGAGACGGAGAACGTCGCGCTGAAGGAGTCGCTGGCCGAGGTCGCGAGCCACGAGGTCACGCCTGGGCAGACGCTGTTCCTGGACGACTCGACCACACTGTTTCCCTTGGCGCACAGGCTGATCGGCCCGCAGGTGGTGATCACGAACTCCCTCGAGGTGGCCAGGATCCTCGCCGACGCCGACGGGATCGAGGTGCGGCTGCTCGGTGGCCGCTACACCGAGTTCGACTCGTGCGTCGGCCCGGACACCATCGGTGCGCTGAGCCGGATGCGCGCGGACGTCGGCTTCGTCTCGGCCACCGCGGTCGCGTGCGGTCGGCTGTACCACCCGGACCGCGAGTACGCCGAACTGAAGACCGCCGCGCTGCGGGTGGCCGACCGCAACGTGCTCGTCGTCGACCACTCCAAGTTCGGCCGGACCGCGACCTATGCCTACGGCGACGTGAGCGACTACGACCTGGTGATCACCGACGAGGAGACGCCCGGCGACGAGCTCGCGGCCATGGACACCAAGGTCCGGCTGGCCAAGCCGGTCACTTCGCGCACGGATCACGGAGGCACCCAGGAATGACAACAGCGCCGTTGGTCGCCGGTGTGGACTCGTCCACGCAGTCGACGAAGGTCGTCGTATGTGACGCGTCGACCGGTGCCGTCGTGCGGACGGGGCGTGCCGCGCATCCCGACACCACCGAGGTGGATCCGCAGGTCTGGTGGGACGCCTTCACCGAGGCGAGCGCGGGGCTGCTCGACGGGGTACGGGCGATCGGCGTCGGCGGCCAGCAGCACGGCATGGTCACCCTCGACGAGGCGGGGAACGTCGTCCGGCCCGCGCTGCTGTGGAACGACACGCGGTCGGGCAAGGCCGCGGACGATCTCGTGGCCGAACTCGGCGGGCCGCACATCTGGGCGGACGCGGTCGGTTCGGTCCCTGTCGCGAGCTTCACCGTCACCAAACTGCGCTGGATGGCCGAGCACGAGCCGGAGCTCGCCGACCGCGTGACCCGGATCCTCCTGCCGCACGACTGGCTCACCTGGAAACTGACCGGCGAGCTCGTCACCGACCGCGGCGACGCGTCCGGCACCGGTTACTTCTCGCCCGCGAAGAACGCCTACCGTGAGGACATCCTGGCCACGGCGTTCGGCGGCCGGGCCCCGGAGTTGCCGCGCGTGCTGGGCGCGCGGGAGGCAGCCGGGCGCACCGAGAGCGGGATCCTCGTGTCCGCCGGCACCGGTGACAACATGGCCGCCGCGCTCGCACTGGGGCTGGGCGAAGGGGACGTGGTCGTGTCGCTGGGCACGAGCGGCACGGTGTTCGGCGTATGCGAGACGGCACCGGCGGATCCGACCGGCATCGTCGCCGGGTTCGCGGACGCGACGGGCCGGTTCCTGCCGCTCGCGTGCACGCTCAACGCCGCCCGGGTGCTGACCGCGACCGCGACGGCGCTCGGCACCGATCTGGCCGGTCTGGACCGGCTCGCGCTCGCTGCGGAACCGGGCGCCGGCGGGCTGACCCTGTTGCCGTACCTCGACGGCGAGCGCACCCCGAACCTGCCGGACGCCGCCGGTTCGCTGCACGGCCTGCGCCGCGCGAACATGACCCTGGAAAACCTCGCCCGCGCGGCCGTCGAAGGCATGCTCTCGGGGCTCGCCGCGGCGCTGGACGCGTTGCAGGACAATGGGATCATCGCGCGCCGGATCCTGCTGATCGGCGGCGCCGCCCAGTCCGGGGCGGTACGCGCGGTGGCGCCGATCGTGTTCGGCCTGCCCGTCGTGGTCCCGGAACCGGCCGAGCACGTCGCGCTCGGCGCCGCGCGCCAGGCCGCCTGGGCGCTGGCCGGCACCGGGGAGCCGCCGGCCTGGTCCGAGGACAAGCCGCAACTCCTGCCCGCCGGGGACAGCACCGCCGGGCAGGAGTTGCGGCAGCGGCATCTCGAAATCCGTGAGCTCGTGCATCACATCCAGTAACCCAGGAGAGGACACCCGATGGCCACCATCACCTATGACAAGGCGTCCCGCCGCTATCCCGGAGCCGACCGTGCCGCGGTCGACGCCCTCGACCTCGAGATCGCCGACGGTGAGTTTCTGGTGCTGGTGGGCCCTTCCGGGTGCGGCAAGTCGACGAGCCTGCGGATGCTGGCGGGGCTGGAGGATGTCGATGAAGGCTCCGTATGGATCGGTGACCGGGATGTGACCCAGCTGCCGCCGCGTTCGCGGGACATCGCGATGGTGTTCCAGAACTACGCGCTGTACCCGCATATGACGGTGGGGCAGAACATGGGCTTCGCGCTGAAGATCGCGGGCAAGCCCAAGAGCGAGATCAAGCAGCGCGTGGCCGACGCCGCGAAACTGCTGGATCTGGAGGAGTACCTCGACCGCAAGCCCAAGGCGCTTTCCGGCGGCCAGCGGCAGCGCGTCGCGATGGGCCGCGCGATCGTGCGTGAGCCGCAGGTGTTCCTGATGGACGAGCCACTGTCCAACTTGGACGCGAAGCTGCGCGTGTCCACCCGCACCCAGATCGCCGCGCTGCAGCGCCGCCTGGGCACCACCACGGTGTACGTGACGCACGACCAGGTCGAGGCCATGACGATGGGCGACCGGGTGGCGGTGCTCAAGGACGGCCTCCTGCAGCAGTGCGACACCCCGCGCGCGCTGTACGAGCGGCCGGCGAACGTGTTCGTCGCCGGGTTCATCGGCTCGCCGTCGATGAACCTTGCCACGGCGAAGCCGACCGACGGCGGCGCCGCCCTCGGCGGGATCACGGTGCCGCTGTCGCGGGAAACCCTCGCGGCGGCCGGTGGCCAGGACGTCACGCTCGGCTTCCGCCCGGAGTCGCTGGAGCTGGCCGACGAGGGTCTCGCGGTCAGGGTCGAACTGGTCGAGGAGCTGGGCTCGGACGCGTACGTCTACGGGCGGATCGCGGCGGACGGCGGCGCCGAGGGCACGAACATCGTGGCCCGGGTCGATCCGCGGCACACCCCGTCGATGGGTGCGACGCTGCGGCTCCGCATCCGCCCCGACGAGCTGCACGTGTTCTCCGCGGACACGGGCCTCCGGCTCGACTGAGCATCCTCTCGCCGGGCAGCCGACTTGGTGCGGGGCACCCGCACCCGGTCGGTCCTCGCTCGACGCACTCCTTCGTCGCGCATACTCGTCCGGGCCTCCAGGCACCGTGAGCCCGGCTGCTCCGCGTGTTATGGGAAAATTGAGGCGATGAGCTCCGAATTCTCCCGTGCCGAGGTCGTGATCGACCTCGCCGCGATCCGGCACAACGTACGCCTGCTGGCCGCGCGGGCGGCCGGTGCGGCGACGATGGCCGTGGTCAAGGCCGACGGGTACGGCCACGGCGCGGTGCCGGTCGCCCGCGCCGCGCTCGAAGCGGGGGCGAGCTGGCTCGGCGCGTGTTCGCTCGCCGAGGGGCTCGCACTGCGCGAAGCGGGGATAACCACTCCCGTGTTCACCTGGCTCGACGCGCCGGATGTCGATTTCACGCCAGGGGTCGCGGCGAATATCGACCTGTCCGCGAGTTCCGCGGAGGAGCTGGCCAGGGTCGCCGGCGCCGCGCACCGCGCGAGCAAGCGCGCCCGGGTGCATCTGAAGATCGACACGGGCTTGTCCCGCAGCGGTTGCCCTGCCTATGCGTGGCCCGCGCTGGTGAAGGCCGCGGCGGCGGAACCGGAGGTCGAGGTGGTCGCCGTCTGGTCGCATCTCGCGTGCGCGGACGAACCGGGACACCCGTCGATCGACCGTCAGGCCCGCCGCTTTCAGGCGGCGTATGACATCGCGCGCGAGGCGGGGCTGAACCCGTTGCGGCACTTGGCGAACTCGGCCGCGACGCTGACCCGTCCGGATCTGCACTTCGATCTGGTCCGCCCCGGGATCGCGATCTACGGGCTGAACCCCGTGCCGCAGCAACAGGATCTGCGCCCGGCGATGACGTTCCGATCGCAGGTCGTGCTCACCAAACGGATCGAGTCCGGTGAGTCCGTCTCTTATGGACATACGTGGACCGCGTCGCGGGACACGGCGCTCGCCCTGGTTCCGGCGGGGTACGCCGACGGAGTACCGCGGACGCTGTCCGGCCGGATGGACGTGTGGCTCGGCGGGGAGCGGCGCCCGATCGTGGGCCGGGTATGCATGGACCAGCTGGTGGTCGACTGCGGGGTCGAGGAGCCCCCGATCGGATCCGAGGTCGTGCTGTTCGGCGCGGGCCGTGACGGTGAGCCGACCGCGCGCGAGTGGGCGGACACGATCGGCACTATCGACTACGAGATCGTCACCGGGATGTACCGGCCGCGCGTGCACCGGCGGTACGAAGGAGAGTGATCATGGTTTCCCGCCGGCTGCTGACCGTCCTCGGTGGCGCCGCCGCGCTCGTGACCGGGGCCGCTGCCGCCGGAATCGCGGTGGTGGCACAGCAGCGCCGCGGTGGCGAGGTCGTCGAACCGGGGGAGCGGCTGGGTGAGCTGCGCGCCGACCGGGTCTCGACGGTCGCCGCGGATGACGGGACGCCGCTCGCCGTGTCCGAGATCGATCCGCCGCACGGTAAGCCCGAGCTGACCGTGGTCGGTGTGCATGGTTTCGCGCTTTCCCAGCGCAGCTGGCACTTCCAGCGGCGTGACCTCGGTTCGCTGGGCCTGCCACGGGTGAAGCAGGTCTATTACGACCAGCGCGGCCACGGGCTTTCCGGGGCGGCGACGGCGGAAACGAGCACCATCGAGCAGCTCGCGCGTGACCTCGACGCCGTGGTGCGGGCGGTCGCCCCGGAGGGGCCGGTCGTCCTGGTCGGGCATTCGATGGGCGGCATGGTGATCATGGAGCTGGCGCAGCAGAACCCGGAGCTGTTCGCCGACCGGGTGTGCGGGGTCGCGCTGATCGCGACGGCCGCCGGTGAGGTCGGCGCCCGGGGCCTGCCGCGGAGCCTGCTGTCGAAGTACAACCCGTTGACGCGCGGGGTCGGGGAGCTGGCCGGGTGGCAGCCGGGGCTGGTGGAGTTCGTGCGCGCCGCGGGCGGGCAGCTCACCAGGCCGGCGGTGCGGCGGCTGGCGTTCGGTTCGCGAGACGTGCACCCGAAGGTCGTGGACTTCCTTCTGGAGATGCTGGCGGTGACGCCGGTGCGCGGGCTGGTGAACTACATCGACACGCTCGGCAGTCACAACCGCTACGCCGCGCTGGCCGGGTTGAAGCACGCGCACGTGCTTGTGGTCGGCGGCGACGCGGACCGGCTCACGCCGTATTCGCATGCGGAGCGGATCGCCGCGGAGCTTCCGGATGCCGAGCTCGCGCGTGTGCGCGGGGCAGGGCATATGGTGCAGCTGGAACAACCGGAGCTGGTCAACTCCCACCTGATCGACCTGCTGCAAAAATGTGCTGGAGTGGACGAAATGACTTCCTCGCAACGGATCTGGCGATGGCTGACGAAGTAGCCGAGCTGCCGGCCGAACGGGACACGGTCACCTTCGGCGAGTCGCTCGGGCGGACTCTGCGCGCGGGTGACCTGGTGTTGCTGTCCGGGCCGCTCGGTGCCGGGAAGACGGTGATGACCCGCGGGATCGCCGCCGGGCTGGGCGTTTCGGGGCGCGTCAGCTCGCCGACGTTCGTGCTCGCGCGCGTGCATCCCGCCGGCTCCCGCGGCGTGCCGCTGGTGCATGTGGACGCCTACCGCCTGGGTGGTGACCTGGCACAGCTCGACGATTTGGACCTGGACACCGATCTCGAAGCCTCCGCGGTGGTCGTCGAATGGGGCGAGGGGACGGCGGAGCGGCTCTCGGCGGACTACCTCGTGGTCCGGCTCGAGCGGCGGGATGACGACGTACGGGTTGTGACGCTGGAACCGCACGGGGCATGGAAGGCGCGATTGTCCGATTTGGACGGTGCGCGGTCATGACGCGCGCAGTGGTGCTCGAGCGGCCGCGTGAGCTGCGCATCGTGCGGACCGAGCCGCAGGAGCCGGGGTACGGCGAGGCGGTCGTGCGGGTCGCATGGTCGGGGATCTGCGGTTCGGATCGCGAGGTGTTCGCGGGGACGCGCGCGGAAGGCTACGTCCGGTACCCGGTGACGCCGGGCCACGAGTGGTCGGGCACGGTTGTCGAGCTGGGGCCGGGCACCGATCAGTCCCTGCTCGGCAAGCCCGTGGTGGGCGAGGGTTTCCGCAACTGCGGGCGATGCGGTTCGTGCCGCCGGGGCGAGACGAATCTGTGCGAGGCGGCGTACGACGAGACGGGTTTCACCCGGCCGGGCGCCTGGGCGGACGAGCTGCGGCTGCCCGCGCGGTTGCTGCACGAACTGCCCGCGGAAGCCGACCTGCGCGCGGCGGCCCTGCTCGAGCCGGCGGCGTGCATGGCGTCGGCGGCGCTGAAGGCAAACGTCGTGCCAGGCGAGCGGGTCGCGGTCGTCGGCGGCGGGACGCTGGGGATGCTAGCGGTGCAGTTACTGGCCGCGAGCAGCCCGGGGGAGTTGGTCGTGGTGGATCCGCGGACGGATCGGGCGGAGCTGGCGCGGCGTTTCGGTGCCGTCATGGCTTCGCCGGCTGAGGAGTTTACCCCGTTCGATGTGGTCGTCGAGGCGGCGGGCGCGCCGGGGACGGGCAGTCTCGCGGTCCGCCTGACCCGGCGCGGCGGGCGGACGGTCCTGACCGGGCTGGCCGGTACCGAGACCGACCCGTTGGCGCCCGCGGATCTGGTCGCCTCGGCGGTCACCGTGCACACGGTTTTCGGTGCTTCCTCGGGCGCGTGGACCCATGCGGTCCGCGCTTTCGCGGCGGGGACTCTCGATCCGGCGCCGCTGATCATCCACGAGTTCGCGCTCGAGAAGGCGGAGGAAGCGCTGGCCACCCTGGGCGGGAAGGTCCTCCTCCACCCCTAGACGATGCCCTCGGCGATGCCCAGTTCGACCAGGTCCTGCGGGCGCAGGCGCAGCTGGTTCGCCGTCGTCGGGACCTGGTCGGGTGGCAGTTTCAGGATCGACGTCGCGGCTTCGGGCGAGGTCACGGAGAAGTAGCTGTCCGGAGCGACCCACGTCTGCCCAGGCGCAGCGAAGGCCAGTGCCCCGCCGGAGCCGCCTTCGCCGATGACGAGCGTGGTCACCGGGACCGAAGCGCTCGCCACCGCTTCGAAGAGGTCCGCGATCGCCGCGCCGGCGCCGGCTCGTTCTGCCGCGCTGTCGTTCGCCGCACCTGGCGTGTCGACCAGCGTCAGTACGGGGATCCCGAGGCGATCGGCCAGCCGGACGAGCCTCGCGGCCGTGCGAAAACCTGCCGGGAGTGTGGCCGCGCCACTTTGCGCCGCGTACGCGAACGTCGCGCCGCCGCGGGAGCCGAAGCCACAGCGCACCCCGGGATCGACGCCACCGCACCGGTCCCCGCTGATGGGCTCGCGCCAGTCGAAATACGCGTCGAGATAGGCGCCGGCGTGTGGGCGGGATGGAGCGCGCGTGGCCTGCACAGCCTCCCAGCCCGTCTCGGGCAAGGTCGCGGAGCCGAGGGCCTCGGGTGGTTCCGGCGATTCGCTGGAGGCGTTGGTGAGGAGCGTGAGCCAGCGGGTCAGCGCTCCCGGCAGGTCCTCGACGATCTGGTCCACCTGCCCGGCCGCCAGTTGCGACTCCGCGGTGTAGGCGGACGCGTCGCCCGCGGGCCGCACTCGCGAACCGGCGAAACCGACCTGCGCGCCCGGCAGGGCCAGCACCACGTCCGCCCCCGCGCCGAGCGTCGCCCAGCCGCCACCGGTGGTCGGATCGCGGAGCACCGAAATCTGCGGGAGGCCGGCGGCCCGGGTCAGCGCCGCCTGCCGGGCGATCCGCTGCAACTGCGACAGCGCCACCATGCCTTCCTGCATCCGGCTCCCGCCGGTGGCGATGAGGGACACCACCGGGGTGCGCAGTTCACGCGCCCGGCTGAAGGCCGCCTCGATCCGGTCGCCGGTGCGCCGCCCGAGCGACCCGCCCAGGAAGCCGAACTCGAACACGATCAGCGTGGCCTCGACGCCGCCGATCTTGCCGATACCGCAGACCACCGACTCCCGTTCGCCGGTCCGCTCCTGGGCGCGCAGGCGAGAGGAACCGTAGCCCGGCCAGCCGATCGGACCGTCCACATCGGATCCGGCGAGCGGCACGTCGAACTCGGTGAAGGCCGAGCAGACCGCGTCGATGAGCTCACGCATGCCGCGCCCCGCCGGGCTCGATGCGCAGGATTCGACCGTTGCCGCCCGTCAGCGCCCCCGCGCGGCGCGGGGCGCCCGCTCGCGCTCGGCAGGTCGGGGTGTGGCGTGGCGGGGCTCCGGTCGGGGACGTCCTCGCGCGGTCGTGCTCGATGGGTCGGGTTTCGTGTGTGCTGCTGATCAGGGCGCGGGCGTGGTGTGGGGTGGCTGCGCCCGGCCGTGGTCGGTGGGTAGGGGTTTCGCGAGTGTGGCTCATCAGGGCTCCAGTGCTCGCTTCATCACCTTGCCCATATCGTTCCGCGGCAACGCTTCCAGGAACCGCACCACGCGGGGCCGCTTGTGCGGCGATAGCAGACGCGCGACGTGGTCGGCTAGTTCCCGCTCTGCGGGCGGCTGGCCGGACGGCACGATCCACGCGACGATCCGCTCGCCGAGATCCGGGTCCGGCTCGCCGGTGACTGCGGCTTCCGCCACCCCGGGATGCTCCAGCAGCGCGTTCTCGATCTCCCCGGCGCCGATCTTGTACCCGCCGCTCTTGATCAGGTCGGTGGCCTTGCGCCCGACGATCCGGACGTAGCCGTCGGCGTCGCGGGTCGCCATGTCACCGGTGCGGAACCAGCCTCCACCGGCGGTGAACACGTCGGCCGTCGCGTCCGGGCGGTTGAGGTATTCGGTGAACATGTTCGGCCCGCGGACCTGGATCTCGCCAACCGTCTCGCTGTCGGAGGTTGCGATCACGGCGCCCGACTCGTCGACGAGCCGGAGTTCCACACCCCGCAGCGGTACGCCGACCGTGCCGGGCTTGCGTTCGCCGTCGGCCCGGACGCTCGTGTTCATCAGCGTCTCGGTCATGCCGTAGCGCTCGACGACGCACTGCCCAGTCGCGGCGGTGATGCGCTCGTGGTCGTGTACCGGCAGCGCCGCCGACCCGGACACCAGCAGCCGCGCGCGTCCGAATGCCTTGGCCAGCTCGGGATTTTCGCCGACTTCACCCGCGATCCGGTGATACATCGTGGGCACGCCGAACATCATCGTCGCTTCGCCGGCAAGTTCGTGCGCCGCGCCCTCGACCGAGAACCTGCCCAGATGGCGCACGCTGCCGCCACGGCGCAGCGGACCGAGAACGCCGAGGATGAGCCCGTGCACGTGAAACAGCGGCAGCGCGTGCACCAGGACGTCGTCCGCGGTCCACTGCCAGGCGTCCTCGAGAGCGTCGAGCGTGGTGGCGATGGCGCGGCGGGGGAGCACGACCCCCTTCGGCGGACCGGTCGTGCCGGAGGTGTAGACGATCAGCGCGGGCGCTTCAGGGTCCGGCTCCGCCGGTAGTTCACCGGGCGCACCGGTGAGCTGGACGTCCTTGCGCGGGAGCGCGGCGAGCGCTTCGGGCAGCGTGACGCCGGGCTCGGCAAGCACCAGCGCCGGGGCGCTGTCGGACACGATGTGCCCGAGCTCACGTTCACCGATCTTCGGGTTGACCGGTACCGCGGGCACGCCGGCGAGCAGCGCGCCGAGCACTGCGACGCTCGTGTGGATGGTCGGCGTTGCCCAGATCGCGACACGGACCGGCGCGGCAGCGCGCAGCTCACGCGCGAGCGTCCCGGCAACGGCCGCCAGCTCCCCGTAGCCGAGCGAGATCTCGCCGAAGCGCAGCGCGTTCTTGTCCGGCTTCGCTGCCAATGCCGGGAACAACGGTTCTGCCACGCGGGGCCTCCTCGTCCGAGAGCTTCAGGAAAATTGGCTTAGTGGCTGAACCACTTTGCGACTGCCCAGCCGTTACTGTCAAGCGCCCAAGGCATACCCTGGTACACCGTGCTGGTACTCGCCATCGACACTTCGACGCCCGCGGTCACCGCCGGGCTGGCGACACTGGCGGGCGCAGATGTCTCCGTGCTCGCCGAGCGCGTCACCGTCAACCCCCGTGCGCACGGGGAGCTGATCACGCCGCACGTCCTCGATGCCGTGCATGAAGCCGGCGTCACCCTGCGCCAGGTGGACGCGATCGTGTGCGGTGTGGGACCTGGCCCGTTCACCGGCCTCCGCGCCGGTATGGCTACGGCCGCCGCGCTCGCACAGGGGCTCGGCATCAACGCGTACCCGGTGTGCAGCCTCGACGGGATCGCGGCCGCGACGGACACGGACGAGCCATTCCTCGTCGTCACCGACGCTCGCCGCCGCGAGGTGTACTGGGCTGCCTACGACGCGACGGGCACCCGCGCCGACGGCCCGCATGTGGGGTCGCCCGAGCCGCTCGGCTTGCCTGTCGCAGCCGGAGACGGGGCTCGCCTCTACGCCGAGAAGCTCGGCGTCGATGTGCTCGAGCCGTACTATCCGACGGTCGGCGGCCTCGTGACCGCCGCTCGCGGTGCCTTCACCGCAGACCCTGCCCCGCTGACGCCGCTGTACCTGCGCCGCCCCGACGCCGTCGAGCCGGCCGTGAGGAAGCGGGTGACGGCGTGAAGCTCGCCGCGCTCCGTCGCAGGGACATTGCCCGTTGCGTCGAGATCGAGAAGCAGCTTTTCGCGGGCGACGATCCGTGGAGTGCCCGCGCGTTCCACTCCGAACTCGACGCAGGCGGCTACTACGTCGGCGCGTACACCGCCGAGGACAAGCTGGTCGGCTACGCCGGGCTCGCGACGGTCGGCCGGCCCGGTGACTTCGAGTCGAGCGTGCACACCATCGGCGTCGATGACGCCTACCAGGGTCAGGGTCTCGGCACCGCGCTGCTGCGAGCCCTGCTCGCCCGCGCGGACGAGCTGCATGCGCCTGTCTTCCTCGAAGTGCGCACCGACAACGACCGCGCCATCGAGCTGTATGCCCGCCACGGTTTCACCCGGATCGGCGTGCGCAAGCGCTATTACCAGCCTTCGGGCTCCGACGCCTACACCATGAAACGTCCCGCACATTCCGAGCAGGAGGTCGGCTGATGTCCCGAATCATCATGGGCATCGAAAGTTCCTGCGACGAGACGGGCGCCGGCCTGGTCCGGCTGCACGACGAGGGCACCGTCGAGCTGCTCGCGGACGAGGTCGCCTCCAGCGTCGAACAGCACGCGCGCTTCGGCGGGGTGGTACCCGAGGTGGCCAGCCGGGCACACCTGGAGGCCATGGTGCCGACCGTCAACCGTGCCTTCGAGGCCGCCGGCCTGAAACTGTCCGATGTGGACGCGATCGCGGTGACCGCGGGGCCAGGGCTCGCGGGGGCCCTGCTCGTAGGCGTGTCCGCGGCGAAGGCCTACTCGGCGGCGCTCGGCGTGCCGCTCTACGGCGTGAACCACCTGGCCGGACATATCGCCGTCGACACGCTGCAGCACGGTCCGCTGCCCACGCCCTGCCTGGCGTTGCTCGTTTCCGGCGGGCACACTCAGCTGCTGCGAGTCGACGACATCGCCACCGGCATCACCGAGCTCGGCTCCACTGTGGACGACGCGGCCGGCGAGGCGTACGACAAGGTCGCGCGCATACTCGGCCTGCCGTACCCGGGCGGCCCACCGATCGACAAGGCGGCGAAGCAGGGCAACCCCGACGCGATCCCGTTTCCGCGCGGGATGACCGGCCCCCGCGACGCGAAGTTCGACTTCTCGTTCTCCGGGTTGAAGACCGCCGTCGCGCGGTGGGTCGAGGGCGCCGAACGCCGCGGCGAGGAGATCCCGGTGAACGACGTGGCGGCCTCGTTCCAGGAAGCTGTCGCCGACGTGCTGACCGCGAAGGCCGTGCGTGCCGCGAAGGAGTACGAGATCGGCACGCTCGTCATCTCCGGTGGGGTCGCGGCCAACTCCCGCCTTTCGGAGCTGGCGCGTGAGCGCTGCGACGCGGCCGGGATCGAGCTGCGGGTACCGAGGCCGCGCCTGTGTACCGACAACGGTGCGATGATCGCGGCGCTGGGCGCGCACGTCGTGGCCGCCGGGGTCAAGGAGTCCTCGTTGGACATCTCGGCGAACCCGGCGCTGCCCGTGGACGTCGTTTCGGTCTGACTTCGTCACGCCTTCCAGTTCACACTCGGGCGGCCCGGGAGGGAACCCCAAATCCGCCCGCCTGTGGACAACTGGGTGCTTGTGGACAAGTCAGGCTCGCCCGAGCACGACGTCGTCCGCCTTCACATAGGCGACCCGGTGCCCGAACTGGATCTGCATGTACTCGGTCTCGCCCCGCACGACGACATGTGTCGACGGGTCGAACGTCGTCGCCCAGTAGTACTCACCCGGTAGCAGCGGCCCGGCCGCGTATTTCTGGCCCGCGGCGAACGTGTACTGCAGCGGCACCAGATCCTGCGGCGGGATGTTCGCGGGATACGCCTCCGCCTCGGGGTACGCCCGGCCGTACACCGGCACCGTGGCCAGGCCCGGTTTCGGCGTGACCGCAGGACCGAGCGCGGGCACCCCCGAAGCGCTCCGGAACCAGCCCTTCTGGCCAAGGAACCAGATTGCCGTCCAATCGCCACGGATCTCGGCGACGGCGTACCGCTGGCCAGCCGCCACCCTGCTGCCCACGTCGGCAACATCCATTGTGGACGGCGAGCCGTCCGGATGCAGGCCCGGATCCTTCAGCAACGGCGCGTCGTCGCGTGGTTCGGTGTGCAGGACGACCGCGGACGATCCTCGCAGGGTGCACGCGGCGCCGGCGGTGTCGCATCCGGTGAAGCCGGGCTGGTTGGTCGCGAAGTCCGGCTTGATCGTGACCAGGCCGGTGTTGTGCCGTGCCCAGTCGTGCAGGGGCGCGCCGAGCAGGTCGAAGTAGTGGCCCCAGTCCCAGTACGGGCCCGGATCCCAGTGCATGCCCGCGACCGTCGACGGGATCGTGCCGGGGACGTTGTCGTGGCCGATGATGTGCTGGCGGTCCAGCGGGATCCGGTACTTGTCGGCCAGGTACCGCACCAGCTTCGCCGATGCCCGGTACATCGCCTCGGTGTACCAGGTGCCCTGCGCGCCGAAGCCCTCGTGCTCGACGCCGATGGACTTCGCGTTGACATACCAGTTCCCGGCGTGCCAGCCGACGTCCTTGGTCAGGATGTGCTGCGCGACGTGCCCGTCGCTCGAGCGCAGCGTGTAATGCCAGCCCAGGTACGTCGGATCCTGCACGAGGCCGAGCGCCACGTCGTAGCTGCACTCGGTGTCGTGGATGACGATATGCGTGATCTGCTGGCTCTGCGGGCGTTCGGCCTTGTCGTAGTTGCCGTAGCCGTCTTTGGTCTTCTCGTACGGCGCGGGAATCCACTCGGCCGACAACCCGGGTGGCGCTTCGACATCCCCGCGCGCCGCGGCCGGGAGGTCGAGCGCGCGGAGTTGCCCGCGAGCGGGCGAAACGTTCGTCGCGGTGAGGTGGACGGCTTGGCCGTCGTCGGTTACCCGGCTCGCGCCGCTGGTGATCGTGTTGAAGACCTCGTCGGCGAAGAACGCCGCGGCCGTCGAGTCGGTCGCCCCGCTGTAGCGGCTTACGGCGCCGTACCAGTCGGCCGGATCGGTGCCCGAGATGCCGAGCTGTCGCTGGTAGTGGGCCAGCACCGCGGCACCACCGCGAATGTTCTGCGCCGGGTCGGTGCGCAGCGCGTCCGGGCTCGCGCCGGTCAGTTCGGCCGCCAGATCGACCGTCTGCAGCGCGGCCACCGGTGCGGCTCGCCGCGGTTCGACGGGGTGCAGCGCCGGGCGGGCGAGATCACCGCGCGGGTCTTCGGTGCCCTTGTCGTGGTGGCTGCCGCCGGCCGCGACCGTGCGCAGGTCGGTCAGGTGCATCGGCCCGAAACCCGCACCCCTGCTCGGCAGGCCCGCGTTGGCGTCCCAGCGCGACTTCAGATACGAGACCCCCAGCAGCACCTGTTCCGGCACGCCGAACTCCGCGGCCGCGGCGGCGAAGGCCCGCTGCCTTGCCTGATCGGTCGCGGCGTCGGCGACACCGGGCGCGGCGATGGCGAGCCCGGCCGTCCCGACGGCGGCGGCACGTAGCGCGGTTCGGCGAGTGAACGGATCCATGACTCTCCTCGCATGCGAACGACGCGAGAAACCTACACACCGTCCGCCTGCTTCGGGAGCATCTTTCGTTCGGTATACGCCGCCGATGTAGCGAACCCCCGGCCCGCCGTTGGGCCGGGGGTCCGTGTGCTCAGCCGGTCAGCACTTGCCGCAGCAACCGCAGTTGGCACCGGTGCACGAGCTGCAGCAGTTGCATCCACCCATGTGGAGCCACCTTCCCTTCAGGATCGGCCCGGGCCACGGCTTTCACGGTAGGGACGCCAACGGATGGCCGGGAACCGCCCAACGAGTGACGTTGCGATCACCGGATGTCACAGAAGGCCGGTGTGGCGGATGAGCCGTTCACTCAGCTCGTCGAGCACCACCAGGCGGAGAACCAGCCGCCCACACCCGGTGCCGCCGGGAACAGGATGTTCGAGGCGCGAGCGCGGCACCACGGATCCCGGAACGCGCTGACAGGCCGAAAGCGACCCTCCTTGCGCGGCTAGCACTCGCGTGGCTAGAGTGCTAAATGCACGGCACCGCACACGCCCCGGCACCCGCGACGGCGGGGGTGGTAGGCGCCAAAAACCTGTAAGTACCTGCCAACGCTTTCGACGACCCGTGGAGGTCAACCCGGTGAGCGTGAACATCAAACCGCTCGAGGACAAGATCGTTGTCCAGACGAGCGAGGCCGAGGAGACGACGGCGTCCGGTCTCGTCATCCCCGACACCGCCAAGGAAAAGCCCCAGGAGGGCAAGGTTCTGGCCGTGGGCCCGGGCCGCGTGGACGACAAGGGCAACCGCATCCCGGTGGATGTGAGTGTCGGCGACGTCGTCATCTACTCGAAGTACGGCGGCACCGAGGTCAAGTACAACGGTGAGGACTACTTGATCCTGTCCGCTCGCGACGTGCTGGCCGTCGTCAACTGACACCAGCCCTCGCATCGAACGCCCCGGGCCCCGCTTAGCCGGGGGCCGGGGCGTTCTGCGGTCTAGAGAGGACACCAATGGCTAAGCAGATCAACTTCGACGAGGACGCTCGTCGGGCGCTTGAGCGCGGGGTGAACAAGCTCGCCGACGCGGTCAAGGTCACCCTCGGTCCGCGTGGGCGGCACGTCGTGCTCGACAAGAAGTTCGGCGGCCCCACCATCACGCTCGACGGCGTGACCGTGGCCCGCGAGATCGACCTGGAGGACCCGTTCGAGAACCTCGGGGCCCAGCTCGCGAAGAACGTCGCCACCAAGACCAACGACGTCGCCGGTGACGGCACCACCACGGCCACCGTGCTGGCGCAGTCCCTGGTGAAGGTGGGTCTCCGCAACGTGGCCGCCGGCGCCAACCCGGCCTCGCTCGGCCGCGGTATGGAGGCGGCGGCGGACAAGATCGTGGAGATCCTCAAGAGCAGGGCCACCCCGGTCAAGGGCCGCGAGAACATCGCCCAGGTCGGCACGGTCACCTCGCGGGACGCCAAGATCGGCGACCTGCTCGGCGAGGCCGTGGAGAAGGTCGGCGAGGACGGCGTGATCACCGTGGAGGAGTCCTCCACGATGGCCACCGAGCTCGAGATCACCGAGGGTGTGCAGTTCGACAAGGGTTTCCTGTCGGCGCACTTCGCGACCAACCCCGAAGAGCAGCGGGCGATCCTCGAGAACGCCTACGTCCTGCTGCACCGCGAGAAGATCTCCGCGCTGGCGGACCTGCTCCCGATCCTGGAGAAGGTGGCCGAGGCCAAGCGGGCGCTGCTGATCATCGCGGAGGACGTCGACGGCGAGGCGCTGTCCACCCTGGTGGTCAACTCCCTGCGCAAGACGATCAACGCGGTCGCGGTCAAGGCGCCATTCTTCGGTGACCGCCGCAAGGCGTTCCTGGACGACCTCGGCGTCGTCACGGGCGCGCAGGTCATCTCGTCCGAGATCGGCATGAAGCTGTCCGAGATCGGGCTCGACGCGCTGGGCACCGCCCGCCGTATCGAGGTCACCAAGGACACCACGACGATCGTGGACGGGGCCGGCACGAAGGACGACATCGCCGCGCGGATCGCCCAGATCCGCAAGGAGATCGAGACCACCGACTCCGACTGGGACCGGGAGAAGCTGCAGGAGCGGCTGGCCAAGCTGGGTGGCGGCGTCGCCGTCATCAAGGTCGGTGCGGCCACCGAGACCGAGCTCAACGAGCGCAAGCACCGCATCGAGGACGCCGTGGCTTCGACCAAGGCGGCCGTCGAGGAGGGCATCGTCCCCGGCGGTGGGTCGGCGCTCGTGCACGCGGCCAGGGAACTGGACGACCTCGGCCTCACCGGTGACGAGGCGACCGGCGTCAAGATCGTCCGCGACGCGCTGAGCGCGCCGCTGTACTGGATCGCCAGCAACGCCGGCCTCGAGGGCGCGGTCATCGTGTCCAAGGTGGTCGAGCAGAGCTGGGGCCACGGTCTCAACGCGGTCACCGGCGAGATCACCGACCTGCTCGCGGCCGGCATCGTCGACCCGGTCAAGGTCACCCGCTCCGCGGTGGCCAACGCCGCGTCGATCGCCCGGCTGGTGCTCACCACGGAGAGCTCCGTGGTCGAGAAGCCGGCGGAGGAGGACGAAGAGGCGCAGGGCCACGGTCACGGCCACGGTCACGCGCACTGACGCGAGGCGGTAAAAGAATAGGGGCGGTATCCGGTCGGATACCGCCCCTATTCTGGTGCGAAAAAGGGGTGACGCCCCTGCCGCGTCACCCCTTTTCCCTCCCCCTCACTGGCCGGAAAGAGTCAGCTGCCGCTTGCCGGTCCTGAGGATGTTCTCCCGCTCGGCCTCGGAAAGGCCGCCCCAGATCCCGTACGGTTCGTGTACGGCCAGCGCGTGTTCCCGGCACAACCGCAATACCGGGCAGGACTGGCAAATAGCTTTGGCCCTGGCCTCGCGTCGGGCCCTGGCCGGTCCGCGCTCCCCGTCGGGATGGAAGAAGGCCGCGCTGTCCATCCCTCGGCAGGACCCCTCCAGCTGCCAGTCCCAGATGTCGGCGTTGGGACCGGGAAGCCTGCGCGTGTCTGCCATCGTTGACCGCCTCCGTTATTCGGTCGGATCCCCTCGTTGTCGCACTGGCGACTACTCCATTCGGTGCAACGGCGGTAACGTTAGAAGCGCGCCAATAGTTGTTCAAGGAATTCGGAGGGATTCATCCTTTGGATGTCCCCCGCAAGCGTGAGAACCGGCTCTTCCGCAGGTCGGAGTGCATAACTTTCAGGTTGCTGGGTAGGCATGCGTCCTCGATATTGGGGCGAATGGAGCGCGTACGGCAGGCAGAACCGACGATGCCGGTGGCCGCCGTGGCCAGGCGGCTCGGGGTCGCGCCTGCCACCCTCCGCACCTGGGATCGCCGCTACGGGCTGGGACCGAGCCGGCACACCGGCGGCAAGCACCGCCGCTACGGCTCGGCCGACATCCGCCGCCTTGAACTCATGCAGCGCGCCCTGCTCAGAGGTGCCTCGACCGCAGAGGCCGCCCGGTTCGCGCTCGAAACGCCGATTGCCGACGAGCAGGTCGAGACGCCGGCGCCGACGCGCGCCGAGCCCGATCGATCCGTCGCTCGCCGGCTGCGTGGCGCGGCGCTCGCGATGGACACCGCCGCCACCCAGCACCTGCTGGCGGAGGTGATCACCGAGGCAGGGGTGCTGGCTGCGTGGGAGACCGTCATCGAGCCGGTGCTGACCGCGTTCGGCACCGGCTGGCACGGCGCGCACACCGGCGCGGAGGCCGAATACCTGCTGACCGAGTCCGTGCTCGCGGCGCTGATCCGCGCGACACCCTTGCTCGACCAGCCGCGCAACTCCCGGCCGGTCCTGCTGAGCGGAGTACCCGACGAGCGGCCCGGCCTTCCTCTCTATGCGCTCGCCGCGTGCCTGGCCGAGCGCGGGATCTCGGCGCAGCTGTTCGGAACTCCGCCGCCGGCCGAGGTACTCGCGGTCGCGGTCCGGCGCAGCGCACCGGCCGCGGTCGTCCTGCGGGCGCAGCGGAGCACGGTCGCGGACAGCCGGTTGTTCCCGCGGGTCTCGCGGGGCCGCCAGCGCAGCCGGGTGTTCGCCTGGGGACCCGGCTGGGCCCGCACGCCCTTGCCCGACAAGGTCGAGTTGTTGCCTGACCTGCGCGTAGCCGTCGATCGCATCGAATATGTCCTACTAGGTCCGCCAGCCCCTCGCCCGACCACCACCCCTGATGGAGGCGCTTCGCGCCGCTAGATTTGGTCTCGTGTCGATCGACGAGCTGCGGCGGGCCGCCTTCGGTGACCGGCCGGTGCTCCCGCCAGGTACGCCCGCGTCGCCGCGCGCGAAGCTGCTGACGGCGATCGTGCTCGGCGGGCAGGGGCGGTACGCGGGCGCGGCGACCCTGCTCGACGAAGTAGCCAGAGGGCGGGATCGCGTGCTTGCGTCGCTCGCCCTGTCCACGTTCGCCTCGCATCGGCGCCAGCTCGGCGGGCATCGCGCGGCGTTCGGGCCGGACGGTGCCGCGCTCCGGCTCGTGACAGGTCTGTCCGGCCGGACTGGAGCGCGGATGAGCGGTGATGGCGAAGCTCCCGCTCATCGAGCGCGACCGGGTGCGGGTGTCCCGCAGGAGGAGGACCCGGACGGGATCGACGCCGAGGGGGCGAGGGCCGACGCGCTGCTGGGTCTGGCGGCCGACAATCTGGGCATCGGCCGGTTGCCGCTCGCCCGCCGGCTGGTCGCGCGCGTGACCGCGCGGAGCTGGCGATCGAAGGTCCGGCTCGGCTGGGTCTCCGCGGAGCTCGAACTGGCCGGTGGCCAGGCCGCGAATGCGGTGGAACCGGCGGAGCGCGCGCTCGAGCTCGCCGAGTCCGCCGGCGCCCTGCGGCATGTCGTGAAGTCACGGCTCGTGCTGGCCGCCGCACTCGGCGCGACCGGGGAACGGGAACGAGCGGTGCACCTCGCCGAGGAAGCACTCGCCGTGACGGACGAGTACGCACTACGCTCCCTGAGTTGGCCTGCCGGCTCGATCGCCGCCGAATATGGTCGGGATCGATCCAGGGTCGACGCCATGGTGCACGCTGTGTTACTACGATCTGATCCAGACGGGAGGCGGCTGGCGGGTGAATCGCCGTGGGTCCCGGCGTGACGCCGGTTGGCGCAGTCGAGGCGGCCATACCGACATCCGGGCGAAGATCTTCCAAAAAAAGCCACCGGATCGTGTCAAGGTTCGGCCTAAAGCGTCCGATAGGGGAAGTGGAAGGTCACCCGGCTGCAGGAAGGAAACCCCGTGACTACGGTCTTGATCTGCGACGACCGACGCAGTGTTCGCGAAGGGCTCACCCGCGTGATGTCTGCTGTGCCCGGCGTCAGTCGCATCGACTGTGTAGCGCACGGTGACGAGTTGCTGGCCAGGTATTCGCGGCAGCCGGTGGACGTTGTCCTCGTCGGCACCCAGCGCGCGATGCCGGCCGGGGTGGAGGCGACTCGGCGGCTGGTGTCCGCCAATCCCCAGGCGAACGTGATCGTCTTCGGCGCGCCCGACGATGCCAGCAGCATCGCCGCCGCGATCGCCGGTGGCGCGCGCGGTTACCTGCGGTGGGACGCCTCTCGCCCGGAACTCGTGGCCGCGCTGGCGCATACGCTCGCGAGCACCTCGGTGCCGGCGCCCCGCCAGCCGGCCGACCCCGGTGTCCAGCTCACCGAACGCGAGTTGCAGGTACTGCGGGGGATGAGCCAGGGGAAGAGCAACGGCCAGATCGGCCGCGAGCTCTACCTGTCGGAGGACACGGTGAAGACCCACGCGCGGCGCCTGTTCCGCAAGCTTGGCGTGCGGGACCGTGCCCAGGCCGTCGCCCACGGGTTTCGCCGCGGGCTCGTGTCCTGAGTGCTTCTCCGAGCCTCTCTCGTCTTGTAAGCTGCGCAAGTCGTTGAATTCTTGAACACCTTCGCGTGATCCGTCGCCGGCGCGCTCCGGATTTCCCGGGGCGCGCCGAACGCGACCGTGCACGAGCGATGTCGATGCCGGACGGTACGGTGGGCATCACCGGTGCGAGGGACCTCGATCTCACGCGCCATCATTTTGTACGCCTACACGTAACGCTGGGACTGTTGTCTGCGATGGCCACTGTGGGGGACGGACTGGAGGAGTCAGTCGCCGCCGCCGTCGAGGGAGATCCTCAGGCGGTGGAGCGGCTGCTTGCCGCCATCCGTCCTCTTGTGGTGCGGTATTGCCGCGCCAGGGTTGGCCGGCAGGAGCGATCATTCGCTTCAGCAGACGACGTAGCGCAGGAGGTGTGTCTCGCGGTGCTCACGGCCCTGCCTTCGTACCGTGATCAAGGACGACCGTTCCTGGCTTTCGTGTACGGCATCGCCCAGCACAAGGTCGCCGACGCGCACCGTGCTGCCGCCCGTAACCGGGCAGAACCCGTGGCCGAGATCCCCGACGAGGTCGAGGGGGACATAGGTCCGGAGCAGCACGCCCTGCAGGGGGAGTTGAACGAGCGCATGGCCCAGTTGCTGCGGGTGCTGCCGGACAAACAACGCGAGATCGTGGTGCTGCGAGTGGTCGTGGGGCTGTCAGCTGAGGAGACCGCGGACGCGGTCGATTCGACCCCGGGCGCGGTCCGGGTCGCTCAGCACCGGGCTCTCGCGCGGCTCCGTAAGGCGCTGGCGTCCGAGGAGGTGGCCTGAGTGACCGACCGCGAGAGCCGCGACGAGATCAGACGTGAGCTCGGTGGGTATGACGACACGCTGAGTGCGTCGCAGGCCGCGTTCGAGGCCGATCTGTCCGCCGTGCACGCCGACGACGCGCTGCTGGACGCGCTCGGCGGGTCCGATCCCAAGGTGGCGGACGGTCTGGGGGACCAGGAGCTCAACGCGCTGCTGCTGGCCTGGCGGCGCGACATCGACAGCGAGCCACTCGCCGAGCTGGTGGACACCGACACCGCGGTCACCACAGTGAAGACAGCGGCACTCGCGCAGAAGCACGGGCAGCGCACCCGCAGGCGCCGGGTCCTCGTACCGGTCGCGGTTGCCGCCGCCGTGCTCGCCATCGCCTTCAGCGGCACCGGGATCGCCGCGCGGGACGCCCAGCCGGGCGACGCGCTGTGGGGCCTGACGAAGGTCCTCTACTCAGACCACGCCCGCTCGGTCGAGGCGGCCTCCGCAGCCCGCACCGACCTGCAGCAGGCGAGTATCGCGTTGTCGCAGGGCCGCATCGCCGAGGCGCAGCAGGCGCTGGCCGAGGCGGCCACGAAGCTGAGGCAGGTGGCCTCCGAGGACAACCGCGCCCAGTTGATGCGGGAGCACCAGCAGCTGTCCGAGATGCTGCAGAATCCGTCGTCGAGCACGCCCCCGCCGACCTCGTCTTCGCAGACGTCGTCGTCCGAGCCGGTCACCTCGACCACGACGCCGCCGAGCAGCTCGCCGACCACGACCACCTCGCCGTCGAGCCCGAGCACGTCGACCCCCACGGAAACCTCCACCTCGACACCGCCGACCACGAGCAGCAGCTCGGTCTCGGCGGCGGGAACGAACAGCGGCGGAACGGTCCGCTTCGACACGACGGCCGACGGGCAGGCCCCGGCCGGGACCTCCGGCAACTGAGGGGCTCGTTCCCGGGCGGAGAGCGCTCGCCCGGCGGTGGTTCGGCTCGCGTTGTCAGTGCTGGTTACGGGCGGGCGCTTTCGGTGGCGGTGACGCCGTCGGCGAATCCTCGGCAGTAGTCCCAGCTGACGTAGTCGGCCGGGTCCGGGTCGTATGCCGGTTCGTGCGGGCGCATCCGGCCGTCGGCCAGCAGCTGCTCGAGGCTCGCGCGCAGCAGCGACCAGTCGTGGAAATGCGGTTGGTCACATTCGCCGCAGTCCACGACGATCCCGCGGACCCCGCGCGGCTCCAGCAGCGCCTGGTAGACGGCCAGGTCCGACAGGTCGGACAGCAGCTCGGCGCGAGCCTGGCCGTCGATGGGTTCGTCCAGGTCATCGCCGAAAAAGCCCATCCCCTTCGCAGGGTCGTCGGGGTCGTCTGCGAACGGGTCCGGGGGCAACACGTCGTGCGGCACGGCCTGCACGGTACCGGGCCAGGGTGGGGTGCTGTCCAGATACCATCGACAAGGAGTTCTCCGATCCGCCGAGGAAGGTCTGTCACCAGCTATGACGAGCGAATTCACCCCGCAAGACAAGTTCGCGATGCTGGGCCTGACCTTTGACGACGTCCTCCTGCTGCCGGCGGAGTCGGACGTGCTGCCGAGCAGCGTCGACACCGGCACCCGGCTTTCCCGCAACGTCACGTTGCGCGTCCCGATCGTCTCCGCCGCGATGGACACCGTGACCGAGGCGCGAATGGCGATCGCGATGGCCCGCCAGGGCGGGATGGGCGTGCTGCACCGGAACCTCCCGATCGACGAGCAGGCCGCGGCGGTCGAGGTGGTGAAGCGGTCCGAGGCCGGGATGGTGACCGACCCGGTGACCTGCTCCCCGGAGGACACCCTCGCCGAGGTCGACGCGCTGTGCGCGCGGTTCCGCATCTCCGGCGTGCCGGTCACCGACGCGGCAGGCCAGCTCGTCGGCATCATCACCAACCGCGACATGCGCTTCGAGGTGGACTACAGCCGCCCAGTCAGCGAGGTCATGACCAGCGAGAACCTCATCACCGCGCAGGTGGGGGTCACCGCGGACGCCGCGCTCGGGCTGCTGCGGCGGCACAAGATCGAGAAGCTGCCGATCGTGGACGGTGCGGGCAAGCTGCGCGGGCTGATCACCGTGAAGGACTTCGTCAAGACCGAGCAGTACCCCAACGCGACCAAGGACCCGGACGGCCGGCTGCTGGTGGGCGCCGCGGTCGGGGTCGGCGCCTCGGGGCACCAGCGCGCGATGGCGCTGGCCGATGCGGGCGTGGACGTGCTGATGGTCGACACCGCGCACGGGCACTCCCGCGCGGTCGTCGACATGGTCTCGACCCTCAAGAAGGAACTGGGGGACACGGTCGACGTCGTCGGCGGCAACGTGGCCACCCGCGCGGGCGCGCAGGCGCTCGTCGACGCGGGCGCGGACGGGGTGAAGGTCGGGGTCGGGCCGGGCTCGATCTGCACCACCCGGGTGGTCGCCGGTGTCGGCGTGCCGCAGATCTCCGCGATCTACGAGGCCGACCAGGCCTGCCGCCCGGCCGGCGTTCCGGTGATCGGTGATGGCGGCATCCAGTACTCGGGCGACATCGTCAAGGCCATCACCGCGGGCGCCTCCAGCGTCATGCTGGGCAGCCTCCTGGCCGGCACAGCCGAATCGCCGGGGGATCTGATCCTGGTCAACGGCAAGCAGTTCAAGACCTACCGGGGCATGGGCTCGCTCGGCGCGATGTCCTCGCGGGACGGGAACAAGTCCTACTCGAAGGACCGCTACGCCCAGGACGACGTGCTGAGCGAGGACAAACTGATCCCCGAGGGCATCGAGGGCCGGATCGCGTTCCGCGGGCCGCTGGCCATCGTCCTGCACCAGCTCGTCGGCGGCCTGCGGATGGGTATGGGGTACGCGGGCGCCGAGTCGGTCAGCCGGCTGCAGCAGGCGCAGCTGGTGCGGATCACCGCGGCCGGGCTCAAGGAGAGCCACCCGCACGACATCACGATGACGGTCGAAGCGCCCAACTACACCGCCCGCTGACGGCGAGCAGCTCACGAGAAGGGATCCGACGTGCGGGATCTGGTCGAGATCGGCATGGGACGTACCGCGCGCCGCGCGTACGACCTCGACGACGTGGAGATCGTCCCGTCGCGCCGGACACGTTCGTCCGCGGTGGTGTCCACCGCCTGGCAGATCGATGCCTACCGGTTCGAGCTGCCGCTGGTCACGCATCCGACCGACGCGATCGTGTCGCCGGCGAGTGCTGCGGAGATCGGCAAGCTGGGTGGGCTCGGCGTGCTGAACGCCGAGGGCCTGTGGGCCCGGCACTCCGACGTCGAGAAGGCGATGCGGCGGCTCGTCGACACGGCGCGGGACGAGGACCCGACCGCGCTGGTTCGGGTGCTGCAGGAATTGCACTCCGCGCCGGTGCAGCCGGAGTTGCTGGGCGAGGCGCTGCACGCGGTGCGCGAGTCGGGCGTGACGCTGGCCGCCCGGGTGAGCCCGCAACGTGCCGCCGAACTCACCCCGCACCTGATCGCCGCGGGCGTGGAACTGCTGGTCGTGCAGGGCACGATCATCTCCGCCGAGCACGTGTCCGGCGATGCGGATCCGCTGGACCTGAAGGAGTTCATCGGGAGCCTCGACGTACCGGTGATCGCCGGTGGCGTCGCGGACTACCGCACGGCGATGCACCTGATGCGCACCGGCGCCGCGGGCGTGATCGTCGGACACGGCTTCACCCCGGGTATCACGAGCACGGACCGCGTGCTGGGCATCGGGGTGCCGATGGCCACCGCGATCATCGACGCGGCGGCGGCTCGCCGGGACTACCTCGACGAGACGGGCGGTCGCTACGTCCACGTGCTCGCCGACGGCGGCATGACCTCGTCGGGTGACATCGCGAAGGCGATCGCGTGCGGGGCGGATGCGGTCATGCTGGGCGCGCCGCTGGCGGCGTCCTCGACCGCGCCGGGGCACGGGCTGTACTGGACCGCCGCGGCCGCGCACCCGTCGCTGCCGCGTTCGCGCGTCGCCGCCGGCCCGGAGGTCGAGGTCGACCTGCAGACCCTGCTGTACGGCCCGTCCTCGGACGCCGAAGGCGCGGTCAACCTGTTCGGCGCGCTGCGCCGGGCCATGGCGAAGACCGGGTACTCGGACCTGAAGGAGTTCCAGCGCGTCGGCCTGTCCGTCCGCGGCTGAACTGGTCAGTAACTTACTCCTGGTCAGGAGCTGCGGGGCGCGTTACCCTTTTTGGTGTGACCGCGAGTAACAGCAGTGCAGCTGACTATGACGTGATCGTGGTCGGATCGGGTTTCGGCGGCAGTGTCGCGGCCCTCCGGCTGACGGAGAAGGGCTACCGGGTCGCCGTGCTCGAGGCGGGCCGGCGCTTCGCCGACGACGAGTTCGCGAAGACGTCCTGGGACCTCAAGCGCTACCTGTGGGCGCCGGCGCTCGGCTGTTTCGGCATCCAGCGCATCCACCTGCTCAACAACGTCATGGTCCTCGCGGGCGCCGGGGTCGGCGGCGGTTCGCTGGTGTACGCGAACACGCTGTACCGCCCGCTCAAGCCCTTCTATCGCGACAGGCAGTGGGCGCACATCACCGACTGGGAGGCCGAACTCACGCCGTACTACGACCAGGCGAGCCGGATGCTGGGCGTGGTCACGAACCCCACCATCACCCCCTCGGACGAGGTGATGCGCAAGGTCGCGGCCGATATGAAGGTCGCGGACTCGTTCCACCCGACGCCGGTCGGGGTGCTGTTCGGCAAGCCCGGCGAGCGGGTGGCGGACCCGTACTTCGGCGGGGCAGGACCGGACCGGGCCGGCTGCACCGAATGCGGTTCGTGCATGACCGGATGCCGCGTCGGCGCGAAGAACACCCTGGTGAAGAACTACCTGTACCTCGCGGAGCAGGGCGGCGCGAAGGTCCTTCCACTGACCACTGTGGACGCCGTAAGGCCGCGGCCGGACGGATCGTTCGTCGTGGACGTGCACAAGACCGGCGCCCGCCGCAAGGAGAGCCTGACGGCGGGGCAGGTCGTGCTCGCCGCCGGCACGTGGGGTACTCAGCGGCTGCTACACCGCATGCGGGACAAGGGCGCGCTGCCCGCGCTGTCCCCCCGGTTCGGCGAACTGACCCGCACGAACTCCGAAGCGATCATCGGCGCGGGGCGGGCGACGGTCGATCCGGCGCAGGATTTCAGCCGGGGCGTGGCGATCACGTCGTCGATCCATCCGGACGAGACCACGCATATCGAGCCGGTGCGCTACGGCAAGGGCAGCAATGCGATGAGCCTGCTCCAGACGATCGCGACGGACGGCTCGCTGCCGACCCCGCGCTGGCGGCAGATGGTGGGGACCCTGCTGCGGCATCCGATCCAGTCGCTGCGGTTGCTCAACGGGTACCGGTGGAGCGAGCGGACGGTGATCCTGCTGGTGATGCAGAGCCTGGACAACTCGATCACCACGTACACCAGGCGCGGCCTGTTCGGGCGGCGGAAGTACACCTCGAAACAGGGGCACGGCGAGCCGAACCCGTCGTTCATCCCGGCCGGGCACGAGGCGAACCAGCGCACCGCCGAGCACATCGGTGGCGTCGCTGGCGGAACCTGGGGCGAGATCTTCGACATCCCGCTGACCGCGCACTTCATCGGCGGCGCGCCGATCGGGCTGACCGAGGACGAGGGTGTGATCGACGCGTACCACCGCGTGTTCAACTACCCCGGTTTGTCCATTGTGGATGGGACGGCGGTCACGGCGAACCTCGGCGTGAACCCGTCGCTGACCATCACCGCCCAGGCCGAGCGCGCGTTTTCCTTCTGGCCCAACAAGGGCGAGGCCGATCCGCGCCCGGCTCAGGCGGAGGGCTACCGGCGGCTGGACCCGGTCGCGCCGAAGAACCCCGCCGTCCCGGCGGAGGCTCCCGCGGCCCTGCGGTTGGGCTAGAGCTCGATCCCGGTGAACACCGTGACGCGCTCCTCGGTGAGGTCGTGCATCGCGGCGAGGACACCTTCGCGGCCGACGCCGGAGCCTTTCACGCCGCCGTAGGGCATCTGGTCCGCACGGTACGAAGGCACGTCGCCGACGATGACGCCACCGACTTCCAACTCCGCCGACGCGCGGAACGCCAGCTGCACGTCACGCGTGAACACACCGGCCTGCAGGCCGTACGCCGAGGCGTTGACCGACGCGAAGGCCTCGTCTGCACTGTCCACGATGGACACTGCGAGCACCGGGCCGAAGATCTCCTCCGCCCAGGCCCTGGCTTCCACGGGCACGTCCGTCAGTAGCGTCGGCTCGACGCTCGCGCCCTCCCGTGAGCCGCCGGTGAGCACCTTCGCGCCGCCCGCCACGGCCTCGTCGATCCACGAGACGATCCGCTTCGCGGCGGCCTCGTCCACCACCGGGCCGACGTCGATCGTCGCGTCGTACGGGTCGCCCGTCTTCAGCGCGCGCACTGCGTCGAGCAGCGCCGGGACGAACTCGTCCGACACCGAGCGCTCGACGATCACCCGCTGCACCGCGATGCAGGACTGCCCGGCCTGGTAGTTGCCGAACGTCGCGATGCGCGCGGCCGCACCCGGCAGGTCCGGCCAGTCACCGAGCACGACCGCCGCCGCGTTGCCGCCCAGTTCCAGCACCACGTGCTTGCGCGCCGCCGACTCGGCCAGCGACCAGCCGACCGGACCGGAACCGGTGAAGGACACCACGGCCAGCCGAGGGTCTTCGACCAGTCGCGCGGTCTCCTCGTTGCCCAGCGGCAGCACGGAGAACGCGCCCTCCGGCAGGTCTGTCTCGGCCAGGATCTCGCCCAGGATCAACGCCGACAGCGGGGTGCGCGGCGCGGGCTTGACGATGATCGGCGCGCCCACCGCGAGCGACGGCGCGACCTTGTGTGCCACCAGGTTCAGCGGGAAGTTGAACGGCGCGATGCCCAGCACCGGACCGCGCGGCACCCGGCGCACCAGCGCGAGCCGCCCTTCGCCACCGGCGTCGGTGTCGAGCCGCTGGACCTCGCCGGTGAACCGGCGCGCCTCCTCCGCGGCGATCCGGAACACCGAGATCGCACGTTTGACCTCGATCTCCGCCCATTTGAACGGTTTGCCGTTCTCCGCGGTGATGACCTCGGCCAGTTCCTCGGCCCGCGCGGCGAGCCCGCGGGAGACGTGGTCCAGTGCGGCGGCCCGGACGTGCGCGGGCGAGCGGCGGAAGCCGGGCGCGACGGCGACCGCCGCGGCGACCGCTCGTTCGACCTGCTCGGGCCCCGGCACGGCGACGGTCGCGACCTCGCTGCCGTCGAAGGGGTGGGTGACCTCGAGCGTGCTGGTGCCCTGCTCCGCCCGGCCGGCTATCCACGCGGGGCGTGGCTCCGGAGTGAAGGTGTCCATGTGTCCAAGGTAAGACGCGCCGGTTACGTCCGGGCCGGGGGCGGCGTGGTGTGGCTCACCTGGGACGATGGACAGGTCGAGGTACGCCCCCGAGGAGGTGCGAGTGGGTCCGGTCATCGTGGTGGACTTCGGTGCGCAGTACGCGCAGCTGATCGCGCGCCGGGTCCGTGAGGCCCAGGTGTACTCCGAGGTGGTGCCGCATACCGCGACGGTCGAGGAGATCACGGCGAAGCAGCCCGCCGCGATCATCCTTTCGGGTGGTCCGGCCAGCGCCTACTCGCCCGGCGCGCCTGGGATGGACCCGGAACTGGCCAAGACCGGCGTTCCCATCTTCGGCATCTGCTACGGCTTCCACGTGCTGGCGCAGGCGCTCGGCGGGACGGTCGAGGCGACCGGTGCCCGCGAGTACGGCCGCACCGAGATCAACCTGAGCGACGACGCCGGGGTGCTGCACCGTGAGCTGCCCGCCAGGCACCAGGTGTGGATGAGCCACGGTGACAGCGTCACGAAGGCGCCGCCCGGTGCCATGGTCACCGCGACCTCCGAGGGCGCGCCGGTCGCCGCGTACGAGAATCCGGCCGAGCGTTATGCCGGGGTCCAGTACCACCCCGAGGTCCTGCACTCACCGCACGGGCAGGAGGTGCTGCGCCGCTTCCTGCGCGATATCGCCGGTATCCGTCCGGAGTGGACAACCGCGTCCATTGTGGACGATCAGGTGGCGAAGATCCGCGAGCAGATCGGGGACGGCCGCGCCATCTGCGGGCTGTCCGGTGGGGTCGACTCCGCCGTCGCGGCCGCGCTCGTGCAGCGCGCCATCGGCGACCGGCTCACGTGCGTGTTCGTCGACCACGGCCTGCTGCGGGCCGGTGAACGCGCCCAGGTCGAGCGGGACTTCGTCGCCGCGACCGGGGTCAACCTGGTCACCGTGGACGCCCGCGAGCGGTTCCTCGAAGCGCTGGCCGGGGTGACCGACCCGGAGCAGAAGCGCAAGATCATCGGCCGCGAGTTCATCCGCGTCTTCGAGCAGGCCGAGCGGGACCTCAAGGCCCAGGGTGATTACCGGTTCCTCGTGCAGGGCACGCTGTACCCGGACGTCGTCGAGTCCGGCGGTGGCGCGGGCGCATCGAACATCAAGAGCCACCACAACGTCGGCGGCCTGCCCGAGGATCTGCAGTTCGAACTCGTCGAGCCGCTGCGGCTGCTGTTCAAGGACGAGGTGCGCCGGGTGGGCCTGGAGCTGGGGCTGCCCGAGACGATCGTGCACCGCCAGCCGTTCCCCGGCCCCGGCCTCGGCATCCGCATCATCGGCGAGATCACCCACGACCGGTTGGAGACGCTGCGCGCCGCCGACGCGATCGCACGCGAGGAGCTCACCGCCGCCGGTCTGGATCGCGACATCTGGCAATGCCCGGTGGTGCTGCTCGCGGACGTGCGCAGCGTCGGCGTGCAGGGCGACGGCCGCACCTACGGGCATCCGGTGGTGCTGCGCCCGGTGTCCAGTGAGGACGCGATGACCGCGGACTGGACCCGGCTGCCGTACGACGTGCTCGAACACATCTCGACCCGGATCACCAACGAGGTGGCCGAGGTCAACAGGGTCGTGTTGGATGTGACGAGCAAGCCGCCCGGCACCATCGAATGGGAATGACATGTGGATCCTGGGGTTGGTGCTGATCGCGGCGGCGGTCGGCGGGTTCTTCTGGATGCAGTCCACCAAACGTGAGCTGCACGCGATGATCGGCACGGAGACGCTGTCGATCCCGGAGCTGGAGGACCTGCGGCGGATCTCCGACGAACTCGGCGCGCGCGGCGGGTTCCGCAAGACCGCGGAGGTGTTGGGCGCCGCGCATCCCCGGCCCGAGGGGCTGCTGACCGCGGAGATCAGCAAGATCCCGTGCGTGTGGTACCGCTACCGGGTGGAACGGCAGTACGAGCATGTCGAGTACCGCGACGGCCGCCGCCACACCTCGAAGCGCACGGAGAAGGTCGCGGACCACACCTCGTCGGAGGGTTACGCGCTGATCGACGAGGCCGGGCGCACGATCGGAGTCGCCCCGGACGGCACGAAACCCGAGGGCGCCGAGCAGTCGGTGAACCGGTTCGAGCCCTACCGCGGCGGGGACCAGCCCGTCGAGCTGTTCGGCCTCCGGCTGCCGGGATTCCTCGCGGGGAACCGGGATTCGACGATCGGGTTCGAGTACTCCGAGTGGCTCATCCGGCCCGGCACCCGGCTGTACATCCTCGGCGAGGTGCACGACATCATCGGGCCGCTGGTGATCGCGAAGCCCCAGGAGAAGGGGCATTTCCTCATCGCGGCGAAGACGGAGCAGGAACTCCGGGCGGACCGCACCCGGCGGCACAAGCTGCTCGCCGCCGGGGTGCTGGTCGCCTTCTTCGCCGGTGTCGCGCTGACCGTGGTCGGCATCATCCGCTGACTGCGATGCCGTGCTAGTCCCGGCGGCCGCCGCGGAGGGAGGCGCCGAGCATCAGGACGCCGAACAGGATCGCGCCGCCCGCGAGCAGCCAGCGCAGGTCCAGCGAGGGGAACCACGCCGTGCCGTCGGTCAGCGTGTAGGCCGACGCGAACAGGGTCGCGATCCCGATCAGCAGGGAGAACACGTCCACCCCGCGGCGGCGGGGCCGCTGTTCCGTCGTCTCGTCGTACTCAGCCACGGCGCACCTCGATATCTCCCGCTCCCTGCGTAACCTTCACGTTCACCTGCAGCCCGCCAGGACCGTCGGTGCCGTCGTTCTGCCCGGTGACGGCAGGGCGGCCGACGCCGTCGGTCGTCTCGCCGAGGCAGTTCACGTTCCCGGCCTGGACCTGGCAGTCGTAGCGCACGTCCGCGGTCTCCGGGACGATGATCGTGGTCTGGCCGGCTCCGGCGTGGACCTCGGTCGTCACCGGTGTGGTCGCGTCGAGCCTGGTCAGGTCGAGCCGCATGTTGCCAGCCGTGTGCGAGTACACCGGCTGCACCTCCGCGGCGGTGGTGGGCGTCGAGTCGATGTCGCCGAAGCCGCCCGAGTACTGCGAGACCGGGACCGAAGTCATCGCCGCCCCGACGATCGCCAGCGGCACCGCCAGCCAGATCAGCCCCCGGCCGCCGCGGACGAACGCCCCCGCGACCAGCCCGACGCCGAGCACGCCGAGCACCAGGCCGATGATGTGCTGCGCGGTGAACCAGCCGATCCCGGCGGAGGCGCTGGCCGCGCCCGCCCCGGCCACGAGCAGCGCGGCGCCGAACGTCGCCGGGCCGACTTTGGACCGGGGCCGCCTCGCCGGGGGCGGTGGTGGCGACGGCGGTGGCGCGTACGGCTGTTCCGGCTCCGGCAGATCCCAGGCCAGTGGCGGCGCGCCGAGCGGGTCCGCCGTGGCGCCCGCACTGGGCGTGGACATCGGGTAGGTCATGGTCTCCTCCGCGGGTGCGACCGGCCGGTTCTCCTGGCCACGGCTCCGATGCAGCAGGTACAGCGCGGTCACCAGCAGTGCCAGCCCGATCAGCCCGCCCCCGTCGAACCAGCCCAACCTGCTGCCGAACGCGAGGCTCGCCAGCGGGAAGAACGCGATGACGAGGATGATCGTGAAGCCCCTCGACATCGAGCTGCGACCGCGGCCGATCAGCGCCTCGATGGGCGAGACCTGGTCGCGCTCGCCGGGAAAGAACAGCCACCCCAGCACGTACAGCGACAGCCCGACGCCGCCGAAGATCGTCGCCACCACGAACGCGACCCGCACGAGCACCGGGTCGATGCCGTACCGGTTGCCGATCGCGGCCGCGACGCCGGCGACCTTCTTGCCCTGCGAGGGCCGCCGGGGCCGGCTTGCCCAGAAGTCCTTCAGCGTGTCTTCGAACCCGCCGAGATGCGTCCTGGTCCGGTCTGCTGTGCCACTCATGCCTTCGAATATCGGTGACGCGCCGCGCGTGCACATCCGGGAACGTCCCTGAGATTCACGATCAGGGTCTTTCCCTGATGAATCGGGCTTGCGGGCGTGTGACCATGGAAGAACCATGGACGACGTGCAGGAAGAGGCCCGCGAGAAGGCCGTCAGCCGAGTGCCTTCGAGCGCGCTCGCCCAGCCGGAGGGTCCGCCGAAGCTGTACCGGCGCCGGTCGGGGCGCGCGGTCGCGGGCGTTTCGGCGGGGCTCGCCGACCATCTCGGCGTGCGCGTGGTGTGGGTGCGGGCGACCTTCGCCGTGCTCGCCGCGTTCGGCGGAGCCGGGCTGCTGGCGTACGGCCTGTTGTGGGTGTTCGTGCCGCAGCGCCGGGGGGACGACGCGGCGCAACCGGTGTCGGCGAAGGAACGGCAGCAGGCGATCGGGCTGCTCGTCCTCGGCATCGGGCTCGCGGTCGGCGGGAGCACCGTCACCGGCGTGATCAGCGGCTGGGTGGCCGCACCGCTGGCGGTCGCGCTCGTCGGCGCCGCCGTCGTCTGGCGCGAGGCCGACGAGTCGCAGCGCCGCCGCTGGCGCTCCGGTGCCCGTTCTGGCGTGGCCGGGATGGTGCTCGGCGGTGGCGGGTGGTCGGCCGCCGTGCGCATTCTCGCCGGGGTCGCGCTGGTCATCACCGGTATCGGCGTGCTGGTGCTGCGCAGCGGCAGCTTCGACCAGCTGCAGTTCGCGCTCATCGCGGTGGTGGCGACGCTCGTCGGGGTCGCCGTGCTGACCGTGCCGTTCTGGCTGCGCATGGTGCGTGACCTGGGGGAGGAGCGCCGGGCCCGCATCCGTACCGAGGAGCGCGCCGAGATCGCCGCCCACCTGCACGACTCGGTGCTCCAGACGTTGGCGCTGATCCAGAAGCAGGCGGACACTCCCAAGGAGGTCGCGCGGCTCGCGCGCGGGCAGGAGCGGGAGCTGCGGGGCTGGCTGTACGGCCCGTCGGGTTACGGGACGCCCAAGGAGATCGCCGACGGCGGGGGCGGGCAGCTGTCCACCGCGATCGCGGCGGTCTGCGGCGAGGTGGAGGACTCGTTCGCGATCTCGGTCTCGCAGGTCGTGGTGGGGGAAGCGGAGCTGGACGAATCGTTGCGCGCGCTCGTGCAGGCCGCCCGCGAGGCGATGGTCAACGCCGCCAAGCACGCGGGTGTCGAGGAGGTCAGCGTGTACGCCGAGGTCGAGCCCACCTCGGTGATGGTGTTCGTGCGCGACCGCGGTAAGGGCTTCGATCCGGAGGCGGTGTCGGAGGACAGGCATGGCCTCGCGGACTCGATCCGGGGCAGGATGGAACGCAATGGCGGTACGGTGCGGCTGCGCACCGCGCCCGGGGACGGGACGGAAGTGCAGCTGGAAATGCCGATCAAGCAGGGGAGTGCGGCATGAGTGAAGCGCCGGTGACTGTGTTCCTGGTGGACGATCACGCGCTGTTCCGTGCCGGGGTGCGCACGGAGCTGGACTCGATCAGCGACGAGGTGCGCGTCGTGGGCGAGGCCGGTTCGGTGGCGGAGGCCGTCGCCGGGATAGCGCGGACGAAACCGCAGGTCGTGCTGCTGGACGTGCATATGCCGGACGGCGGGGGAGCCGAGGTGCTGCGCCGGGTGCGGCCCGAACTGCCGGATGTGGTGTTCCTCGCGCTGTCGGTGTCCGACGCCGCGGAGGACGTGATAGCCGTGATCCGCGCCGGCGCGCGAGGCTACGTCACGAAGACGATCTCTTCGACGGAACTGGTTCGCGCGATCACCCGCGTCGCGGAGGGGGACGCGGTGTTCTCCCCGCGGCTGGCCGGGTTCGTGCTCGACGCGTTCGCCGACCGGCCCGGCTCGGCGCCGATCAGCGACCCGGAACTGGACCTGCTCACCCCGCGCGAGCGCGATGTGCTGCGGCTGCTCGCGCGTGGCTACGCGTACAAGGAGATCGCCTCGGAGTTGTTCATCTCGGTCAAGACGGTCGAGACGCATGTGTCGAGCGTGCTGCGGAAGACACAGCTTTCGAACCGCTACGAGCTTTCTCGCTGGGCTTCGGATCGCCGGCTCGTTTGAGCCTGGTGAGCGCGACCCCGGCGAGCACGACGACCATGCCGCCCAGCACGCGCGCGTTCAGTGCCTCGTGGAGCACGATGGTGCCGAGCACCACCGAGACCACCGGGATCAGGTAGCCGACCATCGACACCGCCACCGCGCTCTCGGTGGCGAGCAGCCGGTAGTTCAGCGCGAACGCGATACCCGTCGAGAACACGCCGAGCATGACCACGGCGAGCACACCCGCGACGCTCGGGTGCACCGGTTCGATCCCGCCCGCCGGCAGCGCGAGCAGCACGAACCCGCTCGCCGCCATCATCTGCGCACCGGCGAGCGCGACCGGCGAGGAACCGGTGCCGGACAGGAACCGGCTTTCGTAGGTGAAGACGAGGCCGTAGCTCAGCGCCGCGGCGAGGCACGCGAGCGCGCCCCAGCTGAGCAGCCCACCGGCCTGCCAGGGCGCGAAGATCAGCAGGATGCCCGCGAGGCCCAGCACGAGCCCGCCGATCCGCGGCAGCCCGAGCTTGCGGTCGACGCCGAACACGAACGCCGCCACTAGTGTCCACAGGGGAGTGGTTCCGTTCAGCACCCCGGTGACGCCCGAACTGACGGTCTCCTCGCCGACCGCGAACAGCAGGAACGGGATGGCGTTGTGGAGCAGGGCGGCGACGACGAGATGCCCCCACACCCGCCGGTCGGTGGGCAGGCGATCGCGCTGGGTGCAGCAGATCACCACGAGTACGGCCGCGCCGAGCACGAGCCGGATCAGCACCAGTTGCACCGGGCTGAAGGCGCCGAGCGCCAGCTTGATCCACAGGAAGCTCGAACCCCACATCAGCGCGAGCGCGCCGAGGCGCAGCAGTGTTTTCGTCTCTCCCACGCTGCCAGACTGGCCACGATGATCCGTTAGGACAAGCGAAATAAACTACAGGAACCCTTCAGCAGAACTGTAGGCTCGGCGCATGCTTGACGTCCGGCGAATGCAGATCCTGCGCGCGGTGATCACCAGTGGCTCGATCACGGCCGCCGCACGCAACCTCGGGTACACGCCGTCCGCGATCAGCCAGCAGCTGGCCACGCTCGAACGTGAGGCCGGGATTGAGCTCCTGGAGCGTGTCGGGCGTGGCGTCCGCCCGACGGCGGCGGGTGCGCTGCTGTCCGAGCATGCGGGGGTCCTGTCCGGGCAGCTGTCGAAGGCCGAGTCCGAACTGGCCGATCTCAAGATGGGCCGGACCGGACGGCTCGCGGTCCGCTACTTCGCGACCGCCGGCCCCGCGCTCGTGCCGCCCGCGGTCGCGGCGGTCCGGCGCGAGTTTCCCGGCGTCCAGCTGGACCTGAAGCTGCGTGAGCCGCTCGAATCGATCCCGGAGGTCTCGTCCGGCGAAGCCGATGTGTCGATCGTCGTGTGGCGCGGCGAGTGGCGGATCAAGACCGTGGAGCTGATCCACCTGCTCGACGACCCGTATCGCGCGGCGCTCCCGCGCACCCATCCGTTGGCGCGTAAGCGAATTCTTGACCTTACGGATCTGCGCGACGAGCCGTGGGTCGGCAACGAGGGCACGCCCGGCCCGTGCCGGGACGTACTCGTGGCGGCGTGCGCGTCCGCCGGGTTCACCCCGAACTTCGTGATGGACTGCGCGGACTACCAGACGGCACAAGGGTTCGTGGCCGCCGGGCTCGGTATCAGCCTGGTACCGGTGCTCGGCCTCGGCACACCGCATCCCGGTGTGGTGATCAAGCGGATCCGCCGCCCGGAGCCGGTCCGGGCGATCCACGCCGCGGTGGCGACCCGCGCGATGAACCGGCCTGCCGTGCAGCAGTTACTCACGACGCTGCGAGGCGCGTCCGCAGCGGCGGCCTAGTTCGGGTGTCCCTTAAGTTCGCTTCGTGCCATCACATACGCACGAAGCGTTGACCTTGCTGTTCCGGAACCAGCCGTCCCTCGCCGCCGAGTTGCTGTCGAGTTCGTTCGACCTGCCCGTGCCCGACTACGAGTCCGCGCGGGTCGAGTCCGGCGATCTCACCGATCTGAGCCCGACGGAGTACCGCGCCGACGCTGTCGTGGTGCTGAGCAGTTCCGAAGCCGCCGAACTGGCGGTCGTCGTGGAGGTCCAGTTGCGCCGTGACCGGGGCAAGTGCTGGAGCTGGCCGGTGTATCTGGCCACCCTGCGCGCTCGGTTGCGCTGCCCGGCGGTGCTGCTGGTCGTGTGTGTCGATGAGGTGACCGCGGCCTGGTGCGCCACTCCGTTGGAATTGGGGCACCCCGGGTGGGTGCTGGCGCCGTTGGTGCTCGGCCCCGACCGGGTTCCGGTGGTCACCGACACCGACTTGGCGGCGAGCTGCCCGGAACTCGTGGTGCTGTCGGCCGCGTCGCACGGCATGCACCCGCAGCGGGAACAGATCTTTCAGGCCCTGATCACGGCGCTGAAGAGCGCCGATGAGCAGCAGTCCCTCTTGTATCATGATTTCGTGGTCGCGGCGCTCCCCGAGGCCGCACGTAAGCACTTGGAGGCCTTGATGGCGACCGGCACCTACGAATACCAGAGCGAGTTCGCCCGCAGGTACTTCTACCAAGGCGAGGCCGAGGGCGAGGTCAAGGCGGTGCTGGCGGTGCTCGAGTCGCGGGGGATCGAGGTGTCCGAGTCGGCTCGTGAGCGTATTCACGGGTGTACGGACCTTGCTGAGCTGGATGGCTGGATCCGGCGGGTCGCCACCGTGCGCTCAGTCGACGAGCTGTTCGAGTAGCGGGTTCAGAGGAACAGCACCTGGGTGATCCCGATCCCGATCGCCGCCGCGCAGAGGAGTGCGAGCACGGTGAGGATCAGCTTCCGCGTGCGTGCCGGGGTCAGCAGCGGCGCCCTCGTCGCGACCGCCTGGGGCGGCGGCGGGGGCTGGACCGACCACGCCAGCGGCACGGTGGGCATCGCCGGTGCGGTCGGCGGGATGAACGCGGTCTGCCGGCCCTGCGTGATCGCCTGGAACGCGGTGACGCTGTCCATGAGCGTGGGGCGGGACATCGGGTCCTCCCGCAGCAGCTTCATCAGCGCGCCGGTCAGCTGACCCGCGCGCTGCGGCTGCCGGAGCGGGCTCGTGCCGTCCTCGCCGTACGGCGGCACGCCCTCGACGGCTTGGTACAGCGTCGCACCCAGGGAGAACGCGTCGGCCGCGTGATCCGGCGGGGTGCCGCGCAGGATCTCCGGCGCGCGGAACGCCGGGTTCGGTCCCGGGCCGGTGATGCCGATGTCGGTGACCTTCACACCACCGTCGTCGGCGAGCAGGATATTGCCCGGCTCGAGCGCGCGATGCAGGAGCCCGGCCCGGTGCGCGGCCGAGAGCGCCGACGCCAGCTGGATGCCGAGGAACGCGGCCTGCTCGGGTGTCAGCAGCCCGTGCTCGGTGAGGAAGTCCGACATCCTGCGTGACGGCACGTACTCCATGAACAGCCACGGGTCGGCCCCGTCGCGCAGGGCGTCGTACACCGTGATCGCGCTGTTGTGCAGCACGCGGGTCGCCCCGCGGCCCTCCTGGACCGCGGCGTTGATCATGTGCTCCGTGCGTGCCGGGTCGAGGCCGGGCTGGACGTACATCCGCTTCGCCGCGACCGTGCGATGCAGGAGCGTGTCGTACGCCTGCCACACGATCCCGGCCCGGCCGCGGCCGATCGGCTGGTCCAGCCGGTACCGGCCGCCGACGACCGCGCCCTCAGTACCCAAAACAACCTCTCGTCACGCCGACGGTCAGATAGTTGCCGTCCACCCTACTTACCCAGGCTGAGAACTCACTGACTCACCGATGTCGACGTTGCCGCGCTGGAGCTTGACGAGGGCGGCGCCGAACTCGACGAAGTCCTCTGGGCGCTGCTCGACGTCGGTTCGGTGGTCCGCTCGGTCGAGCTGCTCCGATGCGTGTACGAGCTCCGCGTCGACCGGGGCGCGTACGACGAGGTCTCCGTCGGCGTCGGGCTCTCCGTCGTCGTCACCACCGAGGAAGTCGTCGCCGGCGGCGGGACGATCGGCTGCTGGTTGTCGGTGATGTTGCTCTTGCCCGTGTTCGGGCTGCCGAACAGCCAGATCCCGAGCGCGACCAGCCCGACCGCGACGACCCCGCCGATGATCGCCGGTACCTTCCACCTGCCGGGCCGCTCGTCTTCGTCTTCGCCGGGGAGCGGGCCGTCCTCGTACCCGGGAGCGACGGCGCGAGTGGGGCTGTCGTAGTCCTCGGTGGGGTACGCGGCCGTCGTGCCTTCGTCGTAGTCGTCGTAGAAGTCGTTCCGCCGGTTGCCGAGGTCCCCGCTGAACGCGCGAGTCGCATCGGCACCCGCCGCGGCCGCGCCGAGCATGCCGCCGGGCGAGGCGATCTGCGTCGCGTCGGACGCCCCGCCCAGCGGGGTCTCACCGCGGGCGACGGCAGCCAGCAGTTCCTCCGCCTCCGCGGCGGTCGGCCGGTGGTCCACCTCGGGGTGCAGCAGGACCGCGAGCACGCTGGCCAGCGGCCCGGACTGCCGGGGCGGGTTGATCTGGCCCGCAGCCACCGCGTGCAGCAGGCTCAACGTGTTCTCACTGAGGCCGAACGGCGGCTGCCCCTCACACGCGGCGTACAGGGTCGAGCCGAGGGAGAACACGTCCGCCTCGGGACCCGGATCGCCGCCGACCGCCACCTCGGGCGCGAGGTAGGCGGGCGTACCGGCGATCATCCCGGTCTTGGTGACGGTGACGTCGTCCTTGGCGCGGGAGATGCCGAAGTCGGTGATCTTCACCAGCCCGCTTTCGGCGAGCAGGATGTTGCCGGGCTTGATGTCGCGGTGCACGATGCCGACCGCGTGCGCCTCCTTGAGCGCGGCCGCGACCTGCGCGCCGATCCCGGCCACCTCGTGCGGCGGCAGCGTCTTCCGGTCGCGCAGCACCTCGGCGAGGCTGGTGGAGGGCAGGTATTCCATCACCAGGCACGGCTGACCGTTGTCGTCGGTGATGACGTCGAACACCGTGATGGCGTTGGGGTGATGCAGCCGGGCGGCGATCCGGCCCTCGCGCATCGTGCGTTGCTTCGCGTCCTCAGCCTCGTGCTGGTCGAGGCCGGGCTGGAGCAGGAGCTGCTTGATCGCGACGGTGCGCGCGAGCACCTGGTCGTAGGCCTGCCAGACCGCGCCCATGGCACCGGTGCCGATCCGCCGGACCACGCGGTAGCGTCCGGCGACCAGGCGACCCTCGTCGCTCACGCGACCTCCTTCGGGGCTGCTTGCAGGGCGCGACACGGTGCCGCACGCCCGGAGCGTATGCACATATCGCGGCCCGTTGGGCCGTTTAGCAGAGTCCAGCTCACAACAGGCTAGGCCGCTCACTCTGCGCACATACATGTGGCACGCTTCGGGGCTGCGGAAGGTTGCCTGCTATAGAGGGTCAGAGCTGCTCTGCGGACAGCAGCGTCGCCCGCGAGATGACGCCGTCCTTACCCTTCGCGTGCCCGAGGACCTGGAACACCTGGGTGACCCGCAGTCTGACGCCGTCGTGCTGGACCATCGTGACCACCGCGAGCACCGAACCGTCCGGCTGTACCCCGACCTCGTCCACGTCGATCTCGCTCATCGAGCTCCACGCGCGGACCAGGTCACCCGGTTCGTCGCCGGCGAGCTCGGGGGTGAGCAGGGCCAGCGCGTCCTCCGGATGCGGCGACACCATCCGCCGGTAGAACCGTTCGACCATAGCCACCTTTTCGCCATCGGTGGCCTGCGCCGTGCTCGGGGTCGTGGTGTCGCCCGCCGCCGGTGCCTGTCCGCCGGCAGGTTGCGTTTGCGCGGCAGGCACCTGGGAGGTCACCGTGGCGCTGGGCACCGGCTCCGCGGCGCGAACGCTCGGGCGCGGGGCACCGGCCGCGGGAGGAAGGAAACCACCGAGGGCCGCCGCACCGGTGATCTGCGGGGGCCCGGGATGCGGGTCCTGGGTGGCCTCAGGCCGGGCCCGGGCCAGCATCGAGGACGCCACGATCGCGCCGATCAGCAACGAGGCCGCGGTCGTGAGACCGGCGAGCTTGGCCACCTTGGAGACCGTGCTCTCCGGCTCGCGCTCGGGCGCGTCGCGCTTCGAGCGCGTACGCGGCGGCGGCAGGAACGTGCGATCGGGCACCGGTTCGGTCAGGGCGCTTTCGACCAACGTCAAGTCGATCTCCTGCGCCGACAGGAGATCCTCGACGGTGAGGGCGTCCGGCGCCTGCCGGGACCGCCGCCGATCGTGCGCGACTTTCATGGCCTCTGTTCCGGTTGATCGGGATGTCTGCTCGTTCATCAGCGAACCGTGGCGAGTCGTTACGCGGCCACCCTCGATCGGTGGAGGGCTGCCGGGGCACGACGAACGGCAGTTACCGTCACCCGGCTGGAGCAGTGCCCCCTCAGGCGTCGTCGCTGGCGATCTTGCCGCTCTGGAAGGTGAGGGTGCGCTGCTCGGTGGTCTCGCTGCCGTCCTTGCGGACCAGCTTCACGGTGCACACCGTCGTGCCGTCGTACTGGTGCACCTGCACGCGCTGGACCTGGAAATAGGCCACGTCGGCGTACTTACGCTCGAGCCCCTGTGTGCCGTCCTGGTGCAGCTCACCGGTGGTCATCGCGTACGCGGCCTGCGGGTTCTCGGTGACCTGGTCCAGGTAGGTCTGGGAATCCTTGGCGAACGTCTGCGGATCGCCCTGCGACTCCTGGAATCGCCACGGGTCCGCGGTGTACGGCGCCGGCGTCGGCGCCGGCTTCTTCGGGGTCGGTGTGGTTGTCGGCGCCGCCGGACTGCTCGTGCTGCCGGTGGGCACGCTCGGGTTACCGGTTGTGCTGTCGTCGGACACGGTGCTCGCGGGTGAGCGCAGGCTGTTCGGGCGGCGCGAGCTGTCGGCCAGGCTGCTCGGCTGGGTGGCGGAGCGACGGCCTTCGGTGGCCGAGTCGCTGGCCTGGCTCGACGGGTCCGGCAGGATACGTTCACCCTCGACGGTGGGCACCCCGCCGCCGAGACCCGGGACCCACGCGTCGCCGGCCTGGCTCGGGGTCGGCTTGCCGACGAGCGCGGACCCGGCGAACAGCAGCGCGAGCACGACCCCGCCCGAGGACGCGGTGGCGAACCACGCGGCCTTGCGCCAGGTCCGGGGCGGGGTGACCGACGCGGGCACGCTCCCGAGGTCGAACGAGCTCAGCCCACCGGTCTCCGGCGGGGCGGCGTAGACCCGGACGTCGTCCTCTCTGCGGTCGTGCTCGGGGGTGGGCGGGGTGAGCGTGACTTTCGTGCGGTGCGGTTTCGCGCGCGGCGGCGGGGCGGCCTCCGGCAGCGGAAGTTCGCCGTGCGCGGCGGGAAAGAGCGGCGGCGCGCCCTCTTCGAAGATCTGGGAGATCAGGGGGAGCGAACCACGGGCCGGTGGCGGATCCAGCGGCTGGGGCGCGAACGAAGAGTGCCGCCCGCCGGCCGCCTGCGGCGGGACATGAGGGGTCCAGGTGCCGGCGCCTGCCCGGTGCCGGCCTGCCGTGCGGGGAATCTGCTGGGTGGATTCGGCTCCGCCTGTCATGCCGGGTGGACGCCTCCCCCCGGGCCAGGTGACGCTGGCGGGAGGCCGGTTAAGCCGATTGGAGCAACATGCACATGTGCGGATGCACGGTCATCTGCACGCGCACGGCACGAGGCCGAGCAGGCGCGGTTGATCGTGCGAAGGTCCACCCCCCAAGGGTAAAAGGCTGCGGCGGCAACGGGAGAGCGGGTTGCCAAGTTCACCCTGTAGGGGACAAGTCGCGGCTGGACTGCGACTTGCAGTGTGTAACCGCGCTCGATCGCGGTGGTCAGCCTCCGCTGCGGTACTTCGCCTGGGTCGACCGTAGCGCCTTGACCGCCACTGTCCCGCTACCCGCCGCCACGAGGATGGCCAGGATGTCCATCCCGGTTCCCCCGGCGGTGAACAACCACGCGAGCAACGACGCGGCGGTGGTGCCGCCGGCGACCGCCCACCGGCTTCGGACGTACTCGGCGACCGGGGCGCCCCCGGCCCGCTTGTTCGCCGCGTTGTTGAGCAGTGCCAGGTAGCCGACATGGCCGAGCGCGGCGAGCACACTGGCTATCGCGATCACGACCGCGATGAAATTAATCATATGTCCAGTGTGCCCGTCCCCGGCCCGGTCCGGGTCGGGGAAACACCCTGAATTACGTCAGCGCCCGAGCCGGCCACGGCCGAGGTTGAGCAGGGCCATCGCGAGCTGCCTGCCGTCCGGGCCGAGGTCGCGGTAACGCGCGAGCACGTCCATCTCGCGGTTGTAGACGATGCGGGTGCCGCCGGCGGCCATCCGGGCGCGGCCGATCGTCTGCGAGACCTCGACCCGGCGTTTGACCAGGCGGAGGATCTCCGCGTCCAGCCAGTCGATCTCCTTGCGCAGCTCGGCGATCTCCTCGGCCGAGGCGATCGGCTCCGCCGAGGAGACGCGTGGTTCGGCTGTCTGTGCGTCCTGTGTGTTCATCGGGACCTCCGGTCGGTCCGGACCCCCACCCGATCCCAGAGCCGACGAAAGCCCCGGGTCCGTGGACTCCGGGGCTTGGCGGTGATTGCGGTCGGACACTACGCGATCACGGGAGCCGGAGTCCGGATCCCGTAGAAAAATCGGTACGCGTTGTGCCGCATGCGATCAGTATGGCACAACCGCCCGCCGGTACCGCACGCCCGCGTGCACGACGAGGCTCAGCCCGAGCCAGAACATCGGCATGATCGGCCAGAAGAACGGCACGCCCGAGGCGGCCCAGCCGGCGATGAGCAGCGCGGAGAAGAGCACGACGAGCGCGGCGTGCACTCGCAGCGGCGGCGGCGCGAAACGCCGTGGTGGCACGGGTTCGGCCGGCAGGTCGGCGACGAAACCGGCCAGCTCGTCGACGTAGGTGGCGGCATAAACCTCACCCAGGCGTTGTTCTGTCTCCGCGAGGGTGAGACGGCCTTCCGAACTGGCTTGCTGGATACGGGTGGCGATCCGCTCGCGCTCGGCGTCCGAGGCGCGGATCCGGCTCTGTGTGGTCATGGTCCCGATGTTCCGCCCGCGACCGCCGGTCGGCATCGGCTCCCGGGCGACATTCCCGGCTACGTCCGGTGCGGTAGACCGTCAGGCCCCCCGAGTAGCGTGGATCCCCGATGAGCACCCTCTTCGATCTCCCTGCGGAAAAGAAGGCGACCGCCCCCACCGGTCGCCATGCCGACCTGCTCGCGGATCTGAACCCTGCCCAGCGTGAAGCGGTGACCCACGCCGGCGTGCCACTGCTGGTCGTGGCGGGTGCGGGTTCGGGCAAGACGAGGGTGCTGACCAGGCGGATCGCCTGGCTGCTCGCCGAGCGCGGCGCCCATCCCGGCCAGATCATGGCGATCACGTTCACCAACAAGGCCGCGGCCGAGATGCGGGACAGGGTCAGCGAGCTGGTCGGCAGGCGCGCCAACGCGATGTGGGTCTCGACGTTCCACTCGATGTGCGTGCGGCTGCTGCGGCGCGAGGCCAAGACGCTCGGCATGTCGTCGAACTTCTCCATCTACGACTCCGACGACACCAGACGCCTGATCACGCTGGTGGCGCGGGATCTCGACATCGACCCCAAGCGGTATCCGTCGCGCACGCTCGCGGTGCACATCTCGAACCTGAAGAACGAGCTGATCGACGCCGAGACCGCGAAGGACAAGGCGGCGAACGACCTGGAGCGCCGGGTCGCCGAGGTGTACGAGGAGTACCAGCGCCGGCTGAAACTGGCCAACGCGATGGACTTCGACGACCTGATCATGCGCACGGTCGAGCTGCTGCAGGCCTTCCCGGACGTCGCCGAGCACTACCGGCGCCGCTTCCGGCACGTGCTGGTCGACGAGTACCAGGACACCAACCACGCGCAGTACACGCTGGTCCGCGAGCTGGTGGGCACCGAGCCCACCGAGTCCGGCGTCGAACCGGCCGAGCTGTGCGTGGTGGGTGACGCGGACCAGTCGATCTACGCCTTCCGCGGCGCGACAATCCGGAACATCGAGGAGTTCGAGCGGGACTTCCCCAAGGCCCGCACGATCCTGCTGGAGCAGAACTACCGGTCCACCCAGACGATCCTGTCCGCCGCGAACGCGGTCATCTCGCGCAACCCGAACAGGCGCGACAAGCGGCTGTGGACCGACTCGGGCGACGGCGAGCGGATCGGCGGTTACGTCGCGGACAACGAGCATGACGAGGCGGCCTTCATCGCCGGCGAGATCGACGCGCTGGCCGACAAGGGCGAGGCCAGGTACTCGGATGTGGCGGTGTTCTACCGCACCAACAACCAGTCCCGCGTGTTCGAGGAGATCTTCATCCGGCTCGGGCTGCCTTACCGGGTGGTCGGCGGGGTCCGCTTCTACGAGCGGCGCGAGGTTCGGGACATGCTCGCGTACCTGCGGGTCATCGCCAACCCCGAGGACACGGTGAGCCTGCGCCGGATCCTGAACGTGCCCAAGCGCGGCATCGGGGACAGGGCGGAGGCGGTCATCGCGACACACGCCGAGCGCGAGCGGATCTCGTTCTACGCGGCGCTGCGCGAGGCGGTCGAGGGCAAGGTCACGCTGCTGAACCCGCGCTCCGCTCGCGCCATCACCGGGTTCATGGAGCTGCTGGACGGCCTGCGGGAGCCGGCCGACGAGGGCGCGGAGGTCGCCGACATCCTGGAGGCGGTGCTGGACCGCACGGGGTATCGAGCGGAACTCGAGGAGTCGGACGACCCGCAAGACGCCTCGCGGGTGGAGAACCTGACGGAGCTCGTGACCGTCGCGCGGGAGTTCACCGAGGCCGCGGCGGAACTGCCCCCCTCCGACGACGTCGACGCGGGGGCGCCCGAGCCCGGTTCGCTTCCGGCGTTCCTGGAGCGGGTCTCGCTGGTGGCCGATGCCGACTCGATCCCATCCCCGGATGAAGACGGCGCGGAGGACGGTGACGATGCTGCGGGGGTGGTCACGCTCATGACCGTGCACACCGCGAAGGGCCTGGAATACCCGGTGGTGTTCTGCACCGGCTGGGAGGACGGCGTCTTCCCGCATATGCGCGCGCTGGGCGAGCCCGCCGAACTGGCCGAGGAGCGGCGGCTGGCGTATGTGGCGATCACGAGGGCGAGGCAGCGGCTGTACCTGTCGCGGGCGATCGTCCGGTCGGCCTGGGGCCAGCCGATGACGAACCCGGCTTCGCGCTTCTTCGACGAGATCCCGGCCGACCTGGTCGACTGGCGCCGCGAAGAGCCGGTCGCGTCCTCCGGCTCGCCGCGTGCGGCGACGACGTGGGGCAGGCGCCCGTTCGGCGACCAGGCGGCGCGTGGCACGCGCCCGGCGCCGGCCAAGGGCTGGCAGAACACGGCGGCGCTGAAGCTCGACGTGGGCGACAGGGTCAGCCACGACAAGTACGGCCTTGGCACGGTGGTCGAGGCGCAGGGCGAAGGCCCTCGTGCTACCGCCACGATCGACTTCGGCGCGTCGGGCAAGGTCAGGCTGATGCTGATCGGCAGCGTGCCGATGGTGAAGCTGTAGCCGGCTACGGATGCCCCGGTTCACCCGATCGGGGCGTTAATCCGGGTCGGTCGCCGCATCGGCGCCGGAAACTGTCGGACCTCTCCGCTATACCTGATCTCGAACACCGGTTCGATCAGAGGGAGGTCCCGTGGTGCGGGTCATCGAGTCCATGGCGCGGTGGTGCGCCGGTTTCGCGCAGGCTGTCCGTGCGCTGCTCACGCGGGTTTCGCCTGGCGGCGCTCCGTCACACGTAGACGCCGCGCGCGGCCAGCCACTGCCGCGGGTCGATCTTCTTCGTGCCGTTCTGCCAGACCTCGAAGTGCAGGTGCGGTCCGGTCGCCTGGCCCCGTTCGCCGATCTCGGCGATCTCCTGCCCGCATTTGACCTTCTGGCCCTCATGCACCGAGAAGGTGTTCATATGCCCGTAGACCTGGATCGTCCCGTCGGCAAGCTGGATGCGCACCCACAGGCCGAACCCGCTGGCCGGTCCGGCGCTGATCACGGTGCCGTCGGAGGCCGCGTAGATCGGCGTACCGATCGAGTTCGCGATGTCGATGCCGTAGTGGAACGCGCCCCACCGGGCGGCGAAGCCCGAGGTGAACGTGCCGTGTGCGGGCAGACAGGTCTTCGGGCGGGAGGCTTCTGCGGCCGCGGCCTTCGCGGCGGCAGCGTCGCGCGCTTCGCGGTCCTGCGTCACGCGAAGGCTGGCGTTGAGCTTCTGCACCTCGGCGGACGCATCCGTGTAGCGCGCGGCGGGCACCAGTTCGCTGACGCCGGCCGTGGTGTCCCCGCCGAGTGCGAACGAGGCGCGGGCGTCTGTGGCGTTGGCCAGCGGTGTTACGCCGTCGGAGTCCGAGGAGCCCAGGGACTGCAGGGTCTGTCCGGCCGCGGCGGCGGCGAACGCGCCGGCCGCGACGGCGGCGACCACGACACGGCCGCGCAGGGCCGAGGACGGTGCCGGGATCCGGTGTCCACCCCGGACACGGACGACCGCACCCTCCAGTGCGTCATCGAGCTCCGGGGAAGGGGCTTCGCCGCTGGGGGAGCGGTGTCGAGCCAAGACGGGGCCTTCCGTTACTCGAGGGGGCCAGATCGCGAACCCCGGGCCGGGGGACCCGGTGAACCAACCTCGGGGGTGGTTGGCTCAATGTCCGCTTTGTGACCTGACCGTAATGGGGACCGGGGGACAGTAACGAAAGGAGGTCTGTCCGGGCAAGACTTCGCCGACGCATGGGCTGAAAGTGTGAGCAGAGCAAGCGCTCTAGCAGCGACGATGACCGAGTGTAGAAGAATTGTTACCCCATTTGTGTGAGGAGGATTACGTTCGTTTCGGAAATGGGCCGGGCGCCGCAGGCCGGTGGGTCCACTGAACCGAGCCAGTCCTTGCTAGCGTTCCGTGGCAATGACCCGGACTCGCTGGACTGTCGCCGGCCGGCTCTCGCGGACGGATCCCCGCTCGCCGGAGGCCCTCGACGAGCCGTCGGCCACGACGCTGCTCGCCGCGCTCGTACTCGGTATTCTCGCGGCCTTCTTCCTGGCCTTGGGTTCCGTGCTCCCGGTGGTCGCCGGTGCGGCCCGCGGGTTCATGAGTGCGCCTCTGCTGATCGTGCTCGCCGTGGCTCCCATCGTGCTGGCCGTCGGCTTCGTGCTGCGCGGGCGGCAGGCCGCCGCGGCGGGGGTGCTGGCGGGTGTCGCCGCCCTCGCTCCCGGGCGTGCCGTGCTCGACCTGGAATTCCTGGCCGATCCATCGGCGGCTTCGCGGCCCGAGCTTTACCGGCCGCTGGAGTTCGCCCTACCCGGGCCAGGCGCCGGACTGTGGCTGTTGCTGGCTGGGCACATGGCAACGGTCGCCGCGGGGATCGTGGCCGTACGTGCTCTCGGGCCGCGGCCCGAGAGCGGTTCGGCGGGGCGTGGCCTGCCCGCAGGGCTCCTGCCTGCCGGCCTGGTGGCCGCCGGGATCGCGGCGATCGGCGTGATGATGGCGCCGTTCTCCGGCGACGACGCGTTCTTGCCGGTCGGCAGCGCGTTCGAGCGGCCCACGCTGGTGCTGGCCGGCTGCCTGTTGCTGGCCTTCGCGTTGCCGGCTGCGGCCGGTCTCGCGATCAGCTCCGGTGACGGTGGGCTGAGCACCGGCGGGCTGCTGGGGCTCGGTCTCGCCGCGCTGGCGGTCGCGCTGCCCGAACTGGTGTCCGGCCTCGCCGTGGGCGGGATCGGCCTGTCCGCCGGGCCGATCGTCGTGCTGGTCGGTGCGCTGGGGTTCGTGGCTGTGGCGTTCCTGTCCGCCGAAGGCGGGACAGCCGAGCCCGCGGGCGATGAGACCGGTGAAGCGAAGCTGCCGGGTCCCACCCGGCTGCGGATGGCCACCGGGGCGCTGGCACTGGTGACCATGCTCGCGGCGATCGCGGGCACGTTCACCGATCAGGTGATCATCGCCGGGGGACTGCCGGGGCCGGAAAGTCCATCGCGCTGGCTGCTGCTCGTGGCCGGGCTGCTCGTCGGTGCGCTGGGTGCGGCGATGCTCGTGCCCGGGCTCGCCCCGGCGGTGCGCCCTGCCCTGTCCGTCGCCTGGGCAGGCGTGCCACTCGCCGCCACGGCCGTGCTGACGCTCGCCATCACGGCGACCGAACTCGGCGCTGGGCTGTCACCGGGACAGGGGGTGTTGTGGACGTCGGTCGCGGTGGCCGCAGCGGCCGCGGCCGCTTGCTTCTCGGTCGTCACGGGCATGGTCGAACGCGACGACAGTGACGAAGCCGCCGATGCGGTACCGGGGCCGAACATGATCACGCCAATGGTTGCCGGCGGCATCCTCGCCATCGGCGGGTTCGGCATCCCGTCGATCGTCGCGCCGGACTACGTCGAGCCCGCGTTATGGTCGAACTTCGGTACGCCGTCGTGGGGGCTGCTGCTCGCATTGCTCACCGTGCTCGGTGCGTGCTTCCTCGCACCCCGAAGCCGGCCCGCTCGTGCGGCCGCGCTGCTCGCGGGGGCGACCAGCCTGGCCGTTATCCGGGTGCTCGAGCTTCCGTTGGGCAGCAGCGGGATCCCCGGGGCGCATGCCGGTATCGGCTGGTGGATGGCGCTCGGCAGTGCCGTGGCTCTCGCGATCGCCACCGTCGTGGCCCCACGTGGGACGATTCACACAGCGAAACCACCCTCTGGATCCATACGGTGACAGAGTTCACCGGGTGGGGCGCCCCGCGCTTCTCCCCTGGTCGCTAGGGTCGTCTGCGTCCGGCAGCATGGTTCGTATAAAAACGCGCCCGTAGGCTCTCCCCGCGCGGGTCACAGTGGCGTGTGTCGTCAGGAGACTGGAGTAGTGGACCTCTACGAATACCAGGCGAAGGATCTCTTCGCCGCGCATGGTGTGCCGGTGTTGCCCGGCGCGGTGGCGAGTA
>NZ_VDFW01000030.1 GCF_006152065.1 Amycolatopsis alkalitolerans
CAGGGGCACTGTCCTATATGGATTGCTTTGCCCGTGTCGTCCGAACCCAGACACCAATCGTTGGTGAGATCACCTCAGTGATCCTCATCTTCAGGCGCGAAACAGGTTTCTATCGCTTCCCGGCGGACGGGAAAGCGTTTGTCGTCCATGTTCACCTGCAACGGGTGAGACGACGCGCGCGGTTTCACCGGGACGCGTAGACGTAGTAGGGAATCCACGGTCGCGCGTCCGGTGGCCGGGCGTGCAGGGTGTACCCGGCGTCGGTGAGCAGGGCCCGGACGCCGCCGAACGTGCGTTGCCAGTGCGGGCCACCCCGGTCGGCCTTGAAGTCGTGACACGACACCACGAGATTGCGCACCCGGGGCAGCACATCGCGGGCGGCGTCGAGCACCGCGAGTTCCGCCCCCTCGATGTTCATCTTCAGCAGGTCGATGCGGTCGAGCCCGAACCGCCGGACGAGATCGTCGAGCGTCTCCGCCCGCACCCGGACGCCGCCGGGCTCGCCGGTGATGCCGTTCGCGTTGTAGTCGCTGGTGTCCTCCACGAACACCGTGCCGCTCGTCCCGGCGATCGCGCATCGGACGGCGATGACGTTGTCCAGTCCGTTGAGCGCGATCGTCCGTTGCAGGCAGGAAAACGTGCGGGGATGAGGTTCCACGCAGACGACCATGCCGGTGGGGCCGGCCAGCCGGGACAGCAACCGGGCTTCGGTCCCGACGCCCGCGCCGAGGTCGACGACCGTGTCTCCCGGTCGCGGGCGGTAGTGGCGGAGGAAGGTCTCGGAGGTGGTGTCGTCGACCATCCGTGCCGAGGCGCCGCCGAGCACCGGGCGGACGATGGCGCCCGTGGGGTACCGGTGGATCCAGTTCCCGTCGCGGAACCGGACCGTGCAGCGTTCCCGCCGCTTGACGGTGAGGGCGATCGAACCCAGTGGTGCCAGCAGCCGGGGATGGAGGCGGGCCCGCAGTCCGGTGAGGGCGCTCCTGGTGAGTTTCATGAGTGCTCCGGTGGGGTGCCGGGAAAGCCGGGGTTGGTCCCGGCGTGGCCGGTGATCCCGCGCGGGCGGGCGAGCCGGGCGAGGGTCAGCAGCAGGATCCGCGCGTCCAGGCGCCAGCTGCGGTGCGCGAGGTACCACAGGTCGAGTTCGATCCGTTCCGGCCAGCTCAGCAGGTTGCGGCCACGCACCTGTGCCAGGCCGGTGAGGCCGGGGCGCACGGAAAGCCGGCCGAACTGGCGCCGGTCGTACCGGTCGACCTGTTCCGGCAGGGTCGGCCGGGGCCCGATCAGGCTCATCTCGCCGCGCAGCACGTTCACCAGTTGTGGCAGTTCGTCCAGGCTCGTGCGCCGCAATGCGGCGCCGAGCCGGGTCGTGCGCTCGTGATCGGGCTGCCCGCGATAGCGCAGCGGGTGCATGGAGCGGAACTTCAGGATCATGAACTGCCGGCCGTGCCGCCCGGACCGCGGCTGCCGGAACAGCACGGGGGCGCCGAGCCGCCAGTGGATCAGCAGGGACATGATGAGCAGAACAGGGCTGAGCAGCACGAGTGCCGCACCCGCGGCCAGCAGGTCGAACGCCCGTCTCGACGATCCGTCCCGGACGGGCCGGCCCGCCGCGATCATGCCGCCACCCGCAGCACCTTGAGGACGGCTCGCGCCACGTCCAGCATGTCGTCCGCGTCCAGGTTCGGATGGACCGGCAAGGTGAGCGAGGTCCGGCCGAGTTCGGCGGCGACCGGCAGCCGGGCGGGCGCCCCGTCGATGCCGGCGAAGGCCCGCTCACGGTAGATCTCCGCGCAGCCGCCGTACCCGCACGGGATGCCCTCGGCGGTGATCGCGGCCGCCACCCGGTCGCGGTCCCAGCCGCGCCTCAGCCGCTCCGGGCGCAGGTGTGCATAGAAGCGGTAGTAGGAATGCTCCACATGGGCCGGCGGGTCTTCGGCGCGGATCGCCGGATGGCCGCGGAAGGCGTCGAGCAGGATCCCGGCGTTCTGCCGCCGGTGTTTGACCCGCTCGTCCAGTTTGGCCAGTTGCAGCCGCCCGATCGCGGCCTGGACCTCCGTCATCCGCGCGTTGGTGCCGAAGCTGTCGTGCAACCACCGGAAGCCCGGTTTTCGCTCGTGCCGTTGCAGCTCCGCGACGTTCTTGCCGTGGTCCTTGAACTCCCAGCAGTGCCGCCACAACTTCAGGCCGGAGGTGGTGATCGCGCCGCCTTCCCCTGCCGTGGTCAGGATCTTGTCCTGGCAGAACGACCAGGCGGCGATATCGCCGAAGCTGCCGACCGGCTGGCCGAAGTAGCGGGCGCCGTGGGCTTGCGCGCAATCCTCGACCACCCGGATGTCGCGGGCCGCGGCGAGCCGCAGCAACGGGGCGAGCTCCGCGGGATGCCCGGCCAGGTGCACGACGACGATCGCCCGGGTGCGCGGGGACAGGCGGGGCTCCACGGTTTCCCTGGTGAGGCATTGGGTGTGCAGGTCCACATCGGCGATCACCGGCTTGGCGCCGCACCGGACGACGGCGGAGGCGGTCGCGATGAACGTGGCCGCCGGCACGATCACCTCGTCGCCGGGGCCGAGCCCGAGGCTGCCCAGCGCGAGTTCCAGTGCCACGGTTCCGTTGGCCACGGCGACCGCGTACAGCGTGCCCACCGCGCCGGCGAACTCCCGCTCGAACGCCCTGCCGTGGCCGCCGGTCCAGTAGTTGACCTGCCCGGAGGCCAGCACCTCGCCGGCCGCCGCGATCTCCGCGTCATCGAAGACCGGCCAGCACGGCAGGGGGGTGGTCCGCGCGGGCGCGCCTCCCTCAGCAGCGAGTGCGGTCATGAGCTCCCTCCGGTAAGTGATGTCGTGCGGACAGGCGAAGCGGGGACACCGGCGACGGTGGTCCCCGCCGCGACGTCACGGGTGACGACGGCGCCCGCGCCGACCGTCGCCCCGGCACCGATCCGGACGCCGCTGAGCACGGTGGCGCGGGCGCCCAGCCAGACGTCTGGTCCGATGTGGACGGACGCGGTGCGGTGCCTGCCCGCGCGCAGCGGCAGCCCGCCGGTCCGGTCGTGGTCGGCGTCCCGCACCACGACCATTTCGGCCAGCAGGGCGCCGTCGCCGATTTCGATCCGTTCGCGCGCGACGACCACCGAATGCGGGCCGACCGATTCGGCGGCGATGTGCAGGCACGCCCCGGGCCCGGCGATGAGCTGGCAGCCCCGGCCGATGACGACTCCGTCGAGCACGATGCGGGCGCCTTCCCCGGCGTGGATCTCGCAGCCGGGACCGATCGTGGAGCCGGTGATCGTGACGTTCGGGAAGGCGAGCCGGCAGTAGCGCACCCTCGCCGCCGAAGCGGCCAGGAAGGCCGCTCTTCGCAGGTGGCGTATGAGCTTTCTCATCCCCTCACCTCCACGGCCGTCCGCATCCGGCGGCGCAACGCGGTGCCGGATGCGGCGGAAAGGCCGGCGTAGACCAGTACCGAACCGGCGGCGACGCCCAGCGCGCCGGCCCAGTTCGCGGAAACCGGGTAGACGGCGAGCGCGGCGCCGCTGCCCGCGACGCCGAGGACGCCGGCTGCGGTGGTCCAGCCGCCACCGAGCAGGCCCCGGCTCGCCACCGAGTAGGGCGCCAGGCATATTTCGGCGAAGACCAGGACCACCACCAGCGGACGCGCCGGGGCGAACTCGGCGCCGAACACGGGCACGATCAGCAGCCATGCCGCGGCCACGACGGCCAGTCCCGCGGCGAGCGCCGCGGCCAGCGCGAAACCTGTCGCCGATCGGAGCCTGCGGGCACCGAGGCCGGTCGAGGCGTCTCTGAGGTAGACCTGGCCGGCGGCGGCGGGCAGCAGGCGCGCGGTCTCGGACAGGGTGGCCGCCAGCGAGTAGATCCCCACCGCGGCGGTCCCGGCGGCGATGCCGAGGAAGTACCGGTCCGCGCGCAGTGCCACGACCAGGCCGGCGGTCAGCCCGAGTGCCGGTGTGCCCTGGCGCAGCAAGGCGCGGATCCGCGCCGGTTCCGGGCGCGCGAGCGCGGCGAGACCGGCCCGCCGCAACGCCGCCACCTCCGCCAGTCCGGTGAGCGCCATACCCGCCGCCTGCGCGCCGAGGACGAGCGCCGCGGAGCGCGACGTCGCCAGCGCCACGAGCACGCCCGCCAGCCCGCCCGCGCTCACCGCGGCTGCGGCGAGCCCCCCACGGCGGAACCGGCCGTCGGCGAACCAGGCGTCCGGCACCTGGGTCAGCAGCACCTGTCCCACGGCGAAACCTGTTGTGGCAATCAGGAAACCGGGCGAGCCGAGTGCGGGGTCGATCCACCGGGCCGAGGCCGTCGAGGCCGCCGCCGCGGCGGCGGCCGCCAGCACCAGACCGCCGAGCGAGCACCAGGTGAAGGTCGTTACCAGGCGTCGGCGGGCGCCCGGGGTGCGTGCCGCGGGGAGCCGGGCGCGGAACGCCGCGCCGGAGCCGAGACCGCCCGCGAGGCCGCAGATGCTGCCGATGGTGACCCCCAGCACCATGAGCCCGCGCTCATCTGAGCCGAGCGCGCGGGTGGCCAGGAGGCCGGTGACGGCGTTCGCGGCGGCCTGCAGGGCGCTTGCCCCCGACAGCATCGCCACGCCCTTCACGACTTTCTCCGGCGCACCGGGACCCAGCGGGTGAGCGCGTGCACGAGGCCCAGCGCGAGCAGGCCGATCCCGACCTGGACGGGGACCGGGGCGAAACTGTTGCGTGTCTGGATGAGCAGCGGGAGCAGCATGATCCCGGCGAAGGCGTCGCCGAGCGGCGTGCGCGGCCGCCGTTCCAGCAGGCCCAGCACCAGCCCGATCGCGGTCAGCAGGAGTACGACCCCGAGCAGGCCCCCGTTGTGGTATCCCTCGGCGACGGGCGAACCCCCGATGGGCCCGGCTCGGTCCGCGATCTCGACGTTGAACAGCCGGGGATCGTGGGCCGGCGCGCCGCCGTGCCAGCCCGTCAGCGCCTCGATGAAGCGCACCGGTACGGCGATCAGCGTGGCCCCGTGGAGGAACGGCTCGCCCGCGGAGTGCCAGCCCAGCACGACCACGCTGGGGTGCAGCGAATACCCCATCTCGGCGATCGCGTCGAACGGCGCCGACCACAGTGTGGACGCCCGCGCGTGCGGGCCGGCCAGCCGCGTGGTACGCACCAGCCCGATTAGCGTGAGCAGGAAGGGCACCCCGATCACCGTCCACAGTGGCCTGATCCGGTGACCGCGCCGGTGCTCCACCACCAGCAGGGTCAGCAGCGGGAACAGCACCGCGCCGCGCGTGCCGATCAGGAACGCCACCACCGCGTAGGCCGAGAATCCCGTCCAGGCGGCCGCCCGGGCCGGACCGCCCGCGATGATCGCGAGGATCGCGCCGATCCCGATGAGCAACGTGCCGTACCCGAGCAGGCCCTCGGATTCGTTGGCCTGCAGGAAGGCCGTGTACCCGCCGCCGGAGACCAGGTCGAGCCCGCCGGCCTGCGCCACCGAACCCGCGAACACACCCAGCCCGGCCAGTTCCACACCAAGTCCCGCGATCGCCGCGATACCGGCGGTCTGCGGGGAAACCCCGGCGGGCGCCGCTCCGCGATCCGGGCCGGCGGAGAACGTCGCCGCGAGTGTGCACGCGACCATCCCGGCGATGGCGAGCCGCACCGCGCCTGCGGTGTAACCGCTGTAGAGCCACGAACTGTCGTAGGCGGAGAACGTGTCGGGCCCGCGTACCGCGATGCTGAACAGCAGACCGCCGTGAAACACCCCGAACAGCACGAGGTACGCGGTGGCGGGCCGGTAGAAACCGGTTCGCCCGACGAGCGCGAGGCACAGCGCCCAGGCGAGCCCGAACGTCACCGCGAGCGCGGTGATGTCGTCGGTGGCCGGCGTTCGCACGAACACCACGGATGTCAGGCAGACCAGCGCGAACACCAGCAGTTCGCGGCGGCCCGGCCGGGGCGCGGTCAGCGGCTGGTCCACAATCGCCTCCAGTCCTCGGCGTTGCGGTCCAGTGCGAAGGGGGAGCGGCGGACCGCGGCCGCGATCCGCCGCCGGTGCCCGGCCGGTGCCGCCGCGAGCCTCAGCGCCGCGGCGGCCCAGGCCCTGGGCCCGGCGGCGAGCGGGAGGAGGTCGAGCCCCTCGACCTGCCGGGCCAGGTCTCGTAGCCCCGGCAGATCCGAGGCCAGCACGGGCACCCCGGCCGCGAGGGCTTCCAGCACGACGCCGGGCAGGCCTTCGCGATGCGAGGGCAGTAGGAGCACCGAGGCTCCGGCGAGCACCTCCTCGACGCGGTCGGTCTCGCCGGTCAGCTGGATGAGGGGGTCGCGCGGCGGCACGGGCGCCAGGTCCGCCCACCCGCCGGGCCCGGCCACCACCAGCCGGGTACCCGGCCGCATCCGGCGGGCTTCAGCGTGCACGGGCAGCAGGAACGACCGGTTCTTCTCCGGTGCGCATCGTCCGATGTGGACGAAGACGGGATGGTCGGGCAGGTGCGGCGAAACCCGGAAGCGGTCGGTGTCCACGCCGTTCGCGAGCACACGGTAACGACGATCTCCCCTCGGCGGGGCGGAAAAGGCAAGCGCGGCCGTCGTGACGCCCAGTACGGCGGTGGCGCAAAGCCGCAGCGCGAACCGCAGCAGCGCGCGCTGTACGGTCCGGCGCACGGTCGCCGGGCGGCCGTCGCCTTCGCTGTGCAGGCGCGCGATCCGCACCGGCACCCCGGCCGCGGCCGCCACCGCCAGCACCAGCCCGCTGACCAGGCTCACATGGGACATCACGACGTCCGGGCGCGTCGCGCGCAGCCGCCACCACAGCCGCGGGGCGAACGTGAGCACCGGCCGCACCGGGCACCGCCCGACTTCGGCCCCGGCATCCCGGAACCGGGGCGCGAGCACGCCCTCACCGTCGCCGAGGGTGAGGAACCGTTGGCGTACCTCGTCCGCCGGGATGCGGCGGCACAGCTCGAGCGCGACACTTTCGGCGCCGCCCCGGCCGAGGCCGCCGATGACGTGGACGACCGTCACGGCCATGACCGCCTCCGGGCGGACGGGACCCCGCGCAGCCATCCGGCGAGGCGACGGTCGAGGGCCGCCTGCTCGTAGCCGCGCGCGACGGTGAGATTGCGCGCGGACTGTGCCTCCCACGCCTGAGGATCGGTCAGCAGCCGGCGAATCGCGTCCGCCAGCGCGACCGGGTCGTCCACGGGTACGAGACAGGACTCGTCCAGCAGTTCGGGGATACCGCCGACCGCGGAACCGACCGCGGGCAGCGCCCTCGCCATCGCCTCCACGAGCGCGCGCGGCAGCCCTTCGGTGCGTGAAGGCATCGCGAACAGCGACGCCGAGTCCAGCAGATCCGTCACCATCGCCCGGTTCGACAGCGTGCCCAGGAAGACGACGTGCCCGGTCAGCCTTTCCGAGCGGCGCAGCGCCAGCAGCTCGTCGTGGATCCGGCCGTTGCCCACGATCGCGGCACACACCGGAAGGCCGCTGTCGAGGAGTCGCCGGAGCGCCTTCAGCAGCACGTCATGGCCCTTGTAGCGGGTTTCGTGACTGCCGATCGCCACGATGCGGAACGGACCCGGAGCCCAGGCACGGGCGCTGCCGGCCACCGTGCCGCCGAGCCGGACGTTCGGGATCGCCAGCGCCGGCGTGCCGGGCCGGGGCGGGTAGCGGCGCTGCAGGGCGCCGCGCGTGACGAAACGGGAGGCGTCCGCGCCGCGCACCACCGACCGGAGGTACGCCGCGGCCGGCTTGGCCAGGAACCGGCCTGCCGGCCCCAGCGCGCCCGAGGCGAGTACGTCCGCCGGGTCGCCGACGACCTCGACGGCATAGCGCCTGCGCAGGACGCGGCAGATCAGCGCGGCCAGCGCGCCGACCGCGCCGGGCAGCCGCAGCACCACCACTTCGGCGCCGGCGACGGCGCGCGCGACGGCCAAGGTGAGCGGAACCAGCTTCCGCGCCAAGCCGAAGGCACCCCGGTAGCAGGGAAGCGCCAGCAGTTCGGCGCCGTCGTCGAACGTCGCGTTCGACCGGCCGGGCAGGGCTTCCCCGCGCGCCACCACCCGGATCCGGTTGCCGTCACACAGGTACCCCTCGCGGGCCGATGGGCCGTTCGCGGGATCCAGCGGCGCCCAGCCCTGCCCCCGGACGACGAACCGGGCGTCGGTGAACAGGCTGATGGTCCGCCCGGTGCGGGAACCCGTGGCCTTTTCGATCGTGTCGGCGACGGCCCCCGCCGCCAGCGAGCCGGAGAACGTGGCCACCACGAACCGCCGTGCGTACCGGCCGCGGTCGGAAAGCGCACCCCGGACATGCTCGGCATGGGCGGCTCGCAGGGCCTCCGAGAGTGCCTCGCCGTCGCCGCGGGGCACGACCCAGCCCGACCCCGGGGCCACGGTTTCCGGCAGCCCGCCGGCGTCGCTGACGATGCTGGGCAGCCCCATCGCACCCGCCTCGACCGCGGCCCCGTGATTGTCCGAAAGGGACGGTGAGACCGACAGGTCGGCGGCGGCGTACCACGGGCGCACGTCTTCGACGGTGCCGAGCCAGGTGATCCCCGGACCGAGCCCGTCCTGGTCGAGCCGGAACCGGCGGATCAGCTGCTGGCGGTACTTTTCGCCCGCTTCGTCGAACCCGCTGCCCACCAGGACGAGATGGCTGTCCGGATGCGCGGCGTGGAACTTGGCCCAGGCCGCGAGCAGGACCTCGTGGCCCTTGATGCCGCGGCCGGCGCACACGCTTCGTTTCGGGCCGTAGACGTAGGCGACCATCACCGCGACGAACGTTCCCGCGCCGACGCCCAGCCGTGCGCGTGCCTCCGTTCGCGCCTTCCCGCCCAGCGGCTGGAAGCGCTGGGTGTCGAAACCGTAGGGAATCGCCGGTGTCCGGCCCGCGGGGCGGCCCAGCGCGCGGTAGCGGCGAGCGGTGTGGTCGCTGCCGCAGATGGTCACCGTGTCCAGCCGGGCCAGCAGGCGTTCCGCGGCCCGGATGGGCGCGGACTCCAGATGAAGCGGGCCGGCCACCATGTGCACCCGCGGCATGCCAAGCCCGAGCCCGGCGAAACGCGCCGCGAGCGCGGACGCGTAGAGGTGGTAGTGCAGCACGTCGGGGGACAGGCCGCGGATCAGCCGCCGGAGCCGTGACAGTCCGAAAAGGACACTCGGGGTCGGCCGGAACCGGAAGCCGAACGGGCTGTCGACGACCGGCACTCCGCGCTCCCGCAGTGCCGTGCGCAGGCGGCCCGGTCCCGCGGGCAGCACGACCAGCACCTCGTGCCCGCGCCGCCGTAACTCGTCGAGATGCGGTAGCACCCACAGCCCGCCCTGGGCGGTCTTCAGCACGAGCAGTACCCGTAGCGAATGATCGGCCGCCGTGACGGAACGCGGCGGGGCCTCGGCGGTCACAGGTATTCCACCTGCGGTCCGGACAGCCGGTGCCGGGTGTCGAGCACCAGCTTCGCTTCGGCGCCGACGAATTCGTAGTCGATGTCGTCGTGATCGGTCAGCAGTACCACCGCATCCGCCTGGTGGATCTCGGCCTCGGTCAGCTCCACGAGCTTCATCGACGCCGGGCAGCGGTGCGGTTCCACGTGCGAGTCGACCACGTGGACCACCGCGCCCCGCGTGGCGAGCAGGTCGATCACCCGCAGTACGGGGGATTCGCGAATGTCTCCGGTGTTGGGCTTGTACGCCATGCCCAGCACCAGGATGACGCTATCCCGCAGGCTCTTGCGCTGCCAGTCGAGCGTCCGGACGAGCCGTTGCACGACATAGTCGGGCATCTGGTCGTTGATGTCGTTGGCGAGCGCCACGAAGCGGAAGTCGCGGTTGAGGCTGCGCCGCACATGCCACGACAGGTACCCGGTGTCGACCGGCAGGCAGTGCCCGCCGACACCCGGCCCCGGGGTGAACCGGCAGTACCCGAACGGTTTGGTGGTCGCCGCGTCGATCGCTTCCCACACGTCGACGCCGAGTTCGTGCGCGAACACCGCGATCTCGTTCACCAGCGCGATGTTGACGTGCCGGAAGGTGTTTTCCAGCAGCTTCGTGAGCTCGGCCTCCTTGGTGGTGCTGACCGGGACCGTGGTTTGGACCAGACGGGCGTAGAGGCTCTTGACGGCGACCAGGGAAGCCGCGTCGACGCCGGAGACGATCTTGGGCGTGTTGACCAGGTTCCACCGCCGGTTGCCCGGGTCGATGCGCTCCGGGCTGTAGCCGACGGAGAAATCGCGCCCGGCGACGAGGCCGCTGCCCTGTTCCAGCAGCGGGACGACCACTTCCTCGGTGGTACCGGGATAGGTGGTGGACTCCAGGACCACGGTCGCGCCCGGCCGCAGGTGCGGCGCTAGCCCCGCCATCGCGGACTCGACGTGGTGCAGGTCCGGGATGGAATCCCTGAGCGGCGTCGGCACCGTGACGATGGCGGCGTCGAACGCCTGCGCGTCGTCGTAGCAACCGGTCGGCAGGTAGCGCCCGCTCGCCAGCGCCCGCCGCAGCTGGTCCGCGGGCACATCGTCCACATAGGAACTTCCGTCCTTGAGCGACCAGACCCGGACGGTGTCGAGGTCGAGTCCGACGACGAAGAAACCGGCTTCCACGGCTCGCATCGCGAGCGGCAGCCCGACGTAGCCCTGTCCGACCACGACAAGCCGGGTGGGAGGCGGGGTGGTCATGCGAGAACCTCCTGATCAGGCATGGCGACGGTGTTTCGCAGCCAGGAAAGGGTTCGCCGCAGTCCGGGCCGCAACGGCACCGGGCTGATGGCGGGGAACAGGGAGCGCAGGGTGTCCGGGCAGGCTTGCGAGTGCTGGACGTCGCCCCGGCGGGGCGGCCGGTACCGCACCTTCAGCCGGTGTCCCAGCTCTTCCTCCAGCAACCGGACGAGGTCGTTGAGCGAGGTGCGGGTCCCGAACGCCAGGTTGACGGGTGTTTCGCTCGTCGTCCGCCCCGTCACCGCCTGTGCCAGCACCCGCACCACGGTGTCCACATAGGTGAAGTCGCGGGTCTGCGTGCCGTCACCGTGGACGGTGAGCGGGAGCCCGCGCAGTGCGGCGGACGCGAACGCGGGGATCACCGCGGCGTAGGCGTGATCCGGCGCCTGCAACGGTCCGAACACGTTGAAGAAGCGGAACGCGATCGTCTCCAGCCCGAACGACGTCCGGTAGGCGGCCGCGTAGGACTCGGCGGCGAGTTTGCTCACCGCGTAAGGGCTCGACGGCCGGCATACGAGCCCTTCGGCCTTCGGCAGCACCGGATTGCGCCCGTAGACCGAACTCGACGAAGCCAGCACCACATGGGCGCCCACGTCCCTGGCCGCGTCGAGCACCGCCACGGTGCCGGTCACGTTCGTGTCGTGACTGCGCCGCGGGTCCTCCAGCGAGCGCGGCACGGACGGCACCGCGGCGAGGTGGACGATCGCCGCGACCCCGCGACAGGCCCGCCGCAGCACGCTTGGGTCGAGGACCGAACCGACCTGGAGATCGACGTCGACCGGGCCGAGGTTGGCCGGCCGCCCGGTGCTCAGGTCGTCGAGCACGATCACGTCGTGCCGTTCGGCGAGTGCCCGGCAGAGGTTGGCGCCGATGAAACCCGCGCCGCCGGTGACGAGGATCTTCACCCGCGGCCGCCTTCCAGCGCCGCGCCCGCGCCCAGCGGGGCCGGCACGTCCGTGCGGACGGCGCCGTTCTCGCCGGGCGCAGTGACGGCGCGCTCGGCGACCAGCACCGCCATCGCCCGCGCGTGTCCCAGCACGGCGGCGCGGGCGCGCAGGGTCTCCGGCGCGAGCGGGGGTACCGCGATATGCGAGATGGCCGGGTGGACGGGGCGGTGGTCCACCTCACCGTCGCCGAAGAGTTCTTCGTGCACCTTCTCGCCCTTGCTCAGGCCGGTGAAGATGATCGGCGACCGCTTGCCGCAGATCGTCATCAGCAGCTGCGCGAGATCGGTGATGCGGGCCGGCTCGCCCATGTCGAGCACGAGTGCCTCGCCCGAGGAACCGATGGCCGCCGCCTGGATCACCAGCTGCACGGCCTCCGGCACGGTCATGAAGAACCGGGTCGCCTCCGGGTGGGTCACCGTGACCGGCCGCCCGGTGGCGAGCTGCCCGGCGAACGTGGTCAGCACGGACCCGCGGCTACCGAGCACATTTCCGAACCGCACCGACAGGTATGTCCCCGCGGCCCGGCGCGCGGCATCGGCCACCAGGCGTTCGCCGATGCGTTTCGACCGGCCGAGCACGCTCACCGGGTTGGCGGCCTTGTCGGTGGAGATGTTCACGAACACCTCCACACCGGCCAGCCGGGCGGCCCCGAGCAGGGTGAGCGTGCCGAGCACGTTGGTCTTCCACGCTTCGGCCGGATGGCGTTCGAGCACCGGAAGGTGTTTGAGGGCCGCCGCGTGGAACACCACGTCCGGCCGCCGGTCGAGCAGCACCGCGCGGACGGTGCCGGCATCCCTGATATCGGCCAAAATCACCTCGGGGGCGTCCAGCCGGGCGCGCGCGTGCATCGAGAGCTGCACGGCATGCAGCGCGGACTCGTCGCGGTCGAGCATGAGCACCTGGGCCGGGTCGAAGCGATGCAGCTGCCGGCACAGCTCCGAACCGATGGAACCGCCGGCGCCGGTGACCAGCACGCGCTTTCCCGCCAGGTAACCGGCGATGGCCTCGACGTCGGTGTCGACCTGCCGGCGGCCCAGCAGTTCGGCGACGTCGAGGTCACGCAGGTCGCGCGGGCAGGCCCACGGGCGCAGCAGTTCGTGCGGCAGGGGCGGGGTCTTGACCTCGATGCCGGCCGTCCTGGCCGCGGTCAGCACCACGCTCATCTGGTCCGGACCGGGATCCGTCAGCGCGACGACGAGCACCTGCGCGCCGGTGGCTTCCGCGACCGCCGCGAGATCGCGGCCGGTGCCGCGGACGGCGACGCCGGCGATCCGGCTGTTCCGGCGCGCGGGGTCGTCGTCGAGCACCGCGATCGGGAGGACGTCACCGGCCGAGCCGGACAGCATCGCGCGGACGAGTTCCTGCCCGCGCGGGCCCGCGCCGTACACGATCGCGCGGCGGGCGCTGACGCGGTCCGGGCGCCCTTGCCGGGCGCGACGGCTGCGGATGGCCAGCCGTGGCACCAAGGCGATGGCGACGGCGAACGGGGTCGCGGTGAGCGGCACGGAACGCGGTACGGGCGGCGTCGCCGACAGGCAGACGAGGACGAACAGCGCGAGCCCGGCGACGCCGTTCACCCGAGCGACGGCCAGCGCGTCGTCGAGGCTGCCGACCGGGTGCCTGCCGAAGTACAGGCAGGTGGCGATGCCCGCGCTCCACAACACCGAGATCGCCGCCGTGACTGTCCACAACAGACCGTCGAGGTCGACGTGGGTGAGGTCGAAGTCGAAGCGGAGCCAGGCCGCGAGGGTCAGCGCGGTTGCGATGGCGCCGGCGTCGAACACGGCCGCGGCACCGCGCAAGAGCCACCGTCTGCCGGGCGAGCGCGGCTCGTGGTGTGTCGAAATCGCTGCCATCAGGGGTGTGCTCCTAGCTCGTCACGCGCATTTCCGCGCGCGACCGCACCAGTTCCTGAGGGCAGGAGGGAACCGCCGCGTATTCGGGGACTGGGCAGACGCGGGAGGCGGGCGCGGTCGCTCGCGAATATCGTCCTGTCGGCTCAACCGTCCGAGTTGTTTCGGGGTCCGGGAGACATCGGGGAAGATGCTCAACCTTGCGTTATTCGTACATTACCATCCGGTGGTGCCGTGCTGAAATTCATTCACCGTATCGAGTCATCTCTGAAGGAATTCGGCGAAATTGCGAACCTCCGCCGCGATCAGGTCGATCGAAGCGCGGTGCCGGTGCGGCGGATACCGCACCGGGTCGGGAATCGCATCGGCTTCGGCCGGTGTGTAGGGGACCGAACCGCGTTGCTGCACGGCGAGTTCGACGGACACGCGGGCCCGTGCGACGCAGTCGCCGGGCAGGTCCCTCTCCGCGATGCCGCCGAGGAGACGACCCCATTCACGCAAGCAAAAAGCCTTCCTCAGCGCGCTCGGCTCGAGCGTGACCACGGCCCGCCGGTGCTCGCGTTCGGCGGTGAGCACGAGATCGGCGGCGCAGACCATCGCCGTGTCCAGCCGCCGTGCGCGGAACCCGGCGGCCGCACCGCCGAGCCCATATCGCGCGAGAATTGCGGCACTACGGGAATCCATTTTCGCACCGGCGATCGACTCGGTGCCGGCACTGGCCACCGAGAAATCCGCGGCCACCGCGCCGAGCCTGTCCCGCAGCAACCGCCGGGTGAGAATTTCGGCGATCGCGGACCGGCAGACATTTCCGGTGCACACGAAAAGGATCCCGAATCCGTCGCGGCGCGCGGCGCTCATGGTGTCGAGTTGCCGAGAGCGCTGCCGGGATGAGCCCGCAGGTAGCCTTCGACGTCGTCCGCACCGGCGTACCGCCAGAGCTGGGCGTCGCGGCCCGGGTCCAGGTACACCACGGACTGCGTGCCCTCGCGGCCGAGCCCGGACACCGGCGCGGTGAGGAAGGTGACCGCGCCCGGCCGCAGCCCGCGCAGCTGCCAGCCCAGAGACCGCAACTCGCCGTTGGTCATGGTCTCGTCGACGGTGATCCAGCGGGTCAGCACGTCGAGGAACCGGTACGCCCGAACGGGATCCGAGAACGAACCGTTCGCCACGGCCTTCCGCAGCAGAGCTCGCAACGCGTTCTGATGCCGCTCCACCCGGTCGAGGTCGCCGCCCGGCAAACCCTCGCGCTGCCGGACATACCCCAGTGCCTGCGTGCCGTCGAGATGGTTCGGCCCGGCGTGCAGGACCAGCGTGCCGAACGTCGTCGTCCTGTCGATCGTGACGTCGATACCGCCGACGGCGTCGGTCAGCGCTTCGAAACCCGCGAAGTCGATCACGGCGAAATGGTCGACGCGCAAGCCGGTGAGCCCTTCGACGGTGCGCACGAGCAGGGTCGGTCCGCCGATGGAGTAGCTCGCGTTGATCTTCGCCATCCCGTGTCCCGGCACGTTCACCCAGCTGTCGCGAGGAAGGGAGACGACCGTCGCCTTGTGGTAGCCGGCATCGATGTGCACCAGCATGATCACATCGCTGCGCTGCGCCCCGGGAACGAACCCAGGCCTGGTGGCCTCGGTACCGGTGGTGGGTTGCGTGGCCAGCGAGTCGCTGCCCACGAGCAGGAGGTTCATCGCGGCGGTCGGCGCCGGCCGGGCCGAGTCGTCCAGTCCGGAGAACACTCCGGGGTAGCGGCGGATCTGGTCGCCCAGCCGTTCACTGGCCAGGTAGATGGCCGTCACGGCGGTCGCCAGCAGGACGGCGAGCACGACGATCGTCAGCTTGATCGCGAGCCGGACCCGGTTCGGGTGCCGGCCGGCGGTCTCCTCGTCCGGTTCAGCCATGGCGGTTCGTGCCTCTGGGGACGAGCGTGTTCGCCGGCAGCCGGCCGGCCACCCGTCCGGCGTGGTGCCCGTTTTCGACGTGGCGGCCCTCCCGGCACACCGGAGGGACCGAAACGGCCGCGAGCGGGGTGGTGACCCCGAGGCCGGTCTCGGGCGGGGAGTAGTACTCGTAGTACGGACTGGAACCGGAGGCCGGCGCCATCGTGAACACGGTGCCCAGCAACCGGGCGGAAACCGCGTCCAGCGCACCCATCGCGGTCGTGATCTGGTGCCCGGTGGTCTTCCCGTACCGCACCACGAGAAGGGCGCCGTCGCATGCGGCACCGAGGACGGCGGCGTCGGTGACCGGGAGCAACGGCGGGGCGTCGAGCAGCACCGTGTCGTAGCGTTCACGCAGTTCGGCGAGCAGGTCGGCCATATGCTGCGACGCGAGCAACTCGCTCGGATTCGGCGGGATCGGCCCGCTCCCGAGCACGTCGAACATCGCCTTTCCCCACGGCTGCAACGCTTTGTTCAGCGGGACCCGGCCGGCGAGCACGCTGGTGACGCCGACCGCGCCCTCGAGCCCGAGGTAGTCCATCGCGCGCGGGCGCCGCAGGTCCGCTTCCACGACGACCGTGCGATGGCCGGCCCTGGCCAGCACGATCGCCAGGTTGCACAGTGTCGTGGTCTTCCCCTCCTCCGGAAGCGCGCTGGTGACCACGATGGTCTTGCGCGGCCGGTCGACGTCGATGAACTGAAGGTTGGTCCGGATCTTGCGGAAGGCCTCGGCCCGCGGTGAGCGCGGCTTCTCCTGCACGGTCAGCGGATGCTTCGGCACGTCGGGGTCGTGCGCGATCGTGCCCAGGTTCGGTGCCCCGCTGAGCCGCCGCAGTTCTTCGGCCGATTTCACCGTGGTGTCCAGCATGTTCCGGAGCAGCGCCGCGCCGTACCCGGCGAGCAGGCCCAGCAGCGCGCCGAGCGACAGATCGACCGCCGGCCGCGGGCTGACCGGGGTTACCGGCAGCGTGGCCGGTTCCACCACCCGTGCCGTGACCGTCGCCGGCCGGTCGTCCGTCGGCTGCTCGAGCTGGGTGACGAGCCGCGTGAACGCGCCGCCGGTCGCATCGGCGATCTCCTTGGCGCGCTGGGGAGAAGTGTCGGTGACCGACGCGGTCAGCAGGACGGTGTCCGGCTGCGCGGCGGCCTTGATCATGCCGGCGACCTGCGCGGCCGGGAGGTTCAGCCGTAGCTGGTCGACGACGTCCTGCGCGATGCGGTTGCTGCTGAGCAGCTGGGTGTAGGACTTCACCTTCTGCTCGGACAGGAGGCTGCCCTGGTAGGCCGCGGCGGCGCCGTCGGCGTCGGTCTGTGCGGAAATGTAGATGGTGACCTGCGCCGAATATTCGCGCGGGCTCGACCAGGTGATCGCTGCGGCGGCAGCCAGTCCGGCCAGCAGGCCGGCCAGTACGATTCGCCACCTTTTCCGTGCTACCCGCAGATAGTCGCGCAGGGTCACACTTCACCTCCGGCCTTTCGGTTCGCCAGCTGTCGGCTGGGGCCTGGCCGGATGGGTGCTCATCTTTACACAAGCCGAGCGGACCCGCGCCGATCATCACCGGAAGGAGAGCCTGGCCGCCGGAAAGTCACTGTTCGTAATGAGGCGGATGATCGAATCGGGTAGGTAATGGAATCGCCGGAGTGAACAACCCCCGCGCCGCCGCCTACGGGCGTTCCGTTACCGCGCCTGCCATGCCGGCCGGCGCACCCCTGTCCCGGGCCGGCACACCGACGAGGACGCGATCGCCGAGATGGTTCTTCGTCACGACGGCGCCGGCGCCGATGAAGGTGCGCGCGCCCACGACGAGTCCTTGGAGGACGGAGGCATTGCTGCCCACGGTGACGGCGGTTTCCAGCACCACGTTGCCGGCCACGTTCGCGCCCGGCAACACCGTGACGAACTCGTGCAGCACGCTGTCGTGGCCGATCGTGGCGTTGTACTGAACCTGGGTGTGCGCGGCCAGCCGGGTTCCGGTGGAGATGAACGCGTTGGCGAGCACCAGGCAGCCGGCCGGGATCCGCACGTCGTGCGCGAGCGTCGCGCGTGGATGGACGACCGACGTGAGGACCAGTCCGCGTTCGAGCATGCGGGTGGCGAGACGGCGGCGTGTTCCCGGATCGGCGATCGCTACGACGAACAAGCCGTCGCGCACGTCATCCGGCCGCCGTACCGGCACGCCGTGCAGTTCGGTGGCGACGACGTGGTCGTCCACAAGCACCAGGCTGTCGCGCTCGCAACCGCGGGCGAACAGCGCGTCGAGTGTCTCGCGGCCGAGTCCCCCGGCACCGACGATATGGATGGGCACACTACGGCCGGAGTCGCGGGTCATGGCAGCGTTTCCTCGCAAGCTGACGGGCCGGCGACCACCCGGTCCTGGCGACGGGTCGCCGCGGGCGGCTTCGCGGACCAGGGGCGCGATCCGCGGGTGAGGGCACCGTGTTCATTCCGACTGGGTGCCGGCGTTCATCATGCCGTGTGCGTGCGGCGAATACGTCATCCATAGCGGGTGAACTCGGATGCCCGAGACATTTCGAAACGCTTGGCGACGGCAAAAATACCCGCTCGTAATCACTCTTTCGGGGTGAAAATATTGGCCGGTGCTCTACTCGGACAATAAGTCCGGCGAGGTCTCATAGCCTGCGTCTGTGTCGATCGAGGGGAGAACCGCAATCCGCCCGGCCGTACCCGAACCCAAGGTCTCGATTCCGCCCGCGCCACGAGATGTCGTCGATCGCCGTGCGCCTCGCGGGCTGGTTTCTCCTGACGGCGAGCGGAACGGGTCGCGGCTCACGGTGGTCAGGGCACCCGCGGGCTTCGGCAAGACGACGATGGTCGCGGCCTGGGCGCGCGAGCGTTCGGCAGCCGGCGGGGAGCCGGTCGCGTGGCTGACGCTCGACGAGTCCGACAACGAGGCCGCCATGCTGTGCGCCGGGATCCTGCACGCGGTGGGCCGCGCGACCGGGACGGCCGGCAGGTCCGGATCGTCCCGGTACCCCGTCGAGGTGGCCGCGTTGCTGGTGTCGCTGGCGGAGATGGTCGATACCCAGCCCTCCCGGGTGTGGCTGGTTCTCGATGACGTGCACCGCGTCACGGACCGGCCGGCGCTGCGGGTGCTGGAGTCGCTGCTGCACTGGCCTTCGCGGAACCTGCGCATCGTCGTGTGCGGCCGGTGGATGCCAGAGCTGGGGCTGGCCCGGTTGTCGGTGGCGAGCAGGCTCCGGGAGATACGTGCCGCCGACCTCGCTTTCACCCGCGAGGAGACCGAAACCGTGGTACTGGCGAACGGCGGGCGTCTGCGAGGTGACGACCTCGGCGGGCTCATGGCGCTGACCGAGGGCTGGCCGGTCGCGGTGCGGCTGGCCGCATTGGCGCTGCCACGGCGGGGGCGGCAGGCGGGCACGGTGGAGTTCCTGGTCATGGCCGATCGCGCCGTGATCGACTACCTCAACCGCGAGGTGCTGTCCGAGCTGTCCGCCGACCAGCAGGAGTTGCTGCTCACCACCTGTGTGTGCGACACCTTCGACAGCAACCTGGCGACGGCGTTGACTGGCCGCGCCGGGACGCCCGAGGTGCTGCGGTCGCTGCTGAGCCTCGACGGGCTCGTCCAGCCGTCGGGGCCGGACGACACGTACCGGCTGCACCCCTTCCTGCGCGCGCACCTTCGTGCCCGCTTGAGACGGCACTCGCCGACGGTGCTGGCAGGTCTGCACTCGATCGCCGCGCGGTGGTTCGCGGTTCACGGCGATGTCCCCGCCGCGGCCGTGCTCGCGTCCCGCGCCGACAACGTCGACCTCGCGGCCTACCTGGTGGCCGAACACGGGGTGGGCTTGCTGCTGCGCGGCGAGGCAGCGCTGCTGAGCACACTCGGCGGGACCTTGCCGCTGCTGATCACTTCGCAGGCGGCCGTCGGGCTCGTGCTCACCGCCGCGGAGCTGATCGCGGGGGAACGGGCCGGCGCCGAGCTTCGCCTGGCGGGGCTGACCGACGCGCTCCGGCGAAACGGCGACGAGCGCGTCCGCGATCTCGAGCTGATCGTCCGCACCCACGTGGCCCGGCTCACCAGCGACATCGGGCCCGAACTCGACGAGCTCGGGGCGCGCATGACTCGCATCTCCGATCCGGATCTGCTGATTTTCGCGTTGGTCAACCACGGCACCGCCGTGTTCTGGCAGGGACGCCGGGAGCTCGGCGGCCGCGATCTGGAGAAGGCGATGCGGATGGCCGCCGCTCGCGGGTACGACCAGGTGGTCCTGCATTGCCTGAGCCATCTCGGTGGTATCGCGTCCGCCAACGGCGACTTCCCGGAAATGCGGCGCATCGCGCGGCAGGCACTGCGGTTCGCCGCGCAACGCGGCCCCGAGTTGCAGGGCGCCTGCTGCCAGGCCTACACGGTCGCGGCGTGGTCGGCGTACCAGTTCCTGGACACCGAGCACGCGGCCGAGCTGGCCGCGCTGGCGCTGACGCTCGTCGGGCCGGGCGAGGACCGGACGGTCGAGTTGTCGGCCCGGCTGGTCGCGGACGTGATCGGGTTCGACCAGGGCTCGGATCCCCACGCGACGCTGGTCCGGATGCGGCGGCATTGGGCGACGGTCGAGCGCGGGGAGCCGGTGCAGCCGGACCTGGTCGCCTATGTCGCGCCGGCCGAACACCGGATGGCCCTGCATCTTGGGCGGATCGACTGGGCCGCGGAGGTCGAACGCCGTGCCGCCACGACGCTGGGGGATTCGGGGGACGTCCAGCTGCTGCGGGCCCGAACGCACGTGTACCACGGCCGGGTCGTGGCGGCGCGGGCGCTGCTGCAGAAGGTCACCGGCGAGCAGGTCCGGTCGCAGGTCATCCTGACCAGGATCGAGGCGCACGTGCTGGCGGCCGTACTCGCCGACCGGGCCGGAGAGCGGCAGGCCGCCACCGCCGAGTTGCGGGCGGCGCTCGAGCTCGCGGCTCCGCGCCGGGCGCTCCGCCCGTTTCACGACGCGGGCCAGGACGTTCGGCGGCTGCTCGGGGAAATGGGGCGGCTCGATCCGTTCGCGCGGGAAGTACTGGACGCGATTCCCGCGGCCGGACCCGGGCTCAGCACCGAACTCACCCCGCGCGAGGTGCAGCTACTGCGGGAACTGCCATCGCTCGCGACGATCGAGGAGATCGCCGCGACCCTTTACGTGTCGGTGAACACGGTGAAGACCCACCTGCGCAACGTCTACCGGAAGCTGGGCGCCACGTCTCGTCGCGAAGCCGTGATCGTCGCCCGCGAACGCGGGCTGCTGTAGCCGGGGCCTTCAGCAGCGGAGGCGATGGGGAGCGGACCACGATTTCCGCGTGGCCTGGATTCACCCCGGATGAACGAGGTGGCACCGCTCGGATCGCGGCATACTCGCCACGTCACACGGTTGGGCCGGTGGCCAGTTCGGCCACCGGCCCTTTTCCGGCCCACCACTCTTTGATCAGGAACCCCGGAGCAATGGGGGTCAGTCGGCGCGTTCGGCGGCCGAGCGGATCTTCGCGACGGCGTCGCCGGCGATGAGGGTCAGGACCGTGCCCAGGAGTCCGTCGGGCACGGCCTCCTCGTCGATGGCGGACTCGACGGCGAGGCCGTTGCTCAGTGCCAGCAGGATCACGGCGAGTTCCTTGGGCGGCAACGGAAGCTGAAGGTCGAGGCCTTCGGCGAGCCGGTCGATCGCGCGCGCGATCGTCTCCCGTACCTCCCGGCGCCGCCGCCGCAGCGCCTCGCGGCGTTTCGGATCGTGGTGCGCCATCGCGAAGAATTCGGCGAGCAGCCGGTGCCAGACCGCGTCCGCGCGCATCTCGTGCATCAGCACCGCGGCCACGTTCGCGAGCGCCTCCTTGCCGTCGCCGGCCTCGGCGAAGCGCTCGAGGCTCGCCTCGAGCCGATGCGCGGCATGTTCCTCCATGAGCGCCAGGACGAGTTCGTCCTTCGAGGCGAAACTGGAGTAGACCGCACCCTTGGTGAGCCCGGCAGCCGCCGCGACCTCGGTCAGCTTCGCCGCGGCGATCCCGCGCTCGCCGAACACGGTGAACGCCGCGTCGAGGATGCGGCGGCGGGTCTCGGCCCGGGTCGGGCGCGTCCGGCCGGGCTGCCGCGCGGCCATGGTCCGGACCTCCCTCATCGGGGGCTTGACTTTCGCGTCGCCAGTTCAATACCTTCAGGTATCCAATACCTGTGGGTATCCAAAGTCAAGGGGCGTTTCGATGAGGAAACGACTGCTGATCATCCCGGTCCTGGCGGCGCTCGTGACGGCGCTGTTCGCCGCGCCCGCTCAGGCGGCCGGCGGAGTCAACGACTCCTCCTGCCGACCCGATGCCGCCCATCCCCGCCCGGTCGTGTTCCTGCACGGGCTCGGCGCTACCTACTACGAGGATCTGAACTTCCTGCAGGATTCGGTCGCGGCCAAGGGTTACTGCACCTTCAGCCTGACCTACGGCGCGTACCCGGACTTCCCGTTCGTCGGCGGGCTGCGCCCGATCGCCGACTCGGCCGCGGAGATCAGGCAGTTCATCACCCGGGTACTGGCGGAGACCGGTTCGTCCAAAGTGGACATCGTCGGCCACTCGGAGGGCGGCTTCCAATCCCTGTACGTGACCAAGACCCAGGGTATCGCCGACCAGATCGGCACGGTCGTCGCGATCGCGCCGCCGGCCCACGGCACCACCTTCGCGGGCCTGACGAACCTCGCCTACCTGCTGGGCCAACGGGATCTCGTCGGGCAGGCACTGTCCACACTGGGCTGCCCGGCGTGTGACGACCTGATCACCGGCGGCCGCGCGGTCGCGACGCTGAACGACGGCCCGATCGCCCAGCCGGGCGTGCACTACACGATCATCACGTCCCGCTACGACGAACTCGTGACCCCCACCGACACGGCGTTCGTGCGCGAGCCCGGGGTGGTGAACGAATACGTCCAGGACACCTGCCCGTTCGACCCGGTCGGGCATATCGGTGAGGCGTACGACCTCAACGTCTGGCATCTGGCGACCAACGCCCTCGACCCGGCGCACGCCGCGAAGTTCGCATGCACGGCAGGATCGCCGGGCTAGGCACGCAGCCGCGTACGTGTGTTTGCTTGCCAGGGCACTGAGTTGGCCCCTGGCGTCACCGAGTTGGCCGACCGCTCTCGCCGAGAGCAAACTCAGCAACCGGACCAGCCAACTCGGCACCGCAGCGGGCAAACTCACCGACGCTGCGGGCAAACACGGCAACGTAAACCGGACAGGATCACCCGACACCTGCCGCTCGGGCTGACTACTCCGGTCGGATCGGTTTTGCGCCGCAAGGGGAAGTCCGGGCCGGCACGCGGCCGGCCCGGACATCCGTGGCTCAGACCAGGTCGAACCGGTCGGCCATCATCACCTTGTCCCACGCGGCCACGAAGTCCCGCACGAACTTCTCCTTCGCGTCATCGCTCGCGTAGACTTCCGCGAGCGCACGCAGTTCGGAGTTCGAGCCGAACACGAGGTCGACACGGCTGGCCGTCCACTTGAGCGCACCGGTCGCGCGGTCGTGGCCCTCGAAGGTCTCCGCGTCGTCGGCCACCGGCTTCCACTCCGTGCCCATGTCGAGCAGGTTCGCGAAGAAGTCGTTGGTCAGCGCACCGGTCGAGGAGGTCAGCACGCCCAGCGGGGACTGCTGGTAGTTCGCGCCCAGTGCCCGCAGCCCGCCGACGAGGACGGTCATCTCGGGCGCGCTCAGGTTGAGCAGGTTCGCGCGGTCGATCAGCAGGTACTCCGAGGGCAGGCGGCTGCTCTTGCCACGGTAGTTGCGGAACCCGTCCGCCTTCGGCTCGAGCGGGGCGAAGGACTCCGCGTCGGTCTGCTCCTGCGAGGCGTCCGTGCGCCCCGGCGTGAACGGGACCTGGACGTCGACCCCGGCGGCCTTGGCGGCCTGCTCGACGGCGGCGACGCCACCGAGCACGATGAGGTCGGCCAGCGAGACCTTCTTGCCGCCGGTCTGGGCGCCGTTGAAGGACCCCTGGATGCCCTCGAGGGTGCGCAGCACCTGGGTCAGCGTCGCGGGTTCGTTGACCTCCCAGTCCCGCTGCGGCTCCAGCCGGATGCGGGCGCCGTTCGCGCCACCGCGCTTGTCGCTGCCGCGGAACGTCGAGGCCGACGCCCACGCCACCGACACGAGCTGGGAAACCGTCAGGCCCGAGTCGAGGATCTTGGCCTTGAGGTCGGCGACGTCGGCCTCGGAGACCAGTTCGTGGTCCACCGCCGGGACGCGGTCCTGCCAGATCAGCTCCTCCTGCGGGACCTGCGGTCCGAGGTAGCGCTGGATCGGGCCCATGTCACGGTGGGTCAGCTTGAACCACGCCCGCGCGAACGCGTCCGCGAACAGGTCCGGGTTCTCGTAGAACCGCCGCGAAATCGGCTCGTAGATCGGGTCGAACCGCAGCGCGAGGTCGGTGGTCAGCATCGACGGGGCGCGGTTGAGCTCGCCAGTCTCCGGGTCCGGGATCGTGTTCGCCCCGGCGCCGTTCTTCGGCTTCCACTGGTTGGCGCCGGCCGGGCTCTTGGTCAGCTCCCAGTCGTAGTTGAACAGGTTCTCGAAGAACCAGTTGCTCCACCTGGTCGGGGTCGGGGTCCAGGTGACCTCGAGACCGCTGGTGATCGCGTCGCGGCCCTTGCCCGACCCGAAGCTGTTCTTCCAGCCGAGGCCCTGCTCCTCGAGCGGGGCGCCCTCGGGCTCGGGGCCGACGTGCGTGTCGGGAGCGGCACCGTGGGTCTTGCCGAACGTGTGCCCGCCCGCGATCAGCGCGACGGTCTCCTCGTCGTTCATCGCCATCCGGCGGAAGGTCTCGCGGACGTCCCGGCCCGCGGCGATGGGGTCGGGGTTGCCGTTCGGGCCTTCCGGGTTGACGTAGATGAGGCCCATCTGGACCGCGGCGAGGGGTTCCTCGAGCTGGCGGTCACCGGAGTAGCGCTCGTCGCCGAGCCAGGTCTGCTCCGGGCCCCAGTAGACGTCCTCGTCCGGCTCCCACACGTCGGCGCGGCCACCACCGAAGCCGAAGGTCTTGAAGCCCATGGTCTCCAGGGCGCGGTTGCCCGTGAAGATCATCAGGTCGGCCCACGAGATCTTGCGGCCGTACTTCTTCTTGACCGGCCAGAGCAGGCGGCGTGCCTTGTCCAGGCTCACGTTGTCCGGCCAGCTGTTCAGCGGGGCGAAGCGCTGCATACCGGCGCCCGCCCCACCACGGCCGTCATCGATCCGGTACGTGCCGGCGCCGTGCCAGGCCATCCGGATCATCAGGCCGCCGTAGTGGCCGAAGTCCGCGGGCCACCACTCCTGCGAAGTCGTCAGCACCTCGTCGACGTCGCGCGCGAGCTCGTCGAGGTCGACGGTCTTGAACTCCGCGGCGTAGTCGAAGCCGGCGCCCATGGGGTTGGCCACGGCGGGGTGCTTCCGGAGGATCTTCAGGTTGATCTGGTTCGGCCACCAGTCGCGGTTACTGCCGCCCTCGGCCGGGTGCTGCATGCGCCCGTGGGCGACCGGGCAACCGCCCGCGCTCTCGTCGTTCATCTCGCCAACAACGGCGTCAGGGCTGTCAGACACGGGAATCCTTCCGGGAATCGGTGTTGGATGCGATAGAGCAGTCGGGGCACAGGCCCCAGTAGATGACCTCGGCCTCGTCGACGGTGAAGCCGTGGTCGTCGGACGCGGTCAGACACGGTGCGTCGCCGACGGCGCAGTCGACGTCGGCGATGACTCCGCACGACCGGCACACGACATGGTGATGGTTGTCCCCGACCCGCGCCTCGTACCGCGCCACGGAGCCGGTCGGCTCGATTCGCCGCAGCAGCCCGGCGGCCGTGAGCGCGCTGAGTACGTCGTAAACGGCCTGGTGGGACACCTCACCCAGGTCCTCACGCACGGCGCCGATGATCGAGGCGGTGTCGGCGTGGGGGTGGCCGTGCACCGCGGACAGCACAGCCACCCGGGGGCGGGTCACGCGAAGTGACGCCCCGCGCAGCATGCGCTCGTAGTCCGAAGCCGTTGGCACACGAGCAGTGTGCACCAGAAACTGGAATCAATCAAGATTAAGTCGCCCGGTCGTGGTGGCGGCGACTTACCCGGGCTCGCCGCGCCGCTTCCGGTGCACGACCCAGGCGAGGTCGGCCAACGTGCCCGCGGCGAGCAGGCCGAGCAGCACCGTGGCCCACCAGAACCCGTTGTAGGCGAACAGGATCGCGGCTCCGACGGCGAGGACGAACCCGATCGCGGCGAGCCAGATTCGCAAGGTCAGCGCGCTGTAGGCGGGCGCGGCATCGCCGTAGCCGGCGGTCGGATGGTGGTAGTCCGGCAAGCCCCGTTGCCAATCCGGCCGAAAGTAGGCGGACACGGTCCGCAGCCGGTCTGCACGGAGACACCCATTTCCGCCGTGACTGCCGTCGGATCGGCAACGAACGGCACAGTCGTAATCTTCCCGGCTGCGCGGCCGTTCATGGAAGAAACGCATACCTGCCGGATATCCCTGTCCGGCGCGCTGGAACCGCGGCGCCCCCGCCAGTCCGGTGGCCGCACCCGTCAGCAGCCCGGGAACTGGCGGACGGCCTGGTCGAGCGGTGTCCGCATGGACAAGAGTGCCGAGGCGGCCGAGGTGAACAGCGCGCGCAGGGCCCGCGCCGCCGGGGTGGGCCGCTGGTCGCGGGAGCTGGCGAGCAGGACGCGCCGTGCGGGGCCGCGGGTGCCCAGCGCGACCGTGGTGACGTCGTCGCGCAGGCTGGTGAGCGCGAGCCGTGGCGCGAGCGCGATGCCGAGGCCGACCGCCGCCATCGCCTGCGCCTCCTGGTAGTCGTGCGCGCGGTAGGCGATCGCGGGTTCGAACCCGGCCGCGTGGCAGCTGCGGGTCAGCACCTCGGCCACCGGGTGGTCGGCGCGCACGATCCACTGCTCGCCGGCCAGTTCGGCGAAGCTCGTGGACCGGCGCCCGGCGAGCCGGTGCGAGGCCGAGACGATCAGCGCCGTCGGATCGTCGAGCAGATGCGTGATTTCGAGGCTGTCCTCCGGAAGCCGCCGCCATTCGTAGTCCCACAGCAGGCTGAGCTCGACCTCACGGCCGGCCAGCATGTCGAGCAGGCCCGCGTTGCGCGCGCTGTACACGTTGAGGTCGACGGCCGGATGGCGGCGCCGGAACTCGCGCACGACGAGCGGCAGGAACGACGCCGCGACGGTCGGGAACGTGCCCAGCCGCAGCGATCCCGCCCGCAGGCCCGCGAGCTCGTCCAGATCGCCGCGGGCCGCGCGCAGCTCCCGCTCGATCCGCTCGGCGTGTGCCAGCAGGCCGCGCCCGGCCTCGGTGAGCGTGATCCCGCGCGCGTGCCGTTCCAGCAGCGGCTGGCCCGCCTCCGTCTCCAGCCTGCCGATCTGCTGCGACACGGCGGAGGGCGTGTAGTTCAGTGCGGTCGCGGCGCCGGTGATGGAGCCGTGGCGGGCGACCTCCGCGAGCAGCAGCATCCGCCGAACGTCGAACGTCATACACGAGCCTTAACTTCTGCTTAAGGGGTCTCAACTCTTTCGAGGTTGTACTCAAAGCTTGCCGGACGCAAGGTCGAAGCCATGCGATACCTGAGAGGGACCTGGATGCGCGGCGGCACCAGCAAGTGCTGGCTGTTCGACGCCGAGGATCTCGCGGGGGGCGACCCCGGCGAGGTGCTCGCCGCGGCGTTCGGCGCCGGTGACCCGCGCCAGATCGACGGGGTGGGCGGGGCGACCTCGACGACGTCGAAGGCCGCGCTCGTGCGGCGTTCCGGCGCGCCCGGTATCGACGTCGACTACCGCTTCGCGCAGGTCGGCATCGGTGCCCGCCGGGTGGAGTGGGGTAGCAACTGCGGCAACTGCGCGACCGCGATCGGCCTGTACGCCCTGCTCACCGGCCTGATCGAGCCTGAGCGGGACCGCACGACGGTCCGGATGCGCAACACCAACACCGGCACCCTGCTCGCCGCCGGTATCGCGACGCCCGGCGGTGTCGTGCCGGAAACCGGGACGGCGGTCGTGCCCGGTGCCGGCGATGGCGGTGTGCCCGTCGAGCTGGCGTTTCTCGATCCCTCGGGCAGCACCACGGGTGTGCTTTCGCCGACCGGGCGTCCGCTCGACCGCCTTCCGGTGCCGGCGACGCTCGTGGACGCCGGGGCGCCGGCGGCGCTCATCGACGCGGACGCCGCCGGGGACCTGACCGTGGACGAGCTGATCGCGTTGCGGCGCAAGGCCGCCGTGGTGATGGGACTGTCCGGAGCGGACGACGCGATCCCCAAGACCGGGCTCGTCGGCCGGCCGCGGGACCCCGGGCACGACCTGCATGTGCGGATGGTGTCGATGCTCGCCCCGCACCCCGCGGTCGGCCTCACCTCGGCCGTCGCGATCACCGCGGCGGCGGGCGTCGAAGGCAGCGTCGTGCACCGGGCCCTCGGCGGTCGGGTGCCCGGGGTGCTGCGGCTCGGCACTCCCGCCGGGGTCGTCACCGTCCGGGCCGAATGGGATTCGGGCGGGCGGCTGCGGGCTGTCCGGTTGGACCGTGCCGCCCGGCGGATCGCCGTCGCGGAGATCTCCGTACCGCTGACCGAAGACGTGGCACTGGCCTCGTGAGAAGGGAAGACATGAGCGAGTCCTGGGACGTCGTCGTCGTGGGTGGCGGGAACGCCGGGTTCTGCGCCGCGCAGTCCGCGCGGGAGCAGGGCGCGCGGGTGCTGCTGCTGGAGAAGGCGCCCCGCGAATGGGCCGGCGGCAACAGCTACTTCACCGCGGGCGCGATGCGAACGGTCCATAATGGACTGGAGGACGTGGCGGACCTGGTGGAGCCGTTCGACACCCGGCGCACCGATCTCGATCCGTACCGTGCCGCGGACTTCCTGGGTGATCTCCGGCGGGTGACCGGCGACCGGTGCGATCCGGCGCTCGCGGACATCCTGGTGGGACAGTCACGGTCCGCGATGAGCTGGCTGAAAGGGCTCGGACTGCGGTTCGAGCTGATGTTCCACCGGCAGGCCTACGAGGTCGGCGGCCGGTTCCGGTTCTGGGGCGGGCTCGCGGTCGGCACGGTCGGTGGCGGCAAGGGCATGATCGCGGACCACCTCGCCGCGGCCGGGCGCCGGGGCATCACGGTGCGGTTCGGCGCGCACGTCACGGATCTGCTGACCACACAAGGAGAAGTGCACGGCGTCGTGCTCTCCGGCGGGGAGCGGATCGAGGCCACGAGCGTCGTGCTGACCAGCGGCGGGTTCGAGGCCAACGCGGCGATGCGCGCGGCCTACCTCGGCCCGGGGTGGGACCTCGCGCTGGTGCGCGGCACGCCCTACAACACCGGCGACGGCATCAGGATGGCGATCGCCGCGGGCGCGCAGCCCTACGGTCACTACAGCGGATGCCATTCCGTCGCCTGGGACGCGGGGGCCCGCACGACCGGGGACCGGGAGCTGACCAACCAGCTCACCCGCGGCGGCTACCCGTTCGGCATCGTGGTCAACGCCGATGGTGAGCGGTTCGTCGACGAGGGCGCGGACTTCCGCAACTACACCTACGCCAAATACGGCGCGGAGATCCTCGCCCAGCCGGGAAGCCGCGCGGTGCAGGTGTTCGACGCGAAGGTCGCGCCGCTGTTGCGGCCGGAAGAGTACGCCGCGCCGGGCGTCACGAAGGTCGAGTCGGACACCCTGGACGGGCTCGCGAAGGAACTCGGCATCGACGAGGCGCGGTTCAGGCGCACCGTCGAGGACTTCAACGGCGCGGTGACGGGGGAGCGGTTCAACCCGACCGTCAAGGACGGCAAGCGCGCCGAGGGCATCACGCCGGTCAAGTCGAACTGGGCGCAGCCACTGGACACCCCGCCGTTCACCGCGTTTCCGGTGACGTGCGGGATCACGTTCACCTTCGGTGGCCTGCGGATCGACGACCGGTGCGCGGTGCTCGACACCGCGGGGCGCCGCGTTCCGGGCTTGTTCGCGGCCGGCGAGCTCGTCGGCGGGCTCTTCTACTTCAACTATCCGGGAGGTTCCGGCCTGACCGCCGGCGCCGTGTTCGGCCGCCGGGCCGGACGCGCCGCCGCCTGACCTGACCACGACCCGTCAAGGAGGACGGAGCCATGACTTCAGCACACCTGGCCGCCCGGCTCGACCGGCTGCCGCTCGGGCGGTTCCACCGGCGCGTGCTCTACGCGCTCGCGGTGGCGTTCGTCTTCGAGTTCGGTGACCTCAACACGTTCGCCTACGCGGCGCCGGCACTGAAGAAGTACGTGCACCTGACCGTGAACGACGTGGCTTTCGCCACCTCCGCGTCGTTCCTGGGCATGTTCGCCGGCGCGGTGCTCGGCGGCCGGTTCGCCGACCGGGTCGGCCGCCGCCGCGCCCTGCTGGTCTCGGTGACCGTGTTCTCGGTGTTCTCGCTGCTCAACGCGGGCGCCTGGAACGTGCCGACGCTCGCGCTCGCCCGCCTGCTCACCGGCGTCGGGCTCTCGGCGATGACCGTCGCGGCGACGACGTACATCTCCGAGACGATGCCGGCCGCGCACCGCGGGCGCATGCAGGCCGGCGTGATGGCGATCGGGCTGCTCGGCATCCCGATCATGTCGTTCACCGCGCGCGGCGTCATCCCGCTGGGCGCCGAGGCGTGGCGGCTGGTGTTCGTCTTCGGCGGCCTCGGGCTCATCGCGCTGCCGTTCATCGCTCGCCTGCCCGAGAGCCCGCGGTGGCTGCTGCGCCACGGCGGCGACGCCGAGCGCGCGGTGGCCGGCATCGAGGCCGAGACCGGGGGCCCGCTGCCCGAACCCGAGCCGGCCGACGAGGTCGTCGAGACCAAGGTCCGCTACCGCGAGCTGCTGCGAGGCCGGCTCGGCAGGCGCACCCTGATGCTCGCCGTCGCGTGGATCTTCCAGACGCTCGGTTTCTACGGTTTCGTGGCCTGGGTGCCGACCTTGCTCGCGGAACACGGGTTCAGCCTCGTGCACAGCCTCACGTTCTCCGCACTGACCACCCTGGGCGCCGTGCCGGGCGCGCTGCTGGCGTGGGTGATCTCCGACCGGTTCGGGCGCAAGCTGCCGATCGCGCTCGTCGCGACGGCGGTCGCGGTGTGCGGGCTCGCGTACGGCATGACGTTCAACGCGGTCGCGATCGTGGCGTTCGGGTTCTGCGTCAACGCGCTGATCCAGACCTTCGCCGCGCTGATCTACGCCTACACGCCCGAGCTGTACCCGACGGAGCTGCGCAATTCCGGCAACGGACTGGTCTACGGCCTCGGCAGGCTGAGCAACATCGCCGGCCCGCTGATCGTCGCGGCGATCTTCGGAGCGTTCGGGTACCAGCCGGTGTTCGTCTACATCGGAGCGTGCTGGCTCGTCGTCGCGGTCACGATCGGCCTGTTCGGCCCGCGTACGGGTATGCGCAACCTGGAAGGCATCGCCGGGGAACCGGACCCGGTCGCACGCGCGCGCACTGTCCCCGTAACGGAGTAGGCCGGACCGCTACACCAGCGCGGCGGCGCGCTCGCGGGCGCGGCGGGCCAGATCCCGGTAGGCCGCCGCGCTCGTCAGGTCGCGCGCTTCGGCGGCGAGACGTTCGTGCAACCGGCTTTTCGCCCGGAACCAGGCGGCGACGTCGGCGGCGGACGCCGTCGCCGAGGGCCGGTGGGATGCCAGGGACTGCAGCTCGATCAGCGTATTGCTCATGGTTGCCTCCGTTGTCCGCGTGCTGCCTCAGTTGACCAGGGCGAACGCGGGCGAAGGCAGGGGAAGTGGCCACCTTCGTCCCGGGGAAAGTGACGCCGGTCACCATGGACCATGGATCTTCGCGGAGGGGACTTTCGGCTCCTGGCACCGCGGCCGCGGGCGAGGGATCCTGGAATTGCCGGGGAAACCCGGTGACCCGCCCGAGGTGCTGGACTAATCGTCGAGGCTTCCCGAGCCTGGATTGACCCATCGTCGCAAGACGGGGAATTCCGCCCCCGGGCGGGCCTTTTCGTGCCCGCAGGGCGCCATCACCCGCTTCCGGTGGTCTTCCGCGTGCCGGAAACACCGGGTGGTGCGCGCGCCGGGTCCTTGCCAGCCTGGACACGGGCCCCGGCGAAAGGACGCGCGACCATGGAGTTCGGCATCTTCGAATCATTCGACCAGAGCCGCGGTGGCGCGGCCGGGGAGTTGCTGGAGGCGCGGCTGCGGTTCGCCGCCGAGGCCGAGCGGCTGGGGGTCGGGCATTACCACGTCACGGAGCACCATGGGACGCCCCTTTCGGTGTGCCCGTCGCCGAACCTGTTCATCGCGGCGCTGAGCCAGCGGACCGAGCGGATGCGGATCGGCGCGCTGGTCAACGTCCTGCCCAGCTACGACCCGTTCCGGCTGGCCGAGGAGATCGCCACGCTCGACCAGCTCACCGGCGGCCGGCTCGACTTCGGGGTCGGCTCGGGGGTGAGCCCGTACGAGCTCGAGATCTTCGGGATCGAGATCGCGCAGGCGAAACCGCGGTACGCGGAGACGCTGGAAGCGGTCACGAGCGCCCTGCGCACCGGGCGAATGCGCCACGAAGGCCGGCTGCTGCGGTCCTACGACGCCGAACTGTCCGTGCTTCCGGTGCAGCGCCCGTACCCGCCGCTGTGGTACGCCTCGAGCAACGCGGCGACGGCGGAGTGGGCGGGCCGCAATGCGGTCAACTTCGTGGGCAGGTGGAATCGCGGCGCGATCACCGACATCGTGCGAACCTATTGGGACGCTTGGCATTCCGGCACCGGTGAGCGCATCAACGGGCCCGTCGCGCGGCCCGTCGCCGGGATCGCCGGCAGCGTGGTGATCGCCTCCAGCGAGCAGCGGGCGCGCGATCTGTTCGGCCGCGCGAACGACCTGTTCTGCGAACGCCTGACCCATCTGTGGCACCGCAACGGCGATCACCGGGTGGACGCGGCGTTCAGCACCGAAGCGTCGCTCGCGAGCGGTGCGGCCTGCGTGGGGACCGCGGAACAGGTGCGGGACCAGGTCGTCCACCAGATCGAGACGTCCGGGGCGAACTACTTCGAGATGTCGATCTTTTTCGGCGACATGAGCCTCGACGAGGGCCTGTACAGCCTGCGCGCGTTCATGGAGCACGTCGCCCCGGCCGCACGAGCGGCCGCCCCTGGCTAGCCGGACAGCGAGTTCGCCGAGGACGTCGCGAACAGCATGCGCGCGGCGGTCTCCTCGGCCGCGCCCGGCGCCACGCGGCCCGTGACCGTCGCGAGATAGGCGGCGACGGTCGCGGTGATCGAGCCGTGGATCTCGATCGCGCGCGACTGAAGCTCCGGATGGCGTTCACTCTCGCGGAACACGACCCGGTGCATCGGGGTCTGCTCACCGAGCAGCCGGCACTACCGGGCCCACAGCGCGCCGATCGCGGCACGCGGATACGCCGGCGGCCTGGCCGGTGGCCGACCGCTTCGGGATGCGCGGGCCGATCGCGGTGTTCAGCCTCGTCTTGGCCGCGAGCGGGGTCGCGTACGGGCTGACCTTCGAGCCCGCCGCGATCATCGCCTTCGGCATCGTGGTCGCCGCGCTGAACCAGACGCTGGTCGCGCTGATGTACTCCTACCCGCCACGGCTGTTCCCGACCGGGGTGCGGGCGACGGGAACCGGGTTCTGCTACGGGCTCGGGCGCGTGCTCAACGCGGTCGGCCCGCTCGTGATCGGGCAGATCTACCTCAGCGCGGGCTACGTCCCGGTGTTCGTGTTCATCGGCGCCTGCGGTGCGATGATCACGGTTTCGGTGCTGCTGGCGCCCGCCCGCGCCCGGCTCGCCCCGTCCGTCGCCCGGCGCGCGACCGAGCTGTCCGGACGCTGACCTGGGATCCACGTCACGCTCCAGATAGTTGTTATATGCAACTAGCGGGTTATAGTTGTATGTGACAACCAAGTTCGGAGGTGAGCCATGGAGGGCAGCGCCGACCGGGCCGTCGCGCTGATGCGCGAACTGCGCACCGCCGGGCAGCTTCAGCACGCGTGGACCATGCAGTCCTGGCAGCAGGGCACGACCGCGCTGCATCCCGCCGCGATCCTGCTCCTGTCGGACCTGCGACAGCACGGCGAGAGCCGGCCTTCGGAGCTCGCGAAGCGCAAGATGGTCGATATCTCGGTGATCTCGCGGCAGGTCACGCAACTGGCCGCCGCCGGGCTCATCGAGCGCAGGCCCGCTCCGGAGGACGGGCGGGCGAGCCTGATCCGGCTCTCGGAGGCCGGCGAGGCGCTGCTCGGCCAGTGGCGCGAACGGCATCTCGGTTTCGTCGAGCGTGCGCTCGAAGGGTGGACCGACGAGGAGATCGAGAGGCTCACCGCCCGCCTGAACCTGATGAACGAAGGGATGCGTGGCGCGCTGGCCGCGGGGGCGACCCGTTAAGACAACTGTCATAATATCGGGGGACGAGGACCGTTGTCTTGGGAGTGCGCATGACCGAACGGCAGAAGACGATCACCTGGCAGGACCCGCTGGCCTCGGCCGCGGAAGGCCGGACGATGAGCGGGCTGGAGTACCTGACGGCCATCGCCGAAGGGCGGCTCCCGGGCGCGCCGATCGGTGCCCATCTGGGCATGCGGGTGGTCAAGGTCTCCGACGGCGAGGTCGTTTTCGCCGCGACGGCCGACGAATCCCTGTACAACCCGATCGGCATGATCCACGGCGGCGTCGCCGCGACACTGCTCGACTCCGCGATCGGCTGTGCCGTGCACACGAAGCTCCCGGCCGGGGTCGGCTACTCCTCGATCGAGCTGAAGGTCAGCTACCTCAAGGCGATCCATCCGTCCGCGGGCGAGCTGCGGGCGGTCGGCCGAGTGGTCAAGGCCGGTTCGCGGGTCTCGTTCGGCGAGGGAGAGCTGCACGACGCGTCCGGCACGCTGCTCGCGACCGCGTCCAGCAGCTGCCTGATCATGCGGCCGTGACTCCCTGATGCCGGCCAGCCGGTCACCGAAACGGTTCATTCCTCGTCGGTGAGCTTGTCCCGCAACTGCTCGAGCGTCTGCGCGAGCAGCCGGGACACGTGCATCTGCGAGATGCCGACGCGCTGGGCGATCTGCGTCTGCGTCATGTTCCCGAAGAAGCGCAGCATCAGGATCGTGCGTTCGCGTTCGGGCAGTTCCTGCAGAAGTGGTTGCAGGGCTTCATGGTTTTCGACCGACTCGAGCCCGCTGTCCTCTTCGCCGAGCGTGTCGGCGAGTGAGGCGGACTCGTTCTCGTCGCCCGCTGGTTTGTCGACGGAGATCGCGTAGTAGGCGTTGCCCGCCTGGAGGCCCTCGCTGACCTCGTCCACGCTGAGGTTCAGCGCGCGGGCGATCTCGGTGGGCGTCGGGGCGCGGCCGAGTCGCTGCCCGAGCTCACCGCTGGCGTGGCCGATCTGCAGGTGCAGTTCCTTGAGCCGCCGCGGTACGCGCACCGACCAGCTGGCGTCGCGGAAGTGCCGGCGGACCTCGCCCATGATCGTCGGCACGGCGAAGGACAGGAAATCGCTGCCACGGCCGGGGTCGAACCGGTCCACCGCGTTGATCAGGCCGACGCGCGCGACCTGTACCAGATCATCATGGGTCTCGCCGCGCCCGCCGAACCGCCGCGCGATGTGCTCGGCCACGGACAGATACTCGGTGACCAGCCTGCTCCGCAGCTCCTCGTACCGCGGACCCCCGCGACCGGCCTGCGCCAGTTGCTCGAACATTGCGGTCTTCTCGTCGTCGCTCAACTCGCCGCGTGAAGGTCCCGCCGGTCTCATGGTCCGGGCTACCCGCGCATCCGGCTGCCCAACCGTGGTTGGCCCGCGTTTAACTTCTCCATCCCCGGCCAGAACCTGCATGTGGCCGAGCTGTCGGCCGCGCTGTGCCGGCAGGGTCATGAAGTCACGCGCGGCCACTGTCCGGTCCGCACGGCGCACTTCTGGATGTCCGGGCTGGCCTCGCTGCTCGCGGCCCACGACCTCGATCTTTCCCGTGGTTCAGACCTTTCACGGGCTCGGTGTGGTCAAGCGGCGCCATCCGGGCGCGGCCGACACCAGCCCGTCCGAGCGGGTCGCGATCGAGCGGCTGATCGGCAAGAACGCGACCAGGGTCGCGGCCACCTAAGGGTTTCGCGACCGCCCTCGCCGTGAGGCCGCGCTGTTCGACCCGGACCACGCTCATCGTCGGCGAGCCATACCTGGCTGATCCGAAGCTCGTACGGCCGATGGCCATCGGCGAAATCGGCGGTGACGCGGCCGCCGTGCACGGGGCGGGCCGCAGAACATCGCGGGAATGGAGAAGGCCGTGCTGGCCGAGCCGGATCACCCCGGCCCGGGTACCGGCTGCGGCCGGTCCCCTGCGTCCCAGCCGGCGGACACGACCTTGAGCGCGGCGGGCACGGTGGGCTGCACCGGCAGCCGGCGGGCGAGACCGGTCACCTCGAGAGGCCTGGCCACGGCCCGTGACCTGCCGACCAGTGCCCACCGCAGGTGCCGGCGCGCGGCGCCCGCGTTGGTGTCGAGCAGGACCTGCAGTCCGGCCGAGCCGAGGAAGGTCACCCGGTCGAGGTCCAGGACGAAGGTGCGCTCCGCGGTCAGCTGGTCGCCGACGAACGCGCGCAGGCAGGGTGCGCCCAGCGCGTCGATCTCGCCCGTCGCGCGGGCCAGGAGGATGCCGTCCTGATGCTGTTCGGTTTCGATCTGGACGTCGCTCGGTGTGTGCACGGCGTCTCCGATCTGTTGAGGGTTCACGGAAACGGGACGCACGACCCGACGCTGATGGAACCTGAAACCGCCGGTCGCGTGCGCACTCGCTTGCCCGGCACGGCTGACCATCCAGCCGCTCAACTCCGACCGTACGGACGAGGTGAACGGCTCGCAAGCCGCGCCCACACGGTTTTGCCCCCATCCGGTGACGGTGTGCACCCCCAGTCACGAGCGGTCCGCTCGACCAGCACCATGCCGAACCCGCCCGTGGTACCACCCGCACGGATATAGGCGGGATGCGGGCTGTCGTCCGACACGGAAATGACCAGCAGGCCCCGGTACAGCTCGAGACGCAGCTTCGGGATCGATTCCGTGTGCTCGAGCGTGTTCTCCACCAGCTCGCTCGTGACCGTCTCGGCCTCGGCGGTCAGCCCGGCGATCCGCCAGTCGACACATACCCGGCTGACGAACCGCCGCGCCGCGCGCGGTGCTTCCGGGCTCCTTGCGAGGACGATTTCCGCACTACTTCGCATCGAGCGTTTCTCCCCAACCTGCACGGTCGGGACGGTAGTACCCCCCGCGGGCGGCCTGAAACCGTCTCAAGTGGACGTGCCGGGTGCCGCTCGCGGATTGAGGGCTTGCCTGGGTTTTGGCGGAAGAGGACAGTGGGTAGGCCAGGTCGGCACTATGCGCGACGAAGGCGAGGATGCGATGACGGAGTTGCGGGCCCGGCCCATCGTCCTGGGCAACCGGTACGACCTTCCGGCACGGCACCGCCGCGGCACCATGATCCTGCGGCTGACCAGGACCACCGACCACAAGGTGATCGGGTTCCTGTACCTGTTCACCTCACTCGGGTTCTTCATGATCGGCGGGGCGATGGCCCTGCTCATGCGTGGTGAGCTCGCCAGGCCAGGGCTGCAGTTCCTGTCCAACGAGCAGTACAACCAGCTGTTCACCATGCACGGCACGATCATGCTCCTGCTGTACGCGACGCCGAACCTGTTCGCCTTCGCCAACCTGGTGCTGCCCCTGCAGATCGGCTCGCCCGACGTCGCGTTCCCGCGGCTGAACGCCCTGTCCTACTGGCTCTTCCTGTTCGGCGGGCTGATCGTGCTGTCCTCGTTCGCTACCCCGGGCGGCGCGGCCGACTTCGGCTGGACGGCGTACACCCCGCTGTCGAACTACACGCATTCGCCGGGCATCGGGGGAAACCTGTGGACAGCGGGGCTGATCGTGGCCGGGCTCGGGACCATTCTCGGCGCGGTCAACATGGTGACCACGATCGTCTGCCTGCGCTGTCCCGGGATGACCATGTGGCGGATGCCGATCTTCACCTGGAACATCCTGTTCACTTCGGTCCTGATCCTCGCGGTCTTCCCGATCCTCACCGCCGCGCTGTTCGCGCTGCTGGCCGACCGGGTGATCGGCGCGCACCTGCTCGATCCGGAGAACGGCGGGGGGATCCTGTGGCAGCACCTGTTCTGGTTCTTCGGTCATCCCGAGGTGTACATCATCGCGCTGCCCTATTTCGGCATCGTCACCGAGATCGTTCCGGTGTTCAGCCGGAAACCCCTGTTCGGCTACCGGCTGATGGTGTTCGCGACGCTCGGGATCACCGCGCTGTCGTTCGCGGTGTGGGCGCACCACATGTTCGCGACGGGTGCCGTGCTCCTGCCGTTCTTCTCGTTCCTGACCTTCCTGATCGCGGTGCCGACCGGGATCAAGTTCTTCAACTGGATCGGCACCATGTGGAAGGGCCACATCACGTTCGAAACGCCCATGCTGTGGTCCGTCGGGTTCATGGTCACCTTCCTGCTCGGCGGGCTCACCGGGGTGATCCTGGCGTCCCCGCCGCTGGACTTCCACATCACCGACACCTACTTCGTGGTGGCGCACTTCCACTACGTGCTGTTCGGCACGATCGTGTTCGCCACCTTCGCCGGGGTGTATTTCTGGTTCCCGAAGATGACGGGGCGGATGCTTGACGAGTCGCTCGGGAAGCTGCACTTCTGGACCACGTTCATCGGTTTCCACACGACGTTCCTGGTGCAGCACTGGCTCGGTGACATGGGCATGCCCCGCCGGTACGCCGACTACCTGCCCGGCGACGGGTTCACCACGCTGAACACCATTTCGACGATCGGCGCGTTCATCCTGGGCGCCTCGATGCTGCCGTTCGCCTACAACGTGTTACGCAGCTACCGCTTCGGCGAGCGGGTGGAGGTGGACGATCCGTGGGGCTTCGGCAACTCGCTGGAATGGGCCACCACCTGCCCGCCGCCGCGCCACAACTTCACCGAGCTGCCCAGGATCCGGAGCGAGCGGCCCGCTTTCGAACTGCACTACCCGCAACTGATCGAGCGGCTGCACGCCGAGGGGCACATCACGCTCAGCGGTAAGCCGATCCCGGTTGCCCAGACCGCCACGACGGCGTCGGACAAGGCCGCCGACGCGAGCACGCCGCCCGAGTAGCGCCCATCATCTCCGGGTAGTTCCGGCACGCCAAGCCGCCTCGGGGCGGGAGCCGGTCAGCGGTAGAGTTTTTCCGCGTACGCGGGCCCGTAGTAGTGCTCGAGTTCGTCGAGGGAGTCGCCGGGGCGCTCCAGCGCCTTGGCGATGACCGGCCGCGGTGGTACCGAATCCGGGTGCCACGTCTCGGGCTTCCACAGCTTCGAGCGCATGAAGGCCTTGGCGCAGTGGTGGAAGACCTCCTCGATCTCGACCAGGATCGCCAGGATCGGCCGGTGGCCCTTGACGATCATGTCGTCGAAGAACGGCGCGTCACGGACGAGCCGCGCGCGGCCGTTGATACGCAGCGTGTCCCCGCGGCCGGGGATGAAGTAGAGCAGGCCGACGTGCGGGTTCGCGAGGATGTTCCGGAACCCGTCGGCGCGCTTGTTGCCGGGCCGCTCGGGGATCGCGATCGTCGCGTCGTCGAGGACGAGCGTGAACCCGGGCGGGTCACCTTTGGGCGAGACGTCGCAGGCGCCGCGCGTATCGGCCGTGGCGATCAGGCAGAACGGTGACGCCGCGAGCCACTGCCGGTCGAGTTCGTGCAGTTTCGCGCGCTCTTTCCGGAGTGCGGCTTCGTTCGGAACGCCGATCAGCGCGCGGAGTTCTTCCTCGCTGTTAATCGCTTCGATCCCCATGGGGACGACAGTAGTCTGGAACGATGTTCACGGTGGCCGGGGTCGAGCAGATCGACGAGCTGGTACCCGATGACGGGCCGGGGCTGCAGGCGCTGCTGGAGGCGTGCGAGGACTACGCGCGGGTGACGTCCGGCCTGCCGGTCGGTGCCGCGGATGCGCAGAGCCAGTTCCTCGCCGGGCTCGATGTCGTCCCCGAGGAGCGGAAGCATCTGCTGGGCGGCTGGATCGGCGGGCGCCTGATACTGGCGGCCGACTGCATCGAGGACTACCCGGCCGAGGGCAACGCGGCGCTCGGGCTGCTCGTCACCGCTCACCCGATGAAGCCGTCGTTCTGTTTGACGGTGGTGGCTTCGGCCAGGGGCTCGGGTTGGTGCTGGAAGGCGTGCCCGGCCGGAGTGACGATCATCGTCGTCCCGGTGGCCGAGTCATGGTGGACATCCCATCCGGTCTTTTCGCGGAGCAGGTTGTGGTGCTGGCAGAGGGCACGGATGTTGCGGGCGCTGGTGGATCCGTTGTGGCGCCAGCGTTGCGCGTGATCGAGTTGTGCGTGGTGGGCGGGCCTGTGGCAGTGCGGCATCCCGCATTCGCGATCCCTGGCCCGTACCAGGTCCCTGATCGCAGCTGGAGGCCTGCGAGTGGTGCGTCCGACGTCGAGGACGGCACCGGACACAGGATCGGTGATGACCTTCTTCCAGACGCGCTGCGGGCGGTTGAGGATTTCCCGAGCGATTTCGCCGGGGATTTCACCGTGACCTTCCAGGACCGCGCCGTGTTCGGTGATGCCCAGCGCCGTGCCGATCGGCACGTGCAGGAAGACCGTACCGAGGACGTCGCTTTGATCGACGCCAAGAAGGAGCTCGGACAGCACGTCGGCGCGGAGTTGGTCGTGGGTGCGTTCATCGTGGCCTCGCTTGCGGCGTTTAACGATGGTATCCACGCGGGCGTAGATCGCCGACGCCGTTTCGGCGGGCAAATAGGCGATGAGAGTGGCCATTGCGTCTTCTTCGTGAAGCAGCCGGACACTCCGGTCCTCCCGGCGTTTCACGGCCCGTTCGTTGGCGCCGGCACCGTCGATACGATGGACGAGGTCGCGGGCGGCGCGCCGGATCTGGTTGGAGTCCTTACCGGCAAGCCGGGGCGCGAGCCGGGCATCGAGTTCGCGACACTGCTCGTCCGACAAGGGCGACGTTACCTCGTACACCTTTGACGCCTTGTACATGTCGAGGTGCCCGGCGTCCATCGCAGCGAGAGTCCGAGGTAAGCGGGACAGCAGCACGTCGGCCAGATCGACGCGCTGTGCCGCGATATGTCGTGAAATCGCCAGTTCGAGGCCGATCTCGTCGGGCACCGAGCCGTCTCGGTTCCGGATCTCGCTAAGTCGGGCGATCGCCCGGACCTGCACGGCCTGTATCCGGCACAAGGCCTGCTGTGTTGCGAGCAAACACTCCAGCGCCCGCTGATCGGAAAACGACGCGATTTCACGCGGATCGGGCAGTGTGACGACAGTAAGCTCATTAGAACCAGTCATGTAATTATTGTATCGATAATCAAACAAATGATCGATAAGTTACCTTGCAATTCACTGGATCGAGTGGACTCGATGGAGGGTGAGCGTTGGGGTACGCCAATTGCCTGCCGGGAAGTTGTCGATCGGGCAGTCGATGAGGTCGGGCAGGAGTTGACGGTGGTCAAACGCCTGGGTAGCGCTTATGGATCCTTGCCGGTAACGGTCGTTTCAGGATTTGCCAGCGGAAGCAGGTTCGGGTGGGTGATTGCCGCGCTCCACCGCGCGACGTTCGACCGCGAGCACGAACACGCGGCCCCCGCGCGTCCGCACTCGGCAGCGAGCCCGGAGCCGAAGCACGTCATCCGGTCGTGTGCGCTAGCGCAGCCCCACGCAGTCCAGGTCCCAGAACGGGGCCGAGTACACGAGCGTTCCCGTCATCCACGGCTCGTAGCCGGGCAGGACCGCGACCTGGAAAGCCTGCTCCGGGATCCGCGGCGACGGCGCGCGGAAGCCGAGCGCTACCGCGCTGGTGAAGCCCCGCTTTCCGTAGGACGCGGGCGAAACCCTCGAGGAACACCAGGGGAACCCCGTGTGCGGCCGCCAGCGCCGCCGCGACGAGGCGGGTGCCGATGCCGCGCCGCTGGAACTCCGGCAGGACGCCGAGCGGCGAGAGCACATAGACGTCCACCAGCCGCCGCGGTGCGTCGAGGCGGCCGGCGGAGAGCATCACGTGCCCGGCGACCTGGCCCTCCATCTCGGCGACCAGCGAGACCGGCGGGAGCGGAGCGGCGGCGGTCCGCAGCGCCGAGACGGGCAGCGGGATGCGAGGGTCGGCGAATGCGCGCTCGTGCAGGCGACCGACCGGCTCGTGATCAGCGCTGGTCTCCCGGCGGATCTCCACGCGCCGAACGTAGCCGACCGGTCGCCGGGCCGCGAACGAATTGCCCGCGGCGGGACTACAAGACGCCGAGCGCGAACGCCGTCGTCGTCCGGTAGGTCTGCCCCGGCCGCAGCACGGTACTCGGGAACGACGGGTGGTTCGGCGAGTCCGGGAAATGCTGGGTCTCCAGTGCGAACCCGTCGCTTTGCCGATAGACCTTGCCGCTCGTCCCGACGAGCGTGCCGTCGAGGAAGTTGCCCGAGTAGAACTGCAGCCCGGGCTGGTCCGTCAGGACCGTCAGCGCCCGCCCGCCGGCCGGATCGAAAGCGCTCGCCGCGGGCAGGAGCGAACCGGGGTGGTCGAGCACCCAGTTGAGGTCGTAGCCCTGGCCGATCAGCAGTTGCGGGTCGTGGTCCCGGATCCGTGCGCCGATCGCCGTCGGCGCACGGAAGTCGAACGGCGTGCCGTGCACGGGCGCGAGCTGCCCGGTCGGGATCTGCGTGCCGTCGGTCGGGGTGTAGCGGGCGGCACCGATCTGCAGCTTCTGGTCGTAGACGTCGCCGGAGCCCTCACCGGCGAGGTTCCAGTACGTGTGGTTGGTCAGGTTCACCACGGTCGGCTTGTCCGTCGTGGCGGTATAGCCGATGGTCAGCCGGTTGTGCTGGTCCAAAGTGTACGTGACGGTGGCGTGCAGGGTGCCGGGGTAGCCCTGGTCGCCGTCCGGGCTGGTCAGGCTCAGCCGGAGACCGCCGCGGATCTCCGTGACGTCCCACACCTTCTGGTTGAACCCCACCAGCCCGCCGTGCAGGCTGTTCCCGTTGTTGTTGACCGGAACGTGGTAGACTTTACCGTCCAAAGTGAACGTTCCCTTGGCGATCCGGTTGGCGTACCGGCCGATCAGCGCCCCGAAGTACACGCCGCCGCCGGCCTGCGGGCTGTTCTTCGCGACATAGTCGGCGAGCGTCGGGAAGCCCAGTACGACGTTCGCGGTGTGGCCATGGCGATCGGGCGCCTCGAGGGTCTGGATGATCCCGCCGTAGCTGAGGATCCGGACCCTCATACCCCGCCCGGATTCCAGGGTGTAGCGATACACGGCCTCGCCGTCGGCCTGGCCGAAGTACTCTTTGGACACCGAGGGCGGTTTGCCCGTGGCAGCGGCACTCACGCCGCCGAACCCCACCGTCGCCAAGCCCGCGGCACCGGTCGCGAGCGCGGTGCGCCGCGAGAATCTGGTCCCCATCGACCCTCCCAGTTACTAGTCTGACCGAAAGTAGGCGGACACGGTCCGCCGCCGACCTGCTCGGAGAAACCCGTTTCCGCCGTGGCTGCCGTCGGACTGGTGACGATCGGCACGCTACGTTGCGGTATTGATCCGGTATTCGGCGTGCACGAGCTCGAGCAGCTCGGCCACCGAGGTCTCCTTGGAAGCCTTGTCGAAGGTGATTTCGCCATGCTGCAACAGGTTCACCCGGTCGCAGACGTCGACCACCTGGCTGTAGTTGTGCGCGATGAGGATGATCGCGATGTCGCCGCGCTGTTTGAGCTGGTCCAGCAGCCGGAGGATCAGCCCGCCTTCCTTCGCGCCCATCGCGGCGAGCGGCTCGTCGAGCAGGAGCAGCTTCGCGTTGTTCGAATACACCGAGCGTGCGACGGCGATCGCCTGCCGCTGCCCGCCCGAGAGCTGCCCGACCTCGGCGGTGACCGACGGGATGTTGATGCCGATCGCGTCGAGCGCCTCCCTGGCCCGCCGCTTCATCTCGCGGCGGCGCAGGAACGGCAGCGGTTTGTGCACGAGCTCCTTGTTCAGGTGCAGGTTCAGGTACACCGGCAGCTCGTTGACCATCGCGAGATCCTGGAACACCGTCTCGATGCCCAGGTTCCGCGCATACGTCACCGACTTCAGCTGCACCGGCTGCCCTTCGAACAGGAGCCGGCCGTGGTCCGGCTGGTGATAGCCGGTCAGGATCTTGATCAGCGTGGACTTCCCGGCACCGTTGTCGCCGATGAGCCCGAGCACCTCGCCCGTGCGCACGGACAGGTTGATGTCGGTCAGCGCCCGCACGGGCCCGAACCGCTTGCTGACGTGCTCGGCCCGCATGAGCAAGGCTCCGCCATTGTCGCTCATGAGTGCCTCCGTGCCCCGAGCCGCTTCCGGACGATCGTCAAGTAGACATTCAGCAGCGCGGCGATCAGGATCGCGGCACCCAGCACCACGTAGAACCCGTTCGCGCTGATCCCGGTCAGGTTGAACCCGTCGTAGACCAGCCCGAGCAGCAGTGCGCCGAGGAACGCGCCGATGACCGTGCCTGATCCGCCGAGCAGCGCGGTACCGCCGATGACCGCGGCCGCCACGCCGAAGAACATCGTGTTGAACCCGCCGTTGGTCGGGTCGTACGAACCGACGCGGGTGCCCTGCAGGATCCCGGCCAGCCCGGCCAGGCCGCCGACGATCGTGAAGCAGACGACCTTCACCCGGTCGGTCCGGATGCCGGCCTCGGCCGCGCCGATCGGGTTGCCGCCGGTGGCCTGGGTCGAGATGCCGAAGCGCGTGGTGGACAGCACCACCTGCATCACCAGCACGACGACCACCGCCCAGAGGAACTCCGACCACCCCCAGCCGCCGAACACCGAGACCACCCAGCTGCCGGTGGGCGCGCTCACCGGCGAACCACCGGAGATGATCAGCGAAATGCCCCACAGCAGGAAAGCCATGCCCAGCGTGGTGATGAACGAAGACAGCCCGAAGATCGTGTGCACCAGCCCGTTGACGGCCCCGATCGCCGCGCTGACCACGATCGAGCCGAGCACCGCCAGCAGCAGCGGCCACCCGTTGTTGTAGAACAGCATCAGCACGAACGGCGACAGCGTGAACACGAAACCGGCGGACAGGTCGATCTGCCCGCAGATCAGCACCATCACCTCACCCGCGCCCACGATCGCCCACGGCGCCACGTACTGCGCGATGGTGTGGTAGTTCTGCGTGGTCGAGAAGCCCGGCCCGCTGGAGAGGCTGAAGTAGATCACCGCGGCGATCGTCACCAGCAGGATGCTCAGCTCCTTGACCCGGATCAGCCCGAGCCAGAACCCGCCGTTCGACGGCGTGCCCGGCCGCGTTCGCCCCGAGCGCTTGTCGGTGACCGCATCGGTCATGGGCACAACTCCTAGCGGGTCGAACTGGTGGCCGCCGGCAGCGGGATCGAGGCGGGCATCGGCACCAGATCGGCCTTCGTGCCGCCTTCGAACTTGCTGTTCGCGGAGACGTACGGGCCCACGTTGGCCTTGGTGACGAACGTGAGGCCGGTGTCGGTGACCGGCGGCGAGACGAGCGTGCCGGACAGCCGGAACAGGTACATGTACAGCACCGGCAGGAAACCCTGCAGATACGCGGACTGGTCGATGGTGAAGTCCATCGCGCCGGACTGGACGCCTTTGAGCGTGTCGGAAAGGGTGTCGTACCCGCCGGCGTGCACCTTGCCCTGCAGCCCGCGGTTCGCGATCAGCTGTGCGATGGACGCGGTGCTGCCGGCGTCCACGGCGTAGATGCCCTTCGCGTCGGTGTGCCCGTCATACGCCGCGGTGATCGCGTTGAGCTCGTTGGCCTGCTCGGCGCCGGTGTTGATCGACAGCACCTGCACCCCCGGCGCCGCCTGCTTGAGCGCGTCGGTGATGCCGTCCAGCCGTGGCTGCACATTGTTCCCGCCGGGCTGCGAGATCCCGACGAGGATGCTGCCGGAGGTGATGTCCCGCGCGATCCGCTGTCCCATCAGGAAGCCGGACTGGTAGAGGTCCTGGCCCACGTAGGTCAGCGGGTAGTTGCCGGGCGCGGTCGCGTTGTAGGCGATGACCGGGATGCCCTTGGCCAGCGCGCGCTTGGCCGGTTCGATGAACGCGTTGCTGTCGGTCAGCGCGATCGCGATCCCGTCCACGTTGCCGTTGATGGCGGTGGAAAAGGCGTTCGCCATCTCCGAAACGTTGCCCTCGGTGGAGCCGGTCCATTGGGGATCGGGCAGCCCGAGCAGCTTCGCGGCGTCGCTCATACCGTTCTTCGTCGGCACGAAGAACGAGTTGGTGGTCACGTGATTGATGAACGTGAACCGCCACGGCGGTGTACTCGGGAAGGAGCCGGCGCCGCCGGAGGCCGAGTTGCCCTGCACGCCGTTGCAGGCGGACAGGAGCGCGCCCGCGGCGACCGCGCCACCACCTGCTCCGAGGAACTTCAGTGCGGCCCTTCGCGAGGTCGCGGCCTGCCCATCGCTCATGATCAACCACCCATCCACGTCGGCGGGGAACCCGGGGTCTGCAAGCGTGCCTGAATCATTGGATGATTCGTCGAATCCGTCAAGGTTTGATCGCGAGGAAACCAGAGATCGGGATCATCCGGGCAGGGGATCATCATTTGACTTTATGGATGTATGATTCGATGATTACTCCGTGAGGATGAGCAAGGAGGGGCCTCTCGGCAGGCACCGCACGATCCATGGCCGCGTGGTCGAGTGGCTCGGCCGCCGGATCGTGTCCGGGGAGTTGCCGGCCGGGGCCCAGCTGCCCAACGAGGCCGAGCTGGCCGCGCAGCTCGACGTGAGCCGCGGCGGCGTCCGCGAAGCGGTGAAAGCCTTAGCCGCTAAGGGTTTGGTGGAGCCCAGGCCGCGGCTGGGCACCCGCGTGCTGCCGCGTGACCAGTGGAACCTGATGGACCGCGACGTGATCAGCTGGCACGGCAGCACCGAGGACCCGTCCTTCCTGGGTGCGCTGCTCGAACTGCGCCTGATGGTCGAGCCCGGGGCGGCGCAGCTGGCCGCCGAGCGGGCGACCGGCGAGCAGATGGCGAAGCTGGCGGACGCGTATGAGCGGATGGAGGCGCACGCGCCGAACCTGCCCGACAGCGAGGACGCGTTCGTCGAGGCCGACCTCGAATTCCACCTGACGCTGCTGAAGGCCAGCGGGAACCAGCTCATCGAGCAGCTCGGCCGGCTGCTGGAGACCGGTTTGTACCACGGGCTGGAGGCCAGCTCCCACGCGCCCGGCGGAGTCGTCGCGACCCTGCCGCTGCACCAGGTGGTGCTCGGCGCCGTCCGCGGGCGCCGTCCCGTCGCCGCCGCGCGGGCGATGCGCAAGTTGCTCGAGACCACGGCCGAGGCCGTCCGGCAGATGGTGGACTACTGATGTCCACAGTGGAGCAGGTGACCGAACCCGTTGCGGCGCATGGGGAAGGGCCGGTGTGGTTCGCGGGCTGGCCGGGTCCGCGGTGGGTCGACATGCTCGCCGGGGACGTGCTCGAGCTCGCCGGTGGCCGGGTGCGCCGCACGCATGTGGGCACGGTCGCCGCGGCCCTGCGCCCGCGGTCGGACGGTGGTGCGGTGCTGGCGCTGGAGCGCGGGTTCGCGCTCGCGGACGCGTCGCTGGCGAAGGTCGAATCCTTGCCGGAGCTGTGGACCGACCGCGAGATCCGGATGAACGACGGCGGCTGCGACCCCGACGGCCGGTTCTACTGTGGATCGATGGCGTACTCCGCGGCGCCCGGCGCGGGCGGCCTCTACCGGCTCGAAGCGGACGGTTCGGTGACCACCGTGCTCACCGGAGTCACCGTCTCCAACGGGCTGGCCTGGAGCCCGGACGGCGGCACGGCCTACTACATCGACACGCCGACTCAGCGCGTCGACGCTTTCGACTACAGCGCCGAGCGCGGGCTGACCGCCCGCCGCCCGCTCATCGAGATCCCCGCGGACGCCGGCGCCCCGGACGGTATGACCGTCGACGCCGAAGGCCGGCTGTGGATCGCGCTGTGGGGCGGGGGCGCCGTGCGGTGCTACACCCCGGACGGCAAGCTCGCCGAACACGTTCCGCTGCCGGTCACCCAGGTCACGGCTTGCGCCTTCGGCGGCCCTGACCTCGACGAGCTGTACATCACGACCTCCCGGCAGACGATCGACCCGGCGGCGCAACCGGAAGCGGGTGCGCTGTTCCGGTACCGGCCGGGCGTGCGCGGCCTGCCCGTACTCGGCTACGCGGTCTCGGCCAATCGGGTGACGTAATGTTCACCGCGCCGCAGCGCGGAATTCACAGGAAACTGTCAGAAATCCTCTGGATGATGGACGTTACCGGATCGGGTGACTCAGGGGAGGGCTGGCGGTGCGCTGGAAGCCAATCGGGTACACCGCACTCGGGCTCGCCTCCGTCCTCGCTCTCGGCGTCGCCGGCTACGGCTGGACCCAGGTCAACCGGCTCACCAGCGGGCTCGCGACAGCCGACGTCATCGAGCCCTCGGCGCAACTGCCCAGCAGTCCACCCAACGTCCCGGTGCCCGAGCAGAACATCCTGCTCGTCGGCATCGACGCGCGCACCGACGCCCAGGGCAACCCGCTCCCGCAGAACGTCCTCGACCAGTTGCACGCCGGCAACTCGAGCGACGGCGGCGACACCACGGACACGATGATCGTGCTGCACATCCCCGCGGGCGGGGGTGCGGCCACAGCCATCTCGATCCCGCGCGACTCCTACGTGGAGATCGCCGACGGCTACGGCAAGCACAAGATCAACTCCGCGTACACCTACGGCAAACAGGCCGCGCTCACCCAGTTGGCCGCACAGGGGGTCACCGGCGCCGAGCAGGAACGGCAGGCGGACAAGGCGGGGGCGCGCACCGCGATCCGGACCGTCGAGCAGTTCACCGGCCTGACGATCAACCACTACGCCGCGATCAACCTGTTCGGCTTCTACACCCTGAGCAACGCGGTCGGCGGGGTACCGGTGTGCCTGTCCGAACCGGTGCACGACCCCTATTCCGGTGCGGACTTCCCCGCCGGTCCCCAGGTCCTCTCGGGCGCGCGGGCGCTGGAGTTCGTGCGGCAGCGGCACGGGTTGGCCAACGGCGACCTCGATCGCATCGCCCGCCAGCAGGCCTTCCTGTCCAGCGCGGCGAAGGTCGTGCTCGATGCCGGCACGCTGGCCAATCCGGTCAAGCTCGACAGGCTCATCGCGGCGGTGCAGCAGTCGGTGCTGATCGACTCCGGCTGGGACATCCTGACCTTCGCCCAGCAGATGCGGGGGCTGAGCGCGGACGGGCTCACGTTCGTGACGATCCCGGTGCAGTCGCTGAGCCTGCAAACGCCGTACGACGGCGACGCGGTGAAGGTCGACCCGGTCGGCGTGCGCGCGTTCATCGACAACCTGCTGGGCAAGGGCCCGGCCTCCCCGTCCGCGCACCCCTCCGGTGCGGCCGCGCAGGCGGCCCAGAGCAGTGCGCCGCCCACCACCGAGACCTCGGTCGTGCCGAGTTCGAACAGTTCGGATCTGAGCGGCTGCGTCCACTGATCGCCCGTTGCCGCCCGGTGAACCCCGCATGGCCCCGAAATGAGGGATATTCACCAACCTACTTTCGCGGGGTTTCGGCAACCGACACGATCGGGTGAAACTCGGACGGTGGTCGCGCGACCCAGTCCCTGCAGCCGAGCGAAAGAGCGATCGAATGAAGCGAACGACCTTGAGAAAGTCACTGGGGGCGGCGGGCCTGGCGGCGGGTGCCGCGGTGGCGGTGTGCCTCGCCCCGTCCGCGACCGCCGCCCAGCCCATGCTGACCGCGATGCAGCGCGATTTCGGGTTGAACGCGCAGCAGGTGCAGACGCGGCTCGCGCAGGAGTCGGCGGCGATGAACCTCGCCCCGGCCGCGCGGTCCGCCGCCGGTCCGGCGTTCGGCGGAGCCTGGTACGACGCCCCGGCGGGCAAGCTCGTCGTCGGTGTCACCGATCCCGCAGTGGCCGGCGCGGTCCGTGCCGCCGGAGCGGACGCCGTCACGGTCGCCCGCACCCAGGCGGCGCTCGACGCCGCGAAGTCCTCCCTCGACGGCTACGCGGGCCAGACCGCGCCGAAGGACGTCACCGGCTGGTACGTCGACGAGAAGGCGAACACGCTGGTCGTCACGGTCAAGCAGGGCGCGGCGAACCCGGCCGTGCAGCGGTTCCTCGACTTCGCCGAGAGCACCGGCCCGGTGCGTGTCGATTCGGTTGCCGCGGCGCCCCACCTCGACGCGGGCGACGTGGTCGGCGGCGACGCGTACTACATCAACGATTCCGCGCGCTGCTCGGTCGGCTTCTCGGTCAACGGCGGATTCGTCTCGGCGGGTCACTGCGGCAGCGCGGGCGACTCGGTGACCGGCCCGGACGGCTCCGCGATGGGTACCTTCAAGTCGTCGTCGTTCCCCGGCAACGACTATTCCTTCGTGCAGACCAATTCCAGCTGGACGCCGACGTCTACTGTGGACGGTTACGGCAACGGTGACGTGACCGTCGCCGGATCGACCGCCGCGGCCGTCGGCTCCTCGGTCTGCCGTTCGGGCTCCACCTCGGGCTGGCACTGCGGCACGATCCAGGCGACCAACCAGACGGTGAACTACTCCGAGGGCACCGTCTCCGGGCTCACCCAGACCAACGCGTGCGCCGAGCCCGGCGACTCGGGTGGCTCGTGGGTCAGCGGCAACCAGGCCCAGGGCGTGACCTCGGGCGGTTCGGGCGACTGCACGAGCGGTGGCACGACCTTCTTCCAGCCCGTGAACGAGATCCTCTCGGCCTACGGCCTCTCCCTGGTCACCGGCTGACCGGCACCGGGGCGGGGTGCCTCCCAGGAGGTGCCCCGTCTCAGGTGGTGGCCGGGATCCAGGCACTTTCGCGCGCGGCGAGCGCGGCGCGGCGGCGCAGGCCGGCGAGGCTGTGCTTCGCCGGGACGAGCAGGGCGGTGAGCCAGGTGCGGCGGTACTCCTCCAGCGCGAGGGCGACCGAACGGTACTCCAGGCAATGCACCATCCCCGGCGTACCGAGCCGGTGCCTCCCGGCGTGCTTCCCTGGCATCGTTCCTCCGTGTGGGTGCCCCTTCCGCCGCGCACCGTACCCGGACGGAGAGCCAGAAGCGTAATACCTGGTCGGCGTGTCACCCGTATCGGTTCGATCACGGGTCACCTGATTGAATGCCGGCATGCTGCGTGTGGGGCTCACCGGTGGAATCGGGGCCGGCAAGTCGACGGTCGCCGCCCGGCTCGCCGAGCACGGGGCCGTGCTGATCGACGCCGACAAACTCGCCCGCGAGGTGGTCGAGCCCGGGACCGAAGGGCTCGCGGCGCTGGCCGCGGAGTTCGGGGCGGACATCCTCACCGCCGGAGGCGCCCTCGACCGGGCGGCGCTCGCCGCCAGGGCGTTCACCGACGAGGCCTCGCGTAAGCGGCTCAACGGGATCATGCATCCGCTGATCGGGGCGCGTACCGCGGAGTTGATGGCGGGCGCGGCGGCGGACGCGGTCGTCGTGCACGACGTCCCGCTGCTGGTCGAAGGCGGTCTGGGGGCGAACTACCACCTGGTGCTCGTGGTCGACGCGCCCGTCGAGGTGCGGGTGCGGCGCCTGGTCCACGCGCGGGGGATGGCCGAGGCCGACGCGCGGGCGCGGATCGCGGCCCAGGCGAGCGAGCGGCAGCGGCGCGCGGCGGCGGACGTGTGGCTCGACAACAGTCAAAGCCCGGACGTGGTGCTGGCGGACGTCGACCGGCTGTGGGCCGACCGGCTGGTGCCCTACGAGGCGAACGTCCGGTTGCGCCGCCCCCGGGCACCGATGTCGCCGAAGCTCTCGCGCTACGACGAGCGGTGGCCCGCGCAGGCCGCGCGCGCGCTCGCCCGGATCCGTGCCGCGGTGGGGGAGGGCGCGTTGCGGGCGGACCATATCGGCTCGACGTCGGTGCCTGGCCTGCCCGCCAAGGACATCCTCGACCTCCAGGTTACGGTGTCCACTTTGGAGGATGCCGACGCGATCGCGGACTCGCTGTCGGACGCGGGTTTCCCCCGCGCCGAGGGCGAATGGTTCGATGATTCGATGAACGGATCGTCGCCGTGGCCGAAGCGCTTCCACTTCGGCGGCGATCCGGGCCGGATGCTCAACCTGCATGTGCGCTCGACGGAGACGCCGGCCTGGCGCCTGGCCCTGCTGTTCGCCGAGTGGCTGCGCCAGAACTCGGCCGAGCGCGAAGCCTATGCCAAGGTCAAGCGCAAGCTCGCCCAAGCACATGCGGCGGACGGCACCGTCGAGGCCTACGCGGACGAGAAGCAGGGCTGGGTCAACGCGGCCTTCCGCCGAGCCGAATCCTGGGCGGCCGCGACCGGCTGGACGACCTGAGTCCGCGATCGCGGGTGCGGTCAGTGCCGCCGCCACCTCAGCTCGATGTTCATCGTGGACAGCCAGTCCCGCACCTTGTACCCGTGCGCGGCCAGCCCGGCGACGGTGGTGTAGGTGACCTCCAGCGCACCCCGCGCGTCGGCGGGGCTGACCACGCCGGCGGCGGAGGCGGCCAGCAGTTCGTCGGTGTCGAGCACTTCCAGCCCGCGCCCCTCGCGCAGCACGATGTCGAGGTACCAGTCGGCGGAGCGCCAGGTCTCGCCGTCGCGGTCCACCGTGACCACGTCGAAGTAGAAGTCCTGATCGCGTTCGTGGCCAGGACTGAACCAGAAGTCGGTGATCCGCAGCCCGAGTGCCGGGAGCAGCCACGACTCCAGGTAGTGGAACTGCGCCCGGCCGGGCGCGGGCCGCGCGACATAAAGGCCGAACGGTTCGACCCGGTACTCTTCGACCTTGCGCACGACCCCTTTCGGATCGATGTTCGTGCCCGCGGCGACGTCGAAAATCTCGATCTTCGGCGGGTGGATGGCCCCCGCGTGCTCTGCCATGCGGACCATCTTCTCGGGTTTACAGCGCGAAAACGAGTGTCACGCCGGTAGGGTGATCGCGTGGTGGACGAAGGGGCGGTGACGGATTGGGTCGCGCGTATCGCGACCGATCTCAGCGGGCAGGCCAATGAGCTCACTGCCGATATGGTGCAACTGTACGCGCGTGAACTCCCGCATCTGGTGAACGACGACGAGAGCGTGGTCAGCCTGCTCTCGGCGAGCCTGTTCCAGAACATCGACACCGCGCTCCGCATCTTCCAGCACGGGATCGACCCCACTCGCGTCGAGGCGCCGGCCGCGGCGATGCAGTACGCGCGCCGTCTCGCCCAGCGCGGCACCCCGGTCGTCGACCTGATCCGCGCCTACTACCTCGCCCAGACCGCGATCCTCAACTACGCGCTGACCGAGGCCGCCAAGCAGATCAGGGATCCCGACATGCTCGGCGGCATGATGAGCAAGGCGCTCACCGGCACGTTCGCGTTCATCGACCGGGTCACCCAGCAGGTCGTGAGCGCCTACCAGGAGGAGCGCGACCGCTGGCTGCTCAACCGCAACGCGTTGCGCGCCGCCCGGGTGCGCGAGCTGCTCGAAGGTGACGGGCTCGAGATCGACACCATCGAGAGCGCGCTGGGGTACCGGCTGCGCGGCACGCATCTGGCGATGATCGTGTGGCACGCGGTGGAACCCGCGCAGGGCAACGCGCTCGGCTCGCTGCAGGTCGTGACCACCGCGCTCGGCGAAGGCCTGCCGACCACCGGCCAGCCGCTGCTGGTGCCGGCCGACGAGCGGTGCGCGTGGGTCTGGTTCCCGCTGGAGAAGGCCGTACTGCCCGAGGACGAAGAGGTCGGGCGCATCCTGGCGACCGCGGAGCCGACGGTGCGGCTCGTGCTGGGGGATCCCGCCGACGGGATCGACGGTTTCCGGCGCAGCCACCGGCAGGCCGGCCGGGTGCACGCGCTGTCCACCGCGGCGGGGGACCAGTGCGAGCGGGCCCTGACCTTCCGCGACGTCGGGGCGATCGCGCTGATGACCTCGGACCTGCCCGCGACCCGTAGCTGGGTCTCCGACATCCTCGGCGCCCTCGCCACCGACGATGAGCAGCACGAACGGCTGCGAGAGACGCTGCTGGTGTTCCTCGCGACCGGCGGGAGCTACACGGCCGCGGCCGCGAAGCTGACGATGCACAAGAACTCGGTCCAGTACCGGGTGCGCAAGGCGGAGGAAACGCTGGGCCGGGCGGTGACCGATAATCGTCTTGATGTCGAACTCGCGCTCAAGGTGTGCCAGCGGCTGGGCCCCGCCGTGCTGATCGCGCGCTGACGACCGGTACGGATCCGGCCAAAGCGGGCAGACCCGAACTACGTGTAAACCGTTGCGACGCAAGCTGGACAGCCGTGACCGTGGCCGGATCGGCAACGGACCGCACAGTACCTGCGCGAACAGTCATACGGCCGATAGTTTCGGTCTTTCACACCAGTCGTATGGGTGATCGTTGGGCCGTTGGCACGAAGCGAACGCGATTATTCCGGTTTACGCTGTCCTCATGGGGAACGTCATCCACGCGCAGCCGGCAGAGTTGGTGGCGGTCATCCGCCTGCGCCGTGGCGTGGTGGGTGAGCGCAGGCGGGTCAGTCACCTCGTCCCGTTGCCCGCCGAGGGCCCCATCCCCAGTGAACTGACCGCCGTCTGCGGCGAGGTCATCGCGCCCGCGCAGGCCGAGGTGCTGAACGGCGTCTGCGGGATGCCGTGCGAGGCCTGCCTGGCACGGCAGGCCAGGCGCCAGTACGGCGCGCTGACCGCGTGAGCCGATCGGCGGCCTGAGGTCGGCTGTTGCCAATCCGACCGAAAGTAGGCGGACACGGTCCGCAGCCGACCTGGTCACAGACACCCATGTCCGCCGTGACTGCCGTCGGATTGGCAACGAACGGCACAGTATTCCGGTTACCTGATACCCGCCGCGTCCATCCCGCGCAGCTCCTTCTTCAGATCGGCGATCTCGTCCCGCAGCCGGGCGGCCAGCTCGAACTGCAGGTCCCGGGCGGCCTGCATCATCTGATCGGTCATCGACTGGATCAGGTCCGCCAGCTCCGCCCGCGGCATGCCCGACACGTCACGGTCGACGAGCACACCGGACGAGCGCCCGCCACCGCCCTGCTCGGGCTTCTTGCCGCGTGAGACGTTCCGGCCCGAACCGCCGACCCCGACCTCGCGATCGGAATCCTCGGCCTCGGTGTACACCCGGTCCAGGATGTCGGCGATCTTCTTCCGTAGCGGCTGCGGGTCGAGCCCGCGCTCTTCGTTGTACGCGACCTGCTTCGCGCGGCGGCGGTTGGTCTCGTCGATCGCGTACTGCATCGACTCGGTGATCTTGTCCGCGTACATGTGGACCTCACCGGACACGTTCCGCGCCGCGCGCCCGATCGTCTGGATCAGCGACGTGCCACTGCGCAGGAAGCCTTCCTTGTCCGCGTCGAGTATCGCCACCAGCGACACCTCCGGCAGGTCCAGACCTTCACGCAGCAGGTTGATGCCGACCAGCACGTCGAAATCGCCCGAGCGCAGCTGTCGTAAGAGCTCGACCCGGCGCAGCGTGTCCACCTCCGAATGCAGGTACCGCACCCGGATGCCCAGCTCCAGCAGGTAGTCCGTGAGGTCTTCGGCCATCTTCTTGGTCAGCGTGGTGACCAGGACCCGCTCGTCCTTCTCGGCCCGCTCGCGGATCTCGTGCACCAGATCGTCGATCTGCCCCTCGGTCGGCTTCACCACGACCTTCGGGTCTACCAGGCCCGTCGGGCGGATGACCTGCTCGACGAACTCGCCACCGGTCTGCCCCATCTCGTACGGGCCCGGCGTGGCCGACAGGTAGACCGTCTGGCCGATCCGCTCGGAGAACTCCTCCCAGGTCAGCGGCCGGTTGTCGGTGGCGCTCGGGAGCCGGAAACCGTACTCCACCAGGTTCCGCTTGCGGGACATGTCGCCCTCGTACATGCCGCCGATCTGCGGCACGGTCTGGTGCGACTCGTCGATCACCAGCAGGAAGTCGTCCGGGAAGTAGTCCAGCAGCGTGGCCGGCGGCGTCCCCGGCCCGCGGCCGTCGATATGCCGCGAGTAGTTCTCGATGCCGGAGCAGAACCCGACCTGGCGCATCATCTCGACGTCGTACGCCGTGCGCATGCGCAACCGCTGCGCCTCCAGCAGCTTGCCTTGCTTCTCGAGCTGCGCCAGCTGCTCCTCCAGCTCCTTCTCGATGCCCTGGATCGCCTTCTCCATCCGCTCCGGGCCGGCGACGTAGTGGGTGGCAGGGAAGATCCGGACCTCGTCCACCTCACGCACGACCTCCCCGGTGAGCGGGTGCAGGTAGTACAGCTTGTCGATCTCGTCGCCGAAGAACTCCACGCGGATCGCGAGCTCCTCGTACGCCGGGATGATCTCCACCGTGTCACCGCGGACCCGGAACGTGCCGCGCGCGAACGCGACGTCGTTGCGCGTGTACTGCACGTCCACCAGCGCGCGCAGGAACAGGTCCCGGTCCACCTCGGCGCCGACCGCGAGCTCGCTCGAGCGGTCGAGGTAGGACTGCGGCGTGCCCAGGCCGTAGATGCACGACACCGAGGCGACCACGATGACATCCCGGCGCGAGAGCAGGTTCATCGTCGCGGAGTGCCGCAGGCGCTCCACGTCGTCGTTGATCGACGAGTCCTTCTCGATGTAGGTGTCCGTCTGCGCGATGTACGCCTCGGGCTGGTAGTAGTCGTAGTAGCTGACGAAGTACTCGACCGCGTTGTGCGGGAACAGTTCGCGCAGCTCGTTGGCCAGCTGGGCGGCGAGGGTCTTGTTCGGCGCCATGACGAGGGTGGGCCGCTGGACCCGCTCGATCAGCCACGCCGTGGTGGCCGACTTGCCGGTGCCGGTGGCGCCCAGCAGTACGACGTCCTTCTCGCCCGCCTTGATCCGGCGCTCGAGCTCGTCGATGGCCGCCGGCTGGTCGCCGGCGGGCTGGTACTCGCTGACCACCTCGAACCGGCCGCCGGTCCGGGGGATCTCCGAGACAGGGCGGAACTCCGACTGGGCGAGCACGGGGTATTCGGTTGCGAAGGCCACGGGAACCAGGGTAGGCCCACCCACCGACAATTTGCCGCGCCCCTGGTCAGGGCGTTACTCCGCGCTCGCGTCGTTCTCCAGCATGCCGAAGATGTTGCCCTCGGTGTCCGTGCAGTACACGAGCCAGCCCACCCCGGGCATGGGGGTCTTCGGCACGATCACCGTGCCGCCGGCCTGCTGCACACGCCGCACCGCGACGTCGATGTCCGGCACCTCCATCGTGCTCGGGTACGCGTTCACGGGGGCGTTGTCGGTGGGTGCCGGGCCCTGCCGCGGGACGAGCCCGCCGTCGATCCCCGGACCGTCACCGGTGCTGATCAGCCAGTACGGGTTGGTGCCCCAGCGCTCGAAGGACCAGTCGAAAACGGCGGTGTAGAACGTGATCGCGCGTTCCGGGTCCGAGGCGTGGATCTCGAAGTGGACCGGACGAGGCATACGGCACCTCCTCGGCCGCGGGGAAGGGAAATGTCGAGTTTACCCTTTTCGGGGCCGGAGCCAGATGATCGACAGGTGCTCCCGTTCGACCGCCGCCACCAGCTCGCCGAGCGTCGGCGCCCGTGGCACGGTGATCTTGAGGCCGAGCTGCCGCGGCCCCTGCCGCGGGCCGAGTTCGGCGATCCGCTGTGCATAGGTCTCCGCGACCGTCCGTGCGTGCTCGACCAGCACTCCCCGCATCGGCGCCGTCCGGCCGTCGAGGGTCACGTCGAGATCGCGCCCGCCGCGGAAGTTCAGCCGCCATGGCGCGCCCGTCAGCACCATCAGCGAATCCTCGCCGCGGTGCGCGGTGACGGGAATGTCGTAGCGGCGCCCGGTCCTGCGGCCGGTGAACCGCAGCACGAGGATCGCCTTGGTGACCGGCCTCCGCAGCGGCGTGCGCGTCGCGAGCAGGACCACACGGTTGAGCACGCGTACCACCGCGGCGGGCGGATGCGCGACCTCGACGGCGTTCATGCCGGGAAGTATGTCAGCTCGTGATGTCCTTCGTCGCGAACCTGCGCGCGGCCAGCAGCGAGAGCACCGTCGCGTAGATGACCGCCGAAAGCACGCCCGCGGCCATGTTCGTCCAGTCGATGTCGTTCGCGATCAGGTCGATCCACGCGTAGGAGTAGTGCGTCGGCAGATAGTTGCGCAGGCTGCCCAGCGCGGTGATCTGATCCAGGATCTGCGAAAGGATCGCGGCCAGCACCGCCCCGCCGACCGCGCCGAGCGGGGCGTCGGTCGACACGCTCAGCAGCAGCGCCAGGCCCGCCACCCAGGCCAGCTGGATCACGATGTACACCGTGCTCGCCGCGAGCACCAGCAGGCTCTGGCCGAACGGGATCGCGTCGCCGGTCGGGCTGACCGCGTCGCCGGCGCCGTACCAGGCGAGCCCCACCCCGAGCGAGACCAGCGGCAGCAACACCAGTGCCAGCAAGGAAAGCAGCGCCGACGCGATCGCCTTCTGCCGCAGCACCCGGTGCCGCGGCACCGGGATCGCCAGCAGGTACTTCAGGCTCGACCAGGACGCCTCGCTCGCGATCGTGTCCCCGAAGAACAGCGCGATGATCGTGGGCAGCAGGAACCCGCCGGAGACGAACAGCGCGAGCACCACGAAGTTCGGCGCGCTCGCGGTGGCCAGGTCGACGAACCCGCCCGAGCGCCGGTTCGGGTTGGACTGCCCGATCTGGAAAGCGATCACCAGGATGAACGGCAGCAGCACGACGAACCCGAGCACGAGCTGGGTGCGCCGGCGGCGGAGCTGGCGGCGCAGCTCCACCCCGAGCCCGAGCGTGCGGGACGCCCGGTACCCGGCGACGCCGCCGTCCGCGCCGGTCTCCGCATGTTCGTGCCGCGCCGCCTCGGTCAGCTCGTCGAGCGCCGCCGGATCGGTGTGCACCCCATTCTCGGTCATTCCCCGTCCACCAATCGCAGGAAAGCGTCTTCCAGTCGTCGCCGCGGCCCGGCCTGCTCGACCGCGACCCCCGCCCGGACCAGTGCCGCCACCGCTTCCGCGCGGGGCAACCCGTCCAGATCGGCGTGCACGAGGTCGCCTTCGACGTCCACTTCGGACACTCCGCCGACCGAGCGCAGCGCGGCCGCCGCGGTCTCCGCGTCGTCGACCCGGAAGGTCGCCTCGCCGCCCGCCGCCGCGATGTCGCCGACCTCACCGGAGGCGACCAGGCGGCCGCGGTGCATGACCACCACATGCGTGCAGGTCTGCTCGACCTCGGCCAGCAGGTGGCTCGATACCAGCACGGTGCGCCCGGTCGCGGCGTACCGTCGCAGCACCTCGCGCATCTGGTGGATCTGCGGCGGGTCGAGCCCGTTGGTGGGTTCGTCGAGGACGAGCAGTTCCGGCAGCCCGAGCATCGCCTGCGCGATCGCGAGCCGCTGCCGCATGCCCTGGCTGTAGGTGCGCACCTTGCGGTGCACCGCGTTGCCCAGCCCCGCGATCTCCAGCGCCTCGGCGAAATGCGCCTTGTCCGCGGGGCGTCCCGTCGCGTCCCAGTACAGCCGCAGGTTGAGCTCACCGGACAGGTGCGGCAGGAAACCCGAACCCTCCACAAAGGACCCGATACGGGACAGCACCGGCGCGCCGGGACGGACTTCGTGGCCGAACACCCTGATCTGCCCGGACGTCGGCGTGATGAGGCCCATCAGCATGCGCAGCGTCGTCGTCTTGCCCGCGCCGTTCGGCCCGAGCAGGCCGAGAACCTGGCCAGGTTCGACCCGGAACGACAGATCGCGCACGGCGGTCAGCCCGCCGGGATAGGCCTTCGTGAGATCCTCGATCACCAGCGGAACCTCCGCGAGCGCCGGATCCGTCCGGTGCGCGCGCCTGCGGCGCACCGCGGCGAAGATCGAGACGGCGAGAGCGGCGACGAGGACGCCCGCGATCGCCAGCGCGTTGCCGAGCGGCCAGCCCCCGCCGACCGCGCTGCCCGGGATGACCGGCACCGACAGCCCGCCGTCGATCGAAACCTGGTACGCCGCCGGGGAAATCGGGGTCCAGTACGACTGGTCCGTCGTGGTGACCACGACCTGCAGTGCATGCCCGGATTCGATCGGGTGCACGATCCCGGCGAGGGTCACGGTCACGTCGGCCGACCCGCCGGTGAGCGGTACCCGGACTGGCGCGACCGCGTTCGCCGGCAGCGAGCGGGTCCCGTCCGGGGAGACGTCGTAGAGCTTGACGAACAGCACCGCCTCCGGCGTCGTGCCCGCGACGTGCAGCCGGATCGTCGACGATCCGGCGACGAGCAGTTGCGAGTCCACGGGCGCGGTGGTGAACCGGGCGGACTGCCCGGGCGGGTCGATGCCGAACAGCCCCGTGACGCGGGAGGACCCGGCAAGCCCGTTGAGCCCCGGGATCCCGCTGACCGCGGCCGGCACCCCGCCCGGCGGGTTGACGATCGGCTGCGCCTTCCCGTTCAGCGCGAGGGCTTTCCGCTGCGTTTCGTCGCGGCCGAGCCCGGGGTAGTCCGGTGCGTTGAGGATCCGTACCGAAGGCGCGCCCGAGGCACGCAGCGAACCCTGGACGTCGTAGGAGAACCCGGTGACCGGGTTGCTGCCTTCGCCGGTGAGCTGGAACCACAGCCAGTCCGCGACCTTCGCCCGCAACTGCGGCCCCGGCTGCCCGCCGTCGTGCCCGCCCGCGTACCAGATCTGCTGCACCCTGCCCCCGGCCGCGGTGATCTGGCGGGCGGTCGCGTCGGACTGGTCGAGCCCGAACAGCGTGTCGTCCTCACCCTGCACGAGCAGCGTCGGCGCGGTGATCCGGTTCGTCACGGAGGCGGGGGACAGCCGCCGCAACAGGTCCACGGTCGCCGGCGTGACGCGGCCGGTCGTGGCGAGTTCGGTGTAGGCGTTGCAGATCTGGGCGGTGAACCGGCCGCAGACGCTGTCGGCGGACGGGAGCGCGCCCGCCGCCGCACCCCCGCCGGTGCCGCCGCTGCTGGTGCCGCTGGTCTCCTGGCCCGGTTCGGGTGCCTCGGCGCCGAGCCCACCCGAACCGCGGGCGGTCGACGAGCCGGCGGAGAACAGGATCCCCGCCCAGGACCGTTTGAACACCCCGTCCGGGGCGAACGCGCCCGCTGCCGGGGTGGCGGCGGGCGGCGCGGTCGTGCTCGCGTCGTTCGGCACCAGCCCCTGCGCGAGGCTGTTGTAGGTGATCTCCGGTGCGATCGCGTCGATCCGCTTGTCGTACCCGGCGAGCAGCAGCGCGAGCGCGCCACCGTAGGAGGCGCCGACGACGCCGACCCGGGGATCGCCCGGGCCGTCGAGGCGTATCTCGGGCCGCTTCGCGAGGTAGTCGACGAGATGGGACGCGTCGGCCACTTCGAGGTCCGGGTCGTTCAGCCCGATCTGCCCGGTGCTGTGCCCGAACCCGCGGGCGGACCAGGTGAGCACGACGAATCCGCGCCGCGCCAGTTCCTGAGCCGCGCCCGCGACGCTCGTCTTGTCGGCGCCGAACCCGTGCGGCAGCAGGAGCGCGGGCGCCGGGGTGTGCGCCGGGAGGTACAAGGTCGTGTCCAGGCGCACCTGGTCGGCCGAACCCGGGGCGGCGGGCACGTCGATCATGGCGCTCTGGCTGGCGACGGGGGTGGGGCCGCGGCCGGAGGTCGCCCAGACGGCGGCGACGGCGGCGAGGATCACCACGATCACGCCGAGGGTCAGCAGCCGGCCGCGGCGGGTTCGCGGGAGCGGAATGCGGGGCACCCCGAAACGGTATGGCAAGTTTCCTGAGAACTCCCCAGCGCGGTGCCCCCTCGCGGTGACAAGGCCCACCCGCCGGCCCACCACCACCCTCAACGGGCGCGCTTCGCGCGACATAGCCGACCCTAAGCTGGCGTTCCGCCCGGTCATCCGACATGATGAAGGGGTACGTGGAGGGGAGTATTCCTTCGCGGCGGTGTCGTCAGCACGGCGATCCTGCGGGATCCCCGGTACCGCCGGCCGGTTCCCGAACCGGTGGAAGAGACCTCCGGCTAGCTGCTGTGCGCGCTAACCGGAGGTTTTTCGTAGATGAACGTCCCCGTCTGGGTGTGGCTCGCGACCGTCGCCGGGCTGCTCCTCCTGATCGCGATCGATCTGGTGATCGTCGACCGCAAACCTCACGAGGTGACCACTCGCGAGGCGGCGAGGTGGGTCGTGTTCTACGTGGCGTGCGCGGCGGTGTTCGGGGCCGGCGTGTGGATCTTCGCCGGGCATGACCCGGGGGTCGAGTTCTTCACCGGGTACATCACCGAATACTCGCTCTCGGTGGACAACCTGTTCATCTTCATGGTGATCATGGCTTCGTTCAAGGTGCCGCTGATCCACCAGCACCGGGTGCTGCTCGTCGGGATCCTGCTCGCGCTGGCCATGCGCAGCGTGTTCATCGCGATCGGGGCCGCGCTCATCGCCCAGTTCGTGTGGGTGTTCTTCGCGTTCGGCGCGGTCCTGCTGTGGACGGCGGTCAGCATGCTGCGCCAGAAGGACGAGCACGAGGCGGAATACCACGAGAACGCGGTGACCCGCCTGGCGCGCAAGATCTACCCGGTCAGCGACGGCTACGACGGGCACCGGATGTTCGTCAAGCGCCGGGGCAGGCGGATGATGACGCCGATGTTCCTGGTGATCGTCGCGATCGGCAGCGCCGACCTGCTCTTCGCGGTCGACTCGATCCCGGCGATCTTCGGTATCACGCAGGAGGCGTTCCTCGTCTTCACGGCCAACGCGTTCGCGCTGATGGGGTTGCGGCAGCTGTTCTTCCTGCTCGGCGGTCTGGTGAACAAGCTGGTGTACCTGTCCTACGGGCTCGCGGTGATCCTCGGGTTCATCGGGCTGAAGCTGGTGGTGCACGCGCTGCACGAGTACCACGTGGCGCCCGCCTGGCTGGACGTCAACAACTGGATCTCGCTCGGGATCATCGTCGCCGTGCTCACGATCACGACACTCGCGAGTATCGCCAAGAGCAAACGGGATTCCGCCAGGGAAGCGGCCGCGGCCCAGTAATGTCCTGGGCATGCGCCCCTCCGACATCGAACTGCTGTCCATCCCCGGTACGCCTTCGCTGAACGGGGAACTGCTGCTCACCGCCGTCGCGGCTCCTGACGTGGAGTCCAACTCCTACCGCGGAGGCCTGTGGCGGGTCGGCTTCGACGCGAGCGTCACCCCGTGGACCCACGGCGAGCGGGACTCCGCGCCGGTCATCTCGCCCGACGGGCGGTGGGTCGCGTTCCTGCGGGCCGCTGACGCGAAGGCCTCGCCCCAGCTTCACGTGATGCCCACCGGCGGCGGTGACGCGCGGCGGCTGACCGACCTCCCGCTCGGGGCCGGCGTCGCGGTGTGGGCGCCGGACTCGCGCCGGATCGCCTTCACCGCGAGGGTTCCCCAGCCCGGGCGCTACGGCGTGCCGGCGGACGGCGAGAAGATCGAACCGGCCGAGGAGGCGCCGAGGCGGATCACGCGGTTCGACTACCGGCTGGACAACGTCGGCTTCCTGCGCGACCGGCCGCAACGGCTGTTCGTCGTGGACGCGGTCGAGCCCGCCGGGGAGCTCACCCCGCTCACCGATGACCGGGTGGACGTGTCCGAGCCCGTCTGGACGCCGGACGGCGAGACGATCCTGGTCGTCGCGCCGCGCGACTGGGGTGCGGCACAGACCGAGGAGACCGACCTCTACGCCGTTCCAGCCACCGGGGGAGAGCCCCGGCTCCTGGTCCGCAGCGCCGGAAACGTGGAGAAGGTGGCCGTCGGCGAGGACACGGTCTGGTACATCGGTGGCGAGTTCACCTGGCCTTACGCGGAAGCTCGCAACCCCGGCCTGTGGTCGGCGCCGCTGTCCGGCGGGGCGCCCGTCCGCCTGACCGACGCCGAGTCGGTGCACGTCTTCGCCGGGGCCGGGGCGCCGGGCGTGTTCGGCGACCAGGTGCTGGTGGCCGTGCTGAACCGCGGGGCGGTCGAACTGCGGGCGGTGCCGCGGGACGGCGAGGACGTGCCGCTGGACAAGCTCGCCGTGCTCGCGGGGGAGCGCGCGGCGGTGCGGTCCTTCGCGGTGGACGGGGACCGGATCGCGGCCGTGCTCGCGCGCCCGGACAGTGCCGGTGACGTGGTGCTGCTCTCGGGGGGCCCGGAGCGGGTCCTGACCGACTGGTCGAAACCGTTGCGGGAAAAGGGAATCCGGACGCCGCAGGAGCTGACGGCGACGGCGCCGGACGGGTACCCGGTGCATGGCTGGTTGCTCGAACCCGAGGGCGATGGCCCGCATCCGGTCCTGCTGGTCGTGCATGGCGGGCCCTTCGCGGCCTACGACTGGGGGCTGTTCGACGAGGCGCAGGTGTACGCCTCGGCGGGGTACGCCGTCGTGCTCGCGAACCCGCGCGGTTCGGCCGGCTACGGGCAGAGCCACGGCCGGGCGATCGTGCGCGCCCTCGGCACGGTCGACGTCGAAGATCTGCTGGCACTGCTGGATTCGGCGCTCGAGCGGCCCGGGCTCGACTCCTCGCGGGTCGGCGTCATGGGCGGTTCCTACGGCGGGTTCATGACCAGCTGGCTCGCCTCGCACCACGGTGAGCGCTTTCGCGCCGCGTGGAGCGAGCGCGCCGTCAACGCCTGGGACTCGATGGCCGGCAGCTCGGACATCGGCTGGTGGTTCGTCGAGGCCTACATCGGCAGCGACCTGGAGACCCAGCTCGATCGCAGCCCGCTGAGTTACGCCGACCGGGTGAGCATCCCGTTCATGGTGGTGCATTCCGAACACGACTGGCGCTGCCCGGTTGAACAGGCGCAACGGTTCTACGTGGCGCTCAAACGCGGCGGGGCGGACGTGGAGATGCTGCTGTTCCCCGGCGAAGGGCACGAGCTGAGCCGCTCGGGCAGGCCGCGGCACCGTGTCCAGCGGTTCGAGGCGGTACTGGAATGGTGGTCGCGTCACCTTGGCTGAGTGGATCGTCCGCTGCGCCGTGCCGGCCGACGCAGGCCGGATCGCGGAGATCAACATCGACGGCTGGCGAGCGGCGTACCGGGGGCTGATATCGGACGAGTACCTCGACGCGATGCGGTACGAGACGCTGCGCGAGCGCTGGGCGACCGGGCTGCGCGCGCACGCCGAGCCCGCGGCGATGTTCGTCGCGATCGACGCCGGCTCGGTGATCCGCGCGTACGCCTTCGTTTCGGCCGTGCGCAACGAAGCCGATCGCCATCCGGTCCAACCGACGGCCGAGCTGTGCGCGATCTACGCGGACCCGCGCCGGCGTGGCACCGGCGCGGGGCACGCCGTGCACCAGGCGTCGCTGGGCCACCTCGCGGCGCACGGCTTCCGGCACGCCGTGCTGTGGGTGCTCCGCGGCAACGCGCCCTCGCGGCGGTTCTACGAATCGCACGGCTGGACCTGTGACGAGCGCGAACAGGAGCTGGAGATCAACGGTGAGCGGGTGCCGGAGATCCGCTACTCGCGGGCGCTTCAGGAGAGCAGGACGTAGTTCAGCTGCTCGCACACCCGGCCGAGCGGGATGTCGAGGCCGGGATGGTCCAGCGGCAGCAGCACATCCGGTTCCCCGGGCAGCGCCTCGCCCGCCGGCGGGTTCCACAGACAGACCGCGGGCCCGCCGCCGTCCATCGAGGAGCGGTACCACAGCCCGTCGAGATCGACGAACGCTTCGCGGATCGCGCGGGCCCAGGCCTGCGTGGTCTGCTTGGGGCCGCTGGAAATCTCCTGCGAGGCGCCGACACGCGTCGGCCACAGCCCCGACAGGTCCAGCAACCGCAACGTCCGGGTCGGGCGCACCACCACCAGCCGGGGGCCGCGGCTCCGCCGGTCCACAACGGACGTCGTCTGGAACACTTCGGCGACGCTGGTGCGCACCGACAGTCCGAAGTAGACGACCCCGTTGCCGGGGTCGTGCACCGGAGCGCCGCGATGCCCCGGTCGTTGCGGGTCGAACCGCCCGTGCGGCAGGGGACCGGTGTGGCGGAAGGAGTTCCACTGCTGCGGGTGGTCGCCGTGCGCGCTGAAGATGCGGACCAGGCGGGTGGCGGGATGCACCGCGACGATGTCCTCGTCATGCAGTTCGCCGACCAGCACGGCACGGTCGGGCGGCGGGGGAAGGCGGGCCATCTACCGTCTCAGAACGCCGTGCCCAGGGTGCTCGCGAGCGCGGCGACGGGCCGCGGGTCGCCGCCGGCCAGCAGCCACTCGCGGGGCGTGACCGGCTCGCCCGCGAGGACCAGATCATCCTGCCTGCGGCTCATGAACGCGGCGACGGCGAGCGCCGGCTCGCCTTCGGGCACGGCGGCCAGCACCGCGTCGAGCCCCGGCAGCACGCCGTCCCGGGCGAACTGCCAGGCGGGCAGCCGCCAGCCGGTGTGGTCCTTCCAGCCGGCCAGCCGCCGCGCGGCGAGCCGGTGCCGGACGCGGCTCGGGTCGACCCCCAGCAGGCGCGCCGCGTCGGCGACGGTGAGCGCGGACTCAGCCAGCACCGCCTGCGCGGCGACCGAGCGGGCCCGGTAGTCGGGCTCGTCCTCCTGGTACGGCGAGAGGTCGAGGCCGACCTCTCCGAGCGCCTGCCGCTGGGCGGGCGTGAAGAAATGCGCCGGTTCGGGGTTCGGCGGCACGAGCCGGCGCGCCTCGTCCTCGACGAGATGCAGGAACTCCGCGGCGTCGATCCGCAGCCCTGCCCTCGCCAGCACGTCCTTCAGTGCCACCGTCATGCGCCTAGACTAGCACGCCCGTGCGGTCGCGTGCGCTCTACTTTCGGCTGCTGCCCCGCTCGATGAGGTGCGCCCGAAGCGTCGTGGCCACCGGCGGCCGGTCCGGCTCGGCGATCCGGGCGAGTAGCAGGCGAGCCGCCTCCGCGCCGATCTCGCGGGCCGGCTGCGCGATGACGGTGAGCGGCGGGTCGATGAGCGTCGCCCACGGCGCGTCGTCGAAGGCGACCACGCCGACGTCGCGGCCGGACCGCAGGCCCGCCTTGCCGAGCGCCTCCAGCACGCCGACCGCCATCGAGCTGTTCCCGACGAGCAGCGCGTCCGGTGAACAGGCCAGCAGTTCCTCGGCCGCGCGCCGGCCCCCGCCCGCGCGGTACTCGGCTCGGCGTTCGAGCGGTGAAGCGCCGCCGACGGCGTCGCGATACCCAGCGAGCCGGTCGTCGGCTGTGCGCACCCCGGTGGGCCCGGTGATGCAGCCGATCCGCGCGTACCCGTTGCCGATGAGGTGCTCGGTGGCTTCCCGGGCGGCGCGGCGCGAGTCGACGAGCACCTGGTCGCAGTCGCTCAGCGGGCGGTCGACCGCGACCACCGGGGTGCCGCGCAACCGCGCGATGCTCGACGAGGCGTCGGTCGGCGAGAGCACCACGCCGGCGACGCGTTCCTGCAGTGCGATATCGATGTAGCGGCGTTCCTTCTCCGGGTTCTCGTCGGAGTTGCACAGCACCACGGAGTAGCCCGCGGTCTGCGCGGTGTCCTCGACGCCGCGGGCGATCGCCGTGAAGAACGGGTTCTCCACGTCGGAGATGATCAGCGCGAGCACCGCGGTCTCCTGGCGCCGCAGGTTCCTGGCCAGCCCGTTGGGGTGGTAGCCCAGTTCTTCGGCCGCCTCGCGAACCCGGCCGGCCAGCATCGGGTCCACTGTGGATTTCCCGTTGAGCGTCCTGGAAACGGTCGCCGTGGAGACGCCGGCCCGCCGGGCCACGTCGGTGATGGTCGGCACGGTGACCCCCTTCCCGGGCCGCCTCGACGCCGCCCTGCCAGGAAGAATAGCGTCCCGGATGCCGCCGCCGGTCTACTTTGGACCGGGGGCCGCTCACCGCCCGGCGCCGCGCCGCGGCCTGATGGGGCTTCGCGGTCGTGGTGACGGCGGCGTTCGGCGGAGCATGCGGTCACCGAACGCCAGGAGCCCGACGGGGACGGGTCCGACCCGGTGGCGGCGCGTGCCCGCGGGACCAGCCCGGTGTGGCCGAGGCCGAGATCGACGATCGGACCGGGTAACCCGATCGTCTTCCCCCGTGCGAGTGAAAAGGACACGGTCGGGATCATCCTGGTAACGATTCATGCTCTTCTGCCGAGTAGTAGTTGACGCGCTCGATGGAAGTGCGATGAGTCGGAGAGAAGACCCTGTCATGGGTGGTTTTCCCGCGGCGGGCCACGCTCGGCGGAGGCCACGGTCGGGCACGTTCGTGCTGCTGGCCGGGTTGAGCGCGGTGCTCGCGATCGGGCTGGTGACCGCGGTGGTCACGGCGCAGCGTTCCGGTGCGCCCGCACCGGCGAACCTCAGCGGGGCCAGCCCGGCGGCCCCGCCCGCGCCGGCTGCCGTCGTGCACCTGGTCACCTACGAGCTCACCGGCACCGGCAGCGCGCTCGCCATCACCTACGTCGGCAGGCAGGGCGCCGGCATCGAGCAGGTCGCCGAAGCGGCCCTGCCGTGGTCGGTTTCCGTGCGGAACACGAGCACCGCGGGCAGCGACCAGTACTTCACCCTCACCGCGCGCGATGCCGGCACCGGCGGGCTCGGCTGCCGGATCCTCGTCGACGGCACCACGGTCAGCGAGTCGGCAACCGGCCCGCAGGGCGTGGTGCGCTGCTCGAAAGCGCTGCGCTGACCGGTTTCCTGGAACGCGCCTGCCCTTGACCGCCTCCTGACGGAATCCGACCGGCTGGACGGCAAGATTGGTCGGTATCGCACATTGCCTCGGCCACGCCGGTGGTCGTGCGGTTGTTCGCGGCGGGCCTGATCGGCAGGCGCTAGCGTGGGCATCATGAGCGCTGTCTCGGATCTCGTCATCGACGGCTTCGACAGGGTCCAGCGGGCCGTGCACGCCGCCGTGCGGGGGCTCGACGAGGACCGGCTCGCCGAAGCTCCCGCCGGGGGAGCGAACACGATCGCCTGGCTGGTCTGGCATCTGACCCGCGTCCAGGACGACCACCTCGCCGATCTCGAGGACGCTCCTCAAGTCTGGACCGAAAAGGGCTGGTACGAGCGCTTCGGGCTGCCGTTCGGCGAGGGCGCGACCGGCTACGGCCACAGCGCGAAGGAGGTCGCCTCGGTGCGCGCCCCGGCGAACCTGCTGACCGGCTATCACGACGCCGTGCACGACCAGACCGTCGCGTGGCTGTCGGGGCTGAAGGAGTCGCAGCTGGACCGGATCGTCGACGAGGCGTGGGATCCGCCGGTCAGCCTCGGCGTGCGCCTGGTCAGTGTGCTGTCCGACGACCTGCAGCACGCCGGGCAGGCCGCGTACGTGCGGGGAATCGTGTTGAAGCGCTGAGGTGCTACTGCTGGGTCACGGGCGTCGTGGCCTCGCGCACGCCTAGCACCGCGAGCCGGTCGGCGCGTTCGTTCTCCGGATGCCCCGCGTGTCCCTTGACCCAGTGCCATTCGATCTCGTGCCGCTGGGTGGCGGCATCCAGCCTGCGCCACAGGTCCTCGTTCTTCACCGGGCTCTTCGTGCTGGTGCGCCAGCCGTTGCGCTTCCAGCCGGCCATCCAGCTGAGCACGCCGTTGCGCAGGTAGCTGCTGTCGGTGTAGAGCCGCACCGCCGACGGCCGCTTCAGCGTTTCCAGCGCCTGGATCGCGGCCGTGAGTTCCATGCGGTTGTTCGTCGTCGGGCCGGCGTCGCCGCCGTGCAGGTCCCGCTCGTGCTCGCCGTACCGCAGCACGGCACCCCAGCCGCCGGGCCCCGGATTTCCGCTGCAGGCGCCGTCGGTGTAGATCTCCACCACGGGTTCCCCCATGCGGAGAAGGTAGCAATGCGCCACGGATGGCTGGTGCGCGCGGGCGGTTTCCCATAGGCTCGGGGGAGGCCGAGAGGCGCTGCAACGGACCTGGGTCCGCCACGCTCGGCCGCTTTCCGAAACCGCACCAAGGGCGCCTCCCAGCAGAACGGGAGGTTGCCGGTGGACACCGTTGCGGCGCTGCGAGAGATCCTGGACCAGCGAGTCGCCGTGCTCGACGGCGCATGGGGCACGATGCTGCAGTCCGCGGGTCTCACCCCGGCCGACTACCACGGCGAGGCGGTCGCGGATCATCCGCGTGACGTCACCGGCGATCCGGACCTGCTCAACCTCACCCGCCCCGACCTCATCCTCGACGTGCACCGCCGCTACCTGGCCGCGGGCGCGGACATCACCACGACGAACACGTTCACCGCGACCAGTATCGGTCAGGCCGACTACGGGCTGGCTCACCTGGTCCGCGAGATGAACCTGCAGGGCGCGAAGCTGGCCCGCCAGGCGGCCGACGAAGCCGGCGGGAAGGTGGTCGCCGGGTCGATCGGCCCGCTCAACGTGACGCTGTCGCTGTCGCCGAAGGTCGATGAGCCGGCCTTCCGCGCGGTGAGCTTCGACGAGGTCCGCGACGCCTACGCCGAGCAGATCGCCGCGCTCGCCGATGGCGGGGTCGACCTGCTGCTCATCGAGACGATCTTCGACACGCTCAACGCGAAGGCCGCGATCGCCGCCGCCCGCGAGACGGCGCCGCACCTGCCGCTCTGGATCTCGGTGACGATCGTCGACCGGTCGGGCCGCACGCTGTCCGGGCAGACCGTCGAGGCGTTCTGGAGTTCGATCGAGCATGCGCGGCCGCTGGTCGTCGGCGTGAACTGCTCGCTCGGAGCGGCGGAGATGCGCCCCCATGTCGAGCAGCTGTCCCGGCTGGCCGGCACCTACGTCGCGTCCCACCCCAACGCCGGGCTGCCCAACGCGTTCGGCGGTTACGACCAGACCCCGGACGAGACGGCGGGCCTGCTCGCCGAGTTCGCCGGCGCCGGGCTGGTCAACATCGTCGGCGGCTGCTGCGGCACGGACCCCGGGCACATCGCGAAGATCGCCGAAGCGGTGTCCGGCGCCGCCCCCCGCGCCGTTCCGCCGCCGCGCGCGCACACCCGGTTCAGCGGCCTGGAGCCGTTCGAGATCGGCGCCGACACCGGATTCGTCATGATCGGTGAGCGCACCAACGTGACCGGCTCCGCGCGGTTCCGGCGGCTCATCGAGGCCGATGACTACCAGGCGGCCGTCGGCGTCGCGCTGGACCAGGTGCGCGGCGGGGCGAACCTGCTCGACGTCAACATGGACGCCGATCTGCTCGAGTCCGAGCAGGCGATGACGACGTTCCTGAACCTGATCGCGACCGAGCCCGAGGTCGCGCGCATCCCGATCATGATCGACAGCTCGCGCTGGAGCGTGCTGGAGGCCGGGCTCAAATGCGTGCAGGGCAAGGGAGTGGTCAACTCGATCAGCCTTAAGGAGGGCGAGGAGCAGTTCCTGCGCCAGGCCCGCCGGGTGCGCGGCTACGGCGCGGGTGTCGTCGTCATGGCCTTCGACGAGCAGGGCCAGGCCGACACCACCGAGCGCAAGGTCGAGATCTGCGGCCGCGCGTACGATCTGCTGACTCGCGAGGCCGGGTTCGACCCCGAGGACATCGTGTTCGACCCGAACGTGCTCGCGGTCGCGACCGGGATAGCGGAGCACAACGGGTACGCGAAGGCCTTCATCGAGTCGTTGCCGCTGATCAAGCAGCGGTGCCCGGGGGCGCGCACGAGCGGCGGCATCTCGAACCTGTCGTTCTCCTTCCGCGGCAACGAAGTCGTGCGTGAGGCGATGCATTCGGCGTTCCTGTTCCACGCCGTGCGGGCGGGGCTGGACATGGGCATCGTGAACGCCGGTCAGCTCGCGGTCTACGAGGAGATCCCGGCGGATCTGCTCGAGCTGGTCGAGGACGTGCTGTTCGACCGGCGCGAGGACGCCACCGACAGGCTCGTCGAGTTCGCCGAGACGGTCCGCGGCCAGGGCCGCAAGCGCACCGTCGACCTGTCGTGGCGCGAGGCGCCGGTCGAACAGCGGCTGCGGCATGCGCTCGTGCACGGGATCGTCGATCACATCGAGGAGGACACCGAAGAAGCCAGGCTGGCGCTCCCGCGGCCGCTCGAGGTCATCGAGGGCCCGCTGATGGACGGCATGAAGACGGTCGGCGATCTGTTCGGCTCGGGCAAGATGTTCCTGCCGCAGGTGGTCAAGAGCGCGCGGGTGATGAAGCGCGCGGTCGCGTACCTGGAACCGTTCATGGAGGCGGAGAAGGAGCAGGCGCGGCAGTCCGGCGGCGGCAGCGACGAGCGCGGCCAGGGCAAGATCGTGCTCGCCACGGTGAAGGGCGACGTGCACGACATCGGCAAGAACATCGTCGGTGTCGTGCTGGGGTGCAACAACTACCAGGTGATCGATCTCGGCGTGATGGTGCCGGCGTCGGTCATCCTGGACACCGCCGTCGCCGAGGACGCCGACGTGATCGGGCTGTCCGGGCTGATCACGCCGTCGCTGGACGAGATGGTCGCCGTCGCGACCGAGATGCAGCGGCGCGGGCTGAAGAAACCGCTGCTGATCGGCGGCGCCACCACATCCCGGCAGCACACCGCGGTGCGGATCGCGCCGGCCTACGAAAACCCGGCAGTGCACGTGCTCGACGCGTCCCGGGTCGTCGGTGTCGTGTCGGACCTGCTCGACCCCGACCGCGCACTGGCGCTGGCCGAGGCCAACAGCGCCGAACAGGAGCGGTTGCGCGAGCAGCATGCCGCCAAACAGCGGCGCCCGATGCTGACGCTCGAGCGCGCGCGGGCCAACGCGGAGCGGGTGCCGTTCGGCGAGCTGCCAGTGCCGCCGTTCACCGGCGTGCGGACGGTGGAGCCGGAGCTGACCGAACTGCGCGAGATGATCGACTGGCAGTTCCTGTTCCTGGCGTGGGAGCTGAAGGGCAAGTACCCGGCGATCCTCGACCAGCCGGTCGCGCGCGAGTTGTTCGACGACGCCAACGCGCTGCTGGACGAGATCGTGGCCGCCGGCGGTTTCCACGCGCGGGGAGCGTACGGGTTCTGGCCGGCGCGCAGCGAAGGCGACGACATCGTGCTGGAAAACGGCGTCAGGTTCCCGATGCTGCGCCAGCAGACGTCCAAACCGGACGGTCGCGCGAACCGGTGCCTCGCGGATTACGTGGCACCGGCCGGTGATCACCTTGGCGGGTTCGCGGTGGGTGTGCACGGGGCCGAAGAGCTGGCCCGCCACTACGAGTCCCGGCACGACGACTACCGGGCGATCATGGTCAAGGCGCTGGCCGACCGGCTGGCGGAGGCCTTCGCCGAGTACCTCCACCTGCGGGCGCGGCGCGACTGGTTCGAACCGGACGCGCGGCCCTCGCTCGAGGACCTGCACGCCGAGCGTTTCCGCGGCATCCGCCCGGCCCTGGGCTACCCGGCCTGTCCGGACCACAGCGAGAAACGGGAGCTGTTCGAGCTGCTGGGCGCGGGCTCGATCGGGCTCGGCCTGACGGAGTCGTTCGCCATGACCCCGGCCGCGAGCGTCAGCGGGCTGATCTTCGCGCACCCGGCGTCCCGGTACTTCACGGTGGGCAGGCTCGGGCGCGATCAGGTCGAGGACTACGCGGACCGGCGCGGTTTGGCCCAGGCCGAGGTCGAGAAGTGGTTGCGTCCCAACCTGGACTACGACCCGGAGCAGTGAGCGGGCGGCTGGCCATCCCGCTGGCGCATCCCTTGCCGCGGCGGGACGATCGATCTCATGACGGAACGCTACGAATACAAGGTGGTCGAGCTCCGGGAGAAACTCATCGGGGACAAGATGTCGGGCGGGCGCCTCGAGAAGATCCTCAACAACGAGGCCGCTCAGGGCTGGCGCCTCAAATCCATCACCAAGGCCGACGTCAAGGGCCGCATCGGGCCCGGTGGGGTGGAGGGTTTGCTCATCACGTTCGAGCGCCTGGCGACCTGACCCCGCCCGGGCCGGCTCACCAGCCGCGCTCGCGCCACTCCGTCAACTTCGGCCGTTCCGCGCCCAGCGTCGAGTCGTCCCCATGGCCGGGGTAGAACCACGTCTCGTCCGGCAGCACGTCGAAGATCCGCGTCTGGACGTCGTCGATGAGCGACTGGAAGTCCTCGGGTGACGTCGCCAGTTCACGAAGTGTGGCTCGCGGATGTCGCGTTTCGTCGGTTACGGTTGCCGCGTTCTGTCGGCTAGCAAGTCCGCGTTCTGTCGGTTAGGCTTGTCTACGTGCAAGGACTGGTGCAGCGGAACGTGGCAGCGAGGGTGCTGGAGCTGCTGAGTTCGTTCCGGGTTGTCCTGCTGGGTGGGGCGCGGCAAACGGGTAAGACGACGCTCGTGCGTGACTTGCTTGAGCTGCCTGGGCATGCGTGGTTCAGCTTCGACGATGAGGCTGTGCTGGCCCGCGCGATCGATGATCCTGTCGGGTTTGTCGATGCCCTACCGCGTCCAGCTGCCGTCGATGAGTTCCAGCGTGCGGGGCGAGGTTTCCTGCTTGCGGTGAAGCAGGCCGCTGACCGTGATCGGGCGCGAGGCCAGTTGTTGTTGACGGGCTCGACCAACTATTTGGCCGACCGGGGGCTTTCGGAGACTCTGGCGGGACGTGCCGGGCGGTTGTTGCTCTGGCCGTTGTCGATGGGCGAGCGGCTCGGTGTGCGCGAGACCTTCTTGGACCACCTGTTCGATCCTGCGGCGTGGCCTGGACAGACCGGCGACCTGCCCCGCGAAGAGTTGGTCAGAACGCTTCTCGAAGGTGGGTATCCCGAGGTGGTCACCGAGGGGCTCGCGGGGCGTCGGAGGCGGGATTGGTTCGAGGCATATGTGCATGACGTTGTGTCGAGGGAGGCTCTTCGTCCGATCGCCGAAATCCGGTTGGAGACCGAGTTGCGGAGGTTGTTGCGTCTCCTGGCCGCCCGAACCGGTCAGGAGTTGGTCGTGACCGGCGTGGCCGCGGATGCGGAAGTCGGCCGCGAGACGGCCTCGAACTATGTGACATTGCTGGAGGCTCTTCATCTGGTGACCCTGCTCCCGGCTTGGTCGACCAACCTCACGACGAGAGCGAAGCGGAGGCCGAAGGTGGTCGTCGTGGACACCGGTCTTGCCGCCGATCTGTGCGGTCTGGGCGAGCAGACGTTCGCTCCGACTGCGGACGGCACGGCGGCCGGCGCGTTGTTCGAGACGTTCGTGACGACGGAGGTTTTCAAGCAGGCGACCTGGAGCCGGCGCAGCGTGGACCTGTCGTATTTCCGGGACCGTGATGGAGCTGAGGTGGACCTCATCGTCGAAGACCGACGTTCCGGCGAACTAGCAGGACTCGAGATCAAACTGACCAGCACGCCTACCAGCCGCCATGCCCGCCATCTGGCGATGTTGCGCGACAAGCTTGGCGACCGCTTCAAGACCGGACTCGTGATCCACGCCGGACGACAGACCCTGCCGCTAGGGGAGCGGATCTGGGCTGTTCCCGTTTCGGTCTTATGGCGTGCGGACGGCTGACACTCGCTAGCCACCCCTGTCCGGGGCGGTTCGGCGCGATGGCTATTGGAGGTTCAAGGCGAAGATCGATCCGTCGGCTGTGGCCGAGTGCAACTCATTTGCGCCGGCCGTTTGGTCCTGGTGTGCAGGCTGTGATAACCGTGCGGCGAATGCGGCCTGAGCCGCCATGACGGATTCGGCAGTCCCCTGGCTGAGTTGCTGGTCGATGGCCTCAGCGATCGCATGTCTGACAGTGAGCTGTCTTCCTGCGAAACTGAAGGTAGCGCTGGTCCCCCGAGCGGTTCCGAACGGTGTTTCAAAGTTGACGCGGTCTCGCGAGCGACGGTCGAGGCGGCGACGCATGACTGTGGGTGCCCAGCGTTCGAGTCCGTTGAGGTTGCCGCCGAAGTCGGCCAGGGTCGCCCACGACGCTCTCAACGCGGCGTTGGCCAGCCCGAGCGGCGGTAGATTCGTCACCTCGTCCCCCAGTCGAAAGTCGCGAACTTCGTCAATCGTTGCTGCGCTGACTTCGTACGACGGTTCGTCCTCATCAATGAGGTGATCTCACCAACGATTGGTGTCTGGGTTCGGACGACACGGGCAAAGCAATCCATATAGGACAGTGCC
>NZ_VDFW01000031.1 GCF_006152065.1 Amycolatopsis alkalitolerans
AACCGCCCAGCCACCACCACCATCGACATCCAGCCGATCTTGACAACACCGCCGCCGACCTAACTGAACGGCTTTGGCCCTAGGCCCGCCCGCGGCAGGCGGAAAACCTGGGCCCCGTGCAGACGCCCGACGTGACCGAATCCCTGCTCGACGGGGTGCTCGAAGAGATCCGCGACCTGCGGGACGTGCTGGCCGGCGCCGAGGCGGTGTGGGCCGAGCGCATCGGCCAGGTCGACCGGCAGCACCGCGTCAGCGCGATCAACCTCGCGCACTACTGGGCCGTGCGGCAGTACGATCTGCGCAGCCTCCAGGCACGCCTCGCCGCGCTCGGCCTGTCGTCACTGGGCCGGAGCGAGGCACACGTACAGCCGAGCCTGGAAGCGATCGAAGCGGCCGCCACCGCCCTGGCGCGGCGGCCCGCGGCGCACGGCGCGTTCCCGCCCGCCGAGGCGGCGACCGATCCCGGTCTCGTGCGGTCGCTGGTCGCGCACGGGATGGATCTCGCGCGAATCAACTGCGCGCACGACGATCCGGGCGTATGGGGCCGGATGGTCGACCACGTCCGGCACGCGAGCGGATCAGCGGCATCGTGGTCGACGCCGGTGAGGACCGCGTCGCGATGCGGATCGCTGCGGCGAAGCCCGGTGGCAGCAAGCTGCGTGCGGGCAGGGGCATCAACCTGCCGGACGCCGCGATCCCCGGGCGCGCGCTCACCGAGGACCGCGAGCACCTCGAGCTCGTGCACGAACACGCCGACCTCGTCGAACTGTCGTTCGTCCGCGGGCCGGAGGACGTCGACGACCTGCACGGCGCACTGGCCGGACGGGGCGACAGCCGGCTCGGCGTGATCGTGAAAATCGAGACGGCGCGGGCCTTCGAGCGGCTGGCCGAACTGCAGGAGGAGATCCTGTGGCTCGCCGGAGCGGCGCACCTGCCGGTCATCTGGGCTACTCAGGTGCGAGCCGAGTGCGTAATGCTCAACAAGGGCCCGCACATCCTCGACGCACTCACGACGCTCGACAGCATCCTTCGCCGCATGGCCGCGCACCAGTACAAGAGAACGCGCTCATGCGGCCGCTACGATCGTGGCGAGCACGCTAGCTTTGCCCGGCTAGCACTTCCGTGCGGAACCGGTCTGCGAAGCGCTGCGTGCGGACCATCTCCCCACGCGGAACGTTGTCCGGCTCGGCTTCCATCGCGCGCTCGAGCGGCACCAGCAGCTGCGAAAAGAGCTTCTCCGAAGCGTTGGCGTCCCAGATGACCGCCAACATTCCATCGCAGTCCCGTTCGGCGGTTTTCGGGTTGTGGGAGACCTGGCCCGGACCTAGCAGCTGCAGCTTGGCTGCAGCCAGCAGGTGATATCGCGCCGGGCTGTAGATCTTGTCGATCCGGCGGTTCCGGATCAGCCATTCCAGCCGGTACCAGGTAGCAGCAGCGGTGTAGTAGAACGCAGGCTGCTGTCCCTGAGTGAACAACTCATGCCCGCGGGCATCGAGAAGAGACTTGTAGTGGCCGACTCTTGCCGGTTCGTCGAGGAACATCGCCAGGTATGCCCGGGTCAGCTGCGCCCTCCCGATCACCCGGGTCTTCTCGACGTCCTTGCGGTCGCTGTACTGCTTCGACCGGCGTTCGTAGTAGAGGCGATACGGCCTTTCCCTGCCGTGGAAGAAGTAGTCCTCCAGCAGGCGGTGGAACTCCTCCCGCGCGGAGAGATCCTCTTCCGTAATCACTGTCTGGCGGTTGGTCGCCGAGACGATACCGCTTATCACGTCCTCGTCCAGCGTGTGCACGATCCGGACCGTGACGTGTACCGCGCCCGTGAGGCACGACCGTTCGTCGAACAGCACGTGGCAGGTCTGGCAGCCGTTGACGATCTGAAAGTCCTTGAGATGAACGTCGTCGCCGACCACCCTCAGCTCGCGGGTGACGACAGTGATGCCGTTGTTGAACACCGCGAAACGCTCTCGCGCGACCGGATCGCGAAGGGTCTCCCGGATCTCCGCGTTGACACCGGTGTATCCCTGGAAGTCGCGCACGTTCTCGTGAAAGAGCGTCTTACGCAACCGCCCGGTGCCGTCGGTCAGCACGTACCGGACCAGATCCGCTGCCGGCAGCAACCCGTGCAGCGCCTGCTCGACCTCGGGCACCTTCGGCATGAAGACCTTCTTCGGCATGGCAAAGACAGCCGTCGCCTTTGTGGTCGCACGCCGGTAAAGCGTCCGCAGATCCTGTTGCCTCACGCAGGTGAACTCGACCGCCTCGAACCGGCCGAGCCCGGCCAGCAGGTCCTGTGCGGTTTGGGCCTTCTGCACCACCATTTCGGCAAGCTGGGTGCCTGTCGTGACATACCGGATGAAGAGCCGGGGCAGGTCGCCGGACAACTTGCCGATATTCTCGTACACGATGGCCAGGCATTCCCGGAGATTCTGCACGTCCGGGGAGGCTGCGTAGGGCAGCTCGCCCAGACCCGCAACGTGTGCCAGGTTCTCCGCGAGGTCAGAGACGACCTTCGTCTCGAATCTCGGGCTGGTCTTCGCCTGCACCACCACGATGTCCACATCGATCTTCCGTGCTGCTTCGACGACCGCTCGCACGTCCGCCGCATCACGCAACAGTTCGCCGTTGACGACCACGCCGAAGGCGTCGATTCCGAGATCGTTACCACCTCCCATGCGGAACGTGTCCGGGTTGAACTCGTCATCGAAGAACGAACTGAGCGAGCAGTAGGCAGCGAACGCTTCGAACGCTTCGCTTTCGGCAAGCTCGCCGAGACCGTGCACTTCCTGGAACTCCCGCACGAGGCCCTTGATGACGACATCCACCACGATTACCTTTCCCAGCGAGCAGTGCCGGCTGTGGCGCGTGCGAGGACCTCTTCCGCGGTCAGTGCACTGGCGGGATGGTGGCTCAGGCACATCGGAGTAGCGATCTTGCGGAACCGGGTGCCTTCGGTGACGTTGTAAAACTCACCCGCGTTGAGTCGGGAGATGTCGAGCACCGCGCTCCCACGAGCCGCCGCCATCTCCTTGGCCACGGCGACCTGTGCCGGACTGTTGATGAATCCGAAGTACTGGGTGGCCGCGTTGCCAACGATGCGGTTGTGAATGCCCTTCGGCGCCTGGGTTGCGAATACCAGGCCCAGACCGTACTTCCGCGCTTGTGACGCGAGTGCGAGCGTGCTTACAGTGCACGCGGTCATGGCGCCGGACGGCGCCATCGTCTGTGCCTCGTCCATCACGAACAGCCCGCCCAGCGGCCGGTCTCCAGCGGGATGGCGTTTGATCCAGGCGAACAGAGCCATCTGAAGCTGGTTCACGAAACTCTGCCGTTGCTGGTCGGTCGGCAGGCCGATCAGGCTGATCACCGATATCCGGGCGCGTTTGCCTGGCCCCGGCGTCAACAGAACACCGGGATCCAACGGCGTTCCGCTGCCGCCGAACAGGGGGTCGTTGATCATCGCTGCGGTCAACGTCTGGGACATCTCGTGTGCCATCGATCGAGCCTTGGCGAGCGTGCCGGCGTTCTCCGGGAGGTCAGCCAACAGCTCGAGAAACCCTCGCAACCCACGACCGCCTTGCTGGGCGTAGGCAGCTAACGCCTCTCGCAGGACTGCTTGCGACTGCTCGGCCTTCGCAGTCGTTCCGTACGCTCGGGCACGTGGCGCGAGTGTGGCCACCGCTGTGTCCAGGGCCTGCCCGAACTCGTCACTGTCGCCCGCCAGCGCCGCTAGATCTGGCAGAGGTTGGAAGCTCAGCGGACGGCCTGTTTCGCGGCGTGGGGTCCAGACCACGACATCGGTGTCGGCGAGGTAGTCCGCCGCCTTGACCGCATCACCGACCTCCCAAGCTGCCGGAGGTTCGGGCCAGGGGTCACCAAGGCGAGCCAAGTCGTTGTTGGGATCCAGGACGATCGACGAAACGCCTTGCAGCGCGCACTCTTCGACGAGCCGGCGGATGAGAACAGTCTTGCCTGAACCGGAACCGGCGAAGATCACGGTGTGCTTGCGCAGTGAGAGCAAAGGCAAGCGGACGGAGTGCCCGTCATCCGCCCCTGTGCCCAGGGGTATCGCATCGTCCCTCGCCGGTGCGAGAGCTTCGGAATCGTCGGCAACGTCGGGGTCGTCGTCGGGCCAGCTGAACTGCTCGGGTCCTGGTGCCGGCGGCGGCTCTGGGGCCTGCGTGACCGGTCCCGGGTCACCGAAAACAGTGCGGAACAAGGCGGTCCTGCTGGCCGGCCGCCTGCCCTGCAGCCAACGCTCGAGCTCCGGCTGCGGATCCGCCCACAGCTCGGCAAGCGCGGCGAACACCTTGAGGTCGCCCAACTCCACCTCGTCGATCACCACACCGCCCGCCGCTTTGAACTCGCTCAGCAGCTGGGCTGTGGCCGGCGTGGTGGTCGACCACGTCCCGGTGCGCAGGAGGTAAGCGTTGCGCTTCGGCGCTTCCGGGTCGAGTCCGGCACTGACGTGCAGGCGTTGGATCCTGTTCTGCACTGCCCGGTGGTGCGGCGAGGCGATGGCCCGAAAAGCCCAGTGCACTTGGTCCGCGCTGTCGCCATCGAGTATCCGCCGCATCCGGGCATGCAGCGAAGGGTTTGCTCCCGATCTCGGATCCAGCGAGATGTGGTCTCGATCGAATCCGCGCTCGATCGCCACAGCGTGGAGGCCGGCTTCGAGCAGTTCCGGCATGAAGAGGTCTTCCGTTGCCTTGTCGACGGCTGGCCGCGGATCCGCCCTGTCGAGCAGTTTCTCGAATTCCGCGTCGAGGCTGGAAACGTCGACGACGTCCGGTTCCCGCCGGTGCGCCTTCACCACCTCAGTGTTGAGCTCTCCGAGCTCGCTGACCTGGTCCTCGTCCAAGCAGGCCCGAACGTGCTGATCGATGCGGATGAAGAGCTGACGCGCGGTGAAATGCACCGCCGCATCAAGTGCATCCGGCCGCACCGGCCATGTCGGGTACGGTGGCTCGAAGCCGAGCCTGTCGAACCGCGTCTTGAACCGCTTTGTCACCAGCGCCCGCCCCACCTCAGCCGAAGGGATGGCGCCGAGCCGCACCTCGTCGCGGAATCTATCCCGCACAGCACGCACACTGCAGACGCTTTCCCAGCTGTGCGGCTGGCAGGCAACCACCGTCAACGTACGACTCATTGTGTCGCGCAGGTCCATCAGACCGATGCCGACCAACTCCAGCAGCCGCTCGTCGGCGAGGTCGACGGGCCCGCCGGTAGCCGCTCCGGACTGCGCGATCAGCGTATCGATCTGGTCAACGGCCAGCATCGTCGGTCCAGCCAGCGCGAGCAGGCGTGAAACCTCCTGGGCGACCTGCTGGGCCGGCTTGGGATCGGGGTGGATGCCCCAAGCGATCCGCTCCCCCGGCCATCCTTCACTCGCCGACGTCAGGTACGACTCGCCGACCTCTTGCGCGGCCGGATCCGACGAACCCAGCAGCACCAGTGCGCGCGCAGTATGGCGACATTCGAGCCCCCACCATACGGCCTTCCGCAAGGTAGCCGTCATTCGATCGAGGAGAACTGTGGTCGGTGCGGCCTTTCCTGTCATGACTGCATAGACGTCTGGCGACACGCCAAGCACGCTGCCGAGACGCTGTAACAGCTCCGCAAGCTGCGAGTCTACCGACGAGCTTTGGCGGGAAAGCCCGATACGGATGGCGTGCACGACGTTCTGCCAGAAGTCCTTACCGTGCAGGAGGCTGACGAGGAAGAAGAAGCCTCCCTGATCCTGGACGACGGTGCGCGCAGTGCACACGAGGTGCGTCTTCCCGGCACCCTGCTGCCCGGTGATCGCGACGCCGAGCGGGCTGGAGCCCGCGCTTGTTGCCGCGTCGTCAAAAGCATCCAGGACTACCTGGAGTTCGGTGGCGTTCAGCCCTTCGACATGTGCCGTGGGTGGTTGCCAGACATCCTCCTGCGTCGGCGCCCAGTCGAAACGCAGGCTGCGCAATGCACGGCGTTCCCGCTCGTCCATTCCGATGACCTCACGCCGTCTGGATGGACAGCAGGTGTTTGTCCTCGCCCCCGACGTGAATCGCCGCTTTCCGGTCGGCGGAGGTCAGGGCCTTCCGGTTGGCTTCAGGAATCAGGTAGACATGCGGCAGCAGATCGAGCTGGAGCATGGCCTCGTCGAACTGCTGTCTGGAGACTTGCGGGAGTGCATCGCGTAGCCTGGCGAGCCCCACCCATGCGCCCGGGCGGGGCGCCAGCGTACGGTAAGCGTCCCGCAGCTGATCACCGATCTCCGGTTTGCGTGGCGGCAGGAAGAAGTCCGCCATCGTCAGCCCGGCAGCTTTCAGGTGCTGATCGATGCAGTGCAGCGATCCATACAACAGCCGGTAACCTTTTTGCGCTCCCGCAGGTACTCCGGCTGCGAGCTCCTCCCGGCAACGCACCCAACCTTGCTCGGTCAACTCGTAGACGTAGGCGTTCCCTGTCGCTACGGCCGCACTGACAAACCCCTCCGCGACAAGGTTCTCGCGAACCTTCCGGGTGATCGTGAATCCGAACCGCGCACGGATGTCGGCGTTGGTAGCCTCCGCCACCAGCATCATCAGGGCCAATAGGCCCGACTTCTCCGGAATGCCGAGCTGACTGTCCCCCATATGGCGGTCTCCAGAACATGGCCGAGTACACGAACCGATCGAGCGATGATGGTACCGGTGCCGCCGGAGCCCGAGTGCGATTTTCGCTCAACCGGACCAACGCGACCGTCAAGTCCCGTGAACGACGAGCTTGGCTGCACGAAATGAACCAACTCAACCTGTAGCTCCGCAGATGCAGCCCGATCCAGTGGAACGACGACGACGTGGACGAGCATGGCGAGTTCGGTCACGCGTATCTCGACCGCTACTGGACGGACCCAGCGCTTCACCATGACACAAAGGTGTTAAAACGTGTGTTCGATACTATGCTAGGCTGTTTTCATGACCAGCAGCTTCCCCTCACTCAGCGACACGGAGCTGCTGGATGCATTGCGGGAGAAGGAGATTGAGCGCCGCCGCGCTTACTGTGACGAGCTGCGCCTGATCGCGGAGATCGACGCTCGCGGGGGCGATATCGGTGTGGGTGCATTGTTGCGGGACATGTTCAACCTCGGCCCGCTCGACGCGCGCCGGATGGTCGCCCACGCGCGGGCGTTGACCGCATCGATGTCTCCCTCAGGCGCGCGCCTCGCACCCCCCTTGCCGGTGGTCGCCGGTGCCCTGGCTGACGGGGTGATCGGCCCCGAACACGTCGAGGTCATCCGGAAAGTCGTTGAGAAACTCCCGGTATCGGCCTCGGTTGAGGCCCGGGTGACGGCGGAGAAGATCCTCTGCGAGGCCGCCATCTCCAGCGAGCCTTGTATGGTGAAACGGCTCGGTTCGGAGATCCTCCACCGCCTCGATCCAGACGGGGACGAGCCCCGGGACAAAGACCTGGAACGTCCCCGAAACCAGCTCGACGTCCGCGAAACCTCTCGCGGTGTCTCGGGCTCGTTCGATCTGGACACCGAAGCGGGTGCACTGCTGACCAACCTGCTGTCCCCGCTGACCGAACCCGCCGCGACCCCGGACGGCCCCGACCCCCGCAGCGCCAGCGAACGACGTGGGGACGCGTTCGTCGAGATCCTGCACCTGGCCGCCGGGAGCCCGGATGGCCCCAGCGAAGCCGGAGAACCGGTCACGTTGATGGTCAGCGTGACACTCGACGACCTCAAGGCCGGTGTCGGACACGGGTTGCTCGATGGCTACTGGAACGTCTCGGTCGCCCAGATCCGGCGCATGGCCTGCAACGCCAGGATCGTCCCCGTCGTCCTCGGTGCCCAGGGCGAAACCCTGGATGTCGGGCGCGCCACCCGGATCGTGCCCCGCAGCATCCGCCGCGCCCTGACCCGCCGGGACGAAGGCTGCACCTTCCCCGGCTGCGGCACGAAAGCCAAACAGACCGACGCCCACCACATCCTCGAATGGTCCCGAGGAGGCACCACCGCCCTGTCCAACCTCACCCTCCTCTGCCGCCGACACCACCGCACCATCCACCACACCGACTGGCAGATCCGCATGATCCACGGCAAACCCTGGTTCACCCCACCCTCCTATGTAGACCCCGAACGCGCACCACGCCACAACACCCTCCACGCCATGCGCACCTAGATGTGATGTCCGGGGACGTTGGAACCGCGTGATGGTGGCTGGCTACCGCGCCTGACGGTTCGCCTGCCACCGGTGGTGCTGGATGCTGTCGACGATCTGCCCGGGCAGGTCCATCTGGCACGCGGACTTCAGCGCGAACAACGCGGTACGCGCCTTGGCCACCCCGATCCGGCTGATCATGGGCATCTCACCATCGGCCCGCCGCAGGGCGATCACCTCTCCCGCGACGTCGAGCACGGCCACCGCCAGCGGAGGGAAACCTCGCTCCGCGCCACCAGCCGGCGCACCGCACGGTCGGTCGCGTCCTGGTCCCGGGGTGGAGCCGAAGCGCCATCCCAGCGGTCCACTATGGATATGCGCGACAAACCGCGCGAAACGTCGCCCCGGGCTCGACAGCCGCCGCCCGGGCTGGAGACAATCGAGGATCCACAGTGTGCCCGGGAGGAACCGCGATGACAACCGATCCGCCGAGCGAGTCCGAGCGGCATGGCGGCCTGCCCGCGCTGGCGGCGCTCGCCGGGACGCTGGCCCTGTCGGTCGCGGCGGGCTGGCTGGATCTGCGCCTGTACGGCAACGTCGGCCTGCTCGTGTCCACGGTGTTCGTGCTGGGCTTCATGACCGCGGTGCTCGCGGTGGCCACTCGCGGCGTGCTGCTCGTGATGCTGTCGACACCGCTGGTGGCGATCCTCGCGATCGTGATCGTCGTGATCGCCTTCACCCCGCACCAGGGCGACTCGGCCGGCACGATGCTCGCGCTGGCGAAGCCGGTGATCCTGCACTTCCCGGCGATCGCGGGCACCACGGCCCTGGTCGTCGCCACCGGCGTGACGCGGCTCGTCCAGCACCGGCGGCGCACGGCCGCCCGCGCCGGGAGCTGACCGGTCAGCCGCCGAGCTTCGCGCGTGCCTTCGCGACGCGGGCCCGGGTGATCAGGTACGCGATCGCGACCGCGCCGCACACCAGCACCAGCCGGTTCACGTCGACCGCCGGCATCCAGGCGGCCTTGCCGTCTTTGAGGACATAAGCCCCGACAGGGCGGGCACCGATGCCGAAGCCGCCGCCTTCGCCCTCCTGCCCCTTCTCGTCGTGCCCGTTGCCGCCGCCCGCACCGCCGGACACCATGGCCGCGGGCACGAGCAGGGCGCCGTCGCGTTCGATCGGGTCGCCGTACACGCGGCGCACGGAAACGGAATCCCGGACGGTCGTCGCCAGATCGCTGAACTTCATCGCTCCACGGTGGCGAACGGCCGGCGCGGCCACCAGTGCCAAAGGTCTCTCCCGGCCGGCGACCAAAGGCCGTCGCCGCGCGCGGGCCGGCCGGGCACCGTGGGTGCCATGATGTACTGGTACGGCCCTGGAATGGGCGGTTGGGGATACACCTTGATGACCATCAGCTCGGTGCTGTTCTGGGCACTGCTGATCGCCGGCCTCGTCGTGCTCGTCCGGTATCTCGGCCGCCGGACGCACCCGGAGCCCAAGACACCGGAGCAACTGCTCGCCGAGCGCTTCGCCCGCGGCGAGATCGGCGAGGAGGAGTACCGGCGCGGCCTGGAAGCGCTGCGCCGGCACGAGGTCTGAGCCTCAGACCTTCGCGGGCCCGCGCAGCGGCGTGCGGGCCCGCAGGTCCAGCTCGATCTGCTCGAGGCTGCGCCCCTTCGTCTCCGGCACGAGCCATTTGGTCAGCGCGAACAGGACCACGTTGACCGCGGCGAAGACGAACATCGAGCCGCCGATGCCGAGCGCGCCGGGATCGGACATGAGCGGGAACACGGCGGTGACGATGCCGGTCGCCGCCCAGAGCACCACGCTCGCCACGCCCATCCCGGCCGCGCGCTCCCGCAGCGGGAACACCTCCGCCATCATGACCCAGACGACCGCGCCCCAGCCGAGCTCGTAGCCGACCAGGTACAGCACCATCGTGATCAGCATCAGCACCCCGAGCACCCCGGTGCTGGAGACGGTCAGCACGCTCAGGCCCGCGCCGACGAGGGTCACCACCATGATCACGTTGCCGATCAGCAGCAGCGGCTTGCGCCCCCAGCGATCGACGACGAACACGACCCACGCGGTGAACAGGAACTTCGTCACGCCCAGCAGCACGCCGGACAGCAGGGCAGCCTGGGTCGCGAACCCGAGGCTGATCAGCATCGTCGGGAAGTACGCGTTGACCGCGTTGACCCCGCAGAACTGCTGGCCGGCGGCGAGCAGCAGCGCGACGATCAGCATCGGGCGCACCCACGGCGCCCACAGGTCCCGGATCGTTCCCCGCCGCTCGGTGTCGAGCCGGACGACCTCCCGGATACTGGCCAGTTCCGCGTCGACGTCGGCGGTGCCGTGCGAGCTCACCAGCACCGCCCTCGCCTCCTCCGCGCGGCCGTTCTTCAGCAGCCAGCGCGGGGTTTCCGGCAGCAGGATCAGGCCGAAGAACAGGATCACCGCGGGCACGATCGCGCCGGCGAACATGGCCCGCCAGTTCGACGAGGATCCCAGCCCGTAGCTGACGAGGAACGCGATCAGGATGCCGAGCACGATGAAGATCTGGTTGAGCGCGCCCAGCGCGCCGCGCAGCCTCGCCGGCGCGAGCTCGGAAAGGTAGGTGGGCACCGTGGACGAGGAGAACCCGATGCCAACGCCGATGACCAGCCGTGACACCACGAGCGCCACGAACGCGGGCGAGAACGTCGCGGCGAGCGTGCCGGCCACCACGATCACCGCGGCCGCCATGATCGTGCGCCGCCGGCCGAGCCATTCGTTGACCCGCGGCGAGAAGATCGCGCCGACGACGGCACCGACCGAGATGCTCGCGGTGATGATTCCCTTGTCCGAGCTGGACAACGACCACACCTTGCCGATGAACGGCAGCACGCCGGAGATGACCCCGAGGTCGTAGCCGAAGAGGATGCCGCCGAGCGCACCGAAGAAATACAACGTGGTCCTGCTGATAGTGCGCCGTGGGCGCGCTGTCCGCGTCATTGCCGAGCCGCCTCTCTTGTACTTCCGGTGGGGATGGGGTTATGCGGGACCGAGGCCGTCGAGCACGGCGAAACCACGTTCGACGATCCGCGCCAGGCGGTCGATCTGGGCCGGGGACGGCTCGCCGAGCGGCGGGCGCACCGGGCCGACCTTGTCGCCGCGCAGCCGCGCCCCGGCCTTCACCAGCGACACGGCGAAACCGGGTGTCTCGTCGCGCAGCGCCACGAACGGCAGGTAGAACCCTTCCAGCAGCGCGTCCATCGCCGCGTGATCGCCCGCGGCGAGCGCGCGGTGGAAGCGATGCGCGATCTCGGGCGCGAAGCAGTGCACCGCGGACGAGTACCGCGCGACACCGATCGCGGCGTACGCCTTCGCCGACACTTCGGCGGTCGGCAACCCGTTGAAGAACAGGAAATCGCCCGTGGCGCCGGCGGAGCGGATCTCGGTGACGATGCGGGTCATCAGGTCGACGTCGCCATAGCCGTCCTTCAGCCCGACGACCGAACGAATGTCCACCAGGGACCGTGCGGAAGCGGCGGTGAACACCCCTGGCGAGCGGTGGTAGACGATCACCGGGATCGACGTTTCCGCGGTCGCGAAGCGCACATAGTCCACGAGCCCGCCCGGCGGGCCCGTGACCAGGTACGGCGGGAGGAGCAGCACGCCGTCCGCACCACCGTCCGCGGCGGCCGCGACCCCGGCCCGCGCGACCGCGGCTCCCCCGCCCGCGCCCACCCACACCGGCACCCGGCCGGCGACCACCTCGCGTGCGGTGCGCAGGACGGCCGCGAGCTCGTCCGGGGCGAGGGCGCTGAACTCACCCGTGCCGCACGCGACGAACAGCGCGCCGGCGCCCGCGGCGACGTGGCTCTCGACATGCTCCGCGAGGGCATCGAGATTCAGGGCGAGGTCCTCGGTGAACGGGGTGAGGGGGAACGCGAGCAGACCGTCGAGCCCGGTGCGTGACGATACCTTCATGCGTTCATGTGTATGAACGTACTCATGGATGCGAACATGTTCTCAGAAGCTAATATGACCGCGGTCACAAGTCAACGGGGTCCGCGGGTACGGCGAAATCAGCTGCCGAGTTGCTGGTGGATCCAGCCGGCCACCACGTCCACCCTGGCGAGCACCTCGGTCCCGGGCTGCGGGCACTCCGGCCCGTAGTCCTCGATCGCGAACAGTTGCCCGGTGACCCCGTCGGACGAAACGAAGTACGGGGCGCCCGAGTCGTCGTGGCAGGGACTGTTCTCCACCGTCCTCGCCACGACGGGCACCGCCTCCAGCGTGCTCGCGTTGATCTTGGAGATGGTGAACTCGCCCCGTTTGAGGTGCGTGGCGGGGGCGACGACGGTGGCCGAGGTGGAACCCCAGCCCGCGAACTCGAGGCGCTGCCCGGCCGCCGGTTTCGCGTCCACCAGCGTCAGCGGGGTGATGCCGGTGACCGGGGCACTGAGCCGCACCACGGCGAGATCGTTGAGCGGCGACTGCCGAACGTCGACGACCTCGGCCGTGACACCGCCCGGATCGCCGTCCCTGTTCTTACCGATGGTCACGGTCATGTGATAACGCGGGCGGCCACCGACGCGGACGTCGTCGATGTCGTGGAAGCAGTGCCCGGCGCTGATGACCCACTCGGGCGCGATCAGCGCGCCACTGCACCCGCCGCCGCGCACCCCGCCGCCCTTGACCGGGATGTCCTGCGAGGTGAGCTTCGCGTTGAACGGGAGAGTCACCGGCGGCGGAGCGGGCGGAGCGGGCTCACTCGCCCTCGCCGGCGGCTTGATGTCAGCGGCCTCGCCCTGACGCGCGGCGACGTAGGCGAACCCGCCCATGGCACCGGCGATCACGGCGACCGCGAGCGTGCAGTGCCACGCGAACCGGCGCTTCCACGAACTCTTCGTCACATCCACTAGGACGTCCCGGGGACCGGAAATGGTTCGGTCAGGATCAACGATTGCCCACGAGGGCAGCAGTCGCGGTCAAGACGCGACGCGGGAAATCGGGGCGGCGCTGGGATCGCGCTCGCCGGGAGCATCCTCGCCGCCACCTACCCGAACTTCACCGGCTGGACGCCATTGTTCGGTGGCGTACAAAGGAAACCATGCCCTTATCCGTCGTGCGCGCGGCGAAACGGCGCAGGTGGGCGGTCGTGGCCGTGGTGACCGCCGCGCTGCTGGCCGTGCCCGGCCTCGTCGAGGCGTGGCGGCCGGCCGGGCGGACGGTCGATCCCGCTCAGCTGCGCGACCTGGTCCTTCATTCGGATTCGCGGCCGTACCAGGGCTATGCCCGCAGCACCGGCTCGCTCGCGCTGCCGCGGCTGCCGAACCTCGCGGACGTGTCCGCCCTTTTCACCACCACGACGAACACGCACGTCTGGTACGCCGGGCCCGATCGCTACCGCGTCGCGGTGCTCACCACCGCGGGTGAACACGACATCTACCGGTTGCCGGGCACCGAATACACGTGGGACTACGGCACCAGCACGCTCACCCAGCTGGCCGGCGACCCGGTGGTCCGGTTGCCGCGCGCGAGCGACCTCGTGCCACCGGAACTCGCGCGGTGGATCCTCCGGTCCGCGCCGCACGATCCGGTGACGGCCCTCCCGCCGCGGCGCGTCGGCGGGGTCGCGGCGTCGGGCCTGCGCCTGGTGCCCGCCGACCCGGACACGACGATCGGGCAGGCCGACCTCTGGGCGGATCCGGCGACCGGGCTGCCGGTCCGGGTCGAGGTGACCGCGCGCGGGCAGCACGCGCCCGGCCTGGTGTCCGAGTTCCAGCAGGTCGAGCAGTCCGCACCGGTGGTCACTGCGCCGAAACCGGCGCCCGGCAGTGGGTTCGACGTGACGAACGCGCCTGACATCGCCAAGGCGCTCGGCACGCTCGGCCGTGGCCGGCTGCCCGTGGCGCTCGCCGGCCGTCCGGTGCGTACCCCGAACTTCGCGGGCTTGCGGGGTGCTGCCCTCTACGGCTCCGGGCTCGCCACGTTCGCCGCCGTCACCGTCCCGCCCGGCTTCGCCGACGCGGCGGCCGATGCGGCCGGAAAGGCAGGCGGCACAACGGAAACCCTGGCCGCCGGGACCGGCACGTTCCTGTCGATCACACCGCTTTCCCTCGCGGTCGTGCATCCGCCCGGTTCGCGGCGCGCCTACCTGCTCGCGGGCCTGGTCGGGCACAACGTGCTGCGCGCCGCGGCCGACCAGCTGTCCCAGCCGGGCTGGGGGTCCCGATGATCACGACACGTGCGCTGACCAAACGGTTCGGCACCACCGTCGCCGTCGACGCCGTCGATCTGCGGGTCCGCGAAGGCGATCGCTACGGCTTCCTCGGCCCGAACGGCTCGGGCAAGACGACGCTGGTGCGCATGCTGCTCGGGCTCGTCTACGCGACCAGCGGGGAGATCGAACTGCTGGGCAAGCCGGTGCCCAAGCGGGTCGCGGAAGTGCTGCCGGACGTCGGCGCGCTCGTCGAGGGCCCGGGTGCCTACGGGCATCTGTCCGGGCGCCGCAACCTCGCCCTGCTCGACGCCGCGGGCCGGGGAGGCAGCCGCCGCACTCGCCGTGGCCGGATCGGCGAGGCGCTGGAACGGGTCGGCCTGGCACATGTCGACCAGCGTCCGGTGAAGGCCTATTCGCTCGGGATGCGGCAGCGGCTCGGGCTGGCCGCGGCGCTGCTGCGAAAGCCGCGCCTGCTCGTCCTCGACGAGCCGACGAACGGGCTCGATCCGCAGGGCATCAGGGAAATCCGCGAACTGCTCATCGAACTGAACCGCGACGGGACCACCGTGTTCCTGTCGAGCCATCTGCTGGCCGAGGTCGAGCACCTGTGCACGAGAGTCGGCGTTGTCGACCGGGGACGCCTGGTGCTGGAGGACGAACTCGCCGCCCTTCGCGCGGCGACCGGCCGGGTGCTCGTCGCCACGCCGGACGCGGCGGACGCCGTCGCGATCCTCGACGGCCGCGTGGAGAACCGCGACGGCGAACGGCTGGTGATCCGGCACGAGGATCCGGCGGCGCTCAACGCGCTGCTCGTCCGGTCCGGTGTGCGGGTGCGGTCGATCGACAGCGAACGAAGGACGCTGGAGCAGGTGGTGCTGGAGGCCACCGGGCCCGGCTCGGATCGCTTCGGGGAGCCCGGATGATCGCCGTGGAACTGCGGAAACTCGTGCTGCGCCCGCGGATGTGGGTGAGCATCGGGCTGCTGTGCCTGCTGCCCGCGATCGTCGCCGTGTTCCTCGCGACCGCGGACTTCCCGCCACCGCCAGGACAGGGCGGGGCGTTCCTGTCCGCAGTGGTCAGCGACGGCACGCTGTACCCGGCCGCCGCGCTCGCGCTGGTGCTGCCGCTGTTCCTGCCGATCGCCGTCGCGGTCTTCGCCGGGGACGCGATCGCCGGCGAGGCGGCGGGAGGCACGTTGCGGTACCTGCTGGTGCGGCCGGTCGGGCGAACTCGCCTGCTGACGGCGAAGATGCTAGCGGTCGCGGTGTACGTCACCGCCGCGATCGCGATCGTCGTGCTCACCTCGCTCGCCATCGGCGTCCTGCTGTTCGGTGCCGGGCCTCAGGCGGGCGCCGGTGGCCAGCCGGCCGGGGCGGTGTCGCTGTCGGGCGCCTCGCTCAGCTCGTCCTCGCTCGGGCTCCGGCTGCTCGGCGCGGTCACCTACATCGTGGTGTCGATGGTCGGATTCGCCGCCATCACCGTGTTCCTGTCCACGCTGACCGACTCCGCGCTCGGTGCCGCGCTCGGCGGGCTCGCGGTGCTCATCACCAGTTCGGTCCTGGAAACGCTGGACGCGGCCGCGCCGGCCAAACCGTACCTGCCGACGCACTACTGGCTTTCCTGGATCGACTTCTTCCGCGATCCGGTGCTGTGGCGCAACATCGACCACGGGCTGCTGCTGCAGGCCGGCTACATCGTGGTGTTCTTCGGCGCGGCCTGGGCCAACTTCGCGACCCGGGACGTCACGAGCTGACGCACCGGTCCGGAGCCGCGAGCGGCGCCGTGCCGAGCGCGCTCAGCACGAGCGCCCCGGCTTCGGGGTCGGTGGGCAGATCCCCGTGCGCGGCCTGGTTTTCCGGGCACAGCTGCTGCAGGGACACGTTGACCGCGCCCTCGAGCCGGGCCGAGTCCGGCGGGGTCACCGTCTGGTCGCGGTCGGTCCAGATCGACAGCCAGGGCAGTCCGGGCGGGATCGGCGGGAGCGCCCGCAGCAGGGTGCTGCCCGGGATCAGCTGCCGGCACGCCAGCGGGCAGGCGCCGGGCGCGAGCAGGCCGCCCGCCGCGGCGAGTTCCGTACCGTGCATGGGCGAACCGAGCGTCACGACCCGCCGTGGCTCGCCGCCGTGGGCGACCCACAGCCGCGCGACGATGCCGCCGGCCGAGTAGCCGACCACGTCGACCGAGGGCGCGCCCCGGTCGTAGGCCTGCTGGGCCGCGTTCGCAAGCACCTCGGCCTGCGCCTGGAGGTCACCGGTGCCGTCGCCGGCCAGCGTCACCACTTCCGCTTCACGGCCGGTGTCGTGGCGGATCCGGGAGGCGAGCCGTTCGAGCGCGCCCTTCGCGCCGCCGTAGCCGGGGACCAGCAGGACGGTGCCCGGCTCGTCCCGCTCCGGGGTGCCCGGCGGGTCGCCCCCGCCCGTCATGACGAAGGCGGCGACCGCGCCCGCGACCACCACGAGCGCGACGGCGCCCAGCAACAGCCGCCGGCGCGGGCTGATACCGCGTAACCAGGCGAGAACGCGCATCAGCCCATGATGCCCGCGCTAGTGTTTCGTGATCCTGTTGTCTTTGCGCGCGGGTGTGTTTGTTTGCCAGGCTACCGAGTTGGCCCTTGGCGTCGCCGAGTTGGCTCGGGGCGTTATCGAGTTGGCCGGCCGCTGTCGCCGGGGGCAAAATCAGCGACCGGACCAGCCAACTCGACACCGCAGCGGACAAACCCAACGACCCTACGGGCAAACACGGCAACGTAAACCGGACAGCATCACACGACACTAGCCGGGATGGGAGTCGCGCAAGGCGGCGATCTCGTCGTCGTAGGCCTGCCCGAGTTCCTCCAGCGTGCGCAGCGTCGCGCGGGCTTCGTCCTCGTCGACGACGGCGATCGCGAAGCCGACGTGGACAAGGACCCAGTCGCCCTCTTCGACGTCGTCCGGCACCAGCGACACGTTGACCGCGCGCCGGACCCCGGATACCTCGACGTCGGCGAGAAACCGTTCCGCGTCGCGGAACCGGATGATCCGCGCCGGGATCGCGAGGCACACGGCTCAGGCCCGTTCCGGCGCCGGCATCAGGTCCGCGGCGACCCGGCCGGCCAGCATGCCGAGCGCCGCCGCGACCGGGCCGCTCAGCCTGGTGCCGAGTCCCGTCTCCGCGGGCTGCGCCCCGTGCAGGACGAGCCGCGAGGGAGATTTGCCGCCCTGCCGTGCCGCGTGCAGCAGATCCGCGAGCCCGGTTGCGCGCGCGCTCACGCCGCGCACGTAGCAGTCCAGGTCGTCGCCTTCGAGCCGGACGAGCGTGCCCGGAGCCGCGCCGACGTCGACCGCGTCGATGAGCACCGCGCGGTCGGCGTCGGCCAGCCGCGGCAGCAGCCGCAGCCCCGCCGTCCCGCCCTCGACCAGTTCGACGTCGGCCGGGAACTGGTAATGCTGGTGCAGGCGGCTGATCGCGTGGACCCCGAGCCCTCCGTCCGAGCAGATCACGTTGCCTAGGCCGAGTACCACCGTGCCGCTCATCGGGCTCCTTCCCCAGCGCTTCACGGACAGCATCCGCGCGCCGGTCACCGGCGGGTACGGGCGTTGGTCCCGCCGGTCCCGGGACCTTGGTCCCCGCGTCAGGTGTAGATGATCTGCCCGCCGGCGGCGATCTCGTAGAACTCGCCGACGGTGATGATGCCGTCGACCTGTTCGATGAAGTCCTCTTTACTCAGTCCGAACAGGTCCACCGAGGCCTGGCACGCGTACAGCCCGGCGCCGGTGTCGGAGATCATCTCGATGAACTCGGGAATCGGCGGGATGTCGAGCTTCTCCATCTTGGTGGCCATGTAGTGCGTCATCACGCTCGGCACACCGGGCAGCCCGCCCGCCCAGGTCGCCAGGTGCAGCCCGGGGTTGCCGACGGTGGCCAGCTTGATGTGCTCGTGGCGCGCCTTGTGGATGGCGTCCAGGCCGAAGAAGGTGAAGAACAGGTTGGCGTCGATCCCCTCGGCGCGGGCCCCGTTGGCCATGATCAGCGCCGGGTAGATGCCTTCCAGCGAACCCTTCGAAACGACGATCGAGACCTTTTCGATCTTGCCCTCGGTCATGACGAACCTTTCCCGGCTTCAGATGCAGCCGCGTGGTTTGGGAATGCCGGCGATCTTCGCGGCCAGCTTCGCGGGGCCCTTCGGGAAGAGCTGGTAGAGCTCCTTGACGGTGACGCCGGAGGTCTTGCCCAGCGCCCGCACGGTCGGCCCGGTGCCCTTCGCCGCGTACTCGGCGCGCATGAACTTGATGACCTGCCAGTGCTGTTCGGTCAGCTCCCCGACGCCCACCTCGCGGGCGATCTCGGGGGCCATCTCCTCACTCCACTGCTCCGGTGCGGTGAAGAAGCCTTCCTCGTTGAGGTCTACGTCGGTTCCGGCGTAGGTCTTCGTGGGCATTTCCTATTCCTTTCCTTGTGCGACACCGTGTTTTCCGGCCTCGGGCATGTGGCTGCCGATACCGGGGATGTCACGGCCGGGCAGGAGGCTGTGCCAGTACAGCCACGAGAACATCAGCTTGCCCAGGTGGTTCAGCCGCGACTGCTTGAGCAGCGGCAGCCCGACCGAGGCCGGGAAGTGCCCTGGCAGCGGCTCGGTGTCGTAGTTGAAGTCGATCAGCATGGCCTGGCCGAACCCGCTTTCGATGAAGCAGTTGGCGTGCCCGTCGAAACTCGCGTCGAGCGGCTCGCCCGCCAGGAAGCGCACGACGTTCGCGGTGAGCGTGTCGCCTTCGAAATGCGTGACCGAACCCGCCTTCGAGGTCGGCAGCGCCGAGGCGTCGCCGATCACGAAGATGTTCGGCTTGACCTTCGACTGCAACGTGACCTGATCGGTGGGCACGAAGCCGAGTTCGTCGCCGAGGCCCGGCGACCGCCCGACGTAGGCGGCGCCGCCGTGCAGCGGCACCACGACCGCGAGGTCGAATTCGACCCGGCGCTCGTCGTAGGAGACCAGCGCGCCGTCCTCGACCGAGCCGGTGTTGAACTCGGTCACCAGCTCGATGCCCTTCTCCTCGAGCATCCCCCCGAGCACCTTCGCGGCGACGGGTTTTGTGAACGCGCCGTCCAGCGGCGTGACGTAGGTCAGCTGGACCCGGTCGCGGATGCCGCGCTCCTGGAAGTACCAGTCCGCCAGGAAGCAGAACTCCAGCGGCGCGACGGGGCATTTGATCGGCAGATCGACCACGTTCACGACCACGCGCCCGCCGTCGAAGTGGCTGAGCGCGCCCTCCAGCGCGGCGGCCCCTTCGAGGTTGTAGAAGGTGAAGACCTTGCGCCCCCACTCGGGGCCGGTCAGTCCCTCGGTCTCCTCCGGCTGCAACTCGACGCCGGTCGCGATGATCAGGACGTCGTAGCCGAGCACCGTCCCGTCGTCGAGCACCACCCGGTCGGTCTCGATGTCCACGTGATCCACCGCGCTGCGATGGAAGCCGATGCCCGCGTGCAGCTGCCGGCCTCGCGAGCGCACCAGGTCCTCCGGATGCGCCAGCCCGAACGGCACGAACAGCAGGCCCGGCTGGTACACATGCCGGTCGTCGCGGTCCACGACGGCGATCTCGACGTCATCGCCGAGGCGCCGCCGCAGCCTGTTGGCGGTCAGCGTGCCACCGGTGCCGCCGCCGAGAATCACCACTCGTTTCGTCATGACCCCAGAATCGGGGCGGGCGGCGCGCTGGAGCAGGGCCGAACGTCACGGCGTCGGAGGACGAAGGACGCGTCAAAGGGTCCCGGTCAGGTCCTGCAGGCCCAGGCTGCTCAACGCGACCGCGAGCCACAGCAGCCCGCCCAGCAGCAACGGCCGTGGTCCCGCCCGGCGCAGGTCGCCCAGCCGCAGCGAGAGCCCGATCCCGGCGAGCGCGGTGGTGATGAGGAACGTGCCGGCGTCCGACAGCGTGGGATGCCACGAGGACGGGATCACGCCGATACTGTCGAGGGCGGCCGCGGCGAGGAAGCCGAGCAGGAACACCGGCACGATCCGCCGCCACGGCAGCCGCACCCGGTCACCGGTGGCGCACCGGCCCGAGCGGGCGGCGAGGAACAGCACGATCGGGATGAGCATCAGCGTGCGGGTCAGCTTCACGACGATGCTGTACGGGCCCGCGCCGCCGCCGAAGGCATACGCCGCCGCGACGACGGACGACGTGTCGTTGATCGCCGTACCGCTCCACAGCCCGAACTCGTGCGGGCTCATCCCGAGCAGGTGGCCGATCGGCGGGAACAGGAGTACCGCGGCGATGTTGAAGGTGAAGATCGTCCCGACGGCGTAGGCGATTTCGGACTCGGCCGCGCCGATCACCGCGGTCGTCGCGGCGATCGCGGACGCGCCGCAGATCCCGGTGCCGACGCCGATCAGCGTGCGCACGTTGCCGTGCACCCCGAGGATCCGGCCCAGCAGCCAGGCCCCGCCGAGCGCGACCGCGAGCGTGCCCAGCATGACCGGCAGCGAATGGCCGCCGACCCGCACCACCTCGGGCAGGGACAGGCCGGTGCCGAGCACGACGATCGAGGTCTGCAGGACGGGCTTGCTCGCGAACGCGTACCCGGGTGTCCACGCGGGCCCGCGCACCGCCGGTGCCGCCCCGGCGAAGGCGGCACCGAGCACGATGCCCAGGACCGGGCCGCCCACGATCGGCACCAGCCTGCCCAGCAGCGTCGCCGCGACGGCGACCGCCAGCGCGACCGACAGACCTGGCGCCACCGGCAGTTTCGCCGCCAGCGTCATGCTTTTCACCTGCACCCGCTCCACCTCCAGATGTCCGTACATTTGAAGATAAGAAATGTCCGGACATCTCGCGCAGGCTAATGTCCGTTGTGTGCGGCCTCTCGACCGAAAGAGTGAACGCCCGCTCTGGAAGCAGCTCCAGGAGCGGTTGCGTGAACGGGTCGCGGCCGGCGAGTTCACCGGCCACTTCCCCGGGGAACTCGCGCTGGTCGAGCAGTACGGGGTCAGCCGGCACACCGTCCGCCAGGCACTGCGCGAGCTGCGGGCCGAGGGCATGGTCACCGCCGAACGCGGCAGGCAGCCGCGGGTCGCGCCGAACACGGAGATCCAGCAGCCGCTCGGCGCGCTCTACAGCCTGTTCGCCTCGGTCGAAACGGCGGGCCTGCAGCAGGACAGCCTGGTCCTCGTGCTCGACACCCGCACCGACGCGCCCGCCGCCGGACGGCTCGGCCTCGACGCCTCGGCGCCGCTGGTCTATCTCGAACGTGTCCGGCTCGCGGGCGCGCAGCCGCTCGCACTCGACCGGGCCTGGCTTCCGGCCGACGTGGCCGCTCCCCTGCTCGAGGCGGACTTCACGCACACCAGCCTGTACGCCGAACTCGCCGCGCGCGCCGGTATCCGGCTCGAACGCGGCGAGGAGAAGATCCACGCCGTGATGCCCACCCCGGCCGAGCGCGCGCTGCTGGGCTGCGACCCCGGCGCGGCGGCGTTCTCGATCGACCGCGCCGGCTACGCGCGCGGCGAGCCGGTCGAATGGCGGCACACCCTGGTGCGGGGAGATCGCTTCGCGCTGACCGCCGAATTCTCCGCGGGAACCGGCTACCGGCTTCGCTGACCGCCGTCGCGCAGGAACGTCTCCGTGCGGCGCACGGCCGCTGCCCGCTCGGACCCGTTGGCCGCCAGCGCCCGCACCACCGGATCGTCCGGCGCGCGCCGCGCGCGCAGTTCGGCGATCCGGTCCTCGAACGACATCGGTTCGCCGTCGGGGCCCGTGGTCATGTCGCAGTACCAGAGCGCGTCGCGCACCCGGCCCGCCTCGTCCTCGAAAGCCCCCAGTTCGCCGGCGAGCCCGATGAGCCTGGCGACCGCGGTCGCGCCGGCATGGTGGGCCACCAGCGCGCAGATCCGCTCCGGCCAGCCCCGGCGGGCCAGGTAGTGCGCGCCGTCAAGCTGGTGGAAGCCGGTCTCGGCCAGGCCGGAGGCGTAGCCGATGTCGTGCAGCCAGGCCGCCGCGACCAGGGTCCTCCCGTCTTCGGGCGGCAGCAGCCGGGCGATCTGCTCCGCGCGGTGGGCGACTCCGCGGGTGTGCGCCCAGCGGCCCGGCAACTCGCCGGCCAGCAGCCGTTCGGCGGTCACCGCGGCGGCGCACGGCAGGTTCAGCTGAGCGCACGAGCCCGAGTGTCGCTCCATCGAAGTCGGCTCCCCCGGAAAGTCGTCATCTCACGACCACAGGCTCGCGTCGGGCGCGGGCGTCCGGCCAGGGCCGAAAGTCCTGTCAGCCGTGGCCGCGGAATCTCTCCAGCATCCGGCGGTCGCGTTTGGTCGGGCGCCCCGCGCCGCGTTCGCGCCGGGCGAGCGGCATGACGGCCTCGGGCGGCGGGGCCGGGGTCCGGTCGATGAAGCAGGTGACCGCATCGGCGGCACCGACCCGCTTGTGGATCACGCGCACGACCTCGACGATGCGGGTCCGGTCGCCGACGCGGGCACGCACCTCGTCACCGGGCGAAACGGTCGTCGCGGGCTTCGCGGGACGGTCGTTGACGCGCACGTGCCCGCCGCGGCACGCGGCCGCCGCGTCCGGGCGGGTCTTGGTCAGCCGGACCGCCCACAGCCAGCGATCCACACGAGTCGACTCCACAACCGCCATGATGGCAGGAGCAGGACGATTCCCGGTCCCCTCGGGCTGCCCGGCGGCGTGGTCGCGCCCTCGCCGCGCTGACGCCCGTTACCTCTTCTCCGCGAGCACGAACCGTTCGATCTCGCTCGCGGACAGGTCACGGCCCGCCGGCCGCAGGTACCGGTCGGCGTACTCGGCCGGCCCCACCTGCTCCCGTTCCGCCCAGCCGTACTCACGCAGCAGACCGTCTACTTCGACCGGATCGAATGCGGTGTGCCAGATGCGCTCGCGCTCGACAAAACGGCGGTGGAGCGACTCGGCCCCGTAGAACCGCGTGCCGTCGGCGAAGTCCTGGCGCACGAAGGTGAAGATCAGCCTGCTGCCGGCCGCGGCGGTCGCCAGGAACGCGAGCGTGCGCCGCAGGCCCGCGCCGGTCAGGTACTGCGTGACCGCCTCCCAGACGAACATCGTGGGCAGCTCCGGGCGGAATCCCTGCGCGGCGAGGGAGTCGGCGAGGTCCTGGGTGTCGAAGTTGTGCGCGACGAGCCGGACACCGGCCGCGGTGCCGAAGGTCTCCTCGACGCGCCGGCGCTTATAGGCGATGTTCTCCGGCATGTCGACCTCGAACGCGGGCACCGTGAGCCGGTAGGCGAGGGTGTCCAGGCCCGCCCCGAGCACGACCACCTGCCCGATCCCGTCCGCCACGGCCGCGCGCACCTGGTCGCGCGCGTACCGCTTGCGGCAGAGCACCCCGGCCCACACGCCCGGGGCCGAGCGGTCGGACGCCCCCGGCAGCCATTCCCGAACCCGGCGCCACCGGCCGGCCCGCGCGGCGAGCCGCAGCCCGGACGGCAACATCGAGCCGGCCGACGGCTCGTCGACGATCCGGTGCCCGGCGGGGGTGTACTGCTCGATCGCGGTCACGAACATGGGCCCGAACGCCGTCCGCGCCGCAGGGTTCCGACTCTTCATGAGCCGACCGTAGTGCGCCCGGCACGCCCGAGATATACCCCCTGGTAGTACTTGCGATGGGATACCCCCCTACTGTATTAATGGGGAGCCGCGAGAGGAGATGCGATGAGAACAGCCACCACGATCGCCGGCTACGGGCTCGCACTCGCCGTGGTCGTCGGCGGGGCGTGGACGGCCGGTGCGGCGATCGGCCCGGTCGAAACAGGCACCCCGCCCGCCGCCGGGCACGAGATGGACGCCCCCGCTCCCGCACACGACATGGGCACCATGGCGGCCCCGGCATCCGATGTCCCGCCGGGCCTCGCCGCCGCGCGCGACGGGTACCGCCTGCACGTCGTGGACACCGTGCTACCCACGGGCACGCCCGTACCACTGCGGTTCCACGTGCTCGGCCCCGACGAGAAACCGGTCACCGCCTTCGACGTCGCGCACGAGAAGGAACTGCATCTGATCCTCGTCCGCCGCGACGGCGTGCACTACCAGCACCTGCACCCGGTACTGGCGGCGGACGGGACGTGGTCGCTCGACGTCGCACTGCCCGCCGCCGGCACCTACCGGCTGATCGCCGACTTCACCCCGCGCGGCGGCACCGCCACGACGCTGGGCACGGACATCCAGGCCGCCGGCGAGTTCCGCCCCGCGCTTCCGCCGCCCAGCCGGGTATCCACTGTGGACGGCTATCAGGTCACCATGGGCGGCACGCTCGTACCCGGCGCGGACTCGCCGGTCACCGTGACCGTCACCCGCGACGGCACGCCGGTCACTGATCTGCAGCCCTACCTCGGCGCCTTCGGCCACCTGGTGAGCCTGCGCGAGGCGGATCTGGCCTACCTGCACGTCCACCCGCTGGGCACGCCGAGCGACGGCAGGACTGCCACCGGCCCGGGGGTCGGCTTCTCCGTCGACGTGTCGACCCAGGGCCGGTACCGGCTGTTCTTCGACTTCCGGCACGAGGGCAAGGTGCGCACCGCCGAGTTCACCGTGGACACCACGGGTGACGCCGCGCCCGCCGCTCCGCAGGATGCCGCGCCCCACGGGCACGGCGGCTGACCGAAAGGAACGACATGAGTTCCGCAGTAGAGGAAACGCAGCAGGTCGAGCTGGCGATCGGTGGTATGACCTGTGCCTCGTGCGCGGCGCGGATCGAGCGCAAACTGAACAAAGTGGACGGTGTGCGCGCGAGCGTCAACTACGCCACGGAGAAGGCGAAGGTCGCCTACTCCGGCGCGGTGACCGCCGAAGAACTGGTCAAAGTCGTCGAGGCCGCCGGGTACCAGGCGAGCCTGCCCGCCACGGAGACGCCCGCCGCCGCCGAGCCGGCGGACCCGACCCGCCCGCTACGGCAGCGGCTGATCGCCACGGTGGTGCTCGCGGTACCGGTGATCGTGCTGGCCATGGTGCCGGCGCTGCAGTTCACCTACTGGCAATGGGCCTCGCTCACCCTGGCGGCCCCGGTGGTGACCTGGGCGGCGTGGCCGTTCCACCGGGCCGCGTGGACGAACCTGCGGCACGGTACCGCCACGATGGACACCCTGATCTCGCTCGGCGTCGGCGCCGCGTTCCTGTGGTCGCTGTACGCGCTCTTTCTTGGCACCGCAGGGGTTCCGGGGATGCGGCACGGGTTCGAGCTGACCATCGAACGCTCCTCCGGCAGCGACAACCTCTACCTCGAGGTCGCCGCCGGGGTCACCGCGTTCATCCTCGCCGGGCGGTACTTCGAGGCGCGCGCCAAGCGCCGGTCCGGCGCGGCCTTGCGGGCGTTGCTCGAACTGGGCGCGAAGGACGTGACCGTGCAGCGGAACGGGCGTGAGGAACGCGTGCCCGTCGAGCAGCTGCGCATCGGGGATCTGTTCGTGGTGCGGCCCGGCGAGAAGATCGCCACCGACGGGGTGATCGAAGAGGGCGGTTCTGCCGTCGACGCGAGCATGCTGACCGGCGAGTCCGTGCCGGTCGAGGTCTCCGCCGGGGACGACGTCGTCGGCGCCACGGTCAACGTCGGCGGGCGGCTGGTGGTGCGCGCGAGCCGGGTCGGTGCGGACACGCAGCTCGCGCAGATGGCGAAGCTCGTCGAAGAGGCCCAGAACGGCAAGGCCGCCGCGCAGCGGATCGCGGACCGGATCTCCGGGGTGTTCGTGCCCGTGGTGATCGCGCTGGCGGCCGGCACGCTCGCGTTCTGGCTCGGCGCCGGGGCCGGTGCGGCGTCCGCGCTGACCGCCGCCGTCGCCGTGCTGATCATCGCGTGCCCGTGCGCGCTCGGGCTGGCCACACCGACCGCGCTGCTGGTCGGCACCGGGCGCGCGGCCCAGCTGGGCATCCTGATCAAGGGGCCCGAGGTGCTGGAGTCGACCCGCCGCGTGGACACGGTCGTGCTGGACAAGACCGGTACCGTCACCACCGGCCGGATGAGCCTGCTCGAAGTCCACGCGGACGACCGGGCGGAAGCGCTGCGGCTGGCGGGAGCCCTGGAGGACGCGTCCGAGCATCCGATCGCGCGCGCCATCGCGGCCGCCGCGCGCGGCGAGCTGGGTGAGCTGCCGGCGGTGACCGAGTTCCGCACTGCCGAAGGGCTCGGCGTGACGGGAATCGTCGAGGGCAAGGCGGTGCTCGCCGGGCGCGCGGCGTTCGCCGAGGACTGGGGCGTCCAGCTCGACGAGACCCTTCGCGCCGCGAAGACCGAGGCCGAGCGGAACGGGCGCACTCCGGTCGTGCTCGCCTCCGACGGGGTCGCCCGTGCGGTGCTCGTCGTCGCCGACATGGTCAAACCGACTTCCGCGGAGGCCGTCCGCGACCTGCGCGGCCTCGGCCTGACTCCGGTGCTGCTGACCGGGGACAACGAGGCCGCGGCCCGCGCCGTCGCCGCCGAGGTCGGCATCGACGACGTGGTGGCCGAGGTCATGCCGCGGGACAAGGTCGACGTGGTGACGCGGTTGCAGAAAGAAGGCCGAGTGGTCGCGATGGTCGGCGACGGGGTCAACGACGCGGCCGCGCTCGCGCGGGCGGACCTCGGCGTCGCGATGGGCACGGGCACCGACGTCGCGATCGAGGCGGCCGACCTCACGCTCGTCGGCGGCGACCTGCGCGCGGCGGTCGACGCGATCCGGCTGTCCCGCCGCACCCTGGGCACCATCAAGGGCAATCTGTTCTGGGCGTTCGCCTACAACATCTCCGCACTGCCGCTGGCCGCGCTCGGCCTGCTGAACCCGATGATCGCGGGCGCCGCGATGGCCTTCTCCTCGGTGTTCGTCGTCGCCAACAGCCTGCGGTTGCGCCGCTTCCGCACCGCGATCACCGGTGCAGCCGGGGGTCGAGAAAGTCGCGCAGCGCGTCGCCCAGCAGGTTGAAGGCGAGGACCGCGACCGACAGCACGACCCCAGGCGCGATGATCATCCACGGCGCCATCTCCACGTACCGCACTGTTTCCCCGGCCACGACGGCGGTCATCGCCGTGCCTCTCCCGCCGCTCGGATACACAGGTCGACCCACGCGGACAGCAGATCGATGATGATCATGGTGAACACGAACAGCGCCGCGTAGAAGATCGTGCACGCGACAACGGAGCGTTTGACAATGTCCGAATGAGACGGCCACAGCGGGACGGCTCCGCTCACCTCCCAGACATCTCGCGGGAAATATTCTTGCGCGCGAGACGTTCTGGCGGGAGGACCGGGAACCCCGGTCACCGGAGCACACCAGGAGGGCGCCGTGCAGTTCGGAATCTTCAGCGTCAGCGACGTGGCCCCGAGATCGCCGAGCAGGCCGCGTACTACGGCGACGGCTTCTTCCACAACAACATCTTCTGGCCGATGTCGCACACGAAGCAGATGGTGGACTTCTACCGGCAGCGTTTCGAGTACCACGGCCGCGCCGGCCAGGCCATCGTCGGGCTCGGCGGCCAGGCGTTCATGCGCCGGCGCTCCCAGGACGCCTGGAACGAGTTCCGCCCGTACTTCGACAACGCGCCGGTCTACGGGCACGGCCCGTCGATGGAGGATTTCACCGCGACCACGCCGGCCTCCCGCTCAAGACCGTGCTGGAGCAGATCGACCTGCTGGCCGAAGAGGTCGTGCCGCCCCGCAAGCCATGCGGCTGGCCGGGAAGGTGCCGCCGTGGCTGGTCAAACAGCTCGTCCTCAAGCCGTTGACGACGCGGCCGCGCGGCACCATGGCCTGGCTGCGTGACCACGACGAAGAGCGCGTCCACGCGTACTTCGGCTCGCGCGAGCAGTGGGCCGCCATCGGTGGCTGGGCCGGTTTCGAGGAGCCGCGGCCGCCTCGCACGCCCACCTACCTCGACCATGGTTACGACGAGGACAAGGACCCGGCACAGTGGACCGGGCACGATCTCGCCGCGGCAGCCGCCTTCCGCGGCGGGGAGCTGCTCTCCCCCGCACCCGAGGACATCCGGACGGCGGTGAAATGGCGGTGCGGGCTCGGGCATGTGTTCAGCGGCAGCCCGTTCCTGATTCTCCTCGGCGGCCACTGGTGTCCCGAATGCGTCCGCGATCCGGCGGGCTATTCGCGGCAGGCTGAACACAACCGGTTTCTCGTCCAGCTGCTGGACTGACCGCCGCAGTATAGACCGTTATACACGTGGGTGATCAGCCGACGGCTCCGGTCGAGTGCACGACCCGGCCGCCGACGACGGTCAGCTCCGCGGAGATCGCCGGGATCCGCTCCGCCGGGACCGAGAAGTAGTCCTCGCTCAGCACGGCGAAATCGGCCCTGGCGCCCGGACGCAGATGCCCCCGGTCGGACTCCTCGAAGCTCAGCCACGCACTGCCCTCGGTGTAGGCCTCCAGCGCTCGCTCCCGCGAAAGCAGGTGTTCTTTGCTCCGGCGCGGCACCCCGTCGAGCGAGGTCCCGGCGACCAGCCACCACAGGGAAAGCCAAGGGCTGTAGGAGGACGCCCGGCTCGCGTCGGTCCCTGCGGCGAGCGGGATGGCTTCGGCGAGGACGTCGGCGACCGGTGGCACGGTGGCCATGGCCGCCCTGCCCCATACCGATTCCGAGGCCGCCGCCTTGAACACCTGGTGATCGTCGAGCACGACGCCGGCGCCCAGCGCCCGCAGCCGCCGCAGGTTGCGTGCGCTGACCCGGTCGGCGTGCGACACGCTGAACCGCAGGCCCGCCAGCGGGATGAGCTTGTCGACCGCCTCCCAGCAGTCGAGGATGACGTCGATCGAGGAGTCCAGGACGGCGTGGATGTTCATCGGCCAGCCCCGCGCGGCGGTCGCGTAGCTGATGTCGTAGAGCTGCGCCGCCGACTCCTCGCTGATGCCGAAGCCCGTGAGCCCTTCGAAATCGTGGCAGCCGAAATGGACGACTTCGCCGATGCCGAGGAACTGCAGCATGTCGTCGCCGAACCGGGAGTGGGCGTGCCGGAGCCAGCTCTCCAGCTGCGCGTACTCCTGCCCGGGATCGACCGCGGACAGGAACAGCCGCATCCGCATGGACAGCTCGCGGTCGCGCCACAACGAGAACAGCGGTTCGTAGCGCTCCGGTGCCATCCCGAACCCGCCCGGATCGACGATTCCGGTGAGCCCGCTCGCGTGCAGGTCGGCGAACATCGCCGCGGTGGACCGCCGCTGCTCGACGGGGCCCGGTGGCGCGATCGCGTCGAGGCAGTGGGTGAACGCGCCCATCCCTTCGATCCGCCCCGTCGCCGCGCCGGTGACCGGATCCCGTTCGACCCGCCCGCCCGGCGGGTCGCCGTCGATGCCGTCGAGCCCGGTGGCGCGGATCCCGGCGGTGTTGAGCACCGCAGACTCGTAGAGCGCCTGGACGTAGACCGGGTGGTCCGGGGCGACCGCGTCGAGCTCGGCCCTGGTGGGTTCGCGCGATTCGGCGAACTGGCACGGATGCCAGCCACCGATCGCCCTGATCCACTCGCCCGGCCGCCGCTGCCGCGCCGCGGCCTCGATCGTCGCGAGCGCGGCGACGACGTCGGGCACGCCCGTCCAGTGCAACTCGGCCGACCAGGTCGCACCCGCGCGCGCCGCGTGCAGGTGCCCGTCGATCAGGCCCGGGATCACCCGGCGGCCCCGCAGATCGACGACTTCGGCGCCCGCCAGCTCGCGTGCCTGTTCCCCGAGCGCGAGCACCCGGCCGTCGCGCACGGCGAGCGCCGGGACCTCGAGGCCCCGGCCGGCCCAGATCCGGCCGTTGACGTACACCGTGCCCGCGCTCTTCGTCGAGACAGCCACGAAACCTTCTTTCAGTTCTGGATGAGATCCGGGGCGGGCCAGTCCGTCCACAACGGACAATGCGCTGCCCGGCAGGTGCCCGTCAGTATTCGTTGGCGATGAACAGTTCCTGCGCCGGGAACTTGGTGATCACATGGGCGCCCTGCCCGGTGATGACGACTTCCTCTTCGATGCGGGCCGCGGAGAACCCGTCCGAGGCGGGGCAGTACGTCTCGAGTGCGAACACCATGCCGGGCTCGATCTCGACCGGGCTGGTGAGGCTGTTGAGCCGCGAGATGATCGGCCGCTCGTGCAGGCCGAGGCCGAGGCCGTGGCCGAACTGCAGGCCGAACGCCGCCATCTCGCCGGCGAACCCGAATTCGGTGGCCGCGGGCCACACCCGCGCGACGTCGTCGGTGCCGACGCCGGGCCCGACCGTGGCGATCGCCGCGTCCATCCACTCGCGGGCCCTGGTGTAGGCGTCACGCTGGGACGGGGTCGCGCTGCCCACGCTGAACGTGCGGTAGTAGCATGTCCGGTACCCGTTGTAGGACTGGATGATATCGAAGAACGCCTGGTCGCCGGGCCGGATGAGGCGGTCGGAGAAGTTGTGCGGATGCGGGTTGCACCGCTCCCCCGACACCGCGTTGATCGCCTCGACCTGGTCCGAGCCCATCTCGTAGAGCCGTTTGTTCGCCAGCGCGACGATCTCGTTCTCGCGGATGCCCGGTTTGAGCGCCTCCACGATGTCCTGGTAGACCCCGTCGACCATGGCGGCCGCCTGGGTGAGCAGGGTGATCTCGTCGGACGACTTGATCTGCCGCGCGTCGAGCATCAGCTGCTGCGCGTCGAGCACCCGCAGCCCCTGGCGCTGCATCTCGAACAGGAACGGCGGCTCGACGATGTCCACGCCGACCGGCTGACCGGCCAGGCCGGCGTCGGTGAGCATGCCCTTGATCTCGCGCACGGCGGATTCCATCAGGCCGGCGCTCGGCGCGATCGCCCCGCGCAGCCCCAGCATGCCCGCGCGCGAGTTCTCCGGCAGCAGCCACGGCGAGTACAGCTGGTGGTGCTTCGCCGCGGACCCGAAGTCCCACAGCACGGGCTCGCCCCCGCGGGTCAGCAGCGCGTACCGGGTCATCTTGTCGCCCAGCGCGCCGCCGATCCAGGTCTGCGTCACGTACCGGATGTTGTAGAAGTCGAACAGCAGGAAGGCCCCGCATTCGCTCGCCTGGAGCGCCGCCCGCGCGCGGGCGAGACGGTAGTCGCGCAGCCGGCCGAAGTCCACCCGCTGCTCGAAATCGACCGCGCCGTGCCCGGGCGCGGGCAGTGGGCGAGCGTCCACAGTGGTCGTCACGTCAGGCCTCCAGGCCGTCGTCGATCTTGGCGTTCTCCGGCTTCAGCTCGAGCCCCGACCGGCGCGCCTGCTCCAGGATCAGCTCGGCGAAGTCGTTCTCCCGCGAGCCCGCGCCGATCGCCTCGGCGACCAGCTGCGCGGTGGCCGACGCGATCGGCATCGGCGCCTCCAGCTCGCGCGCCGCGCCGAGGCCGAGGTCGAAGTCCTTGCGCAGCAACGGCATCGTGAACGTCGGGGCGAAGTCGAGGTTGACCAGCGCGGGGGTCTTGTACCGGCTGAACACCGAGCCCAGCACCGAGCTGTTGAGGAACTCCAGGAACGCCTCGCGGCTCACCCCGCCCTTCTCGGCCAGCACGGTGATCTCCGCCAGCGACTGGGTCACCACGCCGAGGAACACGTTGTGCGCGATCTTGACCAGCCGGGCGACCTCGCCCTCGCCGACGTAGGTCACGCCGCGGCCCAGCAGCTCCAGCAGCGGGCGGACCGCGTCGAACGACTCGCGCGGCCCGGAAACGGCGAGCGTCAGCTTGCCGGCGGCGACCACCTTCGGGTTACCGCTGACCGGTGCGGCCAGGAAGTCCGCGCCGCGTTCGGTGGCCGCGGCCCGTGCCTGCACCGAAGCCTCGGTGGACACCGTGGACGAATCGATGATCAGGCCGGGCGCGGCGTCCGCGGTCAGCAGGCCGTCCGGGCCGGTGGTGACCGCCGCGAGGTCCGCGGAAGCGGAGACCATCACGAACACGACATCGCGGTCCGCCAAATCCGCCGGGGTGTCCACAATGGACGCACCACGCTCGACGAGCGGCTCGGCCTTGGCCCGGGTCCGGTTGTACACGGCGACGTCGTGACCGGCTGCCAGCAGCCGCGCGGCCAGCTGGAAGCCCATCCGGCCGGCGCCGATCCACCCGATGCGCGGGCGTTCGGTGGCACGGTAGCTCATGTGAAGTCCTCCTCGCTCTGCATACCGCAACCGGTTGCAGCCCCAGCGTGGACCTTGTTCCCCCACTTGTCAACGCGTGGCGCGCCGCGATTCTGCGACCGGTTGCGTATCCTGGCGCCATGGACAAACCGCCGACGATCGCCGACGTCGCGAAGCTCGCCGGAGTGCACAAGGCGACCGCTTCGCGCGCGCTGAACCAGCGCACGAGCGGGCAGGTCAACGCCGCGACCGCGCGCCGCGTGCTCCAGGCCGCGAAACGGCTGAACTACCAGCCCAACGCCGTGGCCCGCAGCCTCTCCACGAACCGGTCGGCGACCGTCGGCGTGCTCATCCCGGACCTCACCAACCCCCTGTTCCCGCTGATCGTCCGGGGGATCGAAGACGCGCTGGGCCCGAGCGGCTACACCGCGCTGCTCGCCAACACGGACAACGATCCGGATCGTGCCGAAGCCCGGTTCGACACGCTGCTGTCGCGGCGCGTGGACGGGTTCCTCATCGCCACCGCGCGGCGCGAGGACCCGCTCGTGGTCCGGGCGCACGAGCAGGGCATCCCGGTCGTGCTGGTGAACCGCTCGACCGACGATCCGCTGTTCCCGGTGGTCACCGGGGACGACGCGGCCGGGGTCGCCGCCGCGGTCGGGTATCTCACCGGGCTCGGCCACGAGCGGCTCGCGCATCTGTCCGGGCCGCCGGCGATGTCGACCGGGGTGGTGCGGGCACGCGCCTTCCGCCAGTCCGCGCCCGCCGGGTCACCGGTGGTCGACTGCGACGCCTACAGCGACGACGCGGGCGCGGCCGCGGCGCGGCGCTTGCTCGACGAACATCCCGGCGTCACCGCGATCCTCGCCGGGAACGACATGATCGCGCTGGGCGCGCTGCAGGTGCTGCGGGAGCGCGGGCTTCGCTGCCCCGAAGACGTGTCGCTGATCGGGTTCAACGACATGCGGTTCGTGGACCAGCTCGTCCCGCCGCTCACCACCGTGCACGTTCCGCATCACCGCCTGGGCGCCGAGGCCGCCCGCCTCCTGCTCGACCAGCTCGACCGCCCCGGCGAGCCGGCGAAGACCGTGTCGCTCCCGCTGCACCTCGTGGTGCGCGGCTCCACCGCCGCGCCGCGCTAAGCGACCAAGCGCAACGGCTCCTCCAGCGCGCGGACGAGGGCGGCCATCCAGCGGGCGGCGAGCGCACCGTCGATCGCGCGGTGGTCCACCGAGAGCACGAGTGTCAGCTGGGTCGCGACCTCGACGGCGCCGCCGGTCACCACCGGTGCCGGGACCGCCGCGCCCACGGCGAGGATCGCGGACTGGGGCGGGTTGATGATCGCGGAGAACTCCTCGACGCCGAACATCCCGAGGTTGGTGACGCTGATCGAGCCACCTTCCAGGTCGGTCTGCCGGAGCCCGCCCTCGCCCGCCTGCCGCGCGAAGGTCTTGACCTGCGAAGCGATCGCGCTCACCGACGTCTTCTCCACCCCGCGCAGCACCGGCGTCACCAGCCCGCGCTCCCCCGCGATCGCGACCCCGATATCGACCGAGGAGAACCGGCGCAGCGCGTCGTCCGTCCAGCTCACGTTGGCCTCCGGCACCTCCTGGTGCGCCACGGCCACCGCGCGCAGCACGAGGTCGTTGACGGAGATCTTGTGCGGCGAGATCTCGTTGAGCCGCGCGCGAAGCGCCAGCAACTCGTCCACACGGGCAGTGCGCCGGACGTAGAAATGCGGGATCGTCTGCTTGCTCTCGGTCAGCCGCCGCGCGATCGCCCGGCGCGGCCGGGAGTGCGGGATCTCCTCGAAACCGGTTTCCACCACGGGTTCCACCCGGGGCTGGGGCGTTTCCGGGGCCTCGCGCCCGGCCCGCGCGATGGCTTCCTCCACGTCGCGGCGGATGATGCGCCCGTTCGGCCCGGTGCCCTCGACCTGTTCGGGGGTCAGCCCCGCCTCTTTCAGCAGCTTCCTGGCGAGCGGGCTGATGAAGACCCGCGTCGACGGCGCGGTGGGCCCGGGGACTTCGCGCCGCGGCGGGGCCGGGGTGGGCGCGCTGCCGACCCCGAGTTCGGCGAGCAGCCGGTCCACATCGGACTCGTCCTCCCCGTCGGCGCCCAGCAGCGCCACGGGGGAACCGACCCCGACCGAGGTTCCACCCGGCACGAGGGTGCGCAGGATCCGCGCACCGGTCTCGGCGGCGATCTCCACCGAGGCCTTGTCGGTCTCGATCACCGCGATCGGCTCGCCCGCCCTGAACGGGGCGTTCTCCTTCACCAGCCATTCGGACAGGACGGCTTCGGTCGCGCCGGCCGCGACTTCGGGCATACGCAGCAGCGTCGCCATGGTGGGAACTCCTTAAGGCTCAGACGAAACGGCGCAGGGCGGTGACGACTTCTTCGGTGCGCGCGATCGCCGCGCGCTCGAGCACCTTGCTGATGCTCGGCGAGGCCTCGCCACCGGTGACCCGCTCGACGGGCGCGTCCAGCCAGTCGAACAGCCGGCGCTGGATCTCGTCGGCCAGGCGCGCGCCGTAGGACGTGCCGATCGCGCCCTGCTCGACGATCAGCACCCGGTTGGTCTTCTGGACGCTGCGCTCGATCGTGTCCCAGTCGAGGCTCGCGCGGTCGAGCCAGCGCAGGTCGATCACGTCGGCCGACACCTCGGGCACCTGGTCGAGCGCTTCGAGGCTGTGCCCGACCATCGACAGGTACGAGATCACCGTGAGGTCGGTGCCCTCCCGGCGCAGCGCCGCCTTCCCCACCGGGATCCGGTAGTCCAGATCGGACACCGGCGCGGTCCCGGTCGAGGTGTAGAGGTCGACGTGTTCGAGGACGACGACCGGGTCCGCACAGGCGAGCGCGGTGTTCATCAGGCCGACGTAGTCGAACGGGGTCGACGGCGCCACCACCCGGAGCCCCGCCGCAGTGGTGAGGATCCCGGCGGGGTCCATCGTGTGCTGCGAGCCGTAGCCGGTACCGGCCGCGAGCTTGCTGCGCAGCACGAACGGGACCGGGCTTTCACCGCCGAACATGTGCCGTGCCTTGGCGATCTGGTTGAACAGCTGGTCGGCGGCGACCCACATGAAGTCGGCGTACATGAACTCCACGACCGGGCGGAACCGCCCGTCGAGCGCCATCCCGCCGCCCAGTCCCGCGAAAGCGTTTTCACTGATCGGGGTGCCGAGCACGCGGCCGGGCGCGACCTCGATGGCCCGCCGCGTGACACCGTTCGTGCCGCCCTTGAGCCGGTGCACGTCCTCGCCGAGCACGACGACCCGTTCGTCGGTCTCCATCCTGCGGCCGAGCACGTCGCTCGCCACATCGATGAACCGCCGGTCGGCCAGCTCCCCGGAGAACGTGTCCGCCTCCTCGTACCGGCTGCCGGCCAGCTCACTCAGGTCACCGCGGACGCCCACGTCCACGAAATCCGTGTCAGGCCAGGCACTTTCGATGATCCGCCGCTGGCCGGGCTTGCCGCCGGGCAGCGGTTCGAGGAACGTTTCGCCGATCTCGTGCAGCACCCGGACCACCTCATCGTGCGCCGCGCCGACGTCCTCGGCCGAGGCGAGCCCGCGCCGGACCACGTGGGCACGCAGCTGGTCCACCGGGTCACGGTCGCGCCAGGCCTGCTCTTCGGCCTTGTCGCGGTAGCCGAAGGCACTGCCCGGGTACGGCCCGTTCTGGTGGAAGTAGCGGTAGAGGTCGGCCTCGATGATCGTCGGGCCGTGTCCGGCGCGCATATGGTCCAGCGCTTCGTTCATCGCGAGGTTCACCGCGAGTGGATCCATCCCGTCCACCCGCCAGCTCGGGATCCCGAAACCCAGGCCCCGGGCGGAAAGCCGCGGTTCGGCGGTCGCTTCGGCGACCGAGGTCGACACCGCGTACTGGTTGTTCTCGATGAAGAAGCACAGCGGCAGCCGCCAGGCCGCGGCGAGGTTGAACGTCTCCAGCACCGACCCGATGTTCACCGCGCCGTCGCCGAAGTAGGTCACGGTGACCGCGTCGGTGCCCGCGCGGCTCTGGTTGAACGCGAACCCCGCGGCCTGCGGCACCCCGCCACCGACGATCGCGTTGGTCCCCATCGCCCCGGCCTCGCGCCAGCGCAGGTGCATGGAACCGCCGCGGCCGCGGCAGTACCCCTCGGCCAGCCCGCAGATCTCGGCCAGCGTTCGCCGCAGCACCGTGCGCACGCCGTCGTCCAGTTCCGGCAGCACCCCGGACTTGGCGGGCATCACGTGCCCGAACGCCTTCGCGAGGAACTGGTGGTGGCCGCGGTGCGAGCCGTTGACGTAGTCGTCGCTGCGCAGCGGCAGGATCGAACCCACCGCGCCGCCCTCCTGGCCGATGCTCGAATGCGCCGGGCCGTGGATGAGGCCCTGCCCCGCGAGTTCGAGCACGTACTCCTCGAACGAGCGGATCCACATCGCCAGGCCGAGCATGCGCACCAGCAGGTCCGGATCCGCGGCGTCCCAGTCGCCGGCCGAGGCGGCCAGCTGCGCCCAATCGGCGGCAGGGACCAGGTTCTCACGGGTGGGCATCGATGCTCCTCGAAGAAGATCTCTTGACCAAATGGATCCATCTGGCGACTATCATCCCGTACTATGCGCGTCTAACGCGTCGAACGCAAGCTAATTGGATCCATTGGAGGTTCAGTGCCGATCCCCGGACTCACCCGCGTCGACCACGTCGGGATCACCGTCCCCGACCTCGACGAGGCCCGCGAATTCTTCGTCGACGTGCTCGGCTGCGAGTACCTGTACACGCTCGGGCCCCTGCGCGACGACGCCGGCGACTGGATGAACGAGCACCTCAACGTCGACCCGCGCACGGTCGTCCCGCGGCTGCACTTCTACCGGCTCGGCGGCAAGGCGATCCTGGAGGTGTTCGAGTACGAGGCGCCGGACCAGCGCCGCGAACCGCCCCGCAACAGCGACATCGGCGGCCACCATCTCGCGTTCTACGTCGACGACCTCGACGCCGCGGTGGCCGACCTGCGCCGCCGCGGCCTGCGCGTGCTCGGCGAGCCGACCGCCAGCAAGGGCCCGCACGAAGGGCAGCGGTGGGTCTACTTCCTGTCACCGTGGGGGCTGCAGTGTGAGCTAGTGTCCTACCCGGACGGCAAGGCGTTCGACCGCGACCCGACGGCTTTTGCCTGAACCCGTAAAGGAGGACCGTGGCCGACCTGCCCTCGACCGTGGCGAGCCAGCGCATCGCCGAGGAACTGCGCGACCGGATCCTGTCCGGGCGGCTCGCCCCCGGCACCCGGATCATCCAGGACGAACTCGCCGAAGAGCTGCGGACGAGCCGGCTGCCGGTCCGCGAGGCGCTGCGGATCCTGCAGTCGCGCGGGCTGGTGACCCTGCGCGCGAACCAGGGCGCCTGGGTCACGCGGATGGACATGCGCGAATGCGAGCTGAGCTACCAGATCCGCGAGCGCCTGGAACCCCTGCTGCTGGCCGAATCCGCGCCAGGACTGTCCGAAAAGGACATCGAAGGACTCGGCGAGCTGCAGGACCGGATCGAGCGGACACGGGATGTCGGGGAGTTCCTGGTACTCGACCGCGAACTGCACTGGGCCACCTACCGGCATCACCAGGCGGACGAGCTGGCGTCGATCGTGGCGCGGCTGTGGGACACCACCCAGCACTACCGCCGCGCCTTCAGCCGGCTCACCCTCGCCCGGCGCAGCTGGATCATCGGCGCCGAGCACCGCCTGCTGATCGAGACCCTGCGCGACGGCGACCACGCGTCGGCGGAACGCATCCTGGAACTGCACATCCGGCGCACCCGCGTCGAGCTCGCCAAGCACCCGGAGGTGTTCCAGACCGGCACCTAGCTTCCTCCGGACCGCGGCAGCTCGTGTTCCCGCGGTGGCGCGGTGGACTCGCGCACCATCAGCTTGCCTTCGAACCGCATCACGTTCGGTTCCGCCGCCGCCTGCTCGCGCGGGTGCTGGATGCGGTCCAGCAGCAGCCGGGCCGTCATCGTGCTCATCTCCTCCAGCGGCAGCACGTACCGGGTCAGCGGCGGGTTCGCCACGTCGAGCAGCTCCGGGCCGAGGAACCCGACCAGGGAAAGATCCCGGGGCACGGAAACATGCCGGTCCCGCACCGCCTTCAGCGCGCCGAGCGCACCGCGAGAGCCGGAGATGAAGATCGCGGTGACACCGGGATGGCGGTCGAGGATCTGCCGTGTCGCGGCTTCGCCCCACCGCGCGTCGTACGACGGGCCGTGGAGCACGGGGCAGCCACGTTTCGGCAGACCGAACCGGGCGCACGCGTCGTGGAACCCCCGCACGCGATCCGCGGTCGTGCTCAGCTCCGGCGGCCCGGCGACCATGGCGATCCTCCGGTGCCCCAGGTCCACCAGATGCCGCACCACCTCGGCGGCGCCGCGCTCGTCGTCCCCGATCACGCTGTCCACCCCGCGCGCGGAAGACCGGCGCGCGTATTCCACGACCGGCACCCGCGGATCCGCCGCGCGCACGAGATCGGCGCCTTCCGGGGTGCACGGGGCGTGCACGATCCCGTCCACTCGGCTTTCCATCAGCGACCGCAGCAGTTCGGCGTCCACTTCGGACGAGTTGTTGTTGCACGAGACCAGCAGCCGGTAGCCCTCGTCGCGCAGCAACCGCTGCACCACCGAAGCCGCGGTCGTGTAGAACTCGTTTTCCAGGTCCGGCAGGATCAAACCGACCGAATAGCTTCTGTTCCGTCGCAACGCCCTGGCGAGGCCGTTGGACGAGTAGCCGAGCTCACGCGCCGCTTCCTGCACTTTGCGCCGCGTCTCCGGGCGCACGTTCGGATGCCCGCTCAGCGCGCGCGAGACGGTGCCGAGCCCCAGTCCGGTCCGCTGCGCGACGTCCTTCAAGGTGGCCATGTTGGAAACGTTATTCCATGGAACTCGTTTCCAGCGTGATAGACGCGTTACAACTCGGTATCGGATCACCCTTGACATGCCGACGGCCGGCAGTGAGACTCCAGAACAGGTTTTGGAAACCTTCCCAACCCAAGCGGAGACCGATATGCAACGACGCACATCCCGAGCCCGCGCCGGAGCCCTCTTCGCCACCGTCCTGCTGGGCGGCGGGCTGCTCGCCGGATGCGCGGGGAAAACGACCGGCGCGGCCGGGCAACCAGGCGGCGACTGCGGCACCGTCGCGAACACGCCACCCGGCGGCTCGGCCGACCTGTCCACTTTGCCCGCCGGCATCAAGGCCGGGTACAACGGCTACTTCCAGCCCGTCAACAATTCCGCCTACGCGAAGTTCGCGGCGAAACCCGGTCCTTACACGATCGGCTACAGCGACTCGTTCTCCGCCAACTCCTGGCGCGGCAACGCGCTCGCGCGGCTGAACGCCGACGCCGCCACCTACCAGCAGGCCGGGCTGGTCTCGCAGCTGCGGGCGACGAACTCCAACCTGGACAACAACCTGCAGATCCAGCAGATCACCAGCATGATCAACCAGCACGTGGACGCGATCATCGCGATCCCGGGCTCGCCGACGGCCTTCAACGGCGTGATCAAGCAGGCCTACGACGCCGGTATCCCGTTCATCACGCTGGCCTCACACGTCACCTCCCCCTACGCCATCAACGTCGACACCAACTACTTCCTCACCGGCGCGATGCTCTCGGCCGAGGTCGCGAAACTGGCCGGCGGCAAGGGTGACGTCCTGGTCGTCAACGGGATCAACGGCGCACCCGCGAGCGAAGCGCTCGCCAAGGGCTACGAGGCCGGGTTCGCCCGCTGCCCGAACATCAAGATCGCCGGCCGGCTCGAGGGCCAGTGGAGCGAGCCGACCGCGAAAACCGTTACCCTCCAGTACCTTTCCACCCACCCCGGTAAGCTCGCCGCGGTCGTGAACAGCGGCGGCATGACCAGCGCGATCCTGCAGGCCCTGCAGCAGACCGGGCGCCAGGCCGTCCCGGTCGGCGACGCCAACCCGGATCAGGGCTCGCTGATCAAGCTGCGCCAGGAGCTGCCCGGCTCCTACGCCGCCTCGACCATCCCGCCGCAGCAAAGCATCGACGCTGCGCTGCGGGTGGCGATCGCGACCCTGCAGGGTCAGGGTCCCAAGTACGACGCGATCGTCGCCAACCCGCCGCTGGTCACCGGAAAGGCCACTTTGGACAACTGGATCCAGCCCGGCTGGACGGCGTCCTCGGCCGACCAGGCCCCGGCCCCGCCGGGCACCCCGTTCTTCCCCGCCGACGAGCTGGGCGCCTACTTCACCAGCCCCAAGCCACTGCCGCCGCTGCCATGAGAGGCCCACGGATGGAAAGCATTCCAACCACCGCCCCGCAGCCGCCCACGACCCGAGTGGCACCCGTGGTCGAAGCCCGGTCGCTGAGCAAGCGGTTCGGTGCCACGAAAGCCGTGTCCGACGGCAGTTTCCACCTCGCGCCCGGTGAGGTCGTCGCGCTGCTCGGCGAGAACGGCTCCGGCAAGAGCACGCTCGTGAAGCTGCTGTCCGGGGTGCTGCGGCCGGACGGCGGGGAAATCCTGGTCGCGGGCGAACCCACCCGGTTGCGCTCGCCCCGGGCCGCGCTGGACGCCGGGATCGTCACGGTGTTCCAGGAGATCCTGTGCGCACGCGACTGTTCGGTGCTGGACAACCTGTGGCTGGGCAACGGAAGCGCGGTCCGCTCGCGGGCGGCCCTGCGAAGGCGGCGCGAGCTGGCCACGCGTGCCTGGACGGCGCTCGCCGGCCGGCCGGCCGGCCTCGACCAGCCGGCGGGCGCGCTTTCACTGATGCAGCAACAGATCTGCGTGATCGTCCGTGCTCTGCTGCGGGAGCCGAAACTCCTCGTGCTCGACGAATCCACCTCGACGCTGGACGTCACGCTCCAGCAGCGGCTGTTCGGCGAACTACGCCGGCGCACCGGAGAGGGGATGGCCTGCCTGTTCATCTCACACCGGATGGACGAGGTGCTCACCGTGGCCGACCGGTTCGTCGCCCTGCGCTCGGGCGAGGTCGTCGGTACCCGCGGCCGCGGCGAGACCGACGGGCGCGAGCTGATCCGGCTCATCTCCGGGCAGGAGGCCGCGACGCCGCCGCGGCTCGAGCGCGCGGCGAGCCCCGGCGAAGTCGCCGTCGAACTCACCGGCGTCCGGCTGCGCCCGGCTTCGGCACCGTTCGGCGCCCGGATCCGCGCGGGCGAGGTGGTCGGTCTGGCCGGGCTGGAGGGGCACGGCCAGGACGAGCTGATCAAGGCGATCGCCGGGCTGCACCGCGTCCGCGAGGGCGAGATCCGGGTGCACGGCTCCGGCGTGCGCGGTTACCGCCGCGCCGTCGCCCGCGGCGTCGTGTACGTGCCCAGGGACCGCAAGGTCGAAGGCATGGCGGACGTGCTGGGTGTCCTCGACAACTACGGGCTGCCCACACTGCGCCGTGACCAGCGGCTCGGGCTGGTGCGCCCGGGCCGCACGCGCAAGCGGTTCCGCCAGGACGCGCGGACGGTGAACTTCGTGCCGGGCAGGCAGGAGTCGATCGGGCGCCTGTCCGGCGGCAACCAGCAGAAGGTGATCATCGCACGCTGGCTCGCGGCCGCGCCCCGCGTGATCCTGCTCAACGACCCGGCACGCGGGGTCGACCAGAAGACCAAACACGAGCTGTACCAGGTGTTCCGGGATCTGGCCGCGCAGGGCGCCGCGGTGGTGATGCTCTCCAGCGAGGTCGGCGAACTGGTGCACCTGATGGACCGGGTGCTGGTCTTCCACGACGGCTCTCTGTCGGCCGAACTGGCCGGCGCGGACCTCACGGGTGAAGCCCTCGTGTCGGCGTACTTCGGCGCGGGCGGAAGGAGCGTGTCATGAGCGAATGGCTGGTTCGCGCGCGAAGGTCGCCGATGGCGATCGTCGTCGGCCTCGTGCTCGTCCTGCTGGTGGTCAACCTCGCCATCACACCGGAGATGCTCGGGCCGGGGCAACTGCCCGGCACCGTCAAACTGCTCGTGCCCTCGGTGCTCGCCGCGATGGCGAGCGTGCCGTCTGTCATGTCCGGGCGCGGCGGGATCGACCTGTCCGTGGGCCCCGCCCTCGGCCTGGTCAACGTGTTCCTCGTCGGGCTGCTGCTGCCCTACGGGCTCGGCGACGCGTTAGTGGCGATCCCGCTCCTGCTGGCGCTGGGCTCCGTGATCGGGCTGGTCAACGGCCTGCTCGTGGCACGCCTGCGGCTGCAGCCGGTGGTCGTCACCCTCGGCGGCTACCTCGTGTTCAGCGGGGTCGCGCTCGTCGTGCTGCCGCAGCCCGCGAGCGGGGTCCCGTCGTGGATCGGGACGCTGTCGGGCGCCTGGCTCGGCGGGTTCCTTCCGCTCCCGGTGGTGTTCGTCCTGGTCGCGGTCGCCGTCTGGCTGGTGCTGCGCCGCCTCGGCGCGGTGAACCTGATCCTCGCCACGGGCAGCGAAGACCGCGCCGCCTTCACCTCCGGGGTGCGGGTGCCGCGGGTGCTGTGCCTGGCTTACGCCACCGGCGGATTCTTCGCTGCGCTCGCGGGGCTGGCGCTCACCGTCCTGATCGCGTCCGGCGATCCCGCGGCCGGGCGGCAGTACACGCTCGCCGCCATCGCCGCGGTCGCGCTCGGCGGCAACCCGCTTTCGGGCGGGCGGGGCACCATGACCGGCCCGGTGCTCGGCGCGGTCGCGCTGTTTCTCATCCAGACCCTGCTCTCCGGCGCCCGGGTGTCCTCGCTGTGGATCCAGGTGGTCTACGGCCTGGTGCTGCTCGGGGCGATCTGCCTCAACTCCTCGGTCGGCTCGCGGCTGACCGCCCGTCCCGTGGAGGTGCCGCGATGAGGCAAGCGCTGAGCAGGGGGCCGGTGCAGCTCGCGACCGTGCTCGCGGTGTACGCCGTGGGCATGCTCGTCGTACCGGGCTTCGCCGATCCGTCGTCGGTGCGGGCGATGCTGGTGATCGCGTCCTTCCTCGGGATCGCCGCGATCGGGCAGACGTTCGTGATCCTCATCGGCGGGATCGACCTGTCGGTGCCCGCGCTGATCGGCGCGGGCAACGTGCTCGCCGCGCGGCTCGCGGGCCAGGGCATCGCCTCACCGGTGGTGATCCTCGTGGTGCTCGGCCTCGGCGCGGTCGCCGGCGCGGTCAACGGCCTGGTGACCGGGTTGTGGCGGCTCCCGCCGCTGGTGGTCACGCTCGCCACCGGATCCGTCGTCGGCGGGCTGATCCTGCTGTGGACAAACGCGACGCTGACCGGCAGCGCCCCGGCGTGGCTGACCGGGTTCACCTCGGCTGCCTCGGGCGTCGGCCCGGTGCCGCTGGCCCCGGTGGTGCTCACCTGGCTCGTGCTCGCGGCCGCCGCGCAGGTGTTCCTCCTGCGCACGCGGCCGGGCCGGCAGATCCAGATGCTCGGCGCGAACCGGGAGGCCGCCCGGCTGATGCTCGTCGGCGAGCGCCGGGTCACGACCCTGTGCTTCGCGGTCAGCGGTGCGCTCGCGGCACTGTCCGGGCTGCTGCTCACCGGGTTCACCGGTGCGGGCCTGTTCACCGTCGGCGACCCGTACCTGTTCCAGAGCATCGCCGCGGTCGTCATCGGCGGCACCTCGCTGCTCGGCGGGCGGGGTGGCGCGGGTCGCACGGTGCTCGGCTCGATGACGCTCGTCGCGCTGACGACGCTGCTGATCGGGCTGTCGCTGACCTCGGCCGCGCAGCAGGCCGTGCTCGGCGCGGTGATCGTCGCCGTGACCGCGCTGTACGGCCGGGACCGGACCGTCGCCGACCGGATCTGACTGTTCAACCGACACCAAGGAGAAGGACATCGTGACACCTGAGGTACCGGCAGCGCACCTCACCGACTCGCGCGCGCTGGGGACGCTGTTCGCCTCGCCGGAGGTCAGGGCGGTGTTCACCGACCAGGCCATGATCCAGTCGTGGCTCGACGCCGAGGTCGGGCTCGCCAGAGCGCAGGCGGGCCTGGGGCTGATCCCGGTGCACGCGGCGGACCAGATCGCCGCGAGCGCGTCCGCCGCCGGGTTCGATCTCGGCACCGTCGCCGCCGAGATCGAACGGACCGCGCACCCGCTGGTGCCGGTGATCCGTGTGCTCGCCGAGCGCAGCGGGGCGGCCGGCGCCTGGGTGCACTACGGCGCGACCACCCAGGACATCACCGACACCGGGCTCGTGCTCCAGTCCCGCGCGGCGCTCGATCTCACCGAGGAGTTCCTGCGCGGCCTGATCGCCGCGCTGACCGTGCTCGCCGAGCGGTACCGGGACCTGCCGATGGTCGGGCGCACCCACGCCCAGCACGCGCTGCCCATCACCCTCGGGTTCAAGTTCGCCGTCCTGATCGCCGAGACCGGGCGGCACCTCGAACGGCTCGCCCAGCTGCGGCCGCGGGTGCTCGTCGTGCAACTGGGCGGGGCCGTCGGCTCGATGGCCTCGTTCGGCCCGCACGGGCCGGAGCTGCTCGCGCGGATGGCCGGTGAGCTGGGCCTGGGCACCCCCGAGATCGCGTGGCACACCAGCCGCGACGGGTTCGCCGAGCTGACCTGCGCGCTGTCGATGATCTCGGCGACCTGCGGGAAGATCGCGAACGAGATCCGCGTGCTGCAGCGCACCGAGGTGGCCGAACTCGAGGAGCCGTTCGGGCTCGGCAAGGTCGGCAGCAGCACGATGCCCCACAAGCGCAACCCGATGTTCGCCGAGTTCGTGCTGTCCAACGCGATCCTGGCGCGGCAGGCCCCGGCCGGGATGCTCGCCGCGATGGTCCAGGAACACGAGCGGGACATGTCCATGTGGGGTGTCGAATGGACCGCGGTGCCGGAGACGTTCATCCTCACCGCCGGCCTGCTCCAGCGCACGACGGCACTGCTGGACGGGCTCGTCGTGCATCCGGAGAACATCCGCCGGAACCTGCACCAGCTGGGCGACCTGATGCTCTCGGAAGCGGCGATGATGCGCCTCGCCGCGACCCTCGGCAAGGCCGAAGCGCACGAAATCGTGTACCAGGCCGCTATGCAAGCGTGGGACTCGGGGCGCACGCTGAAGGACATCCTGCTCGAGAACGAGCGGGTACGGTCCGAAATGGACGCCGGGGAGCTGGGCCGGCTGCTGGTCCCCGAGTCCTATCTGGGCACCTGCCCGGAGTTCGTCGACCAGGTACTGGCGAACGCGAAGGAGGCCGGCCGTGGCTGAATCCGTCGGGATCATCGGGACCGGGGCGATGGGCTCGCGGTTCGCGCGCCGCCTCGCCGGACTCGGGCATCCGGTGCACGCCTGGAACCGGACACCGGAGCGTACCGAGGCGCTGCGCGTGCACGGCGTGCTCCCCCGGGCGAGCCCGCGCGCGGTGGCGCTGGAAAGCGACGTGCTCGTGTGCATGGTGTGGGATTCCGCCGCGCTGCGGGAGGTCGCGCTCGGACCAGACGGGTTCGTCGCGGGGCTGACCTCGCGGCAGGTGGTGGCCGACGCGAGCACCGTCGAACCGGAGGTGAGCGCCGAGATCGCCGCCGCGGTCGGCCGGACCGGCGCGGCGATGCTCGACACTCCGGTTTCGGGCAGCCTCGACGCGGCCGAAAGCGGGCAGTTGATGATCATGGCGGGCGGGCCGGCGGCCGCCTTCGAGCGCGCCCGCCCCGTGCTGGCCGGACTCGGCCGCTCGGTGCGGCACGTCGGCGAGGTGAACGGCTGCGCGCTGGCCCTCAAGCTGGCGATCAACCTGCAGGTCGCGATCCAGGAGGTCGCCTGGGGCGAAGGGCTCGCCCTCGCCGAGGCGTTCGGCATCGACCGTCCACAAGCGACGGACGTGATGCTCGACAGCGTCGTCGCGTCCCCGATGCTGCGCTACCGGGCGCCGTTCGCGCTGACCCCGCCGGAGGAGGTGTGGGCGAGCGCCGCGCAGTTGCTCAAGGACGTCTCGTACGCGGTCGAGCGCAGCGACGGCAAGGCGGTGGCCGGGCGTTATGCGCGGGACCTGCTCACGGCGGTCTGCGCGACCGGGCGGGCGGACCGCGAAGCGGCCGAACTGATCGTCGCGGCGGCGAACGGGGAAGGAGCGAAGCGATGAAGGCGGCCGTGCTGTACGGCGCCGGTGACCTCCGGGTCGAAGACGCGGCAGGCCCCCGCGAACCCGGCGACGGTGAGCTCACGATCGCGGTGCACCGGTGCGGGCTCTGCGGGACGGACGCGCACGAATACGCCCACGGCGGCCCGATGACCCCGCTGCGCGCCCCGCACCCGTGGTCGGGGCACGGCGGGCCGACGATCATCGGGCACGAGTTCATGGGCACGGTGTGCCGCGCGGGTGGCGGGTTCTCCGAAGGCGACCGCGTCGTCGCGGGCGCCGGGCAGTGGTGCGGCGAGTGTTCCGCGTGCCGCGCGGGACGGACGAACCTGTGCCGGCGCTACTTCACCTACGGGCTGAGCACGCACGGCGGGATGGCCGAGTACGTCACCGTGCCCGCCGAGATGTGCGTCGCCGTGCCCGGCGGCTGCCCGGACGGCAACGCGGTGCTCGCCCAGCCCGTCGCGATCGCGATGCACGCGCTCGACCGGGCGCAGGCGCCGGATCGCAGCGAGGTCCTCGTCCTGGGCGCCGGGGGCATCGGCGCACTCCTGGTCGCGGCCGCCGCCGACCGCGGGCTCGCCGTGCACGTGGCCGATCTGGATCCCGAACGGCTGGCCGCCGCGCGGCGGCTCGGCGCGGCGACGGCGGAACTCGTCGGCCGGGACGCGGACACGCTGTCGGGCAACGGGTTCCGGACGGTGTTCGAGACCTCCGGCTCGACCTCGGGCCTGCGCCTGGCGACGCGCGCCACCGCACCGGGCGGCCGGGTCGTCGCGGTGGGGCTGCCAGGCCGGCCGGTCGAGTTCGACGTGCGCGCCGCGGTGGTGTCCGAAGTGGACGTCATCACCTCCAGCGCGCACGCGTGCCGCCGCGACCTGCCCATGGCGGTGGACCTGCTGGCCCGGCGGGACCTGCGAGAGGAGATCGTGACGCGGGTACTGCCGCTCGAGAATATCCACAATGGACTGACCGCGGCCGGCAAGACGGTGATCGACATACTCGGAAAGGGCGAACGATGACACAGCGACGTCTCATCAAGAACGGCACCATCGTCTCGATGGACCCCGGGATCGGGGACCTGGCCCACGGTGACGTGCTCGTGGAGGACGGCACCATCCGCGCGGTCGGCCCGGATCTGGGCGAGGTGGACGCGGAGGTCATCGACGCGACCGGGACGATCGTGATGCCCGGCCTCGTCGACACCCACCGCCACACCTGGCAGGCGTTCCTGCGCGGGATCGCGGCGGACTGGACGCTCGGGCAGTACATGACCGGGCTGCACCTGGGCCTGAGTGGGTTCTTCACCACGGAGGACACCTACGCCGGCAACTTCGCCGGTGCCGTCGAAGCCCTCGACAGCGGGATCACCACGCTGCTCGACTGGTCCCACAACGTCAACCACGCCGAGCAGAGCGACGCGGCGGTGGGCGCGCTGAAGGACTCCGGGATCCGCGCGGTGTTCGCGCACGGCGGCGGCGCGGACATGTACCAGGTGCCCAGCCACGTCCCCCACGACGAGGACGTGCGGCGCGTGCGGGAGCAGTACTTCTCGTCCGACGACGGGCTGGTGACCATGGCGATGGCGCTGCGCGGGCCGCAGTTCGCGACCCTCGACATCACCGGATCCGATCTCGCCCTCGCCCGCGAGCTCGCGCTGCCGGTCACTCTCCACGCCGGGGACGGCGAATGGGGGCGCAGCGGGCCGATCCGGGCGATGGCCGGGCGGAACCTGCTGGGGCCCGACATCACCTACGTGCACTGCAACACCCTCGGCGACGACGAGCTTCGCCTGATCGCCGAGTCCGGCGGGAGCGCGTCGATCGCCCCGGACATCGAGATGCAGATGGGCCACGGCTGGCCCGCGACCGGCCGGCTGCTCGCCGCCGGCATCCGGCCCGGCCTGTCGATCGACACGTGCGTGTCCAACGGCGGGCATCTGTGGGGCACGATGCGCGTCACGCTCGCCACGCAGCGGGCGATCGACAACTCCGAGCCCGGGGCGAGCGACCGTCCCGCGGTTTCGTTGTGCTCACGCGACGTGCTCGCGTTCGCGACCATCGACGGCGCGCGGGTGCTCGGCCTCGCGGACAGGGTCGGCTCGCTGACCCCGGGCAAGCAGGCGGACATCCTGCTCGTCCGCGGCGACACGCTTTCGCTGGCCCCGCTGAACAACCCGGTCGGCCAGCTCGTCTACGCCGCGCACCCCGGCCTCGTCGACACGATCCTGGTCGCCGGTGTGGTGGTCAAACGCCACGGCGCCCTCACCGGCGACCTGTCCAAGCGGGCGTGCCGGCTGGCCGCCGCGCACCGGGACGCCCTGTTCGACCGTGCCGCCCGCAGCGAGCGGCTGGCCGATGCCCGCGTGGGCGGCGGCTGGCAGCCCGCCCCGCTGGCGGCAGCGCAGTAAACACACAAGGAGGGACACGGATGGGTATCGCCACCTACGGCAGCACCAACGTCGACTGGGAGGCGCGCATCGACATGGACCGGCTGCGCACCGAGCGGCTGGACCGGTTGAAGCGGCACCTGGAGGACTCGGAGTTCGGCGCGCTGCTCGCGTTCGACTTCTACAACATCCGGTATATGACCGCGACGCACATCGGCACGTGGGGCATCGACAAGATGGTCCGCTTCGCGCTGCTGATGCGCGGCGCCGAGCCGATCGTGTGGGACTTCGGCTCCGCGGCCAAGCACCACCAGCTCTACAACCCGTGGCTCACCGACTCCGACGGCACCTCCCGCTCCCGCGCCGGGATCTCCACGCTGCGCGGCGCGATCCACCCCGGTGCCGGGCGCGCCGAGTCCGTCGCCGAGAAGGTCGCCGCCGAGCTGCGGGCGCGCGGGCTCGACAAGGAGCCGGTCGGCGTCGACTTCATCGAACTGCCGGTGCACCGCGCGCTGCGGGCCGAGGGCATCGACGTCCAGGACGGGCAGCAGGTCTTCCTCGAAGCACGGCGGGTGAAGACCCGCGACGAGATCTCGCTGCTGACCCACGCGTGCGGTCTGGCCGACTACGCCTACGAGGAGCTCTACCGGGCGCTCAAACCGGGGATGAAGGAGAACGAGACCGTCGGGCTGGTCTCGAAACTGCTGTACGACAACGGTTCCGAGTTCGTCTCCGGGATCAACGCGATCTCCGGCGAGCGGTGCAACCCGCATCCGCACCTGTACTCCGACCGCATGATGCGCCCCGGCGACCCGGCGTACTTCGACATCGTGCACACCTATCTGGGCTACCAGACCTGCTACTACCGCACCTTCGCCGTGGGCAGCGCCTCCCCCGCGATGCGCGACGCCTACCAGCGCGCGCGGGAGATCATGGACGTCTCGCTCGCGGCGGTGAAGCCCGGGGTGACGACCGCGGACATCGTGTCGCTCTGGCCGAAGGCGCAGGAGTTCGGTTTCGACAACGAGGAAGCGGCGTTCGCGCTCCAGTACGGCCACGGGGTCGGGATCTCGGTGTGGGAGAAGCCGATCTTCTCGCGGCTGACCTCGCTGGACAACCCCGAGGTGATCGAGGAAGGCAACGTGTTCGCGCTCGAGACGTACTGGCCGGCGAAGGACGGCTGGTCGGCGGCGCGGATCGAGGAGGAGCTCGTCGTCACCGCCGACGGCTGCGAGGTGATCACCCGGTTCCCGGCCGAGGAGCTGCTGGTCGCCGGGCAGCGCTACTTCGCCGCCACCGGCCCGCTGCCGGCGGTCCGGGAGTCCCAGTCGCATCTGAACACCGCCGAAGGACGGAACGAGGCGTGAAACGTTACCAGCTGCATATCGGGGGCCAGTGGTGTGAGGCAGCCGGTGGCGCCAGGTTCGACACCGCGAACCCCTTCACCGGGCAGGCGTGGGCCAGCGTCCCCGACGCCGGCGCCGAGGACGTCGACCGCGCGGTGGCGGCGGCGACCTCGGCGATGGACGGCGAGTGGGGCAGGGCCACGGGATTCGAGCGGGCCCGGCTGATGCGGCGGCTCGCCGGCATCCTCGAACGGGACGCGGCCGACCTCGCCGTGCTGGAAAGCACGGACAACGGCAAGCTGATCCGCGAGACCTCGGGCCAGACCGCGGCACTGCCGGAGTGGCTGCGGTACTTCGCCGGGGTGGCCGACAAGCTGCAGGGCGAGGTGATCCCCGCGCAGAACCCGGACTTCTTCATCTACACCCGGCACGAGCCGGTCGGCGTGGTCGGGGCGATCGTGCCGTGGAACTCGCCGCTGTCGCTGCTGATGTGGAAGTTCGCCCCGCTGCTGGCGGCCGGGTGCGCACTCGTGGTCAAGCCCTCGGAGTACACCCCGGTCACCGCGCTGGCGCTGGCCGAGCGGGTCGCGGAGGCCGGGTTCCCGCCCGGGGTGCTGAACGTGGTGACCGGGCGGAGCGCCGGACTGGGGCGCGCGCTGGTCGCGCATCCCGGGGTGGCCCAGGTCGCGTTCACCGGCTCGCCGGAGGTGGGCGTCAAGGTCGCGCAGGGCGCGGCCGCGCATCTGGCCCGCACGACGCTGGAACTGGGCGGGAAGTCGGCGCAGGTGGTCTTCCCGGACGCCGATCTCGACGCCGCCGTCAACGGGGTCATCGCCGGGATCTTCGCCGCCTCCGGCCAGACCTGCGTCGCCGGTTCCCGGCTCGTGGTGCACGAGGACGTGCACGAAGAGCTGACGGACCGGCTGGTCGCGCGGGCCCGCGAGATCAAGCTCGGTGACCCGCTCGACGCGGCGAGCGAGATGGGCCCCATGGCCAACGAGAACCAGTGGAAGACCGTGGCGGGCTTCGTCGAGCGCGCGCTCGCCGACGGTGCCCGCATTGCGTACGGAGGCGCGGGCGATCCCGTCCTTGGCGGGCTGTTCTACCAGCCGACCATCGTCACCGGCGTGCGCGCGGACATGGAGATCGCCCAGGAGGAGATTTTCGGGCCTGTGCTTTCGGTGCTGCGCTTCACCGGCGAGGACGAGGCGGTGACCATCGCCAACTCGACCCGGTTCGGTCTCGGCGCGGGGGTCTGGACCACCGACGTGCGCCGGGCCCACCGCGTCGCGCACCGGCTGCGCGCGGGCAACGTGTGGATCAACGCCTACCGGATGGTCGCGCCGAACGTGCCCTTCGGCGGCAGCGGGCACAGCGGCTGGGGCCGTGAGAGCGGCGTCGACGCGGTGCGCGAGTACACCAGCACGAAGGCCGTCTGGGTCGATCTCGCGGGCAACACGCGCGATCCGTTCCGGCTCGGGTGAGCACGGTCAGCCCAGGTACGCCGCGACGAGCTCCACCAGGTCGAGCGTCCGGTTGGCGTAGCCCCATTCGTTGTCGTACCAGCCGAAGACCTTCGCGATGTTGCCGTCGGCCTTGGTCAGGCCCGCGTCGAACACGCACGACGCGGGATCGCCCACGATGTCGCGCGAGACGATCGGGGCCTCGGTGTAACGCAGCACCCGCTTGAGGCTGCCGGACGCCGCGTCCGCGAAGGCGCGGTTGACCTGCCCGGCGGTCACCGGCTCGGCCAGTTCGACGGTCAGGTCGGTCAGCGACCCGTCCTCCACCGGCACCCGCACGGCGATCCCGTCGAGGCGCCCGGCCAGCTCCGGGATGACCTCGCCGATCGCGCGGGCGGCGCCGGTGCTGGTCGGGATCAGGTTCACCGCCGCCGAGCGGGCGCGCCGCAGGTCCTTGTGCGGGGCGTCGAGCAGGGACTGGTCGTTGGTGTAGCTGTGGATCGTGGTCATCATGCCGCGCCGGATGCCGAACGAGCGGTGCAGCACGGTCACCATCGGCGCCAGGCAGTTCGTGGTGCACGAGGCGTTCGAGACGACGTGGTGGCGGTCGGGGTCGTAGACCTCGTCGTTGATCCCGACCACGATCGTCGCGTCCATGTCCTTGCCCGGCGCCGATACGATCACCTTGCGCGCTCCCGCGTCCAGGTGCTGCGCGGCGGCCTGGCGGCTGCGGAACAGGCCGGTGGACTCGATCACGACGTCCACGTCCAGCTCACCCCACGGCAGCTGTGCCGGATCCGGCTGGTCGATGACGTGGATCGTCTGCCTGCCCACCGACATGGTGGACTTGTGCACCCGCACCGGGGTCTCCAGCGGGCCGTAGGTCGAATCGAACTCCAGCAGGTGCGCCAGCGTCTCCGGCGAGGTCAGGTCGTTGACCGCGACCACCTCGACCTCCCCGTCCGGCTGCTCCAGCACGCACCGCAGCACGTCCCGCCCGATCCGGCCGAAACCGTTGATCGCCACGCGAATCGCCATCTCTCCTCCTTCTCGTGTCCGCGTCCGATGGTGGGCGTAGCGCGGCGCGCGGCCTAGGGACTAAGTTCCTCAACCACGGGGACCACCCGGACCCGATCGCGATCATCCTTTGTGGACTGAAGGAGAGCGGCGTGCCGACGAGAACGCTGTCGCACGGCGAATGCGTGCGGCTGATCCGCTCGCCGCAGCGGTTCCGGCCGGTCCTGGCCTCGATCGACGGGCAGGATCCGGTGTCGCTGACGTGTTTCGTGCGCGACGACGGGGACCTGCTGGTCCCCGCGGGCGCGGACCGGGCGCTGGTCCGCCGTGCGGCCGGGCGGACCGTGACGATCACGGTGACCCAGCGGAACCTGCACGCGCCCGGCGGATGGACCGTGACCGGCATCGGGCTCGCGCGCCCGCTGGCCGCCGCGGAGCGGCCGCGTGGCATCAGCGCGGACTTCGGCCTGGGCCTGCGCGTGGAGATCGCGCGGCTCACCGGCGCGGTGGAAGAAGGCTGAAAAACGCCGGCACCCGGGTGTGGGGTGCCGGCGCCCGGCGGTCACTCCGCTGTCTCGACCGGGATCTCGCGTGCCTTGGTCTTGCCCTGCACCGGGATCCTGACCTCGAGGACACCCGCCTCGTAGCCGGCCGTCACCTGCGCGGCATCCGCGCCTTCGGGCAGCCGGACGGTCCGGGCGAACGTGCCGTACGCGAACTCCGTGTGCCCCCGGTCGTGCTTGACGAACTTCCGCTCGGCCTGCAGCCGCAGCTCGCCCCGCTCGACGGTGACATGGATGTCCTCCTTGGGGTCCATCCCAGGGAGCTCGGCACGCACGACGTACGTCCCGTCCTCGACGTAGTCCTCGACACGGACAGGGTGCTGGTCGCCGAACTCATCCTCCAGCAGGCGGAACACGTCCGGAATGAACGTGGGCCGTGGGATCAAAGTCGCCATCGCCGTTCTCCTCTCTCCCGTTGTCGCTGACACCTTCAGGCAAGTCCGGGCCGCGCGTGCCCGGCCAGGGTTGCAGGTCACTGATCCGGAGGACTTCCGTCCCTGCCCGATTCCTGTCCACAATGGACCGAAAAGGGGTCCTTCGGCAGCTGCGGGCGGGTACGCGGCGGCGGGACGATGGCGTTTCGGGGGTACCCAGGAGGGAGACAGGGGTATGCGGCGCAAGCAGGTCCTGGTGCTGGTCGCGGTCGTGGTCGTGCTGGCCGCCGCGGCGCTGGTGGCGGTCTTCCTGATCCGGTCGCCGGGCGGGAACGAGTCGGCGAGCCCACCGCCGCCGGGCGCGCGGCCGGCCGGGCCGGTACTGGTGGTGAAGATCGACAACGTGGCCGAGGCACGGCCGGCGACCGGCCTCGGTTCGGCCGACGTGATCTACGTCGAGCCGGTGGAAGGCGGGCTGACCCGGATCGCGGCGGTGTTCACGGCGAACCGGCCGGCGGTGATCGGGCCTGTGCGCAGCGCGCGTGAAACGGACCTCGATCTGCTGGGGCAGTACGGGCGTCCGGTATTCGCCTATTCGGGTGCCGCTCCCCCGGTCGTGCAGGCGCTGCACGCGGCTCCGGTGTCCGATCGGGTGGTCAACGCCTCGCCCGGCGACACGCCGGACGCGTACTTCCGCCAGGGCGGCAACGCGCCGCACAACCTGTACCTGCACCCGGCGGCGCTGCCGACCAGCCAGGGGACCTCGCCCGAAGCGGTACTGCCGCGCGGGTCGGCGCCGGCCGGGGGGACGCCGGCCACGGACCAGACCGCCACGCTGGGCGGGGTCGCCTTCGGTTTTCACTGGGACGGCGAGCGCTGGCAGATCTCGATGAGCGGCACCCCGTTCACCTCGACGGAATCCGGGCAGCTGTCCGCGGCGACGGTGATCGTGCAGCGGGTGACGGCCACGACGGGCGGCCTCGTCGGCGCCTCGCCGGTGGCGCGCACGATCGGCACCGGCCAGGTGACGGTCCTGCGTGACGGGCAGGCCTTCCACGGCACCTGGTCGCGGCCTTCGCTGACCGCGGGCACGAGTTTCGCCACCGATTCGGGTGCGCTGCTGACCGCGGCCCCCGGCCCGGTCTGGATCCTCCTGGCCCCAACGTAGAGTTCGTCGTTCGGGGAGGCGGGTTCGGCCGTCAGGTGATGCGGAGGGCGAGTTGTTCGTTGTTCGAGGTGTAGCAGAGGTATTCGAAGGTGATGCCGGAGCGGGCGACGAACTCTTGCCAGGCGCGGTGTTCGTGTTCTTCCCAGTTGGGGTAGTTGAAGTATTCGTCGAACAGCACGATGCTGCCGGGTTGTAGCCGGTGGCCGAGTTGTTCGAGCACGGTCGCGGTGGAGGAGTACAGGTCGGCGTCCAGGTGCAGGAAGGCGACGGGGCCGGGATGGTCGGCGAGGAACCCGGGTAGCGTGTCGTCGAACCAGCCCACGACGAGCCGTGCGCCGTCCACCTCGGGTATTTCACCGGTGTTGAACGCGCCGGCGGGGATGTTGGGCCGCCAGGCCTCGGGCAGTCCCTGGAATGAGTCGAATCCGTAGATGTCGCGGCCGGGCAGTGCGGTGGTGATGGTCTTGAGGGTGCTGCCGCTGAACACCCCGAACTCCAGGACGAGCCCGTCGGCGGGCACGTGCGCGAGGCAGTGCCGCAGGGTTTCCTCGGGATGCGGGAAGGTGGTGATGGTGGGCATGTGGTGGCGGGCGAACCGTTCGGTGCTGGCGACCGCGGCCCGTTCCCCGGCCGCGTGGATGTCGCGGCGGGCGCGGAACTCGATCTCCCGCATGGCGTGCGTCAGGCGCGCGGATTCGTCGCGCACGTCCCGCCGGAGTTCGCTGATCAGCGCCTCCACCCGGGCGTGCTGACGGTCGGCGGCTTCGTCGGCGATCCGGACCAGTTTGGCCCGTAGCCCGTGCCGGAGCCGATCGAACATGGCGTCTCCCCTTTACTCGTTGCCGAACAGCCTCGTCCAGTTCTCCCGGGTGACCAGGTCCGGCAGCGCGGCCCGGTACCGGTGGCCGGCGCGCCGGCCCTCACGCAGGAACCGCACCAGCACACGCGTACCACGTGAGGCCAGTGCCCGCAGCGCGACCGGGTCCCGCTCGCGCAGCCGCACGCCGTTTTGTGCCGGGTCGGTCACCACGGCCTTGCCGTACAGCGACACGTGCCACCAGTGGTTGTGCCGGGCGGCGATCGTCGCGGGGCCACGGGTGCGCCCCAGCACCTGGTACACCGCGCGTTTCGCGAGCACGAGGTTCGGTTTAGACGGTGTCGGCTCGGGGACCTGGACCGGCAGCACCGGCGCGCCGTACGAGGGGTGCACCACCGTTTCCGGGTAGTCCGCACGCAGCTTGCGGATCGCCGCCGCGGCCTGCACCCCGCCGTCGGCCAGCACGTCGGGTCCGCGCAGGAAATCCTCCACCGCGCTGATCAGCGTGCGCGCGAGCCCGTACCGCATCGAGCTCAGATACCGCCACAGCTCCCCGAACAGGAACCACGCCGTGCCCGCGATCGCGAACTCGCCGTGCAGCGCGCTGACCACGAGCGCGTTGCGGAGACTGAAGTAGCGCGACCAGTCGTCCCAGTCCTTCCACGAAAAGTCCGCGTGCCACACCCCCGCCCCGGCCAGGGTGACGGTCGCGAACCCGGCGTCGCGTGCCCGCAGCCCGTACTCGATGTCGTCCCACTGGAAGAACATCGGCAGCGGGTACCCGACGCCGGCGAGCACCTGCGGCGGGATCACGCAGGACCACCAGGCGTTGTATTCGGCGTCCACGCGGATCTCCTGGCGCGTGGAGGTCATGTCGGCGTCGCGCACGGCCTCGGGCACCGCGCGCCCGGCCCGCAGGCGCGCCAGATCGGTCCCCTCGGCACCGACGTGCAGCCGGGCCGGGTGCAGCAACTGCAGCATCTGCCCGCCCACGATCGCCGGTTTCGCCGTGGACGTGGCGAACGCGAGCATGCGCAGCACCGTGTCGGGCTCGGGCACGATGTCGTCGTCCATCAGCAGCACATACGGCCAGGTCCCCGGATCGCCGCTGGTGGCCTCGACCATGCCGCGGGTGAACCCCCCGGCCCCACCGAGGTTCGGCTGGCGAACATAGCGCAACACCTCACCCAACGCGTCCCCGACCTCGGCGAACCCCGGCCGCGAGGACACCGGATCGCTGCCCTGGTCCACGACGTACACCGCGTCCAAGCCCGCGACGCACTCGGCGTCGGCCGCCAGCGTCCGCAGGGTAGCCACGCACTCATCAGCCCGGTTATACGTGCAGATCGCCACCACCGCGCCGCGCTCATCCGCGGGTGCCACGACCTCCCAGCGCACCTCACCGGCGATCAACGGCTCGGTGCCCGTGGTGAACTCCAGCCACAACGCGCCGCCGTCGGCGAACTGGTCAAGACCAGCCTGCAACTCGCACGGCCCCGCCGAGGGCACCCGCACGCTGTCCACCGCACGCGGGCGCCCGTCGCTGTCAGACGCCATCAGCCGGATCCGGCCTTCCCCCTGCGCCATCACCCGCACATACACCCGCTCAACCGGGGTCCACCGCTGCCAATAACTCGCGGGAAACCGGCCGAAGTAGGTGTTCGTCGTGACCCGGGCGTTGGGCTGCACCCGCAGCCGCGCCCGCTCCGCGACCACCACCCCGCACTCCGTCTCGACATACAACCCCTCAGGCTCCAGATCACGCGGCGGCGCGAAGAACGTCCGCTGCACCAGCCGTGCCGTTCCAGTCATCCAGCTCCCGCCTTCCGCCGGGCCCGGCGGTGCCACAGCCCGAAGGCAGCGGCTGCGACCGAGCCGATTCCGAGCGACACCAAGCCCAGGTTGAACCCCGGCGGTGCCCAGTGCAATTCGAGAGTTCCGCCGCCGTCACCGGACCGTCTCCTGCCCGACGAGCACGAGCTTCGCGACCACGAACGTGACGGGCACCGCGAACGCGGCCGCCACGAGCGGCGCCACCACCTGGTTCAGGTGCCACACGCCGACGAGCAGGTACAGCCCGGTGGAGGTGACGACCAGGTTCGTCGCGTTGGACAGCGGGAAGAGCAGGAACTTCTTCCAGGTCGGGCGGGTGCGGAAGGTGAAGGCGCAGTTGAGGAAGTACGAGCCGGTCATGCTGATCAGGAAGGCGAGCACATGCGCGGCCAGATACGGCATGAACCGGTGCAGCAGCAGGTAAAGCCCGTAGTAGGTGGCCGTGTTGAGCACGCCGACGAGGCCGAAGCGCACCAGGCGCCCGAGCGTCACCGGTCCGCCCGCGGGCGGGCGGTGACCCGTGGCAGGGGCAGCGTCGCCGGCGCGGATTCGCTCGCCTCGCGGATCAGGAAATGCGGCCGGCGTTTCGTCTCGAAGTAGATGCGGCCCAGATACTCCCCGATCACGCCGAGGATCAGCAGTTGCAGGCCGCCGAACACGAACACCCCGCAGATCGTCGTGACGTACCCGGGCACCGGGTTCCCCTGCACCAGCGCGGAAACCAGCACCCAGGCGGCGTAGCCGAACGCGACGAGCGTGCTCAGCGCACCGGCGTAGATCGCCAGCCGCAGGGGCCGGTTGTTGAACGACACGACCCCGTCGATGCCGTAGTCGAGCAGCTTCCTGACGGTCCATTTGCTGGTGCCGCCGGCGCGCGGCACGTTGTCGTAGCCGACGGTCACCGTGTCGAACCCGATCCACGCGAAAAGTCCCTTCGAGAAGCGGTTGTACTCGCCCATGCTCAGCAGGGCATCCACCGCTTTCCGGTCCAGCAGGCGGAAATCGCCGAGCCCGTCGGCGATCTCGACGTCGACCATCCGGTTGATCAGCCGGTAGAACAGGTGGGCCAGGAAGGCGCGCACGCGGGGGTCCCCGGCGCGCGTGCGTCTTCGCGCGATCACCTGATCATGGCCTTCGCGCAGCAACCGCATCATTTCGGTCAGCAGCTCGGGCGGATGCTGTAGATCGGCGTCCACGATCGCCACCGCGTCACCGCAGGCCCGGCCGAGGCCGGCGAGCATCGCGGATTCCTTGCCGAAGTTCCGGCTCAGCGCCACATACCGGAACCGCTGGTCGGCCGAGAAGAACGCCCGCAGCAGCGGCAGGGTGCGGTCCGTGCTGCCGTCGTCGACGAAGATGACCTCGAACGTTCCGGCGGCCGCCGGCAGCACCTGGCGCAACCGCGCGAACAGCCGCGGCAGCGCGCGTTCCTCGTTGAAACACGGGACCACGACCGAAAGCGCGACGCTCATGCTCACCCCCACTTTCGCGGCGGCCACGGCCGCCTCACTTCTCACCTGAGCACAAGCCCACCCGCAGCCGCGGCGGACCTTGGTCCTCACCTGTCGGGACCACCCGCCCTGGGCAGCGATTCCGTGTCGCGCCGACGCTTCGGTGGCAGGACAGGAGGTACGCCCATGACCACGACGAGGCAGTGGCACGGCGGCGAACTACGCTGGGACCACCTTGGCGGCGACTGGGCCGTGCTCGCGCCGGGCCGGGCCGGGCGCCCCGGCGACGTGCCCGACGCCTGCCCGTTCTGCCCGGGCCACAACGAGGACACGCCCCAGGAGACCTGGCGGTTGCCGGGCCCGGGCGAGCCGGGCTGGCGGCTGCGGGCGGTGCGCAACCGGTACGCCCTTTCCGATCACCACGAGGTGCTCATCGAATCCCCGCACCACGACTGGGACATCGCGGTCGCGACCGACGAGGAGGTCACCGATCTGCTGCGGGCCTGGCAGATCCGGCATCGCGCGCTCCGCCAGGACGCCGCTCAGGTCGTCGTGTTCCGCAACCGCGGCAGCGCGGCGGGCACGTCACTGTCGCATCCGCATTCGCAGATCGCCGGCCTGCCCGTGCTGTCCACCGCCGTGCGGCGCGAGCTGACGGTGATGCGCGAGCACTACGACCGCACCGGCCGCCCGTTCGCCGCCGACCTGCTCACCGGGGAGCTCGCGGCCGGTGACCGGGTCGTGCTCGCGGGCGCGCGGGCCGTCGCCTACAGCCCGTTCGCGCCCGCCGCCGAGTTCGAAGTGCGGATCGCGCCGACGCGGCACCGCGCGGATTTCGCGGCCGTGCCGGACGAAGAGCTGCCTTCGGTGGCGCACGTACTTCGCCGCGTGCTGGCCGCGCTGCGGGACGAGCTCGGCGATCCGGCGTACAACCTGATCCTGCACACCGCCCCGGCCGGGCTGGAGCACGTGCCCTACCTGACCTGGTGGCTGCGCATCCACCCGCGCCTGGCGCTGCCGGCCGGGCTGGAGCTCGCGACGGGCGTCCCGGTCATCACCGTCCTGCCCGAAGACGCGGCCAAGCGGCTCCGCGCCCACCTGGGCGACGCGGGCTGAGGTCAGTCCACATCGGACGACTGGGCGGCCAGATCGCCGAGGCTGGGATCGCGGCGCACGATCCTGGCCGCGAGGTCGCCCAGCTGCAGGTCGTGCCGGGCGGCGTAGCCGCGCAGCAGCACGGCCGCGTCCTCGACGCCGATCTCGCGCGCCGCCGCGAGCACGCCCTTGGCCTGCTCGACCGCGAGCCGCGCGTTGATCGTGGACCGCAGCTGCTCGTCGATCAGCTCCCGGCGTCGCAAGGCGCGCTGCTGCAGCAGGCCGATCGCGGCCACGTCGGCGAGTGCCTGCGCCAGCGTGAACCGGTCCTCCGCGAGCTCGTCGGGCTTGGCGGAGAACAGGTTCAACCCGCCGATGAGCTGCCCGCCGAGCCTCACCGGCAGCGCGTGCGCGGCCGCGAAACCCCGCCGGGCGGCCTCCTCGGCGAACCGCGGCCACCGGTCCGCCGCGAGCGAGAGATCGGGGGCGCGCACCGGCTCACCGGTACGCCAGCAGTCCAGGCAAGGTCCCTCATCGGCCTGCAACTGGTAGACCTCGAGCAACCTCGCCTGCTCGTCGGACGCGGCCACGTGGGTGAGCGTGCCGCCGTTACCGGCCAGCAGCAGGCCCGCCGCCGCGACCCCGACCGACTCGTGCGCGTGCGCCACGAGCCGCTGGAAGAACTCGAGCAGGTCGAACTCGCCGACGAGAGTGTGTGTGAGCTCGGCTAGTGGTCGTAGGTCCGTCACGACCGTTCCTCCCTTCGCCGGTGGAAGCCGTTGGAGCCATTTTCCAGGCGTAACCGGCGCTCCACCACCGCGCGTGCCACCTCGCTCAGCGGGTCCCCGGTGCCGAACGCGTGCGCGCGCAGCCGCACGAGCGCGTCCAGTACCGGCACGCCCAGCTGAACAGAAACGATCCCCGCCGCCTGGTGCACTTCGGCCTGCCACAACACGGGCCGCCCGGCGTGCTCGGGCGCCTCGGACGGCGTCGGGATGCCGCCGAGATCGTCCAGCACCAGCAGCAACGCGGTGTCGGCGTACACGACGGCGTCCATGAGCTCCTCCCGGTCCGGCTCGCCGGGGTCGTCGCGATAGAGGTCGAGGGCACCGATCCGCAACGCGCCGAGCGCCAGGGGAACGCTGTAAATGCTCTTCGTGCCCCGCCGCGCCGCTTCGGGCGCGAACACCGGCCACCGGCCGGCGGCGGCCACCGAGCCGAGGTCGCCCGCCATCACCGGGGTACCCGAAGCGATCGCGTCGATGCCCGGCCCCTCACCGAGGGTCGTCTGCAGCTCGGCCAGTGCCTTCGCACCGGCTCCGGTCAGGTACACGGGCTCGGTGGTGCCGTAGTCGCTCGCGAGCACCAGGGCGGCGCCGCTCACCGCGAGAGCGTCGACGCAGGCGAGGCACGCATGGGCGGGGGTCAACGGCTCACCACGCCGTTTCGCGCACAGCGCCACCGAGGTCCAGACCCGCATCGCGCGGTCACGATCCACTCAATCGTCCATTCCCCGGCAGGTGCCAGCCCCTGGCCATCCCGCCCATGCTGGTCACTTCGCCGGGTGACCGGTAGAGCATAAAGACCCTTGCGCGGGCCGGTCCATTGTAGACGGCTTCAGCGGTCCTCGTCGAAGGGCTCCGCCGGCTCGGCCTCGAGTATGTCCCCGGCCTCGTGGCGTGCCGCGAGATCCTCGACGTCGCACGTCACGCCCGGCAGTTCGGACCACTGCGCCACCACGTCCGACGCCTGTTCGTCGGACTCGCACAGCTGGCGGTGCAGCAGCCGGCCGTCCTGGTACACGAGTACCTCGACGGTGCCCGCGTTCCGCGGATCGTCCAGTCCTGGTTCGTTCATGGCCAGAGCATCGCCCGCGCTCGCCGCGCGGGCTAGTGACCTACGACCCCAGCGATGGAGCAGTTCGCCGGAAGTGCCCTGGAGAATCCGCGGCACCAATGCCAAGCTGGGCGTATGGCTTCCGAAAACGGTGGCGCGGGCGAGGGCACCCCGTCGCTCCGCGGTACGTTGTCGCAGCTCAGGCTGCGGGAGCTGCTCAGCGAGGTACAAGATCGCGTCGAGCAGCTGGTGGGCGCCCGTGATCAGATGGACGGGCTGCTCGAAGCGATGCTGGCCGTCGCCAGCGGTCTCGAGCTCGACGCCACCCTGCGCCGGATCGTGCACGCCGCGATCGACCTCGTGGACTGCCGTTACGGCGCGCTCGGCGTGCTCAACGCAGACGGCGTGGGGCTCGCCGAGTTCGTCTACGAGGGCATCGACGAAGCGGCGCGCGCCAAGATCGGGAACCTGCCCGAGGGGCACGGCCTGCTCGGCCTGCTCATCGAGCAGCCGAAACCCATCCGCCTCAACGATCTGTCGCAGCATCCGTCCTCCTCGGGCTTCCCGGCTCATCACCCGCCGATGCGCAGCTTCCTCGGCGTGCCCGTGCTCGTGCGTGACCAGGTTTTCGGGAACCTCTACCTCACCGAGAAGGCGAACGGTCAGCCCTTCACCGAGGACGACGAGGTCGTGGTGCAGGCGCTCGCCGCCGCGGCCGGGATCGCGGTGGAGAACGCCCGCCTGTACGAGGAGGCACGCCTGCGGCAGCGCTGGCAGGAGGCGACCAGCGAGATCCGCGCCGAGCTGCTGTCCACGGCCGAACCGGAAGGGGTGCTCGAGCTCGTCGCCAACCGCACGCTCGCGCTGACCGGCGCGGACTACACGCTCGTCGCCCAGCCGGAGGACCCGGAACTGCCCACCGAAGAGGTGGAGAACCTGATCGTCACCGTATGCGCCGGGATAAACCCCGACGGGCTGCGAGGGCGCCATATCCCGGTCGAGGGCACCAGCTCCGGGGAAGCCTTCCGCAACGCGTCGCCGGTGCAGACCGTGAGGCTGCGGGGCGAACTGTCGGTCGGCCTCCCCGAGGACCTCGGGCCGGCGCTGATTCTGCCGCTGCGCGCCTCGTCGGACACGGTGTCCGGGGTGCTGGTCGCCTTGCGCAAGGCCGGCGCCGAACCGTTCCGCAGCGACCAGCTCCCGCTCGCGGCGGCCTTCGCCGACCAGGCGGCGATCGCCCTGCAGCTGGCCGAGGACCAGCGCCGCCTCTACCAGCTCGAGGTCCTCGCCGACCGCGACCGGATCGCCCGCGACCTGCACGACCACGTCATCCAGCGGCTGTTCGCGCACGGCCTCGCGCTGCAGAGCACCCGGTTGCGCAGCCGCTCCCCCGACATCCAGAGCCGGCTGTCGGATGCGGTCGAGGACGTGCAGAGCATCGTGGCCGAGATCCGGACCGCGATCTTCGACCTGCACGGCGGGCTCCAGGGCACCACGCAGCTGCGCAAGCGGCTGCACGAGATCATCGCGGAGATCACCGCGGACTCGAGCCTGCAGTCCACCGTCCGGGTTTCGGGTCCGCTGGGGGTGGTGTCCGCGCCGCTGGCCGAGCACGCCGAAGCCGTCGTGCGGGAAGCGGTGAGCAACGCCGTCCGGCACTCGGGCGGCACCACCGTCACGGTCACCATCTCCGTGAGCGACGACCTCGTCATCGACGTCACCGACGACGGGCACGGCATGCCGGACAAGATCGCCCGGAGCGGGCTGCACAATCTCGCCACCCGCGCCGAGGACGCCGGAGGTTCGTTCAGCGTCTCCGCCGCGCAGGGGGGCGGCACCAAAGTCGTCTGGTGCGCGCCCGTGTCATGAGGACTGTTCGACCTGGCTTGCGTGGCGGTGCGGGTGGCGGAACCTGAGGCGGCCCCTCGCTCCGGGATCGCCTCCTCATGTACGCCGGTACACCACGTCGGCGCTGTCCTCGCCAGGAACCACCTCAGAACCCACGGCGGTGCCGGTTGACGGCGTGGCAGACGCGGCTCCGCCGCCAAAATGCTAAGCCGCGCTGATCAGGCCGAGGTGGCCGTCGTGGCGGCGGTACAGGACGGCGGCCCGGCCGGTGCCCGCTTCGGCGAAGAACAGGAACGGGCGGTCGTCGAGCTCGAACCGGTCACGGGCCTCGGCCAGCGTCAGCCACGGCGCCGTCCGCGGGCTCACCGTCACCCGGTTCGGGGCGGTCAGGCGCCCGGCTCCGGCGGCCGCGACCCGGTACCCGCCGGGCACCCGGTAGAGCACGCAGTCCTGACGCGTCGCGACATCGGTGAACAGGTGGAACTCGTAGCCGAGCGCGTCCAGTTCCGCCGCCGCGTCCGCGATCGCGACGGGAGCGCGACTGAAGGTGCGGTGCCGCACGATCTCCCGCTCCCGCGCCGCGACCGCCGTCTCGGCCGCCGCCCGGCGGCGGTGGGGCCGCACCGTCCGCTCGAGCGAGCGCCGCACGGAATCGCGCAGGTGATCGACGGTTTCGGCGACCGTTTCCCCGGACACGTCGACGTGGATGAGCCGACCGTCCAGGTCGACGTTCGCCGCGGCGGAGACCTTGTCGGCGACCGCGGGATCGTTGTGCCGGGTCAGGGTCGCGCGGGCGGCCAGGACGGGTTCGGGTGCGTGCACGAGCGCCTCGTGCAGGCGGCGGCGCAGGTAGTCCCCGGCGCCGGGAAGCCGCCCGCGCACCGTGATCTCGATCCTGTCCGCGGTGATTGCCTTGGTGTTCACGCCCTCAGCTTCACGCGGCGAACCGCCCTGGCGGAGGGGAGAAAGGCCTTCAGCGTCCTGGCCGAGGTCCCTCGCTAACCGTCGTCGCCCTGGTGCTGCGGCGCGGTGTACTGCACGGCGCTCCACGCGGCGTGCGCGCCCGAATCGCCGATGCGGACGACCTGGACCGCCGACACCCCGGCGAGCCCGACGGTCGCCACCATGAGCGCGGGCAGCACCCACGTCGGCGTCCCGTTCCGGCTCGCGAACCAGACCAGGCCGGCGAGCACCACCAGGAGGCCCGCGACGAAGATCAGCAGCTGATCGCCGAGACGGGCATGCTCGCGGATCAGCTCGGTCGGCACGAGCCGGTCACGCAGGTCCTCGCCGCTGCTAGTGGCGATCGGGATGCACACGGTGGCGACCGCGGCGAGGCCCACCGCGAGCCAGCCGAACCGGCGGCGTGCGGCGGGCCACACCGCGACGGTGATCGCGGCCAGCACCGACAGCGGGACCAGGACGACCACGGCGTGCACCACCAGCACGTGCATGGGCAGTCCGGAAATGAAGACGGGCAAGGTCAAACCCCCCGGTTGACGATCTCGACGGGCACAGCCTGCCGCCGAATTCTGGGAGGTTTCTTGGACCGGACGCCGTCAGAACCGGAACACCAGCCGGGCCGGGACCTTGCCGGAGAGCACCTCGTCGAAGCAGGAGTTGACATCCTCCAGCCGGCGCGGTTCGGCGATGATCCGGGTCCGGCCCGCCGCGTGCAGCGCGAACACGTCGGCGAGGTCCTTGCGCGTGCCCACGATCGACCCGATGACGGACTTGCCGCCGAGCACCGTGTCGAAGATGGGCAGCTCGATCCGGCCGTCGGCGGGCAGCGCCACGCACACCAGCCGGCCACCCCGCCGCAGCGATCCGAAGGCCTGGTCGAACGCCTTCGAGGACGTGGCGAGCGCGATCGCGACGTCGGCGCCGCCGAGCTTGCCGATCGCCTCGACCGGGTCCTTCCGGCGCGCGTTGACCACCTGGTCGGCCCCCAGCTCGATGGCCAGGTCCAGCTTCTCGTCCTCGAGGTCGACCGCGATCACGCGCGCGCCGGCGATCCGCGCGTACTGCAGCGCGAGATGCCCGAGCCCGCCGATGCCGAACACGACGGCGGTCTCCCCCGGCGCGAGCCGGGACACCTTGACCGCCTTGAACGTGGTGACCCCGGCGCACGTCAGCGGCGCCGCGTCCATACTGGACACTCCATCCGGGACGGTCACGACGAACCGGTCGTCGGCCACGGCGTACTCGGCGTACGCGCCGTCGACGGAGTAGCCGCTGTTCTGCTGGGACTCGCAGAGGGTCTCCCAGCCGGACACGCAGTACGCGCAGTGCCCGCAGGCGGAACCGAGCCAGGCGATCGCGACCCGCTCACCGGGCGCGTGCAGCCCGGCGCCGGGCCCGAGCTTCTCGACGGTCCCGACCCCTTCGTGCCCGGGCACGAACGGCGGGTTCGGCTTGACCGGCCAGTCCCCGTTCGCCGCGTGGATGTCGGTGTGGCAGACGCCGCTCGCCTGCATCCGCACGAGCACCTGGCCCGGTCCCGGCTCGGGGACGGGCAGATCGCGGATCTCCAGCTTGGCCCCGAGTTCGGGCACCACCGCCGCTTTCATGGGTTCTCCTTCGTGGTCAGCGTCCGAGGTGGACGTCGGTGTGGGTGATTCCTTCGATGTCGGCGACCGTCGCGTCCAGCAACTGGTGCGCGAGGTCGGCCAGCGCCCGCGAGACCGCGAGCTCGTCCCCGATCTCCGGGACTGCGGCGTCCCGCGGGTTCAGCCGCGCCGTGCCGGTGCCGATCAGCCCCGTCTCGTCCGGGTTGAGCAGCCGGGCCTGCGCACGCGTGACGCGCTCGTGCTCGTCGATGAAGATGTCCACGCGCCAATGCTTTTCCTGCATGTTTCTCGCCTCCTCCACCGCACGCTGCCGCGCCGGGCGAAGCACGCAGAAGAGCAGAAAGTCCTCCCGGAGGTCACCTGCGGCCCTACGTCCGAGAACGGCGGCACGCGCACGATCGGGGCATGTTCAGCTCATCGCTCCCGCTGGGCCGCTTCGCCGGGATCGGAGTGCGGGCACACTGGTCGGTCGCGATCGTGCTCGCCCTGCTGTCGTGGATGCTGGCCGCCGAGGTGCTGCCGGCCGCCGCGCCCGGGCACCAGGCGGTCGCCTACTGGGCCACGGCGATCGTCACCGCGGTCTGCTTCCTCGCCTCGCTGCTGGCGCACGAGCTGATGCACGCGGTGCGGGCGCGCCGGTACGGGATGACCGTCAAGAGCATCACGCTGTGGATGCTCGGCGGGATGACCGAACTCGACGGGAACCCGCCCAGCCCCAAGGCGGATCTGTGGATCGCGCTGAGCGGCCCGCTGGTGAGCCTCGCGATCGGCGGGGCGGGCTACGGCGGGGCCGTCCTGGCCGCGGGGCACCTGCCCGCGCTGATCGTCACCGGGCTGAGCTGGCTCGGCCTGACCAACCTGCTGCTCGGCGTGTTCAACCTGCTGCCGGGCGCGCCACTGGACGGCGGGCGCGTGCTCCGCGCGCTGGTGTGGAAGCGGACCCGCGACCGCGCCAGGGCCGCCGCGGTCGCCGCGAAGACCGGGCAGGTCCTCGGCGGGCTGCTGATCGCGCTCGGCTTCGCGGAGGTCCTGCTGCTCGGCTCGCTCGGTGGCCTGTGGCTCGGCCTGGTCGGCTGGTTCCTCATCGGGGCCGCGCAGATGGACGTGAACGCGGGGCTCATGCGGGAGCAGCTGGGCGGGATCACGGTGCGCGACATCATGGACCCGCATCCGCCGGTCGCGCCCGGCTGGTGGACGGTCGCGGCGTTCGTCGAGCAGGCAGCCGGGCAGGCGCGGAAACGGGTGTTCCCGGTGACGTCGTTCGACGGGCGGCCGGAAGGCGTGGTGAGCCTGCGTGAGCTGGCACGGCTCACGGCGCAGCAACGGCTCGTCACGCGGGTGTCCGACGCCGGCCACCCGGCGCGCCACATCGCGCGGCCCGGCGACCGCGTGCTCGATCTGCTGTCCACGGGCGGCCTTCGCTCCGCCGACGACCTCGTGCTCGTGGTCGAGCACGGCACCCTCGCCGGGACCGTCGGGCTCGACGACATCACCCGCGCGCTCGAACTGGCCGCGCTCGGCGGCCGGAACGTCCCGGCCTGATCACAGGGTCGCGGTGTGGTCCGGGACGTAGCTGCCCGGGTTCTTCTCCGGCCGCCGGTACCCGTCCGGCGGCGGGCGGTCCGGCACGCGGATCACCGGCGGCGGCACCTCGTGGTACGGGATGCTGCCCAGCAGGTGCGCGATCATGTTGAGCCGCGCGCGCCGCTTGTCGTCACTGTCCACGATGGACCATGGTGCCTCGGGGATGTCGGTGTAGAGGATCATCTCGTCCTTGGCGCGCGAGTAGTCGTCCCAGTGCTCGATCGACTGCAGGTCCACCGCGGAGAGCTTCCAGCGCCGCACCGGATCGTGCAGCCGGGCACGCAGCCGCCGCTCCTGTTCCTCGGCGCCGACCGAGAACCAGTACTTGCGCAGCAGGACCCCGTCTTCGACCAGGAGCCGCTCGAAGATCGGGCACTGGTGCAGGAACCGCCGGTGCTCGTCGTTCGAGCAGAAGCCCATCACCCACTCGACCCCGGCGCGGTTGTACCAGCTGCGGTCCATCAGCACGATCTCGCCGGCGGCGGGAAGCTGTTCGACGTACCGCTGGAAGTACCACTGCCCGCGCTCGCGGTCGTCGGGTTTCGGCAGGGCCACGATCCGCGCGACCCGCGGGTTGAGGTACTGGGTGATGCGTTTGATGGTGCTGCCCTTGCCGGCGGCGTCACGCCCCTCGAAGATCACCACCAGCCGCTGCCGCTCGGCACGCACCCATTCCTGCAGCTTGACGAGCTCGCCCTGCAACCGGGCCAGCTCACGCTCGTAGGCCTTACGAGGCAGTTTCTCGACCATGCGCGACTCCACTGGGGCGGACCACGGCGACCGGGCATTCGCTGTGGTGTAGCAACGCCTGACTAGTCGAGCCTAAGCCCATCCCCTTGAAAGCGCCCCTGCCGCGAGAACCGACGACGATCAACTGGGCGTCCCCGGCCTCGCCGAGCAGCCCGCGCACCGGCCGGTCCCGCACGACCCGTTGCCGCACCTCGACCTCCGGGTACTTCTCCTGCCAGCCGGCCATCCGCTCGGCCAGCAGCCTGCGCTCATCCTCGGCGACCGCCTCCCAGTCGACGTCGAACGGTAGTGCCGACCAGGTCTCGGCGACCGACACGTCGATCCAGGTGTGTACCGCGACCAGCGGCACGTTCCGCAGGCTCGCCTCCTCGAAGGCGAACGCGACCGCCGAGTCGCTGACCTCGGACCCGTCGACGCCGACCACGACCGGCCCGCCTTCCGGCGGCGCGTCGCCGGGCAGCCGCCCGCGGACGACCACGACCGGGCAGTGCCCGTGCGCGGCGACCCCGGAGGACACCGAACCGACCAGCATGCCCTTGAACCCGCCCAGCCCGCGCGAACCCAGCACCACGAGCAGCGCGTGCGCGGATTCGCCGATCAGTTCGCCGGCCGCCAGGCCGACCCGCAGTTCGGTCCGCACCTCGACGCCGGGTTCCGCCTCCCAGGCGACCCCCTTCGCCAGCCGCAGCCACTGGTGCCCCTGCTCGATGAGCGTCTCGGTCACCCCGGCCTCGGTCGCGGCGGTGACGTGCGGGCCCAGCGGGGGCAGGACGCAGGCGTGGAACAGATGCAGCGGCGTGTGGCGGCGGACCGCCTCGTGCGCGGCCCACCGGGTCGCGTGCAGAGCCGAGTCCGAGCCGTCGACACCCACCAGGATCGCTTGTGCCATGCGTCCCACGATGCCGGGATCACCGGGAGCGCGGGCAGGGCCGGGTGTCCCCGTCCGGCGGGCCGAAGGGCCCCACCGGCACAATGGCCAGTGTGGACGATCCCGGTGTGCCGCGGGTGCTGGTCGTCGAAGACGACCCGAAGCTGCTCGACATGTTGCGCACGCTGCTGACCGAAGAGGGCTACCTGGTCGACGAGGCCGGGGACGGCCAGCGCGGGCTGCACCTGGGGCTCACCCGCGGGTACGACGTGCTGCTGCTCGACCGTGGCCTGCCCGCGCTCGACGGGCTCGACCTGCTGACCCGGCTGCGCGCCCGTGGCGTGGCCACGCCGACGCTCATCCTGTCCGCGCTGGGCAACCCCGCGGACCGGGTCACCGGGCTCGACGCGGGCGCCGAGGACTACCTGGCGAAACCGTTCGACCTCGACGAACTGCTCGCCCGGCTGCGCGCGCTGCGGCGGCGCCACCTCGACACCGCGCGGGCGCTGCCGCTACCCGGCGGGCGGCTCGAGCTCGACACCCGCCTCGTGACCGGCGAGAGCACCGAGCCGGTGCGGCTGTCCGAGCGCGAGTGCGCGCTGCTGGCCCTGCTCGCGACGCGGCCGGGCCAGGTGTTCTCCCGCGCCCAGCTGCTGTCGCTGGTGTTCGACGACGCCGAGCAGGAGTCCGTTGTGGACACTTATGTGCACTATCTGCGGCGCAAGCTCGGGCGCCGGATCGTGGACACCGTGCGCGGGCGCGGGTACCAGCTCGGCCGGCTCGAATGACGCGGCGGCTGTCGGACGACGCGCGGCTCTTGCGCCGCACTGCGCTGCGCGCGGGATTCCAGTCGGCGCTCGCGGTCGCGGTGACGGTGGCCGTGCTGTGCGGGGTGTCGGTCCTCGTCGTGCTGCGCAGCCAGCATGCCGACGAGAACACCTTGCTGGAGAGCGCGATCGCCCGCGCCGACGACGTGAGCGACCCGCCCTCGGGTACCTGGCTGGTGATCGCGCGCGGTGGGAACGTGGCGGCGACCCCGGGCCTGCCGCCCGGGCTTCCCGACGAGCAGGCGCTGGCCGCCGGCGATGCGACCGGGACCGACGACGTCCACATCGGCGATCGCGAGTACCGCGTGCTGACCGAACGCCGGGGTGACGAGGTCGTACAGGCGATCCTGGATCTGCGGTCGGCGCACCAGGAACGCGAGCGGCTGCTGCGGGCGCTGCTCATCACGGGTCTGCTGGGCCTGCTGCTCGCCGGGGTGACCGGGGCGTGGCTCGGGCGGCGCGCGGCCCAGCCGCTGACGCAGGCACTCGCCCTGCAGCGCCGGTTCGTCGCCGACGCCGGGCACGAGTTGCGGACGCCGCTGACCCTGCTCAGCACACGGGCGCAGCTGCTGCGGCGCCATCTCGGCGACGCGCGGGTGGCGAAGGCCGAAGCCGACGAACTGGTCGCGGACGCGCGGCAGCTGACGGAGATCCTCGAGGACCTGTTGCTGGCCGCGGACCCGCGCGAGGCGGAACCGGTCCGCCTGGTCGATCTGGCGGACCTCGCCCGCGCGGTCGTCTCGGCGGCGCAGCCGGAGGCCACCGCGCAGGGGGTGCGCCTGACGGTGTCGGCCGAGGGCGAAGTGACGATCCACGGTTCGGCAGCCGCGTTACGCCGCGCGCTGAACGCCTTGCTGGACAACGCGATCCGGCACGCCCGCGGTGCGGTGACCGTGTCGGTGCGTGCCGGGCGCGAGGTCATCGCCGAGGTGGCCGACGACGGTCCCGGCATCGACCCGGCGCTCATCCCGTCGCTGTTCACGCGCTTCGCCACCGGCACCACGGAGGACGACCGCCCGCGGCGCCGGTACGGCCTCGGCCTGGCCTTGGTGAGCGAGATCGCCGCCCGCCACGGCGGTTCAGTCTCCGCCCGCAACGCCGAGCCCGCCGGGGCCGTCTTCCGCCTGACCCTGCCGCACTAGTTTGTGCCGTGAGGGGGTCCCTCACGGCACATAAGGGCATGAGGGGGCCCCTCACGGCACTGCCGCACTAGTTCCGCGCGATCGCGACCGGGCACGGCGCCTGCCGGAGCACACCGCCGCTGGTCGAGCCGAACGCCAGGCCCGCGAAGCCCCCACGGCCGCGGGAGCCGACCACGATGAGCTGCGCGCCCTCCGCCGCCGCGACGATGCCGCGGGCCGGGCGGTCCTGCACGATCTGTTCCCGCACCTCGACGCCCGGGTATCGCGCCGTCACCGCGTCCAGCTGCCGCTGAACCTCGGCGGGCAGCGTCACGCCGGAACGGTGCGCCACGTACACGGCGACGACCGGTACCCCGCGCTCGGCGGCCATCTGCATCGCGAACGCGACCGCGGCGTCGCTGCCCGGCGAACCGTCCGTGCCGACCACCACCGGGCCGGAGTCCGGGGGCGCCTGCTCGGGTGTCCGCCCGCGCACCACCACGACCGGGCAATGGCCGTGCGCCGCGACCGCCGCGGCGACCGAGCCGAGAACCATCCCGGCCACGCCGCCGAGCCCGCGGGAGCCCACCACGATGAGCCCCGCCCGCTCGCTCGCGCGCACCAGGTGGTCGGCGGCGAGACCGACTCGCTGTTCGGTGCGGACAGTCACCTCGGGTGCCGCTTCGTGAGCTGCCTTCGCCGCTTCGGCGAGCCACTGCTCGCCCTGTTCGAGGACCGCGTCGCCGTAGCTGCGCGGCAACCGGACCGGGCTGTACGGCTCGGGTTCGGGGACGAACGCGGTGTGCAGCACCAGTACCGGCGCGGCGCGGCGCGCGGCCTCGCGCGCCGCCCAGCGGACGGCGTGCAGTGCGGACGCCGAGCCGTCGACCCCGGCGACGACGGTGTAGCCGTTGATTTCATCGTTCACGGATGGTCCTACTTTCAGTGGCTACCAGGGGTTCGGCTGCGGGGGTGGCGGTCACGGGGTAGCCGACGCGGAGGATCGCCTGCGGATGCCCGGGCAGCTCGAGCCGCTCGATCAGGCCGGCCCGCACCTCGCGCAGCTGCAGCGGCTGCGTCAGCACCGAACCGGTGAGCCCGTGGGTGACCGCGGTCAGCCAGATCTCCTGTAGCGCGCATCCGGCGAGCAGGTGGTCGCGGCGGCTGTCGTCGTCGGTGAGCACGATCAGCAGGCATTCGTCGGCCAGCCGCTCGGTCAGCGTGATCACGTCGGGCAGGTGCGAATCGGACCGGATCAGCCCGCTCCACGGGAGCGTCGGCTCGGCCGGCAGCGGTTCTCGGAACTGATCCGACCAGGCGCGCAGCTCGCGCTGGTAGGCGCGATCGTCCCGCAGCACGGAGCCCGCGTACCCCAGCAACTCCGCGAGAACCGGCGCCTCGTGGCGCGGATCGACGAGCCGGATGCCGGTGCCTTCGATCGTGTCGGCACGCACCAGCTCCCTGGCTTGGGGAGCCGAGACCGGGTGCAGGCCGAACGGCAGGCGGTAGCTGCGGCGCCGGAAGATCGCGGCGTACAGGTTCACCTCGGTTTCGCTCGCCTGATCCCGTCCCGCCGCGTCGACGCGCGCCACCAGATCGGGCCGGTCTGCTTGCGGGAACAGGGAAACCTTCGCCTCCCAGCCTAGTGCCCGCACCGCGAGCCGCAGGTTGGTCAGCGCCGCGCCGCACGAGATCATCCGGTCGCGGCCGGCGGGATCGTGGCGGGGCAGCCGCGACTCGAACCGCTCGAACAGATCCGCGCCGTCGCCGCGCACCTCCACCGTCCAGGGCTGGCTGTTGTGTACCGACGGTGCCCTGCTGACCGCGCGGGCCAGCACGCCGACCTCGGTCGCCGACCAGGTCATCGCCACCGCCTCCCTTCCGGTTCCGCTTCTGATGCCAGATTTCCGCGCGCGGCCGAGCCGCCGGTAGGGTCCGGTGACCCCGGGCACAGGGGCTTTCGGGTGGCCCACCGGCCCGGCGATGAGGGCCGTTCGGCCCTGGTGAGTCCGCCGGGGTGCCCTGAGGCTGGGTCCATGACCGACATGCGCGCGTGGCGGGTGGCGCGGCCGGGCAGGGCGGGAACCGCCCGGTTCGAGTTGCACACCGAACCCGTGCCCGTCCCGGGGCCCGGCGAACTGCTGGTCCGGGTGCTGGCCTGCGGGGTGTGCCGGACCGATCTGCACGTCCTGGAAGGCGACCTGCCGGTGCACCGCGCGGGCGTCGTGCCGGGGCACGAGGTGGTCGGCGAGGTCGCGGGTCTCGGTTCCGGGGTGGCCGACTTCGCCGAGGGCGACCGGGTCGGCGTCGCGTGGCTGCGCGGCACGTGCGGGCACTGCAAGTACTGCCGGGCGGGCGAGGAGAACCTGTGCCCTGACTCGGTGTACACGGGCTGGGACGCCGACGGCGGGTACGCGGACTACACGACCGTGCCCGCGCCCTACGCCCACCGGCTGCCCGCGGGATACTCCGACGCCGAGCTCGCGCCGCTGCTGTGCGCGGGGATCATCGGCTACCGCGCGCTGCGACGGGCCTGGCTGCCCGCGCGCGGGCGGCTCGGGATCTACGGGTTCGGCGCGAGCGCGCACCTGGCCACGCAGGTCGCCCTTGCCCAGGGCGCGACCGTCCACGTGCTCACGCGCAGCGCCGAGGCCCGGCGGCTCGCGCTGGAACTGGGTGCGGCGTCGGCGGGCGGGGCGGCGGACGAACCGCCCGAGCCACTGGACTCGGCGATCCTGTTCGCGCCGGCCGGCGAACTCGTCCTGCCCGCGCTGGCGGCGCTGGATCGGGGCGGCACCCTTGCCGTCGCGGGGATCCACCTCACCGACATTCCCTCGCTGAACTACCAGCGGCACCTGTTCCAGGAGCGTCAGCTGCGCAGTGTCACCGCCAATACCCGCGAGGACGCGAGAGACTTCCTCGCCTTCGCCGCCGAACACCGGTTGCAGGTGGTGACCTCCCCGTACGCCCTCGAAGACGCCGACAAGGCACTCGCGGACCTGGCCGCCGACCGGGTCAACGGCGCCGCCGTGCTGATCCCGGCCAAGAGATGACCTTGGTCCTCACCGGCGGGGACCAAACGACGCCGCGCGAGGCTCCCCTGCCCGCTACCGTGCCGTTTGTTGCCAATCCGACCACAGTCACGGCTATCCGGCTTGCGTAGCAACAGTTACGTATCGCGCGGGTCTGCCTACTTTTGGTCGGATTAGCAATCTCGGGCAGCGAAGAATTCTGGAAAGGTACGAACCTTGATCACGGTGTTTCTGGTGGACGATCACGAAGTCGTCCGGCGCGGCGTGGCCGACCTGCTCGAAGCCGACCCCGAACTGACCGTCGTCGGCGAGGCCCCGACGGCCGCGCAGGCACTCGCCCGCATCCCGGCCCTGCGCCCCGACGTGGCGCTGCTGGACGTGCGGCTGCCCGACGGCAACGGGGTCGAACTGTGCCGCGAGCTGCGCTCGAAGCTGCCCGAACTGAACGTATTGATGCTGACCTCCTACACCGACGAGGAGGCCATGCTCAACGCCATCCTCGCCGGCGCCGGCGGCTACGTCATCAAGG
>NZ_VDFW01000032.1 GCF_006152065.1 Amycolatopsis alkalitolerans
AGCCAAAAAACAAGCCCTCGAAACCGCAGGCGTCAAAGTCGGCAAAACACCATCCGAAACCGCCGCACTGGCACGGAAGCTGTACGAGCAGCTGCACTGACCCGCGGTCCGCGTGAAACGGCCGGGCACCCGAGAGGGGGCTCGGCCGTTTCACTTTTACCAATCCGACCAAAATAGGCAGACCCCGAGCGGCGCGCGGCCGGGGTCCATGCTTCACAGGAAACCCGACGCAACCGTTTGCCACCGCCATACGTCGGATAGCCGAGGGGTGGCCGCGAACCTCGGCGCGCCCGGCGTACGGTCACCGACTTTCGGGCAACACGACAGGAGAGCACGGAATGACCTTCCCCAGTGGTGGGCCTGGCTACCCCCAGCAGAACCGGGGTGGCGGCGCACAACCCAATCCTCAGGCGCCGGGTACCGGTGGTTTCCCGCAGCAGCAACAGGGTGGGCCGAGCCTGTCCTCGGTCAACCTTCCCATGGTGCTCACCCTGGTCGTGGCGGTGCTCGGCGTCGTCAACTACTTCATCGGCTTCTCCGGTGAAGCCGCGGATTCCGACCAGGCACTGCTGTTCCTGCTGGTCGGTGGGCTGCTCGCAGGGCTGGCGTTGCTGCCGAAGGGCCCGAAGGTGCTGCCGTTCGCGGTGCTGTTCAGCGTGCTCGGCGGGCTCTACGCGATCCTCGCGGTCGTCCGCGTGCCATCAGGGACCGACACGCCTGGAATCGTGACCGTGATCCTGATCCTGGGCATCCTGCAGCTTCTGGTCGCGATCGCCGCGCTGCTGTTCGAGTACAACCTGATCAAGCTGCCCGCACCCACGCCGAGACCCGCCTACCAGCCGTATGGTCAGCCTGGCCCGTACGGCCAGCCGCAACAGGGGCCGGAACAGCAGGGCCCGCAAGGCACCCAGTACGGCGCGCCGGTGACACCGCAGTCGACGGTCTACGCCCCGCAACACGGCCAGTTCTACCAGCCACAGCAGCCCGAGTCCGGCTCCCAGCAGCAGCCCGGCACCCCGCCAGGTGGGTCCGGCCAGCAGGGCTGACTCCGTTCGGCAAAGCCAAAGGGCACCGCCACGGGGCGGTGCCCTTTGCGGCATTCTGGGCAGGTAACCCCACTGGGTGAGCTGTGCGCGGGCCCACGTGCGGCAGGCGGCGTGCCTTACCCCGGCGGAGCTGCGCGAATGCGAAGGTGCGGGGCATGCAGCTGCTCACCCCGAGACCCGCAGGCGAGAAAGAGGTGAACGACCTGCGCGAAACGGGTGAGCTGAGGGCCGCGACCCGGATGAAGATCGTCCTCGCGGCCGCGTTCTGGCCGTTGATCGCCGGCTACGCGCTCGTTGCGGCGCTGTTCGCGTTGGTCACCGCCCTCGCCTCGATCTCACACTTCTCCGTTCCCGGTGTCCTGAGCGCCGCGGGCCCTGGGTTGCTCGCGGCCTACCAGGTGCCGGTGACGATCTCCGGCGCCACCCTCGGTGTGCTGCCGTTGCTCGGCACCGTCGTCGTCGGCGCGCTGGTTGCCGGATCGGCCGCGCATTCCGCCGCGCGGCTCCGCTACCGGGAACCCGGCCAGGCGGTGAACGTGGTCGCGCCCATCGCCGCCACTCATGCGCTCGCCGGGATCGCCATCGCGCTCACCGTCGACTCCGCCCGGGTCAGCGTCGAACCGCTCACGGCATTCCTCGTGCCCGGGTTCGTCGCCGCACTGTGCGCGGTGGCGGGGGTCGCCAACCGGTGCGGCATCATCGCCGCCGCACGCGCGTACCTCGATCCCGTCGCGCTTCGCGGGTTGCGTACCGGCGCCCTCGGCATGGCCGGGCTGTTCGCCGTCGGTGCGCTCGTGTTCACCGCCGGTCTCACCGTCTCCGTGCACACCGCCGGGACGTTGTTCGCCGGCAACGCACCGGGGTTCGGCAGCGGCGCCGGCATGCTGCTGCTGTCCATCGGTTACCTGCCCAACGCCGTGATCGGCACGCTCTCGTTCGTCGCGGGACCGGGGTTCTCGATGGGCTCGGTGTCGCTGACGCCGTTCAGCTATCGCGGTGGGAACGTGCCCGGGCTCCCGCTGCTCGCCGGGCTCCCCGAGCATGCGGCCCGCTGGTGGCCCGTGCTGATGTTGTTGCCGGCGGCCGTCGGCATGCTCGTCGGCTGGTCGTTGCGGAACAGCGACCGCGACCCGCGGGCCCGGCTGCGCACGGTCGGCATCGCCGGCGCGCTGATCGGGTTCGGCTGCGTCCTGCTCGGGACCCTCGCGGGCGGGCGGCTCGGCAACGGCAGCTTCGGCCCCGTGTCGATCCCGGTCGGACTCCTTTCGGTGGCCGCGTTCGGCTGGATCGTCGTCCCGGGCGGCCTGGTGGCCTGGTTCGCGGGCCCGCGCCGCGCGGCGGCACCGGACGCGCCCGAAGAACCAGAACTGGCATCGGAACCGGTCGACGGGGTCGAAGAACTCGACGAAGAGTCTGACGACGAAGAACCCAGAGAAGAAGAATCTTTCGAAGAAGACTCTTGCGAACAAGAGCCTGGCGCCGAAGAGCCTGATAACGAAGATGCTGAGTACGAAGAGGCTGGCGACCAAGAGGCTGGCGACCGAGACACTGGCGACCAAGAGGCTGGCGACGAAAAGGTCGAGGCCGGGGAGCCGCTGCCCAGTTCCGAGGAGCCCGAACAGCCCGGCTAACCTGGGTTGTACTTACCCGCGGGCGAAGGAGAGGCGTTGGAGTCCAGTCGATTGGACCTGCCCACGCCGTTGAGGGTGGTCGTGCTCGCGTCCGGATCGGGCACGCTCATGCAGGCGCTCATCGAGGCGACCCGGCAGCCGGAGTATCCAGCCGAGGTGGTCGCGGTCGGCACGGACCGGCACAGCGCCGAGGCGCTGGCCAAGGCCGCTCAGGCCGGTGTGCCCACCTTCACCGTGCGGCTGCGGGACCATCCCGACCGCGCCGCCTGGGACAAGGCGCTCGTCGATGCCGTCGCCGACTATCGCCCCGATCTGGTGGTGTCCGCTGGCTTCATGAAGCTGCTGGGCTCGAGCTTCCTCTCCCGCTACGAGAACCGGGTGATCAACACACATCCTGCGCTGCTGCCGTCGTTCCCCGGGATGCACGCGCCGGCCGACGCGCTGGCGATGGGCGTCAAGGTGAGCGGGGCCACGGTGCATTTCGTGGACGGCGGGATCGACGCCGGCCCGATCATCGCGCAGGAGGCCGTCGCGGTCGAGACCGATGACGACGAAGCCACGCTGCACGAGCGGATCAAGGTGGTCGAGCGGCGGCTGCTCGTCGAGGTGATCGAACGGCTGGGCCGAGGTGGATGCACGGTGGACGGACGGAAGGTGATTTTGCGGTGAGTGGACGGCGGGCGGTCAAGCGGGCGCTGATCGGCGTTTCGGACAAGGCGGGGCTGCTGGAGCTCGGCACCGGCCTGCACGCCGCGGGGGTGGAGATCGTGTCCACCGGCGGCACGGCGAAGACACTCGCCGACGCCGGGGTCCCGGTCACCCCGGTCGAGCAGGTCACCGGGTTCCCGGAATCCTTCGACGGCAGGGTGAAGACGCTGCACCCGCGCGTGCACGCGGGCCTGCTGGCCGACCGGAACCGGCCGGAGCACGTCGAGCAGCTGCGCGAACTGGACATCGCGCCGTTCGACCTGCTGGTGGTCAACCTGTACCCGTTCCGGGAGACCGTCGCGTCGGGTGCGAGCCCCGAGGACTGCGTGGAGAACATCGACATCGGTGGGCCCGCGATGGTCCGTGCCGCGGCGAAGAACCACGGCAGTGTCGCGGTCGTGGTCGAGCCGAAGCGCTACGACTGGGTGCTGGAACGCGTCCGTGACGGCGGGTTCGACTTCGAAGACCGCAAACGCCTTGCCGCACAAGCCTTCGCGCACACCGCCGCCTACGACATGGCCGTGTCGGCGTGGTTCGCGAACGCCTACGCGCCCGCGGACGATTCCGGGTTCCCCGACGTCACCGGCGCCACCTGGGAGCGTGGCGAGATCCTGCGCTACGGCGAGAACCCGCACCAGAAGGCCGCGGTGTACAAGCACTGGCGGGACGGGCTCGCGCACGCCGAACAGTTGCACGGCAAGGCCATGTCCTACAACAACTACGTCGACACCGATGCCGCGCGCCGGGCCGCCGCGGACTTCGACGCGCCCGCGGTCGCGATCATCAAGCACGCCAACCCGTGCGGGATCGCGGTCGGCGCGGACGTGGCCGAGGCGCACCGGAAGGCACACGCGTGCGACCCGGTTTCGGCCTACGGCGGGGTCATCGCGAGCAACCGGCCCGTCACGCTCGCGGCGGCCGAGCAGATCGCCGAGGTGTTCACCGAGGTCGTGCTCGCCCCGTCCTTCGCCGAAGACGCGCTGGAAGTGTTGCGGCAGAAGAAGAACATCCGGCTGCTGCGGCTGCCGGAACTGCGCAACCCGGATCCGGTCGAGTTCCGCCCGATCTCCGGCGGCATGCTCGTGCAGACCGTGGACCGGATCGACGCCCCCGGCGACAGCCCTGCGAACTGGAGGCTCGCGACCGGTGAAGCAGCGGACGCGGAGACGCTCGCCGACCTCGAATTCGCCTGGCGGGCGCTGCGTTCGGTGAAGTCGAACGCGATCCTGCTCGCGAACGGGCGAGCCACGGTCGGGGTCGGGATGGGGCAGGTCAACCGCGTCGACTCGGCCCGGCTGGCGGTGCAGCGCGCCGGGGAGCGGGCCAAGGGTTCGGTCGCGGCCTCGGACGCCTACTTCCCGTTCCCCGACGGCCTCGAGGTGCTTCTCGAGGCAGGCGTGCGGGCTGTCGTCCAGCCGGGTGGTTCGATCCGGGACGCCGAGGTCATCGCCGCCGCCGAGGAGGCCGGTGTGACCATGTACCTCACCGGAACGCGCCACTTCACGCACTGAGGCCGGGCGGGGGCGGGCCTCAGTGCTTGCGGCCCACCCCCGCGATGGCCAGGGTGCTCGCGGGATCGCCGTCGAACGGCGGCTCGTCTTCGCTGGCGAGTTCCGGACGCCATTCGGTGGTCCAGACCAGTCCTGGTTCGATCAGTTCGAAGTCACCGAAGAACGCCTGCACCTCGTTACGGCCGCGAAGGTGGGCGTTGCTGGTCGTGGCCACGTAGCGCGCGGCGACCTCCTGCAGGGCCGGCGTGGTGTCCTCGTCCGTGCAGTGGCTGAGTACCAGCAACGACCCGGAGGGAAGCTGATCGCGGTACGCGGCCAGCATCCGCTCCGGTCGCTGGTCGGGCACGACGAAATGCAGCAGGGCGGTGACCAGCAGGCAGATCGGCTGCTCGGGATCCAGCCCGCCCATCTGGACGACCCGCTCCCACAGTTCGAGCCCGTCGAAGAAGTCGGCGTCGATGGCGAAATGCCGCTGGGGGTCGGCGGTGTCGGCGAGCAGGATCTGGGCGTGCGCCCGCGCCACGGGGTCGTTGTCGACGTAGACGACGCGCACGTCGTGGTCGTTTTCGTCGGCGATCTCGTGCACGTTGCCCTGGGTGGGCAAACCCGACCCGATGTCGACGAACTGCCGGATCCCGTGTTCCTGCCGGGCGTAGCGCACCGCCCGGCGCACGAATGCCCGGTTCTCGCGGGCGAAGATCCGGGCTTCGGGCATCATGTCGACCATCCGCTGCCCGAATTCGCGATCGATCGCGTAATTGTGCCGTCCGCCGAGGTAGAAGTCGTACACCCGCCCGGTGCTGGGCCGGCTCAGGCTTGAGGCCAACGTCTCGCGCGCGGTGTCGAGATCTTCAGACATGGCCCGTCCTCCAACGAAAAAGCACCGGATGTGTCGCGCATCTTACGGCAACACCCGATCTCGACATGCGCGGCATCAGAGTGCAAACAGGGGTGGTGACGGGGCCCGCTTGACAGCGGGGCGGGAGCGTTGCAGACTGAACGAGTCGAACATCAGTTCGACTCATCGCCTTCCCCGCGGTGACGGTTTTCCCATCTTGCTCGATCGGGTGGGGCAGGTGCCGAGGGGGAGGTGAGTGCGGTGCCGGCGGTTCTGTCTGAGGTGAGCGAACCGGGTTCGGGCCAGGTGGTCGCTCTGCCAGGCCGGGTGAGCGTCGCCGAGCTGGCCTCCTTACCGGGAGTCAGCACGGCCGGCCGGGTGGCGCGCGCCAGGGCGAGGGCCCGGCGGGCGGCGGAGCGTGTCCTCATCCAGGGGGCGGAGCAGGTTCTGCCCGTGCGGGAGGACCTGCGCGATCTGCTGCCGGACGGCGGCCTGCGGCGGGGCAGCACGGTGCTGGTGCGCGGCTCGACCTCGCTGCTGTTCGCGTTGCTGGCGGAGGCAACGGCGGCCGGGTCGTGGGCGGCCGCGGTGGGGCTGCCGCATCTCGGCCTGGTGGCGGCGGGAGAGCTCGGGGTCGAGATCGGTCGGCTGGCGCTGGTGCCCCGGCCCGGGGCGGAGTTCGCCTCGGTGATCGCAGCGCTGCTCGACGGTATGGACCTCGTCGCGGTCGTTCCGGGCGGCACGGCTGCCCCGGTGGCGCGGCGGCTTTCGGCCCGTGCGCGCTACCGGGGAGCCGTGCTGCTGTCGCTGGGGCCGTGGCCGGGTGCGGAACTGGAGCTCGAATACGAGACCGGCCAGTGGACAGGGCTCGACGCGGGGGCGGGGCGGCTGCGCTCTCGGCAGGCGGGGATTCGCGTCACCAGCAGGCAGACCGCGCACCGGCCTCGGTTCGCCGAGCTGATGCTGCCGGAGCCGGAGGACGCCGTCCCGGGGCGGGTGGCCTTCCCCGAAGTTCCCGCCCCGCGAACCGGTCACGAGGCCTGGGCCGAGGAGGGCGTGGGATGAACCCGCCCATCCGGTTGCTCGCCGTATGGTGCCCGGACTGGCCGGTGGTCGCCGCAGGGGCTGCCGCCGGGGTGCCGGCGCATCTGCCCGCCGCGGTGTTCGCCGCCAACCGGGTCATCGCCTGCTCGCCCGCGGCCAGGGTGGCCGGGGTCCGGCGTGACATGCGGCGCCGGGAAGCCCAGTCCCGCTGTCCGGAGCTGGCCGTCTTCGCCGTGGACGGGGGCCGTGACGCGCGGCTGTTCGAGCCCGTCGCGGCCGCCGTGGAGGAGCTGGCCGTCGGTGTCGAAGTGGTGCGGCCCGGTCTCGTGGCGGTGCCGGCCGACGGGGCGGCCGGCTACTTCGGCGGTGAACAGGCGCTGGCCGAGCGGCTCATCGACCAGGTTGCCGCCCGCGCGGGGGTCGAGTGCCAGATCGGCATCGCCGACGGGCTGTTCGGGGCGACGCTCGCCGCGCGCCGGTCGGCGATCGTCGATCTTGGGTCCACAAAGGACTTCCTGGCCCCGATGGGCATCGGGGTGCTCCGGCAGCAGGAGAACGACCGTGGCGAACTCGTGGATCTGTTGCACCGCTTGGGTTTGCGCACCCTCGGTGCGTTCGCCGCGCTCACCGAGCGGGACGTGCTCTCCCGTTTCGGCCACGAGGGGCTGCTCGCGCACAGGCTGGCCAACGGGCTGTCCGAACGGCCGCCACACCGCCGCCGCCCGTCGCCGGAGCTGTCCGCCTTCATCGAGTTCGACCCGCCGCTGGAGCGGGTGGATTCCGCCGTCTTCGTCGCCAAACCGCTCGCCGAGCGTTTCCACGCCGGGCTCGCCGCGCACGGGCTCGCCTGCACCCGGCTCGGCATCTACGCCGCCACCGAGGGCGGCGAGGAGCTGAGCCGGGTCTGGCGCTGCGCGGAACCCCTTGGCCCGCACGGGATCGCCGCCCGGGTCCGCTGGCAGTTCGAGGGCTGGCTGAACTCCGGGACCCGGCCGACGGCGGGTGTCGTCCGGTTGCGGCTCGACCCCGAGGAGACCATCGAGGGGGACTCCCTGCAGCTCGGCCTCTGGCGTGGCGGCGCGGTCGGCGGGTCCAGCGAGCAGGACGAGCAGGCGGGCAGGGTGCTCGACAGGGTGCAGGGCCTGCTGGGTCCGGAAAGCGTGTTCACCGCCGTGCTCGACGGTGGCCGGGGCCCCGCCGAGCGGGCCCGGCTGGTGCCCTGGGGCGACCGTCGTGAGGTGACGAGCCCACCGGAAATGCCCTGGCCAGGCCGGTTGCCGGCGCCGTCCCCGGCGACGGTGTTCGCCGAACCGGTGCCGGCGCGGGTCGTCGACGTGGCGGGCGAGCCGGTCGCGCTCACCCGCCGCCGCGAGCTCGCTGCCCCGCCGTCGGTTGTAGTGCTGCCCGGCACGCGGCCGCGGCAGGTCCTGGACTGGGGCGGTCCGTGGGTGGCCGAGCCGGTCTGGGGTGAGCCAGGCGGTCAGGTCCGGATCCAGGCGCTGCTGGCGGGCGATCCGGCGCTGGCGGTGCTGCTCACCGGCACTTACCAGGAAATTCCCGAATGGACAGTCGAGGGAGTGTACGACTGATGGACGACGAGTTCCTCCGCGATATCCGGCAGTGGCCAGAGGAGGTGGCCGATCCCGAAGAACCGTGGATCCCGCTGCCCAGGATCCCGCTGGACTGACATGGGCTTCAACAACCCCGCCGTTCCGTGGTGGCAGCTGGAACGCACGCTAAGCGGGAAACCCGTCCCGGCCGACGGTGGGGACAGCCCGGCGTGGACCCGTAAGCGGGAAGGCTACGTACGGCCGGCGGACTTCCCGCCGCCCCGCGCGGACGATCACTCCGGCGGCCGCAAGCGGGTGCCCTATGCCGAGCTGCACTGCCATTCCAACTTCAGTTTCCTCGACGGGGCAAGCGATCCCGAGACGCTCGTGGAAGAGGCCTCCCGGCTGGAGCTGGACGCGATCGCGCTCACCGATCACGACGGGATGTACGGTGTGGTCCGCTTCGCCGACGCGGCAAGGGAACTCGGCGTCAGGACGGTGTTCGGCACCGAGCTGAGCTTCGGGCTTTCCGGGCCGCAGAACGGGATCGCCGATCCGGAGGGCGAGCACCTGCTGCTGCTGGCCAAGGAGGACGACGGGTACGCCGCGCTGTGCCGGGCGATCACCGCGGGTCAGTTGCGCGGGCACGATGTCGAGTTGTCCAAGGCGCAGCGGGCGGAGAAGGGCCGCCCGGTCTACGACCGGGAGACCGTGGCCGCCGAGGTGCACGGCAAGGCCGTGGTGCTCACCGGCTGCCGCAAGGGCACGGTGCGCCGGGCGCTGGCGCGGGAGGGGGCGGACGGCGCGGCCAGGGAGATCCGCCGGCTGATGGACCTGTTCGGCCGCGAGCAGGTGTTCGTCGAATTGCTCGACCACGGCCATCCCGGGGACAGCCTGGACAACGACGTCCTCACCGCCCTCTCGGAACGGCTGGGCGTGCTGACGGTGGCCACCAACAACGTGCACTACGCGACTCCGGGCGGCAGCAGGCTCGCCGGGGCGATGGCGGCGATCCGCGCGCGGCGCGGGCTCGACGAGATGGCGGGCTGGCTGCCTGCGGCGGGGAAGGCGTTCCTGCACTCGGGCGAGGAAATGGCGCGACGGTTCGAGCGCTACCCGGGTGCGGTGCAGCGCGCCGCCCTGCTGGGCGTGCGCTGCGCGTTCGATCTGAAGCTGATGGCGCCGGACCTGCCGCCGTTCGACGTCCCCGAGGGCGAGACAGAGGCGAGCCACCTGCGAAAGAAGGTGTGGGAAGGAGCGCGCAAGGAGTACGGCACGCGGGAGGAGCGCCCGGACGCCTACGAGCAGCTCGACCACGAGCTGGAGATCATCGAGAAGCTGAAGTTCCCCGGCTACTTCCTCATCGTCTGGGAAATCGCGGATTTCTGCCACCGCAAGGGGATCCTGTGCCAGGGCCGGGGTTCGGCGGCGAATTCGGCGGTCTGTTTCGCACTCGGCATCACCAAGGTCGACGCGGTGAAGTGGCACCTGCTGTTCGAACGGTTCCTCGCCCCCGACCGCGACGGCTACCCCGATATCGATCTGGACATCGAGTCCGACCGCCGCGAGGAGGTCATCCAGCACGTCTACGAAAAGCACGGCCGGCTGCGTGCGGCCCAGGTGGCGAACGTGATCACCTACCGGGCCAAGTCCGCGATCCGGGACGCCGCCCGCGCGCTCGGCTTCTCGCCGGGGCAGCAGGACGCGTGGAGCAAGCAGATCGACCGCTGGGGCCCGCTCCAGGTCACCAAGGACGACCACGATCACGACATCCCGGCGCCGGTGCTCGAGCTGGCCGCGGCGCTGGAGGACTTCCCCCGGCATCTGGGCATCCACTCCGGCGGCATGGTGATCTGCGACCGGCCGGTGAGCGAGGTATGCCCGATCGAATGGGCCCGGATGGAGAACCGCAGTGTGCTGCAGTGGGAGAAGGACGACTGCGCCTCCGCCGGGCTGGTCAAGTTCGACCTGCTCGGGCTCGGCATGCTCTCCGCGCTGCGGTACATGCTCGAGCTGGTGGCCGAGCACAAGGGCATCGAGGTGAACCTGGGCAAGCTCGACCTGGAGGACCAGAACATCTACGAGATGCTGCGGCAGGCTGACGCGATCGGGGTCTTCCAGGTGGAAAGCCGGGCGCAGCTGGCGACCTTGCCCAGGCTCAAACCGAGGGAGTTCTACGATCTCGCGATCGAGGTCGCGCTCATTCGGCCCGGCCCGATCCAGGGCGGCTCGGTGCATCCCTACATCCGGCGCAAGAACAAGCAGGAGGAATGGGAGTTCGACCATCCTCTGCTGGAGAACGCGCTCGGCAAGACCTACGGCGTGCCGCTGTTCCAGGAACAGATGATGCAGATCGCGCTGGACGTCGCGGATTTCACCGCCGCCGAGGCCGACGCGTTGCGGCACGCGATGGGCGCCAAACGCTCCACCAAGAAGATGGAACGGCTGCGGCAGCGCTTTTACGAAGGTGCCGCGAAGAAGGGCATCGGCGAGGAGCTGGCGGGGCGGATCTTCGAGAAGCTGAAGGCGTTCTCGAACTTCGGTTTCCCGGAAAGCCACGCGCTGAGCTTCGCCTACCTGGTGTTCGCGAGCGCGCATTTCAAGTACTACCACCCGGACGTGTTCTGCGCGGGGCTGCTGCGCGCGCAGCCGATGGGGTTCTACTCACCGCAGTCGCTCGTCGCCGACGCGCGGCGGCACGGGGTGACCGTGCACGGCCCGGACGTCAACGCCAGCCTCGCGTACGCGACCCTCGAACCCGGCGAGGGGAAGTACCACGCGGTGCGGATCGGGCTCGGGGACGTGCGGCTGATCGGCGAGGAGCTGGCCGAAACCCTTGTCGAGGAAAGGAAATCCGGCGGCCCGTACACGAGCATGGCCGACGTGGCGCGGCGCGTGCGGCTGAGGAGGCCGCAGGTCGAGTCGCTGGCCACCGCGGGCGCGTTCGGCTCCTTCCCGGACATCCATCGCGACCGGCGGCGCGCGCTATGGGCGGCGGGCGCGGTCGCCGAGGACCGGCCGGAGAAGCTGCCCGGCACCGGTGTCGGCACGAACGCGCCCATGCTGCCTGGGATGACCGAGATCGACGTCGCGGCCGCCGACGTGTGGGCCACCGGCATGTCCCCGGGCAGCTTCCCCACCCAGTTCATCCGCGAACGGCTCGACGCGCTCGGCGTGGTGCCCGCCGCGAAACTGGCCGACGTCGAGGCGGGCAGGCGGGTGCTGATCGGCGGCGCGGTCACCCACCGGCAGCGGCCGGCGACCGCGGGCGGGATCACGTTCCTCAACATCGAGGACGAGACGGGCATGGTGAACGTCATCTGCACCGCCGGGCTGTGGGCCCGCTACCACCGGATCGCACGCGGCAGCCCGGCGATGCTGATCCGCGGGGTGGTGGAGCGCGCCGACGGGGTGGTCAGCCTGCTCGCGGACCGGTTGCAGCACCTGCCGATGCGGATCTCCGCGAAGTCACGGGACTTCCGGTGAGCCGGGAGACATCCGGAAAGTACTGTGCTTTCGTTACTAATCCGACCACAGTCACGGCTGTCTGCCTTGCGCGGCAACGGTTACGTACTGCTCAGGGTCCGCCTACTTTTGGTCGGATTAGTAAGTACTCGACCCGCCAGCCGTCCCTGAAGTCACGGGACTTCCGGTGAGCCGGGAGACATCCGGAAAGTACTGTGCTTTCGTTACTAATCCGACCACAGTCACGGCTGTCTGCCTTGCGCGGCAACGGTTACGTACTGCTCAGGGTCCGCCTACTTTTGGTCGGATTAGTAAGTACTCGACCTGCCAGCCATCCCTGGTCAGTTCCTGGCGGCCGAGGACCTCGCTGGTGAATCCCGCCTCCGCCGCCAGCTTCTTCAGGTACGGCAGATCCCCGCTGGTGCCGAAGAAGACCAACATTCGCCCGCGCGGGGTGAGGTGTGCGCGGGCGCCCGCGAAGAAGGCCCGAAGCGCCCGGTAGTCCTCGTCCGTGATCGCGGCCTCGAACAGGTCGCGCGGGGCGAACCAGCGGAACGGCGGGTCGAACACGATCAGGTCGAACCGGCCTTCGACGGCGCTGAACACATCGCTGTGCAGCACCGTGACCCGGTCGCCGACGCCGTTGCGTGCCGCGTTGTCGCGGGCCGCCTCCAGCGCGTGCGGGCTGATGTCGACGGCCACCACTTCGTGCGACTTCGAGGCGGCGAGGATCGCGTTGACCCCGCTGCCGGTGCCCATGTCGAGCACCCGGTCGTCCTCGCGGACCTCTTCGAGCACGGCTTCACCGAGCAGCGACGAGGTGCCCGAGATCGGCATGACCCGCGGCGGCACGACGATCTTGTGCCCGAGGTAGGAGAAGGTGCGCACGGTCTCGTCACGGATGCCGTTCGCGGCCTGCTCGTGCCAGCGGTGGATCCGGTCGACGTCGTCGGGGGAGAGCATCGGCTCGTGGGCCATACCGCTCAGTGTGGCAGTCTCGGGCCATGGACGCGGAGATCGGCGAGGATTACCGGGACGCGGTGCTGCCGGGCGCGCGCTGGGAGAAGCGGCAGTTCGTGCGATGCGATTTCACCGAGGCGGATCTGCGCGGGCTGACCACCCAGGGTTGCACCTTCGACGAGTGCGACTTCACGCGCGCCGACCTGGGCGAGTCGGCGCACGAGACGTCCGCCTTCCGCTCCTGCACCTTCGACCGCACCGTGCTCGCGCAAGCGTCCTGGCGCGGCTGCTCGCTGCTCGGCTCGTCCTTTGTGGACTGCCGGTTGCGCTCGATCACCGTGCGGGACACGGACTTCACGCTGGTCAGCCTCGGCCGGACGGATCTGCGCAAGCTCGACCTGTCCGGCCTGAGGTTCCGCGACGCGAACCTCGTCGAGTCGAACCTGACCGAGGTGAACCTGCGCGACGCGGACCTGCGTGGCGCGCGGATGCTAGGCGCTGACCTGTCCGGCGCCGACCTGCGCGGGGCGAAGCTCGACGCGAACGCCTTCGTCCAGGCGAAGTTCCCCGGCGCGCGAGTGGACGTGGACACCGCGCTCGCCTTCGCCGCCGCGCATGGTCTTGTTGTTTCGTGATGCCGATCAGTCGATGGGTGGTTCGCCGGGGTCCAGCTCGATCAGGTCGCCGTCGGCCATCAGGTCCTCGATCGAGGCCGGCAGCAGGTACGCCGCGCCGCCGCCGGGCTGGTTGAACCACGGGATCGCCACCCCGGCCAGCGCCTCGATCGGCCGCTGCACGCGGTAGACGTGGTACGGCCTGCTGACCCATTCCGGCACCAGTGAACGCTCCTCGAACGGCGTGCCGGCCGCGTAGGTCAGGTTGCCGTTCGCGTCGCCGAACCGGTCGAGCTCGCTGCCCGCGGGCAGCGGTCGCATCTCCTTGCCGCGGAACAGGGTCAGCGGCGGCTCACCCGGCATCGGCTGGATCGGCCACTGCGAGCCCCCGCCGCCGGTGCCGTTCTGCTGCGCGGCCGGGCGCGCCGGCTCACGCCGCTGGGGCTGCTGCGGAGGCGGCTCGCGGCGCGGCGGAGGCGGCGGCACCGGCGCGGCCAGCATGGTCGGCGGCGCCTCCAGCATCGTCTCCTCCTGGCGCGGCTCACCGGCCGGCGGCGACGGCGGCTCGACCCGAGCCGGGGGTTCCGGCCGGGACGGCACCTCCACCCGCGAAGGCAGGTCCGCCCGCGAAGGCAGGTCCACCCGGGACGGCAGGTCCGCTCGCGACGGCAGGTCTGGCCGTGGCGGCTGGTCCCCGTGCGTCAGCAACTCCGGTAGTGGCTCGGCATGGGGCGGCTGGTCCGTGTGCGCGAGCGGCTCACCTTCGCGGCGCCGCTCTGTACTCGGACCGCCGTTGACGGGCGCGGTGTCATCCATCTCGACCGGCGGGGCGGCGGGCACCGGCGCCACGGCCCGGCCGCCCGGGTCGAGCAGCAGCTTGCCGAGCATGAACGCCGCCGCGTCCTGGGCGTCGCCGAACACCGCCGGGTTGGTCAGCTCCTTGTCGTACCAGCCGACACGCCAGCCGGACTCGACCGGCTCCATGCTCCAGCCGTGCTCGGCCGGCTCGCCGAGGCGGTACGCCGACTCGGGCACGCCGAGGTCCTTCAGCCTGCCGCGCAGCATGTCCAGCGCCGGCTCCGGCTGCGGTTCGGGCTGCGCCGAGGGCTGAGGCGCGGACTGTGGCGGCGGTGGCGGTGTCGCGGGCGCGGCGGGCGGCACGAGCCGGGTCGCCGTCGGGCCGTCCTCGGGCTCGGGCGCCCGCTCCGGCTCGGGTTCGGGCTCCGGGAGCACCGAAGCCTGGACCATCGTCGGCGGGCCGTCGTCCAGGTTCGGCATCGGCGTGAACGTCGTTGGCTGCTCGACCTGCGGCGGTTCCTGGGGCTCGTCGGCTTCCGCCTGCTCCTCGAAGTGCGGCTCGGGTTCCGGCGCGAGTGGCTCGGGCGGCGCGGGTGGCTTGGTCGGCTGTTCCGCGAGCGGCCGCGCGGGCCGCGTCGGCGGGGGCTGGTTGCCACGAGTCAGATGCGCGTTCGCCGCCTGGAGCGTCTGCTCGGGCACCTCCGGGAGCCGGAACCCGGTCTGCTGGATGTGCGCGACCAGCTCACCCTCCGGGGCGACGCCGTACTCCTGCAGGTAGTAGTTCACTGCGGCCGGCCAGATCCAGGTGCCGTCGGTGTGGAAGGCGACCGGCACCTTCGGCACCGGCGGTGTGGCGAGGCGGTCGAGGTCGAAACCACGCTCGGTCAGCACCACGGGCGCGGCGCCGAGGTACTCGTAGAGGCGGTCCAGTTCCTCCGCGTCCAGTTCGGGCCGGTTGAGCACCGGGCGGCCGTCGGGGCCCTGGCCGTCGAAGATCCGGGCGATCCGGAACCGCGGGCCGGGCTGCTCGGCGCCGAGGCCGGACATCCGGCGCATCAGCCAGTCCGGCACGTTCTCTTCCGAGCGCGGGAACATGCGCAGCTCGTCGGTGTAGGCCTGCGGCGGGGGTTGCAGATCCCAGCGGGGCTCTTCGCGGTCGTACTCGAGGTTGTAACTCGATGGGTGGTCGAGCTGGTAGCGGGCGTTGAACCAGGTGCCCCTGCCCTCGCGGTACATGCCCGCGCGCAGGCGGCCGAACAGGGTCGCGATGTCGTGCGTGGCCATCCACTCGCCGACACTGCCGTCCTCGGACAGCACCTCGCCGGTGAGCTCGTGGTACCGGCCCACGGCCCGGTACTGCGCGGTCACGCGGCGCCAGTCGCGTGGTGCGGCGCGGAGCAAGGCCAGCCCGATCTGCTTGACCAGAGTGTCCTGCTCCGTCGCGTTCAGCTGCGTCGTCGGTTGAGCCACCAACTCATTTTGACGGGTGCCCCGGGTGAATGCACAACACCCGCACCTTTATCACGATTGACCTGTGCGAATACCTCACAGGTGGTACGGAGCGTCCAACCGGCACTACGCAAAGTGGTCTCTGTCAGAATGGGCGGCGTGACGGCGAAGGTTCTCGACGGCAAAGCGACCAAGGACGCCATCTACGCGGAGTTGAAGCCACGGGTGGCCGCGCTCGCCGGGCGGGGGATCAGCCCGGGGCTCGGCACCGTGCTCGTCGGCGACGATCCCGGTTCGCATTCTTATGTGCGGATGAAGCACGCGGACAGCGCGAAGGTGGGCGTCAACTCGATCCGCCGCGATCTGCCCGGCGACATCAGCCAGGACAAGCTCGAAGCGGTCATCGACGAGCTCAACGCCGATCCGGCCTGCCACGGCTACATCGTGCAGTTGCCCCTGCCCAAGCATCTGGACACCGGCCGTGTCCTCGAGCGGATCGCCCCGGAGAAGGACGCCGACGGGCTCGCCCCGGTCAGCCTCGGCCGGCTCGTGCTGAACCAGCCCGGCCCGCTGCCGTGCACCCCCTACGGCATCATCCGGTTGCTGCGCCGCTACGAGATCCCGATCGACGGGGCCAACGTGACCGTCGTCGGCCGTGGCATCACCGTCGGGCGTTCGCTGGGGCTGCTGCTGACCCGCCGCACCGAGAACGCGACCGTGACCTTGTGCCACACCGGCACTCGCGACCTCGCCGCCGAGGTGCGGCGCGCGGATATCGTCGTCGCCGCGGCCGGGGTGCCCGGGATCATCACCGCGGACATGGTCAAATCCGGTGCGGCCGTGCTCGACGTCGGCGTCTCGCATGTCGAGGGCAAGCTGACCGGGGACGTCGCGCCCGGGGTCGACGAGGTCGCCGGATGGCTGTCCCCGAACCCCGGCGGGGTCGGCCCGATGACCAGGGCGATGCTCGTGACCAACGTGGTGGAGGCGGCCGAACGTGTCGTCGCCTCGCGGTAGCGGCCGTTCCGCGGTGACCGAGCACGTGCCGTTCGGCGTCGTGCTCGTGCTGGTCGCGGTCGCCGCGGTGCGCATCCTGCAGTACCACTGGCGGCAGGGCGCCGTCATCATCGGCGGCGCCCTGCTCGTCGCGGCGGTGTTCCGGGCCGTGCTGCCCGACGTGCGCGCGGGCCTGCTGGCGATCCGCGGCCGCCCGGTGGACGTGCTGACCTACGCGGGTCTCGGCACCGTCGTGCTGTTCCTGGCCTTCACCATCACCAACGGCCCGTTCGGCAGTTGACCACTCACGCCTCGGCGAGGGCGGGGACCGCGGCCTGGCGCCGGTCGAGCACGCCGGAGACGGTGGCGATGGACAGGCCCAGCACCGACAGGATCGCACCGACCATGTTCGGCGCGACCAGGCCGAGCCCGCCCGCGATCGCCAGGCCGCCCAGGTAGGCGCCGATCGAGTTGGCGATGTTGAACGCCGACTGCACCGCGGCCGACACCAGCGACGGGGTGCCCCCGGCCTTCTGCATGATCCGCGTCTGCATCATCGGGCCGATCATGAACCCGGCGACGCCGACGGCGAAGATCGTCACGGCCGCGCCGATCTTGCTGTGCGCGGTGATCGTGAAGATCGCGAGGACGGCGGCGAGCGCGAACAGTGCGAAGTACAGGCTCGGCATGAGCGCCCGGTCGGCCAGCCGCCCGCCGAGCAGGTTGCCGATCGTCATGCCGACCCCGGCGAGCGCGAGCAGCAGCGTCACGTTGCGCGGCGCGTAGCCCGCCACGTCGGTGAGCATCGGCGCCACATAGGACAGCGACGCGAACACGCCGCCCATCCCGACCGTCACGATCGCCAGCGCCAGCCACACCTGCGGGCGCCGGAACGCGCCGAGTTCGCCGCGCAGCGAGGCTTCGGCCGGACGGCCCTGGTGCGGCACGAGCTTCGCGATCGCGGCGATGGCGAGCACCCCGATCCCGGCGACGACGCCGAACGTCGCGCGCCAGCCGACCTGCTGGCCGAGCAGCGTGCCCAGCGGCACGCCCACCACGTTGGCCAGCGTCAGCCCGAGGAACATCATGGACACGGCCTTGGCCCGGTTACCGGGCTCGACCAGGCTGGACGCGACCACGGCCCCGGCACCGAAGAACGCGCCGTGCGGCAGGCCGGCGACGAACCGGAAGAGCACGCCGAACTCCTGGTTCGGCGAGAGCGAGAAGAGCAGGTTGCCGAGCGTGAACAAGGTCATCATCGCGAGCAACATGGTCTTGCGCGGCAGCCGGACGGCGGCCGCGGTGAGCAGGGGCGCGCCGACGACGACGCCGAGCGCGTAGCCCGTGATCAGGTAGCCGGCCGACGGGATGGACACCCCGAAATCGGCGGCCGCCTGCGGGAGCACACCCATCATGACGAACTCGGTGGTGCCGATTCCGAAGGCACCGATGGCCAGCGCGAGCAGCGCGACGGGCACGGTTCTCCTTTCCAGGACGGAACTGCATCGATAAAGACCGTGGACATGAATAAGGACAGCCAGTGCGCGTCGCGGCGCGTCGGGCTGTCCCGCATCCAGTGTGAACGGAAGGGCGAGGCGCTGTCATCCCGCGCCGGGGGTGACGATCCTTACGTAACGATGCTGGTCAGGGATGCGATCGGGGGACGGGCGGACGAGCCCCGTCCCGATCGCGGGGCGGGGCTCGACGGCTTCCGTCACTTCTCCGGTGCGCCGACCTCGCAGTCGGAGCCCGGGAACACGAGGCCTTCATGGCCGTCGGCGAAGCGCACGAGGTAGGGCGGCCTGCCTTCCTCGCCGCGCACTTCGACGATTTCGCCGTGTCGTTCGCCGGAACCGACCGTCCGGCCGTGCACGAGTATCTGGTCTCCCACGGTTGCGCGCATCATTGATACCTCCGCCTGGTCCAGCGTAGTGGCGCCCGCGCGTCGCGTCGAGACTTCGCGAAATGGCTGAAGTCGCAACAAAAACCCGATCATGAAAGGTCCATACAGGACGGTGCTAAGGGGCCTAGGTGGCCGCCTTCGCGGCCTTCTTGAACGCCCGCACCTCGGCGAGCGACTCGGCACCGGTCACGTCCGCGATGGAACGCCGCGACCCGTCCTCGCCGTATGCACCGGCGGCCTCCCGCCAGCCCGCGGGCCTGACCCCGCGCTGCTTGCCTAGCAGGGCGAGGAAGATCCGCGCCTTCTGGTCGCCGTAGCCGGGCAGCGCCTTGAGCCGCTTGAGCACTTCCTTGCCGTCGGGTTTGCCCTCGGTCCAGATCGCCTCGGCGTGCCCGTCGTAGTGCCCGACTATGTACCGCGCGAGCGCGTGCACCCGGCGGCCCATCGAACCGCCGTAGCGGTGGATCGCCGGTTTCTGCACGCACAGTTCGACGAACTCGTCCTCATCGGACTCGGCGATCTTCGTGACGTCGAAACCGCCCATCCGGTCGGCGATCTTCTTCGGCCCGATGAAGGCGATCTCCATCGCGACCTGCTGATCGAGCAGCATCCCGGTCAGCAGCGCGAACGGATCTTCACTCAGCAGCTTGTCGGCCCCGGCGTCGCCGGTGAGAGTGAGCTTCTTCGGCATGACGACATCTTCGCACGGGATCGGACGGGCGGCTCCGGCTCGAGCTCAGCCCGGCAGCTCGTCGAACTCGACGACCTGCCGCACCTCGACCTCGACGTTGTCGAACAGGTCGGCGTACTGCTGCGCCAGCTGGACGGCTTCGGCCCTGTCCTCGGCGTTGATCAGCCCGAACCCGCCGATGACCTCCTTGGCCTCGGTGAAGGGCCCGTCGGTCGCGGTCACCCCCGCGGCCTTGGTCTTGCGGACCCGCGCACCCTTCTCGGACGGGTGCACCCCTTCCGCGGTGATCAGGATGCCCCGCTCGCTCCAGTCCTGGATGAACGCGCCCATCTTCTCGATGAACTCCCGGCTCGGGTTCCAGTTGACCGGGTCGCTCTCGGACAGCCGGTGCATCATCAGAAATCGCATCGCTCGCTCCTCATCGTCTGGTTTCGATCAACCGTCACCCGTGCGTCGAGCGAAGGGGGGCCGTTTCGACACCGTGCGCCAGAATTCTTTCAGGCGAGCGGAGCGAGCGCCTCGGCCAGCGGTTCCAGGATGTCCGGCTTCGCCCGGTGCGGCAGGTTCATCACCACCAGATCGACGCCGGCCTCCATGTACCCGGCGGCCTTTTCGGCTGCGGGCCCGATCCCGTCGGCCGGATCGACCACGACGTTCACCGAGCACACGATCTCCGCCGGATCGCGGCCGACCTCCTGGCATCGCACGAGCAGCGTGTCCTTGAGCTCCGTCCAGTCGTCCGGGCTCCGCACGATCGCGTTCCAGTGCTGCGCCCACCGCGCGACCGCGCCCAGCGTCCGGCGCGGGCCCCGGCCGCCGATGACGATCGGCGGGTGCGGGCGCTGCACGCTCTTCGGCTCGCAGCGGGCATCGGTGAGCTTGAAGTGCTTGCCGTCGAAGTTCGTGACCTCCTGCGACAGCAGCCCGACGATCACCTGCACGCCCTCGTCGAACAGGTCGAACCGCTCGCGCAGCGGCGGCAGGTCGATGCCGTAGGCGTCGCACTCCATCTGGTTCCAGCCCGCGCCGAGGCCGAGCTCGAGACGTCCCTCGGAGATGACGTCGATGGTCGCGGCCATGTTCGCCAGCACGGCCGGGTGCCGGTAGATCATGCCGCTGACCTGGCAGCCGATCCGGATCCGGCGGGTGGCCTGTGCGAGCGCGGCGAGCATCGACCAGCCTTCGAAGTTAGGGCCGGCCAGATCGCCGGTCAGCGGGTAGAAGTGGTCCCAGTTCCACGCCGATTCGAACAGGTCCACGTCGTCCGCGACGAGCCAGACGTCCCGCATCTCGGCCCATGTCGTGTGTTCCGGCCTGGTCTTGATCCCGAAGCGCATAAGCGGAAACCTACGCCGAACCCGGCGCCCCGGGCCACGCCAGGCGACTGCGAGACTGGGCGTTCGTCACCACTTGCGGCGCGGCGTTCTCGCTAGCAGTACGCTTGTACCGCATACCACAGCGCCGAAAGACTGATACGCGAGGATCCGCGAGAGGAGCGCCGCCGCTCATGGCCAAGATCAAGGTCGAGGGCACCGTCGTCGAGCTGGACGGCGATGAGATGACCCGCATCATCTGGCAGTTCATCAAGGACAAGCTCATCCACCCTTACCTGGATGTCAACCTGGCCTACTACGACCTTGGCATCGAGGAGCGAGACCGCACCGACGACCAGATCACGATCGACGCGGCGAACGCGATCAAGGAGCACGGGGTCGGCGTCAAATGCGCCACCATCACCCCCGACGAGGCCCGCGTCGAGGAGTTCGGCCTGAAGAAGATGTGGCGGAGCCCGAACGGCACCATCCGCAACATCCTCGGCGGCGTCGTCTTCCGCGAGCCGATCATCATCCAGAACATCCCGCGGCTCGTGCCGGGCTGGACGAAGCCGATCATCATCGGCCGGCACGCGCACGCCGACCAGTACAAGGCCACCGACTTCAAGGTCCCCGGCCCTGGCACCGTGACCATCACCTACACCCCGGACGACGGCTCGCAGCCGATGGAGTTCGAGGTCGCCCGCTACCCGGAGGGTGGCGGCGTCGCGATGGGCATGTACAACTTCCGCAAGTCGATCGAGGACTTCGCGCGCGCTTCGCTGCAGTACGGGCTCGACCGTGGTTTCCCGGTCTACCTCTCGACGAAGAACACGATCCTCAAGGCCTACGACGGCATGTTCAAGGACACCTTCCAGGAGATCTTCGACACCGAGTTCAAGGCCGACTTCGACGCCAAGGGACTGACCTACGAGCATCGCCTGATCGATGACATGGTCGCCGCGTCACTGAAGTGGGAGGGCGGCTACCTCTGGGCCACCAAGAACTACGACGGTGACGTCCAGTCCGACACCGTGGCGCAGGGCTTCGGCTCGCTCGGCCTGATGACCTCCGTGCTGCGCACCCCGGACGGCAAGACCGTCGAGGCCGAGGCGGCGCACGGCACCGTCACCCGGCACTACCGCCAGCACCAGCAGGGCAAGCCGACCTCGACCAACCCGATCGCGTCGATCTTCGCCTGGACCCGCGGCCTCGAGCACCGCGGCAAGCTGGACGGCAACTCGGAGCTGATCGGCTTCGCCAACAAGCTGGAGCAGGTCGTCATCGAGACCGTCGAGAGCGGCAAGATGACCAAGGACCTCGCGCTCCTCGTGGGCAAGGACCAGCCGTTCCAGACCACCGAGGAGTTCCTCGCGACGCTGGACGAGAACCTGGCCAGGAAGATCAACCAGGGCTGAGTCTTTCCGCAGGTTGGGGCGCGCACCGGGTTCGGAGCGCGCCCCTTACTCATTGTGACGGTCTGGTCACTTGCATTGCGGCCTCCGGGTGGTTTCGCCCGTCCGGCCTGTCGCCGGTCCACTTTGTGTGGCTACCCTTACTTAGAGCGTTTTCGCAGACCGGCGAGGAGAGAGCCGTGATCCTGGGCATTCCGAAACGGATGCTGATCATCATCGCCGTGCTGGCCGCCATCGGGATCATCTACGTGATGGGCGCGAGCAAGCGCGCTTCCGAGGGCGCGACCGGCGGTTCGAGCGGCTGCAAGGTCACCGTGACCGCGGACGTGCTCAACGTGCGGGCCGCGCCCGACGTGCACTCCGAGATCGTCGGCAAGTTCAAGCAGAACGCGGAGACCGGAGCGGAACCGGTGGTGCAGAACGGTTTCCGCAAGCTCGCCGACAGCAAGTGGGCGGCCACGGACTTCCTCAAGCCGGTCGACGGCGCCACCTGCGGTTAGCACCGGATCCGTAGCCCTTCCGACGCCGCGAGCACCTCGCCGGCGAAGGTTTCCCGCGCCTGCGCGACGGAGACCGAGCGGTCGCTCCCGGGCCAGAAATGTGTGAGCAGCAGGCGTTTCGCGTTCGCCCCGGCGGCCGCGGTGCCCGCCTCGCGGGCGGTCATGAGGTATCGCGGCCCGGCGGGTGGCGGGCTCTGGAGGGTCGCGTCCGCGATGAACAGGTCGGCGTCACGGGCCAGGTCGGTCAGTTCGGGCGCGGGACCGGTGTCGCCGGTGTACGCCACGGTGACGCCGGGCGCGGTCAGCCTCACCCCGAAGTTCGGCACGTGATGGGGGAGCCGCCGGGTCTCGAGGCGGAACGGTCCGACGGCGGTGGCGCCGGCGAGGTCGTGGACGTCGAACACGTCAGTCGGATGTGGGTGTGGTTCGAGGGCCTCCAGCACACGCGGCACGCCGGGCGGGCAGTACAGCGGGAGCCTGCCTTCGCCCGTGTAGTGGTGCCGACGGCCGACGGCGTTGACGTCGACGCAGTGATCGGGGTGCTCGTGGGTGACGAGCACGGCGTCGACGGTGCGCGCCAGCCGGGCCGCGGTGCCGAAGCCGAGGTCCATGACGAGGCGGAAACCGTTGTGCTCCAGCAGGAATCCGCTGCACGCCCGGTTCGGCTCCGGCCAGGCGCCGCAACTGCCCAGTACCGTCAGGTCGGTCACCGGGGCAGTGTGTCAGGAATTGTGGGTGGGCGCCGGTAGCCTGCTTTGCGTGCTGACCATCTCCACTGTCAACGTCAACGGCATGCGTGCCGCCGCCAAGAAGGGCTTCGTCGAATGGCTCGCCGCGAGCGAGGCCGACGTGATCGCCTGCCAGGAGGTCCGCGCCGAGGCCGGCCAGCTGCCCGAGGAGGTCGTGGCGCCGCCGGGCTGGCATGCGCGCCATGCGGCGTCCTCGGTCAAGGGGCGTAACGGGGTCTCGGTGTACAGCAGGGTCGAGCCGGTGCAGGTGCGCACCGGTTTCGGGGAGCCCGAGTTCGAGGAGAGCGGGCGGTATCTGGAGGTGCACCTGCCGGGGCTGATCGTGGCGAGCGTGTACCTGCCGAGCGGGGATGCCGGCACCCCGAGGCAGGAGGAGAAGGAGCGCTTCATGGCCGCGTTCCTGCCTTACCTGGTCGAGTTGCGCGCGAAGGCCGGGGCCGCGGGCTCGGAGGTCGTCGTGATGGGGGACTGGAACATCGCGCATCGCGAGATCGACCTGAAGAACTGGAAGTCGAACCAGAAGAACTCCGGCTTCCTGCCCGAGGAGCGGGCCTGGCTCAGTCGTGTGTACGACGAGGCCGGCTACGTGGACGTGCAGCGCAAGCTCGCCCCGGAGGGTCCGGGCCCGTACACCTGGTGGTCCTACCGCGGCAAGGCCTTCGACAACGACGCGGGCTGGCGGATCGATCTGCAGGTCGCGACACCCGGCCTCGCCGAACGAGCGGTCTCGGCGCGGGTGGAGCGCGCGGCCTCGTATGCGGAGCGCTGGTCGGATCACGCGCCGTTGACCGTGACGTACCGGTCCTGATCAGGCACAATCAGGTCAGGAGGTGGCTGCCGTGCACAAGTCGATCGAAGCGAAACGGGCTGAGATCGAGGAACTGTGCCGCGCGCTTTCGGTGCGGCGCCTGGACCTGTTCGGCTCAGCGCTCGGAGACTCGTTTGACGCCCAGACCAGTGACGTCGACGTGCTCGTCGAATTCGAAGCCGGGCCGGGTTTCGACTACTTCGGCACATACTTCGACCTGAAGGAAGGGCTCGAGCGGATCCTCCGTCGCCCAGTCGACCTCGTGAGCGCTACCAGCATTCGCAATCCCTATTTCAAACGGCAGGTCCTGGACACTCGGGAACTTCTCTATGCCGCGTGACGCTCGAGCGTACTTGTGGGACGCGCTTCCGGCTGCGGAACTGCTACGCGAGTTCGGAAAGGGCGAGGATCTCGCCAGTTACCGGGCGAATGCCATGTTACGTTCGGCTGTTGAGCGGCAGTTCGAGATTATTGGCGAGGCTCTGAATCAGCTATCCAAGACTGATGGGACGCTCGCCGCGCAGGTGCCTGATCTCGGCCGTATCGTCGCCTTCCGAAACATCCTCATCCATGGATATGCGACGGTCGACGACGCGCTGGTCTGGCAGGTGCTCGCGGACCGGCTTCCTGGGCTGGCCGACGGTTTGCGGCGACTCTTGGAGACGTAGCAGATGCCGGCTTTCAGCCCACCAGCGCGGAAAGCCGGTCCAGGAACGGCTGTTGCCCCTTCAGCAGCTTGACCCTCGCTTCCGCGAGCGGGAACCACGCGAAGCGGTCCATCTCCGGGAATTCCCGCATCTGCCCGGATCCCTTGGGCCACTCCATCTCGAACGTGCCCGGCACAACCTGTGCGGGGTCGACGTCGCCGTCGAGGGCCCAGGCCGTCACGACCTTGCCGCCCGACTGGCGGACCGAGCCCAGTTCGGCGAGCACACCGTCCGGCACCGGCAAGCCGAGTTCCTCGGTGAACTCCCGGCGGGCGGCGGCCTCCGGCTCCTCGTCGGGCTCGTGTTCGCCTTTCGGCAGCGACCAGCCGCCCGCGTCCTTCCTCGCCCAGAACGGGCCGCCCATATGTCCCAACAGGACTTCGAGCTCGCCGTTCACCGTGCGGTACAACAGGATTCCCGCGCTCTGCCGGGCAGTCACGCGGTGAACACCCCGTCCAGGTAAGACTGCCAAGCCCGCTCCGCACCGGCGTTGCCGCCGAACAGGTGCGCCGACACGTCAACGGTGCCGCCGAAATTGTTCCGGCCGAAGACCCGGTACATCGCGTCGGGTGTGCGCAGGCCGAGGAAATACGGGTTCAGATAGTCGACCACCGCGTCGGCGGGCGCGAGCCCGGGCAGTTCGAGCCGCACGGTTTCGTCCACCGCCGCAACGCCGAGCGATTTCTTCACCGATTCCAGCGCGGTCGGGAACGAGGAGGCAGACGGACCGTTGACCTCCGCGTACACGGCCGACTTGCCGCCGAAGTACCGCAGGTACTGCCCGAGCGTGTGGTGGTAGAAATCGGTGTGCCTGCTCGCGCCGTCGTACTGGCTGTCCCAGTCGTCGGTGAAGATTCCACTGTGGACGTATCGGAGCGCGGCCGTGCCGCCGTCACGAGCGGAGATGATGAAGTCGAGCGCGTTGAACCAGCCGTCTTCGCCGTCCTGCCGGACGGTGAACCGGTGCGGCGGCTCCCAGTTCCGCACCATCGGACTGTCCGGCTCGGGCGCGGGGGTCGGGAACATCCAGTTCGCCGTGCCGGTGGTGACCGCGGCGAAGACCTCCTCCGGCGTAGCCGGCAGCACGACCTCCCGCTCGATCTCGAATTCCTTGCCCATGATCACTGCTCCTTCTTGAGGCTGGGGTGGAGGGCGACGACGAGCCGGTGCTTGCGCCCGCCCGCCGACTTCTCGTCGTGGTACTTCCCCACGAGGTTCTTCACGGTGTCGCCCAGTTCCTCGGCGAACGCGGCCCGTTCGGCCGCGGTGGCGAACCGGATCTCCGCGTCGATGCCATAGGTCGCCAGACGCTGCCTTGCGGCTGTGGCGCCGGTGATGAGCTCCCCGATCTCCCGCACGAGGCGGGCGGCCAGTGCGAGCAGCCACCGCGCCGAAAGCTGGTCCGGCGCGCGATCGGGGTCGGGGGCGACGTCGGCCATCGCGGTCGGGGAGATGACGTACGAGGCCGCGGTCGCCCGCATGACCCGCTCGGTGACATTCCCCTTCTTGCGCTCTTCGACCAGTTCGATCAGCCCGTGCCGCTCGAGCGCCCGCAGGTGGTAGTTGACCTTCTGCCGGGCGAGCCCGACCCGCGCGGCGAGCGTGGTGGCCGAGCCGGGTTCGGCGAGCGCCGCCAGCAGCTTCCGGCGGACCGGATCGAGCGAGACCTCGGCGGCGGCCGGATCTTCGATCACTGCGACTTCGAGCATGGCTCCACCGTCACACCGACAACTAAATTTGTCAAGACAGAACTAGTAGTCGGTGCCGGGGTGGCCCCGGTGTCGCCGGTACTCGGATGGGCGCTAGTCTCTGCCCCCGAGTTGATCGAAACACACGGGCTTGACACGCTCGGTAGTTTTCACACTGGCAACAACCGCCCATTAGGGTGACGGCGTTTCCACTACGGCATCTCGTCGCGGGAGGCACCACGGTGCGCATCCGAAGCACTCAGGTCAGGCGTTTCAGCACGTACGCGCTGCGCGCCGCTACGGTCCTGCTGGCCTTCCTGGCCAGCGGTGCCGGCGTGGCGAACGCCGCTGGCGACCAGATCGCGCCTGCCACCGAGACGATGTCCTTCGGCCTGCTCGGCCCGGTGGGCCTCGCCGCGGTCGTCCTCGGGGTCGTCGGTATGACCCTCGGCGTCATCCGCCAGCGCCGCAAGGCCGCTCAGGCGCACGCCGAGCCCGAGGTCTCCGCCGAGGAGTCGACCCGCCCGCTCACGCCATACCGGCGACCGACACTCTGATCTCGGCGAGCGTCCGCACCGCGACCGTCAGCCACAACCCCGCGAGCAGCACGTAGAGCACGACCGCGGCCGCCGCGAACAGGTCGGCGTGCGTGACCGACGCCAGCGCGCTCGTGCCGGTCACACAGGTGCCCAGCGGGAACGTGAAACTCCACCAGGTCAGGGAGAACTTCCCACCGGCCCGGATCACCACCGCGGCGGCGAGCACGAGCCAGAGCATCGCGAACCCCCAGGTCGGCACGCCGTAGATCACCCCGGCCAGCCGCCCGGCCGTGTCCGGCGCCTGGGCGCCCAGCAGGTTCGCCGCGGTGATCGACTGCCCGAGCGGGCCGAGCACGATCCACACCGTGGGCGCCAGGCCGGGCCCGCCCCGCACGAGCCGGTGCCAGATCAACGGCAGCAGCGCCAGCGTCGCGAACAGGCTTATGCCGAACAGCGCGTAACACCCGAGCAGCATCGTCAGCCGCGCCTGGCCGGCCGGCAGGGACGGGATCAGCGCGGCGCCGGTCGCGGCGGAGACCATCGGCGGCACGACCGGCATCAGCCACCCGCCGAACGGCTCGCTGTCCTCGACCTGGCTCATGGCCATCCGGAACGGCAGGGCGACGGCCGTCACCAGGCCCAGCGCCGTGCCCGCCGTCCACAGCGTCCATGCCACGGCGAAGGCCGGGCCCGGCCCGATCCAGTCGCGGCCCAGCGCGAGCGCGCCCGCCCCGACGGTGAGCAGGGCCATCGGCGGCGCGCCCCAGAAGTGCGCCAGCACGGGGTGGCGCAGGTGGGCGAGCTGGCCGGACGGGTTGCGCCACCACTCGCGGACCATCACCACGCACAGCACCATGAGCCACACCGCCGCGCCCGCCCAGACGACCGTCGCGGCGGAACGCAGTCCGGGTGGATGCACGGGCAGCGCCGGCACGGCGTTCGCCACGATGCCGGTGCCCATCACGGAGGCGAACCAGTTCGGGGTGGTGCCCGCACGGGGCAGCGAAGGAGTCGTGAACACCCTTACACGTTCGGGCCATCTCGAGGGGACCGGTAGCGGGACAACGCCGATGAGCTCATAGCCTGGGGTTATGCCGCTGCCGTTACGCGTTGCCGAGCTGACCGGTTTCGACCTGCTCCTGTCAGTGGCGAAGCTCGGCGGGATCGGGGCGGCCGCGCGCGCCCACGGCATTTCCCAGCCCGCCGCGAGTGCCCGGATCCAGCAGCTGGAAGCCCGGGTCGGGGTCGCGCTCGTGGAACGTTCGCCGCGCGGTTCGCGGCTGAGCGAAGCGGGCGCGCTGGTCGCCGACTGGGCCCGGCCCGTGGTCGAAGCCGCGGCGGATCTCGAGGCGGGTATCGCCGCGCTGCGGGGCAAGCGCGACACGCATCTGCACGTCGCGGCCAGCCTCACGGTCGCGGAGTACCTGCTGCCGAAGTGGCTGGCCGCGCTGCGGACGGTGAGCCCGGCGACGGCGGTCGCCCTGACCTCCGGCAACTCGAGCGAGGTCGCGCACCAGGTGCTCAGCGGCGAAGCGGATCTCGGGTTCGTCGAGGGGCCGGAGCTGCCGAGTGGCCTGCACGCCGAGACCCTGACGATGGACGAACTCGAACTCGTGGTCTCGCCCGCGCATCCGTGGGCGCGGCGGCGGCGCCGGATCCGGCCCGAGCAGCTGGCCTCGACCCCGTTGGTCAGTCGTGAACGGGGCTCAGGGACCAGGCGGGCGCTGGAGCTGGCGCTCGCCCCGCACCGGCTTGCGGACCCGATGCTCGAGCTCTCCTCGACCACCGCGATCAAGGCCGCGGTGATGGAGGGCATCGCGCCCGCGGTGCTCGGCGCGCGCACGGTCGCGACGGAGCTGGCTTCGGGCACGCTGGTCGCCGTCGAGGTCGTGGGCGCGGACCTGCGCAGGGCGCTGCGGGTCGTCTGGCCCGCCAGCCAGACGTTGCGCGGCCCCGCGGCGGACCTCGCCGCCATCGCCGCTCGCGGCGCCTGAAACAATCGGGACGTGTCCAGCGCTGACGAAACCGCTCAGGAAACCCCGGCCCGGCTGCGCGTGCTGTCCGGCATCCAGCCGACCGCGGACTCGTTCCATCTCGGCAACTACCTCGGCGCGCTGCGCCAGTGGGTGCTGCTGCAGGAAACGCACGAGACCTACTACATGGTCGTCGACCTGCATGCGATCACGGTCGAGCAGGACCCGAAGGTGCTGCGGCAGCGCACCCGCGTCTCGGCGGCCCAGTTGCTCGCGCTCGGGGTCGATCCCGACCGCAGCGCGCTGTTCGTGCAGAGTCACGTGCCCGAGCACGCCCAGCTGTCGTGGGTGCTCGAATGCCAGACCGGGTTCGGTGAGGCCAGCCGGATGACGCAGTTCAAGGACAAGGCCGCCAGGCAGGGCACCGAGCACGCGAGTGTCGGCCTGTTCACCTACCCGATCCTGCAGGCCGCGGACATCCTGGTCTACCAGGCGAACGAGGTGCCGGTCGGGGAGGATCAGCGCCAGCACCTCGAGCTCTCGCGCAATCTCGCGCAGCGGTTCAACCGCCGCTACGGCAAGACGTTCACCGTGCCGGAGCCGCATATCGTCAAGGACACGGCCAAGATCTACGACCTGCAGGACCCGGCGGCGAAGATGAGCAAGTCGGCGTCCTCGCCCAACGGACTGATCGAACTGCTCGAGGACCCGAAGCGGTCGGCGAAGAAGATCCGGTCCGCGGTCACCGACACCGGCCGCGAGATCGCGTTCGATCCGGAGGGGAAGGCGGGGGTGTCGAACCTGCTGACGATCCATTCGGCGCTGTCGGGGCAGAGCATTCCCGAGCTCGAAGCCGCGTATGAGGGCAAGGGTTACGGGGACCTCAAGAAAGATGTCGCCGAAGTGCTCGTCGAGTTCGTCACTCCTTTTCAGGATCGGGTGCGGTCCTATTTGGACGACATCGCCGAGCTCGACAAGGTGCTGGCGCGCGGGGCGGAACGGGCGCGGGCGGTCGCGGCGGAGACCCTTTCCCTCGTCTATGACCGGATCGGTTTCCTGCCGGTCGTACGGTAAAGTCGTTTTTACCGTTTTCCCGGGAAACCCTCATCTGATTCACAGCAAAAACTCGCCTTTTCTCAGTCGCCTTTCAGCATCAGCGGCGAAGCTTTCGCCGCTGGTTCTCGAGGCGCAGAGAGAAGGTCGCCGTGCTGGGCAGGCTTCGCAGGAAGAGACGGTGGGTGTACGCCACCGTCGCCGTGGTCGTCTTGGCGGCCGCGGGGGTCACGGTCTGGGTGGTCACGCGGCCCGCGGCCGCCCAGTCGTACCGGCTGGTCGCGGCGAGCACCACCACGCTCAAGCAGACCGTGTCGTCCTCCGGCACGATCGAACCCGCGCAGCGCAGTGATCTGAACTTCGGCGTCTCCGGCCAGGTGACCGCGGTGAACGTAACCGTCGGCCAGCAGGTCACCGCGGGTCAGCAGTTGGCGACCGTGCAGTCGGCTTCGCTTTCGGCGAGTGTCGCGCAGGCGAACTCGGCCGTCGCCTCGGATCAGTCGAAGCTCTCCGCCGACCAGTCGAACGGTGCGTCCTCCGCGCAGGTCTCCGCGGACCAGGCATCGCTCACCGCCGCGCAGAACCAGCTCGCCAACGCCCAGGCGGCGTTGGCGGAGGCGACGATGACCTCGCCGATCGCGGGCACCGTCGCGGCGGTGAACCTGACGGTGGGACAACAGGTTTCGGCCGGCGGCTCGGGCAGCCAGAGCAGCTCGTCCGCCGCCTCCAGCACGGACTCGAGCGGGCAGTCCGGCAGGCAGGGCAGCAGTGCGCCCTCGTCCTCCTCTTCGTCGTCTTCTTCGTCGAGTTCGAGCACCGCGCAGATCGTCATCATTTCCGCGGGTTCCTACGTGGTCAACGCGAGCGTGGACGACACCGAGATCGGCCAGATCAAGACCGGCGACCAGGCGGTCATCACCCCCGACGGTTCGACGACCCCGGTCTACGGCACGGTCACGACGGTCGCGGTGATGGCCGACGGTTCGTCGTCGGTGCCCAGCTATCCGATCACGATCGGGGTGACCGGCAGCCCGGCCGGGCTGTTCGCGGGGGCGAACGCGACCGTCGCGATCGTGGTGAAGCAGTTGAACGACGTGCTCGCGGTTCCCGCGGCCGCCGTGCACTACGACGGCGGGCAGGCCGCGGTCTACGAACTCGTCGGCGGCAAGCAGACCAGCAAGACTGTCCAGCTAGGACAGTCCTCTGGCGGCATGGTCCAGGTCGTGAATGGACTGTCCGAAGGGGAGCAGGTGCTGGTCGCCACACCCGCGGGCGGCACCGGCGGCGCGGCGCGTTCCGGCGGGACCGGTGGGCGCCCTGGCGGGTTCGGCGGCGGCGGTGTGCGCATCGGCGGCGGCGGTTTCGGCGGCGGCAAGGCGGGCGGGTTCGGCGGATGAACATGCCCGTCATCGATATCCGGAACGTGCGCAAGGTCTACTCGACCGGGGTGGTGGAAGTCGAGGCGCTGCGCGGGGTTTCGCTCCGCGTGTCCGAAGGCGAGTATGTCGCCGTCATGGGCCCGTCCGGCTCGGGAAAATCAACGCTGATGCATATCCTCGGCTGCCTGGACACGCTCAGCTCGGGAAGCTATGTGCTGGCGGGCGAGGACGTGAGCGGACTGTCCGAACTGGACCTCGCGGCGATCCGTAACCGCCGGATCGGCTTCGTGTTCCAGCAGTTCAACCTGTTGGCCGGGCTTTCGGCCTGGCGCAACGTCGAACTTCCGCTGTGCTACGCCGGAGTGAAGCGCGCCGAGCGCAAGGCGCGGGCGATCGAGTTGCTGCACCGGGTCGGCCTTGGCGACCGTGTCGAGCATCGGCCGAACGAACTGTCCGGCGGCCAGCAGTCACGGGTCGCGCTGGCCCGCGCGCTGGTGAACCGGCCGTCGATGGTGCTCGCCGACGAGCCCACCGGCGCGCTCGACTCGGCGGCCACGGCCGACGTGCTGTCGGTGTTCCGCGAACTCAACGACGCCGGCCACACCATCGTGCTGATCACGCACGAGGAGGAGGTCGCCGAACACACCGACCGGGTCGTGCGGCTGCGCGACGGGCTCGTCGAGTCCGACACGGGGGTGTTCGTGTGAGCTGGCTGGAGACGTTGCGGACGAGCCTCGAAGCGATCCGGGCGCACCGGTTGCGGTCGGGGCTGACGATGCTGGGCATCCTGATCGGGATCGCCGCGGTGATCCTGACCGTCGGGCTCGGCGAAGGCGCGCAGGCCCAGATCGCGTCCGCGATCAACTCGCTCGGCACGAACCTGCTCGTGGTATCGCCGGGCAGCAGCACGAGCAGCACCACCGGCGTTCGCGGCGGCCTCGGTTCGGCGACCACGCTGACCGACCAGGACGCGAACGCCCTCGCCGCGCCCGGTGTGGCGCCGGATATCGCCGCCGTCGCCCCCACGACGAGCCGGAGCACCTCGCTCGCCGCCGGTTCGTCGACGTGGACGACGTCGGTCGTCGGCACGACTCCGGCCTGGCTCGGCGTCCGGGCTCGCACCGTGGACCAGGGCCGCTTCCTCACGAGCGCGGACGAAACGAGTGAAGCCGCGGTCACCGTGCTCGGTCCGAGTACGGCCGAGGAACTGTTCGGCACCACCGATGCGGTGGGGCGCACGGTGACGATCGGCACCATTCCCTTCCAGGTCGTCGGGGTGCTGGCCTCCGCGGGCACCTCGGCCGCGCAGGATCAGGACGATCAGGCCGTCGTGCCGATCAGCACCGCGGCGGACCGGCTCATCGGCGGCAGCACGCGGACGTCGGTACAGCAGATCTACCTGGAAGCGTCCACTTCGGACACCCTGTCGGCGGCGTACCAGGAGGCGAACCAGGAACTGCTGGCCATGCACCACATCACGAACCCGACCGCGGCCGACTTCACCATCGCGAGCCAGCAGTCCCTGCTGACGACGGCGAGTTCGGTGAGCCAGACGCTCACCCTGCTGCTCGGCGGCGTCGCGGCCATTTCCTTGCTGGTGGGCGGGATCGGGGTGATGAACATCATGCTCGTCTCGGTGACCGAGCGGATCCGCGAGATCGGGCTGCGCAAGGCGGTCGGCGCGAGCCCGGTGGTGATCCGGCGCCAGTTCATGGTCGAGGCCTCGGCACTCGGGCTCGCCGGCGGTCTGCTCGGCGTGTTGCTGGGCATCGCCGGCGCGCTCGTGCTGCCCCATCTGGTGTCCATCCCGATCGTCATCTCCCCGGCGGCCACGGTGATCGCGATCCTCACCGCGATCGCGATCGGCCTCGTCTTCGGCGTCTACCCGGCCGGCCGGGCCGCCCGGCTCGCCCCGATCGACGCCCTGCGCAGCGAATAACGAAGGGAAGGACCATGATCCGACGTACGGTGCTCGCGGCGGCGGGTGGCGTTCTCGCGCTGACGCTCGCCGCGTGCGGCTCGTCCGGCAACACCGTGGCTCCCGCGGCCCCCGCTCCGGCTTCGGGGGCGAAAAGCGCGCCTCGCGGGCCCGCCGCCTCCGGCACGATCGCCGCGGTCGCCGCGTCCAGCATCGAGGTGCAGAACCCGAGCAACGGCCAGGTGACGGTGAAGTTCTCCGGCAGCACCACGTTCACCGACCGGATTCCCGCCGCGCTGTCCGACGTCACGGCCGGTTCGTGCGTGGTGGTCACCGGGACCGGAACGCCGGTGGCCGCGAAGACCGTCGAGATCAGCACGGCTGCGAACGGCACCTGCGCTCCCGGTGGCGTGGGCATGCGGCCCGGGAACGGTGGCACCAGGCCGTCGCGCCTGTCCGGTGCGGCGAGGCCTTCGGGCGCCGCGCGCGGCGCGTTCGGCAAGGTGACCGCGGTCAGCGGCACGGGATTCACCGTCGAGCAGGACAACCGGCAGACCGGCGCGACCACGACCGTCCAGGTGACCGTCGATTCGGCCACCACGTACACGAAGAGCAGCGCGGCGAACTCCAGTGCGCTCAAGGTGGGCGAATGCGCGATCGCGACCGGCCAGGCCGACGACACCGGCGCGGTGGCGGCTAAAACGATCTCGGTGAGCCAGGCGGGGCCGAACGGTTGCCAGACCTTCGGTGGCCGCGTTCGGACCGGAGGCGGGAATGGCTAAGCGCACCAGACAGGTCATCACCGTCGGCGGAGCGGTCGTCGTGGTCATCGCCGGCGCGGTCATCTGGGCGACGTCGGCGTCTTCCTCGCCGGGATACCGCACCGCGACGGCCGGGCCCGCCTCCGTCACCGCGACCTTGGACACGACGGGCACCATCGAACCCGTCCAGAACGCCACGGTTTCGTTCCCGTCCGGCGGTCAGGTCGCCTCGGTGCCGGTCGCGGTCGGGCAGCAAGTGAGCGCGGGGCAGACGCTCGCGCAACTGGACACGACCTCGCTGCAGAACCAGGTCGCTTCCGCGCAGTCCACATTGGCGTCGGCGCAGGCGAAGCTCGCGGCGGATCAGTCCGGCCAGGCGTCGTCGTCTTCGGGCGGGCGCGCCACGCCGGCGCTGTACGTGACGGCTTCGTCGGCGCCCTCGGATCTCGAAGCGGAGCAGAACGCCGTGATCTCCGCGCAGCACCAGGTCGATCTGGACCTGACCGCGGCGTCGGCGGCGGTCGCGGCGCAGAAGAAGGCATGCCAGGCGATCGTCGACCCGGCCCCGCAGCAGGATTCGCAGCAGCAGGATCAGAAGCAGCAGAGCCCGAGCCAGAGCGACGTCGACGCGTGCACGACCGCGATCCAGCAGGCGCAGGACGCGCAGCACACGACCGCCACCGACGAGCAGAAGCTCGCCGACGCCGAGAATGCGCTTTCCGAGACGCTGGCGAAGAACGCCGCCGCGCAGCGGACCGAGCCGGCCCCGCCTTCTTCTTCTGGCAAGACACCTTCGAGCCAGATACCTTCGAGCAAGAGTCCTTCGAGCCAAAACCTTCCTAGCAAGAGTTCGACGGGCAAGAGTTCGGCGGGCGGTGGAACGAGCAGCGGGCCGGCGTCGGCCGAACAACTGGCCGCGGATCAGGCGGCGATCGACTCGGCGAACGCGCAGGTCGCCGTCGCGCAGCAGAGCCTGGCCGCGGCGACGCTGGTCAGCCCGATCGCGGGCACCGTGGGGCAGATCGACTTCACCCAGGGACAGGCGGCGTCCACGGCACAGCACATCGTGGTGTTCGGGCCGGGTTCGAACCAGGTGACCACCGCCGTGAGCGACACGCAGGCCGGGCAGATCAAGCCGGGCCAGCAGGTGAGCGTGACCCCGGACGGCAGCGGCAAGCCGATCAACGGGCAGGTCACCTCGATCGGCCTGCTCGCGAGCACCACCTCGTCCGGCTCGCCGAGCTATCCCGTGACGATCTCGCTGCCGTCGGGCGGGGACCTCTTCCCGGGTGCGACGGCCGCCGTCTCCATCGTCACGAGCACCGCGAACGCGGCTGTGACCGTGCCGACCTCCGCGGTGCACCGGGTGGGTGCAAACGCTTTCGTGACAACCCTTTCCGGCGGGAAGACGCTGGAGAAGCGGGTCACGGCCGGGGTCGTCGGCGCGTCCGTCACCCAGATCGAGGCGGGGCTGAACGCGGGCGAACAGGTCGTGCTGGCGGACCTGAGTGCCCCGCTGCCGACGAGCGGCACGACGGGGCCGCGAGGCTTCGGCGGCGGAAGGGCGGTGCCGCGGCGCGCGGGATGATCCACAGTGGACGTTTTCGGCATGCGAGCTGAGCTGGGCGTGGTTACTGTCAGTCCGTGGCGGACGAGAAACAAAGACTTATCCCGCGGCTGCGCCGGAAGTACCCCTGGCTCGATCACGTGTTCCTGGCCAACGAGGCGTTCGGCGAGCGCTACGGCAACCATTACGCCGCCGCGATCACCTACTTCAGCGTGCTGTCCCTGTTCCCGCTGCTGATGGTCGGGTTCTCGGTGGCCGGGTTCGTGCTCGCCGGCAACGAGACCGCGCTCAACCACCTGCGCGACAGCATCGTGTCGTCCGCGCCGCAAGGGCTCGGCGGGCTGTTCTCCACCCTCGTCACGGCGGCGCTCGCCGCGCGTGGCGGTACCGGGATCCTCGGTCTTGCCCTCGCGTTCTACTCCGGGATCGGCTGGATGACGAACCTGCGGGACGCGCTGACCGCCCAATGGGGGCAGGAGAAGAAGAAGCTCCCGCTCGTGTCCACCACGCTCAAGGACCTCGCCTCTCTCGTCGGCCTCGGGCTCGCGCTCGCGGTGTCGTTCGGGCTCACCGCCGTCGGCGGCGGCGTCGGGAAGACGCTGCTGCACCTGGTGGGGCTCGACGGTCAGCAGTGGGCACTGGTGCTGCTCACGATCGCGACGGTCGTGCTGTCGCTGCTGGCGAACATGCTGGTGTTCCTCTGGGTGCTCTCGCGTTTGCCCCGCGAGAAGGTCGGCGTCCGCAGCGCCGTGAAGGGTGCGGCGATCGCCGCGGTCGGATTCGAGATCCTCAAGCAGGTCGCGAGCGTGTACCTGGCCAGCGTGACGAGTTCGCCCAGCGGCGCCGTCTTCGGGCCGATCATCGGTCTGCTGGTGTTCGCGAACCTCGTCTCGCGCTTCCTGCTGTTCGTCACCGCGTGGACGGCCACGGCGCGGGAGAACCTCGTCACGGTCGTCCGTGAGCCCCCGCCGGCCGTCATCCGCCCGGCGGTGACCGTCCGCCGCGGGGCGGGGCCGGGTGCCGTCGCGGGGGCGTTCGGCGCGGGCGCGATGCTGGCCTGGCTGGGCCGGAAGCGGCGCTGACCTACCTCGTGCGGCGCCAGGGCTTCAGGAGCGCGAAGCCGGCCACGATGAGCAAGGCCACGACGAGTGTCACGATCCATCCGGTCGTGCCGAACACGTCTCGCTGCATGCTCGCACTGGACGCGGTCGCCTTGCTCGGCGCCGCCGCGGACTCCGCCTGGCTCGGCTGCCGTACGACCGGTTGCACGAGCTGACCAACCGAAGCCGTTTTCGGCTGGGCGAAGCCGTAGTCGAGCAGCTCCGCCGCTTGGTGGACGACCAGCGTCGGCCGCTGTTCCGCGCGCATCATGACGACCGCGAGCCGCCTGCCGTCACGGGCGGCGCCGCCCACGTAGGTGTGCCGGGCATCGTCGGTGAAGCCGGTCTTGCCGCCGAGGAAACCGGGATACGCGCCCAGCAGCTTGTTGTCGTTGACGATGCCGAACGCCGGTTTGCCCGGCTCGTCCGGCATCTGGTAGCCCTTCGTCCCGACGGCGGCGGCGAACTCGGGCTTCTTCATCGCAGCGTGGAAAACCAGGCTCAGGTCGTACGCCGAGGTGGACATGCCCGGCCCGTCGAGGCCGGACGGGGTGGCCGCCCGCGTGTCCTTCGCGCCGAGCGACGCGGCCATCGCGTTCATCTTGGCGACGGCGACCGGCACCCCGCCGAGCGCCGTCGCGAACGCGTGCGCCACGTCGTTGCCCGAATGCATCAACAGCCCGTGCAGCAACTGGTCGACGGTGTACGTGCCGCCCGCGACGAGGCCGACACAGGTGCATTCCTGGTGCGCGTCCTCGTCGGTGGGGTGGATCACGTCGTCCGGCTTGAGCTCGTCGAGCACCACCAGTGCCAGCAGCGTCTTGATGAGCGACGCCGGCCGCTCGCGCGCGTGCGGGTCCTTCGCGGCGATCACCGCGCCGGTGTCGAGATCCTGGACCACCCACGACGCCGCGGTCGTCTCGGGCGGTGCGGCCGCGCCCGCCGGGTACACCGTGCCGCACTCGCCCATTCGCGGGCCGCCGACCGGTTGCGTCGGAACCGGGAGCGGGGGCGGTGCGGGCTGGCCGGGCGCCGGCCGCTCGGAGGTGTCCACGGGCGGGGGCGGGGCCTGCCGGTCCGGGCAGGACGGTGCCGCCGACGCCGGGCCGGCAGCGCACAGCAGGCCGGACAAAAAGAGCAGCACGACACCAAGCAACCGGGCAACACGCACCGGACGAGAGTAGTTCACCACCGGGCAGGGATCGGGTGAAGAGCGGGCAACCGATCGGGGGATACTTCAGGCCATGTCTCGACGTGTTGCGCTGTTCCTGCTGCTGTTCGGCGTGTGGTCCTGGATCATCTGGATCACCTTCGTGAAGAACCTGTGGGCGAGCGATCAGTCCTGGGCCCCGGACGGTTCGGCGACCGGGTTCTTCGTGGTGCACCTGATCCTGGCCATCGTGTCCTTCGCATTGGGCACGATCATCGGCGTGATCGGCTGGCGTGGCCTGCGCGCCCGCCGCCCCGCCGAACGGGAGCCGACGCCGGCCCCTTGACGCACCGTGCCGCCGCGGCTGGGGCAACCGTTGCCTCCGGCCGAGCACCGACAGGACTTCGGCGTCGTTCCTGGCGGCAGCTGCTGGGGTCCGGCCGAAAAGCCGGACCCCTTCCCGTCGGAGACCTCAGACGCGCTTGAACAGCAGCGCGCGCTTGACCTCCTGGATCGCCTTCGTCACCTGGATGCCGCGCGGGCAGGCGTCGGTGCAGTTGAAGGTCGTGCGGCAGCGCCACACGCCTTCGGCGTCGTTGAGGATGTCCAGCCGCTCTTCGGAACCCTCGTCGCGCGAGTCGAAGATGAACCGGTGGGCGTTGACGATCGCGGCCGGGCCGAAGTATGAGCCGTCGTTCCAGTAGACCGGGCACGACGACGTGCAGCAGGCGCACAGGATGCATTTCGTGGTGTCGTCGAAGCGGTCCCGGTCGGCCTGCGACTGGATCCGCTCGCGCGTCGGCTCGTTGCCGTACGCGATGAGGTACGGCTTCACCTCGCGGTAGGCCTCGAAGAAGGGCTCCATGTCGACATAGAGGTCCTTCATCGTGGGCAGGCCCTTGATCGGCGCGATCGTGACGACCGTCTGCTTCCCCTCCTTCTCCAGGAGGTCCTTCACCAGCACCTTGCAGGCCAGCCGGTTGATCCCGTTGATCTGCATCGCGTCCGAACCGCAGATGCCGTGCGCGCACGAACGCCGGAACGACAGCGTGCCGTCCACGTAGTTCTTGATGCTCATCAGCACGTTCAGCACGCGGTCGGTCGGCAGCGCCGGGACGTCGTAGGACTCCCAGTGCGCCTCCTCGTCGACCTCCGGGTTGAACCGGAGGATCTTCATCGTGATGGTGACCGAGCCCTCCGGGGCGGGCACCTGGGACGTGTCGTGGGCGGGTTCCGCAACCGCTGTCATGTCAGTACTTCCGCTCCATCGGCTCGTACCGGGTGAAGGTCACCGGCTTGTAGTCCAGCCGGATGTCGGCGAGGAACCCGCTCAGGCCCAGCGGGGCGTCCGGGTCTTCCTTCTCCGGCAGCATCTTGTACGACATCGAGTGCCGCATGTAGTTGACGTCGTCGCGGTTCGGGTAGTCCTCGCGGGCGTGCCCGCCCCGGGACTCCTTGCGCGCGAGCGCCGCGTTGATCAGCGCCTCGGCGAGATCCAGCAGGAAGCCCAGCTCGATCGCTTCGAGCAGGTCGGTGTTGTACCGCTTCCCCTTGTCCTGCACCGAAATCCGGCCGTACCGCTCCTTGAGCCGCTGCACGTCGGTCAGCGCCGTCTTCAGCGTGTCCTCGGTGCGGTAGACCGCCGCGTTGGTGTCCATGGTCTGCTGCAACTCGGTGCGGATGTCCGCGACCCGCTCGCCGCCGTGCGCGGTGCGCAGGTGGCTGACCATGCCCTCGACCAGCTTCACCGGGTTCTCCGGCAGATCGACGTGCTCGCGGCAGTGCGCGTACTGGGCGGCGGCGATCCCCGCACGGCGGCCGAACACGTTGATGTCGAGCAGCGAGTTGGTGCCAAGGCGGTTCGCACCGTGCACCGACACGCAGGCGCATTCTCCCGCCGCGTACAGGCCGGGGATGATCTTTTCGTTGTCCTGCAAGGCTTCCCCGTGCACGTTGGTGGGGATGCCGCCCATCGCGTAGTGCGCCGTCGGGTACACCGGCACCGGTTCCGTCACCGGATCCACGCCCAGGTACGTGCGGGCGAACTCGGTGATGTCCGGCAGCTTCGTCTCGAGCACCTCGGCGCCCAGGTGCGTGCAGTCCAGCAGCACGTAGTCCTTGTGCGGGCCCGCGCCCCGGCCTTCGAGCACCTCCAGCACCATCGACCGGGCCACGATGTCGCGCGGCGCGAGGTCCTTGATGGTGGGGGCGTAGCGCTCCATGAACCGCTCGCCGTCGGCGTTGCGCAGGATCGCGCCCTCGCCGCGGGCGCCCTCGGTGAGCAGGATGCCAAGGCCCGCCAGACCGGTCGGGTGGAACTGGTAGAACTCGATGTCCTCCAGCGGCAGGCCCTTGCGGTAGTAGATGCCCATCCCGTCGCCGGTGAGCGTGTGCGCGTTCGAGGTGGTCTTGAAGACCTTGCCGAACCCACCGGTCGCGAACACGATCGACTTCGCCTGGAAGACGTGGATCTCCCCGGTGGCCAGTTCGTAGGCGATCGCGCCGGAGGCGACCGGACCGTCCTCGGTCTCGGTCAGCGCGATGTCGAGCACGTAGAACTCGTTGAAGAACTCGATGCCCTGCTTGACGCAGTTCTGGTACAGCGTCTGCAGGATCATGTGCCCGGTGCGGTCGGCGGCGTAGCAGGCCCGGCGCACCGCGGCCTTGCCGTGGTCGCGGGTGTGCCCGCCGAAGCGCCGCTGGTCGATCTTGCCCTCGGGCGTCCGGTTGAACGGCAGGCCCATCTTCTCCAGGTCGAGCACCGCGTCGATGGCTTCCTTCGCCATGATCTCGGCGGCGTCCTGGTCGGTGAGATAGTCACCGCCCTTGATGGTGTCGAAGGTGTGCCATTCCCAGTTGTCTTCTTCGACGTTGGCGAGCGCCGCGCACATCCCGCCCTGCGCGGCACCGGTGTGCGAACGCGTCGGGTACAGCTTCGTGAGCACCGCCGTACGGGCCCGCTGCCCCGATTCGATGGCGGCGCGCATTCCGGCGCCGCCCGCGCCGACGATCACCACGTCGTACTTGTGGAACTGCATATCCGCTTCCCTGGTGGTGGAGTCAGCTGTGGATGTTCGGGTCGAACGTGAAGATGACCAGCGTGCCGACGAACAGGATGACGGCCATCGCCACGTAGAGCAGGATCTTCAGCCAGAAGCGCGTGGTGTCCTTGCGCGCGTAGTCGTCGATGATCGTGCGAAGACCGTTGCCGCCGTGGATCTCGGCCAGCCACAGCATCGCCAGATCCCAGAACTGCCAGAACGGCGAGGACCAGCGGCCGGCGACGAAGGCGAAGTTGATCCGGTGCACGCCGCCGTCGAGGATGTTCATGATCAGCAGGTGCCCGAGCACGAGGATGATCAGCGCGAGGCCGGAGATCCGCATGAACAGCCAGCTGTAGAGCTCGAAGTTGCTCCGCCGGGCCGCGGGGCGCCGCGGTGCGCGCGGCTTGTCGAGCGCCAGTGGTTCGGTGCTCATGACGGGCTACCTCCGAACAGGATCGAGGCCGTGCGCCAGAGCATCGCGATGGTTCCGGGCACCATCACGGCCACCCAGATCACCACGATCGTCCACAGCATCGGCTTCTGGTATTTCGGTCCCTTGGCCCAGAAGTCGATCAGCATGACCCGGATGCCGTTCAGCGCGTGGAAGAGCACGGCGCCGACCAGCCCGACCTCCATGAGGTTCACGATCGGGGTCTTGTAGGTCTCGATCACCGAGTCGTACGTCTGGGGCGAGACCCGGACCAGCGCGGTGTCGAGGACGTGGACGAACAGGAAGAAGAAGGTGAGTACCCCGGTGATCCGGTGCAGGACCCAGGACCACATGCCCGGGTCGCCCCGGTAGAAGGTCCCCTTCCGGCGTGGGGCACCCGCCCGGTCGCTCGCCTGCGCCGCCGTAGCGTCAGCGGCGGGCGTCGCCGTGGTGGACATCGGTGAACGGCCTCCAACGTCGTGGTTGGACTGTGCCCGTGGCATTGAAACGTCAACGAGCTCGGATATGCGGATGCTAAACCCGCGCGCGCGTGGCCACTCAACCTCGGGTTGTTCTGTGTGATCGACCAGACACCGAGCGTGTGGCGCGAATCACTACATCAGGTGGCGTTTACGTGCTGTAGCCCGTCGAGCGCGCAGCCCTCGCCCAAGCAAACATTTAGATTACGGGCCGTGGCTTTCGTATGGCGTTCCGGCTACCGCCCGGTACGGTGCGCCAGTCGAGCCCGGTGATGCGCCGGGCCGTCTCGAGGACCGTCGTACCACGGCGGGGAGGGAGAAGAGACGTGCGTAGAACGCGTGCCGCGATACTGACGGCCACCGCCATGGCCGGGGTGCTCGCGCTGGCCGGCTGTGCGAAGGACTCTGGAAGTGGAAGCAGCAGCAACAACGCTTCGGGGGACACCGGATCCTGCGTGACCTCGAAACCACCGGCCGCACCGGCCGCGACGACGTCCTCGAGCGCCGCCGGCACGAAGGTCGATGCGAGCAGCCTGCGGGTCGGTCTTGCCTACGACATCGGCGGCCGCGGCGACGCCTCGTTCAACGACGCGGCCGCCGCCGGGGTGGATAAGGCCAAGCAGGACATGGGGGTGAAGGACGTGCAGGAGAGCACGGCTTCGCCGAGTGAGGACGAGGCCGCCAAGGAGCAGCGGCTGACCCAGCTGGCCACCAACGGCTACAACCCGGTCATCGCCGTCGGGTTCGCCTACGCCGAGGCGGTCGGCGCCGTCGCGCCGAAGTACCCCAACGTGAAGTTCGCGATCATCGACGACGACTCGGTGAAGGCGCCCAACGTCACCCCGCTGGTGTTCGCCGAGGAGCAGGGCTCGTTCCTCGCGGGCGTCGCCGCGGTGTACAAGAGCAAGAACTGCCACATCGGCTTCATCGGTGGCGTCAACACCCCGCTGATCCAGAAGTTCGAGGCCGGCTACCTCGCGGGCGCGAAGGCGGCGTCGAACAAGGTCAAGATCGAGGACCAGTACCTGACCCCGGCCGGTGACAACACCGGGTTCCAGGACCCGACCAAGGGCAACGCCAAGGCCGCGGCCGAGATCGCCGCGGGCGCGGACGTCGTCTACCACGCCGCCGGCGCCTCCGGTAAGGGCGTGTTCCAGGCGGCGAAGGCGGGCAACGCGCTGGCCATCGGGGTCGACTCCGACCAGTACAACCAGAAGACGGTGGCCGAGTACCGGGACGTGATCATGACGTCCATGCTCAAGCGGGTCGACGTCGCGGTCTACGACTACATCCAGGCCGTGGCCACGAACAACCTCGGCTCGCTGCCGAAGCGGTTCGACCTGAAGGTCGACGGGGTCGGTTACGCCACTTCCGGTGGCAAGATCGACGACATCGTGCCGGTGCTGGAGGGCTACAAGCAGGCGATCATCTCCGGCCAGATCACGGTGCCGACCACTCCGGCCAAGTAACCACGGTTCGCGTGCGGGGCTCGGGAGGGCAATCCTCTCCCGGGCCCCTTGCGCCTTTCTGGGAGAGCCATGACAGAGCCACAAGCGGTGGTGGAGCTGCGGGGGATCACGAAGCGGTTTCCCGGCGTGGTCGCCAACTCCGACGTGAACCTCACGGTCCGCGCGGGTGAGGTGCACGCGGTCTGCGGCGAGAACGGCGCGGGCAAATCCACCCTGATGAAGATCCTTTACGGGATGCAGCAGCCGGACGAGGGCACGATCGCGATCAACGGCGAACAGCTCCGCCTGCGTAACCCGCAGGACGCGATCAGGGCGGGGATCGGCATGGTGCACCAGCACTTCATGCTCGCCGACAACCTGACCGTACTGGAGAACGTGGTGCTGGGCGCGGAAAAACCGCTCGGCATCGGCCGGCAGGCCCGGGCGCGGGTGGCGGAACTGGCCGAGGTGACCCACCTCAACGCGCCAGTGGACGCTCTGGTGGAGACGCTCGGCGTGGCTGACCGGCAGCGGGTCGAGATCGTCAAGGTGCTGTACCGGTTCGCGCGGATCATCATCCTGGACGAGCCGACCGCGGTGCTGGTGCCGCAGGAGGTCGAGTCGCTGTTCGAGACCGTGCGCGGGATGACGGCCGAGGGTTACACGTTCATCTTCATCTCGCACAAGCTCGACGAGGTGCGCGCGATCGCGGACACGGTGACCGTGCTGCGCCGCGGGACCACGGTCGGCACCGCGGACCCGAAGACGATCAGTACGCGCGAGCTGGCCGAGATGATGGTCGGCTCGCAGCTGCCGAGCCCGGAGACCCGTGAGTCCACGGTGACCGAACGGGAGGTGCTGCGTGTCGAAGGCTTGCGCCTGACCGCCGAAGGGGGCGACCGCGCGATCCTTTCCGGCATCTCGTTCTCCGTGCACGCGGGCGAGGTGCTCGGCATCGCGGGCGTGGAGGGCAACGGGCAGACCGAACTGGTCGAGACCATTATGGGGATGCGCAAGGCTTCGGGCGGTACGATCGAGCTGGTCGAGAGTGACGGCAAAGTCCATGACCTGACGAAGTTCGGCACGCTGGCCCGGCGCGAAGCGGGGATCGGGTACATCCCCGAGGACCGCACGCGGCACGGGCTGCTGCTGACACAACCGTTGTGGGCCAACAGGATCCTCGGTTACCAGACCAGGCGGCCGGTCTCGAAAGGACAGTTGCTGGACATCGCCGGGGCACGGCGGGACACCGAGCGCATCGTCGAGGAGTACGACGTGCGCACGCCAGGGATCGAGGTTCCCGCCGCCGCGCTGTCCGGCGGGAACCAGCAGAAGCTCGTGGTGGGCCGGGAACTGTCCGGCAACCCGGTGCTGGTGATCGCCTCGCACCCGACCCGTGGCGTCGACGTCGGCGCGCAGGCGTTGATCTGGGAACAGATCCGGGTGGCCCGCCACGGGGGGCTCGCGGTGCTGCTGATCTCCGCGGACCTCGATGAGTTGATCGGGCTCTCCGACACGATCCGCGTGATGCTGCGCGGCCGTCTGGTCAGCGAAGCCGATCCGGCGACCGTGACGCCACAAGAACTGGGGAGCGCGATGACCGGAGCGGAGGCGGCATGACGTCCTGGCGTACCAAGGTTCTCCCGCCCCTGCTGGCGATCGTCTTCTCGCTGCTGATCTGCTCGATCGCGCTGCTGATCTCCGGTTCCGACCCGCTGCGGGCGTACGGGACCATGCTCCGCCAGCTCGGGCAGGGCACCACGGCGGTCGACACGGTGAACCTCGCGACCGTGTACTACCTCTCGGCGCTGGCGGTCGCGATCGGATTCCAGATGAACCTGTTCAACATCGGGGTCGAGGGCCAGTACCGGTTCGCGGGCGTGTGGGCGGCGATCATCGGCGGCGCGCTGCACCTGCCGCCCGTCCTGCACGCGCTGGTGATCATCGTCGCGGCGATCGTGGCCGGCGTGGCGTACGCGGCGATCCCGGCGATCCTCAAGGTCACCCGCGGGGTCAGCGAGGTGATTTCGACGATCATGCTGAACGCGATCGTCGGCGGCATCGTGGCGTTCCTGATCAACCCGGACCAGTTCGGCGTGCTGACCGGGAACAACCTGCGTACGCGGGTCATCGACCCCTCGGGCCGGATCCCGGGCATCCCGGTCGGTGGCGCGAGCCTGTTCGGGTTCGTGATCATCGTCGCGGTGATCGGCGCCGGCTACTGGTTCCTGCTCAACCGCACCAGGTTCGGCTTCGAACTGCGCGCGAGCGGCGAGTCGACCACGGCCGCGGCCGCGGGCGGGGTCAACGCGAAGAAGATGACACTCATCGCGATGCTGCTCTCCGGTGGCGTGGCGGGAATGGTCACACTGCCGGAACTGCTCGGCCGCGACTACAGCTACGCGATCACCTCGACGCAGGGCTACGGGTTCACCGGGATCGCGGTCGCGCTGCTCGGGCGCAACCATCCGGGCGGGATCGCGCTCGGCGCCCTGCTGTGGGCGTTCCTCGACAAGTCCGCCGTCTCACTGGAACAGGTCAACGTGCCGAAGGAGATCGCGACGATCATGCAGGGTGCGATCGTGCTGTCGGTCGTGGTGGCCTATGAGGTCGTCAAGCGCGCCGACCTGGCCGCCGCGCAGCGAAGGGTGGGCCGTGCGCTACCGGCCTCGGTCGCGGAAGGGGGTGCGATCTGATGGCGCTCGACATGACGAGCCCGTCCGCGGGCGACGCGATGACGATGCCGGCCCCGCCCGCTCGGCGGCGGCTGCCCGGCTGGGCGAAGGGCATCCTGTGGGCGATCGGCGTGATCGCCGTGCTGTCCACGGCCTCGTACCTGACCGGGGTCAACACGCTCACCTCGACGAACACCGCGCAGACCGCGCTGCGGCTCGCGCTGCCGATCCTGCTGGCCGCGCTCGGCGGGTTGTGGTCGGAACGCGCCGGCGTGATCAACATCGGGCTCGAGGGAATGATGATCCTCGGCACCTGGGGCGCCGCGTGGGGCTCGTACTACGGCGGGCCGTGGCTGGGCCTGGTCGCGGCGATGGTGATGGGTGCGCTCGGCGGCCTGCTGCACGCGATCGCGACGGTGACCTTCAACGTCAACCACATCGTGTCCGGCGTGGCGATCAACCTGCTGGGGCTCGGCATCGCGAAGTACCTCGCGACGCTGATTTTCGAACCACTGTCCGGGAACCCGCGGCAGTCGCCGACAGTGCCGACGTTCGACACCTACTCGGCGACCTTCCTGTCGCACTGGCTCAGCGGTCTGGAGAAGCAGCAGCGCGTGGGCATCTCGGACGCGGCGGGCCTGATCAACGGGCTCGTCACGGGCGTCGCGCCGTTGACGATCATCGCGATCCTGCTGATCCCGGTGAGCTACCTGGTGCTGTGGCGGACGCGGTTCGGGCTGCGGCTGCGCTCGTGCGGGGAGAATCCGGTGGCCGCGGAGTCCTTGGGCGTCAACGTGTACGCCTACAAGTACACCGGCGTGCTGCTCTCGGGCGCGTTCGCCGGGATGGGCGGCGCCGCGCTGGTCCTGCTGCAGGGCGGCGGCGGTTACCTGGAGGGCCAGACGAATGGCCGCGGGTACATCGGTCTGGCGGCGATGATCTTCGGCAACTGGCGGCCGGGCGGTCTGCTCGGCGGCGCGGCGCTGTTCGGGTACGCGGACGGCCTGCAACTCGCCGGTGGCGGCAAGGCGGTGCTGGCGCTGCTGTACGGCGCGGTGCTGCTGCTCGGGGTCATCGTGGTGGTGCAGCTGATCCGGCGGCTGTGGCTCGCGGCGGCGCTCGGCGTGGTCGGGGCGGGCGTCCTGTACTGGATCTACTGGGCCAACGACACGCTGCCCAGCGACCTGATCCCGTACACCGCGCATGTGGTGACGCTGATCGTGCTCGCGGTCGCCTCGCAACGACTACGCCCACCGAAGGCCGACGGGGCCCGATATCGGCGCGGGGAGGGAGATTGACGGTGCCGGATTGGGACGCGTTGCGGGCCGAGGCCGCGCGGGTGGCTCAGAGTGCGTATGCGCCGTACTCGAAGCTGCTCGTGGGTGTTGCCGGGCTCGTCGACGACGGGCGGGTCGTGGTGGGCTGCAACGTGGAAAACGCTTCCTACGGGCTCGGGCTGTGCGCCGAGTGCACGATGGTGGGACAGCTGCGGTTGTCCGGCGGCGGCCGCCTGGTGGCGGTCGCCTGCCGGTCCGGCGACGGCGATCTGCTGATGCCGTGCGGCCGCTGCCGCCAGCTGCTGTACGAGCACGGCGGCCCTACGTGTCTCGTGGACACGCCGTCCGGCATCCTGCCGATGTCGATGGTCCTCCCCGACGCCTTCGGCCCAGCCGACCTCCCCACCTAGTCCGCGGGATCCCCCACCCGCCCGAGATCTACGTTCAGGACGCCGAGTTCGACGTTCGGGACGCCGAGTTCGACGTTCAGGACGCCGAGTTCGACGTTCGGGACGGCGTGTTCGGCTTGCGCCGCCGTGGTTGCGTGCGCGGAGGCCGAACTCGCGTGCGGCGAGAGCCGGACTCGCGGTGGTGGGGGCCGGGCTTGCGGGTCCGCCCGGTAGGACTCGCGGGTCGTTAGAGTCGGGCCGTGACCTTTGCGGCAGTGGATGTCATCCGGGCGAAGCGGGACGGCGGGCGGCTCAGCGACGAGCAGATCGCCTGGGTGCTCGACGCGTACACGCGTGGAGTCGTGGCCGAGGAGCAGATGGCCGCGCTGGCGATGGCGATCTTCCTGCGCGGGATGGACGTGCACGAGACCGCGATCTGGACCGGCGCGATGATCGACTCCGGAGAACGCCTCGCGCTCGCGGTCGACCGCCCGACCGTGGACAAGCATTCGACCGGCGGCGTCGGCGACAAGATCACCCTGCCGCTCGCGCCGCTCGTCGCCGCGTGTGGCGCGGCCGTGCCGCAACTGTCCGGCCGCGGGCTCGGGCACACCGGCGGGACGCTCGACAAGCTCGAGTCCATTCCCGGCTGGCGCGCGGCGTTGTCGACCGAGGAGATCACGCGCCAGCTCAACGAAGTCGGCGCCGTCGTGTGCGCCGCGACCGAGGGGCTCGCGCCCGCGGACCGCAAGCTCTACGCGCTCCGGGACGTGACGAGCACCGTCGAATCGATCCCGCTGATCGCCAGCTCGATCATGAGCAAGAAGATCGCCGAGGGCTCGGCCGGGCTCGTGCTGGACGTCAAGACCGGCACCGGGGCGTTCATGAAAACCGCCGACCAGGCGCGGGAACTGGCCCGGACCATGGTCGGCATCGGTAGCGCGCACGGTGTCGCGACCACGGCACTGCTGACCGAGATGAGCACGCCGCTCGGCCGCGCGGTCGGGAACGCCGTCGAGGTGGCCGAGGCCGTGGAGGTACTTCGGGGCGGGGGACCGGCCGACGTCGTGGCACTGACGCTCGCGCTGGCACGGGAGATGCTCACGCTCGCCGGTCTGTCCGACGTGGACCCCGCGCGTGTGCTCGCCTCGGGCGGGGCGTACGAAACCTGGTGCCGGATGATCAGCGCGCAGGGCGGCGATCCGGACGCTGCCTTGCCGAAGCCGCGCCACGTCCACTTGGTGGCAGCACCGCGGGACGGGGTTCTTTCACGGTTGGACGCCTACGCCGTCGGGGTCGCGGCGTGGCGGCTCGGCGCGGGCCGCGCCCGCAAGGAGGACCCGGTGCAGCATGCGGCGGGCATCCTGCTGCACGCCAAACCGGGAGACACGGTGTCCGCCGGCGAACCGTTGCTGGAACTGCACACCGACACCCCCGATGCCGTGCCCGCGGCCTTGGCAGCGCTCGGCGACGCGTTCGAGATCGACGGTCCGGCTCCGGCCCACCCGTTGATCCTGGACAGCATCCGGACATGAGGAAGGCCCCTCACCTCGCGGGAGGGGCCTTCGAACGCTCAGGACTCGGGCGTCTCGTCCGATTCGGACTTCGTCTTCACCTCGGCGCCCTTGGGAGCCCGGCCGTTGCGCGCGCGGCGCGGCTGGCGGGGGGCCGGAGGCGGCGGGGCGATCTGCGGGACGGCGGGGCCGCCGCCGAGCATCAGCTCCGCGAAGGTCGCCATCGCCTCGTCCAGTTGGCCGCCGATGCGGCGCTCGGACTCCTCGTTGTGCTGGCGCACCAGGTTCGACACGTGGTCGGCGTCGGGCCGGCTGGACAGCGTGCCCTCGACGCGCGAGAAGCCGGTCTTCACCGAACCGCCGAGGTCACCGAACTGGGCGTTGACCCCGTCCTCGACCTTGTCGATGCGGTGGGACAGGTCTTCGAGGCGGTTGGTGACGGTCTCCAGGCGGTTCGACAGCCCGTCGAGGCGCTGGGAGGAGTCGAGCATCTCGCCGGTTTCCTCGAGCGTGGTCCGCAGCGCCTGGCTGGTGGACTCGATGCGCTCGCGGGTCGCGTTGTCCAGGTTCTCCACGCGGGCGCGCAGGTCGGCGTCACCGGACTCGATGCGCTCGCGCAGCGTCGACTCGGCACGCTCGATGCGCTCGTTGACCGGGCCGTGCACCGACTGCGGGATCGAGTCGAGCTTCGTGTCCTGCTTGTCCAGATGCCCGCCCAGCTCGTCGAGCCGGCGGTGGATGTTCTGGAGCTTGTCCTCGAGCCCGTCCATCCGGCCGGCGACACCCTCGAACCGCGCCGCGACCCCGTCGAGCCGCCCGTCCAGCTGCGCGAAGGGCTTTGCCAGCTTGTCGACGATGCTCTCCACCGCGCGGGCGAGGTCCGCGATCGCGTTGTCCTGCGCCTCGAGCCTCGACATGGCTTCGTCGAGCCGCTCGGCCAGCACGCCGACCTCGGTGCGGTCGGGCAGCTCGGACAGTCGCTTGCGCACGGCGCCGAGCGAGTCGACGGGCGCGAGCCGGGCGTAGATGTCGTCGAGCGCGTCGAAGATCTGCTGTTGCTCGCTCTCCCGGACTTCGGCCGCGCGCACCAGCATGTTGCGCATCCGGTCGAAGGACGGCGCTCCAATGTGATTGTCAGTGGTCACTTCGATGTCCTTCGTCGGCGGGGAAAGAAGGGACGTTGGGCCCGAAGCTTAACCACCAGAAAATTGCTCTGGGTATCGCCCCCGTAAAGCCGACTGGAGACAGGTCTACTCACATGGCCCATTACACCGGGGTACCCGAGAGCTGAGGGTTAGGTCGAGGTGGAGAGTTGCGCGGCCATCGGGGTGAACGGGACTGGGTACCGTGAGCACATGGCTGCTGAAAATCCCGCCCTGACCTTGGCCTCGATTCAGAGAGTACCCAAGGTGTTACTCCATGATCACCTGGACGGAGGCCTGCGTCCGGGCACCGTGATCGAGCTTGCCGAGGCGGCCGGCTACGACGCCCTGCCGAGCACCGACGTGGAGGAGCTCGCCCGGTGGTTCCGGCAGGCCGCGGACTCGGGCTCGCTCGAGTCCTACCTGGAGACCTTCGCGCATACCTGTGGCGTGATGCAGACCGAAGAAGCGCTGGTCAGAGTGGCTGCGGAGTGCGCCGAGGACCTCGCGGCGGACGGCGTCGTCTACGCCGAGGTGCGGTACGCGCCGGAGCTGTTCGTCGAGCACGGACTGTCGCTGGACGCCGTCGTGGAGGCCGTTCAGGCCGGGTTTGCTGAGGGTGAACGTCGAGCCGTTGAACAGGGAAAAACCATTCGAATGGGTACTCTTTTGTGTGCGATGCGTCAGCACGCACGTGCCCAGGAGATCGCGGAAGTAGCAGTGCGTTACCGGGACTCGGGAGTCGTCGGGTTCGACATCGCGGGACCGGAAGCCGGATTTCCGCCGACCCGAAATCTCGACGCATTCGAATATCTGCGGACCAATAATGCGCATTTCACCATTCATGCCGGTGAGGCGTTCGGGCTCGCGTCTATTTGGGAGGCGATTCAGCATTGCGGCGCGGAGCGACTCGGGCACGGGGTCCGCATCGTGGACGATCTGAAGTCGAATCCGGACGGCTCGGTCGAACTCGGCCGGCTGGCCGCGTATGTCCGTGATCGGCGTATCCCGCTGGAGATCTGCCCGTCCTCCAATGTGCAGACCGGCGCCGCCGCCTCGATCGCCGACCACCCCATCGGGTTACTGACCCGGCTGCGCTTCCGGGTGACCGTCAACACCGACAACCGGCTGATGAGCGGGTGCACGGTGTCGAGCGAGTTCGCCGCTCTGGCGGACGCGTTCGGGTACGGCTGGGCAGATCTCCAGTGGTTCACGATCAACGCGATGAAGTCCGCGTTCATCGATTTCGATCAGCGGCTTGACCTCATCAACAACGTGATCAAGCCCGGTTACGCGGGGTTGCGGTGAGGCAGGACCCTTGCGGTCCTTAGCATGAGTAAGTAAAGTCCAGGATATAAGACGTATCTCTCATATTCTGGGATGGTCGCGATGAGTGAGACCGCGGTACTGGGCACGGAGAGCAAGCGGCGGTGGGGCATCCTCGCGCTCGGCCTCGCGGCCCAGACCGCGAGCTGCTCATTCCTCTACGGCATCCCGTTCCTCGTCCCGGCGATGCGCGCGTCGGACGGCCTGTCGCTCGCGCAGGCCGGCACGGTCGTCGCGGCGCCGAGCATCGGCCTGCTGCTCACGCTCATCGCGTGGGGAGCGCTGGCCGACCGGTACGGCGAGCGGCTGGTGATGGCGAGCGGGCTCGGGCTGTCGGGGCTGCTCCTGCTGGGCACCGGCCTCGGCAGCCCGTCGATCGCGGTCATGTTCGTCCTGTTCCTGGTCGCCGGGGCGAGCACGGCTTCGGTCAACGCGGCGAGCGGTCGCGCGGTGATGGGCTGGTTCGCGCCCGCGGAACGCGGCGTCGCGATGGGGATCCGGCAGACCGCGCAACCACTGGGCGTTGGCGTCGCGGCGCTCGCCTTGCCGCCGCTGGCGCAGCACTGGGGTTTCCACGCGGCGATGCTGTTCCCGGCGTGCTTCGCGCTCGTGGTCGCCGTGCTGGTCGCGTGGCTCGCGCTCGACCCACCGCGGCCGCCGAAGAAGGCGAACGCGCCGAAGGCCCGCTCGCCCTATCGCGAACCGACGCTGTGGCGGTTGCACGGGGCGAGCGCCCTGCTCGTCGTGCCGCAGTTCGCGGTCTCCGCGTTCGCGCCCGTGTACCTCGTGACCGCGCACCAGTGGAGCCCGCTCGCGGCCGGCTGGTTCCTCGCGGCCGTGCAGGCGCTGGGCGCGTTCGGGCGGCTCGTGTCGGGCTGGTGGTCCGACCGCATCGGCAGCCGGCTGCGGCCGATGCGGCAGCTGGCGATCGCGAGCGCCTCGGTGATGCTGCTGGTCGCGCTCGGGGACGAGAGTTGGCTGTGGCTGGTGCTGCTGGCGCTCGTGCTCGCGGCCGTGATCACGGTGGCGGACAACGGGCTGGGGTTCACCGCGTCCGCCGAGTTGGCCGGGCTCGACTGGGCAGGGCGGGCGATGGGCGCGCAGAACACCGCGCAGAACGTCGCCGCGTCGCTGACACCGCCCCTGCTGGGCCTGGTCATCGGCGATTCGCGCTACGCGCTGGCGTTCTGCGTCGCCGCGGTCTTCCCGCTGCTGGCCATCGGGCTCACTCCGGTGCGCGCCGAACGGTCAGTGCACGCGTAGCCGGTTCTCGAAGGTCTCGACCAGCTTGCGCCACTCGCTCTGCTCGGTGTCGAACGGCGCGCTCGGCGCGAGCCGGTTCGGGTCCGGGCGGAGTACGAACGAGATCAGCCAGCCCAGACTCTCCGAAGAGGACAGTGCCGCGCCCACCGACTCGTCATCGGCCCAGTCGCCCGCGTCGGTGAGCAACTCCACCGCCAGCTCGAGCTGCGTCGGATCGACCGACTCGGTGCCCTCGGCCAGATCTTCGGCCAGCCCGGCGAGCACGTAGGTGTTGTCGGTGTCGACGTCGATCTCCAGCTCGCCCGCGGTCGCCTTCGTCAGCACCTCGTCCCAAGTGGACACCTGGGCGAGGTCGTTCTCCGCCAGGTCCTTGCCGTCGGCGAGGGCGCGCCCCAGCGCCTTCGGCGAGGCGTAGACGTCGATGCGACCTTCGCTGCCGAGGAAGATCGGCTCGTCGTCCAGGTAGCACCGCAGCGTGTAGTACTCCTTGTCGGACGTGATGATCTTGATCGGGTCGATGCCGACCTCGGCCCAGAAACCGGTCGGCTCCTCGTCCTCTTCTTCGCTCGCGGTGTCGAGGTCTTCGTCGAGGTCCTCGTCCTGCGCGTCGACCCCGGCCTCGGCCTCGGCGGACTCTTCGAGGAACGCGGCGAGTTCCTCGGCGGTCTGTTCCAAGGTCGCGGCGTCGACGTCGGGCACCTTCACGAGGGTGTCGATCGCGTCGAGCACCGTGTCCCACTTCTCCGACACCGCCTCGGACAGATCTGTCCACAGGCGCTCGCCCTCGCGGCCGGTGAACGGCAGGCGGCCCTGGTCCAGCAGCGAGAAACCCTCGGTGGCGTCGAGCACCTCGTGCACGTCGTCCAGTTCGCACACGTCCGCGAGCGAGCGCACGATGCCGATGATCTCCGCGAGCTCGCTGATCGTCCACGAGTCCGGTTCCTCGGCGACCAGTTCGGGGACGCCGACGAGGTCATACGAATGATCGTCGTCGGGGACCAGTTCGGGCACGTTCAGCGCGGGCACGACGTGCCAGGCCGGGTGGTCGATCAGGTCGTGCTGCCCGGCGGTCCGGACGAACGCCGCGAGATGCGCGGCGTCGGGGAACGCGAACAGATCCTCCCCGTCGCCGAGGAACGCTTCCCATTCTTCACCGTCCTCCCGCCAGCGCGGGGCCCAGAGGGTGACCAGGTCCCCCTGGGGCAGCCCGAGTTCGATCGGGACGATGTCCTGTGCCATGCCAAGCCTCCGGATTACCACCTGTGTGCAGCGAAGCCTACGGGTTTGCGGGTGAAGCCGCGATGGGCCCCACGGCCTGCGCGCCGAAGATGGCACGATGGACCCATAATGACACTCACAGACCTCCTACCAGCGGATCCCGAACCGGACGCGCTGTTCGACGCGTTCTCGTCCTGGACGGCCGAACGCGGCATCCAGTTGTACCCGGCGCAGGAGGAGGCGCTGATCGAGGTCGTCTCTGGGGCCAACGTCATCCTGTCCACCCCCACCGGTTCCGGAAAGAGCCTGGTCGCGGTGGGTGCCCATTTTACCGCGCTGGCCCACAGGAGGCGCTCCTATTACACGGCGCCGATCAAGGCGCTCGTCTCGGAGAAGTTCTTCTCCCTGATCGACATCTTCGGCGCGGACAACGTCGGGATGATGACGGGGGACTCCAGCGTGAACCCGGACGCGCCCATCATCTGCTGCACGGCGGAAATCCTGGCGAACATCGCGTTGCGGTTCGGTGCCGAGGCGCCCGTGGGCCAGGTCGTCGCGGACGAGTTCCATTTCTATTCGGAACCGGATCGCGGCTGGGCCTGGCAGGTGCCGCTGGTCGAGCTGCCGCAGGCACAGTTCGTGCTCATGTCGGCCACCCTCGGCGACGTGTCCTACTTCGAGAAGGACCTCACGCGCCGCACCAGCCGGGCGACGGCGGTGGTCACGTCGGCGCAACGGCCGGTGCCGCTGACCTACCGGTACGCGCTGACGCCGTTGCACGAGACGATGTCGGAGTTGCTGAACGGCGGGCAGGCACCGGTCTACGTCGTGCACTTCTCGCAGGCCGCGGCCATCGAGCGGGCACAGGCCCTGATGAGCATCAACGTGACCACGCGCGCCGAAAAGGACGCGATCGCCGACCTGATCGGGGACTTCCGGTTTTCCGCCGGCTTCGGCAAGACGCTCTCGCGCCTTGTCCGGCACGGGATCGGCGTGCACCACGCGGGAATGCTGCCGAAGTACCGGCGGCTCGTCGAGCAACTGGCGCAGGCGGGGCTGCTCAAGGTGATCTGCGGGACCGACACGCTGGGCGTCGGCATCAACGTGCCGATCCGGACGGTGGTCTTCTCGGCGCTCACGAAGTACGACGGGGTGCGTCAGCGGCATCTGAAGGCGCGCGAGTTCCACCAGATCGCCGGGCGGGCGGGGCGTGCCGGGTTCGACACCGACGGCTACGTCGTCGTGCAGGCGCCCGACCACGTCGTGGAAAACGCGAAGCTGCTGGAAAAGGCGGGCGACGATCCGAAGAAGAAGCGGAAGATCGTCCGGAAGAGGGCGCCCGAGGGGTTCGTCAACTGGACGGAGAGCACGTTCGAGCGGCTGATCGCCTCGCCGCCGGAGCCGCTGACTTCGAGCTTCCGGGTCAGCCACTCGATGCTGCTGAACGTGATCTCGCGGCCGGGCAACGCTTACGAGCACATGCGCCACCTCCTGGAGGACAACCACGAGGATCGCCCGGCCCAGCGCAAGCACATCCTGCGCGCGATCGCCATCTACCGGGCGCTGCTCGCGGCGGGCGTCGTGGAACGCCTGGACGAGCCCGACGCCGAAGGCCGGATCGTCCGGCTCACCGTGGATCTGCAGTTCGACTTCGCCCTGAACCAGCCGCTTTCACCGTTCGCGCTCGCCGCGATCGATCTGCTCGACGCCGAATCTCCCGCGTACCCGCTCGACGTGGTGTCCATTATCGAGTCCACAGTGGATGATCCGAGGCCGGTGCTCTCGCAGCAGCAGTTCAAGGCGCGCGGCGAGGCGGTCGCGGCGATGAAGGCCGAAGGGATGGAGTACGACGAGCGGATGGAGCTGCTCGAAGAGGTCACGTACCCGAAGCCGTTGGAGGAACTGCTGAACGCGGCGTACGCGACGTACCGGCGAGGGCATCCTTGGGTCGCGGACTACGAGCTGTCGCCGAAGTCCGTCGTGCGGGACATGTACGAGCGGGCGATGAATTTCGTCGAGTACGTGAACTTCTACTCGCTCGCGCGGTCGGAAGGACTGGTGCTCCGCTACCTCGCGGACGGTTACGACGCGTTGCGTCACACGGTGCCCGACGAAGCCAAGACCGAGCCGTTGCAGGACCTGATCGCTTGGCTGGGGGAGCTGGTGCGGCAGGTGGACTCGAGCCTGCTGGACGAATGGGAGGCCCTGCGGCATCCCGGCGACGCCGCGGCACACGCGCCTTCGCTGCCCGAAGGTCCACCGCCGGTGACCAGGAACGAGCGCGCCTTCCGCGTGCTGGTGCGGAACGAGCTGTTCCGCCGGGTGGAGCTGGCCGCGCGGCGGGCGTACGAGGAGCTTGGTTCGCTCGACGCGGAGTCGGGCTGGGACGCCGTCGAGTGGGAAGCGGCTCTGGAGGAGTACTTCGAACAGCACGACCAGCTCGGCACCGGTCCGGACGCGCGCGGGCCGGCGCTGCTGATCATCGAGAAAGAACCGGAGATCTGGCGGGTGCGGCAGATCTTCGACGATCCCGAAGGGGATCACGACTGGGGGATCGGCGCCGAGGTCGACTTGGCCGCCTCGGACGAGGCCGGGTCGGCGGTCTTGCGGATCACCGCGGTCGATCAGCTGTAGCCGGGACCGGTCCCGTCCTGACCTGACCCCGCGTCGCCGTCCATTTCGGATGGAGACAGGCGCCAGGCCGACACGGAAGGGCGTCACCGGTCTGGCGCTGGCCACGTGCGCGGCGATCATCGACACCAGCCACAGCGTCCGGGTTCACCGGCTGGGGGGCGCCCGGGCGGGCCGCCCAACGCCACCGAATAGGCGCCTGCGGGCCTGTTCGTCTACATTGGACTTCTCGAAGCGCGCGGGTTCGGCCGCGGTGCTCGTGGTCGCTCACGGCGGGAGGGTGAGCCTGCTTACTCCCGCAAGAGGCTTTCGTCACTTTGTGGTACCTCGCGCACCCCGCCCGAGCTGCGGGTTCGCGCGTGTAGCATCCGGGCATGACCGATCTTCGCTCCCGGATCGTCGGATGGCTGGGACGCAAGTACATCGAAAGAAAGCAGAAGAAGGGCGTCGATCTGCTTTCGCTGCTGCCTGAGTCCACCCTGATGCCCCTGCGCCGCACCGGGCTAGATCCGGTGCCGGACCTGGGCGAAAAGCGCGAGGCCGAGCCCATCGCGCGGTTGAAGCTGCCGTTCGGGCTGCGAGCATGGCTGGTCACCGGTTACGACGAGGCGAAGGAGGTGCTCTCCGTCGCCGGGAAGTTCAGCAACGACTACACCAACCTCGTCGGCACCGCCGGGATGTCCGCCGACACGAACCCCGGCGGCCTCGGGTTCGCCGACCCGCCCGACCACACTCGCCTGCGCAAGCTCCTGACCCCGGAGTTCACCATGCGCCGGCTGAACCGCCTCACCCCGCGCATCAACGAGATCATCGAGGAACAGCTCGCCGCGATGGCCGCGACCGAGGGCCCGGTCGACCTCATGCAGGCCTACGCGCTGCCGATCCCGTCGCTCACGATCTGCGAGCTGCTCGGCGTGTCATACGAGGACAGGGCCGATTTCCAGCGCCTGAGCACTGTCCGGTTCGACCTGTTCGCCGGCGCCGGGGCCTCGTTCGGGGCGATCTCCGAGTCGTTGACCTACATGGGTGAGATCGTCAAGAAGCAGCGTGACGCGCCTCAGGACGGGCTGCTCGGCATGCTCATCAAGGAGCACGGCGACGAGATTTCGGATATCGAGCTGGCCGGGCTCGCCGACGGCGTGCTCACCGGTGGCCTGGAGACGACAGCGAGCATGCTCGCCCTGGGTGCGATCGTGTTGCTGCGCGACCGCGAGACCTTCGAGTCGGTGCGTGGCGATGACGAGGCGGTCAACAAGTTCGTCGAGGAGTTGTTGCGTTACCTGACCGTGGTGCAGGTGGCGTTCCCGCGGTTCGCCAAGGAGGACCTCGAAATCGGCGGTGCCCGGATCACCAAGGGCGACGTGGTTTTCGTGTCGCTCAGCGGCGCGAACCGGGACGAGAAGCTCGGGGTGGGCATGGAAAGCTTCGACGCGGCTCGCGAGCCGTCGTCGCACCTCGCCTTCGGCTGGGGCGTACACCGGTGCATCGGCGCCGAACTGGCACGGATGGAACTGCGTGCGGCGTACCCGGCGCTCGTCCGGCGCTTCCCCGACATGCACCTGGCGGTCCCCACCGAGGACCTCGCGTACCGCCAGACCTCCGTCGTCTACGGCGTCGACACCCTCCCCGTCACCCTCACCCGCTGAGGTCTACGTTCGAGACGGTGAGACCGACGTTCGGTCACCTCGCCGCCAGCCGGGGGAGGCGTTCGGCGGCCGGGGTGTCGGTGATGAGCGTCGAGACCAGACCGGAGCGCAGCACCGTGTCGATCGCCTCGGCCTTCGGCGCGGTGTAGCCGAGCGCGATCACCTCGGGTACCCGCAGCAGTTCCTCGGTGCTGATCGCGAGCACGTGGTGCGCGAGCCCGGTGTCCATGGGTTTGCCCTCCCCGTCGAACAGCCGTGCCGCGACCTCCGCGGTCGCCCCGCGCCTGGCGATCGCTTCCCGCTCGTCGGGGTGCACCGCGTCGTACACAGTGGACTCTCCGGGCAGCCAGGCCCCGATGCTCACCACGGCTTTCGTCAGATGCTTGAACTGGCCGAAGGTCTCCGCGATACCCGGCTGCCGCCGCAGGATCTCGGTCGTGCGGCGGTCGGGCAGCACGAGCGGGCCGTAGATGGGGAAGGCCTCGGCGCCCGACGTGGCCGCGAGCCGGCTCACCGTCTCGACCGAACGGTCGCGCATATCGATGCCCGCCTGCACACCGCACAGTTGCACGACCGGGCACTTCGCCAGTCTCCGCACGGCCTCGGTGGTCACGTTCACCGAACGCGCCCACGCGAGCCCGAGCACGTCGTGCTCCGTCACGATCTCCGACAGCAGGCGAGCCGCGATCGCGCCGATGCGCCGCCGGACCTCCGGCCGGTCGCCCTGGCTCGCCGTGCGGTCGAGCACGAAACACTGCTCGAGCCCGTACGCCGAACGGACCTCGTCGGACAGCTTCACGTCCACCGGCACGGGCAGTTCGAAGTCGATGCGCACGAGCCCGCTGTCGCGTGCCCAGTCGAGCACGCGCGCCACCTTGAACCGGCTGATCCCGAACTCGTCGGCGATCTCGATCTTCGATTTGCCCACGACGTAGAAGCGGTGTGCGATGACAGCCGAGGTCATCGTATCGACCAGATCCCTTTTCGTGCTCATCTGAGCACTATAGCTGGTTGATAGTTGACGCCATAAGGACGAAAGCCCTCTAATTCAGGGGCGTGCATGTGACCACAGTGTCGTGAGGCGCTCATCTGAGCGCAGGGAGAGGTGAGCCGGAGTGCGGGCCGCGATCGTTGACCAACCGGGTTCGATTCGGGTCGGCGAGGTGCCCGATCCAGCGCCGGGCGAGCGCCAGGTGGTGATCAGGGTCGGGGCGACCGGGATCTGTGGTACGGACCTGCACATCGCCGACGGCCACTTCCCGCCGACCCCGTATCCGATCGTGCCCGGCCACGAGTTCGCCGGCGAGATCGTCGAACTCGGTCCGGACGTGCCAGGCGGCTGGAAGGTCGGTGACCGCGTCGCGGTCGACCCGTCGCTGTTCTGCGGCTACTGCGACCCCTGCCGGGCCGGTCATGGCAACCTCTGCGAGAACTGGGGCGCCACCGGTGACACCGTGGACGGCGCCTTCGCCGAGTACGTCGCGGTTCCCTCGGCCAACTGCTACCGCCTGCCCGATCATCTGAGCTGGCAGGCCGGTGCGCTCGTCGAACCCGTTTCGTGTGCGGTGCACGGCGTCCGCCGGATCGGCGTCGAAGCGGGAGAGCGCTTTCTCGTCGTCGGCGCCGGCACGATGGGCCTGATCATGCAGCAACTCCTGCAGCGTGCCGGCGCCCGTGTGACGATGGTCGACCGCAACACGGCCCGCCTGCCTCGTGCCAAGGACCTGGGCGCGCACGCGGTCGCGGGCGACGTGTCCGCATTGGACGGTGAACGGTTCGACGCGTCCGTCGACTGCACCGGCGCCGCGCCCGCCATGGAAGCGGCGTTCGAGGCCTTGCGCCGCGGCGGCCGGTTCCTGGTCTTCGGGGTCGCGCCCGCCGAGGCCCGGATAGCGCTTTCTCCCTTCCGTATCTACAACGACGAGATCACGGTGGTGGGTTCGATGGCAGTTCTGCACAGTTACGGGGCGGCACTCGATCTGGTCGGCAGCGGCGCGCTCAACACTCGCGCGCTGCTCACCGACGCGCTTCCGCTGGAGAAGTTCCCGGACGCGCTGGATCTCATGCGCAGTGGCGCGGGGCTGAAGGTGCAGGTGCTGCCAGGGGGAACCGATGCGTAAACGCCTGGTTCTGCTCGCGGCCGCGCTCCTGCTCGCCCTGACCGGATGTGCCGGTGCCGGGGCGATCGGCTCGGGCGGGCGGACACTCGTGATCGCGATCGTGTCCAACCCGCAGATGAACGATGCCATCGCGCTGTCCAGCCAGTTCGAGGCGACGCACCCGGGCATCAAGCTCAAGTTCGTGTCGCTGCCGGAGAACCAGGCACGCGCGAAGATCACCTCGTCGGTCGCGACCCAGGGCGGCGAGTTCGACGTGGTGATGATCAGCAACTACGAGACCCCGCAGTGGGCCGCGAACGGCTGGCTGGAGAACCTGCAGCCCTATGTCGACGGCACCCCGGGCTATGATCCGAACGACTTCATCCCGAGCATCCGGGATTCCTTGTCCTACCAGGGTTCCATGTACGCGGTGCCGTTCTACGGCGAGTCGTCCTTCCTGGCCTACCGCAAGGACCTGTTCGCCAAGGCGGGGCTGACCATGCCCGCGCATCCCACCTGGCAGCAGATCGCCGACCTCGCCGCGAAGCTCGACGACAAGAAGGCCGGGGTCTCCGGGATCTGCCTGCGCGGCAAGCCGGGCTGGGGCGAGAACCTCGCTCCGTTCGACACCGTCGCGAACACGTTCGGCGCGCGCTGGTTCGACCAGAACTGGAACGCGCAGCTGACGTCGCCGCAGTTCAAGGCCGCCGCGAACTTCTACGTCAACCTGGTCCGCCAGCACGGCGAGGTCGGCGCGTCGAGCGCCGGGTTCTCCGAGTGCGGCACGCGCTACGCACAGGGCCAGGCCGCGATGTGGTACGACGCCACGGTCATGGCCGGTACGAACGAGGATCCCAGCAGCAGCAAGGTGGTCGGCAAGTCCGGGTACGTCGCCGCGCCCGTCGAGCAGACGAAGGACAGCGGCTGGCTCTACACCTGGTCACTCGCGATTCCCAAGGTGGCCAAGGACAAGCAGGCTTCCTGGGCCTTCCTGGACTGGATGACGAACAAGCAGTTCGTGCAGACGGTGGGCAAGGCGGACGGGTGGAACGCGGTGCCGCCGGGCTGCCGCCTGTCGACCTACCAGATCCCCGCCTACCGCCAGGCCGCGAGCGCCTACGCGCAGCAAACGCTCGACAGCATCAACGCGGCGCAGCCGCAGAACGTGCACACGCAACCGGTGCCCTACCCGGGCATCCAGTTCGTCGGGATTCCCGAGTTCCAGGACCTCGGCACCCGGGTGAGCCAGGAACTCTCCGCGGCGATCGCCGGGCAGATCACCGTGGACGAGGCGCTCGACCAGTCCCAGAAGTACGCCCAAACCGTCGGCGATTCCTACCGGGAGGCGAAATGACCGCGGTCGCGCCCTCTCTCCAAACAGGACAGTCAGCACGGGTCAGGACGGCGGCCAAACCGAGAGGCGCGGCCTGGGCACGCCGGGCGCCGCTGCTACCCGCACTGCTGTTCACCATCGTGGTGACGCAGATCCCGTTCATCGTCACGGTGTTCTACTCGTTCCAGTCGTGGAACCTCGTGCGGCCCGGCTCGCAGCATTTCGTCGGCCTCCAGAACTACGTCGACGTGTTCACCGACACCCAGTTCCGCACCGCGCTGGTCAACACCGTGATCCTGACGGTGGTGTGCGTGCTGGTCGCGCTGGCACTGGGCCTGGGCCTCGCGATGCTGCTCGACCGCAAGTTCCTCGGCCGCGGTGTGGTGCGGACCCTGCTGATCACGCCGTTCCTCATCCTTCCCGCGGCGGGCGCGCTGCTGTGGAAGACCACGATGTTCGACCCGACCTACGGGTTGCTGAACTTCGTGTTCGGCGGGAACACCGACTGGCTTTCGCAGTTCCCGCTGGGCTCGGTGATGGTGCAGGTCATCTGGCAGTGGACGCCGTTCATGATGCTGCTGCTACTGGCCGGGCTGCAGAGCCAGCCGAAGGACGTGCTCGAAGCGGCGTCTGTGGACGGCGCGGGGCGGTGGCGGACGTTCGCGTCGATCACGCTGCCGCACCTGTCGCGGTACATCCAGCTCGCGGTGCTGCTCGGCGCGATCTACATCGTCAACAGCTTCGACGCGATCTTCCTGATGACACAGGGCGGTCCGGGCACCGCGAGCACGAACCTGCCGTACTACATCTACCAGCGCGCGTTCCAGGGCTTCGACATCGGTCAGTCCTCCGCGATGGGCGTCGTCGTGGTGATCATGACGCTCATCGTCGCGACCTTCGCACTCCGGTTGATGTTCCGCACCTTCGACGTGAGTGGCGGGAAGTGATCAGGGCATGTGGGATCGGAAAGGGACCACTGAGCGCGCGTGCCGAAGGTACGCGAACGCGGATGCAGGTCGCCCGTCGAGTAGAGGTGGCGCTGTGAGCCGAAATCGCGACCTGTACACACGTTCGTCGTTCGCGCGCTTACCGAACGAACACAGGGGTGTGAAATGACGACGCACGTGCAGCGCAGGGTGGGGCGCATCTCGCTGACCGCGGTGACCTGGGTGATCGCGATCCTGTTCGTGTTCCCGCTCATCTGGATGATCCTGACCTCGTTCAAACAGGAGGCCGACGCCTACACCGATCCGCCGCGGCTGGCGTTTTCGCCGACACTGCACCAGTTCGCGAACATCATCGACCGCGGTTTCCTGCCGTACCTGGCGAACTCGGCATTCGTGACGATCGTGTCCACACTGATCGTGCTCTTGGTGGGTGTGCCCGCGGCGTACGCGCTCTCGATCGCCCCGGTGCCGAAGACGAGCAATGTGCTGGGATTCTTCTTGTCCACCAAGATGTTGCCGATCGTCGCGGCGATCATCCCGCTGTACGTGATTTCGCAGAAGGTGCAGTTGCTCGACAACGTGTGGGCGCTGGTCATCCTTTACACGGCGATGAACCTGCCGCTCGCGATCTGGATGATGCGCTCGTTCTTCCTCGAAGTGCCCACGGAGATGGTCGAGGCCGGCCGCGTCGACGGCGCGAAGCTGCCCTTGCTGCTGTACAAGGTGATCCTGCCGGTGGTCGCACCGGGGATCGCGGCGACCGCGCTGATCTGCGTCATCTTCTCGTGGACGGAGTTCTTCTACGCGGTGAACCTGACCGCGGCGCGGGCCGGCACGGTGCCGGTGTTCCTCGTCGGGTTCATCACGAGCGAAGGGCTGTATTGGGCACAACTGTCCGCGGCGGCGCTGCTCGCGTCGCTGCCGGTGATGATCGTCGGCTGGATCGCACAGAATCACCTGGTGCGGGGCCTGTCGATGGGCGCGGTGAAGTAACCGCCGGGGACCCCGGGCGATCCCCGGGGTCCCCTTTCGCGCGAGTTACTCCTCGATCGAGAGAGCCTGGCTCGGGCAGACGTGCACGGCCTCGCGGACCTTCTGCTCGTCGTCCGGATGCTCGGCGAGGACGATGACGGTACCGTCCTCTTCGCTCTGGTCGAAGGTCTTCGAGTCGGTCAGCACGCACTGGCCCGCGCCTATACAAACGTCCTTGTCGGCGATGATTCGCATGAAGTTTCCCTACCAGGTCACCGGAAGCTCGTACAGCCCGTAGACGGTCGCGTCGTCCTTGTACGGTAGCTCCCCGGACGGTGCCGCGAGCCGCAGCCCGGGCACGCGGCGGAACAGCGTGTCGAACACGATCTGCAGTTCCATCCGCGCGAGGTTCTGGCCGAGGCACTGGTGCGCGCCGAAACCGAACGCGATGTGGTGCCGCGCGCCTCGCTCGAGGTCGAGGTCGTCGGCGTGGCTGAAGGCGTCCGGGTCACGGTTGGCGGTGTTGCCCAGCGCGATCACGCCCTCGCCCTTGCGGATCAGCACCCCGCCGAGTTCGACGTCCTCGACCGCGACCCGCGACGTCGCGAACTCCGCGATCGTGAAGTACCGCAGCAGTTCTTCGATCGCATCCGGGATCCGCTCCGGGTCGTCGCGGAGCGCGGCGAGTGCCTCGGGATGCTCCAGCAGCGCGACGGTGCCCAGCGAGATCATGTTGGCGGTGGTCTCGTGCCCCGCGATGAGCAGGAGAAACGCGAGGCTGACCAGTTCCTCGCGGTCGGTCGTCTTCGAGAGCTGGCGGGTGAGCAGATCGTCGCCGGGCTCGGTCTCCTTGCGGCCGATGAGCGCGGCCAGGTAGTCACGCAGTTCGTCGATCGCCCTGGCCCGATCCTCGGGCTGGGTGGTCCGGCGGAGCAGCATTGAGGAGCGGGTCTGGAAGAACTCGTGGTCGGCGTAGGGCACACCGAGCAGTTCGCAGATCACCAGAGACGGGACGGGGAGGGACAGCGCCTGCACGAGGTCGGCCGGCTTCGGGCCGGCGAGCAGCGCGTTCAGGTGCTCGTCGACGATCTCCTGGATCCGGGGGCGCAGTGCCGCCATCCGCTTGACGGTGAACTCCCCGACCACCGCCCGGCGGGCCGGACCGTGCTCCGGAGGGTCCATCCCGATCAGTGAAGCGCGGAAGTTCGTCACCTGCCGTCGCTCGACGAGCAGCGGAAAGCCCGGGTTCCGCCGGTCGGAGCTGAACCGCGGATCGGTGAGCATCGCCCGGATGAGTACGTGCCGGGCGAGCGCCCAGACCTCGTTGCCGTTCGGCAGCATCACCCGGGAAATCGGCGCCTCCTCGCGCAGCCGGACGTGCTCTTCCGGCGGCGCGTGGGGACAGCTCCTGGTGATGGGCAGCGTCGAAACAGTGGTCACGGTTCCACCCCGATCCGTACTCTCGGTATGCGGACGAACACCTTCCACTTCGTTGCCGACGCTACCGAAACGGAAGGTCTTCGTCCACCTGTCTCCAGATGCGACAATCAGGGCATGACCGCTGATCCGGAGGTGCGCCTGCGGGCGGACGCGCGGCGGAACCGCGACCAGATCATCGCGGCCGCCAAGGCGATGTTCGCCGAAATAGGCCCCGAGGTGCCGATGGACGAGATCGCGCGGCACGCCGGTGTCGGGGTCGGGACGCTGTACCGGCGCTTCCCGGATCGGGAGGCGCTCATCAGGTCCGTCGCCCGGGACAACTTCGCTGAGGTGCTCATCGAGGCCGAGGCCGCGGAGGCCGAGGAACCGACCGCGTGGGAAGCGCTCGTCCGGTTGCTGCGCCGGTCCCGCGCGCTGCGGCTGACCGTCCGACTGGCGCTGCTCTCGCCGGAGGTGTGGGCGACCATGCGGGACGACGCCGACGTCCGGCGGTTCCGCGCCGAGATCCTCGCGATCCTCGACCGCATCGTGCGCGGCGCGCAGGAGGAAGGCGCGCTCCGCCGCGATGTCGGCGCGGGCGACGTCGCGGTGCTCGTTTCCTTGCTGCTGAAGCGGATTCCGGCAGCGGCGGACGTGACGGAAATGGTGGCGGACCGGGTCTTCGCCCTCATCCTCGACGCCCTCCGCGCGGAGGCGGCCACCCCCCTGCCGGGCCGGATCCTCACCGCCGACGACCTCCGGACGGACTAACCCCCGCGTGTCCGGCTTCCGCTTCGGGTGAGTCGGGCTTTCGGGCCGGGTGAGTCCGGCTTTCGGGCCCCGCGAGTTCGGCTTTCAGGTCACGCGGACGGCCCATCTCATGTGCATCGAAAGCCCAACTCAGGTTCGTCGCAAGCCCGCCTCGCGCGTCTCCAGTGCCGGACTCGCGTGCGTTGAAAGCCCGACTCGCGCCGGGGTCACGTGCCCATCGGGTGCCAGACGGTCTTCGCTTCGAGGTAGCGGCGCAGCCGCGAGATATCGGGTCGCTGCGTCCAGTCCGGCTCCTCCGCCGGCACGGCCAGCACGCGCTTCACCGTCCCGGCCGCTTCACGCGCCAGCGCGGCACGATCCTCCGCGCCGGTCGGGTCGAGCGCGTTGACGTCACCGTGCGAAGCGAGCCACGGCCCCAGTTCCGCCGCCCGCCCGGTGAGGATGTTCGCCACCCCGCCCGGCAGATCGGACGTCGCCAGCACCTCGGACAGCGTGATCGCCGGCAGCGGCCGTGCCTCGCTGCTCACCACGACCGCCGTGCAGCCGGTCGCGAGCACCGGCGCGAGCACGCTCACCAGCCCCAGCAGCGAGGACTTCTGCGGCGCCAGCACCGCCACGACCCCGGTCGGCTCGGGCACGGTGAACGAGAAGTACGGCCCCGCCACCGGATTCGCCGCTCCGAGCACGCTCGCGATCTTGTCGGTCCAGCCCGCGTACCATACCCACCGGTCGATCGCGGCGTCCACGATGGACGACCCACGCCGCCCGCCCTCGGCCGCGGTGACCTCCGCGACGAACTGGTCCCGGCGGCCTTCGAGCATCTCCGCGACGCGGTACAGCACCTGCCCCCGGTTGTACGCCGTCGCACCCGACCAGCCCGGGAAAGCCTTGCGTGCCGCGGAAACCGCGTCCCGCGCGTCCTTGCGCGAGGCCCGCGCGGCGTTCGCGAGGAACCTGCCCTTGCCGTCGTGCACCGGGTACACCCGGCCGGACTCCGAGCGCGGGAACTTCCCGCCGACGTACAGCTTGTAGGTCTTGGCGACCGTCACCCGCTCAGACATTCAGGTATCCCTCCAGGCCGATACGGCCACCTTCACGGCCGAAGCCGGATTCCTGGTATCCGCCGAAGGGCGCCGTCGGATCGAACCGGTTGAACGTGTTCGCCCAAACCACCCCGGCACGCAGCCGGTTCGCGATCGACAGGATCCGCGAGCCCTTCTCGGTCCAGATCCCGGCCGAAAGCCCGTACGGCGTGTTGTTCGCCTTCGTCACGGCCTCGTCCGGCGTGCGGAACGTCAGCACCGAAAGCACCGGGCCGAAAATCTCCTCACGCGCGATGCGCATCGACTGGTGCACATCCGAAAACACCGTGGGCGCGAAGAAGAAGCCGCGTTCGGGCACCGGGCACGAACTAGTCCACCGGTGCGCGCCTTCGGCTTCGCCGGACTCGACCAGCTCGCGGATCTTCGTCAGCTGCGAGTCCGAGTTGATCGCACCGATGTCCGTGTTCTTGTCCAGCGGATCGCCGAGACGCATCGTGGACACGCGGTAGCGCAGCTTGTCCAGCACCTCGTCCACAATGGACTCCTGGACGAGCAGCCGGGAACCGGCGCAGCACACGTGCCCCTGGTTGAAGAAGATCCCGTTCACGATGCCCTCGACCGCCTGGTCGAGCGGAGCGTCGTCGAACACGATGTTCGCGGCCTTGCCGCCCAGCTCCAGCGTGAGCCGCTTCGGCGTGCCCGCGACCTCCCGCTGGATCAGCTTGCCGACTTCCGTCGAGCCGGTGAACGCGATCTTGTCGATCCCGTCGTGCCGCACCAGCGACTGCCCGACGTCGCCGGCGCCGGGCAGGATGTTCACCACCCCGGGCGGGAGTTCGGCCTGCTGGCAGATCTCGGCGAACACCAGCGCGGTCAGCGGAGTCGTCTCCGCGGGCTTGAGCACCACGGTGTTACCGGTCGCGAGTGCGGGCGCGATCTTCCACGCCAGCATCAGCAGCGGGAAGTTCCACGGGATGATCTGCCCGGCCACGCCCAGCGGTTTCGGATCCGGCCCGAACCCGGCGTAGTCGAGCTTGTCGGCCCAGCCCGCGTGGTAGAAGAAATGCGCCGCGACGGTCGGCAGATCCGAGTCGCGGGACTCCTTGATGGGCTTGCCGTTGTCGAGCGTTTCCAGCACTGCGAGCTCGCGCGCACGTTCCTGGATCAGGCGGGCCATGCGGAACAGGTACTTCGCCCGCTCGGCGCCCGGCATCGGGCCCCACACCTTCTCGTAGGCCTTGCGCGCCGCGCGCACCGCTGTGTCCACATCGGACTCCGAAGCCGTGCCGACCTCGGCCAGCACCTCTTCGGTCGCCGGGTTGATCGTCTTGAGCGGTTCGCCCGAGCCGTTGACGAACTCGCCGCCGATGAACGGCCGGTAGCTCGGTTTGAGATTCGCCAGTTCGCGTGATTCGGGTGCGGGTGCGTAATCGAAGACAGCCACTAGTCCACCGTCACGTAGTCAGGACCACTGTAGTGGCCGTCGAGCTGGGTGCGCCGCTGCAAGATCAGGTCGTTGAGCAGGCTCGACGCGCCGAAGCGGAACAGCCCGGGCGTGAGCCACTGCTCGCCGGCGACCTCGTGCACCGCGACGAGGTACCGGATCGCGTCCTTGGTCGTGCGGATGCCGCCCGCCGGTTTCACCCCGCGCAGCTCTCCCGTCGCGGTGAACCAGTCGCGCACGGCCTGCAGCATCACGTGCGTGACGGGCAGGGTCGCGGCGGGGGAGACCTTGCCGGTGGAGGTCTTGATGAAGTCGCCGCCTGCCAGCAGCGCAAGCCACGACGCACGCCGCACGTTGTCGTACGTCGCGAGTTCGCCGGTCTCGAGGATGACCTTCAGATGCGCGTCGCCGCACGCCGCCTTGACCGCCTGGATCTCCTCGAACACCTGCCCGTAGCGGCCCTCGAGGAAGGCGCCGCGGTCGATCACCATGTCGACCTCGGTCGCACCCGACTCGACGGCCAGCGCGACCTCGGCGAGTTTGACGGCGCGGCTCGACCGCCCGGACGGGAACGCCGTCGCGACACTGGCCACGCCGATCCCGGTGCCCTTGAGGTTCTCCACCGCCGTTGCCGCCAGGTCCGGGTACACGCAGACCGCGGCGACCTGCGGGGTGTCGGGATGATCGGGGTCGGGGCGCTTGGCCTTCGCGGCGAGCGCGCGGACCTTGCCGTGCGTGTCGGCGCCCTCGAGGGTGGTCAGGTCCACCATCGAGATCGCGGTGTCGATGGCCCAGAGCTTGGCCGCCTTCTTGATACTGCGCGTGGCGAGCGAGGCGGCGCGGGCCTCGACGCCGACCTGGTCCACCCCGGGCAGCCCGTGCAGGAACCGGCGCAGACTGGCGTCGTCGAGACTCGCCGGAAGAGTCGGTGTACTCACGCCCCGATACTAGGCGGGTGTTTCCTGGGTTTCCGAATAACTGTCACGGCGCCCCAGAACGCGAATCCGGTGATCTTGACGACGGGCGCGCCCGGCGGCGGGATGGTGCCGGCGCCGTGGTCGTCCTCGGTCTCGAAGGCACCCATGAAGCCGATGCCGTTCACGTCGACCACGATGTCGTCCGGCACGATGATGTCGATCCCGCCCATGATCGCGACGGCGTTGATGGTCGAATGCCGCTCGGCGAAGCGCGCCCCGCGCAGGTCGATGTCCACCCCACCCCAGAAGGCGAAGCTGTTGTGGGTGGCCGGGAGCACCCAGTTCCCTTTCCGGCTCGCGCCGGACATGATCGCGACCGAGGCCGCCGACCCGGGGACGCCGCCGACGCGGGTGTCCACCGACTGCGACGGGGCGGGCTGGACGGCGTTGCCGGGCGAGACGTTCGGCAGGTCGGCGACAGGTGGCTCGAGGTCCTTGAGGGTCTTCGCCGCGTACACCGTGTCGAGCCGCTCCTCCAGCTCCTGCACCGTGATCCTGCCTTCGGAAAGCGCGTTGTGCAGGAGCTGCGCGACGCGTTCGCGATCGGCATTAGAGGCCCTCATCGGAGGCCCGTCAGGGGTCTGGTCCGTCACAGCGCCGAGGGTAGCGGTTTCCAGGTACGGTTTGGGCTCATGGACGTGCTCGTCGTAGACCATCCGCTCGCCAAGGACAGGCTCTCGACCATGCGAGACGCCCGTACCGACAGTGCGGGGTTCCGTGCCGCGCTGCACGAGCTCACCGTGATGCTGATCTACGAAGCCACCCGTGAGGCGGCGGTGAAGGCCGAGCGCATCCACACCCCGGTCGCGCGCACCGAGGGCTATCGGCTCGCGAACCCGCCCTTGCTGGTGCCGGTCCTGCGCGCCGGCCTCGGGATGGCGGATCAGGCACACAATCTGATCCCCGAGGCCCAGATGGGTTTCGTCGGCCTGGCGCGCGACGAGCAGACCCTGCAGCCGACGCCGTATATGGAGTCACTGCCGGAGAGCCTCTCGGACCGGCCGGTGTTCGTGCTGGATCCGATGCTGGCGACCGGCGGCTCGATGGCGTACACGATCCGCCTGCTCGCCGAGCGCGGCGCCACCGATGTCACGGCGATCTGCGCCTTGGCCGCGCCGGAAGGCCTGAAACACCTGGAGGAGTCGGGGTTGCCGGTCCGCGTCGTCACGGCGAGCGTCGACGAGCGGCTGAACGACTCGGGCTTCATCGTGCCTGGTCTGGGAGACGCGGGGGACCGCCAATACGGGGCACGCTAGCGCAGCCATCCCGTCACGTGCGCCCGCAGCGAGGCTTCGAACGTGCCGGCCACGTCGGAATCCGATGGCAGGTTCCCGTTCAGTTCGAGCGAGACCAGCCCGTGCACGATCCCCCACGAACTGACCGCGATCGTCTCCGGCGGTACGTCCGCGAACCGGCCTGACGAAATCCCGTCCCGCACCACCTCGACCAGCGGCGCCAGGGTGCGGCGGCCCAGTTCGCTCGCCTCCGCGGTCGGTTCGAAGCCGGGGACCGCCTTCGTGAACATGATCGAGTAAAGGTGCGGATCCGCCAGCGCGCTCTCCCGGTAGACCAGCCCCAGCCGCACGAGGTCCTCGAACGCGTCCCCGGTCCTCGGCGCCGCCCGCATCCGTGCGCCGAACCGCTTGAACCCCTCGGCGTACAGCGCGTTCACCAACTCCGGCTTCCCGCCGAAGAGGGAATAGACGGCCGTGGTCGACGTGCCCGCGTCCGCGGCCAGCTTGCGCAGGCTGAGCGCTTTCGCGCCTTCGGTGGAGAGTAGCTTCCCGGCGCGGTCGAGCAGGCGCAGCCGGAGCGCCTCGTCGTGGGTCTTGGGTCGAGCCATGGGCGCAGCGTATCGCGACACTGTTACCAAACCCCGATCGCGGATTTGACCTGGAGTGCACTCCAGGTCGTAGTGTCAGCGGACATGAGCTACTCGATAGCGGAAGCCGCCCGCCGGAGCGGGCTCTCGATCGACACGCTCCGGTACTACGAGCGCATCAAGCTGGTCGACCCGCCGGCGCGCGACACGGCGGGCCGCCGGGCCTACTCGGACGACGACCTGAACTGGCTCGTGTTCCTCACTCACCTGCGTACCACCGGCATGCCCATCAAGATGATGCGGGAGTACGCCCAGCTCCGCCACCACGGTGACGCGAGCGCCGGCCGCCGGATGGGCATCCTGGTCGAGCAGCGGAACTCCGTGCGCGCCAGGATCGCCGAGCTCCAGTCCTGTTTGGACGTTCTCGACTACAAGATCGACAACTACGACCGGATCTGCCGGGATGTGGCCGGCGCCGACGCGACCATGGAGGAGATATCCGCGTGATCCCGACGAGGAAGCTCGGCGAGCTCGAGGTGGGCGCCCAGGGACTCGGCTGCATGGGCATGAGCCATGCCTACGGCGTGCGCGGCAACGACGACGAGTCGATCGCCACCATCCACCGCGCCCTCGAACTGGGTGTCACGCTGATCGACACGGCGAACGTCTACGGCCGGGGCGCCAACGAGGAACTCGTCGGCCGCGCCATCGCGGACCGTCGTGACCAGGTGGTGCTCGCGACGAAGTTCGGCATCGTGTTCACCGAGGGCGGCCAGTCTGTCCGCGGCGACGCGGCGTACGTCAGGCAGTGCTGCGAGGAGTCGCTGCGCCGCCTCGGCGTCGACCACGTCGACCTCTACTACCAGCACCGTGTCGACCCGGAGCGGATCGAGGAGACCTGGGGCGCGCTGGCCGATCTCGTAGCCGAGGGGAAGGTGCGGTACCTCGGGATCTCCGAGGCGTCGGCGGAGAGCATCCGCCGCGCGCACGCCGTCCACCCGGTCACCGCGCTGCAGAGTGAATGGAGCCTGTGGACGCGCGGAATCGAGGACGAGATCGCCCCCACCTGCCGGGAGCTGGGCGTCGGCATCGTGCCGTTCTCGCCGCTGGGCCGCGGATTCCTGACCGGTGCGGTGACCTCGGTGCAGGATCTGCCTGCCGACGACATGCGCCGCAGTCTGCCCCGGTTCGCCGAGGGCAACTTCGACCGCAATCTCGCGATCGTCGAATCGCTCCGCAAGCTCGCCGCGGAGAAGGGGGTGACCCCGGGGCAGCTCGCGCTCGCCTGGGTGCAGCACAAGGGTTCCGACGTCGTGCCGATTCCCGGCACGAAGCGGCGCACCTACCTCGAAGAGAACGTCGCCGCCGCGACACTCGAACTGTCCGCCGAGGACATCGAGCGGATCGACGCGGCCGCCCCGGCGTCCGCCGTCGCGGGCGAGCGCTACCCGGAGAGCATCGCCCGCAACGCCGGCCGCTAGTTCAACAGCTCGGCCAGCGCGCTCGCGGCCCCGGACAGTGGAACCACCTGCTGTTCGCGGGTCGCGAGCGAGCGCACGGTCACGTTCCCGGCGGCCCAGTCCTCCTGACCGACGATGACGACCGCCCGCGCGCCGGCCTTGTCCGCGCGGCCCAGTTCCTTGCCGAGTTTCCGCAGCTCGATCGGCGTCGACGTGCGCAGGCCAGCACCCCGCAGCTCGGTCGCGACCTGGCGGGCCGCCCCGGCGAGCTCCTCGGCCACCGGGATCACCACGACGTCGACCTCGCTGCGCGGTTGTGGCGTCAGCCCGTGTGTGGCGAGGAAGTCCATCAGCGTCACGTCGCCCATGCCGAACCCGATCCCCGGGATCTGCCGCGGTGTGAACATGCCCGCCAGGTCGCTGTAGCGGCCGCCCCCGAAGAGCGCCCTGTTGTTCTCGGGCGAGGTGTCGAAGACCTCGAACACCGTGGACGTGTAGTACGCCAGCCCGCGCACGATCATCGGGTCGAACCGCACCAGGTCCGCGGCGTCGGTGGCGAGCATGTGGACCAGGTTCGAGGAGTCCTTGACCGCCGCGGGCAGTTCGTCGAGCAGTGCGGTGCCCGCGCCGAGCACGTCGCCCAGCCTGTCGAACTGCTTGTCACCCAGCCCGATCTGCTCGGCGTGCCCGGCGAGCGTTTCGCGGTCGTACTTCTCCCAGCGGTCCACGAGCCCGAACACCTGCGGCAGTTGCTCGCCGGTGACCCCGACGAGGTCGGTCAGCGCGCTCGCGAGCAGGTTCCGGTCGTTCGCGCGCACGACGAACATGTCCTCGCTCGCGCCGACCCCGCGCATCAGGTCGTGGATCAGCTCGAACATCTCGATCTCGCAGTTGGCGCTCTCGGAACCGAAGATGTCCGCGTTGATCTGCCAGTGCTCACGGACCCGGCCGCGCTGGGGTCGCTCGTACCGGTGGCAGTTCGGGTGGCTGTACCAGCGCACGGGGAACTGCAGCGAGCCCGCGTTCCCGGCGATGATCCGGGCGACCGTCGGGGTCATCTCGGGCCGCAGCGCGAGGCGGCGGCCACCCCGGTCGGTCAGCGTGTACAGCTGCTGGTCGGCGATCTCCTGCCCGGACTTCTTCTCGTAGATCTCGGCGGATTCGAGGACGGGCCCGTCGTAGCGCTGGTATCCGTAGCGTTCGAGGACGTCGTAGAGATGGCCGAACACCTGCGTCCGGACGGACATCTCCGGGGGCAGGAAATCCCTGGTCCCCCGGTACGGCGTGGTCGGCAGGTACTCGGACACGACGATCCTCACGGTCGGAAAACTGGTAGGTCGTCAGTTTATCGACCTGGCCGGCGAACCCGCCCGACGCCGTCACGCCATGAGTCCGGCGGCCACCGTGGCACCCAGCTCCCAGCACTTCTCCAGGTCGTCCTTACCCGGCTCACCGGTGACGGTGACCGCGGCCGCCGCCTGCTCCCAGCCCAGTCCCGTGGTGATCGACTCGATCCCGCGCACGGTCCCGGCCACGTCGCTGCCACCGTGTACGTAGTAACCGAACGGCCGGCCGCGGGTCGCGTCGAGGCACGGGTAGTAAACGGAGTCGAAGAAATGCTTGAGCGCGCCCGACATGTAGCCGAGGTTGGCCGGCGTGCCGAGGAGATAGCCGTCGGCCTCGAGCACGTCGGACGCGGTCGCGGCGAGTGCGGGTCGCCGGACGACGTCGACCCCCTCGATCTCCTCGGTGGTCGCGCCCGAGACGACGGCCTCGAACATCGCCTGCACGTTCGGCGAGGGCGTGTGGTGCACGATCAGCAGAGTCGCCATGGACGCCGAACCTAGCCGTGTCACTCGCTGACCTGCAATGATGGCGTTAGGTGACCCCCCTGTGAGGGCCGGTTCTTCCCGATGTAATCTTTCTTTTGTCGCCGGGGTGACCGGGTGATGCAGGGCCCGGAGCCAAGCTCCCGCTGGTTGGTGGTAGAGT
>NZ_VDFW01000033.1 GCF_006152065.1 Amycolatopsis alkalitolerans
CGCCAAATTCCACTTCTGGACCACGTTCATCGGCTTCCACACCACGTTCCTGGTGCAGCACTGGCTCGGCGCCGAAGGCATGCCCCGCCGCTACGCCGACTACCTGCCCACCGACGGGTTCACCACACTCAACACGATCTCCACCATCGGCGCCTACATCCTCGGCGCCTCCACGCTGCCGTTCATCTACAACATCTTCAAGTCCTACCGCTACGGCGAAATCGTCACGGTGGACGACCCATGGGGCTACGGCAACTCGCTCGAATGGGCCACCACCTGCCCACCGCCGCGGCACAACTTCACCGAACTGCCGAAGATCCGGTCCGAACGGCCCGCGTTCGAACTGCACTACCCGCAGATGATCCCGCGCCTGCGCGCCGAAGGCGAGATCACCTTCACCGGGAAGCCCAAGGCCGGGTAGCGCGATCGGCGTCCACATCGCCGGGCTCGTCCGGGATCGGGACGAGCACGCTGATCCGGTCCCCCGCGGCGAGGCGGTGCGCCGGGTCGGCCTCGCTCAGCCGCCGGTCGTGCAGCACCGAGACCGGCAGGTACCGGTCCGGCCAGTCGAGTTCGCCGATCGTGCGGCCGACGGCGGCCGAGTCCTCCGCGAGCGTGCGCTCGACGATGCGGTATCCGTCCAGTTCGGTGTTGAGATCGTGCTCGGCCTGCCCGGCGTTCGGATCGGCCCATTCGGCGGCACGCTGACCGGCGCTGATCTTGGGTTCGGCGTCCGCCAGCTGGGTGGCGACCGCGCGCAGCACGTTCTGGTTGGTCAGCCAGCCCTGCACGCGCCTCGCGTCGGTGTCGATGACCGGGAGCCCGTCGCGGCCGTAGCGCACCAGTTGCCGCAGCGCCTGGGCGAGGCTGTCGTTGCCGAACACCGCCTGCGGTTCGCGGACCCGGGTGACCGGCCCGAGCAGGCCCGTCCAGTCGTGGTGCCCGTTCGCCGCGGCGGGCTTGCCGTTCGAGACGATGTCCAGCGGTACGGCGAACCGGTGCATGGCGTCGGCCGCGGTGAGGTCCTCGAACGCGTGCGTCGGGGTGGCGCGCTCGATGTCGGTGCCACGGCGCAGCAGTTTGGTCGTGTAGATGGTGCCGTAGCTGATCGCTCTGGAGACCAGGGAGGCCACCGCGATACCGAGCATCACCGGCAGGGTGAGGGTGAAGTCGCCGGTCATCTCCACCACGCTGGCGAGCGAGGTGAGCGGGGCGCGGGCGGCGGAGGCGAACACCGCGCCCATGCCGACGATCGCGTACAGCGCGGGCTGCCCCGCGACCGGGCCGAACACGTGGTCGGAGATCACGCCGAAGGCCATACCGGAGGTGGCGCCGACGAACAGCGAGGGCGCGAACACGCCACCGGAGCCGCCGATGCCGATGGTCAGGCTGGTCGCGATCATCTTGCCGGCGGCGAGCAGCACCAGGAACCACAGCCCGTAGTGGCCCGCGAAGGCCTGGTACATCACCGGGTAGCCGACCCCGTAGAGCTGGGGCACGGCGAGCAGCAGCAGGCCAAGCACGACCCCGCCCACGGCCGGCCGTGCCCATTCCGGACGTCCGCCCCACACCCGGTCGCACAGGTCCTCGATGGCGTACAGGACGTTCTTGAACAGGAGCCCGATCAGCGCGGCGAGCACCGCGAGCAGCGCGACCAGCAGGTAGTCGGCGATGTGGTGCAGTGCGATGTCGGCGGGCAACTGGGTGAAGAAGGGCGCGGAGCCGAGGAAGACCCGGGCGATCACGTCGGCGAGCATCGAGGAGAGCATCACCGTGAAGATCGCCTCGACGGAGAACTCGCGCAGGATGAGCTCGACGCCGAAGAACACCCCGGTGATCGGGGCGTTGAAGGTCGCGGAGATCCCGCCGGCGGCACCGCAGGCGACCAGCACCCGCAGCCGGTTCTCCGGCATCCGCACCCACTGCCCGAGGCTCGAGGCCAGCGCCGAGCCGATCTGCACGATCGGCCCTTCCCGGCCGACCGAGCCGCCGACGCCGATGCACAGCGCCGACGCGAGCGCCTTGACCACGCTGACCTGCGGGCGGATGCGGCCACCGTTCTCCGCGACCGCGATCATCACCTCCGGCACCCCGTGGCCGCGCGCCTCACGGGCGAACCGGTAGATCAACGGCCCGTACAGCAGCCCGCCGACCACGGGAATCAGCACGAAGAAGCCGATCCCCAGCCACGGCAGGTGCGCGCTGCCGACCCAGCCGTCCTGCCCGAACTCGTTGTGCCCGGTGGCCAGCCAGGTGAACCCGTAGATCAGGTACCGGAACCCGATCGCGCCGAACCCGGCGCCGACGCCGACCCCGATCGCGACGCAGAACATCCCGAACCGGCTCGCCCGCAACCAGCCGGCGAACCGGCCCGCCGCCATCGGCACTCGCCCCGGATCGGTCGCCGTTGCCTCCGGCTGCTCCACGCCGCTTCACCCTTCTGCCGTCCTGCACCCAGCAACCATTGCATAGCATAAAGTTTGCTTAGAGCAAGGTTTACCTGGTGTGACATTCGTCAGGGTGCGAGCAGGCCGCGGCTAGGCACGGCCGGGTAGCGCGCCGGTCAGAACTTCGGGAGCGCGTGGGCGGCGGAGAGCGCGCCAGGATCGCCGAAGGAGAATTCGGCTCCCCGGGTCCGGTACAGCTCGGCGTAGCTATCGACCTTATCGCGGTCGAGGGTGACGCCGAGGCCCGGCCCGGCCGGTACCGGCACGCAACCGTCTACGTAGGACTCGATACCGCCGCCGAAGCCGGCGGTGACGTCGTCCGCCAGCAGGGCGCCGTAGGCCTGGTTGGCGTAGCGGAAGTTCGGCGTCGCGGCGATGGCGTGCACGGCCGCCGCGAGTGCGACGCCGAGTTCGCCGAGGCTGTGCTTGACGACGGGCAGCCCGGCCGCCTCGCAGATGCCGGCTCCTCGTTTGAGGTTGAGCAGCCCGCCGTCCATCTGGTTGTCGACCGAGAGCACGTCCGCCGCACCGGCGCGGATGACGGCGAGCTGATCGTGCCGGGTCCAGCTCGCCTCGTTGGCCAGCAGCGGCACGTCGATCCGGTTGCGCACGTAGGCCATTTCGGCGAGGTTGCGCCCGGACACCGGCTGCTCGACGAGTTCGAGGTCGTAGCGTTGCAGCTCGCGCACCATCCGCACCGCGGCCCCGGGCGACCACGCCTCGTTGGCGTCGACCCGCAACCGGGCGCCCGGCCCGGCGCCGTCGCGCAACGCGGCGACTCGCTCGATGTCGGTTCGCGGATCGTCGGACCCGACCTTGAGATAGCAGGTGCCGAACCCGGCTTCGGTGGCGCGCTTGGCTTCCTCCGCGATCTCCCCGGGAGAACTGCGCGCCACGTAGTAGAAGCATTCGACCCGGTCGCGGAACCTGCCGCCGAGCAGGTTCACCAGCGGCTGCCCGCAGACCTTGCCGGCGATGTCCCAGCACGCCATCTCGACCGCGGCGATGGCCGGGCTGGTCGCCTTGACGTGATGCCAGGTGCCGACCAGGTCGATGCGCCGCACCAGGCGCTCGACGGCGAACGGGTCCTCCCCCAGCACCAGCGGCTCGAGACCGCGAAGTACGGCGAGGACGATCTCCGCGGACGGGTATGCGGCGGCTTCGCCGAGGCCGGTGACGCCCTCGTCCGTCGTGACCTCGATCAGCACGCTGATCTGGCCGTGGCGGCGGCCGAAGGCCCAGATCTCGTCCGCACGGTAGGGAACCGCGACCGGTGTCGCCCGGATGCCGGTGATGCGCATTCAGCCCACCACCGTCAGCTCGCGGGAGGTCGTGGTGAGCAGCCGCGCGCCGGTCGGGGTGACGAGCGCGGTGTCGGAGACGACGTGCCCGGTCACCCAGGACATGAGGTGGAAGGTCATCCCCGCTTCGATCAGCACGTCGCCGCCGGCACGGATACCGAGCACCTCCCCGCCGCCGACCCAGCTCGGCGGGAACCCGATACCGACCAGGTAGCCGCAGTGGTGCCGGGACGGCCACACCCCGGCCGTGGTGGCGGTGACCGCATGCTGCCACGCCGCGTAGACCTGGCCGGTCCGGGCACGGGGGCGCAACGCCTGCCGCGCGGCCTCCAGCCCGGCCAGCGCCGCCTGATGGGCCTCTTCGGCACCCGCCGGGGCGTGTCCGATGTAGACGGTGCGGGACAGTGGGGCGTGATACCGCCGGACGCAGCCGGACAGCTCGACGAATATCCCGGTGCCCGCTTCCAGCACCCGGTCGCCCCACGTCACGTGCTCCTGATCGAGCATCGACAGCGGCCGGATCAGGGGCGCGAACCCGGGCTGGTGCCCGCCCGCGCGGTACATCGTGTAGTGGATCGTCGCGGCGAGTTCGGCTTCGGAGACACCGTGGCCCGCGGTCGAAATCGCCACGCTCATCGCCGCGTCGGACACCGCCGCCGCCCGCTTGACAAGGTCGATCTCGGCGGTGGACTTCACGGCGCGCGCCGAGGACAGCAAGGTCGTGCCGTCGCGCCAGATCCGGTTCGGCAGCCGCACGCGCACGCGTTTGCTGATCGACGGCGGGAAGAACATCGCCGCGTCCTCGATCGCGATCGACCGCCCGGGCGGCACCTCCTCGGCGAGGACGGCGGCGACGGCGTCGGCGGGGTCGCTGCCGTCGGCGAAGGTCCGGTGGCGGCAGCCGGGGATCTGCGCACGGACGGTGGGGCGCTCCATCTCGCGCGTGACCACGATCGGCGCGCCCTCGGCCGGCACGAGCAGCAGGGTGAACGCGAAGTAGCCCAGGTGATCGAGCCCGGTCAGGTAGTAGACGTTTTCGGGACTGGCCAGCGCCACGGCGGTCAGGTCTTGCTCGGCCATCCGCGCGCGGAGCGCGGCGAGCCGGACCTCGTACTCGGTGCGGGAGCGCGGGGTGGTCAGCGGTTCGGCGGTCATGGCACCACGATGAGGCCGCGGTTTCGTTAGCACCAGCGACGATTTCTGACGATGACCATTAGTCTGGCTACATGTTGGACGTGCACCGGCTCCGCCTGCTCCGTGAGCTGTCCCGGCACGGCACGATCGCTGCCACCGCCCGTGTCTGCTCGCTGACCCCGTCCGCGGTCTCGCAGCAGCTTTCGTTGCTGGAGAAGGATGTTCGCACGCCCCTGTTCATCCGGGACGGTCGCCGGCTGATCCTCACGCAGGCCGCCGAGGTGCTCGTCGAGCACGCCGAGGAGGTGCTCGCGGCACTCGAACGCGCGAGCGCCGGGGTCGCCGCGCTGACCGCGACCGTGCGCGGCGTGCTGCGGATCGCGGCGTTCCCCACCGCCGCCCGCGCGCTCGTCCCCGGCGCGATCGCGCGCTGCCGGGCCGAGCATCCGGATCTGCGCGTCCAGCTGACCGAGCGATCGGTCACCGAGGCGATCACCGACCTCAAGGCCGGGCACGTCGACCTCGCGCTGATCTACGAATACAACCTGCTGCCCGCGGTGCGCGACCCGGGTGTCGAATCGGATCTGCTGGTACGCGAACCGCTGCTCGCGGCGCTGCCCGCGACGCTGCCGGTTCCCGGCGGGCCGCTGCGGCTGGACGTGCTCGCGGGGCAGCCCTGGATCGCCGCCGCGAGCGACGACGAACTCCGGAAGATGCTCGAACGTGCCTGCGGCCTCGCGGGTTTCGCGCCACGGCTGGACTTCACCAGCTCCGACTACACGGTCATCTTCGCGCTCGTGGAGGCCGGGCTCGGTGTCTCGCTCGTGCCCCGGCTCGCGCTGGAATCGATGTCCACCGACATCCAGCTCCGCCCCGTCGCCGAACCGGACCTGGACCGCACCGTCTCCGTCGCCGTCCGCGCCGGAAGCCGCCGCCACCCGCCGATCGCCGCGTTCCTCTCCGCGCTCCACGACGTCGCCGAAGGGATCCAGTGATCCATCGCCCACCGGGGCCGATCGGACCGGTGTGCCAGAATCGGTTCCATGTCCACGACTTTCGCCGTCATCTACACCTACACCGATGACACGGCGCTCCGGGAAGCCACCCGCCCCGCCCACCGCGAGTACCTGCGCGGGCTCGCCGAAGAGGGCTCGATGCTGATCGCGGGCGCGTGGGCACCCGGCGAAGCGCCCGGCGGTCTGCTGATCCTCCGCACCGAGGACAAAGCGGGCGCACAGGCCATCGTGGACAAAGACCCGTACACCTCGCAGGGCGTGGTCGCCAACGCCGAGATCCGCGAATGGGTGCCGCCGCTCGGGCCGGTGGCACCGGCGATCAGCGGTCAGGCGTAGCCCGGCGGTCAACGGTCATGCTCGGGGTGTCGTGGGACACGATCCGGCTGTTCCTGCACATACTGGCGGCCACGGTCTGGGTGGGCGGGCAGCTCACCCTGGCCGCGCTGGTGCCCGCGCTGCGCGGGCTCGGCGGCCAGGTCACGACCGCGGCGGCGCGGCGGTTCAACCAGGTCGCCTGGCCGGCGTTCGCGGTCCTGGTCGCGACCGGGGTGTGGAACATGCTGGCCATGACAGGTTCGGACAGCGGCCACTACCGGACCACGCTGATGGTCAAGCTCGCGGTGGTCGCCGTCTCCGGGATCACCGCGTTCCTGCACGCCCGCGCCCGCAGCACGGCCGGGCTCGCGGTGTTCGGCGCGCTCACCGGCGTCAGCGCGCTGGCCGCGCTGTTCCTCGGTGTGCTGCTGGCCGGCTGAACCCCGGGAAGGAGCACATCGTGGCCACGCAAGTCACCTACCGCAGGATTCGGGACGAGCCCGCGCCCTCGGACGGCGTGCGGGTGCTCGTGGACCGGATCTGGCCGCGCGGGGTCCGCAAGGACGACGCCCACCTGGACGAGTGGCTACGCGAGATCGCGCCGTCCACCGAACTGCGCCGCTGGTACGGGCACGACCCCGCGCGGTTCACCGAGTTCCGCCGCCGCTATCTGGCGGAACTGCGGGAACCGGAGCGGCGCGAACCGGTCCGCCACCTGCGCGCCCTCGCCCGCGACCGGAACGTCACCTTGCTGACCGCGACGCGCGACGTCGAGCACAGCCAGGCCGCCGTACTCGCCGAGTGGCTGAGCGGCAAGCGGAGCTGACGCCGCGCGCGGTTGGCCGTCAGCCGAACTTCTGCGCCGTGGCATAGCCCTTTCCGTTGTACTTCTGCACGATGACCGTCGACACGGCCGGCTGGCCGTCCTTCGTCGTGTCGACGGCGGTGCCCTGCAGCATGAGCGGCGCGCGGAAGCCCGAGATGCCCCGCAGCGCGGTCATGAAACTGTCGCGCGTCGGCTCGGTCATCTTCTGGAACGCCTGCTCGAGCGTGGCACCCACGATGTAGCTCCACGCGCAGTGCGGGAACGCGGGCAGGCTCGGGTAGTTCGCGTACGTCTTCAGGTCCGACAGGAACTTCACGACGTCGGGGTCCGAGGCGAACTCCGGGCTCTGCGGGGTCTTCGAGAACGCCACCGAGTAGATCCCCGGGTACGCCGACGCGCCGCCGGGCGTGAGGATCGCGCTCGGGCTCGAGGTGTTCGACGGGAGGAACCAGCTGGGACGCCAGCCGATCTGCTGCGCCTTCTGCAGGGACGCGATCGTCAGCGGAGTGATCGACATGGCGTTGAAGAAGACGTCCGCCCCGGTGCCCGCGAGTTCCGTGAGCTGCGCGTCGACCGACGTGTCGGTGGCCTCGTAGCTGAGTTCACGGACGATCTGGATGTTCGGGGCACCGGCGACGGCCTGCTTGAAGCCGTCGACGTAACCCTTTCCGTAGTCGTCGTTCTGCGCCAGGATCGCCACCTTGTGCTGGCTGCCCGACGCGGCGAGCAGCTGCCCGAACGCGGCGCCCTCGTTCTGGTAGATCGGCACGAACCCGAGCTGCCACGGGCTGTCCTTGCGCGTGCTGAACAGCGGGTCGCCCGTCATGACGAGCACCTGCGGGAACTTCTCGTCGATGGCCGCCTCGCGGAAGGCGCGGTTGGTCGGCGTGCCGAGCCCGGCCGTCGCGGCGAACACGCCGTCGGAGACCATCTGCTGGAAGTTCGCCAGTGCCTTCTGCGGATCGTAGGTGTCGTCGTAGGTCTTGATCTCGACCTTGCGGGTCTTGCCGTCGCCGAACTTCACGCCGCCCGCCGCGTTCGCCGCGCCGAAGTAGGCCTTGACGCCCGCGACGGTGCACGTGCCGGGACCGGCCGTCGGACCGGACAGCGGGGTCGTGACCCCGAGCGTGACCGTCGTGTCGGTGATGCCGGGGCTCGCGGACCCGCTGCTTCCCTTGGGCGCGCGGGAACAGCTCGACGCCGCGAGAGCGACGATCGCCACCACCGCGACGACGCCGAAGAACCCTCTTGCGCTCCTTCGGATTTTCATGCTTGCGCCTGCCTCTCTGTCTGTTCGGGGGACGGATGCCGCACGGGCGGGGTTCGCGGTGGGCGGGAAGTGAGCCGGCGGGTGAGCCGGCGGAGCACGCGCGGGAGGCTCACCAGCCCGCCCGGCAGGAGGAACAGGACCACCAGCAGGATCACGCCCTGGCTGATCGCCGTGAGGTTCGGGTCGATCGTGTTGGTGAACTGCGGGACGAACACGTAGTACGCCCCGCCGATCAGCGAGCCGGTGATGCTGCCGGCGCCGCCGATGACCATCGCGGCCACGAGCGCGATCGAATGGCCGAAGTTGAGGGTCTCCGGCGACGTGTACTGCACGGCGGCGAGGTACAGGAAACCGCTCACGCCACCGAAGATCGAGGCGGCCGTGAAGGCGAGCACCTTGTAGCGGTAGGGCGAGGCGCCGATCGACGCGGCGACCGCCTCGTTCTTGCGCACCGCGGCGAGGGCACGGCCGAACTTGCCGCGGACGAGGTTGCGCACCAGCAGGAACGACGCGGCCGTGACGAGCAGCATGAGGTAGAACTGCCATTGGTCGTCGTAAAGACCGCTCCAGTCGGGCGCGCCGGAGAACCGCGCCGAGACACCCTGCGAGCCGCCGGTGAGGCCGGCCAGCCGCTTGGCCAGCGGGACGCCGACGATGGGCAGCGCGATGGTGACCATCGCGATCGCGAGGCCGCCGAGGCGGGCCGCCGCCAGCGCGACGAGGAGGCCGACCGCGCCCGGCACGAGGCAGGCCGCCAGGAACACCAGCACGATGTTCCAGTCGTGGGTGACACCGTAGGCGGCGACGTAGGCGCCGAGCCCGACGAAGAAGATCTGCCCGAGGTTGACCTGGCCGGTGTAGCCCATCACGATGTTCAGCCCCAGCACGGCCACCGCGTAGACGCCGATGCGGATCAGCGTCTGGTTGGCGAACGCGGGCAGCATCAGCGGGGCGGCGATCAGCACGATCGCGACCACGAGCACCAGACCGAGCCGCACCCATCTGTTCCGAAGCAAAGCGCTCATCAGACCCGCGCCACGACCTTTCGCCCGAACAGGCCTTGGGGACGGATGACCAGCACCACGAAGATCAGCACGAACGGCACCGCGATCTTCAGGTCATGCCCGATGAAGGGCACGTAGACGGCCGCGAGGTTTTCGAGCACGCCGATCAGCCACGCGGCGACCACGGCGCCGACCGGGCTGTTCAGCCCGCCGAGGATGACCGCGGCGAGCGCGTAGACGAGCGCGTTGTCCAGCATCCCGGGCGTGAGGGTGAGCTGCGGCGCGACGAGGGAACCGGCGATCGCGCCGAGCGCGGCGGCGAAACCCCAGCCGACCATGAGAAGGCGGCCGACCGGCAGGCCCGAAAACGCCGCGGACGCGGGATTGTCGGCGACGGCACGCAGGGCGAGCCCGAGTTTCGTGCCGCGGAACAGCACCTGCAGCAGGATCATGATCGCCACGATGGTGAGCGTCGTGCCGATCGAGCGGACGCTGACCACCGCGCCGAAGATGTCGACGCTCGCGAGCGGGAACAGGGACGGGAACTGCAGGTTGTTGTAGCTCCACAGCCAGGCGCTGACCCCGGTGAGCAACGTCAGCAGCCCGATCGTCACGACGATCGCGGTATCGGTTTCGCTTCGCTCGAACCGGCGGATGAGCAGGCGCTCGATTGCCGCGCCCAGCACGAACGAGATGAGGACCGCGACTCCGATCGCGAGGATGAGGGGCAGTCCGGCGCCCAGGAGGCTGTAGGCGATGTACGCGGAGAGCACGGCCATCCCGCCCTGCGCGAAGTTGATAAGCCCGGTCGCCTGGTTCACGAGCACGATCGCGAGCGCCAGCGCGGCGTAGATCGAGCCGGTCGAAAGCCCGTCGACCACGAGCTGGACGAAGGTTCCCACAGGTTCAGCCCCCCAGGTAGGCGCGTCGGATCTCGTCGAGGCCCTTGAGCTCCGACGCGGGGCCGGTGAGCACGTTGCGCCCGGTCTCCAGGACGGTCGCGGTGTCGACAAGAGTGAACGCGAGGTTCGCGTTCTGCTCGACGACGACCATCGCGATGCCCGACTCCCGCCGGAGCCGGCCGATGGCGTCGTACACGGTCTTCGCGGTGCTCGGCGCGAGCCCGAGGGATGCCTCGTCGAGCAGGAGCAGCCGGGGTCTGGCCATGAACGCCCGCGCGACCGCGAGCATCTGCTGCTCCCCGCCGGACAGCGCCGCCCCGTTCGAGGTGAGACGTTTCTTCAGCTGCGGGAACAGCGTGAGGCAGTAGTCCAGATCGGCCGCGACCGCCTTGCGATCCTTGCGCAGGTACGCGCCGACCCGGAGGTTGTCCAGCACGGTCAGCTGGGCGAGCGTCCCGCGGCCTTCCGGCACATGGGCGATCCCGAGCGCCGCCACGCGATCCGGGCGGAGACCGCGGATGTCGCGCCCGTCGAAGGTGATCCGCCCGGCGGTGCGCACGGTGCCGCTGATCGCGCGCAGCGTGGTCGTCTTCCCCGCGCCGTTCGCGCCGAGGATGCCGACCGCGCCACCGTCCGGCACGGTGAGCGAGACGCCTTCCAGCACGCGGACGGGGCCGTACGAGGCGGTCACGTCGGTGAGCTCAAGCAGCGTCATCCACCGCGTCCTTCCCGAGGTAGGCCTCGATGACGCGCGGATCGGACTGTGCCTGTGCCGCCGTGCCCTCCATGAGCTTGCGGCCGTGGTCGAGCACGACGACCCGGTCCGTGAGCGCCGAGATGAGGCCCATGTGGTGTTCGACGACGACGATGGTGATGTCCTCCTCGGCCCTGACCCGCCGGATGGTGTCGATGAGCTGTTCCACCTCACCGTGCGAAAGCCCCGCCGCCGGCTCGTCCAGCAGGAGCAGCGCGGGTTTGGCCAGCAGCGCGCGGCACAGCTCGATTCCCTTGTGCAGTCCGTGTGACAGCTCTTCGGCGGGGCGGCCCGCCGCCCACTCGAGCTGCTCGCGGCGCAGCAGGCCGAGCGCTTCCGCGCGGATCTCACGCTCCGCGCGACGGGTGTGCGGCAGCCGGAGTGACCACGAAACCGGCCCGCCGGGAAGGCGGGTGTGCCCGCCCAGCAGGACGTTCTGCAGCACGGTGGCATCGAGCTGGAGCGCGGGATGCTGGAACGTGCGCGCCAGCCCGTGCCGGGCGAGGCTCGACGGCGCGGTGCCGACCACCTCGATGCCGTCGATCGTGACGGATCCCCCGCTCGGCTTGTAGTGCCCGCTGATGCAGTTGAACAGCGAGGTCTTCCCGGCGCCGTTCGGGCCGACGAGCCCGAGGATCACCCCCGGCTCGACGTCGAACGTGACGTCCTCGAGGACCATGACGCCGCCGAAATGCAGGGACACGTCACCGAGACTCAAGCGTGCGGCCACAAACTCACCTCCAATGCGGATCGCAGTGTATGGCGCACTCAGTGCCAAATCGGGCGATCTTCCGTCTGATGGAAAGATGGGATCTTCCCCTTGAACAGGCACAGACTGAAAGTTTCCGTAGAATTACGGTGACGGTGGCGTTACCGCGCCGGGGCGCGTTCGGCGCTCTGCCGGACTTCAGCCCGCCGGAGGGCGCCATCCCACGACCGGGTCGAGCGCGCGGAGCGCCCTCGCGGCGGGGACCAGGCTCACCAGCGTGTTCCGGATCGTCGCCGGAACCCGTCCGTGCAGGGCCGCGACCCTGCCCGCGGTACGGGACCGGGCGGCCAGCCGGTGCACGCGCGGCAGGCGCCGCGCGCTGTAGGTCTCCAGGTGCCGCTCGATATCGGTGGCGCCGGAAGCCAGGCACGCGCCGAGTTCCACGGCGTCTTCCAGCGCCTGGCAGGCGCCCTGCCCCAGGTTCGGCGTCATGGCGTGAGCGGCATCACCGACGAGCGCGACCCGGCCCGAGGCCAGGCCGGACAGCGGGGCGAGGTCGAAAAGCTCGTTACGCAGCAGCTGGTCCGGTTCGACGCCGGCGAGGAGCTGCGGCAACGGGAAATGCCAGGACGCGAACCGCTGCCGCCACCATCGCAGCGCCTCCCCCGGCTCGTCCGGCGCGCCCGCGGTGACCGGGACGACCAGGTACGCGTACAAGCGCCCGTCGGGCAGCGGCGCGACCCCCGCGTAATCCCCGCGGCCCCAGGATTCGCCGCCGCGCACACCGTCCGGATCGGGCACCCGGCCGATGAGCCGCGCGGCCAGCATGCCGGTCGAACGGACCTTCGCGGCGGGCCACAGCGCCGCCCGCACCGCGCTCCGTAGCCCGTCGGCGCCGATCACCACGTCACCGCGGATACTCTCGCCCGGGCTGATCGCGACCGTGCCGTCCGCGCCGACTCCGGCGACGTCGGTCGACAAGCGGATGTCCACGCCGGTGCAAGCGTCCCGCAGCGTGTCGAGCAACTGCCGGCGCTCGAGCACCACGAGCCCGTCGCCGAACCGCGCCGCCATCGCTTCGGTGTCGGTGCGGCTGAGCCACTTCCCGCGGTCGTCGCGGATCCCGCCCGAAGTCTGCGCGAGCCCGAGTGCCCGGATCCGGGCTCCGGCGCCGAGCTCGTCCAGCGCACGCAAGGCGTTGGGCCACAACGTGATCCCGGCGCCGACCTCCGACAGCTCGGGCCGCCGCTCCAGCACCGTCACCCGCCACGACCGGCGCCGCAACGCCACCGCCGCCGCCAGCCCGGCGATCCCGCCGCCCACCACCACCGCATGCCCTGACACACACACAGTATGCCCCGGCGCCCTGTCCGATCGGGTAGGTGCGGGCGGCCATCCGGACGGTGGGGAAACCGTCGCCGGAGGGGGTAGCGTCGGGTAGGCCGACGAAGGACGAGGAGCCGCTTATGTCACGACTCTCCGGCCTGCCGAACCTTCCCGGCGCGGTTCTCGCCGAGCGCCGCCGTGACGTACCGTGGAACGGATCGCTGCATCGCCGCGCCGATCCTGACGCACGGGAGGTCGCCGTGACGGGCCGAGTCCTCGACCAGGTCGCACTCCTGACCGGCCCCTGCCTCACGAACACCCGGACCCCGCCCGCCGAGCTCGCCAAGTTCCACGTCCCGGAGGTCGTGTTCGGCCCCGGTTCCCTCGCCGAACTCGGGCACGCCGCGCGCCGGGTCGGGGCGCGCCGGCCGTTCGTCGTCACCGATGCCGGTCTCATCGAAGCGGGGTGGGTCGAGGAGGCGGAAAACCACTTGCGCGTGGCCGGGCTGCGGCCCGTCGTGTTCTCCGGCATCACCCCGAATCCGAAGGATCACGAGATCCAGGCCGCCTACGAGCGGTACGCGTCGGCCGGCGCGGACGTGATCATCGCCGTCGGCGGCGGGTCGTGCATCGACGCCGCGAAAGGCGTGGCGATCCTGTCCGGCAACGGCGGCACGATCCTCGGTTACGCCGGGGTGGACCGCGTCGTCCAGCCGATCCCGCCGCTGGTGATGGCCCCGTCCACCTCCGGCACCGGCGCCGACGTGTCCCAGTTCGCGGTCATCACCGACACCACGCAGCACACCAAGATCACCATCATCAGCCGCACCCTGGTCCCGGATATCTCGATCATCGACCCGCGGCTGCTCATCACGATGCCGGACGAGCTCAACGCCGCGACCGGGCTGGACGCGCTGACCCACGCGGTCGAATCGTTCGTCTCCCGCGCGCACAACCCGCTCACCGACCAGCACGCCCTGCACGCCGCCACGCTGATCACGCGCAACCTGCTGCGCACGATGGTCGAGCCGAAGGCGGCCGACCCGCGGATCGCCATGGCGCAGGGCGCGCTCGAGGCCGGGATGGCGTTCACGAACGCGATCCTGGGCATCACGCACGCGATGAGTCACCAGGTCGGCGGGTTGCTCGACGCGCCGCACGGGGTGCTGAACGGGGTGCTGCTGCCCCACGCGATCCGGTTCAACGCGGCGACCGAGCCGGACCGGTTCGTCCCGCTGGCCGCCGCCACCGGTCTCGACGTGACCGGCAAGCCGGCCGCCGAGGTCGCCGAACAGTTCGCCTGCCGGGTCCGCCAGCTCGCCGACGCCGTCGGCGTGCCGCGCCGCCTGTCCGCGCTCGGTGTCACCGAGGACGACATCGGCACGCTGTCGCGCACCACGCTGCAGGACGCGTGCCTGGCGACGAACCCGCGCGAGGCGAGTGCGGCCGACGTGGCGGCCCTGTTCCGGCAGGCGTTGTAGGGCGTTCGATGACAGCGGACCACGATCTCGGCGCGCTGACCGGCGTGCGGTCCGGTAAGCGCTCGTTCTATCCGGAGTACGTCCGGAGTGCCGAGCGACTCGAACGGGCCGTCGGCGCCCTCGACCGGATCTCCCGCGCGCTCGTGCGCACCGGTGAGGGCCCGCGGGCGCTGGTCGAGGCGGTGGTCCGGGCCGCGGCCGAGCACGTCCAGGCCGACTGGCTGCTGTTCGCGGTCGCCGACGGTGCCCTGCGCGCGGCGCGGCCGCGGTTCCTGCTGCTGACCGGTGACCGGCTGGTGGACGACGAGCGGCTCTTCCCGGCCGCGGCGGCCGAACACCTGCGGGTGCTGCGGTCGCACCCGTGGGAGGCCGACGATCCGCCGGCGAGCGGGGTGCGGGTGCCGATGACGCTCGACTGCGAACCGGTCGGCGGCATCGCCGCGATGCCCGCGCCCGGCATGGACGTCGCCGACACCGACCTCGCCGTGCTGCGAGTGCTGGCGAACCAGGCCGCGGTCGCGCTGCACAACTCGTTCCTCGTCCACGCCACCGTGCGGCTGCGCGGCCGCACCGAGCGGTTGTCCGAAGCCGCGGAGCAGCAGGCGAGAGACCTCGCGGCGCGCAACGCCGAACTCCAGGAGACCCAGCGCAGGCTGTTCGAGGCGATGCAGCGGCAGGCGCTCGACGACGAACGGCACCGGATCGCGCGCGAACTGCACGACAGCGTGACCCAGGACGTCCTCTCCGCCGGGATGATGATCGAGATCTGCCGCGCGGACCTGGCCGGGCCTGGCGCGGACCTCGGCGTGGTGAGCGCCAAGCTCGTCGAGGCCAAGGGGCTGACCCGGCACGCGGTGGAACGGCTGCGCGCGGCCATCTACGCCCTGCATCACGCCGAGTCCGAGCCGTCAGGCTCGCTCCCGGTCCTGCTCGAACGGCTGTCCACGGTGCACCTGCCGACCGAACTCAAGGTGCGGGTCACCGTGCGCGGCACGCCGGTGCCGCTGCCCGGCGAGGCCGAGCATTCGTTGTTGCGCATCGCCGGGGAGGCACTGTTCAACACCGTGATGCACACGAACGCGGCACGGGCGCTGATCCGGCTCGACTACCGCGGGGAGCGGATCAGGCTGTCCATTTCGGACGACGGGGACGGCGATCCGGCGCAGCTGCGCAGGATGCTGCGGCTCGCCTCGGCCACGGATCTCGCGGGCGCGCACCGCGGCCTGGCGAACATGCGGGCCCGCACCGAGGAGCTGGGCGGGACGCTGTCGATCCGGCGGTCGCGGATCGGCGGCATCATGCTGCTGCTGGAGATCCCGCCGCCACGGCACGAGGCGAGGGCGGCGGGATGATCGTGGGCGAGCGAACGCTGAACATCGTGCTGGTGGACGACCACGCCATCGTCCGCCAGGGTCTACGGGCCATTTTGGAGCGTGAGGACGAAATCACCGTCGTCGGGGAGGCCGCCACCGCGGCCGAGGCACGGGCCGTGGTCGAGCGGACGCGGCCGGATATCGTGCTGCTGGACCTGAAACTGTCCACCGGCACCAACACCGAGGGCCTCGACGTGTGCGCCGAACTCACCTCGCGCTACCCGGAGCTCGGCGTGCTTGTACTGACGACCTTCCTCGACGACGCCCTCGTGGTGGAGGCGATCCACCGGGGCGCCCGCGGGTACGTGATCAAGGACGTGGACACCACCGGGCTGGTCTCCTCGATCCGCGCGGTGGCGCGCAACGAAAGCGCGTTCGACTCGCGGTCGGCTTCGGCGATGGTGCGCTCGATCCGCACGGCCGCCGAGGAGCCCGTGCTCACCTCCCGCGAGCAGAACGTGCTGGAGCTGCTCGCGCGCGGGCTGAGCAACCGGGACATCGGCGCGCGGCTGTACATCTCCGAGACGACCGTGAAGTTCCACGTCCGCAACATCATGCGCAAGATCGGCGCCACCAGCCGTGCCGAAGCGGTCTACGCGGCCAGCAAGATGGGGTTGATCTGAGGAGCATAGTGGCCGGGCGCGAGTAAGCGCGTTCAGCGCAGCACCGGGCGGCCCAGTGGCAGCGGCCTGCCGCCCGTCGCGGCCGAGAGGGCACCGGCGAACAGGTAGACACCGACCGCGGTGAACGCGAAGACGGCGTACCCACCGGCGGTCGTGACGGTCGCCGAGCCGCCCTCGGTGCCGTACAACACCAGCGCGAGCGCGACGTCGATCAACCCGAACAGCAGCGTGAAGGCGGCCGGGAGCCGCAGCGTCGCGACCGTCAGCAGCACGATCGTGACGAGCCACGCGATCAGGAACAGTCCCTGGGTGGCGACCGCGGCGTCGGGTGAGATGCCGAACCAGCCGTGCAGCAGCCCGAGCACGAGCACGGCGTAGCTGAGCCAGAATCCGCTGAACACGCCGAACACGGCGGCGACCGCGTTCTGCCCCAGCGACGCCGCCCACACCGCGGCCACCAGCTGGCCCAGCCCGGTGGCCGGCAGGATGATCGCGATCGAGGCGCCGACGGCACCGGCGGGCACGTACCCGGTCAGCACCAGGCCCAGCGCGATCGAGCCGACGATGAAGGTGGGCACGCCGATCATCGTGGGATCGCCCGGCGGGCTCGTGACGGTCTCCGTCCGGGCAGGGGATTCGGTGGCGGTAGCTGTCGTCATCGTGTACTCCTCGTTGAGTGCCGACTGTCCTGATGAGACTTCGACCGGCCGCTCCGGTCGAGGACCAGCCAGCCGCCGTGGAAGGCGGAAACCTTGTGGTGCCAGCCGGTGGCGGCGCCGAGCGCGGCGAGTGCGGGCAGGTCGAAGCGGCGCACGTGCCCGTAGTCCGCGGCCGGCACCTCCTCGAACGGCACGGCCACGATCACGGCCGACCGGGCGAGCCGGGTCGCCTCCGCGAGCACCGCGCAGCCTTGCGCGGGGTCGAGGTGCTCGAGCAGGTGCACGACGGTCACCGTGTCCACGCACCCGTCCGGCAGCGGTACCCGGGTCGCGTCGCAGACCAGCGTCCGGAGTGGAATTCCGCGCTCGGCGGCGACCTTCGCCAGCAGGCGCGTCGTGCCGGCCACGAGGTCCGACGCGACGACCGTGGTGCGCGGGCGCTCCGCGAGCATCAGTGGGAGGAAACCGAAGCAGGATCCCAGATCCAGCACACTGCCGGGAGGCACGAGCCGCAGCACCCGCGCGTACACGGGTGCGATCCCGGCGATCAGCGGGGGTGCCCCGGACGGTTCGCGGAGGTGCGCGAGGGTGTTCGCGTAGAACGTTCCCCACGCGGCACCCGGGTCGGCCACGGTGCTCCGGACGACGCCGGTGAACACCCGCTCGAAGACGTCCTGCCCGGCGAGCCAGCCGGGCGCGAACAGTTCGTCGATCAGCAAGCCGGTCAGGCCGTTGTCGAGCTGGTCCGGGCGCAGCCGGTGACTCACCTCGATCCGCCGTCCCGTCCGGTGCAGCCGGAAATGCTCGGTGCGCACGACCGAGGGCCTGCGGTCCTCTTCGGCGCGCACGACCCGCACGAGGTCGTCGAGGTACTGGCCGACCGGGTACGGCGCGAGCGGATCGAGCGCGGCGGTCATCGGGCCACCAGGTCGAGCGCGACGCGGTCCAGCCCGGACAGATCGCGTACCACCCGCACCTTTCCGCAGTACTCGGCGTAGGACGGCAGATCGCAGGCACCCAGCCCCCACGAGTAGCGCGGTTCCGGGGTCAGCCAGATCGTTTCCCGCGCGCGGCGGGAGATCTCGGCGAACGCGGTCAGGTTCGGGTCGTTGCCGTTACCGCGGCCGTCGCCCAGCACCAGCACGGTGGTCCGGCGGGTCACCGCGGAGGAGTGCTCGGCGAGGAATTCCCCGAACACCGCGCCGTAGTCCGAGTTCGCGTCCACGTCGAGCACGTCGCCGCCGAAGATCAGGCCGAGGGCCCGCTCCACCGGGTACTCGGCGAACAGTTCGGTGGTCTCGGCGACGGCGTCGACGAAGGCGAACGAGCGCACCTGGGCGAACAGGTTCTGCAGCCCGTGCACCAGGTGCAGGGTGAACCGCGCGGTCGCGCGTACCGACAGGCTCACGTCGGCGAGCACGACGAGCCGCGGGCGGTCCTCCGCGCGGCGCACGGTGACCGGGCTGAACGGGATACCGTCGAACCGCATGTTGCGCCGCATCGTCCGGCCCGGATCGACCCGGCCGGCACTCGCGATCCGCCTGCGATGGGTCAGCGCCCCGCGCAGTGTGGCGGCCAGGCGCCGCAGGGACTCCTCGAGCTCGGCCCGCTCCCCCTCGCCGACGTTGTCCACTTCGGACATCCGGCGCTCGCGTGCCTCGACGACCTTGTCCTCCAGCGCCAGCAACGCTTCCAGATGGCGTTTCAGCGCGGCCGGCAGGTTCTCCAGTACCCCGGCGAGGCGCCCGCGCAACCGCGCGGCGTCGTCCTCGTCGCCCTCCTGCTCCAGCCAGCCGAGCAGCGCGTCCTGTTCGGCGATGCTCAACGCGGCGTCGACCTTGGTGCCGGTCTCGGGAGACAGGCGGCCCGGCACGCCCCCGCCGTGCAACCGGTCGGTGTCCAGCTGCACGCGGTATCCCTCGTCCCCGGTGACCGTGGTGTCCTTGGAAAAGACGATCTCGTCGGTCAGCGAGGCCAGGTCGAGCTTGTTCGCCTCCTGGTGCAGGTTGTACTGCTGGGCCAGGTCTCCGGAATCGAAGTAGTCGCGGACATCGCTGGGCTTGCCGTGCTCGTGCCCTTGTTGCGGGGTCTCGCTCGGCTCGTCGGACAGCGTGAAGCTCTCCAGCTCTCCGGTGTCGGACAAGTCGTCATGCGTATGCCCGTGGCCGTGCCCATGCTCGGCGGGGCCGACGCGCACGAGCGCGAAGAAGGCGTCGAAGATTTCGTCGAACGCGGTGTCGTCACGACGGTCCTTCACGAGCGCGAGCCGCAGCGCCTCTTTCAGGGCCCGCCGGTCGGCGAGGATGCCCGGCTGCGCGGCGCAACGCGACGCGTCGATCGTCTCGGGCACCGAGATCCGCACGTCCCGCAGCCGCAGCAACCGCACGAACCGGTGCAGGCCGGCCTCCATCACCGCGTCCGCTGACGGCCGAACGACCGGCTTCCCCGGTCGGCGCTCACCTTCGGCGCCTCATGGTCGTGGCCATGCCCATGCCCATGCCCATGGCCATGCAGGGTTTCCGGGATGTCGGCGTTGGGGTCGACGAGGCGCGGCAGGGCTTCCAAGGCCTTGCGCACGTCCTTGTCGTATTTGACGACCACCGACACCGTGTCGGACAGGACCGGTGCGGTCAGCTCGTCGACCCCCAGGACGGCGAGCGTACGGGCCCAGTCGATCGTCTCGGAGATACTGGGCGCCTTGCGCAGTTCCAGCTCCCGCAGCCCGCGCACGACGGCCACGAGTTCACGGGCCAGCGCGTCCGGCAGGCCCGTGTCCTTGCCGCGCAGGATGTCCAGCTCACGCTCGGGCGAGGGGTAGTCGAGGAACAGGTGCAGGCAACGCCGTTTGAGCGCGGCCGCGAGGTCACGGGTGTTGTTCGAGGTCAGGACCACGTACGGGCGGTTGCGCGCGGTGAACGTGCCGATCTCCGGTACCGAGATCTGGTACTCCCCCAGCATTTCCAGCAGGACCGCTTCCAGCGCCTCGTCGGCACGGTCGATCTCGTCGATCAGCAGCACGACCGGTTCCTCCGACCGGACGGCCTCCAGCAGCGGCCGGGCCGCGAGGAACCGCTCGGAGAAGAAGACGCTTTCCTGCGCGCCGATCCGTTCCACCGCGTCGTGCAGGTCGGGCGCGTCCGCGACGAGCTGGCCGATCTTTTCCCGCAGGATCTGGGTGTAGAGCAACTGCTTGCCGTAGTCCCATTCGTACAGCGCGCTGGCTTCGTCCTGGCCCTCGTAACACTGCAGGCGCAGCAACCGCCGTCCGGTGGCGGCCGCGAGGGACTTCGCCAGCTCGGTCTTGCCGACGCCCGCAGGCCCTTCCAGCAGTACCGGCTTCTCCAGCCGGGTCACCAGGTAGGCCATCGTCGCCAGCCGGTGATCGGTGAGATATCCCTGCGCCGCCAGTGCTTTCCCGGCTTCGTCGACCGATTCGAACGCGGTCACGCCCGTCCTCCTTGGTGGATGCCGGGGGCGGGCCGTGGCCGCCCGCCCCCGGTAGTCTCAGCTGAGCAGATCGTCGAGGTCGCCGTTGAGGCAATGGGCGACGACGGGGCGCACAGTCTCGAAGGTGCATTCCTTGGCGTTGCCGGGCGTGCAGGCGTCGCCAAGCACATGCCGCGTGATGCGGTCGATGTCCTCGTCGTCGCCCTTGATCACCGCGGCCTGCTCGTAGAACTTGGTCGGGCCCTTGCCCAGCCGGTTCTTCGAATAGCTGTCCTGGTGCACGTCGGTGAACTTCTCCGGGATGCCGACGTCGCGCAGCAACCTGATCGCGGTGTTCAGGGCGGCGTCGGCGGCCTGCACGTCGGTCATGCCGTGCGTGTCCACCCCCATCGCTTGCGCGATGTCGGCGAAGCGCTTGTACGCCACCGGCATGTTGAACGCCCACACGCGCGGCAGGGCGACGGCGTTGTTGAGGCCGTGGTGGGTGTCGTAGAAGGCGCTGACCGCGTGCGAGATCGAGTGGATGATGCCGAGCCCGCCGGAGTTGAACGCCTGCGCGGCGATGTACTGCGCGTACATCATGCCCTCACGGCCGGACAGTTCGGTGGGGTTCCAGGTGGCCTGGCGCAGGTTTTCCGCCGTGAGCTTGATCGCCCGCAATGCGTTGCCGAGCGAGGGTTCGAAGTTCAGCCGCGAGACGTAGGGCTCGGAGGCGTGCGCCAGGACGTCGAAACCGCATTGCGCGGTGTAGTCGACCGGGCAGTCGTAGTAGAGGACCGGGTCGTCGATCGCCAGCGTGGTCACCGAAGCGTCGTCGAAGGCCACGTACTTGTGCGGGTTGTCAGGGTCCGTGGTCGTGTCGGTGATGACGTAGGCCCACGAGGTCTCCGAACCGGTGCCCGCCGTGGTGGAAACCGCGATATGCGGCGGATTCCTCGGGTTCTCGGACTTGTTGAACCCCTCGAAGTCGTTGACGTTGCGGCCGTCGTGCGCGACCGAGATCCGCGCGCCCTTGCAGGCGTCGTGCGAGGAGCCGCCGCCGATGGAGACGAAGCTGTCGCACTTGTTCTCCTGGTACAGCGCGACGGCGTCCATCACGTTGTAGTCCTTGGGGTTGGACTCCACCTTGTCGTAGAGCATGACCTCGAGCCCGTGGTACTTCATCGACTCGGTGATCTTGTGGACGATGCCGGAACCCCGCAGCCCGCTCGTCATCACGAGGGTCTTCTTGAAGCCCAGTTTGAGCGCTTCCGGACCGATCATCTCGTGCGCTCCCGGGCCGAGCAAGGCGCGCGGGAACGGGTGGAACTCCTTGATGGGAAACGGCTTCAGTAGCTCATCGACCTGCATGACGCACTTGACCTTCCTGCGCGAGAAGCGACTGTGGTGACGCGCACACCGACGCTAGCCCGGCCGCTTCGGCTGCGGGAACGCCCCGCACGCCATCCCCCTCCGCCGGACACGCAAGTCCGCACACCCGGCGGGGCCGCCACCTACCCGTTCGGCCAGGCCCCACCCACCCCCACGACGAGATCTACGTTCGAGACGGCGAGTTCGACGTTCGCGTTCTCAGGAGAACCCATCACGGCCCGGTTCACCGCGCTTTCGGGGCGGGGCAACAACATGGCCCTCCGCCCCGAAGGGAGTCACAGCGAGAGGCTGAGCTTCTCGACGTGGAAGGCCTCGGCGTAGCGGGTGTGCTGCTGCACACCGCGAAGCCGGGCGAGGCCGAGGAAGGCGTCCTCGTCGTACCAGTCCTTGCCGTGCTGCGACGGGTAGTGCTTGGCGAGAAGCTCCGCCTTGCGCCGCGCCGTTTCCTCGCTCAGCGGCTGGTACACCGAGGGCTGGGTCAGGTCGCCGTCCCATTTCAGGATCTCGTAGCCGAGCACGAGATGATCGCGGAACACCTGCGGCACGATCTCGGCGACCATCCGGTGGTCCTGGTGCCGGTCGTCGCGATGCGGGGCGAACACGAGATCCGGGTCGATCCGCCCGCGCAGGGCGGCCATGGCTTCCTTCACCGCGAGCCACTGCGCGGGCATCCGGCCGTCGGGGAAGTCCAGGACGGTCACCTCGGGCTGGGCCGGGGCGCAGAAGTCCGCGAGCGCGGCGCGTTCCTCGTCCTCGCGGACGGTGCCCCCGCCGCCGAGCACGAGCGCGTGGACCGTCAGATCGGCGCGGCCCGCGCACAGGGTGAGCAGGCTGCCGCCCGCACCGATGGCCAGGTCGTCACAATGCGCGGCGATCAGCGCCACCTGCCGGATTTCCGGGATTCGCAAGGAAAGCACGATGCGAGACTAGTAGGCGCCCTTGCCGCTCAACACGGCACGCGCGGTCTTCCACAGGATCACCATGTCCAGCGCCAGGGACCAGTCCTCGACGTAGCGCAGGTCGAGGCGGACACTCTGGTCCCAGCTCAGGTCGCTGCGCCCGCTGACCTGCCACAACCCGGTCAGCCCCGGCTTGACCAGCAGGCGGCGCCGCGCCGCGCGATGGTAGCTCTCGGTCTCCTCGGGTAGCGGCGGCCGCGGCCCGACGAGCGACATCGTGCCGCCGAGGACGTTGAACAGCTGTGGCAACTCGTCGAGCGAGTACCGGCGCAGCACCGCTCCCACTCTCGTGACCCGCGGGTCGCGGCGCATCTTGAACAGCGGACCGGAGCCCTCGTTCGCGTCCAGGAGATCGTTGCGCAGGTGATCGGCGTTCACCACCATGGTGCGGAACTTGATCATCATGAACGTGTCGCCGTCGCGGCCGACGCGGCGCTGGCGGTAGAACACCGGACCGCGGTCGTTCAGCTTGATCAGCACGGCGATCACGAGCAGCACCGGGGAGATCACGAGCAGGCCGAGCCCGGCCGTCGTCCGGTCGAAGACCTCCTTGATGATCCTGCGCCCGCCGGTGAACGCGGGCGCGCTCACCCGCAGCAACGGCGTGCCCAGGACCCCGGAGACGTTCAGGCGCGGCCCCCCGATCTCCATCAGCACCGGCGCCACGACGAGTTCCGCGCCGGTGCCTTCCAGGTCCCACGCCAGCTGTTGCAGTCGCGCCGGGGTCCAGTACGGATCGGAGGTGACGGCCACGACCCGGTACCCGCCGCGGCGCACCTGCTCGGCGACCTCGTCGAGGCGGCCCGCGACCGCGATCCCGCCGACCTCACCGGTGCCGCTGTCCGTGCATACCGCTTCGACCCGCCAGCCCACATGCGAATCCGCACGGGTGCGCTCGATCAGATCGCGCACCGTGCCGGGCGCGCCCGCCGCCATCACCGGCAACATGCAGGTCCCGCTCTTGTTCCGGGCGTGGTGCAGGATCTTGCGCAGCACATACCGTTGCGGTAGGGCGATCAGCCCGACCAGCGGCACCGCGAGGAACACCCACGGCTGCACGTCGAGCGCCCCGAACAGCAGCCCGGCGAGCGCCACGACGACCGCGGCGATGATCAGGGCCCGCCCCAGCCTGCGGTACTCCTCCGCGCCCTCGCCGAACACGTGCTGGCTCCACGCGCGGTTGAGCGGCAAGGAAAACAGGATCGCGGCGGCCGTCCCGGAGGCGTGCAGGAAATACGGGCGCCCGGTGATCTCGAGGATCGCCAGCGCCATCGTCGCGATCACGAGGATCGTCGCGAACGCGTCGCAGCCGATCACCCACGTCCGGTACCGGCCCTCCCACGAAGTCGAGGACGCCCGCGGCGGGGTCTGCACGACGCGCCGCCGGGTCCGGCGGGTGCCGACCCCGGTGATCGCGTCGGCACCAGGCACCATCTCTTCCATCCGGCCTCCGCCCATCGGCTGGCGTGGGGACCGGCGCGCCCCGCACACGCCGCATGGTTACTGCAAGTAATCGCAAACTCGGAAGGAGTTACACCCGTTCGTGCTATATCTGCCCGGAAATCGGTCATCTCCGATCAGTCGTTACAGACCGGTTCACCGGTACCAGGCGGCAAAGAATCACGCAATGTAGCCGGTAACTTCTCCACCATTTCACGGGTGTACCAACTGATGAAATATTCGTTCCAGACTCGCTCGGATGGAGGATTGTGCCCGGCGCCCCCGCCCAGCACGATGAGAGGCGTCGGCGATCGCCATCGCGCCGTCAGCCGGCCGGCCGCGAGTGCCGCACGGGCCATTGACTACCGCGGTCGGCCGCCGGAGCCCCGGCGCGAGATCCGCCCTCAACGCGCCGGGGTTCCACGCCGCGAAAACCCCAGGGCGCGCAGCTCCGCCCGTGCGCGAGCATGCTTGCCATGACGACGGTCGAAGGCGAGCTGAGCTACCTCTCCCCCGAGTCCACGACGCTGCGCCGCTTCACCGCGCCGGGCCGCAGCGTCAACACCGGGACGTACCGCACCTACCTGATGCCGATCCAGGACGGCCGCCCGGTCCGCGACCGGTTCACCCTCGACCGCAACGGGTTCGCGCTCGTCGGTCACCGCAGTGCGGTCCGGGATTTCACCGACCCGGACGAGGTGGACCGCGCCTACCCGGGCGAGGTCGCCGGGTTCATCAAGTCCTACACCGGCGCCGACCGGGTGGCGACGCTGAGCTGGCGCCTGCGCCGCACGGCCGCCCCGGCCGAACACGCCTCGCAGCCGCAGGCCGCCCTGGTCCACGACGACTACTCCGACACCGGAGCCCGCGAGACAGCCTCCGCCGCGTACGCGACGCATTTCCCGGACGGGCCGGGCTACCGGCGGGCGCTGTTCACCAGCCTGTGGCGCGTGTTCAGCCCGCCACCGCAGGATTGGCCGCTGGCCATCTGCGACTACACGAGCGTCGGGCCCGACGAGGGGCTGGACAACCGCCTGTATCTGGTGGACACGATCCCGGACGATCGCTACGCCGAGATGCCCGCGACAACCCCAGGGACGAGCGGTTCGGAGTTCCACCACAACCCCGGGCACCGGTGGTGGTATTTCCCCGGCATGACCCGCGACGAGATCCTCTTTTTCAAGCTCAACGACAGCGATCACACGGTGGCCTGGCGGGTCCCGCACACCGCCTTCCGCGACCCGACCGTGCAGACGAGCACGCCACGGCACAGCATCGAGTTCCGCACCGTCGCCTACTTCGAGTAGCTACGCGACCTCCGGATCCGCGCCACGTCCACCGGCACGATGCCCGCCGCGCCCGGCAGCCCATCGGCCAGATAGTCCCGCAGCACCGAGAGCACGCGCCCACGCGAAAGAGGTCTACGCGGACCGGAAGTACTCGCGCCCGCGCGACTCGTCCTGCTTCATCTGCATGATCAGTTCGTCGACCGAGCCGAACTTCACCTGCGGCCGGATGAACAGCTCGACCGCGATCTCGGCGACACAACCGTAGATGTCCTCGTCGAAGTCGAGAAGGTAGGCCTCGATCGTGCGGGTGGTGGCGCCGAACGTCACGTTCGAGCCGACCGACACGAGCGCGGGCAGGGGTTCGGGGAACTCGCGCGGGTCGTCCGGGCCCGAGGAAGCCAGAATGCGGACGTGCCCCGCATACACGCCGTCGGACGGGATCGGGGCCGCCGGATCGAAGTCGACGTTCGCCGTCGGGTAGCCGAGCTCCTTGCCCCTGCCCTCCCCGTGCACCACCGGGCCGGTCGCCGTACCGAGCACATCCACCATTCGCCTGCCGTTTCGCTCGTGCCTGCGTTCGCCACCAGCCTATCCAGCGCGGGCCCCACACACGGGAACGGCCGCCGACCGTCCACTTGGGACAGTGAGCACAGTCAGCGCCGGCCGCGGGCCTTGGCCGGCAGCGAGCGCGCGAAGGACACCCCGCGGGCGACCCACCGTTCGAGCTCGTCCGGGGAGCGCACGGCTTCCGTGTCCACCCGCAGCCAGCCGCGCATCTCGCGGCTCCCCATCGTCATCGGGTGCACCCGCACGTCGTCGATCAGCGCCTCGCACTCCTCGCGGGGCATGCGCACCATCAGACCGCCCTCCCCGCTGGCGACCACCGCCATGTTCCCGCCCACGAGGAACGCCAGCCCGCCGAACATCGCCTGCTCGCGAAACCCGTCCTCGGGCGCGACCAGCGCCCGGATCCGGTCCGCCAGCTCACGGTCGTATGCCATACCGCATTATCAACCTTCTAGTATACTAGCATACTCGCATGGCGCCATCGCCCAAGCAGCAGTTCAACGTCTACCTCCCGGCTGATCTGATCCGCCGCGTCAAGCACGCGTCGATCGATACGAACGAGTCGCTGTCGGCCTTCGTCGAGCGCGTGCTCGAGGAGTACCTGCGGCGCACCGAGGAGCGATCGTCATGAGAGTGGTCCCGATCCGCTACACCGACGACGTCGCGGCCATGACCCGGTTCTACCGGGCGCTCGGCCTGGAGCCCGGACCGGTGTCGAGGCCGGGCGCCTGGGCCGAACTTCCGGCCGAGAGCGGCATGCTCGCCGTCCACCAGGCCCCCGCCGAGGACGTGGGCCGGTGTGAGCTGGCCTTCGAGTCGACGGAACCATTGGAGGACGTGGCGGCGCGGCTGCGCGAGGCCGGGTTCGCGCCCGGGCCCGTGCTGGACGAGAACTTCGGGCATTCGCTGCGCGTGCGGGATCCGGACGGCGTGTGGGTGCAGATCAACCTGAACGACCGCGACCTGTACACATGACCGGCCCGCGCCCGGCGGCGCTCGCGGCCGGGATCGTGGCGCTGGAGTTCGGTGCCGCGGTGACGAGATTCGTCTCCTCGACCCTGCTGCCGGTCGTGGCCGGCGCCCTGGACGCGCGGGACCGGCTGGGGCTGCTGATCGCGGGGTCGGCGCTCGGGCTGTTCGTCGCGCTCCCGCTGGCGCACCGGGTCACGCGCGGCGCGCTGACCATCGGCGTCGTCACCTACCTCGGCGGGCTCACGCTGTCCGCGACCGCCCAAAACGCGTGGGTGTTCGCCGCCGGCCAGTTCGGCGGCGGGTTCGCGAGCGGCCTCCTGGGCGTTTTCGGGATCAGCGCGGCGATCCGGCATCTCGACGAGCGGCTGCGCACGCGCGTGGTCGCACTGTCCTCGGCGATGTGGATCCTGCCCGCCCTGGTGGGCCCGGCCGCGACCCTGGGCCTGGCGCACCTCGCCGGCTGGCGCTGGACGATGCTGGCCCCGGCGCCCATAGTCCTCATCGGACGGTTCGTGATCGCGCGCGCCGTCCGCGGAGACCGCGCTCAGGACAGCGCGCCGCGGCCGCTCCTGCGGACGTTGCTGGTTCCGCTGGGCGCGGCCGGTGTCATCCTCGGCCCCGGCTGGTGGCCGCTGGCCGGAGCCGCCGTCGCGGTGGCGGGCACCGTCACGATCATGCCCCGCGGCACCACGAGGTTCCGGCCGGGCGCACCCGCCGCGCTCGGCGCGATGATGCTGTTCGCGTTCGGGTATTTCGGCGCGGACAGCCTGATCACCGTGCTGCTGACCGAGCGGACGCACGCGAGCCTCGGGCAGGCGGCGATCGTGCTGAGTGCCGCTCCCCTCGCCTGGGCGGTGGCGAGCCTGCTGGCCCCGCGGTCCGTTCCGGCGATCGGCCTCGGCCTGACCGCGCTCGGCACGGTCGCCGTCGCCATGGTCCCCTCGTTCACCGTCGCGCTCATCGCGTGGACCGTGGCCGGAGCCGGCGTCGGGCTCGCCTACCCCGGCCTGTACGTCCGGGCCACCACATCGAGCGAGTTGACCGCCGTGGAACTCGCGACGGCGGTCATCACCGCCGAAGAGATCGGCTTTCTGCTCGGCCGCGCCGCCGGCGGGACCCTTGCCCTGCCGGCAGCCTACGTGCTGTTCGCCTGCGCGCTCGCGGCGGCGGCCGCCAGCCGGCTCACGCCGGGACGAACTCCCCGTGCCCGGCCTCGCGGAGCGCCCGGCGCAGGGATTCGGCGTTCTTCGCGAGCTCCGCGGGATCCGGGTTCTGCTGAGCTTTGCTGATCTCCAGATCCGCCATCCGCCACGCCGGGAACACGTGCAGGTGCAGGTGCGGCACCTCGAAACCGGCGATGAGCACCCCCACCCGCGGCGGCGACCAGACCGCGTGGATGGCCTCGCCGAGCCGGTGCCCCACCCGATGCATATGCGCCAGCAACTCGTCGTCGGCGTCGATCCAGTGGTCCACTTCGGCCCGCGGCACCACGAGCGTATGACCGGGGCCCATCGGGTTGATCGACAGGAACGCGGCGACGACCTCGTCCCGCCACACGATCTGCCCCGGCAGCTCCCCGTTGATGATCCTGCTGAACAACGTCGGCATGCCCGTCACCCTAGCGATCGGTCCCGGTGCCCCTCGCCGCCGCCCTGTGACACCGGCCACCCCGTGGATCTGTCCACAAAGGTGTTCAGGCAACATGCCCGTAACAACGGGAGGTGGCTGGTGATCAACACCGGGGATACGGCATGGCTGCTCGGCTCGGCCGCGCTGGTGATGCTGATGACGCCCGGGCTGGCGCTCTTCTACGGCGGCATGGTGCGTGCGCGCAGCGTGCTCAACGTGATGATGCTGTCGTTCGCGTGCCTCGCCGCCGTCGGTGTCGTGTGGCTGCTCTACGGCTATTCGCTGGCGTTCGGCAACGACGCGTTCGGCGGGCTGATCGGGGACTTCTCCTACCTCGGCATGCACGGGCTCAGCGAGGTCACCGTCGGCCCCGCCGGGCACCAGGTGCCGCTGCTGGCGTTCGCGGCGTTCCAGCTGATGTTCGCGGTGATCACGGTCGCGCTGCTGGTGGGCGCGGTCGCCGAACGCGCCCGGTTCTGGGCGTGGCTGGTGTTCGTCGTGGTGTGGGTGAGCCTGGTCTACCTCCCGCTCGCGCACTGGGTGTTCGCGTTCGACGGGTTCGCCGGGCCGGGCACCACGGGCGGCTGGCTGGTGAACAAGCTGCACGCGCTGGACTTCGCCGGCGGCACCGCGGTCGAGGTCAACTCGGGCGCGGCGGCGGTCGCGCTGGCGTTCGTGATCGGCCGCCGCCACGGCTGGCCGCACCAGGCGATGCGCCCGCACAACCTGCCGTTCGTCATGTTCGGCGCGGGCCTGCTGTGGTTCGGCTGGTTCGGGTTCAACGCCGGGTCCGCGATCGGCGCGTCCGGAGTGGCGGCGACGTCGTTCGTCAACACCACGATGGCGGCCGCGACCGCGGTGCTCGGCTGGCTCGTCGTCGAACAGGTCCGCGACGGCAAGCCCACCACACTCGGTGCCGCGTCCGGTGCGGTGGCCGGGCTCGTCGGCATCACCCCGGGTTGCGGGTACGTCGAGCCGGTCGGCGCGGCGGTGATCGGGCTCGTGGCCGGCGTGGTGTGCTCGCTCGCGATCGGCCTGAAATACCGGCTGCGCCTTGACGATTCGCTGGATGTGCTGGCCGTGCACGGCATCGGCGGGTTCACCGGGATGCTGCTCATCGGGCTGTTCGCCAGCAAGGGTGCCAACAGCGCGGGCGCGAACGGGCTGTTCTACGGTGGCGGCCTCGATCAGCTGTGGCGGCAGGCGGTGGCCACCCTCGCCGCGCTGGCCTATTCACTGGTGGTGACGCTGGTGATCGCGTGGGTCGTCAACAAGCTGTTCGGGCTCCGGGCCGAACGGCAGGCCGAACTCGACGGGCTGGACGAGGCCGAACACGCCGAAAGCGCTTACGACCTGGCGGTGCAGCCCAGCCGCCGCAGTCTCATGGAAGGAGGGCGGCCGTGAAGCTGCTGACCGCGGTCGTACGCCCGTTCGTCATCGACGACATCAGGCAGGCCATGGAACAGCTCGCCGTTCTGGGCATGACCGTGACCGAGGCCAGGGGGTACGGCCGGCAGAAGGGGCACCGCGAGATCTACCGCGGCGCCGAGTACTCGGTGGACTTCGTGCCGAAGCTGCGGGTCGAGGTGCTGCTCGACGACTCCATCGTGGAGAAGGCCATCGAAGCGGTGCAGAAGGCCTGCCGCACGGGCCGTATCGGCGACGGGAAGATCTGGGTCACCCCGGTCGAGACGGTGGTCCGCGTCCGCACCGGCGAACGCGGCGCCGACGCGATCTGAGCGCTCACTCGTCCTCGGACAGAAGCCAGCTGAGCCGGGCTCGCGCGACGGCCTGCCGCGAGTCCCGGGCCGGGAGCAGCCGGGTCAGCCGCTCGAACACTTCGAGGTCGTCGCGGCCCGGCTCGCCCTGCGCGAACGTCCACAGCGCGGCGGCGTCCCCTCGATCCAAGACGGCGGCACGCAGCGCGGCGAGCTGCTGGTCACGTTCCGCCCGGATCGCCGGGGCCTCCGACCGCGCCAGCAAGGGCGCCGGGAACGCGGCGGCCGCACCCGCGACGTCGCCGGCCGCCAGCGCGGCCCCCACGGCCAGGAAGTCGGCGTCCACCTCGGCGCACAGCCGGTACGGCTTGGCCCGCATGGCCTGCTCGCCGAGCTGCGCCCGCAGTCGGTGGATCTCCGCGCGGACCGTGGTCGGATTGCCCTCGTCGCCGTAGAGGTGGAGGGCGAGCTGTTCGGCGTTGAGACCTTCGGGGTGCAGTGCGAGCAGCGCCAGGATTTCGGCGCGGCGCAGGGTCAGCGGCAGGTCGCGGCCGTCCAGCCGCGCGCTCGGGCTGGCGCTCAGGAACGACAGCGACAGCACGGGCCGTCGCGCGGTGGCCCGCGGCTCACGGGGCAGGCGCAGCAGGTAGCCGGTGGCCAGAGTTTCGACCACGGCATCGCGGCCGTCGCCGAGCCGTACCCGGTCGCGGCCGGGGTGCACCTCGACCCGGCTCGGCCACAGCTCGAGCGGCTCGGCGGCGAGCACCCGCCCGCTCGGGGTCAGCAGTGCGTGCGGCTCGCCCCGCAGCCCGGCCAGCTGCGGCAGGTTCCGCGCGAGCAGCCGCGCGTCCTGGTGCTCCATCCGTTCCCGCAGCCGGCTTTCCGCCAGCTGGGCGGTGGCGTTGACCAGGGACACCATCGCCGGGTGCAGGGTCTCGAGCTGCCCGCTGACGTCGATCGCGCCGAGCAGCCGCCCGGTGTCCGGGTCGTGGATCGGCGCGGCCGCGCACGTCCAGGTGTGATAGGTGCGCACGAGATGCTCGGCCGAATAGATCTGCACCGGCGCGTCGGTCGCGAGCGCGGTGCCCATCGCGTTCGTGCCGATCGCCGACTCCGACCACGCGGTGCCCTCGCACAGGCCGACCGGATCGGCGCGCAGGCACAGGCCCGCCGGGCCCTCGCGCCACAGGATGACGCCGTCGGCGTCGGTCACGATCATCATGTGCTGCGATTCGTCGGCGATGCTCACCAGCAGGTCGCGCACCGGCGTCAGCACGGAATGCAACGGATGTGCCGATCGCACGTCGGCGATCTCGTCGGCCGGATACACGATCGGCGGACGGAAGTCCTCCGGATCGACCTGGGCGGCCAGGGACCGTTGCCAGGACGCCGAAATCACCGGCCGGTGCGCGCCGGCCGCGCGGTCACCACTCAACGTCGCGTCGTGGATTTCCTGCAGCAGGCGGAACCGCGCCACCTGGTCCGAGGGCAGGCGCGGCGCGGTCGAACCGGCGATGCGAGCTGGCTCGGGGATCATTCGGGCACTCCGCGACGACGGTGACGAGGGGTTTCCTCAGGCAGCATGCCTGCCGCGCACGCATTCGGCAAGAAACACGGCGACCAGTGGTTTCGCGGAGTGCAACGGCGCTGCAACGTAGCGCTGCCTAGTTTTGCGCCCGGTGCGCCGGACAGGCCGCACGAAGCACGAGCAGAAGGGCTGCGAGATGACGAAATACGCGGCGCCGGGCCAATCCGGAAGCGTGGTCGCGTTCGAACCGCGGTACGACCACTTCATCGGCGGCGAGTACGTGCCTCCCGTCAAGGGCGGGTACTTCGCGAACCCGACCCCGGTGACCGGGCAGACGTTCACCGAGATCGCCCGTGGCACCGCCGGGGACGTGGACCGCGCCGTGGCCGCGGCCGCCGGTGCCGCGGTGGCGTGGGGGCGCACCGCGGCCGCCGAGCGCGCGGCGGTGCTGAACAAGATCGCCGATCGGATGGAAGCCAACCTCGAGGCGCTCGCGGTCGCCGAGTCGTGGGAAAACGGCAAGCCGGTGCGGGAAACGCTCGTGGCCGACATCCCGCTCGCCATCGACCATTTCCGGTATTTCGCGGGTGCGGCGCGCGCCCAGGAAGGCTCGATCTCGCAGATCGACGCGGACACCGTCGCCTACCACTTCCCCGAGCCGCTCGGCGTGGTCGGCCAGATCATCCCGTGGAACTTCCCGATCCTGATGGCCACCTGGAAGCTCGCGCCGGCGCTGGCCGCCGGCAACTGCGTCGTGCTCAAACCGGCCGAGCAGACCCCGGCGTCCGTGCACGTGCTGCTCAGCCTGATCGCCGACCTGCTGCCGCCCGGCGTGCTCAACGTGGTCAACGGGTTCGGCGTCGAGGCGGGCAAACCGCTGGCGCAGCATCCGGGTATCCGCAAGGTCGCCTTCACCGGGGAGACCACGACGGGCCGGCTCATCATGCAGTACGCGAGCGAGAACATCATCCCGGTGACGCTCGAGCTGGGCGGCAAGAGCCCGAACATCTTCTTCGAGGACGTGGCCGCCGCCAAGGACTCCTTCTACGACAAGGCGCAGGAGGGGTTCGCGATGTTCGCCCTCAACCAGGGCGAGGTGTGCACATGCCCGTCGCGGGCCCTCGTGCAGTCGTCGATCTACCAGGAGTTCCTCGGTGACGTGACCGCGCGGGTGGAGAAGATCAAGCAGGGGCACCCGCTCGACACCGAGACGATGATCGGTGCCCAGGCATCCAGCGACCAGCTGGAGAAGATCCTGTCCTACATCGACATCGGCAGGCAGGAAGGCGCGAAGGTGCTCGCCGGCGGGGAACGCGCCCAGCTCGGCGGCGAGCTTTCCGGCGGGTTCTACGTCCAGCCCACGATCTTCGAGGGTGACAACAAGATGCGGATCTTCCAGGAGGAGATCTTCGGGCCGGTGGTGTCGGTGACCGCGTTCAACGACTACGCCGACGCCATCAAGATCGCCAACGACACGCTCTACGGGCTGGGCGCCGGGGTGTGGAGCCGCGACGGTGCCACGGCCTTCCGCGCGGGCCGGGATATCCAGGCCGGTCGCGTGTGGACGAACTGCTACCACGCCTACCCCGCCCACGCGGCGTTCGGCGGGTACAAGCAGTCGGGTATCGGCCGCGAGACCCACAAGATGATGCTCGACCACTACCAGCAGACGAAGAACCTGCTGGTGTCCTACTCCCCCGACGCGCAGGGCTTCTTCTGAGATGGGCCGGGTGGATCTCACCGGGGCCGCGGCGGCATTGCTGCGGCGGCTCGCGCGGGAACACGGCCCGCTGATGTTCCATCAGTCGGGCGGGTGCTGCGACGGGAGCGCGCCGATGTGCTACCCGGACGGCGAGTTCCGCACCGGGGAGGCGGATGTGCACCTCGGCGATCTGACCGTCGCCGGGGTGCCCCGGCCGGTGCCGGTGTGGATGTCGGCCGCGCAGTTCGAGTACTGGAAACACACGCATCTGACGATCGATGTGGTGCCCGGCCGGGGCAGCGGGTTCTCGCTGGAGGCGCCCGAGGGGGTGCGGTTCCTGATCCGGTCGAGGCTGCTCACCGACGACGAACTCGGTCAGCTGAGCTGACCCCACGGGCGCCACGCGCTTGACTGTCTGCCCCTGGCCGAGCCGGCGTTGCCGGGTGTAGTCCGCGAGCAGCGCTGGAGAACCTGCGCGGGCGATTCAACCGGGCGCTCGACATCGGCTCGGCGGGCTTCAGCGAAGGCACGGTGTGCGCGATCCCGGCGCCATAAGGTTCTTGACAACGCTGTCGTGTGGTAGGTCACACTAGCCGGGCGTGGCACCGAGGAGGCTTGCCCATGGCCCGGCTCAATGGCTTCGGTTGTTCCTACTGCGCGCTGCCGGTCCGGTTCACCGGCGATCACCGGCATCCTGGGTATGTGGTGATCGATCAGGTGACACCCCCGAGAGCCGATCCCGGCGGCCTGCCCGACCTCCGCGTGCTGCATCGATTCTGCAGCCTTCCGGCCAGGGCCGCCGGCCACCGTCGCTGCTCGTCGATCACGCTTCGCCGCGCCTGGCTCGGCTGGGCGACCACCGAGTTCGAGGCCGGCCGGGGCGACCGGCGCTACGGCATCCGGCACTATCCGCGGCTCGGGCTCCATCCGGCCCGGCTGCGCCGTCCGGAGCTGTTCCGCAAGTACTGGCGGATCCGCAAGATGCGCTGCGCGGCGCTCGCCTGCCGCTACTACCCCAGGTGTGATCTACTTCCTACTGACGCCGCGTCCGGGGTTGCGTGATCGGGCCCGCGGGCGCCATCGACTGCCGTTCCCTTGCGGAGGACATGTGCTGGTCCGGATGATTGTCGGCCTCGTCATCACGGCCGTGGGCCTCGCCCTGGCGTTGCGACGGACGCTCTGGCTGAACCGGCTGATCAGATCCGGTCAGCCGCTCGAAGGGCGCACGGACGACCTGGGCAAGCGGATCCAGACCCAGGTGGTCGAGGTCTTCGGCCAGCGCAAGCTGCTCAAATGGTCGGTCCCCGGGCTGGCGCATTTCTTCACCTTCTGGGGTTTCGTCATCCTCGCCACGGTCTACCTCGAGGCCTACGGCAGCCTGTTCAGCGAGCGGTTCAGCATCTGGTGGGTCGGGCACTGGGGCGTGCTCGGTTTCCTGCAGGACTTCATCGCGGTCGCGGTGCTGGCCGCGACGGTGGTGTTCAGCGTGATCCGCATCCGCCAGGCCCCCGAGCGCAAGGCGCGGGCGTCGCGGTTCTTCGGCTCCCATCTCGGCGGTGCCTGGCTCGTCCTGTTCATGATCTTCAACGTGATCTGGACGATGTTCCTGTTCCGCGGCTCGTCCTCGGCCGCGGGCACGTTCCCGTACTCCTCGGGCGCCTGGGTCTCGATCGGCATCGGCCGTCTGCTGTCCGGAGTGGACCACGGCACGCTGGTGGTGCTCGAGGACGTCGGGCTGCTGCTGCACATCGGCGTGATGCTGGTGTTCCTGAACATCGTGCTCAATTCCAAGCACCTGCACATCTTCCTCGCGCCGCTGAACGTCACGGTGAAGCGGCTGCCGGACGCGCTCGGCCCGCTGCTGCCGATGGAGTCCGGCGGCAAGCCGATCGACTTCGAGGAGGCCGACGAGGACGCGATCTTCGGCCGCGGCAAGATCGAGGACTTCACCTGGAAGGGCATGCTCGACTTCGCGACCTGCACCGAGTGCGGCCGTTGCCAGAGCCAGTGTCCCGCGTGGAACACCGGGAAACCGTTGTCCCCCAAGATGGTCATCATGGACCTGCGGGACCACCTGCTCGGCCAGGCGCCGTATCTGATCGGCGGCAAGGATCCCGCGGACCGCCCCGAGGTGCCGCTCGTCGGCCCGGAAAGCGAAGGCGGGGTGATCGATCCGGACGTCCTGTGGTCGTGCACCACCTGCGGGGCGTGCGTCGAGCAGTGCCCGGTCGACATCGAGCACGTCGACCATATCGTCGACATGCGGCGGCACCAGGTGCTCATCGAGTCCGCGTTCCCGACCGAACTCGGCACCCTGTTCCGCAACCTGGAGAACAAGGGCAATCCGTGGGGGCAGAACAACTCCGAACGGCTCGACTGGGCCAAGGATCTCGGTTTCGAGGTACCGGTCTGCGACGGGACGCTCGACGACACCGTCGACTACCTGTTCTGGATCGGCTGCGCGGGCGCGTTCGACGACAACGCGCGTAAGACCGTCCGCGCCACGGCGGAACTGCTGCATATCGCCGGAGTGAACTTCGCGGTGCTGGGCACCGGCGAGACCTGCACCGGTGACCCCGCCCGCCGCTCCGGCAACGAGTTCCTCTTCCAGATGCTCGCGCAGGAGACCAAGGAGACCCTCGACGCGGTGTTCGAGGGGCGCGAGCCCGGCACCCGCAAGATCGTCACCACCTGCCCGCACTGTCTCAACACACTCGGCCGCGAGTACCCGCAACTCGAGGGCCACTACGAGGTCGTGCACCACACCCAGTTGCTGAACCGGCTGGTGCGCGAGGGAAAGCTCGTCCCGATCGCGCCGGTCGAGGGCACCACGGTCAACGGTGTCGGCCCGGTCGACGGCAAACCGGTGACCTACCACGACCCGTGCTATCTCGGACGGCACAACAAGGTCTACGAACCGCCGCGTGAACTGGTCCAGGCCACCGGCGCCACGCTCACCGAGATGCCCCGGCACGCGGACCGCTCGATGTGCTGCGGCGCGGGCGGCGCGCGCATGTGGATGGAAGAGAAGATCGGCAAGCGGATCAACCTGGAGCGCGTCGACGAGGCCATCGCCACCGAAGCGGGCACCGTCGTCACCGGCTGCCCGTTCTGCAAGGTGATGCTCTCCGACGGGCTCGTCCAGCGGCAGAGCGAAAACCAGGGCGCGGACGTCACCATCCGGGACGTCGCGCAGGTGCTGCTCGAATCCGTCAACCGCGGGACCGCCGCCGAGCCCGCATCCGGAACGGCGCCGCAACCGGCGTGAGCTAGTTGTACGACCCGCCTACGAGGCGGGCCGCAGACCGCTGAGGATGACCGTGACCAGCCGGCCGACCGCGGCTTGGGAAGGCAGGGCGCCGGCGGCGTCGAGGGCGTGCAGGCAGTAGGCGGCCAACTCCCCCGGCGGGATGTCGCCGCGGAGTTCACCGGCCTGCGCCGCGTCGGCGACCAGGCCGGTGATCAGCTCGTGGAGTTGCCGCTGCGGTTCGGCGAGATGCTCGTCGCGGTGCAGGAAGCGCCCGATGTCACTTTCGTGGCCGTGCCGGGTCTTGTGGACGATGCGCGCGTACGCCGCCAGTACGGCCTCCAGCCGCGCGCCCGGTTCGCCCACCTGCTCCCGCACCACGCCCAACTGCGCCAGATGATCGGCGATCTGGCGATGGTGCCAGGCGTGCAGGATGGCGTCGACGTCGGAGAAGTACTTGTACAGCGTGGCGCGCCCGATCCCGGCGCCTTCGGCGATCTGCGCCATCGTCACCGACCGCAGTCCGCGCTCGAACACCAGGGCCGCCGTGGTGTCCAGGATCGCGTCCCGCACCTGGCTCCGGTGCGCCTGGATCGTCTCGTTCCACAGTTTCGGCACCCCACGACTATACGCAACGACACCTTCGACACATCGGGTATTGACCATAGACACCATGTCTCGATAAATTCCCTGCATGACCCACGCACATCCGGGCTCCCGCACACCCGACGAGCTCTACGCCACCCCACCGCCCTGGGATATCGGCCGTCCGCAGCCGGCGTTCCGGTCACTCACGATCCGCGGCCGCGTGCTCGACGCGGGCTGCGGGACCGGGGAGCACACGTTGCTCGCCGCCTCACTCGGGCTCGAGGCCACCGGGATCGATCTGGCCCGGACCGCACTGGACCAGGCCGAGCGCAAGGCCCGCGACCGGGGCCTGGCGGCACGGTTCGTGCACCAGGACGCCCGCCACCTCGCCGAACTGGGCGAGGTGTTCGACACCGTGCTCGACTGTGGCCTGTTCCATATCTTCACCGGCGCGGACCGAAGCTCCTATGTGGACGGTCTACGGGCGGTACTGGCGCCGGGCGGCCGGTATTCCATGCTGGGCTTCAGCGACGCGGAACCGGATCCCTGGCCGCACAAGCTCTGTCGCGACGACATCACCGCCGCATTCGCCGCCGGCTGGCGGATCGAGTCGATCGAACCGGCCGTCATCGAAGCCCGTACCGGACGTGGCCACGTCAAGGCGTGGCTCGCGGCGCTCACCCGGCTCTGAACACCATCCGGAAAGGACCATCATGCCGACCGCCGAGGCTCGCGTCCCCACCGAGCGCGCCAGCCGTTACCTCGTCCAGTTCTGCCGGCACACCAGCCAGATGAGCCGCATGCGGCACCGGCCTCCCGGTCGCCATGGCGTGCCTGATGTTCCGGCCGTGGAGCACGCCGAGTGGTCCGACACCGCCGGGACGGTCCGCTTCGCGCGGGGCTCCTGCACACTGCGGGCCGAGCCGACCGCGCTGACGCTGCGCGTCGAGGCCGCCGACGGCGACGCCTTGCGGGCACTCCAGGACGGCATCACCCGGCGCCTGCGGACCATCGGCCGCCGCGACCGGCTGATCCCGCGGTGGCACCCGTCCGGCGACGTGCCCGCGTCACCACCGGCGCCCGCCGGTCGCCGCCCCGGCAGGATGCGCGCTCCGGCCTGGGTGGCCGCCGCGGCGCTGGCCGTCGTCGCGCACCTCGGGCTCGCCGCCTCGACCTGGGGAAGGTGGGGTGCCGACGCGCTTCTCACCGTCGTCGCCGTGAAGGTGCTCGTTGTCGGCGCTCACCTGCTACTACGGCGCGGCGGCTGGAGGCCCCGGGGGCGCTGATACCCTGGGGGTGTATGGTAGCTGGCGTGGCGGGTGATGGTGTGATGCGCTGGACGCCGCGCGCGCTGCTCGTCCTCGCCGGCGGATCACAGCACATGACCGGCTGCCCGGGGATGCTGGCGGACGACGGCGCGCCGTGACGATCACCCGGCGCCGGCGGTCGTGATCGGCCGGTTCACCGCGCCGCAAGTCTCGCGCCCATCCAGGTCGGCCCCGTCGCAGTGGGGCCGCGCGAGCCCGGAGGTGCTGCGGATCTGACCGGAACGCGCATACCCCGCGTTCCGATCCATTCCTCATCCTCTGGGAGCCGATCTCTCATGTCCGTTGGCAACTCGTCTTTCTCGCGCCGCCGCCTGCTTGCCGGCGGGGGCTCGCTCGCCGCGCTCGGGGCGCTGGCCGCCTGCGGCGCGACGGCGTCCGCCCCGCCGCGCCGCCCGGAAGCGCCGCCGCGCTCGTACACGCTCACCCCGCAACCCACCCGGCTCGACCTCGGTGGTCCGGCTGTGCAGACCTGGGCCTTCGGGGACACGCTGCCCGGCCCGCTCCTGCGTGGCACGGCCGGTGACCGGATGCGCGTCACCGTCGCCAGCAGGCTCCCGGCCGGCACGACGGTGCACTGGCACGGTCTCCCGGTGGTCAACGCCATGGACGGCGTCCCGGACGTCACGCAGCCCCAGATCGCGGCGGGGACCCCGTTCACCTACGAGTTCACCCTGCCCGACCCGGGCACCTACTGGTACCACTCGCATGTCGGCGTCCAGCGTGACCGCGGCCTGTACGGGCCGCTGATCATCGACGACCCGCACGAGCCTGGCCGCTACGACGTGGAGTGGACGATCGTGGTGGACGACTGGATCGACGGCACCGGAACCACCCCCGACCGCGTGCTCCAGCGGCTGGAATCCGGCGGGATGATGATGTCGGGCGGCGGCATGATGGGCAAGGGCTCGCCGGTGCTGGGCGGGGACGCCGGGGACGTGACCTACCCTTACTACCTGCTCAACGGGCGGGCACCGGCCGCGCCGGTGTCGTTCACCGCGAAGCCGCGGCAGAAGGCCCGGATCCGGATGATCAACGCGGGCGGCGACACCTCGTTCCGGGTGGCGCTGGGCGGTCACCGGCTGACCGTGACCCACACCGACGGCTACCCGGTCGCCCCGGTCACCGTGGACACGCTGGTGCTCGGCATGGGTGAGCGCTACGACGTCGAGGTCACGCTGGCCGACGGGGTGTTCCCGCTGGTCGCGGTGGCCGAAGGCAAGACCGGCCAGGCTCTCGGCGTGGTCCGCACGGGTGCCGGAGCCGTGCCGCCGGCGAACGTGCGCCCGGCCGAACTCGACGGCCGGATGCTGGACTACGCCGGCCTGCACGCCGCCTCGGGCGCCGTCCTGCCCGCGCGGACTCCCGACGTGACGCACGATCTGGTGCTGGGTGGCGGGATGATGCCCTACCGGTGGACCATCAACGGCCGCGCCTACCCGGACGACCAGCCGCTGCCGGTGCGCCAGGGCCAGTACGTGCGGCTGCGCTACCGCAACACCACCGCGATGTACCACCCGGTGCACCTGCACGGTCACACTTTCGCGCTGCGCCAGGGAAACTCGCCCACCGGGCCACGCAAGGACACCGCGATCGTCCTACCCGGACAGACGATCGTGGCCGACTTCGTCGCGGACAACCCCGGCCAGTGGGTCACGCACTGCCACAACGCCTACCACGACGCGGCCGGCATGATGACCGTCATCTCCTATCAGGCGTGAGCGGCCCACCTGCCGCAGCGCGACGTCGATCAACTCCGCCGGGGCGCAGCAGCGGTCCACCAGCCCTGCCGCCACCGCCGCCGCCGGGCAGTACCGCACCGCGCTCTCCGACGAAGGCCTGATGATCCCGCCGGACATGATCCGGGCGTCCGCCGCGCGCGCCAGTTCGTAACCCGCACCGACCGCGTCGCCGTTGAGGGCGGCCACGACCGGAAGCGGGTGCGCGCGAAGGGCCGCCAGCACCTGCGGCAGGCGGTGCAGCGGCGCCGCGCGGACCGGGCCGGGCACCGGGCTGACGTCGGGGGCGAAAACACCTCCGGCCCCGGTGAGCACGATGGGACGGCCCGGTCCGACGTACGCGACGGCCGCCGCCAGGCTGTCGAGCAGCTCGGCGGTCAGCGCGTCCCGCGCGCCGGCGCGGATCCTGATCAGGATGGCGCCCGGCTTGTACTCCAGGTCGAGCATCGGAGCCGGTCAGTAGATATTGGACGGACGCACCAGGCCCTCGGCGAGATCGCCGGTGCCCGGGGCGATCACCGCGCCGGGGTTGACCAATACCTGCTCCACGATCGCGGTTTCGGTGGTGATCAGCAGCGCCGCGATGGACGCCGCGCTTTCCAGCGCCGAACGGGTCACCTTGAGGGGGTCGACGACACCGGCGGCGAAGAGATCCCGGTACTCGCCGGTGAGCGCGTCGAATCCCCAGCCGTTGTCCAGTTCGGACACTCGCGCCAGCACCTCGTCGCCCTCGTAGCCCGCGTTGGAGGCGATCCACCGCAGCGGTTCCCCCGCGGCCCGGCGCACGATCTCACGTCCTTGCGCCGCGTCGCCGTCGAGGCCGACCAGATCCACGCAACGCGCGGCCTGCGCCAGTGCCGCCCCGCCGCCGGTCACCACCCCCTCCTCCAGCGCCGCCCTGGCCGCCGCCAGCGAGTCCTCCACTCGCAGCATCCGTTCCTTGAGCTCGACGCTGGTCGCGGCGCCCACGCGCACCACGGCGATCCGGCCCGACAACCTCGCGATCCGCAGCCGCAGGCTGTCCTGGTCGTGTTCGATACGGGCTCGTTTGAGCTGACTGTCCAGCTGGCCGATCCGTGCCCGCACCGCCGCTTCGTCACCGGCACCGCCGATGATCGTCGTCGCGTCCTCGGTGATCGTGATGTGCTCGCAGCGACCGAAATCCCGTTCGGTGACCTCGGTGAGGCCGACACCGGAGTCTTCACTGACCACTCGCCCGCCGAGCGCGGCCGCGAGGTCCTCCAGCTCGGCCACCCGCCGGTGACCGAAACCGGGTGCGCGAACCACGACGGCCGGGCAGGTGCGGTGCACGTTGCCGCTGACGATCATCTGCAGGGCGGGCCCGTCGACGTTCTCCGCGAGGATCACCAGCGGGCGGTCGAGGCGGCGGGCCGCCTCCACGGTGGGCATCAGCTCCTGCACCTGGCTGATCTTCTTGTTGGTCAGCAGGATGACCGGATCGTCGTAGGCGGCCTCCATCCGTTCGGAGTCGGTGACCATGTACGGCGAGGTGTAGCCGTGGCCGAACTCGATCCCGTCGACCAGTTCCACGCTCAGGCCGGGCTCGTCGGACTCCTCCACCTCGACGACGCCTTCACGGCCCACCGCGGCCAGTGCCTGCGCGATCACGCGGCCGATGCGTTCGTCGTCGCTCGCCGCCAGCGTGGCGATCCGCTCCAGCTCGACCTCGCCGGAGACCTGTGCCGCCGATTTGCGCAGCCACTCGACGACCGCTTCGACGGTCTCCTCGATGCCGCGGCGCACCCGCATGGGGTTCGCGCCCTCACCGAGCGCGGCCAGGCCCTCCCGCACCATCGCCTGCGCGAGCACCGTCGCGGTGGTGGTGCCGTCGCCGACGGCGCCGTTGGTCTTCATCGCGACTTCCTTGACCAGCTGCGCCCCCATGTTGGCGAACGGCTCGGCCAGCTGGACCTCCCTGGCGATGGTCACGCCGTCGTTGGTGATGGTCGGCGGCCCGGTCAGCTTCTCCAGCACGGCGTTGCGCCCCTTGGGCCCCAAGGTGACCTTCACCGCGTCGGCCAGTGTGTTGACGCCCAGCTCGAGCCGGCGCCGCGCCTCGACGCTGAACCGCAGCTCCTTCGCCATGGTCTTCTTCCTTTCCTTGTCAGGGAACGAGGATTGCCCGGCCGCGCACCTTGCCGGCGCCGAGGTCGTCGATCGCCCGCTGGAACTCTTCGAGCCCGTAGCGGGCGGTGTGCAGCTTCACCTTGCCCTGCGCGGCCAGCACCATCAGGTCCTGCAGATCGGTGTACGAGCCGACGAGGTTGCCGATGAAGTTGATCTCCGTCGAGATGATGTCGATCGTCGGGACGTTGAGGTTCTCGCCGTAACCGACGACGTAGTAGTTCCCCGCCCGGCGCAGCATGCGCACCCCTTCGGAGGTCGACCCGCCTTCGCCGACGAAGTCGATGACCGCCTCCGCGCCCTGCCCGCCGGTCCGCTCGAGGACCTCGTTCACGTGGTTGCCGTCCGCGACGACCGTGACGTCCGCACCGACCTGCCGCGCCAGTTCGAGCGCCTCGGGATTGCGATCCACCACGACGAGGGTGGCGGCGCTCATCGCCTTCATACACTGGATGCCGATGTGGCCGAGCCCGCCCGCGCCGATGACGACGCAGACCTCGCCGGGGCGCAACACCCCGGCCGCCTTCGCGGCGGCATGCTGCGCGGTCAGGCCCGCGTCGGCGAGCGCGGCGACGTCGGCCGGCTCCAGGCTGTCATCCAGCTTCACGCAGGAACGGGCCGATGTCAGCACGTACTCGGCGTACCCGCCGTGGGTGTCGATCCCGGGGAAGCGCGAGTTCTCGCAGTGCACGTCGTCGCCGAGGCGGCAGGCCCGGCACAGGCCGCACGTCATCAGCGGATGGAGGATCACCTTGTCCCCCACCGCGACGTTCGTCACCGCGTCACCAACGGCGTGCACCCAGCCGGCGTTCTCGTGCCCGATCGTGTAAGGCAGCGCGACGCCGGACTTCTCCGCCCACTGGCCTTCGAGGATGTGGAGATCGGTCCGGCAGACCCCGGCCGCACCGACGCGCACCACGACGTCCAGCGGCCCGGTGATCTTCGGTTCGCCGACGTCGCGCAGTTCGAGGTTCTGGTGGTACCCGGTGACCTGTGCGGCTTTCATGAGTCGCTCCTGGAATCGGTGACGACCGGGACGGCCGGATCGGCGTCGGCGTACCGGGTGGCGAGCAGGCCCCGGCAGAAATGGGCGTTGCCCTCGATCGAAACCCGTGTGGTGGCGGCCAGCCGCAACCACAGCGCCACCTCGGACTTCGCGACCGGCTTGCCGTCGTGATCGACCAGCACGCGGGCGTGCGCATGGTTGGGCAGCCCGACGGCCTCGCGACGGCGCAGCAGCGCGGACTTCAGCGGCCCTTCGGGCAGGTCGAACAGTTCGAGCAGCGGCAGTTCCTCGATCGTCCAGGCACCGCTGGTCAGCACCGAGCGGCAGCTTCGTTCCATCGCCGCCAGATGCGCCTTGCGCCGAAACGTCCGGCGAAGCTCGTCGAGGCCTTCTTCCGCCTCCACACCGAACGTCCCGACGTAACCGAGCCCGGCCGCGGTGCCGGCGTTGATCTTGCCGGAGTCGTGGTGATCGTCCAGCAGCACGCGTACCCGGCCAACTCCCGGCACCCCCGCCAGCGCGTCGTAGGCGTCGGCGACCATCAGGTAGGCGAAGTTGGGGGCGCAGAACGAAGTGGGCAGGCGCAGGTGTACCTCCACCCCGCCGTCGTCGATCGCCACGGACCGGACGAAACCCAACTCGGTCACGGGTTCGTCCAGCTCGGGGTCGAGCACCGTCGCCAGCGCCGCGAGAACCTCGCCCGCCAGGGAAACGGCGGTGGTCATCGCGCACCCGCCGGAACGGGCAGCCGCAGCTGACGGGGCACGTCGAGGTCGTACAGCGCGGCCGCGTTGAGCCCGAGGATCTTCTTCTTCTGTTCCGTGGTGATCGCCGGATACTCCGGCATGTCCTCTGGGATCTGGAAGTCGACGAACTTCTCGACGAGCCATTTCGGCGTCCACAGTGCATAGTCGCTGCCGAAGAGGATCTTGTCCTCGCCGATCCAGTAGAGCAGTTCCCCGATGATCTGGGCGAAGTAGCGGGGCCGGGCGTGGATGAACGGCATCGCGACGGCGAGCCCACCGTACACATTGGACTCCTGGGTGGCGATCCAGCAGAAGTCCTCCAGCCTCGGCAGGCCGACGTGCTCGACGATGAAGTTCAGGTCGAGGTAGTCGGTGGCCACCTTGTCGATGTCGGCGACATCGAACGCGTCCCGGTCCAGCGGCCGGATCGTCGGTCCTTTGTGGACGTGGATGTTCTTGATGCCGAGCTCGAGGCACTCTTCGAGGTACCGGCGCGACCAGGGGTCGTCGAGCTGGTAGCCGCGCGAGTCGCCGTGCCATTCCGCGGTGTAGAGCTTGACGCCCTTGAGGTTCATCCGCTCGGCGTCGCGGCGCAGCTGCTCCAGCCCGGCCTCGCCGTTACGGGGATCGTAGGCGTGGTTGTAGGTCAGCTTGTCCGGATGCTGCTGGGCGAGCCCGAACGCCTCCTCGGTCTGGCCGAACCCGTTGTGGTAGAACTCGCTGAGCAGGGTCGCCTGGAAGATGGCGTGATCGACGTGGCCTTCGCCGAAGATGTCCTTCATGAACCGCTCGGCACCGTAGTAGGTGTAGGTGTCGTAGTCCCAGACGACCTCTTCGGGGCTGAGGTTCTTGTGGTAGTCGTAGAAGCAGTCGATGAACTGCTTGCCGTGCACGTTCTTGTGGTTGCCCGCGCGGCCATCCCAGATGTGGACGTGCCCGTCGGCGACGTAGTAGCTCTCGCCATCCTTCTCGTACATCGTGACCCTTCGCTGTGCTGGTGTTCGGTGGAACGGTGGTGGCGGAGCTCCTCGTGCGGGCCCCGCCACCACCTGGATTTCAGGTCCGGCGTCAGCCGTGCGCGAGGAGGTCGAAACCGATGTACTCGGCGGCGTCCTCCGGATTGGCGAACAGCAGCGTGCGGTCGTCCAGATGCACCATGCGGCCGTAGTGGGTCGAGCTGATCTCCTCGAAGATCGAACCGTCGAACGGCTCACCGAGCGCCTCGGTCAGCTCGTCGTAGTCGAACTCCAGGAGCTTCGTGCCGTCCACCCGGATCATGGACGGGTACTCGACGAGCGAGACGCCCTTCTTGGTCGCCATCACGTCGGCGACCACCCGGCCCACCGGGGTGTTCATCAGGGTGACCCCGCACATGTTCGAGGACCCGGCCTGCGAACCGAACTGCATGCTGCCGCTCACTTGTCCAACTCCTTCGGTACTTCGAGCCCGATCTCTTCGAGCAACTGGGCGAACTTCTCCTTCGCCGCACTGAACGAGTCGGCGAACGTCAGCGTCTTCTCCGCCGGCTGCGACCAGATGGGCTGCAGGGCCTGCGCGGCGACGAGGCTGGCCGGCACCCATTTCGCGAGCCACTCGCCGAACAGCTCCTTGTTGCTCTCGCCGGTCTTCTCGTCGCGGGTGAGCATCCGGAACAGGGCGCGCGTGTAGCCGAGGTCGCGGCTGTAGTCGTACTCGCCGGTGCCGACGATCGTCGGCGTGATGTAGTCCCCGTTCTTGGCGGAGATCTGCATGACCAGCTCCGACCGGAACAGCTGGCCCACCAGTTGCTCGAACACGATGTTGGCGCCGAACAGCAGCTCCGCCCAGTCACCGACCGCGGTGAGCTCCTCGACGACCTTGCGGGTGGGCTGCCACTCCTCGGCCGAGGCCCACACCTCCTGGTGGACCGAACCGTCGAAGGTGTCGAGCGATTCGGACAGGTCCAGGTTGAACAGCGCGAGGTCCTGCGCGAAGCGCATCTTGTGGGCGGCGTTGACGGCCACCGCGGTGTTGATCATGTTGGTCGGTCCGGAGCGCTGGATCGAGGTGAACACGTGCAGCGCCATCCCGTTCTCGGCGTGCATCCAGGCGCCGAGGTTGCGCGCGATGAACTTCTGCCAGGCCGGGTTCCAGTTGCCGTAGGCGCCCGCGCGCTTGGCGTTCCCCAGGCACAGGGAGACCTGCCGCACCACCGCGGAGTTGTTGCGGTAGATGGTCTGCTCCCACTCCTCGTTCGGGTCGAGGAAGGCGTGCCAGTTCGATGACTTCGCGGTCGTCCATTCCTGCGGGTAGCCGCCGGGGCCGTCGCCGAAGCCGTAGATCCAGCCCTGGGTCAGGTGCCGCTCGGGGTCCGGCTGCACGTCGACGGTCACGTCCTCGTACACCGTCGCCCTGAGCTTCGCCGGCTTGAAGTAGTTGTAGGTGCGGCTGGAGGAGCTGGGGAACTCCAGCGCGCCGGCCTCGGAGTCGGTGAACTCCACTTTCGGGAAACTGCGCACCTTCGGTGTCGCACTGCTCGCCATTGAGATCTCCTCTGTCTACTCGTCACGAACCGACGTGGTGAACTTGTCGTAGAACACCTGGTCATCCGGTACGCCCTGCCGCGACGCCAGCTCGAGAGCGGCGTCCACCATCGGCGGCGGCCCGCACAGGTAGACCTCGGTGCGGTGCAACTCGGGCTCCCTGGCCGCCACGACGTCGGTGACCATCCCCTGCTCCGCGGTGACACCGAGTTCCTCGGCGCCCTCGGTGGATTCCGAAAGCGCGACGACGAACCCGAAGTCCCCGAGACGTTCACCCAGTGCCCGGATCTCGTCCAGGTAGAACAGGTCCGCGGGTGTGCGTGCGCCGTAGTAGAAGCGGATCCGGCGCGGGTCGCCGGTCTCGCTCAGGTGGCGCAGCAGGCCGAGCACGGGCGCCATTCCGGCCCCGCCCGCCATCAGCACCAGCGGGAGCACGTGCCCGTTCTTGAGGGTGAAGTTGCCGTAGGGACCGGTCAGCCCGATCGTCGCGCCGACCTCGATTCCGCTGTCCAGCAACGAGGAGAACCGGCCACCGGGGTACTTCTTGATGACGAACTCGATGTGGTCCGTTGTGGACGGTATCGTCGCCATGGAGAACGACCGGCGCTCGTCGGTGCCCGGGATGGTCAGATCGGCGTACTGGCCGGGCTTGAACTCGTACGCGGGCGGGTCGACCGGCTTGAGCTTGAGGCCCACGATGTCGTGGGTGTGCGGCACGATCTCCACGACCTCGGTCCGGATCTCCTGCAGCGGGGCGGAGTTGAGCAGCTCGTCCTCGTCGAAGTTGAGCAGCTCGATGGTGCAGTCGCTGAAGGCGTGTGCCCGGCACAGCAGCACATAGCCCTCCTCGACCTCGGCGTCGTTGCAGGCGAACGTCGAGTAGCGCTCCATCTGGATCTCGCCGTCCAGCACGTAGGACTTGCACGCCGAGCACTGCCCCTCGCGGCAGCCGTGCATGAGGTGGATGCCCTGGCGGAACGCGGCGTCCAGGATCTTCTCGTCCTCGCCGACCTCCATCTCGATGTCGACGGGTTCGAAGGAGATGCGATGCTTATCGGCCATGTGGTCTCTCGATTCTCGGGAACGGACGGCGGCGGCGAACCCCAGTCGCACGCAAGCCACCACCGCCGCCGTCCGCTGGTCCTCCAGGACCGTCAGGCGGCCGTGACGTTCGGGTTGGCGCGGTAGGCCGCGGCCCACTGCTCACGTTCGGCGTCGGACATCTCGTTGAGCGTCACGTTCGGGCTCGCGAACCGGATGCCGCGCAGGTCGTCGAGCGTCCACAGCTTCTTCGGATCGTCGAGGTCCAGGTGCGGCTGCGGGATGAGGGTCTTGCCGTCGTCGCGGACGTAGCCGAGGTCCTTCACGATGTCGGCGAGATCGCGGTCGTGGTGCAGCGTCTCCCACTCGCGCTGCCCGGTGAGCCGGCCCATGTTGGGGGTTTCCCGGCCCTCGTACTCGGGACGGAAGGCGACCTTGTCGGTCCAGGCGCAGGTCTCCGAGCAGTAGGTCCGCCACTGGTCGTCGACCTTGTCCACCACCATGTCCTCGCGGACCAGGCAGGGCACCATGCAGGTCCAGCAGCGGTGCGGGTACTCGTAGCCGACGTCCTCGAACGCGATCGGCTTGTTGCGGCCAGGGCGGGCCAGCCGGTTGTAGGCCTCCCACCACTTGCCGAACTGGTTGTACCAGCCCGGGTACTTCTCCTCGAACCACTCGAAGTCGGCGTCGGTCATGCCGTCGATGCGCCAGTAGTTGACCGGCCAGCCGGTGGCGAAGAACTGTGCCACCCGGTGCACGTAGAACTTGTTCGTGATCCGGTTCCACGCCTCCTCGACCAGGTCGTGCGGGATCACCAGGCCGTACTTCTCCAGCGGGAGCAGGTAGCTGCGGTAGTAGTCGTCGTAGATCCAGCGGCGCCACATCTCCGCGTAGGATTCGCGGTTCTTGCGGCGGTCCTTGGTGCCGTACTCGATGAAGGTGCCGATGGCCGCGTCCACCACGCAGTGGTTGTTCCACCAGGCGTAGCGCAGGTCGCGCTCGAGCAGCGGGCGGTTGCGCTCGTCGGCCAGCGCCATCAGCAGGATGGAGTAGCCGTTGCTGATGTGCCGGGACTCGTCGGACTGCACCGAGTGGAACACGGTCGGCAGCAGGTAGTCGCCGTTGGCCGCGGCCTCGTCGGGCATCGCGACGAACAGCGTGTTGGTGAACGCGGTCTCCGCGACCACGGTCAGGTAGATGTTGGCGGCGGTGATCGCGTCGCCGGTGATGAACCCTTCACCGAACTGCCGGCCGATGGTGCCCGCGTAGTTGTTCGCGAACGCCTTCTCCGTGATGTCGAACCCGGCCGGGTCGATGTAGTTGTTCATGTACAGCTTCTTGAGGTTCATCTGGATCGTCGAGTGCCTGACCTCGTCGATCATCTGCACCGCGAGTCCGTTGTGGATCTCCGGGTTCGGCACGGCGTCGATCGCCATCGGCATCGCGCGCGCCGCCGAGATCTCCGGGAACGGGATGATGGACAGGAACAGCTTCTGCCACTCCAGCCAGCGCTGCTGCACCTGCCGGAACATGTTGCCCCGGATCGCGCCGTCCATCGCGCCGAAGACGCGGTTGTCCTTTTCCTCCTCCATCGGGAAGTACGACCGCATGATCTGCTTGAGCGGGTCCTTCTTCGGTGCCTTCTCGAACGTGTAGTCCGTCCCGAAGCGGGTCGCCGGCGTCGCGAACGTCGGTTCCCACGACAGCTCCGTGATCTTGTTATGCGCCTTGGTGAGACTCTGCCTGCTCAATTCAGCCTCCTTGCGGCCGGGGTCTCGCCGCCCGGCAGTCGTCACTGACGGGGGAGAGTGTGTTGCGGATCGCAGGTAAGTTCTGTCTCAATGTGAGACCGGGGAATCCGCAGGCGCCCGCCACGATGGGTCGTGTGGGTCAATGACTGCGGTGACCCGGCACTCGACGTCGAAGGAGACGGTGGTGACGAGGCGAGAACACCTGTCGGATTCGCAGGTCGGCGTCCTGCGGGAAAAGTTCCTGTCGCGCCCGGTGCCCGAACTTCCCGGCGTGCGGGACATCATCTCCGCGTCCTGGCGGCGCGCGCTCGAACACCGGATCGACGCCGACGAACCGGACCCCATCTTCGTCGCCGACCGCGACGAGGAGTGCCTGCTGGTGCGCAGCGCCACGCCGATCCTCGACAACCTGTGCACCGAACTGGTCAGCCACGAGGTCGCGATCGTGCTCACCGACGCCGACGGGCTGGTGGTGCGCCGGTCCAGTGTGGATCGCGCGCTCGACTCCGGGCTGGACCGGATCTCGCTCGCCCCCGGGTACAGCTACGCCGAGGACTCGATCGGGACGAACGGGATCGGCACCACCCTCGAATGCCAGAAGCCGGTGCTGGTGTCGGGATTCGAGCATTTCAACAGCCGCCTGGCGGACTTCGAATGCGCCGGGGCGCCGATCTACCATCCGGTCCGCGGTCACCTGGTCGGCGTGCTCGACCTGACCTCCTGGGCGGGCACCCCGGGCCCGCTGCTGCTGACTCTGGCGGGCCGGACGGCACGGCAGATCGAGGAGGCGATGCTCGCCGGCGTCGGCGCTCGCGAGCTGGCGCTCTTCCGCGAGTACCTCGCGTCCTGCCAGCGTGGATCGGGCGCGATCCTCGCCGTCAACGAGGACGTCGTGATGGTCAACAACCACGCGCAGGAGCTCTACGACGTGGCCGACCGGGCGGCACTGCTCACGCACAGCGCCGACGTCGCCGGAGCGACCAAACCCGTCACCGTGCTGGCCGACCTGCCCTCGGGCGTGGTCGCCCGGCTGGAATACCGGCCCGTGTACAGCGGCTCGGTGCTCGCCGGCGGAGTGTTCCGCGTCAAGAACCAGGCCGCCGCGCCGCGCACGGCCGGGCGCGCCGATCTGCACCTGCCCGGCGTGGTCGGCACCAGCCCGGCCTGGCGGCAGACCTGTGGCGCCGCGCAGGCGAGCTTCACCGGCGGAAGCTGGCTGGTGCTGACCGGCGAGCGCGGCAGCGGGAAGGCCGCATTGGCGCAGGCGATCGCGCGTCACCACGCGCCGAGTGGCAGGTTGATCGTCCAGGACTGCGAGGGTGTCGACGACTACGAGTCCTGGGCGGGCGCGCTGGCCGACGAGGTGGCCGGAGGCGACGCGCCGGTCGTGGTCCTGCGGCACGCCGACACGCTGGGCACCGAAGGCATGCGGCGCCTCACCGACCTGTTCACGGGCTGGCAGGGAGGCGCACCGGGCAAGGCGCCCGCCTGGGTCGCCGTGACTTTCAGTGAGACCTCACGCGGCCCCGACGCGGCCGGATGGCTGATGCCGTTCTTCGCGCACACCGTCGAGGTGCCGCCACTGCGTCACCGGATCGACGACGTGCGCCGCCTGGTGCCGTACCTGCTGGCCCGCCACGCCAAGCGCCCCGACCTGGCGCTCTCGGACGCGTGCCTGCGCCAGCTCATGCGGCTGCCGTGGACCGGGAACATCCGCCAGCTCGACCGGGTACTGGCCGAGGTGTCGCGACAGCACCGGTCGGGCACGATCGAGGTCACCGACCTCCCGGCGGAATGCCGGACCGTCACGCGGCGCCGGCTCACCCAGCTCGAGTCGATCGAACGGGACGCCATCGTCCGCAGCCTCGCGGCGCACTACGGCAACAAGGAGAGGGCCGCGGCGGAACTCGGCATGTCGCGCGCCACCATCTATCGCAAGATCCGCGCCTTCGGCATCATGCCGGGTCGCTGACCTCAGCCGGCCCAGCGAGCGATACCGAGCGCCGCGGCGCAGACGGGAGGGTCGCCGACGTGGCCTTCCTCCTCGCCAGCGACGAGGCGCGCTCGCGGATCAGGCCGCGTCGCCGGGCCCGTCGGCCGGCGTTTCCAGGTCTCGCGGCTGCGCGCCCATGCTGAACCGGCCGAGCGCGACCGCGGCGACGAACAGGATCACCACCCCGAGCCCGGAGAAGAACCCGATCTCCTGCACGACCCGGCCCACCGTGGTCGCGCCCGCCGGTTGCCCGGCATCCGGCGGACCACCGGTCCACAGCACGGAAAGGACCGGGCCCAGGATGAACCACGCGCCCCCGGCCGCGGCGAGCCAGCCCGCCGCCACACCGACCGCGCGAGTGGTCGCGACGGCCAGCCCGATACCGCCGAGGATCGCCGCGGCGGCGGGCAGGACCTCCAGCCACAGCCGGCCCCACGTCCAGGTCCAGGTGCTGTCGGGGGTGTAGGCGTAGCCGAACTGCGGGCCCCAGAACGGGACGAGCCCGCCCCAGATGCCCAGTAGCACCAGCAGCCCGCCACTGAGCATGCCCCGGCCGGCCGGGATCCGCGCGCCCCGCATCGAGAGCGCATGATGTGACATATGCCCGCCAGCAGTTGTCATGTCGGCTCACCCCGAATCGCGGACGGCTGTGCCCAGTGTGCGCCTCCCGCGTGTGCACCGCATCCGGGCGCGGTGGGTCGGTGAACCCGGTCGGCGCCGGGTCCCGGATGTCGCCGTGGCGGTTCGTGACCGCGTTCGGCACGGTCAGCCTGCTGATGGACTTCGTGTACGAGGGCGCCCGTTCGATCACCGGCCCGTTGCTGGCATCGCTGGGCGCGTCCGCGCTCGTGGTCGGGGTCGTCACCGGGGCGGGCGAAGCCGCCGCGCTCGGGCTGCGGCTGGTTTCCGGCCCGCTGGCCGACCGCACCCGCCACTTCTGGGCCTGGACGATCAGCGGCTACGCGCTGACCGCCGCCACCGTCCCGCTCCTCGGCGTGACCGGGCTGCTCTGGCTCGCGTGCGCCCTCGTGATCGCCGAACGGGTCGGCAAGGCCGTCCGCTCACCGGCGAAAGACACACTGCTGTCCCACGCCACCGCGGCGGTGGGGCGCGGCCGCGGCTTCGCGGTCCACGAAGCCCTCGACCAGATCGGCGCTCTCCTCGGCCCCCTGACCGTCGCCGGGATACTGGCCCTCACCCACGACGACTACACCCCCGCCCTCGGCGTGCTCGCCATCCCCGGCGTCGCCGCACTCGCGCTGCTGGTATGGCTGCGCGGCCGCGTGCCCGACCCGATCGCGTACGAAACCGGTGCCGCGAACGCTCCGGCCACCCGCGAGCCCGGCCGGCTGCCCCGGGCGTTCTGGGTCTACGGCGGTTTCACCGCCACCACCATGGCCGGCTTCGCCACCTTCGGCGTGCTGTCGTTCCACCTCGTCGAACGCCACCTGCTCGCCACCGCGGCGGTGCCGCTCGTCTACGCCGCCGCCATGGCCGCCGACGCGCTCGCCGCCCTGGCCACCGGCTGGCTCTACGACAAGATCGGCGCCCGCACCCTCATCGCGCTCCCCCTGCTGTCGGCCGCCGTGCCACTGCTGGCGTTCACCAACACCCCCGGCCTCACCATCCTCGGCGCCGTGCTGTGGGGCTCCGCCGTCGGCGTGCAGGAATCCACCCTGCGCGCCGTCGTCGCCGATCTCGTCCCCAGCACCCGGCGGGCCACCGCCTACGGCATCTTCGCCGGCATCCTCGGCGGCGCCACCCTCGCCGGCGGCGCGCTGACCGGCGCGCTCTACGACTACTCGATCCCGACCCTGATCGTCACCGTCACCGCGATCCAGGCCGGCGCCATCGCGCTCCTGTGGCTCGGCAACCGGTCCCCCGCTCGACACCACTGGACGGTGCCATGACCATCCGGAGGGGATCACCACCGCGCTGCAGTCCGTCGTGTGCCTGGGCGCAACCGCGGAGAAGGCCCGTGAAACCTTCCTGAACTCCTCGTTCGACCTGTTCCGCCGGTCCTTGAGCACCACCATGACCCGGTACATGTCCTCAAGGGAGGGTCCAAGCCACCGTCGATGAGGTAGCCAGCGCCGTGGATGAACGCGGCGTCGTCGCTCGCGAGGAACGACGCGAGCTTCGCGATCTCGGCCGGCTGGCCCGGTATCGCGACCTCTACAGGCCGAGGTGAGTGGCAAGCCTGTCGAGGTGAAAGTCCGCGTCGCCGTAGGTGAGCGCCGCCGCGGTGGCGTGGCGGAGATAGCGGTGCAGGTCGTGCTCGGCCGTGAACCCGATGGCGCCGTGCACCTGGTGGCCCAGTGCGCAGACGCGCTCGTAGGCCTCGCTGACGACCGCCTTCGCGGTGCTGACCTCGGTGGTGGCGTCCGACCCGGTGCCGAGCCGCCACGCCGCCTCGTAGGTGGCGAACCGGGACCCCAGCACCTCGATCGCCATGTTCGCGCAGTGGTGCTGCACCGCCTGGAACGCGCCGACCGGTTTGCCGAACTGGCGGCGCTGCCCGGCGTAGTCCACGGTCAGCTCCAGCACGGCCTGCGCGCCGCCGACCATCTCCGCGCATTTCAGGACCGTGGCGTACGCCGTCGCGGCGTCCACGGTGGACTCCTTCCCGGGGAGAAATCGTTCCCCGGAAACGGAAACACCGTCGAACAACACCGTGTAGACCGGTTCGTTGCCGACCACGTCGAGGCGCTCACCGGTGATCCCCGGCGCGCCCCCCTCGACGAGCGCGGCGGCCGTGCCGTCCGGCGTGGCGGCGACCGCCAGCAGGTCGGCCACCTCCAGCGCGAACGGCACGAACAGCGCACGGCCCTCGACGGTGTACCCATCGCCGGCCGGGGTCGCGGTCAGGTCGGATCCGGCGGCGCCCCAGCGCCCGCCCGGCTCTGCGCGCGCGTAGCCGATCGTCCTGCCATCGGCGACCCCCGGCAGCCATTGCCGCGCCTGCTCCGTGGTACCGGATCCGGCGATCACCGACGCGGCGGCGGCGGTCGGCACGAAGGGCGTCGCCACCCCGGCGCGGCCCAACTCTTCGGCGACCAGGCACACGTCGAGGAAGTCCGCGCCGACGCCCCCGTAGGGCTCCGGCACCGCCAGCCCGGTCCAGCCGAGCTCGACGATCTCCTTCCACAGCCCGGATCCGTCCACACCGGAACGTCCGGCCAGGAATTCCCGGGCCGTGGCTTGGACCAGCTGCTGGTCCTCGGTCAGCGTCAGGTCCACTAGGCGTCCACCGGGATCTTGTCGGACCGGACCCACACGCCCGGCTTCTCCTCCCAGAACAGCTGCACCAGCACGCCTCCGGTCTGTTTCGGGTGGACGAAGGTGTGCTTCCAGGCCGCCCCGTCGGTGACGCCCTCCTCGTCGTCGAACGGCTCGATCCCGTGCTGGGCCAGCGCCGCGCGCGCCGCCTCCCAGTCAGCCACCTGGAAGGTCACATGGTGCACCGAGGTCCCGTTCTTCGCCAGGAACCGGTCGATGAACGAGTCCTCGCCGCGCGGCATGATGATCTCCCAGCACACCGAGGAGCCCGGGATGTTCAGCACCAGGTCCGCCATATCGGGCAGCTCGTCGATCGGCGTCTTCCAGATCGGCAGGAACCCGGCGAGGTCCGCGTACCACTGGGCGAGCGCCTCGCGATCCGGGTACGCCTGGCAGATGTGGTCCATGGTGACGATCCCGACTGCCGGGCCTGCCGCTTCGGAGAAGGCGACGGGCTCGGCGTTTTCGTCACCGGCCAGCGCCAGGCTTCCGGTGCCGCGCAGCCGGAACCGCACGCCCGGCCCGTGCTCCGGCGGGGTCAGCGACGCCTCGATCCAGCCGTGCCCGGAGTCCACATAGGCCAGTCCGCGCTTGTCCAGCTCGGCGCGCACCGCGTCCAGGTCGGGCACTTCGGCGCCGACGTGGTGGAAGCCCGGCCTGCCCTTCTGCTCATCCAAAGTGGACTGCAATGGCGAACTCCCGCCCGAGGGCGAGAGCACCACCCAGTCCTGCCCCCAGCTGCCGGGCACGGCGAGCCGGACGCCCTTGACGCCCTGCTCCGGGTTGTCCCAGTGGCTTGTCGGCCGGAACCCGAAGACGTTACGCAGCAACGAAACCTGCCCGTCCAGGTCGGGGACCAGCTGCGCGACATGGTCGATCCGGTAGATCCGCATCTGGCTGCTCCTTTCTGTCTTTTGAAGCGGCGGAGCCGCTTGCTGTGTGGGACACAGCTTGCGCCGCCTCAGGTTCCGCCACCCGCGCCGCCACGCAAACCACCTTCAAACGATTTCAGGACGGGTGGGGTTCGATCCAGTCGTAGCCGTTCTGCACGAGTTCCTTGACCAGGCGCAGGTTGTACCGGTTCATCGCGGCGATCCGGGTCGCCAGCTCCTCGACCCGCGAGTCGAACTCGTCCGCGCCGTAGACGTCGTTGACCAGGCCCATCCGCAGCGCGCGGCCGGCATCCAGCCGGATCCCGGTGAACAGCATCTCCATGGCGAGCGCCTTGCCGATCCGCTGTGGCAGCCGTTTGACCCCGCCCCAGCCGGGCGCGGACCCGCCGACCTCGGGCTGGTCCGGGTCCTCCCGGCCGTTCATGAACTTCGGCTGGTACGGCGGGCGCGCCGACAGCGTGATCTCCACCAGGCCCAGCTTCGCGTTCTCGTGCGCCACGATGAAATCCGCGCCCAGCGCCAGTTCCAGCCCGCCGCCGACGGCGTACCCGTGCACCGCGGCGAAGACCGGAATGGACAGTCGTGACATCATCGCGAACGTCTTCTCGCCGAGCCTGCCCTGCTCGATCCGGTCTGCCTTGGTCAGTCCCTCCGACCAGTCGACGTCCATCCCGGCGCAGAAGGCCCGCTCACCCGCACCCCGGAGCACCGCAACGCAGACGTTCTCGTCGTCGTCGATCTCGGTGAACACCCGGCGCAGCTCGTGCAAGGTGCCCGGGGTCAGCGCGTTGAGCTTGTCCGGGCGGTTGAGCGTCAGCCAGGCCACTCGATCTTTGATCTGCACGTCAAGCGTCTCGTCCATGTGCTCCTTCTCTTTCCTTCTATTCCCTGGGGAGTCCGAGTCCGCGGGTGGCGATCACGTTACGCTGGATTTCCGTCGTCCCACCCAGGAAGGTAGCCGCAACCGCGTCCGCGCGCAGATGCGCGTACGTCGCGTGCAACGGCGCGTCCTTGCCTTGCCACAGCTGGGAGAACGGGCCGAACGCCGAGGCGCCGGTCCGCGCGAGCCGCTGCAGCAGTTCGGCGCCGAACAGCTGGTTCACCGAGGCTTCGTAGCCCGGCACGCCGCCCTTGGCCTGCACCGAAACCGTGTACCTGGCGAGGTTGTACGCGACCCTGATCTCGGCGTACCGGCGTGCGATCTCGTGCCGCAGCGCGCCGCGGTCGGCGCGGGCGAAGCGGTTGCCCTCGTCGGAGCGCAGGTACGTCACCAGGTCGGCGAGCGCCTGCTCCATCTTCACGCACGCCCCGATGCCCGCGCGCTCGAACGACAGCGCGTCCATCGCCACGTACCAGCCCTTGTTCTCCGCACCGACGCGGTTGGCCACCGGCACCCGCACCTCGTCGAGGAAGATCTCGGCGAACGGGGCGGCGCCGCGGATGTCGGTGATCGGGCGGATGGTCACTCCCGGTGTCTTCGCGTCCAGCACCAGGAACGTGATACCCCGGTGCCTCTTCGCGTCGGGATCGGTGCGGACGAGCACGAACAGCCAGTCGGCGTACTGACCCAGAGAGGTCCAGACCTTCTGGCCGGTCACCACGTAGTCGTCCCCGTCCCGTACGGCGCGGGTGCGCAGTCCCGCGAGGTCGGATCCGGCGCCGGGCTCGGAGAACCCCTGCGCCCAGGTCGCCTCGCCGCGCGCGATCCTCGGCAGGTGCTCGGCCTTCTGCTCGTCGGTGCCGTGCGCCAGCAAGGTCGGGCCGAGCAGGAACGCGCCGATGCCGTTCACGGTCGGCACCCGCGCGCGCATCATCTCCTCCTGCAGCACGAACTCCAGCAGCGCGGACAGCCCGGCGCCGCCGTACTCCCGCGGCCAGTGCGGGGCGATCCATCCCCGTTCCGCCAGCGCGCTCGCCCATCGGCGTGCGCCTTCCCGGCGAGCCGGATCAGCGGAGGACCGGTCGACCGGCCAGTTGTAGCCCCACACGTCCTCCGGCTCCATCGAGTGCTCGTCGTCGTGGTCGGGGACGTACCCGGCCGGGAAACGTTCGCCGATGAACGCCCGCACTTCCTGCCGGAACGCCGCCTCCTCGGGCGAGTCCTCCCAGTTCATGCCGTCCTTTCCGCGCGGCGGCCCTGGCCCGCCTCGCGATCCCAGGTCGACGCCGTGAGGCCGTGGTCGCCCTGTTCCTTCAGCTTGTACTTGGCGACCTTGTCCGTCGGGGTTCTCGGCAAGGCGTCCACGAACTCCACGTACCTCGGCACCATGAACCGGGGCAGCCGGTCTTCACAGAACCCGACCAGCTCGTCCGGGTCCAGCGCCGCCTCCGGCCGCAGCACGACGGTCAGCTTGACGTCCTCCTCCTCGAGCTCGGAGGGCACCCCGGTGGCCGCGCATTCGATCACGTCCGGGTGCAGGTTCACCTCGCACTCGATGTCGAACGCGGAGATGTTCTCGCCCCGGTGGCGGATCGCGTCCTTCATCCGGTCGAGGAAGAAGTAGTAGCCGTCCTCGTCCCGGTAGCCCCGGTCCCCGGTGTGGTACCACAGGTTCCGGAACGCCTCGGCGGTCGCCTCCGGGGCACCGTAGTAGCCGGTGGTGATCACGAAGGGCTGTTTGGGCCGCACGACCAGCTCACCGGGCTCGCCGGGCCCGAGCAGGCGGTCATGGGCGTCCACCACGCCGACCTCGAACCGCCGCTCGTTCGGCGTCCCGCACGACCCGAGCCGCCACTCGCCGTACGGGCTGCCGGTCACGATTCCGGCCTCGGTGCTGGTGTACGTCTCCGCCGAGCGCACCCCGAACCGTTCCAGCAGCGGAGCATCCAAAATGGACTTTCCCATGTAGAACGTGTCGAGCGGATGGTCCTTGTCCCGCGGGGTTTCCGGCCTGTTCAGCAGGATCGGGATCATCGAGAACACGCTCATGCACACCTCGGCGCCGAACGCGCGCACGTCGTCCCAGAACCGCGAAGCGTGGAACCGGTCGGTCACCGCTATCGCGCCGCCGCCCAGCATCGCCGAGAACACGCCGTCCCACAGGCCCGCGGCGTGGAACAGCGGCAGCGGGCAGTAGATCGTCTTGCCCCACCTGTCCAGGTAGTCGAGCGAGTCGATCGCGCAGGTCAGCCCGAGCGCGTGCGAGCACATCGCGCCCTTCGACGGGCCCGTGGTGCCGGACGTGTACATGATCGCGTGCAGATCGGAGAACGCCACGGGCCGGCTGACCGGCTCGGCGCCGTGGGCCAGCAGCTCCGAAAACGCCAATGTCGGTTTGCCGACCGGGCGGGCAGGTCCGCGGACGATCACCCTGCCCAGCCCGGGGAGCCGGTGCGCGAGGGGGATGATGCGATCGGCGTAGGCGCCGTCGATGATCAGCGTCGACGAGTCGGAGCTGGCCAGCACATGCGCGAGCAACTCGCCTTGGTGGGCGACGTTCACCGGCACGGCCACGGCACCGAGGCGGGCGAGCGCGAAGATCGTGTACAGGAAGTCGGCGCAGTTGGGCAGCATGACCGCGACGTGCTGGCCGCGGCCGACGCCGTGCGCGGCGAGTCCGTTCGCCACCCAGTCGGTCATCGAGTCGACCTCGCCGTAGCTGAGTTCGCCCTCGTGGAACTTGAGGAACACCTCGGAACGGTGCGTTACCGCGCGTTGCCGGAGCACGTCACCGATGACCAGACTGTCCAGCCTCTCACTGCGCATGCACACCCTCCGGATGGCTTCCCGACGGCCTTCGAAGCGGGTTTCGCGCCATCCATACGAACATGATTCACCCCTTCGTGGCTACCCCCCGGCCGCTCGCGACCCGCACATGCACTGGTCGAACGGCGGAAACCCGGGGTCATTAGGCTGGTCGGCACGATCGACGACGAGAAAGGCGGGACGGCGTGAGCTCGTTCGACGAGAAGGCCGCGACCTGGGACGACGAAGCCAAGACCGAGCGTGCCCGGGTGGTCGCGGCGGCCATCCGCCGGGTCGTGGCGCCGACCGGATCGACGCGCGTGCTCGAGTACGGGGCGGGCACCGGGCTCGTTTCGCAGCAACTCGCCGACGGCGTCGGTCCGATCACTCTCGCGGACTCGTCGGCCGGCATGCGGGACGTCATGCGCGGCAAGCTGGCGACGGGAGCCCTGCCCGCGAACACTCGCATCTGGGACCTCGACCTGTCCGCCGGAAGTGTCCCCGGCGAACGTTTCGACCTGATCGTCACGGTGATGGCGCTGCACCACATCCCGGACCTGACGCCCGTGCTGGACGCTTTCGCGAGCCTACTCGACGAGGGCGGGCACCTCTGCGTGGTCGACCTCGTCAAAGAGGACGGCTCGTTTCACGACGGCGGCGACTTCCACGGCCACCACGGGTTCGACACCGGCGACCTGTCCGCCCGGCTCGAATCGGCGGGGTTCGCCGATGTCCACGTCGAGCAGGTCTACGAGGTGGTCAGGGACGGCGCCGCCTACCCGCTCTTCCTGGCGGCGGGCACGAAGGCCCGGTAGGTTCTGGCGAGCGCGCCGACCGCGATCCATTGTGGACAGGATCAAGCACGTAGCGGGCGGGTGACCTCCGCCGCGGGTTAGGTTTCGCTGGTCGCGGTGATGGGTGGGGTTTTCGTCGCGCGGTGCGCGGGGAACACCGAGGCCAGGACGGCGGCGAGCACTGTCAGCGCGACGTAGAGCAGGATCTGGCCGGTCGGCAGCGCGAAGGCGCCCTCGCCGGTTTGCCGGAGGAACAGGTGCACGGTGGCCCAGGCGTAGGGGATGCCCAGGGCGAGTCCGGTGGCAACGCCCAGCAGCGTCACCAGCACCGCCTCGATCGTCAGGGTGAGGCGCAACTGGCGTTTGGTCAGGCCGATGGCTCGCAGCACGGCCGATTCGCGGGTGCGCTCGATGACCGACAGCGACAGGGTGTTGGCGATACCGATCAGGGCGATCAGCGCGGCGATACTCAGCAGGGCCCCGAACACTCCAAGGACCTGGCTGATTCGGCTGGTGAGCTGGGCCTTGTAGTCGGCAGCGCTGGTGATCGTCAGCGCGGTGGCGCCGGTGGCCCGTTCGATCGCGGCCAGGGATTCGCTCGGCGGGACACCGGGTTTGGTCAAGATCAGCACGGACTGCGCTGTCGTGGGCGCGAAGTCACGGAGGTAGTCCGAGAGCGGGAGGAGCAGCGGCGGAAGCGTTTCCCCCTGATCGATCGCATAGACCGCGGCCACCCGAGCCGTTCGTGGCGCCGCGTTGGGAACGTCGATCGTGACCGTGCCGCCGTCGTGCGCGTGCAGCGCGGCGAGTGCGCCCGAGCTTACGGCCACGGTTCCCGGTCGCAGGTCGGTCATCGCGCCGTCGATCATCCGCGGGCGGACCATCGTCGAGTAGGCCACCGGCTCGAGCGCGTCCACCTGCTGCGGCGACGCGTTCACGGTGACCGTTCCCTGATACACCTCGGCCACTGTGGACAGTTGCGGAAGGTGGCGTAGCTGGTCGGTCACGGCCGGGGGGATCCCGCCGGGGCCGGTCACAAGGTAGTCGAAGGGATAGTGCCGGGCAATCGAGGTGGTGGCGGACGCCTGCATCGACATGGTGACGATGGCGAACACCGTCGCCAGCGTGGTGCCGATCGTCAGCGCCGCCGTCGTCGCGGCGGCCCGTCCCGGATTGCGGCGCACGTTGGCGACCGCCAGCCGCGCCGGGCCGCCGATGATCCGCCCCGGCACCCACCCCAGCACCCGCACCAGCGGCCCCACCACCAGCGGTCCCGCCGCCAGCACGGCCAGGAACAGGACGCAGCCGCCCGCGGCGATCTCGAAGAACCCCGTGCGGCTGGAACTCTCGACGCCCAGGTAGGTCAGCGCCAGGCCCACCGCGCCGACGATCGCCGCGATCACTACCCGGGGCCGCCTCGTTCGCCGCATCGCCTCGCCCGCGTGCGGCTGGTGCCGCAACGCGGCCAACGGCGCGATCGCGCTCGCGCCGCGCGCGGGCAGCAGCGCGGAAAACACCGTGACCACGACGCCGAGGGCCAGCGAGATCAGCGCTGTCCTGGGGCTGAGCACCACCCCGCTGCCGGTCGCGATGGGCGTGCCGGTCCAGGAAAACACCGCCCGCATCCCCAGTGCGGCGCCGAGACCGGCCAGTACCCCGGCAGCCGACGCCACAACGCCGGCCAGCGAGGATTCCGCCAGCGTCGCGGTGAGGACCTGGCGGCGCGTCGCCCCCACACAGCGCAGCAGCGCGAATTCCCGGGTGCGCTGGGCCACCAGGATGCTGAAGGTGTTGTTGATGACCAGCGCGGCGACCAGCAGCGCGACCAGCGCGAAGATCAGCAGGATCTGCAGGAAGAGGTCGGTGAACTTGACTGACGCGTCGGCCTGGTCCTTCGCCAGTTGCGTGCCGGTGACCACCTCGTCGTGTGGGGACCCCACCGCCGTGCGCACCCGCTGGGCAAGCTGCGCCTGGCTGACACCCGGTGCCGCCCGCGCGTCGATCTCGTCGTAGCCGGGCCGGCCGGTCAGTGCCAGTGCCGCGTCGGGGGCGAGCCCGATGACGGTGGCGCCGTTGAGTCCCTTGGCGACGCCGAGATCGATGATGCCGGCCAGCCGGTACCGCATGAGGCGATGCTGCTGGTCCAGCACCTGGAGGGTGGCTCCGACGGTGTATCCGTCGGCCTGGGCGGTGTCCTGATCGAGCACGGCTTCGCGGGCGGACTGGGGCAGTCTCCCGCTGACGACGCGGTAGGGCTGCAACTGCGGGTCGGGCGAGATGGCGATGGCGCTACCCCGCTGCGGGGCACGCCCCGCGTGGTCGAGCAGCGAAGCCGGCCCGGTGACCCGGCCGACCGCGGCGGCGACTCCCGGTGTGTCGCGGACGGTGTTCAGCGTGGTGGCCGCGATCCAGGGCTTTTGCTGAGCATCCGGCGCCGGTCTCACAGCGGCGTCGACGTGGCGGGCGGCCGCCGCGAAGTCGGCGTAGAAGGATCGCTGGGCGGTGTCGGTGAGGATCAACGTTCCGGCCACGAACGCGACGCCCAACGTGATGGCGAGCGTCGCCAGCGCCAGGCGCAGCTTGTGCGCGCGGATACCGGCGAGGGTGCTGCGTAGCATCGCCGCTCACTTCCCCAACGACTTCAGCCGGTCCAGCACGCTTTCGGGGGTCGGCGCATGTTCCTCGCCGATCAGCTTCCCGTCGGCGAGGAACACGACGCGGTCGGCGTGTGACGCGGCGGCCGGGTCGTGCGTGACCATCACAATGGTCTGGCCGAGCCGCTGGACGCACAGCCGCAGGAAGGACAGGAGTTCGGCTCCGGCGCGGGAGTCCAGGTTCCCGGTCGGCTCGTCGGCGAAGACCACGTCCGGCCGCGTGATCAGCGCGCGTGCGCACGCGACCCGCTGCTGCTGGCCGCCGGACATCTGGCTGGGGGTGTGCCGTAGCCGCGGAGCGAGCCCGAGCGTGTCGATGACCGTGTCCCACCAGAGTTTGTCCGGCTTTCGCCGGGCGAGTTCCAGGGGCAGCCGGATATTCTGTTCCGCGGTCAGCGCGGGAAGCAGGTTGAACACCTGGAAGACGAACCCGACGCGGTCGCGGCGCAGGCGGGTCAGTTCCTTGTCGCGCAACCCGGTCAGTTCGGTCCCGCCGAGGCGCACCGATCCGGACGTCGCCTCATCCAGCCCGGCCAGGCAGTGCATGAGCGTCGATTTCCCGGAACCGGACGGACCCATGATCGCGGTGAACTCGCCCCCGGCGAACCCGATGCTGACACCGTCCAGCGCGCGGACGGCGGCCGGCCCGGACGAATACACCTTGACCAGGTCCGTGGCCACGACCGCCGGCCCCGGCCCGCGATCGGGCGACGGGAGTATGGGTACGGACAACGGTTCCTCCTTCACGACGAGGCAGCAGCTCGCCCGACGATAGGAATCCGGCCCGCGACCTCCCAGTAGGAAAAGTCACCACATCGCGGCCGGGCCACGATCGATGACAAATGTCATCGAGTGGCTCCAGTAGCCTTCCCATTGTGGACAGTCCGGCGGTGCTGCGGTGGGTGATGGGCGCGATCGGCCTGCTACCCCTCCTCGCGTTCCTCGCCGGGCTGATGGCGCTGGCGGCCAACGTGCTTCACGCGACTACCGTGCCGCTGAGCATCGCGCCGGCCGTGCTGACCGGTGTCGGCTTCACGTGGTTCTGGCTCGGCCCTGGCCGGCGGCGGGCCGCGCGGCCGCTCATCGTCCTGACCGCGCTGCTCACGCTCGCGGCCGTTGCCCTTCCCCAGGCGCCACTGGGCTTCTTCCTGTTGTGGGCCTACCCGCTCGTGCTGCTCGGCTTCACGCTCCGGTCCGGACGAGCCTTCCTGGCGCAGGCTGTGCTGTACCTGATCGCCGCGCTCGCGCTGGTCACCCGCCTGCCGCAGAACCCCAGCCCCTACTGGGCCCCCACGATGATCACGCTGCTCGTGCTCGTCGGCACGATCGCGGTGGCCATCGGCGAACTCCAGCGTGCCAACGTCGCGCTGCGCGCCGCGCACGCCGAGATCGAGCGCCTGGCGGTCGAGGAGGAACGGCAACGGTTCGCCCGCGACCTCCACGATCTGCTGGGGCATACGCTGTCGCTGATTCTGGTCAAACTCCAGGTGGCCAGAAAGTCGCTGCCCGACGGCATGCGAGCCGACCACGAACTGGCGGATCTGCAACGGCTGGCCCGCACGGCGCTGGACGACGTGCGCGAGGCGGTCGGCAGTTACCGCCAGCCGACGCTCCTCTCGGAACTGTCGGGAGCGCGGATCGCGGCCGACGCCGCCGGGATCCTGCTCGTCGTGGACAACCACGCCGGCCCGCTGCCCTCGGCGGTGGAAGCCGTGCTGGCGTGGGGACTGCGAGAAGCCGTGACGAACATGCTCAGGCACAGCGCCGCCTCCGAGTGCCGGATCAGCCTCACCAGCGACCAGCACCAGGCACACCTCGAAGTCACCGACAACGGCAACGGTGGCTCGCCGGAAGCCGAATCCGGGCTGCGCACCCTGCGTGAGCGCGTCGAGTCCGCCCGCGGCCGGCTCTGCGCCGGCAACCACGCGGGCGGCGGTTTCGCGGTAGGTGTCCACGTCCCCCTCGCCCCCGGCAGGCCGGCATGAACCAGCCGATCCGCGTGTTACTCGCCGACGACCAGCGCATGTTCCGCGAAGCGATCCGCGCGCTGCTGGAAATGGAAGGCGACATCACCGTCGCCGCCGAGGCCACCACCGGAGAGGAGGCCATCGAGGCGGCACTCGCGCACGATGTCGACGTCGCGCTGCTCGACATCGAAATGCCCGGCGGCGACGGCCTCACCGTGGCGAAGACGCTACGCCGGCGCGGCGCCCGCTGCCGCTGCCTGATCGTCACCACTTTCGGCCGCGCGGGGTACCTGCATCGCGCGCTGGACGCCGAAGTCGCGGGGTTCGTCGTCAAGGACGCCTCCGCCGCCGCCCTCGCGCAGGCGATCCGCAAATGCGCCGCCGGCCAGCGGGTGATCGACCCCGGCCTCGCCGCGGCCGCCCACCGCACCGGAAGCAGCCCGCTCAGCCCGCGCGAGCGAGAAGTGCTGCAAGCCACGACCAGCGGCGCCGCCATCGCCGAAATCGCCCGCACCCTCTACCTGTCCGAAGGCACCGTCCGCAACCGGATCTCCACCGCCATCACCAAACTCGGCGCGCGCAACCGCACCGACGCCGTGCGGATCGCCACCAGCAACGGCTGGCTCTGACACCGGCCCCGGTCTCGACGCGCTCACGCGACTCTCGCCGGGCAGACGCGGACCCCGGTGATGGCGTGGTGGTCGACGCCGGTGACCTCGATGGTCCACTCGCCGCACCGCACGCGGTCGCCGGGCTGTTGCGGGATGCGGCCGAGCGCGACGAGGACGAGGCCGGCGACCGTGACGTAGTCGCCGGGCGGCCGATCGGTGAGGCTGATCCCGAGGTCGGGCAGGTCGTGCACGCCGAACGTGCCGGGAAGGAGCACGGATCCGGCCGGTTCCCAGCGGACCCGGGTCTGTTCCTCGATCTCGCCGGTGATCTCGTCCAGCAGGTCCTGGCGCGTGACGATCCCCTCGACGGTCCCGCGCTCGGCCACGACGAGCGCGAACTTCTGCCGTTCGGCCTTGAACCGGTGCAGCGCTTCGGAGACTCGCAGCGTTTCCGGGAACAGCACCGGTGGGCGGCTCACGTCGCCGACTGCGCCGCTGTCGGCGAGCAGGTCACGCAGGTGCGCGACACCGACGACGTCGTCGAGGTGCCCGGTGGTCGAGACCGGGGCACGGGAATGGCCGGCGGCCACCAGCGCCGCCCTCGCCTCTGGGATGGGCGTGCCCGCGGTGAGCGTGACCACGGCGCGGCGCGGGACGAGGATGTCGCGCAGGCGGCGCTGCTGGATGTCCAGCGCGCCGGCGATGATCGCGCGCTGTTCGGGATGGAGACCGCGATGCCCCACCACGACTTCGCGGAGTTCGTCGCTGCTGGGCTGTTCGCGCCGGGGACCGGGAAGACCGCCGAACGCCCGGGCCGCCAGGTCGGTCGCCCCGCTCAGCGCCCATACGGCGGGCCGGGTCGCGACCGTGAGCGCGTGCAGCGGCCGGGCGGCGATCAGGGCCCACGGCTGGGCGTACTGCATCGCAAGCCGTTTGGGCGCCAGCTCACCGAACACCAGGGTCAGGAACGTCAGGGCGGCGGTCACCACCGCGATGGCCGCCGGTTCCGCGGCCCGGCCCAGGAATCCCAGCAGCGGGATCAGCGGCTGGGCCAGGGAAACCGCCGCCGTCGCCGAAGCCAGGAACCCGGACAGGGTGATGCCGAGCTGGATGGTCGCGAGGTACCGGGTCGGCTCGGCGACCAGGCGCAGCAGGGCCGACGCCGCCTTGGAGTCGCGGTGCTCCAGTTGCCGCAGCTGGCCTTCGCGCAGTGAGATCAGGGCGATCTCCGTGCCCGCGAACAGCGCGTTGAGCAGGATCAGGAGCCCGACCAGCGTCCCGGTGACCCAGATACTGTCCATTATGGACTCGTGGTGACCGGGGTGCGGCGCCGCCAGTACGCCTTGTGCGCCTCGACCGCGACCAGCAGCGTCACGGCGAGCGCGAGCAGGCTCGCCCAGTGCGTGAGGGACACCGGGTGCAGCCCGAGCACGGCCTGGGTGAAGGGCACGTGCATGGCGGCGATGTGCAGCAGTTGCGCGAACACCGTGCCGCCGACGAGCAGGAGGTTGCGGCGCGGGTCGTGGGTGAACGCCGACCGCAGCTCGGAGCGGGAGTTGAACACGTGCACGTTCTCGAACAGCACCATCAGCAGCACCACACTGTTGCGGGCGTCCTCGGCGCTCCAGCCCGCCGCGAGCAGCCACCGGTAGACCGCGAGGGTGACCCCGCCGATCACCGCGGCGGACAGCAGCACCCGTTCCACCATGATCCGGTTGAACACCGGTTCGCGCGGCGGTCGCGGGGGCCGGCGCATCTCGTCGCCCTCGCCGGGCTCGAACGCGAGCGCGACGTCCTGGATGCCGTTGGTGACGAGGTTGAGCCACAACAGCTGCACGGCCAGCAGCGGCAACGGCAGCCCCATGATCAGCGCGGTCAGTACCAGCACGAGCTCCCCCGCGCCGGTGGAGATGAGCAGCTGGATGACCTTGCGCACGTTGGCGTAGGCGCTGCGCCCCTCCTCGACACCGGCGGCGATGGAGCCGAACCTGTCGTCGGTGATGACGACTTCGGCCGCCTCGCGCGCGACGTCGGTGCCGGAGCGGCCCATCGCGACACCGACGTGGGCGTGGTGCAGGGCGGGGGCGTCGTTGGCGCCGTCACCGGTCACCGCCACGACGTGGCCTTGCCGGGTCAGGGAGGCGACGATGGCGTGTTTCTGCGCCGGTTCGACCCTGGCGAACACCCTCGCCCGGCTGGTCAGCGCGTCGATGCCGTCGTCGCCGGTGGTCTCGTGCAGCTGGGTTCCGGTGACGACGTCGCCGGGGTGTTCGGCCAGGCCGAGCCTGCGGGCGATGGCCAGCGCGGTGGCCGGATGGTCGCCGGTGATCATCACGACGGTGATCCCGGCGCGCTGGCAGCTCGCGACGGCGGCCGGGGAGTCCGCTCGCAGCGGGTCGCTCATCCCGGCCAGCCCGAGGAAGGTCATCCCGGTCAGCTGGTCGTGATCCAGGTCCTGGCCGGGACCGCCCTCGACGGTCCGCGCGGCCAGCGCGAGTACTCGTTCCCCGCTCGCGGCGAGCTGCTCGGCCGCCCGGCCGATCTGGTCGCGGTCGATCGGCCGCTCACCGTCCACAGTGGCCATGGTGGCGCACATGCCGAGCAGCCGTTCGGTGCTGCCCTTGACCACGATCCGGGCGGTGCGGGCGCCGACGGCGTGCAGGGTGGCGGCGTAGCCGTGCTCGGACTCGAACGGGATCGCAGCCAGCTGCGGTCTGCTGTCCAGCGCGACCGGGCGGGTGATGCCGAGCTTGTGCCCCAGCACCAGCAGCGCGACGTCCACCGCGTCCCCGCGGTGGACCCACCGCCCGTCGGTGGCGGCCAGCGTCGCCTCGTTGCACAGCACGCCGGCACGGGCCAGCCGCTCCGCGGCGGCGAGTTCGGCGTCCTCGTCCCCGCCCGGGAGCAGCACCGTGCCGGCCGGATCCGTGCCCACCCCGGTGACCTCCCACGGCGCGCATCCGGGCAGTGCGAGATGGGTGACGGTCAGCTCGTTCGCGGTCAGCGTGCCGGTCTTGTCCGAGGCCACCACGGTGCACGAGCCGAGCGACTCGATGGCCACCAGCCGCCGCACGATCACCTGCCGCCGGGCCATCCGGCGCACCGCCACCGCCAGCGCCACGGTCAGCGCGATCGGCAGCCCCTCCGGGATCGCCGACACCGCCAGCGCCACACCGACCAGCACCACCTCGTGCCAGGCGGTGCCACGGGCGAGTTCGATGCCCGCCATCGCGAGCGCGACGAGCCCGACCCCGATCCCGATCACGACGGTGAAGCGGCGCATCCTGGCCAGCAGTGGTGGCTCGGCCAGCGACGGCTCACGCAGCTGGCCCGCCAGCGCGCCCAGTTCGGTGCCCGCGCCGGTCGCGACGACCACGCCCCGGCCGCGGCCATAGCCGACCAGCGTACCCGCGTACGCCATCGTCGGCCGGTCCGCCAGCGGCGCCTCCCCGGCGACCTCCGCCCCGGCGCTCTTGTCGACCGGCAGCGACTCCCCCGTCAGCGGCGACTCGTCGACACGCAAGCTCTGGGAATCCAGCAACCGCACGTCGGCGGGCACCCGCATGCCCGACGTGAGCAGCACGACGTCGCCGAGGACCAGCTCACGGCCGTCGATCTCCACGACGTCCCCGTCACGCACCACGTCCGTCACGGTGGTCACCATCCGGCGCAACGCCTGCGCGCCACGTTCGGCGCCGTGCTCCTGCGCCGCGCCGATCACGGCGTTGAGCAGCAGCACCGCCGCGATGAACCCGGCATCCGCCCACTCGCCCAGCCAGGCGGACAGCCCGGCGGCGAACACCAGCACGTAGATCAACGGCGAGGCGAACTGCCGCAGGAACACCACCCACAGGCCGCGCCCCGCGGTTTCCGGGATCTCGTTGGGGCCCCACCGCTGCAGCCGCGCCGCGGCCTCGGCCCGGCTCAGACCGTCATGTGTGGACCCGACCGCGGCGGCCACCTCGGCCGCCGGGATCGCGTGCACGGCGCCGCGCGCGACCGCCGCTCGCGTCTCCGCCATGGCCGCATCCTCTGCGCCGCCCGGCCGGCACGGGTAGGGACCGAGGGCCCGGCGGGCATGGGCGTTCGACCCTGCCTGCCATCGGGCGCCTCCGGCGACAGTGGAGCGATCGACGCCCGATAGGAGGAGGCGAAATGGACCGGGTGATCGCCGGCTACGACAGTTCACCCCACGCCGGGAGCGCATTGGCCTGGGCGGCCGCGGAGGCTCGCCGGTGGCAGGCCGAACTGCATGTGCTGACCGTCGCCGACCCCCGCGCCCGAGCCGACGACCTGCGCGCGCACCTGCGCCCGGAGCTCGACCGGATCACCGGCGGGCTGCCCGCCGAGCACCATGTCGAGCACGGCGACGCCGCGGCCCGCCTCGTCGGCACCTGCACTGCCGACGACCTGCTCGTGATCGGTTCCCGGGGCCGCGGGCCACTGGCCGAGCGACTGCTGGGCTCGGTCAGCCACGCCTGCCTGCACACCGCGCGGTGCCCCGTGGTCATCGTGCGCGAGCAGCCGCGCCCGCCGCGCGGCGTGGTTCTGGCCGGGGTCGACGGATCCGCCGCCGCACGCCACGCACTGACCGTCGCGGCCGGCGAAGCCCGCCGCGGCGGCGCCGCTCTGCACGCCCTCCACGTCGTGTACTGGGAGCACCTCGGCGGCGAGTGGATCATCCCCACCGTCGACGATCTGGTGGGGTGGGGCAAGCAGCTGCTCGAGAAGGAACTGGCCGAAACCGGTGTGACGGCACTCCCCGAAGTGATCCACGGCTATCCGACCGACGTCCTCACCCGCCGCAGCGAGCACGCCGACCTGCTCGTGCTCGGCGCGCGCGGGCACAGCCCGCTGACCACCCTGCTGCTGGGCTCGACCGCCGATCACTGCGCTCGCCACGCCCGCTGCCCGATCATGATCGTCCCGGCCCGGTGACGCCGTGGAGGTGAACGAGGTACTCCTGCCCGGGGTCGGGCTCCGCTACGAGTTCGTCAACGCCGACGGTGACCGGATCGGCATCGTCGCCCGCCGAAGCGGCGACGTCGAACTGGTCGCCTACCGCGGCGACGACCCCGACGAATGCGAGCCGCTGTTCCGGCTGACCGCCGACGAAGCCGACGCGGTCGCCGAGATCCTCGGGGCACCCAGGATCGCCGAACGCTTCGCCGACCTCACCCGCGAGGTACCCGGCCTGGCCGCCGGCCAGATCACCGTCCCGGCCGCCTCGCCACACGCCGGGCAACCGCTGGCCCACACCAGGGCGCGGACCCGGACCGGCGCCTCGATCGTCGCCATCGTCCGCGGCGAGCACGTCATCGCCTCGCCCACCCCCGCCGAGGTCCTCCACCCCGGCGACGTCCTCGTCGTGATCGGCACCGACACCGGTATCGCCAGCGTGCGGGACCTCATCAGCCAGGGCTGAGCCGTGCACACCCCGCTGACGTTCCTCCTGGAACTGGGCGTCATCCTCGTACTCCTGAGCGGGCTCGGCGCCCTCGCCCGTCGCGCCGGCATCCCCCCGATCCCGCTCTACCTGATCGCCGGCGTCGCCCTCGGCGACGGTCGCCTGGCGCCGATCCCCGCGGCGGGCGAGTTCGTCCAGGCGGGAGCGGCGATCGGCGTGGTCCTGCTCCTGCTCACCCTCGGCCTGGAGTTCACCACCGCCGAGTTCACCCACAGCCTGCGCCGCCACGTGCCCTCCGCGATCCTCGACCTCGGCCTCAACGCCGCGCCCGGCGCGCTCGCCGGCTGGCTGCTCGGGCTGAACGCCGTCGGCGTCGTCGCCCTCGCCGGCGCCACCTGGATCTCCTCCTCCGGAATCATCGCCCGCCTGCTGGGCGACCTGCGGCGGCTGGGCAACCGGGAAACACCCGCCGTGCTCGCCGTCCTCGTCATCGAAGACTTCGCGATGGCGGTTTACCTGCCGGTGCTCGCCGTCCTCGCCGCCGGCGGCACCTGGTGGCAGGCCACGCTGGGCGTCCTCGCCGCGATCGGCACCGTCGGCGCCGCGCTGGCCGCCTCACACCGCTGGGGCCACCACGCCAGCCGGTGGCTGGCCCACCCCGACCCCGAACAGCTGATGCTCCGGGTCCTCGGCACCACCCTCGTCGTCGCCGCGCTCGCCGAACTCGTCAACATCTCCGCCGCCGTCGGCGCTTTCCTCGTCGGCCTCACCCTCACCGGCGACGCCGCCGAGCGCACCCGCGCCGTCCTCGCCCCGCTCCGGGACCTGTTCGCCGCCGCCTTCTTCCTCTCCATCGGCCTGGCCGTCAACCTCAGCGACCTCGTCCCCGCCCTGCCGGCGGCCCTGGCACTCGCCGCCGCCGGGATCGCCACGAAGATCTACACGGGCCGCCGGGCCGCCGCCCGGGACGGCGCGGGACGCCGGGGCCGCATCCGTGCCGGCACCGCACTCATCGCCCGAGGGGAGTTCTCCATCGTCATCATCGGGCTCGTCGGGACCCAGCACCCCGTGCTCACCCCCCTCGTCACCGCCTACGTCCTCCTGCTCGCCACCACCGGACCACTCATCGCCAGGTGGGCCGGCCGGCCAAGGAGCGCCGCCGTCCCCGCGGCCGGACCGACCCGCCCGTGACGGCGCGGGGAAAGCGCCAAGGGCTGCCCGCGGGCGATCCGGCCAGGACGACCGTGCGCGGGTGGCCTGCCGGTTTGCTTCGGGCCGATCTTTGCGGCATCTTTGCGGTCGGCGCGCCGCCCCCGGGTTCCGGGGCCGGGCCGGTCGGCGATGGCGGGAGTGCGGTGGCGGTGGCGATGGTGTTGTCGCGGCGCGAGCAGGCGACCACGGCATGGTTCGGGCGTCCGGTGGTCGACGTGCCGCTGTCCGGCGCTGGGGCGCTGTGATGAGCACCGTGGTGGCGGTTGTGGTGTTTGTGGTGGCTTATCTGTTGATCGCGTCTGAGCGGGTCCCGAAGAT
>NZ_VDFW01000034.1 GCF_006152065.1 Amycolatopsis alkalitolerans
GAACCCGGAAGCTAAGCCTACCAGCGCCGATGGTACTGCACCCGCCAGGATGTGGGAGAGTAGGACACCGCCGAACTTAACATGGTCCTTGAGGCCCTGGTTGAGACCCCGAGAGGGGTTTCCCAGGGCCTCAAGGCTTTTCTGGGCTGGAAACCGGCCAGTCCGTATCCTGAATTCGTGAGCGTGCCGCGTCTTCTGGTGATCCAGCCCGACGAGTCCGACCCGATCGGCCCACTCGGCGAGTGGCTTACGGCCGCCGGTGCGGATCTGGACATCCGCCTTCCGCCGGCCGATGAGCTGCCCGGCGGTCTCGACGGCTACCAGGGGCTCATCTGCCTCGGCGGCGGGATGAACGCCGAGGACGACTCAGCGCATCCCTGGCTGAGCCGAGTGCGTGACCTCCTCGCCGCGGGCACTCGCAGCGGCTTGCCCACGCTGGGCATCTGCCTGGGTGCCCAGCTTCTCGCGGTCGCGACCGGCGGGCGGGTCGCCGAGGGCGAGAAGGGTCCTGAAGTCGGGGCTCAGCTGATCTCGAAGAAGGACGCGGCCTGGACCGATCCGCTCTTCGCGGACCTGCCGCTCATGCCCGATGTGATGCACTTCCACGGCGACGAGATCAGTCGGCTCCCGGTCGGCGCCATCCTGCTCGCATCCGCACCCAAGTACCCCCACCAGGCGTTCAGGCTCGGCCGCTGCGCCTACGGGGTGCAGTTCCACATCGAGACCACCGCCGAGGTCGTCCAGGCCTGGGCGGTGGACGCGCCCGAGATGGCCGCCACCGCCAAACCAGGCGCCTTCGACACCGCCACCCTCGGCCAGATCCACCAGGACCTCGCCGAGACCTGGCAGCCCTTCGCCGCACGCTTCGTGCGGCTTGCCGGCGGTGCGCTCGAGCCTGCGGCTCCTGCGAATACGCTGCCGCTGGCGTGAGCGGGCTACGGTGGACGCTGATGGTTGAGCAAGCACGCGGCGCCGCGTCCCCCGCACGGTACGGCTTCACCGACGACCGCGCCGAGGGGCAGCTACGCGCCGCCGGCTGGTGGACCGACGCCGGACCCGACCAGTCGAGCACCGGTGTGCTGATCGCGCTCTCCCGCGCCGCCGACCCGGACCTCGCGCTGCGCAGCCTCGACCGCATCCGCGATGTCGACCAGGCAGCTTGGCCTGCGCTGTCGAAGGCGTTGTGCGAGGACGCGGCGCTGCGCGGACGGCTGATCGCGGTGCTCGGCACGTCAAGCGCGCTCGCGGACTTCCTCGTGAGTTCGCCGGGGGAGTGGCGCCGTCTCGCACCTGAGGAGTGCACGGACAGCAGCCGTTACGCCGATGAGCTGCTCGCCACCGTTCTGGGGACGGGCGATGCACCCCTTACGGGCACCGCCGCGGAACAGGCACTCAAAGCCGGGTATCGCGGCTTGTTGCTCGAAATCGCGGCGGCCGACCTCGGGCATGTGGTCGAGCCTTCGCTCGACGAACCCTCCTACGCGGAGGTGACCGGTCGGCTCACCGCGCTCGCCGAAGCGTCGCTCGCGGCGGGCCTTGCCGTCGCCCACGCCGAGCTCGCCGGAAAGGACCTCGATGGCACCCGGCTCGCGATCATCGCGATGGGCAAGTGCGGCGGGCGCGAACTGAACTACGTCAGCGACGTCGACGTCATCTTCGTCGGCGAAGGAGATCTCCAGCTCGCGACCAGCCTTGCCAGTACGACGATGCGCGTCGTCGGGAAGGCCTGCTTCGAGGTCGACGCGGCCCTGCGGCCCGAGGGCAAGGCCGGGGCGCTCGTGCGGACGCTGGACGGTCACACGGCCTACTACCAGAAATGGGCCCGCACCTGGGAGTTCCAGGCCCTGCTCAAGGCGCGCGCGGTGGCCGGGGACGCCGAACTCGGCAGCAACTACGTGGCGATGGTCGACGAGGTCGTGTGGTCCGCGGCGGAGCGGGAGAACTTCGTCGAGGACGTCCAGCAGATGCGACGGCGGGTCGAGAAGCATGTGCCCTCCGAACTGGCCGATCGCGAGCTCAAGCTTGGGCGCGGTGGGCTGCGCGACGTCGAGTTCGCCGTGCAACTGCTACAGCTCGTGCACGGGCGCGCGGACGCGGACCTTCGCCTGCGGTCCACAATGGATGCTTTGCGGGCGCTCGGCGCGGGCGGCTACGTCGGTCGTGAGGACGCGGCCGAGCTCGAGACGTCGTACGAGTTCCTGCGCACCGTGGAACATCGGCTGCAGCTGCGCCGCCTGCGCCGCACCCACCTGTTCCCCGAAGCCTCCGAAACCGCCGAGCTCCGGGTCCTCGCGCGCGCCATCGGGATCAGGCCCGAGCGCGGCCGCAGCGCGGACGCGGTGCTTCTCGCGGAGTTCCGCCGGTACGCGCAGCGGATCCGCCGCCTGCACGAGAAGCTCTTCTACCGCCCGCTGCTGCAGTCGGTGGCGAGCGTGCCGACCGAGGCCTTGCGGCTCACCACGAAACAGGCCGCGCAGCGGCTTACCGCGCTGGGCTACGTGGCATCGGACGGTGCCCTGCAGCACATCAGGGCGCTCACCTCCGGGGTCTCGCGGCGGGCGTCGATCCAGCACACACTCCTGCCCGTGATCCTCGACCTGCTCGCGGACACCCCGGATCCGGACGGCGGTCTCCTCGCGTACCGCAAAGTGTCCGAGGCGCTCGAAGAAACCCCCTGGTACCTCAGGGTGTTGCGGGACGAAGGCGCGGTCGTCGAGCGGCTGGCCTACCTGCTCGGCACCTCCAAGCTGGTCCCCGAACTCCTGGTGCGGGCGCCGGAAGTGTTGCAGCTGCTGGGAGATCCGGATCAGCTCGCGGGCCGGGACGCCGCCGAATTCGCGAAGTCCCTTCGCGCCACCGTGCGGCGGCAGCCGGGGATCAAGGCGGCGGTTGCTGCCGCCCGGTCCCTGCGCCGGCACGAACTGCTCCGGGTCGCGGCCGCGGATCTGCTGGGACTGCTGGACGTTCGTGCGGTCTGCGAAGCCCTGTCGAGCGTGTGGGTCGCGGTCTTGCAGAGCGCGCTCGCGGCGGCGATCCGGCAGCGGCAGGCCGAGGTCGACGGCAGCCCGGCGCGTATCGCCGTCATCGGCATGGGGCGGCTCGGCGGCGGAGAACTCGGTTACGGCTCGGACGCGGACGTGCTCTTCGTGTGTGAAGCGAACGAAGGCGCCGACGACACCCAGGCCGTCCGGTTCGCGTCCTCGGTCGCCGAGACCGTCCGGCAGGCTCTCGGGCAGCCCAGCGCCGATCCGCCGCTGGAGGTCGACGCCAATCTTCGTCCGGAAGGCCGCGGCGGTCCGCTGGTCCGCACGCTCGAGTCGTATCGCGCCTACTACGCCCGGTGGGGCGAGGTGTGGGAGGCGCAGGCCCTGCTGCGCGCTCGGTTCGTGGCGGGGGACGACGATCTCGGGACGCGATTCATCGACGTGATCGATGCCATCCGCTATCCCGAAGGCGGGCTCGACGCCGTCCGCGTGCGTGAAGTGCGGCGGATGAAGGCTCGCGTGCAGACCGAGCGCATCCCACGCGGCACCGATCCGACGCTGAACACGAAGCTGGGCCGTGGTGGTCTCGCCGACGTCGAGTGGACCGCGCAGCTACTCCAATTGCGCCACGCCCACGGCGTGCCGGCCCTGCGCACGACGGCGACGCCGGCCGCACTGGCGGCACTGGCCGAAGCGGGGATCGTCGACGCCGAAGACGCGAAATCCCTCACCGAGACCTGGCTGCTCGCGACGCGCGTGCGCAACGCGACGATGCTGGTACGCGGGAAGGCGTCCGACCAGGTGCCCGGCAGCGGGCGCGATCTCGTCGCCGTCGCGCGCGTGCTCGGCTACGGCGACGAGGAGGATCCCGGCGAGTTCCTCGACTACTACCGCCGCACGACCCGCCGCGCCCACGCGGTGGTCGAACGCGTGTTCTTCGCCGATTGACTACAGTACGGCTTGTGAGCGAGCGCGAACCCTTCCGGATCCAGATCAAGGTGCGGATGTACGAACTGGACATGCTGGGCCACCTCAACCACGCCGTGTACCACTCGTACGGGGAGGTGGCGCGTATCGAGATGCTGGAGCGCGCCGGTGGGGGCAGCACCTCGTTCGGAGAGCAGAACATCTCGCCGGTGCTGCTGTCCTCGACCATCAACTACCGCAGCGAGATCCGCATGGGCGAGACCGTGGACGTCACGTGTGACACCCGGTTCGGCAGCGGGAAGTCCTTCCAGATGGAGCTGTTCATCTACAAGGCCGACGGCACCGTGTCCGCCGACATCACGTGCACGGTGGGCCTGATGGACCTCGACCGGCGCAAGCTCGTCGACGATCCGCGTAGCCGGTTCGAGCAGGCTGGGTACGACCTGAAGGTGCTTTCCACCGCCGAGTAGGTTCGTGGTTTCCACGAGATCGGCCGCGGGAGATTCGTCGTTGTTCGCATATGCGTGCGAAGCGCGCTCCGCGAGGCTGGTCGCATGGCGACGATGGTCGAGACCGGGCAGCGGCGGCGCGCACTGGGGTTCTTCGCGATCTGCCTTGGCAATTTCGTCATCATGCTCGACACCAACATCGTCAACCTCGCGGTGCCGCATATCCGCTCCTCGCTCGGCGGCTCGCTGGGCACACTCCTGTGGGTCGTCAACGGCTACACGCTGACGGTCGCCGCGCTGATCCTTTCCGGTGGAGCGATCGGTGACCGGCTCGGCAACGACCGCGCGTACCGGCTCGGCGTACTCGGGTTCGCGATCACCTCGCTGATCTGCGGGCTCGCGCCGAACCTCGCGCTGCTCATCCTTTTCCGTGTCCTGCAAGGGGTTTCCGCCGCTCGCGATGGGGCCGCTGGTCGCGGGCGTGCTGATCGACACGCTGGGCTGGCAGGCCATCTTCTGCGTCAACGTGCCGATCTGCGCCGGGGTCTACATCCTGGTCACGCGGACGATCAGCGGTATCCCGCGCGGCGCGCGCGCGAAGCTCGACGTGCCGGGGCAGATACTCGCGATCGTCGCGATGGGCGCGGTGGCGTTCGTGTTCGTGGAAGGCTCGACCTTCGGCTGGACTTCCCCCGCCGGTCCTCGGCATGGCCGCGCTCGGGCTGCTCGCGAGATGATGTCGGGCACGACCTCGGGTACTTCCCTCGTCACGGTCTCGCAGAGTTCGACCACCTGCTGCCAGTCGTCCTGCTGTGTGGTCCGCACGAGTACGCCCCCATCCTTGACCCCTGATTCGACGGCAATTCGGGTGACGACCGAGGTGGGCCCTGCTGTGGCTCACCGTCACGCCGAGCGGCCTGGAACAGTGCGCTGACCAGCGTTTTCGCTGGTCAGCGCACTGGGCTGGGGGGTGGGATCACACGTCGTAGTACAGCGCGAACTCGTACGGGTGCGGGCGCAGCCGCAGCGGGTCGATCTCGTTCTCCCGCTTGAAGGAGATCCACGTGTCGATCACGTCGGGGGTGAACACCCCGCCCTCGGTGAGGAAGTCGTGGTCGGACTCGAGGTTGTCGAGCACGCTGCCCAGGTCGGCCGGGACCTGCTTGACGTCCTTGGCCTCCTCGGGCGGCAGCTCGTAGAGGTCCTTGTCGATCGGCTCGGCCGGCTCGATCTTGTTCTTGATGCCGTCCAGACCGGCCATCATCATCGCGGCGAAGGCCAGGTACGGGTTACCCGACGAGTCGGGGCAGCGGAACTCGATGCGCTTGGCCTTGGCATTGGTGCCCGTGATCGGGATACGCACGCACGCGGAGCGGTTCCGCTGCGAGTACACCAGGCTGACCGGCGCCTCGAAGCCCGGCACCAGGCGGTGGTAGGAGTTCACCGTCGGGTTCGTGAAGGCCAGCAGGCTCGGCGCGTGGGCGAGGATGCCGCCGATGTAGTGCCGCGCGGTGTCGCTCAGCCCCGCGTACCCGGACTCGTCGTAGAACAGCGGCTGGCCGTCCTTCCACAACGACTGGTGGCAGTGCATGCCCGAGCCGTTGTCGCCGAACAGCGGCTTCGGCATGAAGGTCGCGGTCTTGCCGGCGGCCCACGCGGTGTTCTTCACGATGTACTTGAACAACTGCAGATCGTCCGCGGCATGCAGCAGCGTGTTGAACTTGTAGTTGATCTCGGCCTGGCCCGCGGTGCCCACCTCGTGGTGCGCCCGCTCGAGGGTGAAGCCCGAGTTCATCAGGTTCTGGCTGATCTCGTCACGCAGGTCGGCGTAGTGGTCGACCGGCGGGACGGGGAAGTAGCCGCCCTTGTACTTGGTCTTGTAGCCGCGGTTGCCGCCCTCTTCCTCGCGGCCGGTGTTCCACCAGCCCTCGATCGAGTCGATCTCGTGGAAGGTGCCGTTCTCGGCGGAGTTGAACCGGACGGAGTCGAAGATGTAGAACTCGGCCTCCGGGCCGAAGAACACGGTGTCCGCCACGCCGGATTCGGCGATGTACTGCTCGGCCTTGCGCGCGATGTTCCGCGGGTCGCGGCTGTAGGCCTCCCGTGTGAACGGGTCGTGCACGAAGAAGTTGATCGAGAGCGTCTTCTCCTTGCGGAACGGGTCGATCCGCGCCGTGTCCGGGTCGGGCAGCAGGAGCATGTCCGACTCGTGGATCGACTGGAAACCACGTACCGATGAGCCGTCGAAGGCCAGGCCCTCACCGAAGGCTTCCTCGTCGAATGCCTTCGCGGGGACGGTGAAGTGCTGCATGACGCCCGGCAGGTCGCAGAACCTGACATCGACAAACTGCACGTTCTCATCAGTGATGAGACGCTGGATATCTTCTGGAGTAGTGGACACCCTCTGTAACTCCTTCAACTGTTTTGCCGGGGGCAGTACTCTCTTCGGCTCACGCTAAAAGCGCGGTGTTGCCCGCCAGTCACCCATATGTTTCGTCGATGTTAACGGGCCTTGTGAACCGGGCCAGTGGACCAGGTCAGACGGGGTTTCCGCCAGCGACCTACCCTGATGGTGTGGCGAGATGGACCGGAGAGTGGTTGTCGGGCTCCTACACCGGTCTCAATACCGGTGACGCGGAGCCTCCGCGCTGGCGCGGAGAGCGACTGGGCCTGCCCCAAGACGGCCCCGGATCAGTGGCCGGGGGCAGCCCGCGGCTACTGGCCTTCGTGCTCGACCTGGTGCTGGCATCCCTGCTGACCTCGCTGTTCATCCGCCCCGCGCTGCAGGACACGGCGGCGATGCAGAACTACAACCTGGCCTCGATCGCGGTCTGGGCGGTCATCACGGTGCTGCCGGTGGCGTTCTTCGGCTTCACCCCCGGGATGGCGGCGGTCCGCATACGCGTCGCGCGCCTCGATGGCAAGAGCATGGTCGGCATCTGGCGAGCGGTGGTTCGCGCGGCGCTGACCTTCCTGCTCATCCCCGCTGCGGTGCGTAACGCCGACGGGCGCAGTTGGCTCGATCGGCTGACGAACACCGTGGTCGTCCGCCTACGCTGATCGGGCCCGGCAAGGAGTCAGCGGCGGCGGATCGTGCGCTGCACGTTGCGCATCTTGGCACCCTGGGGGACCGGCCCCTTCGGCATCGCGGCACCCCTGTTGCCCAGCGCGGCCAGTTTCGCCTCGAGCGCGTCGACCTGGGCGCCCTTGAGATTGCGGGGCAGCTTCATCAGCGTCGGCTGCAGGCGGCGCAGCGGCGTCTGGCCCTCCTCGTTTCCGACGATCACCTCGTAGATCGGGGTTTCGCCGATCAGCCGCGCGACGCGCTTCTTCTCCTGCGCGACCAGGTTCTTCACTCGGTGCGGCGCACCCTCGCCGACGAGGACGACGCCCGGCCCACCGAGCACGCGGTGCACCGCGTCGAGTTGGGTGGTCGCGGCGACGGTCTGCGTGACGCGCCAGTTGCCACGCATGTTGTCCAGCGCCCAGCCCGCCGCGCCCGGCTGCCCGTCGGCCTTCGAGTACACCGTCTTCTGCACGCGGCGGCCGAAGATGATCACCGCGGCCAGCACGCCGAGAACGATGCCGAGGGGGAGCAGGATCCACTGGGCGTTGAAGAAGAAGCCGACGCCGAACACGACGCCAGCGATCACGATGATCGAGCCGGCCATCCACGGGATGAGCGCCTTGTCTTCCCGGCGCTGCATCTTGAACGCCTCGAAGATCTGACCGCGCCGCGCCTTGCTCGCCGCGCGCTTCTCCCGCTTCGCCTGCCGTGCAGCTTCCTTGTCCTGCTTTCCCGCCATATCTCCAGGATACGGGCGGCCGGGCGGTACGGATTCTGTCGGCCCCCTCTGCGAGGATGCCAGCGTGGTTGACGCAGCAGTTCGCACGAACCGGCCCGGCCTGCTGGACGGGCTCGATCCCGAGCAACGAGCCGCCGCGGTGGCGCCGCGGGGGCCGGTGTGCGTGCTCGCCGGCGCGGGCACGGGGAAGACGCGGACGATCACGCACCGTATCGCGCACCTGATCAGGTCGGGTCACGTGGCGCCCGGACAGGTCCTCGCCGTCACGTTCACCACGCGCGCGGCCGGTGAGATGCGCACGCGGTTGCGCGCGCTGGGGGTGGAGGGCGCGCAGGCGCTCACCTTCCACGCGGCGGCGAGGCGGCAGCTGCGGTATTTCTGGCCACGTGTGATCGGGGACAGGCCGTGGGATCTGCTCGAGGGCAAGCTGCGGCTGGTCGGCCAGGCCGCGAACAAGGTGGGTCTGGGCACCGAAGCGGAGATCCTGCGGGATCTGGCGAGCGAGATCGAATGGGCGAAGGCGTCGCTGATCAGTCCCGACGACTATCCGGCCACGGCCGCGCGCGTCCAGCGGGACAGCCCGGCCGCGCCGGAAAAGGTCGCCGAGGTCTACCGCGCGTACGAGAAGCTGAAGAACTCCGCCCAGGTCGTCGACTTCGACGATCTGCTGCTGCACACCACGGCGGCCCTCGAGGAGCACGGCGAGGTCGCGCGTGAGTTCCGCGAGCGGTACCGGTGCTTCATCGTCGACGAGTACCAGGACGTCACCCCGTTGCAGCAGCGCCTGCTCGACGCGTGGCTGGGCGGCCGCGACGATCTGACCGTCGTCGGTGACGCGAACCAGACGATCTACTCGTTCGGCGGCGCGTCGCCGCGCCCGCTGCTCGAGTTCACCCGCCGCTTCCCCGAGGCGACCGTGGTGCGGCTGGAGCGTGACTACCGGTCCACGCCGCAGGTGGTCGAGCTGGCGAACAAGGTGATCGGCGCGGCGCGCAACCGGCCCACCGGGTCCAGGCTGCGGCTCGTCGCGCAGCGGCCGGCCGGCGCGGAGCCGCGGTTCGCCGAGTTCGAGGACGAGCCGACGGAGGCCGCCGCGGTCGCGGCCCGCATTCGCGCGTTGCTGGACGGCGGGGTCGCGGCGAGCGAGATCGCGATCCTGTACCGGATCAACGCGCAGTCCGAGGTTTACGAGCAGGCGCTCGCCGAGGCCGGTGTTCCGTACCTCGTGCGCGGCGGGGAGCGGTTCTTCGACCGCCGCGAGATCCGGCAGGCCATGGTCGCATTGCGTACCGCAGCGGCGGACCCGCCTCCGACGGAGCTGGTGACGGCGGTGCGTTCAGTGCTGTCCAGGGCCGGCCTGACCGAGCAGCCGCCGTCCGGTGGGGCGGCGAAGGAGCGCTGGGACGCGCTGCTGTCCCTGGTCGAAGTGGCCGAGGAGCTCGCGGCGACGGTCGAGGGCGCGGATCTGCCGCGGTATGTGGCCGAGCTCGAGCAGCGGGCGGCCGCCCAGCACCCGCCGACGGTCGAAGGCGTCACGCTGGCGTCACTGCACGCGGCGAAAGGCCTGGAGTGGGAGGCGGTGTTCCTGGTCGGGCTCGCCGAGGGCACCATGCCGATCCTGCACGCGGACGGCGACGGCGACGCGATCGAAGAGGAGCGCCGCCTGTTCTACGTGGGCGTCACCCGGGCACGCGAGCATCTGTGGTTGTCGTGGTCGCTCTCGCGTCACGCGGGCGGCAAGCGGCATCGGCGGCGCAGCCGGTTCATGTACGGCTTGCTGCCCGAACACCATCCGGCCGCGCGCGTGCCGCGGTCGCAGTCCGGAAGGAGCGGGCCCAAGCCGCGATGCCGGGTGTGCGGCGGCCCCCTGCTGGAGACGATGGAGATCAAACTGGGGCGCTGCGGCCGCTGCCCGTCCAATGTGGATGAAGAGCTCCTGGCGCGGTTGAAGGACTGGCGTATCACCCGGGCGAAGGAGCTGAAGGTGCCGCCGTTCGTCGTGTTCACCGACGCCACGCTCATCGCGATCGCCGAACAGCAGCCCGCCGATCGCCGCAGCCTGGTGTCGATTTCCGGCATCGGCCCGAACAAGGCCGAGCGCTTCGGCGCCGACGTGCTGGCCGTCGTCAACGGGGAGCGCTGATCGGGGCGGTTGCTCCAGTCGAGGGCGGGCAAGTGACAGGCCGCGTCGAGGGGTCGATCCGTGCGGCAAAACCGCCGCTCAGGGCCGATCTTCGTCGATTCGGAGAGTCTTGGAAAAATAGGTTGCCGCGACGGAGTCCGGGGCAATAGCCTGCAGGGGCCGGGTGGAAGGCCACCCGTGGGGGTTTACGCCCGTCGCGAAGGCGATGCGCGTTGGACAGCGAAGGGAGGCGTCCGGAATGAAGATCACCAATCTGATCGGTATCCCTGGCACCACGCTGTCCTGCGCCGCTGACGCTGGCGTTTTCGTCGGCCACGGCATCGGTGTGCCGGCCGGGGCGCCGGCGCGCCTTCGCCACCTTGCCGACCGTGACCGTGTCTTCGGTACCGAGGTCGTGCTGGCCGATGCCGCGCCGACCGGGATGCCGACGAACAAGCAGCCGCAGACGTATGTTCCGCACCCTCCGCTGGAGCGAAGTCCCTGACACCCATTCAGGGAACAGGCTCACGAAGGCCGCGGAACCGTACATCGGATCCGCGGCCTTCGTGTTTGTGCAGTACCCGTCAAAACCGAAAAACCGTTACTACACAAAGGAGAACGGGAATGTCATCGGCAATCGCCTTCGCGTCAGAGGGGGCGTTACCCGCCGAGTTCGCCGACCCCGGCACCCTGGGAATCGGCGACCTGCTCGACGCGGCTGTCTCGCCCGAGCTGGACCTGCCTTGCCGGTCCGGCGACGCCGACCTGTGGTTCGCGGAGGCTCCCGCGGACCTCGAGCGGGCCAAGCGCCTGTGTGGTGACTGCCCGATCAGGCAGTCCTGCCTGGCCGGTGCGCTCGCACGGCGGGAGCCGTGGGGCGTCTGGGGCGGCGAGATCTTCGAGCGCGGCGCCGTGGTCGCGCGAAAGCGGCCCCGGGGACGCCCGCGGAAGCACCCGGTAGCGGAACAAACCCTCGAGCAGCGGGACTCGGGCGAGCAGCGGAGCGCTGCCGCATGAGTGCCCCGCAGCTGACCAGCGAGAAGCCAGACATGGCGGATGTCCGCCCCAGCGCGGCGCCCGTCACGACCAAGGAGATCACCGAGATGTTGATATATGAAGAACTGGCGAGAGCACGAATACAGGACCTGCGCCGGGACATCCACGCCCAGCAGAGGCGCGGGCACGCCCGTGCGGCCCGGCGTTGGGACCGGATAGCCGGCTGGGCCGCCCAGCGAGCCCGCCGCCACCGTTCCTGAGTTCTGCCTCGCCTCGATGCACCTCCCATAGGTGGTAAGGGACAGGGGATGCCCGCCGTGATCGGCATGGCGGGCATCCCTTGCCACGTCTTCGGATCGTGTTGAATGGGCTCATGGCGGCACATGCGCACACCCACGACCACATCGACTGGGCGTCACGGATCCCGGACCTTCGCAGAGTCGACGAACTCGACGCCGGCGCCTTCACCGCGATCGCGGCCCGCCTGACGGCCGCGCTACCCCGGGGCGCGACGGTCGTCGACGTCGGCTCGGGGGCCGGTGGGATGAGCGCCGCCCTGGCCGCCGCGCTCGCCACCTGCGGCGGTGGCACCCTCTTCCTCGTCGACGCCGTTCCGGAACTGCTCGCCGTCGCCGCCGAGACCGCGTCGACCGATTCCGTCGAGATCCGGACCGTCCACGCCGACGTCGCCACCCAGGCCCTCGACACCCTCGTGCCCGCCGCGGACCTCGTGTGGGCGGCGTCGATGGTCCACCACCTGCCCGACCAGCAGGCCGGCGTCACCGGCCTCGCCTCGGCATTGTCGCCAGGCGGCGTGCTGGCGGTGGCCGAAGGCGGGCTCGAGACGCAGACCTTGCCGTGGGACGTCGGCATCGGTGAGCCCGGTCTCGAACGCCGGCTGATGGCGGCCAGGGACGAGTGGTTCGGCGAGATGCGGGCATCGATGGAAGGCGCCGTCCGGATGCCCTACGGCTGGACCACCGCACTGGGTAAGGCCGGGCTGGCCGACGTCGGCTCGTTCACCGCGCTCGTCGATCACCCGGCCCCGCCGTCCGAGCAGGTGCGGCAGTTCGTGCTCGGGCGGCTCGACCGGCTTGCCGAGACGGTCGAGGACAGGATCGGCGAGGACGACCGCGAAACGGTGCGGCGGCTGCTGGATCCGGCTGGTCCGGACCACCTGGGCCATCGCGACGACCTCTACGTGCTGGGCACCCGGACAGTCCACTTCGGACTAAAGCCTTGACCACGAGGTGCGCCCGCTGCGGTGCGGTCCGCGAGGCGGAGACCGAGCCTTCACTCGTGCTGGCCTGGGTGTCCGAGCGGGAGGGCGGCGACGTGCGCTGGCTGTGTCCACAATGCGCCCGCGACCACGTCCGGGACATCGAGGGCAAGCTGCCGAGCGAGTACTGGTAGAGCTCATACCGTCGCCGGAACGGAGCCGAGGGCGCGGACTCTCGGGCGTCTTCGTTTCGCCGCATTGGCGAAGGCGCTCGTCAGTTCCAGCGCGATCCGTCTGACCTGCCGGCGCAACTGGTCCGGTGGGGTGCGCACCAGGACCACACCGGCCGCGGCGAGCGCCAGATGGTTCATCTTCGGCCCGCGATTCTCCTTACCGCCCGCGCCGAACTGCCAGCCGAGCGCGACCTCGTCCCACCAGGCGTCCACCATGCCGATCGGCCTCCCCAGCGCGTCGCAGATCGTGACGTTCCAGACCGGCGGCGGCAGCGGGACCATTTCGAGTAGTTCACGGGCGAGCCCCTGCAGGTACGTCTCGCCCATGGAGCCCAGGCTCCGCAACATTTCGCGAACGGACGCGGAACCGCGCTGATTGCCCGCCTCGAGTTCGGCACGGAGATCGTCCGGGGAGCACAAGCCGAAGTAGACGGGCAGCGCCAGCAACCTCCGGAGCCGCTCGGGCTCCGTTTCACGGCGGGCGATGTCGATCGTCGCGCGAGCCGGCGGCGCGAAGGCGACGCCACCGTCGACGAGCGGCTCCGGTAGCCGCGAGGTTCGCTCGAGGTGCACGAGTTCCTGCGAGTGGACCCGCCGGTGCGGCGGCACGAGGATGTGCAGCCGGTCCGGTGGCGGGAGATGGATACCGTGCGCGTCCAGCGCGTCGGCGCCGCTGACGACGGAGCCTTGGCCGGCGTAGAGCGTTGCGGCGCGCTGCATCTGCCGCCGGGTCAGGCGCCCCTCGCCGAGGCCGATGACGCCAGGCAGCAAGCGTTGCCACGGGCCGCCGGGACGGCACCGTGACGCGATGGCGTGCGAGTTCACACCAGCCTCGCGGAGCCTGGCAGTCGTGGTGATGCCATCCGGTTCCGGCATGGTCAGGGCGGCCAGTTCCGCGGAAGTCATTCGGGCCATGCCCCCAGCCTGGCAATGAATCAGGCGTCACGGAACGTGATCGGGCAAATTGTGGACAACTCCCGCGAGTGAATGGCGACTTCGTGCGAAAATACGGGTTTCCTGTGGACAACTACTGGTTCAAATGGCTTAATCCGCGAAGCCGGGTTGCCAGCGCTCCACAATCGCCCGTGCCGGAATCTCCGCGTCCAGCTGGCAAAGGATCCCAGTCGAGCCGGCGGTCACCCGGTGAATCATCAGGTACTCCGGCGGCAGGTTGAGTGACCTTCCCACCTGGAAGTCCTGGCCCCGGGAATCACCGACCCGCATGGCCTGCCGTTGCATCCATTTACGCGTGAAATGAAACGTCTCGGTCGCCAGCGGCTCGGTGAACGGGGCCAAATAGGCTAGTACGTCTTCGGCGCGTAAATCACTGTCCGTACGCACGAAACCGTTTGCGCGCAGCAACTGCATGAGTTCGGCCGAGCGGCCGTCGAGTGCGAGCCTCGTCATTTCGCCGAGATGCCGCGGAATACCGTGCGGCAACCGGGCGACCGCGCCGAAGTCGATCACTCCGAGCCTGCCGTCGTCCAGCAGCAGGAAGTTGCCCGGATGCGGATCCGAATGCAGCAGACCCGCTCTCACCGGTGAGGAGTAGTGGAACTCGGCCAGCATCGCCCCCACGGAGTTGCGGGTCGCCCTGTCCCCACCGGCGATGATCTTGGCCAGTGGAGTCCCGCTCAGCCACTCGGTCACGAGCGTCTTCGGCGCGCTCGCGACGACTCGCGGGATGTGCACGCGCTCGTCGCCTTCGAAGGCCTTCGCGAACCTTCGCTGGTTCTCCGCCTCGCCCCGGTAGTCCAGCTCTTCGTCCATCCGCGCGGCGAGTTCGGCGAGCAGTGGCTTGACCTCGGCTCCCGGTATGAGCGCCTGGAAGAGCCTGCTGAACCGCTGGAGCTGTCGCAGATCGCTGCGCAACGCCACGTCGGCGCCCGGGTACTGGACCTTGACGGCGACCTCGCGGCCGTCGTGCCACACCGCCCGGTGTACCTGCCCGATGCTGGCGGCAGCGGTGGGCTCGTCGTCGAACTCGTGGAACCGGTTTCGCCAGCCGCGCCCCAGCTGCTCAGCGAGGACCCGGTGAGTCTGCCTCGCCGACATCGGAGGCGCCGCCGTCTGGAGCCGGGTCAGCGCGTCGCGGTACGGTGCGGCCAGCTCGTCCGGCACGGCCGCTTCGAACACGCTGAGCGCCTGGCCGAACTTCATCGCGCCGCCCTTGAGCGCGCCCAGCACCTCGAACAGCTGCTCGGCGGCCCTCGCCGACAGCGTCGCGTTGACCTCCTCGGCGCTCTGACCGGCCAGCCGCCGCCCCCAGCCGCCGACGGCCCGGCCGGCGATGCCGAGCGGCAGGCTGGCCAGTTTCGCCGTTCTGGCTGCGGTACGGCGCGGAATGCCCGAGCTGTCCTCGTCGTCGCGATCGCGGGAGTCAGTCACCTAACGATTCTGCCTTGCGGATGATCCGCCGTGTAGCCGCCGGTGGATGTACCCGGTCAGCATCGAAGCGGTGGCGCCCCGCAGGTGCACGCGGGGTTCGGCGGCCACATGCGGTGGTCCACCGTTCCGGCGTGGGTGTCGATCTCGATCGTCGTGTTCCACGAGGCCGGCGCGCCCTCGCCGCGGTCGAGGACCCGGAGGACCTGACCCACGGCCATCCCGGCTGTAGCCTGCACGCTGCACAGATCGGCCTGCTGGCTGCGCCCGGCGAGCTGGCCGGCCACCATCGGCCAGCGCGGGTCCATCGATTTGCGGTGCAGGTCGGCGCACCCCAGGCAGGTGCTGCGACCCGGGTAGACGAGCGGCCCGACGATGCCGATGCCCTCACGGACCCGTACCGGCAGGTGCGGTATCCCTTCCTGCAGGAGTTGCTGCACGAGTTCCGGGGCGGGCACGATCGCGTCGGCCAAGACGACGAGCTCCGGCTGGCGGTCGGCGCGCAGCCGCGTCTGCCGGACCGCCGGATTCGCCCGCCGGATCGCGTCGCTTGCGGCCGCCCGCCGCTGCCTGCCGATATCGGCGTCGAGGTAGCCGCTGCCCGTGTCGTGGTCGGTCACCACGCCGCTGGCCTCGACCTGCACCTTCCCTACGCCGGAGGCGGCGAGCAACGTGGCGATCGCGATGGTCAGCCGCCCCGCACCGTGCAGGACGACGGCGCTGTGCGCGCGCCGGGCGAAGATCTCGGTACCGGGCTGGCGAGCCCGCAGCGACCAGAGACCGGCCTCGCCGGCCGTGCGGCGCTGCCCCGCGGGAGCCCATGCCTCTTCGACGAGGCCGAGGCGAGTCAGGTTGAGGAGCAGTTCGCGGAGATGGGCGGTGTTCTCGTCCTTGGCCATCGCGAGCAGCTCGTCGGTGCGATGGCGCCCGTCGAGCCGGTGCAGGACGCGGACCAGGTCCGGGCTCAGTTCGGTGGCCACCATCGCATGGCGCGGATCGAGCCCGAACTGGACCTCGTCCGGACAGCGGTCGTACACCCGGAGGCCGGGTCTGAGCCGGGGGCGTTTGGGCAGGCGGACTTCCGTTGCGGTCGTCGACTGATCGGTCATGACACATACGGTGACAACCTGACTACGAAATCGCCAGCTGAACACAGAAGTTGTCCACAGGAACAATTCGATGTGGATAACCAGGGCAGTCTGGCGTCGAAGGCTCCCGAGTTGTCGGTGGCTGCGCTTACCTTGGACGGGTGGCGAACGCACGGGTGCCCTCGCTGAGGGGCCGGGACAAAACCGAGCAGGTGGCGAACCCGCAGCAGAAAGTCGAAGTACGGCGGAGCACGCGGCGGCGGAGCACGGTCTCCGCGTACCGCGACGGAGACACGCTGGTGGTGCTTATCCCAGCCGGGATGAGCAGGGCGGAGGAGAAGCACTGGGTCGCGGAAATGGAGCGCAAGCTGCAGCGCACCGAGTCGCGGCGTGCCTCACCGGCACGGCAGTCGGACGCGGCGTTGCTGGCACGCTGCGCTCAGCTGTCGGCGCGTTATCTGGACAGGAACGCGCTGCCGGTGAGTGTGCGCTGGGTGCCGCCCATGCGCACACGGTGGGCGTCGTGCACGCCGACCGACGCGACGATCCGGGTCAGCGAACGGTTGCGGCAGGTGCCGTCCTGGGTGCTGGACTACGTCCTCGTGCACGAACTCGCGCACCTGCGGGTGCCGGGGCATGACGAGGAGTTCTGGGCCCTGGTCCGGCGCTACCCCAAGACGGAACGCGCGATGGGGTATCTGGAGGGTCTTTCGGCCGCGGCCGGCTGGGGGATCAGCGAGTTGGACATGGACGGGTGATGGCTGAGGCACGCGAGGAGGTGAGCGAGGGGAGAACGGGGCGCCGCGGGTCGGCGCGCTGTGCGGGCGCATAGCGGAGGGACGTGGGCGCGCCGGGCTGGTCGGCGCAGTGCACGTGGGCCTGGTGGGTGCGACCCACGAGGCGCGGCGCGGGTCACGATGCGGCGGAGGCAGGCGGGCTGGTCACGGGAAACCGGCGCACCTTCCAGCCACGGCCGAACCGTGGCTGGCGGGCGGCTCGGGGAGGGCCGGTTCAGTGGCCGGACTTCCCGCCCTCGTCGTCGTCCGTACCGGGCTCGGCGTCCTGGGCGGAGCCGGACTCGCTCTCGGCCTTTTCGGTGCGCTCCAGCTCGGCGATGGGATCGAGGTCTTCGATGCTCGCCTGGTCGGCGAGGCGCTCGCTGAACTCCATCGGGTCGTCGAGGTCCTCGGCGCTGGGCATCAGGTCCGGATGCGACCACAGACCGTCGCGCTTGTCGATGCCGTGCTGCTCGCCCACGAGCTTCCACAGCGACGACGCGGCACGCATCCGACGCGGCCGGAGCTCCAGGCCGACGAGCGTCGCGAAGGTCTGCTCGGCGGGCCCGCCCGTCGCGCGGCGGCGGCGAAGCGTCTCGCGCAGCGCACCGGCTCCGGGCAGCCGGTCGCCGACCGCATCGGCGACCACGACGTCGACCCAGCCCTCGACCAGGGCGAGCAGCGTCTCCAGACGACCTAGCGCCGCCTGCTGCTCGGGCGTCGTCTTCGGTTCGAGCAGGCCCGAGGACATCGCCTCTTCGATGCTCGCCGGGTTACTCGGGTCGACCTGCCCCGCCAGCTGCTCCAGCGCCGACGTGTCCACCTTGATGCCGTGCGCGAACTCCTCGACGGTCGCCAGCAGCCGCTGCCGCAACCACGGCACATGCGTGAACAGCCGCTGGTGCGCGGCTTCGCGCGCGGCCAGGAACACGAGAACCTCGCTGTTGGGCACCTCGAGCCCCTCAGTGAACTTCTCGATGTTCGCGGGAAGCAGAGCGGAGGTCGCGTCCGGCCCCAGCGGCAGACCCACCTCGGTCGAGGTCAGCACCTCCGACGCCAGCTGCGCGAGCGCGTTGCCCAGCTGCGAGCCGAACGCCATGCCGCCCATCTGACCGACCATCTGCAGCAGGGGTCCCGCCGCCTGCTTGGCCTCGTCGGGAAGCGCCTCGACCCACGCGCCGGACACCTGCCGCGCCACCGGATCGCACAGCCGCTGCCAGGTCGGCAAGGTCTTCTGCACCCAGTCACGCGCGGACCAGGCCACCGTCGCCTTCGCGCCGGCGGGCAGGATCGTCGCCGCGTCGAGCCACAGTTCCGCCAGATGAGCCGCGTCCCGGACCGCGGAGTCGGAGTCACTGGTCGCCGCGAAACCGATCTGGCCGCCGCCGGAGCCACTCAGCTTCTGCAGCGCGATCTGCTTGGCGATGTCATAGTTGACGGGCCCGGATGAGCTGCCCGCCTGGCTGAGCATCTGGCCCAGCTGGCTGAGCATCTGGCCCAACTGGTTGAAGGCCTCGGCGCCGGACTGCCCGCCGCCTTCCGGCTCGTTTTCACCACGCTTGTCGGGATCGGGGAGCCCGAAACCGAACGGGAGATTGCTCATACCACCACCGTACGCGGACGTCCAGGGGGACACCGGGCCAGCCATGCGCCCATGCCCGAGGGCTGGTGACCCGGAGCTTGGACCCGTCACCGTACGCTGTCCCGCGTGAGCGAGTCCCGTGAGGAAACCACAGCTCGAGGAACCACCGTGGACGGCGCCGCCGGCGAGGCGGGCGGCGCGGGCGGCGGGCGGCGAACCCCACCCGCGGACCGGCGGAAACGGCTCACCAGGCGAGGCTGGACCGTAGTGCTGAGCGCCCTCCTCGCGATCGCGTTCGGGCTCATCGGCGCCTTCGTGCGCGTTCCTTACGTCGCGATCGGCCCCGGCCCCACCTTCGACACCCTCGGCCAGTCGGGCGGCACGACGGTCGTCCAGATCAGCGGCCATCAGACCTACCCGACCTCGGGCGAGCTCCGGATGACGACGGTCTCCCTCAACGACCAGGTCACGCTGTTCGGCGCGCTCGGTCTGTGGGCGAGCGGCCGCTACGCGCTCGCGCCCCGCGAGGAGTACTTCACGCCGGGGGAGAGCGACCAGCAGGTCCAGCGGGAGAACGTCAAGGAGTTCCAGGACTCCCAGAGCAACGCCGAGGTCGCGGCGCTGCGGCATCTCGGTTTCCCGATCAAGGTCCTCGTGCAGCAGGTCGTCTCCGGCAGCCCGGCGGACAAGGTGCTCGCGGCCGGTGACCGGCTGCTGAACGTCAACGGCAAGCCGATCGCGCAGGAGGACGACGTGCGCGCCGCGCTGGTCGGCACCAAGCCGGGGCAGACGATCCAGATCACCTTCCAGCACGGCACGGACGCACCGCGCACCAGCCCGCTCACGCTCGCGGCGAACCCCGATCCCAAGGCGGCGCAGGGCTTCATGGGCCTGCAGCCGATCGACCGGGCGGACGTCCCGTTCGACGTCAAGGTGTCACTCGAGGACGTCGGTGGGCCGTCGGCCGGGCTGATGTTCGCGCTGGCGATGATCGACCGGCTCACCCCGGGCGACCTGGTCGCCGGCGAGCACGTGGCCGGCACCGGAGAGATCGACGAGAAGGGCAACGTCGGTCCGATCGGCGGTATCTCGTTCAAACTCGTCGGCGCGCGCGAGGCCGGGGCGACGATCTTCCTGACTCCGGAGAAGAACTGCGCCGAAGCGAAGGCCGCGGATCCGGACGGGCTGAGGCTCGTGAAGGTCACGAACCTCGACTCGGCGCTCACGGCCCTCGACGACGTCAAGGCAGGGAGGCCCGCGCCGTCCTGCTGAGTGAGGCGGGGAGGCGCGCGCCGTCCTGCTGAGCTCAGGGGACGAGCGTCGCGCGGAGGGCATTGACCAAGTTGGGAGCCAGGTCGGGGCTTTCGACCACCTCGTCGACCGGCTCGCCCTCCGGCGCGGCCGTGTAGCCCCGCAGGCGCATCACACACGCGGCGGGGCCGTCACGCAGGACGGCGGCCACCAGGCGCGCCTCCGTCCGGTCCGGGTGGTCCGCGGCGGCCTGCCGCAGCCTGTCCACATCGTCGGTCTCGTCGTCGTCGGGTAGCGAAGCCTCGGCGCTCGGAGGCAGCACGATGATCTCCTGCGCCACGGCGCACCCCGCCACGGCTTCCGGCCACGCGATGCGCCCGAGCGCCTCCGCGAGATCGCCCTCAGGCAGTTCGTCCTGCGCCACCGGTGTCAGCGGGTTCGCGACATCCAACTGCCCCGCCAGGTCCGGCTCCTGCCGCAGCAGCTCCTCGGTCCGTACCAGCGCGAACAGCTGCGTCGGCTGGTCCCAGCCGGCCGAAGCCACGAACTCCTCGACCTCGCGGGCCACCGCCGCCACGCCGGAGGGCTGGTTCTCAGATGTCGCCATGCCGCCATCGTGTCAGGGGGCCGATGTCCGATTCGGGGAGGGTGGGGGAACCCGGAGCGCCCTTCGTAGAGTTAGGTGACCAGGGGTAGCGTGCGGTTTCGTCCGCCGCCCCGGACCGAACTCGCAACAAACAGGAGCGTGTGCAGTGGCCAACCGGCCCCCTGTGAGCTTGCCGAAGCTGTCCCGCCGCAGCCGGATCCTGCTCATCATCGCCGCCGTGATCGTCCTGGCGCTGCTGCTCGGGGCGAGACTCCTCGACACTTATGTCAACTGGTTGTGGTTCGGCGAGGTACACGCTCGCGAGGTCTTCAACACCGTCGTCCTCACCCGGATCGTGCTGTTCTTCGCGATCGGGCTGCTCGTCGGCGGCAGCCTCGCGATCAGCCTGTGGATCGCGTACCGCACCCGTCCGGTGTTCGTGCCCGTCTCCGGCGCCGACGACCCGCTCTCGCGTTATCGCTCGGCCGTCGTCGGGCGCATCCGGCTGTTCGGCATCGGCATCCCGGTCGTCGCCGGCCTCATCGCCGGTGCCACCGGCAACGGCGACTGGCAGCGCGTGCAGCTGTTCCTGAACGGCACCAGCTTCGGCAAGACCGATCCCGAGTTCGGCAACGACATCGGCTTCTACGCGTTCACCCTGCCCTTCTACCAGTGGCTGATCGGCTGGCTGTTCGTCGCCATCACGCTTTCCTTCGTGGGCGCGCTGATCGCGCACTACCTGTTCGGCGGCATCCGGCTGGCCGGCCGGGGCGGGCAGCTCGCGTCGTCCGCGCGGGTTCAGCTCGCCACCACCGCCGGGCTGTTCGTGCTGCTCAAAGCGGTGGAGTACTTCTTCGACCGCTACAACCTGCTCTTCTCCGACCGCAACGCCCCGCTGTTCTACGGCGCCACGTACACCGATCTGAACGCGGTGCTGCCGGCGAAGCTCATCCTGCTGTGCATCTCGGCGATCTGCGCGGTCGCGTTCTTCGCGGGTGCCTTCCTGCGCAACATCCAGCTGCCGGCGATCGCGCTCGTCCTGCTCATCCTCTCCGGCGTGCTGGTCGGCGCGGCCTGGCCGGCGATCCTCGAGCAGTTCTCGGTGAAGCCGAACGCCAACCAGAAGGAAGCGCTTCCCATCAGCCGCAACATGGCGGCCACAAAGGACGCTTTCGGCCTCAACAACGTGCAGTACGAGGATTACAGCGGCACCGGGCAGGCCACCGCGGCACAGGTCAGCGACGACAAGACGACCGTGCCGAACATCCGCCTGCTCGACCCGAACGTGCTCGCCCCGACCTTCACGCAGCGCGTCGGCAGGGAGAACTTCTACGGCTTCCCGGCCAAACTGGACATCGACCGCTACACGATCGACGGGACGACCCAGGACTACATCGTCGCCGCCCGCGAGATCAACACCGCGAACCTGACCGGGAACCAGACCAACTGGATCAACAAGCACATGGTCTATACCCATGGCAACGGGTTCGTCGCGGCACCGGCCAACACGATCGACCGCGCCGTGTCGGGCGCCAACAGCGACGGTGGTTACCCCATCGCGGCGACCAGCGACACCCAGAACCCGACCGGCAAGGGCCTCAACCCCGCGAACCCGAACGCCCCCGGCATCGACGTCACCCAGCCGCGGATCTACTACGGCGAGCTGACCAACGACTACGCCATCGTCGGCGGTCAGGCGGGCAAGGCGCCCGGCGAGTACGACAGCGCGGGCCACAGCGACTACCGCTACGACGGCACCGGTGGCGTCCCGATCGACAACTGGTTCAATCGCCTCGCCTTCGCGGCCAAGTACGGCGAACGCAACATCTTGTTCTCCAACGCCATCAGCGACGGCTCGAAGATCATGTACAACCGCGACCCGCGCGAACGCGTGCAGAAGGTCGCCCCGTGGCTGACCGTCGACGGCGACCCGTACCCGGCCGTCGTGGACGGCAGGATCCAGTGGATCGTCGACGGCTACACGACGTTGAACAACTACCCGTACTCGCAGGAGACCCAGCTCGGCCAGGCCACCGAGGACTCGCTGTCCGGTGTCGCACGGCTGGCGAACAACAACATCAACTACATCCGGAACTCGGTGAAGGCGACCGTCGACGCGTTCGACGGCACCGTCACGCTGTACTCGGTCGACGACAAGGACCCGGTGCTCAAGTCCTGGGAGAAGGTCTTCCCTGGCCTGGTGAAGCCCAGCTCCGACATCAGCCCGGACCTGCGCTCGCACTTCCGCTACCCGGAAGATCTGTTCAAGGTGCAGCGGGAACTGCTCACCAAGTACCACGTCGGTGACCCGCAGGAGTTCTACACCACCAACACCTTCTGGAACGTGCCGCAGGATCCGACCCAGGAGGGCGGCACCAACCTCGACGCGTCTGGCCTGGCCAACCAGCCCGGCTACTACGTGCTCGCCGAGGCGCCAGGGGAAAGCTCGACGACGTTCCAGCTCACCAGCCCCCTGACGGCACTGCAACGGCAGTACCTGGCGGCCTGGATGTCCGTCTCCAGTGACCCGAAGGACTACGGCACGATCAGGGTGCTGCGACTACCCACGACCGCGGCCGGCAACAGTCAGGTCGACGGTCCGGTCCAAGTGCAGAACAAGTTCCAGAGCGACTCGAGATTCGCGCAGGAACGCACCCTGTTCAGCAACCAGTCCGTCACCGTCATCTTCGGCAACCTGATCACGCTGCCGCTCGACGGCGGGTTCCTCTATGTGGAACCCGTCTATATCCAGCAGCGCAACCAGAACAGTTATCCGCAGCTGGCACGCGTGCTGGTGTCGTACGGACCCAAGGTCGGCTTCGCCTCGACACTCGGCGACGCGCTGAAACAGGTCTTCGGCGACGGGGCCAACCAGTCGGCGACCTCACCGACCGAACCGACCTCACCCACCTCGACGCCACCGTCGAGCACGTCGCCACCCGCCACGCCTCCGGCGTCGGGCGGCAGCAACCCGGCGCTCGACAAGGCCGTCGCCGACATCACGTCCGCGCTCGACCAGCTGCGGACCGCGCAGCAGAACGGCGACTTCGCCGCGCAGGGCCAGGCACTCGCGGCGCTCGAAGCGGCCACCAAGGAGTACGAGTCGGCAAAGGGAACGACCACGACCACGAGCGCACCGCCGCCAGGAGGCTGACCGCGCCCCGAGGTCACCCCGCGCACACCTGCCCGCAAGGAAGGCGTAGACTGACTGTCACAGCGCGGGGTGGAGCAGCTCGGTAGCTCGCTGGGCTCATAACCCAGAGGTCGCAGGTTCAAATCCTGTCCCCGCTACAGAGGTGGGAGGCCTGTCTCCGCGGAAAGCGCGGAGCGGGCCTCCTTCGTTATTGCTCTGGGGGTCGGACCCCCAGGCCCCCGGCAGGGAGGGCTTCGCCCCCCTGCACCCCCCATGGTGTGGCGCGGGTTGGGCTGTTGGGCTGCGGTGGTCGCGTGGTGAGGGGTCGGACCCCCAGGCCCCCGGCAGGGAGGGCTTCGCCCCCCTGCACCCCCCCGGTGTGGCGCGGGTTGGGCTGTTGGGTTCCGGTGGTCGCGTGGTGGGGGTCGGACCCCCAGGCCCCCGGCAGGGAGGGCTTCGCCCCCCTGCACCCCCCATGGTGTGGCGCGGCTTGGGCTGTTGGGCTGCGGTGGTCGCGTGGTGAGGGTCGGTGGGCGGCTGGAGCATGGGTGGTTGGGCCGGATGGACGATTTCAGTGACCATTGTGGACGGAGCAGATGGCCACTGTGGACAGATCGGCCGAAAAGTGGGACCGTGAGGGGGTGTCTGAATTGAATGCGACAGCAGCGGCATTGCTTGGTCTGCTCCAGGACGGTCCGGCGACCGGGGGACAGTTGGTCGCGAGCGCCGAGGATCGCTTCGGCGCCTTCTTCAGTGTCACCCGCAGCCAGGTCTACCGGGAACTGCCCGCCCTCGCCAAGGAAGGGCTCGTCCGGCTCGGCAAGCAAGGCCCCCGCTCCAGCCAGCAATACGCCATCACCGCCGCGGGCAAGAAGGCCTTCAAGGCCTGGCTCGGCTCCGACGCCGGGCCCGACCACCTGCGCAGCCCGCTCATCCTCCGGCTCGTGCACGCCGGTTCGCTCACCGTGAAACAGCGGGGAGCGCTCATCGAGTCGGCCAGGGCCACCTACAGCCAGGAACTCGACGACGCCAAGGCCGCGGTCAGGGCCGCGGACGACCCGTACGTCAAGGCCGTGGCCGAGTTCGGCCAGGCGCACGCGAGGGCCGCGCTCAAACTGGTCGACGCCATCCCACAGTCCTGAGAGGCGACGGCAAGCCACGGCCGGTTCGCCCGTAACCGGCCGGCCGTGGCCCTTGCCGTAACCTTGAGGGTTGTGAGTGCCGACTTCGAAACCGACCTGAAAGACCTCGCCGGCAAGTTGGCGCAGGTCGAGGCCGTCATGGACCTGGACGACCTGCGAGCACAGGTCGCCGACCTGGAGAACCAGGCTGCCCAGCCGAACCTCTGGGACGACCCGGAGGCGGCGCAGAGGGTCACCAGCCAGCTCTCCTACCGGCAGGCCGAACTCCGCCGCGTCACCGAACTCCGGGGCCGCCTCGACGACCTCGAAGTGCTCTGGGAGCTCGCCGTGGCCGAGGGCGACGCCGCGAGCCGTACCGAGGCCGAGGCCGAGTTCGCGCAGCTTTCGAAGGACATCGACGCGCTCGAGGTGCGCACGCTCCTCTCTGGCGAGTACGACGACCGCAACGCCGTCGTCACCATCCGCTCCGAGGCGGGCGGCGTCGACGCGGCCGACTGGGCCGAGATGCTGATGCGGATGTACCTGCGCTGGGCTGAGCGCCACGGATACCCGACAGACGTCTATGACATCTCCTACGCCGAAGAAGCCGGCATCAAGTCGGCCACGTTCAAGGTGAGCGCCCCGTTCGCGTACGGCACGCTCTCGGTCGAGCAGGGCACGCACCGGCTCGTGCGGATCTCGCCGTTCGACAACCAGAGCCGCCGCCAGACCTCCTTCGCGCACGTCGAAGTCCTGCCGGAAGTCGAAGAGATCGACCACGTCGACATCCCCGAGAAGGACATCCGCGTCGACGTGTACCGCTCGTCGGGGCCCGGTGGACAGAGCGTCAACACCACCGACTCGGCCGTGCGCATCACGCACCTGCCCACCGGCGTCGTCGTGTCCTGCCAGAACGAGAAATCGCAGCTGCAGAACAAGGCCGCCGCGATGAAGGTCCTGCAGGCCAAGCTGCTGCAGCGCAAGCAGGAAGAGGAGCGCGCCGAACTCGACGCGCTCAAGGACGGCGGGTCCAGCTGGGGCAACCAGATGCGCTCCTACGTGCTGCACCCGTACCAGATGGTCAAGGACCTGCGTACCGAGCACGAAGTGGGGAACCCGAGCGCGGTGCTGGACGGGGACATCGACGGCTTCCTCGAGGCGGGGATCCGCTGGCGGAAGCAGGCCGCGGCGGCATGATGATCACGCCTTGTGAGCGGCTCTGCTCCAAATCGGGGAAGATGCCTACCCAGGTTTAACGGTAGCCATGAGTAGGATGGCCCACCGTGATCCGGCTCGACAGTGTCTCCAAGGTTTACAAGACGTCGACGCGTCCCGCTCTCGAGGGCGTGTCCGTTGAGGTGGACAAAGGCGAGTTCGTCTTCCTGATCGGCCCTTCGGGCTCGGGGAAGTCGACCTTCCTGCGGCTGCTGCTGCGGGAGGAGGTGCCCTCCAAGGGCCGGGTGTTCGTGTCCAACTTCGACGTCGCGAAGATGGCCCGCCGCAGAATCCCCCGGCTGCGGCAGACCATCGGCTGCGTGTTCCAGGACTTCCGGCTGCTCGGCAACAAGACGGTCGCCGGCAACGTCGCGTTCGCGCTCGAGGTCATCGGCAAGCCCCGGCACATCATCCGCAAGGTCGTGCCCGAGGTCCTCGAACTCGTCGGGCTCGACGGCAAGGCCGACCGGATGCCCAACGAGCTCTCCGGCGGTGAGCAGCAGCGTGTCGCCATCGCGCGGGCGTTCGTCAACCGGCCGCTCGTGCTGCTGGCCGACGAGCCGACCGGGAACCTGGACCCGGACACCAGCCAGGACATCATGCTGCTGCTGGAGCGCATCAACCGCACCGGCACGACGGTGCTGATGGCGACCCACGACCACTCCATCGTGGACTCCATGCGGCGCCGCGTCGTCGAACTGCAGCTTGGCAGGGTGATCCGCGACGACGCCCGCGGCGTGTACGGCGTCGGCCGGTAGTTCCCCCGCTCCGGTCCCCGCCCGCCTCTTCCCCCGACCCAAGGACACAATCCCCGATGCGCGCAAGCTTCGTCTTCAGCGAGGTCTTCACCGGTCTCCGCCGGAACGTCACGATGACCATCGCGATGATCATCACCACCGCGGTCTCGCTCGGCATGCTCGGTGGCGGCCTGCTCATCGTGCGCACCATCGACAAGATGCAGGTCAACTACATGGCCGACGTCGAGGTCTCGATCTACCTGACCCAGGACGTCAGCGCCAACGACACGGACTGCTCGAAGGACCCGTGCCGGACCCTGCGCCAGCAGATCCAGGACAACCCCGCCGTCGAGTCCGTGGTCTTCGAGAACCGCGACCAGGCCTACGCGCGGTTCAAGAAGATCTTCCAAGACAACCCGATCCTCGTGCAGTCCGCGCGCCCCGAGGCACTGCCGGCCTCGCTGCAGATCAAGCTGCACGACCCGAGCCGCAGCGCGATCATCCAGCAGGAGTACGGCAAGAGCCCGGGCGTCGACCGCGTCGAGGACCAGCAGCAGTTCCTGGACCGGTTCTTCGGCCTGCTCGGTTCCGTCCGGGACGGCACGTTCGTCATCGCGCTCGTCCAGGCGCTCGCCGCATTGCTGCTGATCTCCAACACCGTCCAGATCTCCGCGTTCACCCGGCGCACGGAGGTCGGCATCATGCGCCTGGTCGGCGCGACCCGCTGGTACACGCAGCTGCCGTTCCTGCTCGAGGCGGTGATGACCGGCATCGTCGGCTGGGTGCTCTCGGTCACCGGGCTGATCGCGCTGAAGTACGCCTTCCTCGACCGGATCCTCGGCGTCACCTCGGGCATCATCCCCAAGATCGAGTTGCTCGACATCATCGTGACCTCGCCATGGCTGCTGCTCGCCTCGATCGTCATCTCGGCGACCACGGGTTACGTGACGCTGCGGCTATACGTTCGACACTGAAGATAAACTGGTCGGTATGCCCAAGGAACGTGGTCACAAGGTGATCGTGTCGAACCGGCGTGCACGGCACGACTGGTCGATTCTCGACACCTACGAGGCCGGTCTCGTCCTGGTGGGCACCGAGGTGAAGAGCCTGCGCGCCGGCCGCGCGTCGCTCGCCGACGCGTTCGCCACGGTCGACGACGGCGAGGTCTGGCTGCGCAACCTGCACATCCCCGAGTACGAACACGGCACGTGGACCAACCACGAGGCCCGGCGGCACCGCAAGATGCTGCTGCACCGCGGCGAGATCGAGAAGCTGATCGGCAAGACCAAGGAGAGCGGGCTGAGCCTGGTCCCGCTGTCGCTGTACTTCAAGGACGGCAAGGTCAAGGTCGAACTCGCCCTCGCGAAGGGCAAGAAGGCCTACGACAAGCGCCAGGACCTGGCGAAGCGCGACGCGCAGCGCGAGATGCAACGCGCCGTGGGGCGGGCGCTGAAAGGGCGCCGTTGATCGGCCCGGAGCGGGACGAGGACATCGCGGCCTGGGTGCGGGGGCTGGGTCTCGACGGCCTGGTCGACCTGCACCTGCACTTCCTGCCGGACCGGATGATGACCAAGGTCTGGGCCTACTTCGACGAGGTCGAAGCGCGGCTCGGCGCGTCGTGGCCGGTGTGGTACCGCCAGCCCGAGATCGATCGAATCGCCTTGCTCGAGTCGTTCGGGGTGCTCAGGTACGCGCCGCTGGCGTACCCGCACAAGCCCGGCATGGCCGAATGGCTCAACGCGTGGCTCGCCGGGTTCGCCGAGCGCGTGCCCGCCTCGGTCCGCACGGCCACCCTCTACCCCGAGCCCGCTGCGTCGTCCTATGTGGACAGCGAGCTGCGGGCGGGCGCCCGGTGCTTCAAGGCCCATGTGCAGGTCGGTGCGTACGACCCCCGTGATCCGCTGCTCGACGAGGCGTGGGGCGCGATCGCCGACGCGGGCGTGCCGGTCGTCGTGCACGCCGGGCACGGGCCCGAACGCGGCCCGTTCACCGGGCTGGACGTGTTCGAGGAGGTCCTGGCGCGGCATCCACGGCTCGTCGCGGTACTGGCGCACGCCGGCATGCCCGAGTACGAGGCCGCGCTTGACCTGGTGGCGCGGTACCCGCGGGTGCATATCGACACCACGATGGTCGGCGCGCCGTTCACCGAGAAGCTGATGCCGCTGCCGGGCGACTGGACCGACCGCCTGGTCGAGATAGCGGACCGGGTCGTGCTGGGCACGGACTTCCCGAACATCCCGTACTCCTACGCGACGCAGTTGCGGGCGATCGCCGGCTGGGCGGCCGACGATCGCCTCGGTGAGCCGTTCCTGCGTGCGGTCCTGCACGACACTCCCGCGAAGCTGCTCAACCTCTGACCGTGGCCGGGCTGCGGTGCGAGGCCAGCAGCGCGCCCGCGAACACCAGCGTCACCCAGGGCACCGGACCACTCAGGATGGCGCCGCCGGGTGGCGTGGCGAAACCGCGCGCGGCGAGTCCGAGCAGGCCGAGCGAACCGAACAGTGCGGCCGTGACGAGCCGCGGCATCGGCGCGGTGCCGTGCACCGGGACGGCCTCGAACCGGCCGAACACGCGCAGCAGCCCGAGCAGGACCAGACCCGCGGCGGCGATCCACAACGGTGCCGCGGCGAACCAGCGCGCCGAGCCGGGTTCCGGCGTGGCGTACCCGAAACCGAGCACGCTGACCCCCGCGACCACGACGAGCGCGGGCATATGCCACAGGTAGACGCTCATGAAGCGGGAGGCGATCCACCGCAGCGCGGTACCAGGGCCGGGACGGGCCGCGAGCGCCCGCAACTGGGGCCGGATCGCGAGGACCAGCCCGATCTGACCGGCGGCGAGGCTCAGCAGCACCGCGGTCGGCGGGCTCATGTTCGACACCGGTGCGCCCGGCATGCCGATCATGCTCACCGGGTACGGACCGAACGCGACCATCAGCGCGGTGATCCCGAAGCCCGCGGCCGAGAGGGTGAGCGCCGAGCGGCGGCTCAGTGCGCCGAGCCGGCCGTCCACGTAATGGAAGCCGAGCTGGTGCACCGCGAGCCACACGAAGAGCGCGTTGAGGTATCCGAACAGGCCGAAGGCTTCGAAGCGGACGACGTCCACCAGCACCGCCATCCCGCCGAGCACCAGCGGCACCCCGAGCGGCAGGCGCCGGTGCGCGGCCGCCATGAGCGGTGTGGCCAGCACGGTCAGCAGGTACACCGCGAGGAACCACAGCAGTTGCCCGGCGATCGCACCCGCGACCTCGACGGGTTGCTCGGGTGCACCCAAGCCGCGCAGGACGGCCGGCGCGGCGAGCCAGACGGCGGCCAGCGGGAGCACCGGCAGCAGCAGCCTGCCGATTCGCCCGGCCAGCCAGTCACGAGCCGACGGGGCGCGGCCCAGCGAGATGAAATTGGCCGCACCGCCGGCGAAGAACACCAGGGGCATCACCTGGGAGAGCCAGGTGATCGGCGCCCAGCCGGGGGTGGCGAGCGCGTTACCGGTCGCGAGGCGGCCGCCGCCATAGCTCAGCACGGGCATCAGCCAGTGCTGAGCGATCACGGCGAGGATCGCGCCCGCGCGTACGACGTCGAGGAAACTGTCCCGCTGGCTTGGTCGCATGGCTTGAAGCCTTGTCGCACAAGGGCTTCCGGGCAGCCAGGCCAGCCGCCGTCTTCGGGTTCCGGTTCAGCGCAACGCCTTGGTGGGGTCAGCCCTACTAGACCTCGTCCACCTCGGAGGTGGTGACGCCGCACAGGCGGTACTCCCAGCCGGATTCGGGGGAGTAATCGAGGCGGTAGTGGGTTTCGATCTTCGGCCCGTCGTGCAGGTGCACGTGCCGCATGACGCTGCCCGCGACCGGCTCCTCCGCGCCGAGAGTCTGGACCCGGCCGTCCAGCGGGCCGCCGAAGAAGCGGACGCTCACCTCGCTCATCGTGCTGCCCCCTCCGGACGTTCGCTGACGTCCGACCAGGATAGGGGATTCACGCTCGGTGTCGCTCGGGCTCACCAAACCGGCCGTAGCGTGACTTGGCGTTCCCGTGAGGCGTCCCGGACGAACTCGAGCAGCCCGCCGCGCAGCTGGTCGAGTTGACCGGCGCCGATGAGTGTGGCCCAGCGGGACTCCACGTCGGCGGACCACGTCATGAACCGGTCGATGCACTGCCAGCCACGCGCGGTCAGGGACACCATCCTGCTGCGCCGGTCGGCTGGATGCGGGTGCCGCTCGACGTATCCGCGTTTCTCCAGGTCGTCGACCAGTTGCGCGGCGGCCTGCTTGGTGACGCCGAGATGGTCGGCGAGTTCGACCGCCGTCGCTCCGTCGCGGTGTGACAGGAACTGGAACGCGAAACCATGCGCCGGGCGGACGTCGGCGAAGCCGTCTGCGGCAAGGTGATCGTGGATCTGATCCATGACCGCGCGGCAGGTGAGCGCCAGCAGGGCGGGCAGGTCACCGTGCGGCATGAGGCCTCCTGTGGTCAAGTGACTTGACTATATCGGCTGGCACTCGTACTGTGAACTTGGTCAAGCTACTTGACTACTTGGAGGATTCTCGTGCCTGTGGTGTCTCTCGCCGATGCTCCGACCTTTCAGAATCACGGATTCACGTTCCGCCCGCTCGCGGTGCCGAGCCGTGGCTCGACCGAACTGGCGGTGTGGGCTCTCGAGGCCGCGCCTGGCGCGGCCAGTGAAAGACATACGGTGAGCCGCGAAGAGGTGTTAGTGGTGCAGGAAGGGCGGATCAGCGCGGAGATCGGCGACGGCAAGCACGAACTGGTGCCGGGGGATGCGCTCATCGTGCCGCCGGACACCCCGGTCCGGCTGGCCAACGACGGCACCGGAACCGCGCGCCTCACGGTGGCGACCTCGAAGGGGATGGTCGGCGTGATCGACGGGCGCACGATCGAGCCGCCCTGGGCGCGGTGATTCAGGCTCGGCCGAGGTAGGTGAGCACGGCGCGCACCCGGCGGTGTTCCTCCGAACTGGCTTCGAGACCGAGTTTGGCGAAGATGTTGCCGATGTGCTTTTCGACCGCGCCTTGGGAGACGACGAGCCGTGCGCCGATGGCGGTGTTGGACAGGCCCTGTGCCATCAGGCCGAGCACCTCTGACTCGCGTGCGGTGAGCGCGTCGAGCGGGTTCTTGCGGCCACGTGCCATCAACTGCGCGATCACCTCCGGGTCGATCGCCGTGCCGCCGCGGGCGACCCGGCGCACCGCGTCGAGGAAGTCGGCGATGTCGGCCACCCGTTCTTTGAGTAGGTAGCCGACGCCGCCGGCGCCGCCGGATAGTAGTTGGACGGCGTAGGTTTCCTCGACGTATTGCGAGAGCACGAGCACTGGCAGGTCTGGGATGGTTTCGCGGGCCTGCAGGGCGGCGCGCAGGCCTTCGTCGGTGTAGGTGGGGGGCATCCGGACGTCGACGATGGCGAGGTCGGGTTTGTGTGTGGTGACCGCGTGGATGAGGTCGTCGGCGTTGTCGACGGCGGCGACGGTGTGGATGTCTTCGTCGGCCAGTAGGCGCTGCATTCCCGCGCGCAGCAGGACGGCGTCCTCGGCGAGCACTACGCGCATACGGCCCCCGGGTGAGTTGGTGTGTGTCGGCAGCTATTGACTCACGAACCAGTTCACCATTGGCAGGGGAGGTCGGCTCTGATGACTGTGGGGCCGCCGGTGGGGCTGACCACCGTGATCACCCCGTCGATCGTCGCCGCGCGGTCGGCCAGGCCGGCGAGCCCGCCACCTGGCCGTAGGTGGGCGCCACCGTGCCCGTTGTCGGTGATTTCGAGGACGACCTTGTCCTCGGCGCGCGAGGCCTTGACGCTCGCCTCCGTCGCACCCGAATGCTTCGCGATGTTCGTCAGGGTCTCACCGACGATGAAGTACGCGGTGGTTTCGACCGCGGCCGGCGGGCGTGGGTGCACGTCCACCTCGACGTCGACGTGGATCGGTGATTTCGCCGCTTGTGCCGACACGGCCGCGTCGAGGCCCCGGTCACCGAGGACCGCCGGGTAGATGCCGCGGGCGAGGTCCCGCAACTCCGAGACGGCGAGTTTCGCGTCCACATGGGCCTCGTCGATCAGTGCCCGCACCGCGTCGGGATCCCGGCCCAGCTTGTTCTTCGCGCGGCCCAGGCTCATCGCCACCGACACGAGCCGTTGCTGCGCCCCGTCGTGCAGGTCGCGCTCGATCCGGCGCCGTTCCGCCTCGGCGGCGTCGACGCCCCGGGCCCGCGACGCCTGCAGGTGCTGCGCTGTGACCTCGAGGCGTTTCGCGCGGTTGGGGCCGAGCAGCGCCATCGCGAGCGAGCCGTGCATCCAGCCGATCCACGGGGCGACCCAGATCGCGATCGGCAGCAGGACGATCGACGCGAGCCCGACCGCCGCCTCGACGATGCTCAGCGGGAACACCAGCGCGAGGTAGCCCAGATCGCGCCAGGTCGTCGGATCGACAAGGCGGTATCGCCAGCGGCGCAGGATCCCGCCCTCGACCGGGGTGCGTTCGACCGGGGGCAGTGGGGTGGCGAGCATGCGGGCGACGAACCGGCGTTCCAGGTTCGCCGACCCGCGGATGACACTCGTGGTCAGCATCAGGATCGGGATGCCGACCCAGATCACGACCGTCCCGATCCCGATCGCGATGCCGAGCACGATCAGCAGGAACTGGGCGAAATGCAGCACGAAGCCGGTGATCAGGTAGGTGATCGTGCGAACCGCTGTCGGGCGCGGCTGGTGCAGTGGCGCCCGGTCTGCGGCCATACCCGCCATCATGCCACCGCGCTTCGCAGGTCGGGTTCGGTTTCGGCCAGCCGCCGGGCCCGCGGGCCGGGGCCGAGCGCCAGCCGCGCGAACCGGGCGTGCACCGCGCCCAGTTCACGGGTCAGCACGACCGACAGGGCGAGCACCAGCACGCCGGCGACCGCCCACGGCAGCGCCTGGACCGCCGAGGTGATGCGGACGAGGCCCAGGTCGGTGCCCTCGGGCAGGTAGCCGACATAGGTGGGCAGCGTCGTCAGTCCCAGACCCACCGACCAGCACGTCACGAGGACGACGAACTCCGCCGTGCCGATCGGGAACAGCACGACGAAGTAGCCCAGATCCCGCCACGTCGCGCCGTCGAGCAGCCGCGCACGCCACCGGGCCCGCCAGCCGATCGCGGGCAACGGCCGGTAGGGCGAGGCCACATACGTGCCGAGCAGGGCATGCGCCCGGGCGCGCTCGAACCGCGCCGCGGCGCGCGTCCCCAGGATCAGCACGGCCAGCACCGGCACCCCGAGCCAGACGATCGCCGTGCTCAGACCCACCGGCGCGAGCGTGACCACGGCCACGAACCCGGCGAGCCCCACCGGGAAGTTCAGCAGCAGATACCCCAGCGAACCAGCCACCGAAGGATGGGGCCTCGTCCCGTCCTCGACCGCGTGCATGATGATTCCTTCCTCCCGAAACGATCCACTCAGCATCACCCGCCACACGGGCCGGAACCATGGGGAACCCGGGCGTCTACGAGGTAGGGCAGGCCCTACCGCCGGGGGAACAAACCGGCTTGCCGGGGGCGTTAGACTAGGCGGATCAAGGATCACCAAGGGGGTGAACGGTTTCGACTTTGGACGTTGAGTCAAGGGAAGCGTGCCGGTGCAGGCGAGAGACCACCGTAAGCGTCATCGCACTCAAATAAGCGCCAAGACGAATAGTCAGCGCGACTACGCCCTCGCCGCCTGAGCGAGTGCGTGTCTGTCGGCCCGGGAGCGCCTCCGTCCCGGTAGCCGGCATCAGCTAGGAGGCTCACCTTCTGGACCCGGCCGCGGGGTCCGGAAGGAACACCCACAGCGGCTGGGCCCGTCACACCGGCTTGTTCGCGAGACCGGTGGGGCCGAGTAGAGGCACAGCGAACTGCGCACGGAGAAGCCTTGGTGAGGCGCCAGAGGACCCGGGTTCAATTCCCGGCACCTCCACTCGGCCGGCCCGTGTCCGCGGAAAGCGCGGACCGGGTCGTTCCGGATTATGTTGGGGGACCGAGTCCCCCACGCCCCCTGCGGTGCGAGCTCCTGTCGTACCAGCCTGGTTGCGTTGGTCGTTGACCAGCATCGGAGGGTTCGGGTTGTGCCACGTCAGGCCCACTCGATCGAAGGCGCCCCTGCTCGTCGCGGGGGCGCCTTCGCTTGTTCTCGATCTTCGTCGTTTTTTTGGGGGTGCGACCCCCAAACCCCGCCCGGGGGCTTGCCCCCGGACCCCCGTCCGTGTGGGCGGCTTCTGCTGTCGCCTCGCGGGGGTTGGGCCCGGGTGGGCGGCGTTAGTTGATCAGGGTGCTGTAGGCGTTTAGGGCTGGTTGGCCGCCTAGGTGGGCGTAGAGGACCGTTGAGTCCCTGGGGATTTCGTTGCGTGTCACCTGGTCGATCAGGGCGGCCATCGACTTTCCTTCGTAGACCGGGTCGGTGATCATGCCTTCGGTGCGGGCGGCGACGCGCATCGCGTCCGTTGTGGCGTCGTCGGGTGTGCCGTAGGTGCCCGCGTGGTAGCGCTCGTCGAGCAGGATCTCGCCGTCGGTCAGGTCCCGGTCGAGGCCGAGGAGCGAAGCGGTGCCGCGCGCGATCCGCGCCACCTGGTCCCACGTCTCCTTCGGCTTGGCCGAAGCGTCGATGCCGAGGATCCGCCGCGGCCGCCCACCGAGCGCGGCGAACCCGGCGATCATGCCGGCCTGCGTGCTGCCGGTGACCGAGCACACCACGATGGTGTCGAAGAAGACCCCCAGCTGCCGCTCCTGCTCCGCCACCTCGAAGGCCCAGTTGGCGAAACCCAGCCCGCCGAGCCGGTGATCCGACGCACCGGCCGGGATCGGGTACGGGGTACCGCCGGCCGCCTCGATCTCCGAGATCGCCTGCTCCCAGCTTTCCTTGAACCCGATGCCGAACCCGGCCTTCACCAGCCGCACGTCCGCGCCCGCGAGCCGCGACAGCAGGATGTTGCCGACCTTGTCGTACACCGAGTCCGGCCAGTCGACCCAGCTTTCCTGGATCAGCACGCACTTCAGCCCCACGCGGGCGGCGACGGCCGCGACCTGGCGCGTGTGGTTGGACTGCACGCCCCCGATCGACACGAGCGTGTCGCAGCCCTGCGCCAGGGCGTCGGCGACGAGGTACTCCAGCTTGCGGGTCTTGTTGCCACCAAAGGCGATTCCGGAGTTGCAGTCCTCCCGCTTCGCCCAGACGCCGGCGCCACCGAGGTGCGCGCTCAGGCGTTCCAGGCGATGCACCGGGGAGGGCCCGAACAGCAGCGGGTAACGGTCGAAGTCGTTGATTGACAAGGGATCCTCCGATCAGCGAACGCCCAGCACGCGACGCGCGACGACCGCGCTCGCGAGGCTCAGCACGGCCAGGAACATCAGGTAGAAGGTAAGCGAGATCTTGCTGCCCGTCGCACTCACGAGCCATACGATCACCAGCGGCGTCGTGCCGCCGAAGAGCATCACACCGACGTTGTAGCTCACCGACATCCCGGTGGCGCGGCTGGTGATCGGGAACAGGTCCGCCATCATCGCCGGCAGCGGCGCGAAGTAGGCCGCCTTGAGCACGCCGATCACGAACATCACGGCGAGGATCACCCCGAAGCCCGGGTACGCCACCAGCAGCGCGAAGCTCGGGTACACCAGCGCGAGGATCAGCACCGCGAACACCACCATGATCCGGGTACGGCCGAACCGGTCCGGCAGGTGGCCGACCAAGGGTGTCAGGCCGGTCAGCACGATCCCGGTGAGCAAAGTGGACGCGAATCCCGTCGACGCGGGCAGGTGCAGCTCCTTGACCGCGAACGTGGGCATGAACGTGATGAGGTAGCTGAGCGCCGTCGACACCGCGAGCGCGCCCATCGCCACGAACATGCGGCCCTTCTGGCCGCGGAACGTCTCCTTCACCGGCGCGCGCTCGACGCCCGCGGTGGCGACGAACTCACCGGCCTCGCCCACGTAACGCCGGATGTAGTAGCCGATCGGGCCGATCAGCAGGCCGAAGAGGAACGGGATGCGCCAGCCCCACGACTGCAACTGCGCATCCGAGAGCGTGGCCGTCAGCACCGTGCCGAACAACGACGCGAGCAGCGTCGAGAGTCCCTGGCTCGCGAACTGCCAGCTGGCCATGAAACCGCGCTTCTCGGGAGCGTGCTCGACGAGGAACGCGGTGGCGCTGCCGAACTCACCGCCCGCCGAGAAGCCCTGCACCAGCCGGGCCAGCAGGATCGCGATCGGTGCGACGAGGCCGATTTTCGCGTACGGCGGCATCGCCGCGATGAGCAGCGTCGCGAGCATCATGAGCCGGATCGACAGCATCAGCGCGCGTTTGCGTCCTCGGCGGTCGGCGTAGGCGCCGAGGATGAGCCCGCCGAGCGGGCGGACCACATAGGACACCGCGAACGTGCCGAACGTCAGCAGCAGTGACACGGTCTCGTCGGCGGAGGGAAAGAACAGCTTCGAGATCGTCGCGGCGAAGAAGCCGTAGACGAGGATGTCGAACCACTCCATCGCGTTCCCGATCGACGCCGCGATGATGACGCGGCGCACCTTCACCGGCGCTTCGGAGGAGACGGCTTGTGTGGTCATGGATGGCTCCTCGATGGCGGTCGCTCGCCGAGATCCCAGAAGAGGCCGGTCATGATGAGCAGGCTCTCCCGCGCCACGGACGCGAGCAGATGCTCGTCCGGGGAGTGCTGGGCGCAGGCCGGATAGGAATGCGGGATCCAGAGCGTGCACAGCCCGAGTTCGTCGGCGAACGCGTCGTTGGGGATGCTGCCGCCGAGGTTCGGCAGCAGCGCGGGTTTCGCACCGGTCGTGCGGCCGATCGAGCCGAGCGCCCAGCGCACCCAGCCGTCGTCGGGATCCGTCCTGGTGGCCGGCATGGTGGCACCGACCTCGACCTCGACCATGCCGAAGCCGTGCTCGTCCAGATGCTCGCGGAGGACCACGCCGAGCTTCTCGGCCTCCGTGCCGACCACGGACCGGAGCTGGCAGTGCGCGTGCGCCGCGCCGGGGATCGCGTTGATCGGGGTGTCCGGGTTGCCCGCGGCGAGCGAGAGCACCTCGAGGCTGTTCCAGCCGACGACGCGCTCGGCCGGAGTGAGGCCCGGTTCGCCCCAGCCTTCGTCGACCTGGGGATCCTCCGGGCCGCCACCGAACGTGATGTCGCGCAGCGCTTCGCGGACGTTCGCCGGGATCTCCGGCGGGCGCAGGCCAGGGACGAGGATGCGGCCGCGCGCGTCGACGATGGTCGCCAGGGCCGCGGCGAGGACGGTCGCCGGGTTGCGCAGCAGGCCACCCCAGTTTCCGGAGTGGTAGGAACCTTTTCGTTCCGCTACCCGAAGCGTGAACGGGGTCGAGCCGCGCGAACCGAGGAACAGCGTCGGGCGGTCCGCCGCGACGCGCGGTCCGTCGGAGGCGATGAGGACGTCGGCCGCGAGTTCGTCGCGCAGCCCGGCGCAGACCGCGCGCAACCCCGGCGAGCCGGACTCCTCGCCGGTCTCCAGCAGCACCTTGAGGTTGAAGCCGAGCCGCCCGCGCTCGTGCAGGACCTGTTCCAGCGCGGCGAAGTTGATCGCGTGCTGGCCCTTGTTGTCGGCCGTGCCGCGGCCGTACCAGCGATCGCCCTCGACCACGACCCGCCACGGGTCCAGCCCCGCGCGCCACCGCTCGGGCTCACCGAGCACGACGTCCCCGTGACCGTAGACCAGCACGGTGGGCAGGCCCTCGCCCTCGTGCCGGGACGCCACGAGCAGCGGAAAGTCGCCCGCCGGGTTGTCCACGACGCGCGCGGTGCCGCACAGGCGAGCGGTCAGGGCCGGGATCATCTCGCCGGTGAGGTACTCGCGCAGCGCCGGCGCGCGGCCGGGATCCTGGCTTTCCGTGGGATGGGAGATCCGGTGGGCGAGTTCGGTCAGGAATTCCCCGGAATCGAAGTATCTGGCGGCTCGATCGAGCGCGGCGGCGCGGGACATCATTCCCCTTTGGCTTCGGAAACCTGCGAGTAACAATTCATTCAGCCGGTGAATCGAGTTTAGGAAACCGGGTTACCGGGGACAATTACGCGTTTTCGAAGGCTGCGTTGCTTTCCCGGCAACGACTACTATCCGCGCATGAGCCTGCTGCCCACGCCCCTGCGCTACTTCCTCGAGGTCGCGCGCACGGGTTCCATCAGCGAAGCGTCCGAGCGCCTGCACGTGGCGACGTCGGCGATCAGCCGGCAGATCGCGAAACTGGAGCAGGACGTCGGGGCGCCGCTGTTCGAACGGCAGCCGCGGGGCATGGTGCTGTCCGAGCCGGGCGAGATCCTCGCCGCCTACGCGCGGCGAAACGCGCTGGAGGCAGAGCAGGTGCTCGCGGACGTGCACGGGGTACGCGCGCTGGCGCGCAGCACGGTCAAGCTCGCGAGTTCGGAGGGATTCGCACGCGATTTCCTGCCGGGGGCGATAACCACATTCCGGGAAAGGCACCCGGGGGTCCGGTTCCGGTTGAATGTGACTGGCCCGGCGGAGGCGACCCAGCAGGTGAAAGAAGGTGCGGTGGATCTCGCCGTCACCTACAGTCTGGCCCCGGAAACGGGAATCCGGGTCGAGTATTCGCGGCAGCAGCCGATCTACGCGCTGATGCCGGACGACCACCCGCTCGCCGGCCGCGCCGATGTCGAACTCGCGGAACTGCTGGAGTACCCGCTCGCGCTGATGGACGAGGGCACCACGATCCGGCAGCTGTTCGACGTATGCGTCGCGGTCGAGGGCCTGGCCTTCGAACCCGCACTGGTGAGCAACTATTCGGGCGCGCTGCAGAGCTTCGCGCAGCTGCGCGGCGGGGTCACGCTCGTCGGCCCGCTCACCGTACGGCGGCGGCTCGGCCCGGACGGGATGGCGATCGTGCCGATCCGCAATCCGGAGCTGCGCAGGCGCAGTGTGCAGATCCAGTCGATGGCGCGCCGGGCGCTGCCGGCGGCCGTGCGGGCCTTCCTGGTGCACCTGATCGAGGAGATCGGTGACTGAGCGGCCCGAACCCGGGAGCCGCGATCGTGGCCGGTCAGGCAGACTGTCGTCGTGTCAAGGGAACAGACCTCCAACGATCCCGACGGCCAGGAGGGCGGCGAGCCGGGCTGGCTGTTGTTGATCTACCGGATCCCTTCGGAGCCGACTCGCCTGCGCGCGACGGTATGGCGGCGCATCAAGGGCCTCGGGGCGATCTACCTGCAGAACTCGGCGGCCGCGTTGCCGGCCAGCCCGGCCGGCGAGCGGGCCCTGCGCAAGCTCCGCCGGGAAATCGTCGACATGTCGGGAACCGCGGTGCTGATGTCGTGCACGGCGCTGGCGGGCGAGCCCGAGGTGCGGAAGGCGTTCCAGGCCGCGCGTGACGACGAGTACGAGGAGATCGTGGACAAGTGCCAGGACTTCCTGGCTCAGCTGGAAAAGGAATACCGGGCCACCCATTTCACCTACGCGGAGCTGGAGGAGAACGAGGAGGACCTGGTGAAGCTGCGCAACTGGTTCGCCAAGATCACCGACCGGGACGTGTTCGGCGCACCGGGCCGCGCGGCGACCGTGCAGGCACTGGAGAAATGCGAGCAGGCGCTGGAGGAATACGCGGCGCGCGTGTACGTCGAAGAAGGGGAAAGCCGCTGACGGCGGTCAGCGCTCCCCGGCTTCCTCGCGCGCCGGCACGGGCACACGTCGAGCTCGCCACAGGCTCCACGGCAGCACCAGCGCGACCAGCACGGGCAGTACCCACCACGGGTTCACCGCGTTGTGGCTCAGGACGATCGTGACCGCCAGCGCGGCCACCACGGCGACGGCGATCCGCCAGTCGTCGCCCACGACGAAGTCGTACCAGAACGCGCCGAACGCGCGGATTCGCTTGATCATCAGTTCTCCGTGGCGGGGACGAGGGCGGGCCGGCGCAGGATCGCGACCAGCGCCAGGGCGAACAGGGCGACCGCCGGAACGATGCCCAGCAAGGCGGCGTCCGAGCCGGGCCACCGGGCGCCCGCCCCCTCGGCGCCCCAGAAGAGGCCGAAACCGGTGAGCATCACGCCGACGACGAACTTCATCGTGTTCTCCGGCACCCTGGCGAGCGGGGCGCGGACCGCGAATCCGGTACCGGCGACCGCCAGCACGGCGGCGATCGCGGCGATCGCGGCCAGCGGGATGTTGTGCTGGTTGCTGCCGAAGGTCAGCGCGATGAACGCGACCTCCAGCCCTTCCAGCGTGACGCCCTTGAAGGACAAGGTGAACGCGTACCAGTCGGTCACCACCCACCGTGCGGTCCGCGGCGCGGATCGCGCCGTGGCCAGCTCCGTGGCATAGATGGCGTTCTCGTCGTGCAGAGCCTTGTGGCCGCTGGCCCGCAGCACCGCCTTGCGCAGCCATTGCAGGCCGAAGATGAGCAGCAGCCCGCCGACGACCAGCCGCAGTGCGGACAGCGGGACCGCGGTGAGCGCCGGACCGAGCGCCGCGACGATGGCGGCCAGCAGCATCAGTCCTGCGCCGACGCCGAGCAGGGCCGATCGCCACTGCCGCGAGGTCCCTGCCGCGAGCACGATGGTCAGCGCTTCGACGGCTTCCACCGCGCAAGCCAGGAACACCGCGATGAACAGCGCGCTCGTGGTCACTGGCAACCTCCCTCCCGGATGTTCTACCAGCTGACTCTAACAGCAGTCACATCGAGAGGCTAACGGCTGGCTTCAGCCGGCGAAGGCCATGCACCCTTCGATGTCGATCCGAAGCCGGACGCGGCTGCCGCGAGGCCGGGCGTGGGTGGCGAACACCGCGCCGAGAGTGGTGCCGCCGCACGCGACGACGTGGTCGTAGCCGTGGCCGCGGTAGGCGACGTCGACGACGCTGCCTTCCACCGTCCCTTCAGGCGCACTATCGACCTCGGCCGCGAAATGGGCGGCGGGGCGGACGAGGACGCGCACCGTGTCGCCGGGACCGACTGCGCCGCGCCGCTTGGCCCGTATCAGGTCGGCGCCGACCCGCGCGCGTACGACATCGCCGTCCACGCTGTCGACGGTTCCGCTCAGTTCGCCTGACAGGCCGGTGAACCGTGCGACGAACGGGGTCGCGGGGTCGTGGTAGATCGCCTCGGGTGGCCCCAGCTGAACCAGCTTTCCCTTGTCCAGCACGCCGATGACGTCGGCAAGCGCGAACGCTTCGGACTGGTCGTGGGTGATGTAGACGGCGGTGGCGCCGGACTGCCGGGTCAGCGTGGCGATCTCGACCCGCAGCCGCTCCCGGAGATCGGCGTCCAGATTGGACAGTGGCTCGTCGAACAGGAGCAGCCGGGGGTTGCCGACCACGGCGCGGGCCAGCGCGACGCGTTGCTGTTCGCCGCCGGACAGTTCGTGCGGGTACCGGCCGGCCAGGTGGGCCAGCCCGACGCGGTCGAGTGCCTCGGCACGGCGGCGCCCGGCCTCGGCGGCGGTGAGTTTCCGGCGGCGCAACGCGTAGTCGACATTGCCGGCCGCGGTCAGGTGCGGCCACAGGGCGTAGTCCTGGAAGACCATCGCCAGGTCGCGCCGTTCGGGTGGCAGCCGGCGGCGGCCGTCGTCCATGAGGGTGCCGCCGAGGTGGAGCCGGCCACGATCGAGATGTTCGACGCCGGCCAGTGTGCGGATCAGCGTCGACTTGCCCGAGCCCGACGGGCCGAGCAACACGAGGAACTGGCCGGGTTCGACGTGCAGGTCGATGTCGGTCAGTGCGGCGGTGCGGCCGTAGTGCTTGCTGACCTGCCGCAGGTGGACGGTATGGCCGTGGACAATGGCCGGGCTCTTCGTCGCGACGGTCATCGGATGGTCCTTCCCAGGCGTCGCCAGCCGACGGGGGCAAGCAGCCAGAACAGGCCCCACACCAGCGCGATCACGCCGAGTGCGAGCACGATGGCGATGACCTCCATCGCGGTGCCGCCCCCGAAGTCGTAGTTGGACAGGGCTTTGGTGATGCCGACCGAGACCGGTGGCTGGTCGGGCGGGTACAGCAGTTCGGAGACGGGCAGTTCCAGCAGCGTGGCGCCGAAGGTCAGGCTCCAGGCGGAGAGCATCGGCCGGGCCAGCAGTGGCGCGACGGTGCGGAGCCACGAGCCCACCGGGCCCCCGCCGTGCACACGGCCCGCGTCGCGCATCGACGCGTGCACCTGGCCGACGCTGCCCAGCAGCACACGGGACGCCGGTGGCAGCGCGGTGGCGACGTAGCCCATCAACAGCAGTGTCGAGGTCTCGTAGAGATGGATACCGAGTTGGTTCGTGACGGGCAGGTTGTAGGTGAAGATGTAGCCGGCGGCGAACACGATGCCCGGCAGCGCGACCGCGGCCAGCAGCACCAGATCCAGCAGCCGGGCGGAGAACCGCCCGCGCCGGGCGCTCAGCACGCCGGCGACGGTCATGCCCAGCACCATCGTGACGGTGGCGGTGATCGCGGCCATCTCGGCCGAGAACAGCAGTGGCCCGCGCAGCCCGGAGTCGCCCAGCACGTGCTGGTAGTTGGCCAGCGTGATCCCGTGGTCGCCGAGCAGCGAGCCGAGGCCGCTGATCAGCGAGGCGGACACCGCCCCGAAGATCGGCACACCCAGGCTGAGCAGCACGAGCCCGCCCATCGCCGCGAAGGCCACGACCGTGCTCACGGTGGACAGCCGCCGGCGGCGGGCGACACGGTTGCGACCGGACAGCACGCGGTAGCTCCGGCCGCGCAACGAAGCCGACTGGGCCAGCAGCGCCAGCACCGCCATGCCCATCAGGATCCAGCCGACCGCGGCGGCGACCGGGAACTGGATCGGGAAGCTGTCGACCGCGTTGTAGAGCACGAAGGTGGCCACCGGGAAGTGGGCGTCGTTGGCCAGTGTCGCCGCGACACCGAAGTCACTGATCGATTCGGCGAACACGATCGCCAGCGACGACCAGACGGCAGGGCCGAGCAGCGCGACCACCACACGCAACGCGGCCAGCCTGCCGCCACCGTGCACGCGGACGGCCGCCTCGAACTCCTCGCCGAGGCCGCGCAGCGCCGCCGACATGGCCAGGTAGGCGAACGGCACCCCCTTCACCGTCAGCACGGTGATCACGCCGACCGGTCCGTAGAGCAGCGATCGCACTCCGGCGGTGGGCACGCCGAGCAGGTCGAACACACCCTGCGGTTCGAACAGCCGCTCCCATCCCAAGGCGATCAGGTACGACGGCGCCAGCAGGAGGGCGAACATCGCGGCCGACCACAGCCGCCTGCCGGGCACGGTGGTACGCAGCACCACCCACGCCACCGCGAAGCCCAGCACGGTGGCCACGACCGCGGAGCTGACGCCGACCAGCAGCGAGTCCAGCGTGCCGGTCAGCAATGGCCCGGACAGCGCGTCGTGGAAGCCCGACAGCGTGAACCACTGCGGTCCCTGGCCGAACAGCGCCGGACTGAAGGCCACGGCGAGGAACAGCAGGATCGGCACCAGCAGGATCGCGACGACGATCGCCCAGAACAGCGTCACCGGCGCGCGGCTCACCCACCTCGGCAGGCCGCCGGACCGCGGACGTGCTCGCTCCGCCTGCGCGGTGGGAGCGAGCACGTCCAGTGGTTCCACGTCGTTGTGCGACGTCATCGGCTACTTGATGTTGGCATCGAAGAAGGTGTTGACCTGGTTCTCCAGCGGACCCCAGTACGCGGGGTCGATCCGCTGGTAGCCGGCGGGCAGCGCGGGCAAGCCCGGCAGCGGCGACACGCCGGGCACGATCGGCCAGTACAGCGAGTCGCCCGTCGGATCGCCCTTCTGCATGACCTGCTGCCCGGCGGGCGAGAGCACGTACTCGACGAATTTCTTGGCCTCGGCCTGTTCAGCGGCCGGCGCGCCCTTGTCGATGCCGATCGCGCTGGGCAGCAGCGTCGACTTGGGCAGATAGATGATCTTCGGGTCGAAGTTCGCGTTCTTGTGCGCCTTGGCCACCTCGCCGAGCGCGGCGGAACTCTGGATCAGGCCGTAGCTGATCTGACCGGTCTCGAGCGCGTGCAGGGTGTCGCCGTTGGTCGGGTAGACGTGCAGGCCGTTGGCCTTGAGCTGGCGCAGGTAGTTCTCGCCGGCCGACACGCCGTTGGCCTGGCCGCCGAGCTGGTTCATCAGGCCGGCCACCAACGGGAACGTCGGCCCCGACTGCGCCGGGTCGTTCATCCCGACCAGGCCCTTGTAGACGGGGCCGAGCAGATCCTGGTAGGTGGCCGGGGCCGCGGGCGCCTTGGCCGCGTTGTAGATCAGCGCCGGTACCACGGTCGTGCTCACCGGCATGTAGGAGTGGTCCGCGGGTACCAGAGCCTGGCCGGCCGAGGTCAGGGTGGTCGGCGACGCGTAGTCCAGCAGCTGCCCTTGCTTGTCGAGAGCGGCGAACGCCGTGTCGCCGTCCACCCACAGCAGGCCCCACTGCGGATTGTTGCGCTCGGCGGCGATCTTGGTCAGCAGCGGGCCGGTGCTGTCGTCGTCCAGCTTGACCGGGATACCGGTGGCCGCCTGGAAAGCCTTGGTCACGGCCGAGTCGTAGCCCTGTGCCGAGTAGACGACCAGTGGCACGGTGCCGGCCTTCGTGGCCGCGGTCTGGGTGGTGGCCGATCCGCCGCCGCACGCGGCGACCGAGGCCGTGGCCGCGACGGCGACCACGGCGGCCGCGGTCCGCCAGGCATTCCAGGTGGTCATGGAGTTCTCCTCATCGCCGTTAGCGCCGAGCCAAAAACCGTCGTTACGAACGATGTGTGACAGCCAAGGCGGTGAGGTGGTGCTTCAGTGGCGACTCGGTGAACATCAGGCCACCGCGGAGTGGACCTGTAACGGTCCGCGCACGGTCGGTGAGATCGCGCCGGAAGTTTGCGCTGATCAGGCAGTTCGCCCGGTGCCGGCGATCAGCGCCAGTGTGGTGTGGGGAAGGGTGAACTCGCCGCCGTGGGCGTCGATCGCGTTGCCTACCGCGCTCAGGATTTCGTCGAGTTTGTCCTTCGGGAGCCGGGTCAGGCCGCCTGTGGTGGGGAGGAAGTCCAGCCAGGCGTCACGGGTGTAGGTGCGGGTCCATTCGAAGCGCCACCGGTCCGGTGTGCCGAAGCCGCCTGCCTCTTCGATTCCCCCGGCGAACTTGGCGAACATCGCCTCGTAGATGTCGGGCGCGGTCGCCGCGCGCTGTCTGGTGAACGGCGCGTCGGGCAGTACGCGCCGGTAGACCTCGGCGAAAGCGTTTGCGATCTCCGGCGGCGGGATGTACGCGTGCGCGAAGATCGCCAGCACACCACCGGGGCGAAGGACCGCCGCCGCCTTGGTGGCGCCGGCGACCGGGTCCACCCAGTGCCAGGATTGGGCGGCGACCACCGCGTCGAACGTGCGGCCCGCCGGGTCCCACTCCTCGAAGGTCGCGACTTCGACGTCGATGCCGATTCGGCGGGCGAAGCCGGCCATCCGGGAGTCGGGATCGACGCCGAGGACCGTGCAGCCTGCCGCCTGGAACTGACGGGACACGATGCCGGTGCCGCAGCCGACGTCGAGGAAGCCTCGTCCGGGGGCGGCGGCGACGATCCGGTTCACCAGCTCGTCGGGGTAGCCGGGGCGGGCGCGGTCGTAGCGTTCGGCGTCCACGCCGAACGATTCGGCCATCTGCCTGGCTTGATGGGGCTCGGAAGGTACAGTGGGCACTCGCCTACTTTAGTGGGCGAGTGCCCACTAAGCAGTCGGGTGCTGGTTCGCGGTCAGCGATCGCGCGACTCGCACCGAGCTTCAGGCGACCAGTGGCACGGAGCGCGGTTCGAGCCCGCCGGCGTGTGAGGCAAAGATGCGGAGAGAATGCCGGTATGCCGACCGGGGTGCATATCCGCGATGTGCGCAAGCAGTTGTTCGACGCCGCCGAGCGTGTCCTGTTCCGTGACGGGCCGAGCGCGCTGACGAGCCGTGCCGTCACGACGGAGGCGGGTGTCGCCAAGGGTGTCCTGCACAGGCATTTCGAGGACTTCGACGCGTTTCTCGCCGAACTGGTGCAAGATCGCGTCGCCAGGGTCGAGGATCGGGCGGCCGTCCTCCGCCAGGCCGCCGGGCGGGGAACCGTCGGCGGGAACCTGGTCACCGCGCTGACCGACCTGTTCGATCCGATCGCGGTGGGGATCCTCGGTCTCGTCGTCTTCCGGGACGGCCTGCGCGCCCGGCTGCGCCAGGCCGGGCTTCCCGGTGTCCCGGTCATGAGCCAGGCCAGCGCCATGATCTCCGCCTATCTCACGGACGAACGCGCGCTCGGCCGTATCGCGGCCGACGCGGACGTCGATTCGCTGGCGCTCGCGCTGGTCGGCACCGGGCACCTGCTGTTCGCCGGCCGGGAGCCGGTCGAGCCGGGCGCGATCGAACGCGTGGTGGACACGGTCATGGCGGACGTCGTGCAACGGCGGCTGCCGTGAGTCAGCTGGGCCGGAGCCCGTTCTGCAGCGTCCGCAGATAGGTCTTGACCACCCGGGGCGGGTGCGGACCGCAGCGCAGCGCGTGGGTGATACCGGCCAGCAGGCGGCGCAGGTCCGCGGGGCGGAGGTCCTCGTGCACCTGGCCTTGCTGCTTCGCGCGGCGCAGCAGCCGGCCCGCCGCCTTGTCGAAGCGGGATTTCAGGGCCGCGGTCGCGGGATCGGCCGCGGTGGGCGAACCCAGTACGCCCGCGAAACCCGGTTCCGCCAGTGTGCGGGTGAGTGCGAAGCGTAATAACTCATGCAATCCGGCTAATGGGTCACCGTTCGCCGCCGCGCTTTCGGCGCGTTCGGTCAATTCCGCGAGCGAACCGTGGGAAATGGCCTCCAGTAACGCATTGCGACCGGGGAAATGCCGGTAGACGGTGCCGACGCCGACGCCCGCGAGCCGTGCGATAGTGTTCAGCTGGAGCGATTCGTCACCGGCGGTAAGCTGCTCCCGCGCGATCCGCAGCACGCGCTCGCGGTTACGCGCCGCATCTGCCCGCCGTGGCGTTTCACCCCGCGATTTCACGCGCTCATCGTACGGTATCCGGATCGTCCATCCGAATGGATAATGGATCCGGTTGCCTATTTCCGGCGTGTTGCGCGTACGTGACGGAGTGAAGTGAAACTGGACGCTCCGCACAGCGCCTGCGATGCTTAGCGCGGTTAGGCGAATTCCGCCACCCAGACGCGAAGCCGGAAGAAGGTGCCAGATGGCCCGGGTAAGCCGTGCGACCAGCCCCGATGAAGCAGCGCAGGGAGGCTGGCTCGCAGGTGTTCGCGCGGAGGAGAAGGTCCTCCGGGATGCCCAGGAGTGCAAAGCCGCGCGTACGGTGGCCGGCCACTCGGCCGACGCCGAGGAGTGCGCGGAACTGCTCGAGATGCTCGGCCTGCACGCCGAGCAGGGCAAGCAGCTCATCTAGGGGCGCGAAGGGACTGGCGCTAGACAACCGGAAACTGGCCGCCGATCCGGGTGGTCAGGTCCCGGGCCACGACACGTACGCACCGCGCGAGTTCGGGCCAGTCCTGCCCGCATACCGCGGCTTCGTCGGGGCAGTGGTGTCGCAGGGTCACGCTGACCGCGGCCATCGGCCGGCAACCGTGGTCGAACACCGGGTACGCGACGGAAGCGAACCCTGCGGTCACGAAGCCGTCCTCCACCGCCCAGCCGCGCCGGCGACCGGTCGCGAGCACACGCCGTAGCTCGGCAAGGTTCCGCGGCCCGCGGTCCGTGCGGCGCACGAACGCGGCGGCGTCCGGGAACAGCGCCCGCACATGCGCGGCCGGCAGGTACGCGAGCATCGCGCGCCCCGAGGCGGGCAGGTGCGCCGGAATCCGCACGCCCACGTCCGTCACCAGCGTTTCGGGCAGCGCCGGACGCTCTTTCAGCAGGTACACCAGCTCGTTCCCGTGCAGCACGCCGAGTTGCGCGGTGTGCCCGACCTCGTCGACGAGTTCGCGCAGCAACGGTCCCGCGAGCCGTTCGAGCGGATCGTGCCGCAGGTACGCCGAACCCAGCTCGAACGCCGCGATGCCGAGCCCGTACCGGCGCTCCGCGGGCAGATGCGCGACGAAACCGGCGGCCTCGAGCTCGGCCAGCAGGTGATAGGTCGTCGACCGCGGCAGGTCCAGCTCGCGTGCGAGCGCGGCGGCCGAAGCCGGTCCGGCACGCCTCGCCAGTGCGTCCAGCACGGCCAGGCCACGCCGCAGCGCCGGCACGTCGGTCATGTGTCTGGAATACCAGACCGAAGCACACCCTCGCCAACTGTGCGAGACACTCGGCAGAGGTGGAATGGGCTGATGGTGAGTGCAGTTCGGCTGGACGCGGGGCCCGTGAGCCGCGAGCAGGTGACCGCGGTCGCGCGCGGCGGGGCCCGGGTGGAGTTGAGTGAAGCGGTCCTCAAGAACCTGAGCGAGACCCGGCAGCATATCGACGCGCTGGCGGGCGCGACCGAACCGACCTACGGCGTCTCGACGGGGTTCGGCGCGCTGGCCATCCGGCACATCCCGGCCGACCGCCGGACCGCGCTGCAGCGTTCGCTGATCCGCTCACACGCGGCCGGTGCCGGGGCGGCGGTGGAGCCGGAAGTCGTGCGCGCGCTGATGTTCCTGCGCCTGCGTACGCTCGCCACCGGATACACCGGGGTGCGCCCGGAGACCGCGACCGCGCTCGCCGGACTGCTCAACGCGGGCATCGTGCCGGTCGTGCACGAGTACGGTTCGCTGGGGTGTTCCGGGGATCTCGCGCCGCTCGCCGCCGTCGCGCTCGCGCTGATGGGCGAAGGGGAAACCGTCCAGGACGGCGTTCGCCTTCCGGCCGCGGATGCCTTGCGGCAGGCCGGTCTGGCGCCCGTGACGCTCGCGGAGAAGGAAGGGCTCGCCCTCACCAACGGCACCGACGGCATGCTCGGCATGCTGGTGCTCGCGCTCGCGGACCTCCACCGCCTGCTCGACACCGCGGACCTCACCGGTGCGATGAGCGTGGAAGCCCTGCTGGGCACCGATCGCGCGTTCGCCGCCGATCTGCAGGCGTTGCGACCGCATCCGGGGCAGGCGCTTTCCGCCCGGCGGATGTTCGCCGCACTGCGGGATTCCGAGATCGTCGCGAGCCACCGCGGGCCGGACTGCACACGCGTCCAGGACGCGTATTCGCTGCGCTGCGCCCCGCAGGTGCACGGCGCGGCACGGGACACCGTGACCCACGGCGAACTGGTCGCCGACCGGGAACTGGCCGCCGCGATCGACAATCCGGTCGTGCTGCCGGATGGCCGCGTCGAGTCCAACGGCAACTTCCACGGCGCCCCGATCGCTCATGTGCTGGACTTTCTCGCGATTGGCGTCGCCGACGTCGCGAGCATCGCCGAACGCCGCACCGACCGGATGCTCGACGTCGCGCGCTCACAAGGACTCCCGGCGTTCCTCGCGCACGATCCCGGGGTGGACTCCGGCTACATGATCGCGCAGTACACGCAGGCCGCCGTGGTCAGCGAGCTGAAACGGCTCGCCGTACCGGCCTCGGTCGACTCGATTCCCAGCAGCGCCATGCAGGAGGACCACGTTTCGATGGGCTGGTCCGCCGCGCGGAAGCTGCGGCGCGCCATCGACGGGCTGACCACGGTGCTCGCCGTCGAACTGCTGACCTCGGCGCGGGCGCTGGACCTGCGCGCGCCGTTGCGGCCGGCGCCCGTCACCGGGGCGGTGCGGGACATCGTGCGTGAACGCGCCGGCGGTCCGGGGCCGGACCGGCACCTCGCGCCGGACATCGCCGCGGCGGAGGAACTCGTCAGGTCGGGAGCCGTTCTCGAGGCATTGGAGGAAGCATGATCGTCCGAGCTGCCCGCGGATCCGTACGCACTGCCAAGAGCTGGCAGACGGAGGCCGCGTTACGGATGCTCCACAACAACCTCGATCCGGACGTCGCCGAACGCCCGGAAGACCTGGTCGTGTACGGCGGCACCGGCAAGGCGGCCCGCGACTGGGCGAGCTTCGAGGCGATCACCCGTACTCTGACCACTTTGGACGATGACGAGACGTTGCTCGTGCAGTCGGGTAAGCCGGTCGGGGTGTTCCGCACGCACGAGTGGGCCCCGCGTGTGCTGCTGGCGAACTCGAACCTGGTGGGGGACTGGGCGAACTGGCCGGAGTTCCGCCGGCTCGAACGGCTCGGGCTCACCATGTACGGGCAGATGACCGCCGGCTCGTGGATCTACATCGGCACGCAGGGAATCCTGCAGGGCACCTACGAGACCTTCGCCGCGGTGGCGGCGAAGCGGTTCGGCGGTTCGCTCAAGGGCACGCTGACGGTGACGGCGGGGCTCGGCGGGATGGGCGGCGCGCAGCCGCTCGCCGTGACGATGAACGGTGGCGTGGCGCTCGTCGTCGAATGCGATCCGGACCGGGCCCGGCGGCGGCTGAACACCCGCTATCTCGATGAGCTGGCGTCCGATGTGGACGACGCGGTGCGCCGGGTGACGGCGGCGAAACAGGCCGGGCAGGCGTTGTCGGTGGCGGTGATCGGGAACGCGGCCGAGGTGTTGCCCGAGTTGCTGCGGCGGGGTGTCGAGGCCGATATCGTCACCGACCAGACTTCCGCGCACGATCCGCTGTCGTACCTGCCGGTGGGGGTCGGCGTCGAGGATTGGCACGAGTACGCGGCGAGCAAGCCGGAGGAGTTCACTGAGCGGGCCCGGCATTCGATGGCCCGGCACGTCGATGCGATGCTGGGGTTCCTCGACGGGGGCGCCGAGGTGTTCGACTACGGGAACTCGTTGCGCGGCGAGGCGAAACTCGGCGGGTGCGAGCGCGCGTTCGACTATCCCGGGTTCGTGCCCGCCTACATCCGGCCGATGTTCTGCGAAGGCAAGGGCCCGTTCCGGTGGGCGGCGCTGTCCGGCGATCCGGCGGATATCGCGGCGACCGACAGGGCGATTCTCGAGTTGTTCCCGGACAACGAATCGCTCGCACGCTGGATCCGGCTCGCCGGGGAACGCGTTGCCTACCAAGGGCTTCCGGCGCGCATCTGCTGGCTCGGCTATGGCGAGCGTCATCTGGCGGGGCTGCGCTTCAACGAGATGGTGACCAGCGGCGAACTGAAGGCGCCGGTCGTGATCGGCCGCGACCATCTCGATTCGGGGAGCGTCGCCTCGCCGTATCGCGAGACGGAGGCGATGGCCGACGGTTCCGACGCGATCGCTGACTGGCCCTTGCTGAACGCCCTGGTCAACACCGCGTCCGGGGCCAGTTGGGTGTCGATCCACCACGGCGGCGGCGTCGGGATGGGGCGGTCGATCCACGCGGGCCAGGTGTGCGTGGCGGACGGGACTTCGCTGGCCGGGCGGAAGATCGAGCGGGTGCTGACGAACGATCCGGGGATGGGCGTGATCCGCCATGTCGACGCCGGGTACGAACGCGCGGTGGAGGTCGCGCACGAGCGAGGCGTGCGCGTGCCGATGAAGGAAGAGCGGTGAGCGCCGTCGGCCTGCTCGGGGAGATCGCCGGCGTCGGACGCGGTCGCGGCGGCTATTCGCGGCACGTGTTCGACCGCGCGGAGGGCGAGTTGCGGGCGTGGTTCGCCGAGCGCGCGGAGCGCATCGGGCTCGACGTGGAGACCGATCGCAACGGCAACCTGTGGGCCTGGTGGGGAACGCCGGGGCCGGACGCCCTGGTCACGGGCAGCCACCTCGACTCGGTGCCGGGCGGCGGCGCCTTCGACGGACCGCTCGGGGTGGTCAGCGCGCTCGACGCCGTCGCGGCTCTTCAGGCCGAGGGGTTCCGGCCGGGGAAACCGTTGGCGGTCCTGGTGTTCGCCGAAGAGGAGGGCGGCCGTTTCGGTGTGCCGTGCCTGGGTTCGCGGCTGCTCACGGGATCGATCGACGCCGGCAAGGCCCGCGCCTTGCGTGACCAGGACGGCGTGACGTTCGCGGAAGCGGCCGCGCGGGCGGGGTTCGATCCCGAGCGGTTCGGGCGGGACGAGGTCGCGCTGTCGCGTATCGGCACGTTCCTCGAACTGCACGTCGAGCAGGGTCGCGGCCTGGTCGATCTGGGTTCGCCGGTGGCCGTGGGCAGCACGGTCATCGCCCACGGGCGGTGGCGGTTTTCGTTCTCCGGTCAGGGAAACCACGCCGGGGCGACGCTGATGGGCGACCGGCACGATCCGATGGTTCCGGCCGCGGCGGTGGTCGCGGCGGCGCGGCGGATCGCGTCGAAGGTCGAGGGTGCGCGGGCGACGGTCGGCAGGCTGATCCCGCGACCTGGCGGGACGAACGTCATCGCGTCCACTGTGGACCTTTGGCTCGACGCGCGGGTGACGGGTGAGGACCGGGTGCGCCCACTGGTCGACGAGATCGCGGACGCGGCGGGCAAGGCCGCGGCCGAGGAAGGCTGCGAGATCAGGCTCTCGGAGGAGTCCTACGGCGGGACCGTGGCTTTCGACGCGGGCCTTCGAGAGGAGCTTCGCGCCCTGCTCGGCGGGGCACCCGAACTGCCGACCGGCGCCGGGCACGACGCCGCGATCCTGTCCGGCCACACTCGCGCGGGAATGCTCTACGTGCGGAACCCGACGGGCATCAGCCACGCGCCGGAGGAGTTCGCCGAGGACGAGGATGTCGAACACGGCGCGCGGGCGCTCGCCGAAGCACTGCGGCATTTGTCGACATGACGACCTACTGGTGTGCGCGGGCGTGGCTGCCGGACGGTGTCGCGCGCGACGTCCGGATCGAGGTCGAGGCCGGTGTGCTGAAAGCGCTTACGCCGGGCGCGCCCCGGACCGGCATCGTCCTGAATGGACTTGTCCTGCCCGGTTTCGCCAACCGGCATTCGCACGCCTTCCACCGCGCCCTGCGCGGCCGGACGCACCACGACCGAGGCACATTCTGGACCTGGCGTGAGCGGATGTACGCGCTCGCCGGGCGTCTCGATCCCGAGTCCTATCACCGCCTCGCGCGCGGGGTCTTCGCCGAGATGACGCTCGCCGGGTACACGAGCGTGGACGAGTTCCACTACCTGCATCACGGGCCGGGCGGGCGCCCGTACGACGATCCCAACGCGATGGGGTACGCGCTGGTGGAGGCCGCGGCGGAGGCGGGGATCAGGGTGACGGTGCTCGACACCTGTTACCTGACCGGTGGTTTCGATCGCGAACTCGACGAGCCGCAGAGGCGCTTCGGCGACGGCGACGCCGAAGCGTGGGCGCGGCGGGTCGAGGCGTTCGAACCGGGAGTGCCCGTCGGCGCCGCCGTGCACTCGGTCCGCGCCGTTCCCGTCGATCAGCTTGCCTCGGTCAAGGGGCGCCCGCTGCACGTCCACCTGTCCGAGCAGCGGGCGGAGAACGAAGAGTGCCTCGCCCACCTTGGCCGGACGCCGGCCCAGGTGCTCGCGGACGCGGGCGTGCTCGGGCCGGACACGGTCGCGGTGCACGGCACGCATCTGACCGAGGCCGACATCCGCACCCTCGCCGAGACGCGTACGCGGGTCTGTTTCTGCCCCACCACGGAACGGGATCTTGGGGACGGAATCGGCCCCGCGCGCGCACTTGCGGATGCGGGCGTCCCGCTGTGCCTCGGCAGCGACAGCCACGCCGTCATCGACCCGTTCGAGGAGGCCAGGGCCCTGGAGATGAACGAGCGGCTGGCCGCCGGGTCCCGCGGCCGGTTCACGATGACCGAGCTGATGGCGGCGTCCGGCGGCGGCTTGCGGGTGGGCGCGCCGGCGGACCTCGTCGTGGTCGATCCCGAATCGGTGCGGACCGCCGGGAGCGAGGCCGAAGCCGTCGTGCTCGCCGCGACCGCCGCCGACGTGACAGACGTGCTCGTGGGTGGGCGCTGGGTGGTGCGAGACCGCGTGCACCAACTCGTCGAACGGCCCGAAACGGTGCTGGCGAAGGAGATCGAGGCGCTGTGGCGATCCTGATCGACCGAATCGGTGAGCTGACCACGAACGATCCGGAGGCCGGCCGGCTGCGGGACGCGGCGATCGTGCTCGACGGTACCCGTGTCGCCTGGGTCGGCCCGTCACGCGACGCCCCAGCCGCCGATGAACGCCTTGACGTCGAGGGTCGTGCCGTCCTGCCCGGCTGGGTGGACAGCCACACGCACCTGGTGTTCGCCGGGGACCGGACGGCCGAGTTCGAAGCGAGGATGTCCGGAAATCCTTATACGGCAGGTGGAATCGCGGTGACGGTGGCGGCCACGCGCGCCGCCTCCGACGAGCACCTCGCCGCGAACCTGCGCAAGCACGTCGAGGAGGCCCGGCGCCAGGGCACGACCTGCCTGGAGACGAAGACCGGCTACGGACTGTCCGTTGTGGACGAGGTGCGATCCGCCCGTATCGCCGCGGAGGTGGTGGACGAGGTGACGTTCCTCGGTGCCCATCTCGTCCCGCCGGGAACCGATGCGGAGTCGTATGTGGACCTGGTCTGCGGCGAGATGCTCGACGCGGTCAAGGGACTCGTGCGCTGGGTGGACGTCTTCTGCGAGGAGGGCGCGTTCGACGAGGCCCAGTCCGAGCGAGTGCTGCTGGCGGCCGCCGAGCGCGGGCTCAGCGTGCGGGTCCACGGCAACCAGTTGGGCCCCGGTCCCGGCGTCCAGCTCGCGGTCCGCCACGATGCGGCCAGTGTCGACCACTGCACGTACCTCACCGACGCCGACGTGGACGCCCTCGCGTCGTCGGACACGGTCGCGACGCTGCTGCCCGCATGTGACCTGTCCACCCGCCAGCCACTCGCCCCGGCCCGGCGTCTGCTCGACGCGGGTGCGACGGTGGCGCTGGCCACCAACGCCAACCCCGGCAGTTCGTACACGACGTCGATGGCCTTCTGCGTCGCGACAGCCGTGCTGCAGATGCGGATGTCGGTCGAGGAGGCGGTCTGGGCCGCGACAGCGGGTGGCGCACGAGCGCTGCGGCGAACGGACGTCGGCTTCATCCGGCCCGGCGCGCGGGCCTGTCTGCAGGTGCTGGACGCACCCTCAGTCACACACCTCGCATATCGCCCAGGGGTGCCGCTTACCCGGGCGATCGTCCTGAACGGCGTTCACCGGATGTTCAACCACAAACCGCCCAGGTGAATCATCGTCGACGACCCGAAAGTGACCCCGGCGGTGGTGTTCGCCGGGCTCATCGGGGCGACCTGGATCGGCGCGGGCGCGGTGCATTTCGGCTCGATCGTCCAAGATCCTCATCCCGGCGGTCGCGTCGCCGGTCGTCGCCGTGCTCGGCACCAGTGACCGGCAGAAGTCCATGGGCGTGATCACGCTGACGGTGATCGCGTCCGGTTCGCTCGCCGCCGGGACCGCGCCGCCGCTGTGGGAGACGAGTTCGGCGGTAACGATCCTGGCGTCGGCGCACCTCGGGTTCGCGCTGTCCACCACGCGAACAACGTCAACGAGACCGCACCGGCCGAGCCGGTCGCCGCGTCCGTCTGAGGAGTGCGATGAAGATCGACTGGGCTGCCCTCGGCAACGTGTTCCTGATCGCGCTCGTCGCCATCGTCGCCTACGGGATCTACCTGATCGTCGCCGCTCAGAGTGCGGCGATGCGGGTCTTGAGCAGGCAGAACTCGTTGCCTTCGGGATCGGCCAGTACATGCCATGGCTCCTGCCCCGTCTGGCCGACGTCGGCCGGGCGCGCGCCGAGCTTCAGCAGGCGTTCGAGCTCGGCGTCCTGATCGCGGTCGGTGGCGTTGACGTCGATGTGCAGCCGGGACTTCCCCCGCTTCGGCTCATCCGAACGACCGAGGATGATCGTCGGCTGGGGTCCACCGAACCCTTCGCGCGGCCCGATTTCCACCGAGCCGTCGTCCTCGCGATCGAGTACCACGAAGTCCAGCACCTCGCACCAGAACCGCGCCAGCGCCTCCGGGTCGCGGCAATCGAGCACGAGTTCGCTGATACGACAGGCCATCGCCGAAACCTACCCTCCGCACTCCTAGCCCGCCAGGTCGTCGGCGATGGCGTCGAGGCGGTGCTGCGGCAGGAGGTCGGTGACGTAGTGCACGCGCGCCGGATCGTCGACCATGCGGGCGACGAGGGGGAGCGCCTTGTCGGGGATCACCTCGAGGCAAGCCGTGATCGTGCGTTCCGGCAGGATGTCGACGAACCTTGCGATGGTGATCCAGTCTCGGCGGCGCGAGAGCTCCGCCGCGACGTCGACCGCGACCGGCACGGGAAGGCCCGCGATGATCCCCGCCGCGCGGCGCGGGTCCAGCTCGGCCGCGACATCGGAGAGGAACGCGGGTGAGAGCCGGCTCGCGATGTCTACCCCGCGACCGACCTCGACCAGGCCCGCGATCCGCGCCGAGAGCACCGGCCCGAACACCCGCTCGGCCATCCTGGCCAGCAGTGGGACCGGCAGCAGCCGGCTCGCGCCCGCCATGCGCTCCAGCACGTCCAGATGCGCGTCATAGAGCACGCTCGTCACGCTCGCGCGCAGCAGCCGCAGGTCCTCGGGCGGCACGTCGTGCAGGTAATCGAAGCGTTCCGGGGAAACCCCCAGCACCCGTGCGAGCTTGCGGACTTCCGCGTCGGAGCTCATCTACAGCCCCACAGCCCTGCGGACCGCCGGGCGCAGCAGCGCCGGGATGAACCGCAGCGCCTCGTTCCCTGCCTTCGACAGGGCCCTCGCCTGCCGGCGTCTCGCGGCGTGCAGCGCGTCCGCGAGATCCTGCTGGTCTGAGTCCGGAAGTGCCGCGACGCTCTCGGGCAGGTTGCCGAGCTGCGCGGTGAGGCTGCGGTCGTTCATCATCAGATCATCGCATTTCACTACGGTTTCCAGCATGACGATTGCGACAGACAGCTCGACGAGGTCGTGGCCTATCACCCCACCGTGCCCGGGACACCGCAGCCGGCACGGGAACCCGGTCAACGCCGAGGCGTACACGCTGTTCTGGCCTTGGGCACTGTCGGTGATCGACGTCACGACCGCTTAGCGCGGCGGGTCGCAGTGGCGGTGAGCGGATCCTCGGGCCACGGATGCTTCGGGTAGCGACCGCGAAGTTCCGCGCGCACCGACGGATAACCGTTGCTCCAGAAGGACTTCAGGTCGCTCGTCACCGCGGCCGGCCGCCCGGCGGGGGAGAGCAGGTGCAGCACGACCGGCACTCCGGATACGCGCGGAGTGTCGAGCCAGCCGAACGTCTCCTGCAGTTTCACGGCCAGGACCGGTTCCCCGGTGGCGTAATCGACGCGGATGCGCGAACCGGACGGCACCTCGATCCGGTCGGGGGCGAGTTCGTCGAGCCGCGCGGCCTCGGGCCAGGGCAGCAGACCCCGCAGCACCCCTGCGGCCTCGATCTTCGCGAGATCTGCCCGGCGGCGGGCACCGGCGAGCCAGTTCCCAGCGGTGGCGAGCAAGGCGTCGTCGGACACGTCCGGCCATGGCGCACCGTGCACGCGATGCAGGAAAGCCAATCGCTGCCTGAGGTTTCCGGCTTCGCTCGACCATCGCAACAGGCCGAGGCCCTCCCTGCGCAGACCGTCGAGAAGCGCCTGCCGCACCAGCTCCGGGTCGGGGTCGCGCAACGGGCGTTCGGACAGCACGATCGCGCCCAGCCGCCGCACCGAACGTGCCACCACGTCGCCCGCCCACCTGACTTCGTCCACTTCGGACAGAAGATTCGGCGCCGCGCGCAGCGCGAGTTCTGCGTCCGCACGAGCGGCAAGCCGGATGATGCCGTGTGCGCGCCCGGGATCGCGGGTGGCTTCGGCCACCGCGAGCCATTCGACGTCGCCGAGTCCGCTGCCGGGTGGCAGTTCGGCGGCCGTGCCGCCGGCCATCAGGTACACCGGTGAGTCCCGCTCCCGGCGCCGTGCCAGGCGTTCGGGATGCGCGAGCGCGACGACCAGCGCCGGATCGGGTTGCTCCGGCGCGCCGGAGACGAGTCGCGAGAGCCGCCGTACCTCGGCGCGCCAGCGGTCGTCCGTGGCGAGCCGGCGCAGTTCGGCCTCGACGTCGGTGAGTGTGCCGCCCGTGTCCAGCAGCGCCACGACCTCGGCCGCGGAACGCGCGCCGACCTCGGCCGCGCCGTCGAGCAGGGCCCGGGCCAGTCGCGGATGCAGGCCAAGGGTGGCCATCTTCCGGCCGCGCTCGGTGACGTGTTCGCCCTCGAGCGCGCCCAGCGCCCGCAGCAGTTCCTGGCCCGCGGTGAGCGGGCCGTCCGGTGGCGGATCCCACCAGGAGAGCCCGGCGCCGTCGGGAGTCGACCAGCAGGCGAGTTCGAGCGCGAGCCGGGTGAGGTCAGCGGTCTTGATCTCCGGCTCGGGGTAGGCGGGCAGGCTCGACTGCTCGTACTGGGCCCAGCAGCGGTACGCGCGGCCGGGCGCCTCACGCCCGGCGCGCCCGGCTCGCTGTTCGGCGACGGCGGCGGAGACCCGCACCGTCGCGAGGCCGGGCAGGCCGCGGCGGTGATCCACACGCGGCACGCGGGCGAGTCCGGAGTCGACCACGGCCCGCACGCCCGGCACGGTGAGACTCGATTCGGCGACCGCGGTGGCCAGCACGACCCGCCGCCGCGGCCCGGGCTTGAGCGCGGCGTCCTGATGCGCGGTGCTCAGCCTGCCGTGTAGCGGCAGGAGGTCGGCTTCCACGTCCGAAAGCAGGGCTCTCGTCCGTGCGATCTCCCCGGCTCCGGGCAGGAACGCGAGCACGTCGCCGGAGACCTCGGACAGCGCGGCGCGGATCGCGCGGGCGACCGATGCCTCTGCATGTTCGTTCCGCGCGGGCGGGAGGTAGGTGAGTTCGACGGGAAAGGTGCGGGCGTGCGCGGTGATCACCGGCGCGTCGCCGAGCAGCGTCGCGAGCCTGCCCGAGGCGACGGTGGCCGAAGTCGCCAGCAGCTTCAGGTCCTCGCGCAGCCCGCCACGCACGTCGAGCAGCAGCGCCAGCAGGAGGTCGGCGTCGAGATGGCGTTCATGGCATTCGTCCAGCAGCACCGTGTCCACGCCGGGCAGTTCGGGTTCGCCCTGCACACGCCGGACAAGCAGGCCGGACGTCACCACCTCGATCCTGGTTCGCGCGGACACCTTGCGGTCGCCGCGGACCGAATAGCCGACCGTCTCACCGACCCGTTCGCCGAGCAGCGACGCCATCCGGCTCGCCGCCGCGCGGGCCGCGAGCCGGCGCGGTTCGGCGACCACGATGCGCCCCTCGGTATGCCCGGCGAGGGCGAGCGGGACCAGCGTCGTCTTGCCGGTACCGGGCGGCGCGACGAGCACTGCGGTGCCGTGCGCGTCGAGCGCCGCGGTCAGCTCAGGCAGAACCGCCGTGACGGGCAGGGTCATCGTTCGGTCACCGCGGGCGGCGCGGGCAGCGGATAGCCGGAGGGGCCGATGTTCGCGTGCAGGGAGTCCAGCCACTTACCGCTTTTGATCATCTGCTGGATGGCGTCGTCGAGGGCATGCTGGCCCTGTGCGTCGCCCTTGCGCAGGCCGATGCCGTACCGCTCGGTGGAGAACGGTTTCCCGACCACCTTGAGCAGTTCGGGGTTCTGCGTCACGTACCCGGCGAGGATGACGCCGTCGGTGGTCACCGCGTCGACCTGGCCGGCGAGCAGCGCGGTCACGCAGTCCGGGTAGCGGGGGTACTCGACGAGCTGCACGGCCTGCGCGAAGCGGGTCTTGACTTCGTGCGCCGGCGTCGATCCCGTCACCGAGCACAGGCGCCGGCCGTTGAGCGTCTCCGGACCGGTGATCTCGTCGTCCGACCGGCGTACGAGCAGGTCCTGGCCGGTCTCGAAGTAGGGCCCGGCGAACGAGACGAGCCGCTTGCGCTTGTCGGTGATGGAGTAGGTCGCGACCACGAGGTCGACCGCGCCGGACGTGAGATCGGTCTCGCGGGTCGCCGACGTCGTCTCGCGCCAGGTGATGCCCGACGGGTTCACGCCGAGCTGCCCCACGACGTACTCGGCGACGTCCACATCGAAGCCGACGAACCGGCCGTCGAGGGTGTGTTCGGCCAATCCGGGCTGGTCGAAGCGGATGCCGATGATGAGGTGCCCGCTGTCGGCCTTGCCGAGGAGGGTGTTCGGGTCGTGAGAGGTGCAGGAGGTCAGCCCGAGTAGCAGGACGAGTACCGTCATCACTCGGACGAGCCGCACGAACTGCTCCTTCCCGGTCAAACGGCATGACCTCACAGGTTTCTCAGGAGGCGCCGATAGCCTAAGCGTGTGTTCCGACGTTCCCAAGCCGTGCTCGACGTCATCGGGACGCTCGTGCGGCTGGGCCTGGCCGCGGTGTGGCTCACCTCGGGATCGATCAAGTTGGCCGATCCCGGGCAGACCTACCTCGCGGTGAAGGCCTACCAGGTGTTGCCGGATGCCGTGCTGCACCCGGTGGCCACCGCGTTGCCGCTGCTGGAGCTGGCGCTGGGAGTGCTCCTGCTGGCCGGGCTGCTGACGAGGGTGGCGGCCGTCGCGTCGGCGGTGCTCCTGGTGCTGTTCATCGCCGGGGTCGCTCAGTCGTGGGCGCGGGGGCTGACGATCGACTGCGGCTGCTTCGGCGGTGGTGGGCAGGTCGCGGCCGGGCAGACCCAGTACCCGCAGGAAATCGTCCGTGACGTGGGCTTCCTGGTGCTGGCGGGCTGGCTGACGGTGCGCGCTCGGACGCGGCTGGCGGTCGACGGATGGCTGCGCCCGCAGCCGCGGCCGGAGGAGCCACCTGTGCGTGAAGTGGAAAGGACCTGAGTCAAGTGGGCGGAGCGGAGCGGACCGCGCGCAAGCGGCGGCAACAGCAGCAGCGGCGGAACGCCGGTGCGCGGGCGGTGGCGCAGGCACGAGGGTCGTCGGGTGGCAACCGCAAGATGATCGTCGCGGTCGTCGCCGTCGTGGTGCTGGCGGCACTGGTGATCGGCGGGGTGATCTGGACCAACTCGTCGAAGAACCAGACGGCCGGCCACGCGATCCCCGCGGTGCAGACGAACGCGTCGCTGGATGTGCCGACCGAGCGGCAGGGCGATGTGGTGGTTTCGGGGAAGGACAGCGCCAACGCGAAGATCGATATCTACGCCGACTTCCTGTGCCCGTACTGCGGCCAGTTCCAGAAGATCTACGGAAGCCAGGTGGAGCAGCAGATCCAGGCCGGGAACCTGCAGGTCAGCTACCATATGATCCCGTTGTTGAACAGCCAGTCCGACCCGCCGGGCTATTCGCTGGCCTCGGAGAACGCCGCATTGTGCGCCGCGGACCAGGGCAAGTTCACCCCGTTCCACGACAGCCTATTCGCCGCGCAGCCGGAGGAAGGGCAGCGGGGGTACGACAATGCGCAGCTGATCCAGCTGGGCAAGGACGTGGGCATCACCGCGCCGGCGTTCGAGTCGTGCGTCAACGCCGGGACGTACAACCAGCAGCTCAACGATGCCCTGCAGAAGATCCTCGCCGACCCGAACTTCAAGGGCACGCCCACTGTCCGGCACAACGGCGTCAACGTCGACACAAGCCAGGCGGACTGGCTGACCAAGCTGGTCGGCCAGCCCTGACCCGCCGCGCGGGGGTCCTCCGGCGGGCCCCCGCCTACGGGCGGTCCGAAGGTGGATGTAAAGTAGATCCAGACACGGTGCGGAGTCCATTCCGCCCGCGGGGCTATGGCGCAGCTGGTAGCGCACCTCACTGGCAGTGAGGGGGTCAGGGGTTCGAGTCCCCTTAGCTCCACAGGTTGATCAAATTCCTCTGATCGCGCGTTTGCGCAGGTCAGAGGGTTTCTGATCTTCCAGTGTTGAGCGAGCGTGATCGTTTCCGGGCGTGGGATGCGTGTCCCTGCTGGAGCAGAGCTGGAGCGCACCGTTCCGGATATGCGCGGCGTTGATGCGGTGACGTGGGGTTTCGGGGTTGTCCCTGTCTGTGAACCCCATGGGGGTTACAGCGCCCGATCATTGCTGATGGTTACCGCATGAATGCGTCTCGTGTCCGTGAATGGGTGCGCGTTATCGTGGGGCGGCCGGCCTTGATTTGCGGTGGTATCGAGCCGTCCCTCGCGGTGCTCGCCAGTATCGGCGTTTCCGATCAATTGTCGATGTTGTTTTCCTTTTGTCGTGCTATATTGTGGTGAGTTCGGTATGCTAACTGGCCGCTGGCAGAGCGTTTATGCTTCGATGATCGAGCCTTTTCCCGTGAGTGTTAGGCGATCCGATCGGGGCCAGTGTGCAATCGCGCCAATCGGCCTCGGTTAGCGCTATTTTTGTGTTGATAATGCTGTGTTTCGATGCGAGGTCTCGTTTTCCGATCAACGGTGTCCTCGTCCGGCGTGACGGGTGCCGGTCTGTCCCGCGCCGCGCCGGAATACGACCGGGTGTGACGGCGGGGACAAGGGCGGCGGCGCGATCGTGATCACCGTCGTCGCCGACACAGACGGTGTGCGCGGGTTCCTGAGTTGTGTCCATTGTGGAGGTATTGCCACCGGCTGGGCTGACGCCGTCACAGTGAGCGGGCGGTGCCGGCCGCTCGCTGCGTTCGGGCGTGAACGGGTCTGTCTGCTGTTCCGTGCTGGTACTGGTGTTGGCGGTGTGCCAGCGGTGTTCAAGGCTGGCGAGGAGCCGCTGGTGGATCTCGCCGGAGACGTGGCTGTAGGTTTCGGCGATGCGGTTGTCGGTGTGGTGTCCCAGTCGGCGGGCGCGGGCGATCTCGGGAATGTCGTCGCTGATCAACCACGTGTTGTGGCTGTGCCGCAGCCCGTGGAAGGTCAGCCCGGGGCAGGTCGGGTGGGTGCGCACGGCAGGGTGAGCGGTGTTGGGGTTGCCGTCGGCGGCGGGGCGCAGGATGCGGCGGGTGAAGGTGGAGCGCCACAGCCAGGTGCCGGACTCGGTGGTGAACACGTACTCGTAGGGGTGGGTGTTCAGGTGCTGCCGTAGCAGTTCGGTGAGGAATGGGGGCAGGTGGATGCGGCGGGCGGAGGAGGCGGTCTTGGGTGGCCCGATCCATCGCTTGCCGTTGGACTCGTGCAGCGCGCCTTGCCAGGTGTCGATGGTGATCACGCCGCGGTCGAGGTCGATGTTGTCGCGGTGGAGTCCGGTGAGTTCGCCCCAGCGGCAGCCGGTCCAGGCGGCCGTGATGATGAGTAAGCGCGCGGTGGGGCCGCCGAGCATGCCCGCCTGGTCCGCGACGGCGAGGACTTGTTCGGGGGTGGCCCAGATCCGCTCCGGCCGCAGGTGCCGGGAGCGGCGGCCGCGGCGGCGGTGTTTGCGGACGGGGTTGGTGGCCACGAGGCCTTCATCGACGGCGTCGGTGAAGATCATGGACAGCAGGTTCTTCCACCCACCGACGGTCGCCGGGGCGTAACCGGCCTCGAGGGCTTCGGTGCTCCACAGGCGGATGTCCAGCGGTGTGATGGCCTCGATCGGGAGAGTGCCGAACCGGGGCAGGATATGGCAGCGCAGGTAACTGCGGTAGTTCTCGAGAGTACGGGTGTCCAGATCCAGCGTCGGCCACCAGCAGCCCACCCAGTCGGCCAGGGTGATCGCCGCGGCGCGGTCGCGCGAGAGGGGCGACCAGCCACTACGGTGCCGGTCGCCGTCGAGCATGCCTGCGACCTCCTGTGCCGCGTCGGCGCTGCGGAACCCGTAGAGCGACTCGACGACTCCGCCATCGCGCCGGTGTCGCACCCGCCACGAGTGCTGCGCGATCTTCTCTACCCAAGCCATGACAGGCCTCCCGTCAGACGAGGCGCACCCGGTCTGGGTGCGCTAAGGAGGCACATTCTCCACAGTGCACAGTCCTGACCTGTACGAACACCCGAAGATTGCGGCTGGACGACACTCCCCGCCAGCGGGGGAATCATCGCCGGTGAGCTGATCGCACTCCGTGGTCGGGGCGGGTCGGTTAGGGATTCCAGCTTTGATCTTGTGCGTGCCACGTTGCCGCGAGGGGCTGCGCTTCGATGAGGTGGTCGGCGAATGCGACGACGGTGTCGACGATCGTGCTGAAGGCTTTGGGTAGGTGTTCGCCGTCTGCTCCGAGTGATGTTCGGTATGCGGCGTAGGTGGCGTGTCGCAGTTCGGCCAGGTCGTCGATGGTGGTTGATAGTGGTTGGAGTGAGGTGCCGCGGAACTGGCCGGTCGCCACGAGGGCGTCGCGGAGGGTCGCGTGCTGGAGGTCGTGTGTGCCGATGAGTGTGTAGATGTCGGCGTAGTCGCGGACTCTGGTGTTGGCCGCGCCGAGGGTGATCGCTGTCGTGATCTTCTCGGCGAGGACGGTCTCGATGGGGTAGCCGAGGATGCGGATCGGGGCACTGTCCGGGCGCAGTGCCGGCAGGTTGATCATTTGGGGTGCCGGGGTGACCGGGTCGCCGAAGTTGACGTCGATGCGGAATCGCACGGTGGCGGTCGCCAGCTGGGCGTCCATGGTGACCCGCACGCCCGCGTAGAGGGCTTCGTCGCGGATGGTGCGTGCGGTCACGGTGTTGGTGCGGAACTCCACGCCGTCGTTGTCGGCGAGTCCGGCGATTTCGACGATTCGTGCGACGACGGTGGCTTCGTCGTTGGCCATGTGGCGGGCGAGGGCGTCGGCGTCGGCGGTGGGTCGGCGAGCGCCGAATGTCGCGAGGAGCATTCCGCCCTTGAGCACGAACTGCTCGGTATAGGCCGAGCGGCTGAGCCGGGCGAGCCATCGCTCGACGACGTAGAGCGTCAGCAGCTCTTGGGTGTTGCGGCGTTCACGACGCGCACGGTTCTGGAGGTCGAGGTAGGCGCGCCCTGCTTCTTTCTGGCGGGTCACTCGGGTCATTGCGCGCTCGCCACGTCGAGGGCCAGGCGCAGGGGCTGGCGCACATCGAGCGTTATCGCCAGTTGCAGTAGGAGCCCGGGCTGTGCATCGGGTCGACGGAGGTAGCGGCGCAGCGCGCCGTGGGCCAGTGGTTCGCCCAGGCGGTGTCGCAGCCGCATCAGGTCGACTACGGTGCGGGCGGGATCGTAGATCCGTATCGGGTCGTCCGGTGCCGCCTCGATGGTTGACAGGCCCAGTTCGAAGGTGTCGACGCTGAAGCGGAACACCTCGGCGGCGGGGTAGGAGATTCGTGGCGGCCGGTCTCGTGTGGTCACCGCGATCTGCACGCGGGGCGGTATGACATCGGTGAGGTCGTAGACCGCTGCCGCTGATACGCAGCACACGATCGCCCGCGGTGCTCGGTATGCGACTGCGAGCAGGTCGGGGTAGCTCGCAGGCGGGGCATCGGCGCGGCGGAACACCCCGCGGGACAACTCGACGATCTCCCCGGAATCCCTGGCACTGTAGAGATCGCGTGGATGCACACCACGGGCCCGCGCGGTTGCCGTGGTGAACGTGTCGGGCAGCTCGTGCCATGCCACGATCATGGATAGAAGTGTTGCATGAATGAGGTGATCGTGCAACACTTTCATCAAACCTTGCCTGCCGGGCCCCATCCGTGAAGATCGCTGCGCGTGACGCTGGCGTGGGACATGAGTAGGCCCCGGGGCCGCAGGGGTCATATTCCTGCGCGCGTGAGGCGGTCGAGCAGGCTGATTTTGCGGGCGTGGCGCTGTCGGAGGGCACGGCTGCGCCGGGTGAACTCGTCCAGCTGTGTTTCGCGTTCGGCCAGTGCGCGCAAGTCGGTGAGCAACGCGACGGCGGCGTCGTACTCCGCGGATTTGCGGGTGGCGATCATCGCGTCAATGCGGGACCAGGCGCCTGGTTCATCGCGAGCCAACTCGTCCAGTCGCCGTTGTTGGGCAAGCGCTCGCGCGGCTTCGCGACGTGCTTCCTCTTCGCTGCGCCGGACGGCTTCCCGCTGCTGGCGGTCGGCGCGTCGCCGCGCCGCCGCGTCCAGGAGATCGGCCACGGTCCGTCGGGGCTGCTCGGTGTCTTTAGTCGCGGTTGTGCCGCGGAACCGGCGCACCATATCCCTCCGCGCGGCGGCGGCCTGGTCGCGGATGACGCGTAGCAGGAGCTCGTTCTTCTCACTGGCTGGCAGGCTCGCCACCCACGTGGCGAGCTGTGTGGGATCGTCGGCGGCTTCATCGAGGGGTGGGCTCGCCTCGGCCGCGACATCGAGAAGGCCGGGGTCGAGCCGGAGGAAATCGGCCAGTTCCCGCTGTGCCGCGGTAAGCGAGCGCAGCCCTGGTGGCAGGGGAGGTTCGAGCTCCTCGTCCTCGGTGCGGTCGAAGGCGTACTCGTCGCGTTCCCAGGTGCCGTAGCCGGCCAGCCAGGCCAGGTAGAGGGGGCGCAGATCGCCGGCGGCGAGCTCGGCGCGGACGCCGACGATTGCCGATAGCGACCCCTCCGGCTCGTAGTCCCAGTCGCCGGGTTCGTCCTCGCTGGTCAGGGCGAGTACGACGAACTCGCCCGCCGTCCAGGTGGTCACCTGGTCGCCGACGCAGTATTGCTCGGCGACGGCGATGTCGAGGACGTTGCACGGGAGCCGCAGCATGACCTGGCGGGTTCCCCAGTTGGCCAGGTACAGGTGCGCGTCGTAGTAGTGCTCCATCATTCGGCTGGGCTCGCCGCGGAAGCTGCCCCAGTGATATTCGTTGATGAAGCTGGTTGCTGTGATGCGTGCTCGTGTGGACAGCGATCGCACCTCGGCTTGCGCCTGCGTATCGAGCGGCCGGTCGACCGCGACGAACTCGTAGTACTGGTACTCGCTCACCCGGCATCCCGTTCATCGGCCTCGGTCCACGGCACGGCTCGGAACCCTGAGTCGTCTCCCATATGGATGAACACGTGCCCCTCGAGGGTTCGATCATCGTTCACCACGGCCCAGCCGCGACCACTCACCTGATCGCCCTCGTCGTCGCCGTCCCAGCTGAACTCGATGCGGGCGCGTCCGTCACGGTTCACCGTGCGGCAGTCCATCCATCCGTGGACGGCGATGAACCCGAACTGGCCGGTGGCGTCGTCGGTGAATTCGATAAAACCGGGACCGACGAGATCGATGGCGTCGCGGTCCCACACATCCATGTCCACGATCCGCCAACGCCCCCTCAAGCCCATCACCTGTGTCCTTCACTCGCCGCCTGTGTCGCCGGGCCACCGTAGTCCGAGTTCCGCGGACTACGGTGGCGGGGTGAGTGACTCCGAACCGCTGGGCGAGGAGCTGGCGGCGTTGCGGGCGCAGGTCGCGCGATTGCGTGTAGAGAACGCGCGCCTGGTACGGCTGCTGGACATGCGCCCGGGGGACAGGGTGCCGCCGGGGCCGACGCAGACGGGGATGTTCGATGCCAAGTCCGGGCCGGTGCACGCGGGTTCTTCGCCAGCCGCGAAGGTCGCGTTCTTCGGGACGTTGTTCGCGGCACGCACCGATGTGTACGCCACCCGATGGGAGAACCGGCGCACGGGCCGGTCGGGGTGGCTGCCCGCGGTGCGCGGCGGGTGGCGCAAGGGCGTGCGACACGAGGATCGGGACTACCTGCCGCTGACCGAGGCGGTGCTCACGGCCCACCTGACCGGGGATATCCATCTCGGGCTGTACCCCTTGCTCGACGGTGACCGGTGTTGGTGGTTAGCGGCGGATTTCGATGGCGATGCCGCGATGCTGGACGCGCTGGCCTACCTGAAAGCGGCCCGCGCCTGCGGGGCACCGGGTGCGCTGGAGGTGTCCAGGTCGGGGGTCGGCGCGCACGTGTGGATTTTCTTCACCGGGCCGGTGCCGGCCGACACTGCCCGCACGCTGGGCAGCGGCCTGCTGCGGGAGGCAATGGCGATACGTGGCCGCATGGATCTGGCCAGTTACGATCGACTGTTCCCGTCCCAGGACGTGCTGCCCACCGGCGGGGTGGGGAACCTGATCGCCGCGCCGTTGCACGGCCGGTCACGCCCAGATGGGACAACGGTATTCCTCGATACCGCCACGTTGGAGCCGCACGAGGACCAGTGGGCGTATCTGTCGACGCTATCGCGGATGACGCCGCGCGAGGTGTCCCGGCTCGCCGACCGGACGGGAACGGTCACCGTCGGCGCGGGTGTGGATCGCATCGGAGTCCCGGCCTCGACGCGTACGCGGCCGGCCTTGCCCGCGGTCCTGACGGCACGGCTGGCGGCGGGGGTGCGGCTGGAGAGTCAAGAGCTGACGCCTGCCGTGTTGGCGACGCTCAAGCACGCGGCATCGATGCCCAACCCACTGTTCTACGAACGGCAGCGGATGCGACTGTCGACCTGGGACGTGCCAAGGTTCCTGCGTAGTTATGACGAAACGCTCGACGGTGGGCTGGTCCTGCCGCGCGGGCTGCTGGAGAGCGTGCGCTCCCTGGTCGAGGAGGCAGGCTCCCGGCTGGAGGTCACCGACGAGCGCGCACAGGGGACGGCGCAGGAGTTCGCGTTCCGCGCAGATCTCACGGCCGAGCAGCAGGAGGCGGTCGCGGCGCTGAGTGAGCATGACCAGGGCGTTCTGGTAGCGCCACCCGGGTCGGGCAAGACCGTGATCGCCGCCGCGCTGATCGCCGCCCACCGCACCTCCACCCTGGTGCTACTGGACCGCAAGACGTTGGCCGACCAATGGCGCGCTCGCATCGATGAGTTGCTGGACGTCAAGCCCGGGCAGATCGGCGGCGGGCGGCGCAAGACCCGCGGCGTCATCGATGTCGCGATGCTGCAAACGCTGGCGCGTCGCGATGACGTCATCGAGTTGACCAGCGGATACGGGCTGATCGTGGTCGACGAGTGCCACCACGTCCCCGCCGCTGCCTACGAGCACGTGATCAAGCAGATCCCCGCGCACCGCTGGCTCGGCCTCACCGCAACCCCATACCGCCGCGACAAGCTCGACGACCTGATCGTGCTGCAGACCGGACCAATCCGGCACACCATCACCCACCGCGCGTCCGGCGGGCACCGCGACGGCCAGGTCCGGCTGGATCTCCCTTCCGGCGAACAGCGGCAGTCACGGCCCACACCGGAGCTGCACGTGCACGAGACCACCTTCTCGTACTCGGGCCATCTCGCCCCGTCAGACCCCGGCGGGATGGCCGCCGTCTACCGCGAACTTGTCGCCGACCAGGCGCGCACTGCGCGGGTCGTGACCGATGTCGTCGCCGCGTTGGAACGGGGCCGCAACTGCATGCTGCTCACACAATGGCGCGAGCACGTCGACGACTTCGACAAGGCACTACGCGACCGCGGCTACACCCCGGTCATCCTGCGCGGCGGCACGGGCGCCAAAGCTCGCGCCGCTGCACAGGACAGTCTCAAGCCAGATCCCGAGGGTGTCCCGCTCCTGGTCATCGCGACCGTGCAGTACGTGGGGGAGGGATTCGACTGCCCCGCCCTGGACGCCCTGTTCCTCGCCGCGCCGATCGCCTCCAAGGGGCGTCTCGTGCAAGCCGCCGGCCGCGTCCTGCGCCCCCACCCTGGCAAGACCACAGCCGAGGTCCACGACTATCACGACACCCTCACCGGCGTACTCGCCTCATCCCTGGCCAAGCGCGCTCCTGGCTACCGCAGTCTTGGGTTTCCGGACCCCACAAGGCATCGCAAGCGATCAAGCTGAGCGTGCCGGAGATCGGGTTGATGGTATTGCCTTCGGTTGCTCGGGCAGGGGTCCATCCGACGTGATCGGTGTCGGCGCGCGCTGGCCCGACCGTCTGCCCGCCGCGCAGACTGCTTCCGATACTCTCGGAGGTAATGCGGTCGTCGGTACGGATGCCGTGGTCCTAGCAGTTATGCCTTGATCAAACACTGTTTTACTTTTCTGTGTCGTCGGTTGCACGCGGGTCGAGATGTGGCGACGGCGGCGCAGGGATTATTTAGTAGGCGTTGGTCGTGGCTCTCGTGTTCGTTCCGGGTCTTTGTGAGGAGTGACGGGGCGTGGCTGACGGCAGTTCGATCGAATGGACGGAGGCGACCTGGAACCCGACGACAGGTTGCGATCGAGTATCGGCTGGCTGCGACAATTGCTACGCTCTGACCCTCGCCAAGCGGTTGAAGGCGATGGGAGCGGCGAAGTACCAAACGGATGGCGATCCGAGGACGTCAGGACCGGGGTTCGGCGTCGCGTTGCATGCGGATACATTGGCTCTTCCCTACCGGTGGCGGCAGTCGCGTCTCGTGTTCGTCAACTCGATGTCGGATCTGTTCCACGCGAAGGTGCCTATCGGGTTCGTCAGGGACGTCTTCGCGGTCATTGCCGACACCCCGCAGCACACCTACCAGCTGCTAACGAAACGCTCGCTGAAGCTCCGACGGGTGGCTGATCGACTGGACTGGCCTGAGAACCTGTGGATGGGTGTGTCGGTTGAAAACCAGAGGCACCTGGACCGGGTGGATCATCTACGTGAGGTTCCGGCCGTGGTCAGGTTCATCTCTGCTGAGCCGCTCCTCGGTCCGCTGTCGGGCCTGTCGCTGTCCGGAATTGGCTGGGTGATCACCGGGGGTGAGTCCGGCCCGCATGCGCGACTATGCGACGCCGAATGGGTACGTGACATCCGAGATGCGTGCGCCAACGCCGGCGTTCCGTTCTTTCACAAGCAGTGGGGTGGCATCCGTCCGAAGTCTTTGGGGCGCGAGCTGGATGGGCGTACGCACGATGGAATGCCTGCGTGGCCGATCGTGGCTGCCGCGGCAGGTGAGTGAGTCAGCTCGCGAGGCGGACGAAACTGGTGCGGTACAAGGCTTGCTGGTCGCTCTCAATCAACCCGTCGTCTCTCAGAGACTTCAGCGTGCGGATGACGTGTTCCGGTCGGTAGACCGTGTTGAAGAGCGTGAACTCGCGTAGGGCTTCCACTCTCGTTTTGGCGGCGGGCTCGTTTTTCAGGCGGGCGAGCAGATCCTCGTACAAGTCAAGAGCGTCTGTTAACGAACAATTTGGATTGAACCCATGATAGATCCACCAAGCCATCGAATCGACATTGATCACGTGCGCAGTTTGAATATCCGATGGGAAATTGACGTGATCTCAACGACTTTCATTTGATCATTCGATGTTCAAAATGGGTCAGGGTGAGTGCGGCTTTCACGATGT
>NZ_VDFW01000035.1 GCF_006152065.1 Amycolatopsis alkalitolerans
GGGCGCGCATGGCGCCCCGGCTCGGCCACGGGCGCGGCCTGGCCCGCGGCGGGGACCGCGGCCGCGGCCGGCTGCGCCGCCGCCTGCTCCGGTTCGGCCTGCTCGACCTGCAGGTTGAACAGGAAGCCGACGGCCTCCTCCTTCAGCGAGTCCAGCATCGCGTTGAACATGTCGAAGCCCTCGCGCTGGTATTCGATCAGCGGATCGCGCTGGGCCATCGCGCGCAGCCCGATGCCCTCCTTGAGGTAGTCCATCTCGTAGAGGTGCTCGCGCCACTTGCGGTCCAGCACCGAGAGCAGCACCTGCCCCTCGAGCTGGCGCATCGCGCCTTCACCGATCCGCTCGTCGATATCGGCCTCGCGCTTGGCGTAGGCGTCCTGCGCGTCCTCGAGCAGCCTTTCGAGCAGGTAGTCCGAGCTGAGGTCCTCGTCGTCCTCGGTCAGCTCCTCCCAGGTGAGCGACACCGGGTACAGCTGCTTGAGCGCGGTCCACAGCTTCTCGTGGTCCCAGTCCTCGGCGTAACCGTCCGCGGTCGCGCCCTCGACGTAGGCCGTCACGACGTCGGACAGCATGTGATGCATCTGCTCGGAGAGGTCCTCGCCCTCCAGCACGCGGCGGCGCTCGGCGTAGATCACCTTGCGCTGCTCGTTCATCACCTCGTCGTACTTGAGGACGTTCTTGCGGATCTCCATGTTCTGCTGCTCGACCTGCGTCTGCGCGCTCTTGATCGCACGCGAGACCATCTTGTGGTCGATCGGCTGGTCATCAGGCAGGCGCATGGTCGTCATGACCCGCTCGACCATCGCCGCGTTGAACCGGCGCATCAGCTCGTCGCCCAGAGACAGGTAGAACCGCGACTCGCCCGCGTCGCCCTGGCGGCCGGAGCGGCCGCGAAGCTGGTTGTCGATCCGGCGGGACTCGTGGCGCTCGGTGCCCAGCACGTACAGGCCACCGGCCTCCTTGACCTCCTCGGCCTCGACCTTCACCTCGGCCTTGACCTCTTCGAGGACCTTCGGCCACGCCGTCTCGTAGGCGTCGGAGTCCTCGACCGGGTCGAGGCCGCGCTCACGCAACCGCTCGTCGGCGATGATGTCCGGGTTACCGCCGAGCACCACGTCGGTGCCGCGGCCCGCCATGTTGGTGGCCACCGTGACCTGGCCCTTGCGGCCCGCGCGCGCCACGATCAGCGCCTCACGTTCGTGGTGCTTCGCGTTCAGCACCTCATGCGGCACCCCGCGCTTGACCAGCAGTTTCGACAGGTACTCCGACTTCTCGACGCTCGTCGTGCCGACCAGGACCGGCTGGCCGGCTTCGTGCCGCTCCTGGATGTCGTCGGCCAGCGCCTCGAACTTCGCCGGCTCGGTCTTGTAGATGAGGTCCGTCTCGTCCGCCCGGATCATCGGCTTGTTCGTCGGGATCGGCACCACACCCAGCTTGTAGGTCTGGTGGAACTCCGCCGCCTCTGTCTCGGCGGTACCGGTCATGCCCGCGAGCTTGTCGTAGAGCCGGAAGTAGTTCTGCAGCGTGATCGTGGCGAGCGTCTGGTTCTCCGCCTTGATCTCGACGCCTTCCTTGGCCTCGATCGCCTGGTGCATGCCCTCGTTGTAGCGGCGGCCGTGCAGGATGCGGCCGGTGAACTCGTCGACGATGACCACTTCGCCGCCCCGGACGATGTAGTCCTTGTCGCGCTTGTAGAGCTCCTTCGCCTTCAGCGCGTTGTTGAGGTAGCCGACGAGCGGCGTGTTCGCGGCCTCGTACAGGTTCTCGATGCCGAGCTGGTCCTCGACGAGGGCGACGCCCTTCTCCGTGACGCCGACCGTGCGCTTGCGCTCGTCGACCTCATAGTGCACGTCCCGCTTCATCAGCGGCGACATGCGCGCGAACTCGACATACCAGCGCGCCGACTGCTCGGCCGGGCCGGAGATGATCAGCGGCGTCCGCGCCTCGTCGATGAGGATCGAGTCGACCTCGTCGACGATCGCGAAGTTGTGCCCGCGCTGGACGCAGTCGTCGAGCGTCCACGCCATGTTGTCGCGCAGGTAGTCGAAGCCGAACTCGTTGTTGGTGCCGTAGGTGATGTCGGCGTTGTAGGCCTCGCGGCGCTGGGCCGGGGGCAGCTCGGAGAGGATCGCGCCCACGGTGAGGCCGAGGAAGCGGTGTACGCGGCCCATCCACTCGGCGTCGCGTTTCGCGAGGTAGTCGTTCGTCGTGACCAGGTGCACGCCCTTGCCGGAGATCGCGTTGAGGTACGCGGGCAGCACGGAGGTCAGCGTCTTGCCCTCACCGGTCTTCATCTCGGCGACCTGCCCGAGGTGCAGCGCGGCGCCGCCCATCAGCTGCACCGGGTACGGGCGCTGGCCGAGCACCCGGAACGCCCCTTCGCGAGCGACGGCGAAGGCCTCCGGGAGCAGCTCGTCGAGCGACTCACCCTCTTCGTGCCGCTTGCGGAACTCGTCGGTCTTCGCTTGCAGCTCGGCGTCGGTGAGGTCCTTCACCTCGTCTTCGAGGGTTTCGATGTGGCCGGCGATGTTGCGCAGCCGCTTGAGCATCTTGCCCTCGCCCGCGCGCAGCAGGCGGTTGAGAACCATCCGGTCGACCTCACTAGCTGTCGTGGAAAATGCGCCCGGGTGTGTCCCGGGCGGACCGTGCGCCTCCTCCATCGTAGGGAAGGACGTCCCCGACGTGCACGCACGCCGCTACAAGAGTCGCGACCGGATGGCAGAACGGCCCGCACGCGTCGCTGCGTGCGGGCCGCTACGAGGTGTGCGGGCGGTCAGCCCAGCCGGATCACGCCGTAGTCGAAGCCCTTCCTCCGGTACACGACGCTCGGGGTCCCGGCGTCGGCGTCGTTGAAGAGGTAGAAGTCGTGGCCGACCAGCTCCATCTGGTAGAGGGCCTGGTCGACGGTCATGGGATCGGCGGAATGGTGCTTCTCGCGCACGACCCGGCCGGGCTGGTGCTCGTCGGCCATTTCGTCCCAGCGCTGCTGCACGGGCAGGTCGAGCTCCTCGGGGTCGAGCGCGATGGCTTCGACCGGCGCGGGAGCTTCGAGTACCGCGGTGCTCGTCGCGGGCTGGCGGCCGCCGGCTGGTGCGGCGGAGGGCATCGCGGAGGTCGCCTCTGCGACGGATTCGGGGCAACGGCGCCCGTAGTGGACCCGGCGGCGGTCGGCCATCCGGCGCAACCGGTTCTCGAGCTTGCTCACCGCGGCATCGAGCGCGCCGTAGAAGTCCCCGGCACAGGCCTCGGCGCGGACCGCGGGGCCCTTGCCCTTACCGGTGATCTCTACGCGCTGGCAGCTCTTGGACTGCCGGCGGTTCGGTTCGTGGAAGAGCTCCACGTCATAGCGGAAGACCTTCTTGTCGTAGCGCTCCAGGCGGGCGAGCTTCTCGCTCACGTGCGCCCGGTAGTGGTCCGGCACCTCCACGTTGCGACCTTTAACCACGATGTCCATACACGACCTCCCTGACTCCTGCTGGAATTCGAGCTCTTCGGACTTCGATCAAGGCGCCGACGCCGCCGATTTCCCGAGCGGGATGTGCGGGATGTGTTAGCCCTCCGTCGGCACCAAGGTCATCGGCTGTTCACCTCCCTGCCGCGGAATCGCTATAGCGGTGCACGTTAGCCCGGTAACGCGCATCACAAAACCCCCCGAGCCGGGGGATGCCGGTCGGTGGGAAACAGTCACGGTGCGCGTCCGTGCACCGGCGTGAGCGGGCGCCTCGCGACCCGAACGGAGCAGTGCGAGGGCGCGCTTTTCACCTTGACACACAAGGAGTTCCGAGCGTTCGAAGCCGATCGTGACCGCGGCCTCCCGCCGGCGCCCCACCCCGGTGGGCTCTTGCGCCGGCGGAGATCCTCCGCTGGACGACCTCATATTCCGACAACGGAGAGGGCCGGACGGGCGTTCCCGGGGATTGCACCTTTGTGGCCGAAAGTAGGCGGACACGGTCCGCGGCCGGCCTGCTCGCAGGCACCCTTTCCGCCGTCGCTGCCGTCGGCTTGGTAACGAACGGCGCAGTACACCTTTGTGGGTGAACCAAAAAGGATCTTCCGGGCCGGGAATTGTCGGTGGGGTCCGGCAGGGTGCGTGGCGTGGGAGTGCTCGAGTTGCTGTTGCCCGCGTCGTGCGCGGGCTGCGGGGCGCCCGGGGCGGCGTGCTGCCCGGACTGCGCGGCGACGTTCGGCAGGCCCGAGCGGGTGACGCGCGGACCGACGGCCGGCGGCGCCCCGGTCTACGCGCTGGCCCGGTACCGCGATGTCGCGCGCCGGCTGGTGCTGTCGTACAAGGAGCGCGGGCGGCGGGATCTCGCCGGGCCGCTGGGCGGGGTGCTCGCGGAGGCGTTGCCGTACCTGCCGGAAGCCGCGCCGGACGCCGCCGGCGTGTGGTGGCTCGTTCCGGCTCCTTCGCGCCGCGTGGCGTCCCGAGTCCGCGGCGGTCCACACCTGCGGCGGCTCGCCCGCTCGTGCGCCGGCGCGCTGTCTCGCACGGGCCGCGCGGCCGCCGTCGCCCCCGCCCTGCGGCTCGCGGCGGGCGCCCGGGACGCGGTTGGCCTGAGCCAGGCGCAGCGGGTGGCCAACCTCGCCGGCCGGCTGCACCTGGATCCGCGGGGCCTGCCCCCGCCGGGCACCCCGGTGGTCGTGCTGGACGACGTCGTCACGACCGGCGCCACGGCGGCGGCCTGCATGCGCGCCCTCACCGACGGCGGCTTCCCTGTGCGGCTGCTACTAGCCCTGACCTCCGCCGGCTAACCCCACCCCGCCCAGATCTACATCTCGCGGGTGGGGTGGGTCAGCCGGGGTAGAAGGGGGCCGCGTGTGCGCGCAGCGAGTGGGGGTGCGGGCGCCAGACCTCGCCGACATCCGAGGCCGTCCACAGCCCGCCATCGTCCGCGACGATGATCGGGCGGCCGGGCGCGGCCGTGATGGCGTACACCGGCGGAGTCAGGTTCGAGCTGTTGAACGTGTCCATCCGCAGCCCGTCGATCGGCACCTTCACCACCGGCTGTGACGGCAGCGTCGTGGCGGCGACCAGCGTGTCCTGGCTCAGCCAGTCCACGTCGACCACGCCGGACAGCGTCCCCTGCTGCAGGATCCTCGGGCTGCGCAGAGTCACCGAGTCCTGCGTGCGGACCACGGACGCCACCATCAGCTGCCCGTTCACCACCATCGCCGCCCTGGTGCCGTCCCGCGAAAGGCGCAGCACGCTGATCTGCCCGACGCTCAGCACCTCCTCGGCGTTGACCGCCTGCCCGGCCCATCCGCCGTCCGGGGTCCGCAGCACGCGCACCACCGACGAACCGTCGACGACGGTCCACACCTCGCCGGCCGTCCCGTCCGCCGTCGCGGTGGGTCGCCACGTCGGTCTCGTCAGCGTGCCGCCGAACAGGTCCACCTGCTGCGCCGCCGCGCCGTACGCGCCGATCCGCAACTGCTCCCGCCCGTTCGCCTTGTCCACGACGGCCAGTTGCCGCCCGTCGATCGACTGCGCGGCGCTCGTCACGTCGTACGCGCCCTGCCCCACCGGTCCCGGGATCGCCGAGCCGTCCGCGAGCGAGCGGATCCTCCCGTTGACCACCATCAGCCCCGGCTGGTCCGCGCTCGGCGAGGCCAGTGACGTATACGACGGGACATCGCTCGGCAACCAGTCCTCGTGCCCGGGGACCAGGGCGTTCCCGTCCGACAGCAACCGCACCCGGCTCGTCGTCACCGCCTGCAGCGACAGCACGATCTGCGCCGCGATCAGCTTCTTGACCTCCGGGGTCTGATCACCGACCCCGGTCAGCGGCACCATCAGCGCCCCGTCCGGGGTCATGGTCACGTTGCCCTCGATACCCGCGTCGTCGGGCAGCAGGCTGTGCACCGCGCCGACCATCTGGTCCGAGGGCCCGGACAGCACCATCGACACCACCCGCGCGGGCAGCCCGAGCTGCGGTTTCCCGGCCACGTACCGCAGGTCGGGCACGATCGTGTTCGAGTCCTGGGCGAAGAAGTAGATCGGCACTCGCACGTAGTTCGCGGTGAACTCGCTGTAGGGCATCACGATGTTCGCCGGCGGGTTCGTGACCCGCCACTGCCCGTCGGCCTGCTTCCGCACCAGCAACCGCAGCTCGTAGGGATTCTTGGACGGGATGAACGAGCTGTCCGCCGCGAGCCGGCCCAGCGCCGTGCCCCGCACCACGACGACCACTTCGGACGGGTTCGCCGGCAGGTCCGAACCCGCCGCGTACACCGTGTTGAACTGGTCGTCGATGACGTTCATCAGCTTGCCCGGCTGCCACGCCTTCGCCGCGGCGTCGTCGAGGTACGTGCGGGCCGCGGCGTTGTTGCTCACCGGCTGCGCGCTCGCCTCGACGAAATCGCGCACCACGGTCAGCGGATCGATGTCGCGGGGCGGCTGCTGCACGTCGGGGTTGGCGATCTGGCCGAGTTCCTGATGCTGCACCGCGACCGGCTGCGATTCGTCGGGCACGGTCGCGCAACCGGCGAGCAGCAGGCCGGCTGCCAGGGCCGCGACGATCCGCGCTCGCCTCATCCGACATCCTCCTTGCGCAGCCGTAGGCCGGTCACGCCGTAGTCGGCGCCGGAACCGATGTTCGCCCGCCCGTTGGGCGGCATGCTGTCCGGGGGCACGAGCGGCAGCGGCGACTCCTCGAACGGCTCGCCCTGCCGGCGCGGCAGCGTGAGCCGGAAGCAGGACCCGTGCCCCGGCGCGCCCCAGGCCTCGAGCACCCCGCCGTGCAACCGGGTGTCCTCGTGGCTGATCGCGAGCCCGAGCCCGGTGCCGCCGGTGCGGCGGTTGCGTGACGGGTCCGCGCGCCAGAACCGGTTGAACACCAGATCCGCCTCGCCCGGCCGCAGCCCCACGCCGAAGTCCCGCACCGTGATGGCCACGGCCTGCTCGTTCGCCGCGAGCGTCAGGCACACCGGTTTGCCCTCGCTGTGGTCGACCGCGTTGGCCAGCAGGTTCCGCAGGATCCGCTCGACCCGGCGGGCGTCGATCTCGGCGACGGTCTCCTCCTCGGGCAGGTCCAGCTCGACGGAACTCCCCGCGTTGCCGGCGAGCACGCGCACCTGCTCGACCGCCCTTCGCGCGGTCGGCCGCACGTCGATCGGCTCGGCCGCCAGCTCCTCGACCCCCGCGTCCAGCCTCGAGATCTCCAGCAGATCCCCGAGCAGCGCTTCGAACCGGTCGAGCTCGTCGACCAGCAGTTCGGTGGACCGGGCGAGCCCGGCCGGGAACTGCTCGCGGGAGGCGTGCAGGACGTCGGCCGCCATGCGCACCGTGGTCAGCGGCGTGCGCAGCTCGTGCGAGACGTCGGAGGTGAACCGCCGCTGCAGCGTGCCGAACTCCTCCAGTTGGCGGATCTGCCGCTGGATGCTGGCCGCCATCTCGTTGTACGACACGGCGAGCCGGGACAGGTCGTCCTCACCGGTCACCGGCAGGCGCTCGTCGAGTTCGCCACCGGCGAACCGGGCGGCGGCCGCGGCGGCCGAGCGGACCGGCCGCACGACCTGCCTGGTGACGATGTTGCTGATGCCCGCGAGCAGCATCAGCAGTACGAGACCGCCCACAAGCAGGGTGTTCTGCACCGTCGAGGCAGTGTTCTGCTCGGCCGTCATCGGGAACAGCAGGTACAGCTGGATCGGGCGGCCGGTGCTGGCCACCGGGGCGCCGACGATCAGGTACGTCGTGCGGGCACCGCCGTCGTCCACGGTGTGGGTCTGGTACGCGACCTGGTTGGCCTCGGCGAACCGCTGCAGCCCGTCCGGCACCTTCCAGATCGGGCCCGCCGAGTCCGGCGAACCGGCCCCGCCCGAGGTGAGCACGGGCTCGAACGCCCCGGCCGCCGACGACGAACCCGACCGCTGGTCGTCCGACGACGTGCTGGTGATCTTCTTCAGCACGTTCTGCAGCCGGTCGGGCAGCGCGTCCTGGTCGCTCAGGCCCACCAGCTGGCTCTCCGCGGTCGCGACGACCTGCAGGGTCTGCGCGATCGCGGCCTGGCGTTTGGTGTCGGTGAGCCGGGTGACGATCTGGTTCTGCAGCACCATGCCCAGCACGAAGACCACCGCGGAAGACAGCGCGAGCGTGGAGGCGGTCACCCGGAACTGCAGGGACCGCCGCCACAGCACGCCGAAGGCCACCAGGCGCCCGCGGCCGTACGCGCCGACGCGCCGGGCGAGCCGCGGCACCCTGAGGGCGAAGGCGAGAATCTTCTGCTTCATGTCCGGTTTACGGGGGACCTGCCTTGTAGCCGACGCCGCGGACCGTCAGCACGACCTCCGGGTGCTCCGGGTCCTTCTCGACCTTCGACCGCAGCCGCTGGACGTGCACGTTGACCAGCCGGGTGTCGGCGGCGTGCCGGTAGCCCCAGACCTGCTCGAGCAGCACCTCGCGGGTGAACACCTGGCGCGGTTTGCGGGCCAGCGCGACCAGCAGGTCGAACTCGAGCGGGGTCAGCGGGATGGCCTTGCCCTCGCGCGTGACCTCGTGGCCGGGCACGTCGATCGCCAGGTCACCGATCGTGAGCGATTCGGCGGGCTCGGCCTCGGTGCGGCGCAGGCGCGCGCGGACGCGCGCGACCAGCTCCTTGGGCTTGAACGGTTTCACGACGTAGTCGTCGGCGCCGGACTCGAGGCCGAGGACTATGTCGACGGTGTCGCTCTTGGCCGTGAGCATGACGATCGGGACGCCGGACTCGGCGCGGATCGCCTTGCACACGTCGATCCCGTTCATCCCGGGCAGCATCAGGTCGAGCAGCACCAGATCCGGTTTGAGCTCCCTGAGCGCGGGCAGCGCACGGGAGCCGTCGGCGACGACGGCGGTGTCGAACCCCTCGCCCCGGAGCACGATGGTGAGCATCTCTGCGAGTGCAGGGTCGTCGTCGACCACCAGGACACGTGCCTTCATGACCACATATTCGCACTCCGGACACCGTTCACGACTCCCGACCCGGCATCCGGCCGCGAGACGGGCTCCAGCTTAGCCCGGATGGACCAGTAACCGGGCCAGCTCGTCGGCGTCGGAACCGGCCGTACCGTCGACCACGTGCCACGGCGAGAGCCATCCCTCGGCGGCGAGCCGGTCGTACACACTCGCGCAGCGGACCTGGAGATCGTCGTCGGACTCGAAGGCGTCCTTCGCGCGATCCACTTCGGACCGTGCGCGCCGCTCGGCCCGTTCCGCGGCGATCTCGGGGCTGACTCGCAGCAGGATCTGCGCGTCCGGCACCGGTAGCCCGAATCGGGTGATCTCCAGCTCCCGCAGCCACCGGACGAACTCGCCGCCCGCGTCCTGGTGGAGGCGGGCGGCGCCGTACGCGGCGTTCGAGGCGATGTACCGGTCGAGGAGGACGACGTCGTGGAGCTTGAGGTCGTCGGTGATCGCCGCGATCGCGCCGCGCCGGTCGAGCGCGTACAGCACGGCCATGCCGTAGACGGAACCGGCGAGGTCACCGTGCTCATGGTGGAGGGCTTCGCGGACCAGGTCGGCGTGCACGCTCCGCCCGTAACGCGGGAAGGCGAGCGTGGTGACACTCTTACCCAGGTTGTGCAGGGCTTTCGTGAGCGCCTCTGTGAGGGTGCGCTTGCCCGCACCGTCGAGGCCTTCGATGACTACCAGTCGTCCCACGCCCGAAGACTATCCGTCAGCGAGTTTCGATTCCGTGCGCCTTGGCCGCCTCGGCCTGCCGCTGGTCCCGGGTGACCAGTACGACCGGCGCACCGCCGACGAGGCTAACCGCGTCGTTCATCGCGACGGCGAGATGGATCGCGTCGAGCGTGCGAACCGGCTGATCGCCGAGGACTACGCGTCGGGCGCGGGGCATGATCCGATGGGGCGCCAACGGGATCAGGTTGAGCATGCCCTCCTCGGTGTCCTCGTCGAACTGGGCGAGAAATTCAGCGGCGTCGGGTATCCGGCCTTGCCGCTTCGCCGCTTTGATCGCGCTGGCGAACTCGACCCGGGTGAGTTCGCTGGTCAATACGATGTGCTCGCCCTCGAACAGGAGTGCACGCAGCTCATGATGATCGACCTCGTCCGCAAGGTAGGCACTGACAACGGCGCTCGTGTCGACGTAAAGGGCAGTCACCAGTCGCCTCGGGTCCAGTCCAGTGCCTCACTGACCGCCGTACCCCAGCCGCGCGACATCTTCTCCAGCTCATCGCGTCCCGGTGCAGGGTTCTCCGGCTCGAAGACGATGACCTTACCCGCGGCGAGCATGCGCTTACGCCACTCCTCGCGGGTCTCTTCCTTGTCGACGGCGGCCTTAAGCGTCTCGACGACGAACTCGTTCATACTGCGCCCCTCGGCTTCGGCTTTCGCCTTGACGCGCGCATGCAGGTCGTCGTCGAGCCGGGCGATCATCTGCCTCATGACGTCGATGATATCATAAGGCATCTAGATGATAGCGCGGCTCGACGCGGCATGCCGTGACAGTCAGTAGCGGTAGTGCTCCGACTTGAACGGGCCCTCGACGTCGACGTCGATGTACTCGGCCTGCTCCTTGGTCAGCTTGGTGAGCTCACCGCCGAGGGCCTTCAGGTGGATCCGCGCGACCTTCTCGTCCAGTTTCTTGGGCAGCCGGTAAACCTCGTTGTCGTATTCCTCGTGTTTGGTGAACAGTTCGACCTGCGCGATGACCTGATTGGAGAAGCTGTTGGACATCACGAACGACGGGTGCCCGGTCGCGTTGCCCAGGTTGAGCAGGCGGCCCTCCGACAGCACGAGAATGCTGTGACCGTCCGGGAACACCCACTCGTCGACCTGCGGTTTGATGTTGATCCGCCGGATGCCCGGGTAGCGCGTCAGGCCCGCGATATCGATCTCGTTGTCGAAGTGGCCGATATTGCCCACGATGGTCTGATGCTTCATCCGCGCCATGTGCTCGGCCAGCACCACATCCTTGTTCCCGGTCGTGGTGATCACGATGTCTGCCTCGGGCAGCGCGCTGTCCAGGGTCTTGACCTGGTAACCGTCCATCGTCGCCTGCAGCGCGCAGATCGGGTCGATCTCGGTGACGACCACCCGCGCGCCCTGGCCGGACAGCGACTCCGCGGCGCCCTTGCCCACGTCGCCGTACCCGCACACCACGGCGACCTTCCCGCCGATCAGCACGTCGGTGCCGCGGTTGATGCCGTCGATGAGCGAATGCCGGATGCCGTAGCGGTTGTCGAACTTCGACTTGGTCACCGAGTCGTTCACGTTCATCGCCGGGAACAGCAACTTCCCCTGCGCCGCCAGCTGGTACAGGCGCAGCACACCGGTCGTGGTCTCCTCGGTCACCCCACGGATGCCCTGCCCGATCCGAGTCCACTTGCCCGCGTCCGCCTTCAGCGACTCGCGCAGGAGGTTCAGGAAGACCTTCCATTCGTCCGGGTCGCCCTCGTCCGCCGGCGGCACCACCGCGGCGGCCTCGTACTCGGTGCCGCGGTGCACCAGCATCGTCGCGTCGCCGCCGTCGTCGAGGATCATGTTCGGGCCCTCGCCGTCCCAGGTCAGCGCACGCTCGGTGCACCACCAGTACTCCTCGAGCGACTCGCCCTTCCACGCGAACACCGGAACCCCCTTGGGCTCCTCCATGCTCCCGTGCGGGCCCACCACCACCGCGGCCGCCGCGTGATCCTGCGTGGAGAAGATGTTGCAGGAGGCCCACCGCACCTCCGCGCCCAGTGCCACCAGGGTCTCGATCAGCACCGCGGTCTGGACCGTCATGTGCAGCGATCCCGAGACGCGCGCGCCGCGCAGCGGGAACACCTCCGAGTACTCCTCGCGAAGCGCCATCAACCCCGGCATCTCATGCTCCGCCAAGCGGATTTCCTTGCGGCCGAACTCGGCCAGCTCCAGATCCGCCACCGCGAACTCCACCCCATTGCGGGTGTCGTGCCACTTGGCAACGCTTTCGGGGGTCATAGGGCATTTCCTCCAAGGATCGGCGACACCTGAACAGTACCGTTGTCGGTTCATCGGCGAACACCCTCGAAGAAGGAGGCATCTAGTGGCGATTCCCGGCCCCGAAACCCGGGTCGTCGAGCTGCGGGTGCCCGGCGTCACCGGTACCACCGGCGAATCGCTGCTGGACGCGGTGAGCACGGTCGAAGTCGCGGGTGACGGGGTGGGCCGGCTGATCCGGCCGTCCGACCGGCTGCGCCGCCCGGCACCGGGCCCGGTGCTGCAGGCGCTGGGCCGTTCGGTCCCGCGGACGCTCGAAGGCTACCTGTGGGGCGCGATGACCTCCGGCGGCGCCGCGAAGGCGACCTGGGCCCTGCTGTTCCCCTTCTCACTTTCGAACGTGGCGCACTGGATGCTCCCGCCGGTTCCGGACGGCAGCCGCACGGCCGCCGCGCTGGGTGCGGTGTGCCGGAGCCTGCTGCGGGTCGCGGGGCTGCTGCTGACGATGCTGCTTATCGGGCAGCTCGCGGTGATCGCGCTCGACCTGTTCGCCACCCAGTGTCTCGCGCCCGGATCGACCTGCCTGCCGGTGGTTCCGGACTGGCTGCGCGCGCGGAGCGTCCTGCGCACGGTCGCCGGGCTGGTCCCGCTGGCGCTGGTGATCTTCGTGCTGTACCGGGTTTCCGGCACGAAGTGGACGGTCGCCGCGGAGGACGTCTCGCCGCGCCGCGGCCGCCTGCCCGGAGACCTCCTGCGAGCCGGCACGTCGGACCTGCGTCCCCTGCACGCCGTGGGCGCACTGGGCACCGTGGCGCTGCTGGCCCTCGGCGGCCCGTTCCGTGCCCCGCACACGATGGCTGAGCTGATCGTCTGGATCTGCGCGCTCGCGCTCGTGGTGGCGACGCTGCTCACCGCCGCGGTCGGGGTGCGCTCGCTGCACCGGTGGGCCCGGCGCAGCGTGCTCGGCTTCGCGGCGCTGGTCCTGGCGGCCGTCATCCCGTTCCGGCCCACGCTGCCCGCCGGCTCGGATGCCACCGTGCAGGCGCTCGGGGCCGCGCTCCTGGTGGTTTCGGTACTGTTCGCCGTGCTGCTCGTGCCGGCAGCGCTGATGGCCCGGCGGCTCTGGCGTGACCAGCCGAAACGGCTGCGGCCGTGGCTCGGTGGCTGGGCCGCCGCCCCGGTGCTCGCGCTCGCGGTCCTGCTGGGCGGCGGCTTCGGCGCCGGGCTCGCGATCGCGTTGCGCAGGCTGGCCGGTGCGTCCGAACTGAAGCTGCCCGCCAGCTACACACCGGTCACCGTGCTGTGGGGCGGCGGGCTGGTGCTCGCCGGGCTGCTGTCGCTGCTCGGGTTCGCGGTCGCGGTGCCGCTGCGCCGCCGTCGCCGCGGTATCCCGGAAGTCGTGCGACTGCTGCAGGACAACCCCGGCGACGAGAAGGCCGCCGCGGCCGCGTGGGCCCGATCGGCGTGGGAACGGCGGCATCTGCACCAACTCGTGTCCGGGGTCGTGTTCGGGATGTCCGCCGGTGCGGCCGCGCTGCTGGTGGCGCACTACGGCTTCCGCCTCCGGCCCGGCTGGTTCGATCCGCTGTCCGCGCTCGGGGTATTCGCGCTCGGCGCGATGGCCGTCGGGCTGCTGCGCGTGGTCTACACCGCCGCCACGAAACCGGGCCGGAACAGGCATCTCGGCGCGCTGGCCGATCTCGTGTGCTTCTGGCCGCGTGTCGCGCACCCGGCCGTGCCGCCGTGTTACGCGCTGAAGGTCGTACCCGAACTCGCCGGCCGCGCGAAGGAACACCTCGCGGAGCCCAGCACCCGCGTCGTGCTGGGCGGTCACAACGTCGGCAGCGTTCTCGCGCTCATCGCGACCGCGCGGCTGATGCACGACCTGCCCGAACGCGACCGCGAACGCGTCGGCCTGCTCACCGCGGGCTCGCCGCTGCAATGGGGTTACCAGCGAGCGTTCCCGGCGGTACTGCCGCAGCAGTCGCTGACCGCGCTCTACGGCGAACTGGGCGGGCGCTGGCGCGGGCTCGCGCGCGGGACGGACATCTTCGGTGACGGGGTCGCGTCCTGGCGGCAGAAGGTGGTTGACGGCAAACTGCTCGGCCTCGGCTTCCTGCCCACCGGCGAGATCGGCGCGCTCGGCCCCGCCATGGCGGGCCCCACCGGGGCGCTCGTCCTCGGCGGTGACCACTGGCTACCCGACCCGATCCGCAACACGCCGGGCACCCGCCGCTGGGCGGCCGGTGTGCTCGGGCACAGCGACTACGAGGTCGATCCGGAGTGGGACCGCGCGGTCGCGATGGCCGCCGGTCTCGAATTTCCCGACGGGCCGTCCACGCGGCCCTTCGGTGAGCAGGTGCCGTTGTTTCCCGACCTACCGCGGTTCAACCTGAACGTCGCGCGGTGAGCGTGAAGATACCGGCGCCGATCACGACCGCGACACCGAGCACCGTCGGGTCCTGGATAGCCCGGCGGGATGAAGCGGCGAATCAGACCGTCTGCCGGTCCAGGTCGGGCTCGAGGTAGATGAGCCGCGCGACCGGCACCTTCGCCCGCACCCGTGCCTCGGCCTCGTCGATCGCGCGCGCGATCCGCGGCAGGTCGAGGTTCGGCGACAGCGCCAGCTTCGCGGCGATGAGCAGCTCGTCGGGGCCGAGGTACTGGGTGCGGATGTGGATCACACGCTCGACGTCCTCGCCGGCGGTCAGCTCGGCGACGATCTGCTCGAGCTGCACGTCCGTGGCGCCCTCGCCGATGAGCAGGCTCTTCATCTCGACGATCAGGATGATCGCGATCACCCCGAGCAGGGTGCCGATCATGATCGTGCCGATACCGTCCCATACGGGTTCGCCGGTCAGCTCCGAGAGACCGACACCGAGGAGCGCGAACACGAGACCGAGCAGCGCCCCGCTGTCTTCGAGGAGTACCACGGGCAGTTCCGGCGTGCGCGCCTGCCGGATGAAACCCCACCAGCTCGCCGTACCCTTGATCTTGCGGGACTCGCCCATCGCGGTGACGAAGCTGTAGCCCTCGAGCCCGATCGCGACGACCAGGATGAGCACGGCGACCAGCGGCGAGGTCAGCGGCTCGGGATGCTCGACCTTGTGGATGCCTTCGTACAGCGCGAACACCGAGCCCAGCGTGAACAGCATCAGCGCGACGACGAACGAGTAGAAGTACCGGTCGCGGCCGTAGCCGAACGGGTGCTCACGGGTCGCCTTGCGCCGCGACGTGCGCTGCCCGAGCAGCAGCAGGCCCTGGTTCGACGTGTCGGCGAGCGAGTGCACCGACTCCGCGAGCATCGACGAGGACCCGGTGAACAGGAACCCGACGAACTTCGCCACGGCTATCCCGGCGTTGGCGCCGAGTGCCGCGAGAATCGCCTTCGTTCCGCCGCCTGCCGACACACTGACCCCCTGCGGTACTTCCCGAATTGTCCGGGCTGAAGCCTACGGGGCAGGCGATCAGCGCAGCAGCGGGAGCCCTCCGACGAGCTTGCCGATCCTGTTGCGCGGCCCGACCAGGCTCACCGCGTAGTAGCTCAGGTCGCCTTCTTCGCCGCCTTCGATCGCGGTCCGGTACTCCGGGTAGCTGTGGCTCGCCTGCGCTTGCTTGGACATGTCCGCGACGAACAGGCTGTCCTTGGTCATCGCCTTCGCGCGGATCTCGCACACCTTCTCCGCGTCCGCGGCGAGGATCGAGCAGCCGCTCCACGGCAGGCCTGGGTGCGGTGAACCGGAGGCGTCCGTGACCTCGGCGCCGACCATCCCGGGCAGTACGGCGGCCACGGCGGCGCCGAGGCAGGCCGTCGCGTTCGCGACCAAGCCGGGGCCGAGCGACTGGTCGGCGACGATGACCCACTTCAGCTTCGCCGTCCGGATGCCCGCGCCCTCTCGAACGTCCGCCTCGAGGATCGCCCGTAGTTCCTGATGTTCTGTGGTCATGTTTGCAGAACCTAGGCAAAGATTGTGGTCGGTTCCAGCGGTGCCGAACTTCATTCGGAATAATAGCGGCCATGGCGGAGCTGGACGAACTAGATCAGGCACTGTTGCGGGAACTGCAGCGCGACGCACGGCGGACCAATCGCGAACTGGCCGCCGCGACGGGCGTCTCGCCGTCCACTTCGCTGGAGCGCGTGCGGTCGCTACGCGAACGCGGCGTCATCCGCGGCTACCGGCTCGACCTGGACTTCGCGAAGATCGGCCGTCCCGTGCAGGCGCTCATCGCACTGCGGGTCCACCCGCCGAAACGGCAGGTCATCGAGGCGTTCCGGGAATGGGTCGCGCTGCTGCCCGAGACGGTCGGCGTGTTCGTCGTCACCGGCGGCGAGGACTTCCTGGTGCACGTGGCGGTGCCGGACAACGACGCGCTGTACGCGTTCGTCATCGACCGCCTGACCCAACGCCCGGAGGTGGCCGACGTGCGGACGAGCGTCGTGTTCGAGCACATCCGGCCGCGCGTGATCGCACCCGCGAAGCGGAACGCTTAACGGCCCGACGTCGCCTTGAACAGCTGGGTGCGACCCTCGCCGGAAGGGCGGACGTGCACCGGCGGGTCCGATGCGGGCAGCCACATCGACTGGCCCCGCCGCAGTTCCAGCTCCGCGCCGCTCTCGGCGCGCACCAGGACGCGGCCCGCCGTGCACAGCAGGATCTGCGGCTTCCCGGTCTCCACTCGCAAGTCCGCCTGCTCGCCCGCCGCCCAGTCGCAGCGCGACAGCTCGAACTCGGGCGCGCCGGTGTGGTAGATCGCGCCGCACGCGCTCGGCTCACCGGACAGCACCGGCATGTCACAGCAGGTGAAGTCGACCACCCGCAGCAGCTCCGGCACGTCCACGTGCTTCGGCGTGAGCCCGCAGCGCAGGATGTTGTCGGAGTTCGCGAGGATCTCCACCGCCGTGCCGTGCAGGTACAGGTGCAGGTTCCCGGCCGGCAGGTAGATCGCCTCGCCCGCGCGCAGCGTCAGCCGGTTCAGCAACAGCGCCGCCAGCACGCCCGCGTCCCGCGGATGCGCCTCCCCCAGCTCAAGGATCGTGCGGCATTCCGTGTCGAACTCGCCGTGGTCCTTCACATGCAGCACACACGCGTCGAGCACCTCGGGCAGCAACTCGTCGAGCGTCGCCTGCGGCAGCGTGATCCACGTGGTGAACAGCGCCCGCATCCCGTCGGAATCCGGCTGCGCCGCGAGCAGTTCCGTGTACTTCGCCAGCCCCGGTGTCTCAACCGCCCGCAGCAGCTTGATCGTCCGTGCCGGCTCGCGGAACCCGGCGAGCGCGTGGAACTCCGTCAGCGCGCACACCAGCTCCGGTTTCGCCGTCGGGTCCGGGTAGTTGCGGTTCGGCGCGTCCCGCGCGATGCCCAGCGCCTCCTCACGCGCGTGCCCCTCCGCCGACTGCTCCGCAGACGGGTGCGCCTGCATCGACAACGGCTCCTCCACCGCGAGGATCTTCAGCAGGAACGGCAACCGGTTGTTCCACCGCCGCGCGCACTCCGGGCCGAGATGCCCCTGCGGATCCGACTCGATCAGCTCCAGCAGGCTGCGCTCCTCGCCATCGCCACCGACGATGCGCGAAGGGTCACCGGGGTGGGCACCCATCCACAGCTCTGCCTCGGGATGAGGCGCCGGCACCTCGCGTCCCAGCAGCTCCGGGATCGTCGTCCTGGAACCCCACGCGTAGGGCCGCACGGCATTGCGGAGCAGCTCCACTGTTGTCTCAACTCCTCGGCACCCGCCCGGTGGCAGGTGGTGTTCGGCCGGTTACGCCGTGGCCGGCGCGTACTGACCGGCTCCCCCCATGCTTCCCGCCGCGAGCCCGAGATAGACCGCGGCAAGCTCGAACCGTAGCGCGAGTACCCCCGCGCGAACAGGCTCATCGCCGCCGATCTCGTCACCGGGGGCGATGATTCCGGCCCCGGGCAGGGTATGCGAGGCCTCGTACCTGGCCGCGTCCGCGGTGGGCCCACCGTGCACGGCCAGCAGCAGGACCCGCGGTTTCGGGCCCATCTCGTCGAAATCGGGGTCAGCGAAGATGTCCCGCTCTCCGGAGCCCGCGACCGCCGCGCGATGCAGCGCGGGGCGGGCGAGCGCCTGGCGGTAGTCCGCCGCGTCGCACACCACTCCCGCGTAGGCACCGAGCGCGTACGCCCCGTGTTCGGCGACCGCGACCGCCAGCGGGTCGAGGCCCCACAGCATCGGCACCCGGTCGGCCAGGCTCAGCGCCAGCCCCTTCGCCGGGTTCGAGAACGTGTCACGGCCGAGATGCCCTCGTTCGGCCTCCGCGTCGAGCTGGTCGGCGAGCGCCTCGACGTCGGCGACCAGCAGGCCGAGCGCGTTCGCGGTGAGCAGCCCGGCGGCCAAGCCGCGCGCGAAGGTCAGCTCGGGCGGCACCGGGACCCGCGGCGCGAGCAGCACGCCCTTGCCCGCGCCCGAGGCCGCGACCGGCCCCTCTTCCGGCGCCGACAGCACCACGGTCGCGCCGTACCGGCTCGCCCGCTCGATGCCCGCAGCGAGCTCACGGTCCGCGGGGTCGTCCGTATGCGCGAACACCACGTCCAGCGTGCCGACCCAGCTCGGCACGGCATCGGTCACCACCACCGGCGACGGGCACGACGGCGCGAGCAGGGCGGCCAGCAGCTTCGTCACCGCGCGCCCGACCCCTGGCCGCACGACGAAGACCAGGGCGCGCGGGCGGCCGAGGTCCAGCCGGTCGGCCAGCTCGGCCTCGACGGCACGTTCGATGGTCGACCGGACCTGGGCGCCCGCCATCGCCGCGGCCCGCAGAAGCCCCGCCGAATCGGCCTCCGCCAGCCGGGCGGGGTCGTCCAGGAGCGTGTCGTCAAGCACCGCTGGCACTGGACTCACTGGGTTCGGTGGCCTCCTCGAGCAGCAGCACCGGGATCCCGTCCCGCACCGGGAACACCCGCCCGCACGAGGTGCAGGTCAGCGCGTCGGCTTCGGGGTCATCCGGGGTGCCAGGCCGCAACGGGGCGTGATCCGGCGACGGGCACGCGAGAATCTCCAGCAGCTGGGCATCAAGCGCGATAGCCATATCTTCTCCTTACCACGCGCTCCGGCTGTCAACCACGGACGATCGCCAGCACTTCGTCGGTCAGCGCGCGCACCGCGTCGTCGTCCGGGGCTTCGACGTTGAGTCGCAGCAGGGGTTCGGTGTTGGACGGGCGCAGGTTGAACCACGAGCCGCCGGGCAGCTGCACGGTCAGCCCGTCCAGCTCGTCGGTGGTCACGCCCGTCCGCGCGGCGAACGCGTCCTTCACCGCCGACTGGCGGGCCACCTGGTCCTCGACCGTCGAGTTGACCTCACCGGAGGCCGCGTACCGCTTGTACTTGGCGGTCAGTTCCGAGAGCGGCCGGTCCTGCTCGCCGAGCGCGGCCAGCACGTGCAGCGCCGCGAGCATCCCGGTGTCCGCACGCCAGAAGTCACGGAAGTAGTAATGCGCCGAGTGCTCGCCGCCGAAGATGGCGCCGGTGCGGGCCATCTCCTCCTTGATGAACGAGTGCCCGACGCGGGTGCGCACGGGTTTCCCGCCGTGCTCGGTCACGATCTCCGGCACGGCGTGCGACGTGATCAGGTTGTGGATGATCGTCGCGCCCGGCTCCTTGGCCAGCTCGCGGGTCGCGACCAGCGCGGTGATCGCGCTCGGCGAAACCGGGTCGCCGTGCTCGTCGACGACGAAGCAGCGGTCCGCGTCGCCGTCGAAGGCCAGGCCCGCGTCGGCGCCGACCTCGCGCACCTTCGCCTGCAGGTCCACGAGGTTCTTCGGGTCCAGCGGGTTGGCCTCGTGGTTGGGGAAGCTGCCGTCGAGTTCGAAGTACATCGGCACGAGGTCGATCGGCAGCCCCTCGAACACCGTCGGCACCGTGTGCCCGCCCATGCCGTTACCGGCGTCGACGACGATCTTCAGCGGGCGGCTGCCCGACAGGTCGACCAGACCGCGCAGGTACGCCGCGTAGTCGGCGAGCACGTCCCGCTCGGTGGTGGTGCCCGGCTGGCCCTCGAACGCGGGCACGCCCTGCTCGACGGTGTCGCGGATCTCCGCGAGGCCCGAATCCTGCCCGACCGGCGCGGCGCCGGGACGGCACATCTTGATCCCGTTGTACCTGGCCGGGTTGTGGCTCGCGGTGAACTGCGCGCCGGCGAGGTTGAGGGAACCGGAGGCGAAGTAGAGCTGGTCGGTGCTCGCGAGGCCGATCGAGACGACGTCGAGGCCCTGCGAGGTCACGCCCTCGGCGAACGCGCGGGCCAGTTCGGGCGAGGACTCGCGCATGTCGTGACCGATGACGACGGCCGGCGACTCGGGCTTGATCAGCAGCGCGAACGCGGCGCCGAAATCGCGCACGAGCCCGGCGTTCAGCTGCTCGCCGACCACTCCACGGATGTCGTAGGCCTTGACGATGGCCGACAGGTCTGACACGCGCTTCTCCCCGGCAGTTCGACGGATTCAGATGCCGGAAAGCGTACCGGGGATGGTTACGAGATCGGATCCGGCAGCACCCGCAGGTGGCCGCGGCGCCCGGAGGTGCCTTCGGGCTCCGGCGGCGGCGCGGGGCGATCGGATCGGCCGGCTTCGCGGACCGCTTCGGCGAGCGCGGTGAGCTCGTCGTCCGAGCGGTCCGGTTCGGCGAAGGAGCCCTCGTGGCGGACGACCTCCCAGCCCTTGGGGACGGTCAGCCGGAGCGCGTGCTGCTCGCACAGGTCGTAGGAATGCGGCTCCGACGCCGTCGCGAGGGGACCGACCACCGCGGTCGAATCGCTGTAGGCGTAGGTCAGCGTGGCGACAGCGGGCTGGAGGCACCCCGTCCGCGAACACTTTCGTACGCTCGACACGAACACGGACGATACTGCGTCCCGGCGGGAAGCGCGCGAAGGCACACCGGGGCGAGCGCTGTAACCTTCCGGTGTGTCCACCGCGCGCAGTTTCCGGCACCAGCGGCACGTCCGCCGCGACCGCCACGGTCGTGGTCTGCGCGGACCGCTGTACCCGGCTTCGCTACCGGCCGCGGCGAGCCGGGCGGAGAAGTTCGACCAGCTCGTGCTGGATCAGCTCGAGCCGATCGAGGCGCGCTGGCGTGACCAGCTGACGAAGCTCGACGTCGCGGTGGACGACGTGCCGGAGGTGCGCGGGCGCGACCAGCTGGCGCAGGCCGAGGGCGTGCTCCACGACGGTTCGGTCCCGCTGTCGCGACTGGTCCCCGCCGGGATGGACCGTACGGGCCTGCCCACGCGGGCCCGCGTCGTGCTGTACCGGCGCCCGCTGGAGGCGCGCGCGAAGGATCCCGGCGAGCTGGCCGAACTGGTGCACGACGTGCTGGTCGAGCAGATCGCGGGCTACCTCGGCGTCGAACCGGACGTCATCGAAGGCGAGTAGCGAAGGCCGCGATCTCGTCGAGCCCCCGACCGTGCAATGCGGGGCGACGTCCGGCAGGGGCGTCAGGCCGTGCCGCCACAGCCGGTCCTGGAAGCGGCCTCGGCCGCCATCCTGGCCGCGAGCGCGGGCGTCACCGCGGGCGGGCCGGGATCGGGATCGCGGTCATCGCGGCGAACAGCGCCGCCGCGACCTGCACCAGCAGCAGCACGTCCCGCAGCGTCGACGGATGTTCGATGCTTACCTCGGAGGAAGCCGCCGGCAGCGAAACGGCCACCTGGTGGCCCCAGGCCGGCACGATGGGCTGCGGCTTGCCGTCGACCGTCGCCTGCCAGCCCGCTTCCAGTTCGGCCGACAGCACCAGCAGCCGCCCGGCGATCCCGTCCGACACCCGCACCCGGACGTCCGGAAGCGCGGCGTCGACGGGCGTGACCCCTTCGGAACTGGATGGCGACGAAGACGTTACGGCCTGTTTCGCGATGCCCGGCGGTACGAGCACCACCTGCCCCGACGGCGCGAGCAACCGCAGTACCGTGCGGCCTTCCTTCGTCGGCTGGACGGCGACCGCGAGGTCGGGGGCCAGCGTGACGATCGGGCCCGGCCCCTCGCCGGGCGGCAGCACGACGAACAGCGCACCGGATGCCGTCGCGCCCTCCAGCGCCGCCCGCGTCGCTCCCGAGGACGGCTGTCGCAACGCGCTCTCCCAGGTGGCGAGGCGGCTGGGCGTGCTCGCGGTCACCGCGATCTGCTCGTCGCCGAACCGCGGGAGCCGCCCGCCGGTCTGCCGGGTGAGCACGTCGCCGAAGCCGATGGCCAGCACCGACCGGCCTGTGCGGGCAAGCTCGTCTGCCTGAACCGAGGCCAGCCGGTCACCACCGCCTGAGCGGACCGGCCCGCCTCGGCCGGCAAGCACCGCCCCTGTCGCGAGGGCGAGGATCACCAGCACCGCGCCCGCCGCGGCGAGCTTCCGCAGCACCGCGACCGGCGGGCCCTTGGCCAACGCGGTGAGCACGATCCACAGCAGCCCGGCGCTGATCACGAGCAGCGGCACCCCGGTGAACCCGGCCGAGTCCGCTCCGCCCTGCAGCGGGCTCACCGGCACCAGCAGCACCACCGCCAGCCCGCACGCGCCGAGCACGAGCACCCCGAGCCCGGGGCTCATGAGTGCCCTCGGCCGGATCGCGACCGCGAAGATGGCCGCCACGACCACCGCGACCCCGATCGGCCACGCACCGGCTCCGGCCGGGTCGAGGCCAACCAGGTCCGCGGCCGGCGGCGCGGGCGCGGGACCGCTCAGCCCGTGCAGGACCAGCGAAGGCTGGTTCACCAGCACGGTCGGCCAGGGCAGCAGCAGCACGAGAGGCAGCACGACCACGACCACGACGGACGCGATCCGCCTCAGCAGGCTCTTGCCCGGTGGGAGAACCACGAACCCGACGACGAGCCCGAGCAACGCGAGTCCTTGTGCCAGTGGGGAAAACGCGCCGAGCACTGCTACGCCAACGGCGCACGCCGACGAGGCGGGCAGCCAGCCCGCACCGGTCCGCGCGAGCAACCCCGCGATCCCGGAGATCACCAGCGGCAGCACGATGTGCACGACGACCACGTCGAGCCGGCCTTGCGCCACCGAAGCGGTGGCCGCGGGGAGCAAGGCGTACCCGGCCGCGGCAGCGACTCGCGACCAGCGGGACGCGGGCAGTTTTCGCGTTGCGGCGTAAGCGGAAAGTCCGGCGAGTGGTGCGTCGCCGATCAGGAGCACGGCCACGAGCGCGTGCGGTCCCCCGATCGGGGTGAAGATCGCGCCGAGGGCGCCGAGAACGGCGAGCGAGGCCGGCGCCGCGCTCGCCGTGCCGCCGCCGATCTGGTGCCAGCCCGACAGGTACGTCGTCCAGAGCTCACCGAGCGAGCCGACGGGCAACAGCCGCCCGCCCGCGAGGTCGAGACCAAGCCGGGACCCGTTGACCACCAGCCCCAATACCGCGAGCACAAGGAAAAGGCTCACCGGAGGCCCTACCCGGCGGACGAGAGACTCGTTGTCCGGCGCCGAATCCCTGACCGAGCCATCAGCCTCTGCCACGTGATGCACCGCACCAAACTACGCACCGCGACCACCACGGGGGTCCGGGGGGCTTGCCCCTGGCGGGAGTTTGGGGGTTCGACCCCCAAAGGACACGAAGAAACGAGCCCCGGCGAGCTGGCTCGGGTGCGGGTGTCCCGCAAGAACACCGTGCGAGCAGATCTCAGCCAGCTCGTTTCGACCTCACACAGCGCGTTTCTTGAGCTTGCGACGCTCCCGTTCGGACAGTCCGCCCCAGATGCCGAAGCGTTCGTCGTGGGCCAGGGCGTACTCGAGGCACTCACCCTTCACTTCGCAGCCCTGACAGATTCGCTTGGCCTCGCGGGTCGAGCCGCCCTTCTCCGGGAAAAAGGCCTCCGGATCGGTCTGCGCGCACAGCGCGCGGTCCTGCCACTCCGGCGGCTCCGCGGGGTCGAAGATGTCGGCGAGCTCGCCCAGCTCCGCGTCCGGGCCCGCTCCCCAATCCACGACCTGCCCCCATTCCCGTCCATCTGCTTCCAACCGCACTTCCGCCTCCTCTGCTTCCACGCACTCCCCAGGCTGGCGGTGTTACTGTCGATCTTCACCAATCCGACCGGCACTCACGGCGATCCGCTTGGCGTAGGCCGGCTTCCGGTTGATCGGTGCCGGCCTACTTTCGGTCGGATTGGCGAAGCCGCCCCCGACGCCCCTTCCCGCGTCGAATGACAGCAATGTGATTACACCCGTGTAATGCGGCCAGGTCAAGCCGAGTACCGAGTTTGGGGGACCCTCATGCCCCGACGCGCAAGGGGACACGCCGACAGCGACCCGCACGGATAAGACAGACTGTGGTCGTGCAGCGATCAGCGGTCCGCCCCAGTCCTCTCTTCTTCGCCATCCTCGCCCTCGCCATCGCGGGCGGCCTGCTGGCGGCGTTCAGCGACGCGACGAGCACCCGCGATCCGATGCTGATCGCCGGTGTCTTCATCCTGATCGTCGGCGGGTGGGCGGTGTCGCTGACGCTGCACGAGTTCGGGCACGCGTTCGTCGCCTACAAAGGTGGCGACCATTCGGTGCTCGGCAAGGGGTACCTGAACCTCGACGTGCGGCATTACACCGATCCGGTGCTCTCGCTCGTGCTGCCGCTGATCCTGCTGGCCATCGGCGGCATCCCGCTGCCCGGCGGCGCTGTCTGGATCAACCGGTGGGCGCTGCGGTCACGGGGCATCTCGACCTGGGTCTCGCTGGCCGGGCCGCTGAGCAACCTGCTGTTCGGGGTGCTGCTCACGGTCGCGGTCGCCTACATCCCGATGCCCGTCGGGCTCGCGATCGGGCTGTCGTACCTGGCGCTGCTGCAGGTGTTCGCGTTCGTGCTGAACATCCTGCCGATCCCGGGCCTGGACGGCTTCGGCGCGATCGAGCCGTACCTGTCGCCGCAGACGCGCGAGTTCGCCGCGAAGGTGCGCCCGTGGGCGCCGCTGGCCCTGTTCGCGCTGCTGTTCGCGGTGCCGAACGTGGCCGCCGTGTTCCAGGACCTGTCCGGGTTCGTCTACGAGGCCATCGGCGGCGACCGCCAGGACGCCTATGCCGGCCAGATCACCTTCATGTTCTGGCGGTACTGAACCACAGGTCCGCGCGCTGCGCCACGCGTCCGAGGCCGGTGCGCTCGGCCCAGTAGTCGCCCACCATGCCCACGACCGGGAGCATGCCGACCGCCCGCTGGTAGAAGCGGCCGCGCGGACGTTTCTCCAGCTCGCCGGACACGGCCAGCAGTGAGCGGCCCATTCGCCACAGCGTGCCGGCAGCACTCTTGAGGGTGATCTTCCGGCCGTGCCGCTCGCCGAACTCACCGGCGAGTTCCGCGGCCTCGGCGTCCTCCGTCGGCTCCTTCCCCGCCGCGAGTTCCGGATCGACGTCCCGTTCGAACAGGACCCAGGCGACCATCCGCACCTGCTCACCGACGTCGTCGATCCCGTGCTCGCCGGCGATCGCGCACAGGAGCAGGCCCTGAGCGCTCGCCCCGAGCGCGTCCTGCACGGGCAGCCTGTCCGCGAGCACCCCGCCGATCCCGGGGATCGCGGTCACCAGCGAGGTCAGCCGCCCGACCCGGTTGACCCACCAGTCGGTGCGCCGCCCCGTGTCCATCGCCGACCAGGCGGGCGTGCCGGGCAGGCGCACCGCGGCCAGGCCTGCCAACCGGCCAGGGCCGCGCATCGCGCCGAGCACGGGCGCGGCCGCGCGCACGAACGGGCGCAGCACCTTGACGATCTGCCGGTCGGAGATGGCTTCGGCCACGTCACGTCCTCCCCGGAAGCGCCAGTGACCCGCCCAGTGCGAGCGCCGCGGGCAGCGCCCCGCCCGCGATCAGCAGCAGCCCCCGCCAGTCCTGGACCAGCACCAGATCACCGCCAGGCCCCGTCAGCCCGAGCACCACGATGGTGAGTACCCACAGCGCGAGCGGGGCCGCCGCCGCCTTCCGATGCACGAGTTTCCCGGCCTGTATGACCAGCAGCGGCGTGGTGACGATCGCGACGAGGACGGTGAACGGGATCGGCACCGTGCCGCCGGCGCGTAGCGGCAGGAAGAACAGTTCGAGCGTGGCCAGCAGGACGGTGTCCACGAGCAGCAGCACGAGCAGACCGTTGCGGCTCATCCCAGCCCTCCGAACAGATCGGTCCCGGCACCTTCGCGGGGGCCACGGACCAGTGTGAAGTACTCGGCTTCGCCGATCGGCTGAGCCACCCCGTTGGACAGTGCGAACTCCGGCGGGTCGACCGTGACCTGCGTCGCGTGGGCACGCAGTGCCGCGATCTTCGCGCCGAGGTACGGCCGGATGTCGATGGTCGTGGTGATCGCGGCCGCGGGCGCCTCCGGCGGCAGCACGGCGCCTCCCCCGGCGGCGATGTGGAACACCCGCGTCGCGGAGTCCGCGACGGCCATCGTGATCTCGTGCGCGCGGATGTGATCGGGATGGCCGTAGCCGCCGAACGAGTTGTACGTCACCAGCACGTCGGGCCGCATCTCGTCGACGATCGTCTTCAGTTGCAGCACCTGCTCGTCCAGCGGGCCTGCGGCGAAGGCACGCGGATGATCGGCGGCGGCGGTGCCCGCCATCCCGGAGTCACGCCAGCCGCCGATTCCCCCGAGAAACCGGTGTTCGGTGACGCCCAGCTCCCGTAGGGCCGCGGACAGTTCGCCGGAGCGGTATCCGCCGAGCTGGTCGCCCGCCCACGAGCCGAGACCGGCCAGTTCGGGCGGGATGATCTCGCCCTCCTCGCCGAGCGTGCAGGTCACCAGCAGCACCTCGGCCCCTTCGGCGGCGTAGCGGGCCATGGTGCCGCCCGTCGTTATCGTTTCGTCGTCCGGATGGGCATGGACCAGCACTAATCGACGGCTCACCGATTCAGAATATTTACCCTGCCCGAACCCTCGTCGATGCATCCTCGGATATCCTCGCGCCAAGTTGCGCTGAACAGCGAGGAACGTTCAACCCCCACGAAGGGCCACTGGTGAGCACAGAAGCGACGACGGCGAGGCTGGCCGCCTCGGGCTCCGTCCTGTCCATCGCCGACCTCAAGATCACCTTCTCCACCGAGGACGGCGTGGTCGAGGCGGTCAAGGGTATCGGTTTCGACGTCAAACCGGGCGAGATCGTCGCGATCGTCGGCGAGTCCGGTTCGGGCAAGTCGGTGACGTCGATGTCGGTGCTCGGGCTGCTGCCCAAGACCAGCAAGATCGAGGGCGACCTTGTCCTTGAGGACCGTGAACTGGCCGGCCTCAAGGACAAGGACATGCGGAGGATCCGCGGTAACGACATCGCGATGATCTTCCAGGAGCCGATGAGCGCGCTGAACCCGGTGTACACGGTCGGCTGGCAGATCCGGGAGGCGTTGCGCGCGCACCAGGACATCTCGCGCGAGGCGGCCGACAGGCGTGCCATCGAACTGCTGGACATGGTGGGCATCCCGAACCCGGCGGAGCGGTTCAGGCAGTACCCGCACCAGCTCTCCGGTGGTCTGCGCCAGCGCGTCGTCATCGCGATGGCGATCGCGTGCGATCCGAAGATCATCATCGCGGACGAGCCCACCACCGCGCTCGACGTGACCGTGCAGGCGGAGATCCTCAGCCTGCTGCGCAAGCTGCGGGACACGCTGAACACCGCGATCGTGCTGATCACCCACGACATGGGTGTCGTCGCCGACCTCGCGGACCGGGTCGTGGTGATGTACCAGGGCGAGATCGTCGAGCAGGCGCCGGTGCACGACCTGTTCGCCTCGCCGAAGGAGGACTACACCCGTCGCCTGCTGGCCGCCGTGCCGGTGCTGGGGCAGCGTCCGGAAGGCCGCCGCCTGCTGGACGACGCGCCGCTGGAAACGGACTCGGAGGAACTGGCGAAGGTCGCGGAGGAGATCCGCATCGCGGACGCCGAACTCGAGTCCCAGATCAAGACCGACGCGCCCGCGCTGGAGATCAAGGATCTCGTACTGGAGTTCCCGGGCAGGCGCGGTCAGGCCAAGAACCGCGCGGTCGACGGGGTTTCGCTGCACATCGACAAGGGCGAGATCCTGGGCCTGGTCGGCGAATCGGGTTCCGGCAAGTCCACTGTGGGCCGGTGCGCGATCCGGTTGCTGAAGCCCACCGAGGGCACGGTTTCGGTCGCGGGCCGGGACATCACCGGTATGTCCACGAAGGACCTTCGGCCGCTGCGCCGGTACTTCTCGATCGTGTTCCAGGATCCGGCGTCCACACTGGACCCGAAGATGACCATCGGCGAGTCGATCGCGGAACCGATGGCGCTGCACAAGGCTTTCGCGGGCAGGGAACTCAACGACCGCGTCACGTCCCTGCTGGACAAGGTGGAGCTCTCGGGCCACTACCGCAACCGGTACCCGCACGAGCTGTCCGGCGGCCAGCGCCAGCGCGTCTCGATCGCCCGCGCGCTGTCCCTGGATCCGCAGTTGCTGATCGCGGACGAGCCGACCTCGGCCTTGGACGTCTCGGTGCAGGCGCGGGTGCTGGACCTGTTCCTCGGGCTGCAGCAGAGCCTCGGGTTCGCCTGCCTGTTCATCAGCCACGACCTCGCGGTGGTGGACCTGCTGGCCGACCGGGTCGCGGTGATGCAGCACGGCAAGCTCGTCGAGGTCGGTGCGCGGGACCAGGTGCTGCACAACCCGCAGCAGGACTACACCAAACGCCTCCTGTCCGCCGCCCCGGTGGCCGACCCGGTCGTGCAGGCGCAGCGCCGGGCCGCCTGGGAGGCCGGCAAACTCGCCCCCATACCCGACTGACCCCCTCCCTCCCCCCCGGGGGCGCCTGGGGGTGGAGGGGAAAACGAGAGCGCCCTTCCCGCGGGGCGGGAAGGGCGCGGTTCGCCGGGCTGGGGTCAGGCTTTCATCCGGCGCTGGCGCGGGTCGAAGGCGTCCCGGAGGCCGTCGCCGATGAAGTTGATCGACAGCGAGATCAGCACCAGCACGACGAACGGGCCGAAGAACAGCCACGGGCGCGTCTGCACCTGTGCGTAGTTCTCCAGGATGACCCGGCCGAGCGACGTGTCCGGCGGCTGGACACCGAGGCCGATGAAGCTCAGCGCGGCCTCGACGAGCACGGCCTGCGCGACCGCCAGCGTCGCGTTCACCGTGATGCTGCCGACCATGTTGGGCACGAGATGCCGGAAGATGATCCGTCCCGTGCCCGCGCCCGCGGCCTTGGCCGCCTCGACGAACTCGCGCTGGGACAGCGCCATCGCCTCGGCCCGGGTGATCCGGGCGATCGGCATCCAGGCGAACAATGCCAGCACGATCGCGACCACGAACCAGCTGCCGTGCCCGAACACCTTCGCCATGATCGCGGCGGCCGCGATCTGCGGGATGATCAGGAACAGGTCCGTCAGCCGGGACAGCGCGGAGTCGGCGAACCCGCGCAGGTACCCGGCGAGCGAGCCGAACACCACCCCGATCGTCGTGGCCACGACCGACACGACGACCGCGATCAGCAGCGAGAACTGGGTGCCGCGCAGGATCTGCGCCACCATGTCCTTGCCGATCTGCGTCGTGCCCAGCGGGAAGTCCGCCGTCGGCGGTGAGAACGACGGGAAGCTGGCGTCCTCGTAGTTGTGCGGCCAGAAGATCGGCATGACCACCGCGATCAGCGTGATCAGCAACAGCACCGCGGCGCTGATCATGGCCAGCTTGTGATGGAGGAACTTCCGCAGCACCAGCCTGCCCTGGCTGACCGGTTCCGGAAGTGCTTCAGGCGGAAGGGTGCCTTCGCGCTGAGCGGCCGAGGCCGCCTCGCCGGCAACCAGTGAGTTCATGTCAGCCAACGCGAATCCTCGGGTCCATGATGCCGTACATGAGGTCAGCGATGAGGTTGGCCACCACCACCATGACGGCGACGACGACCAGCCAGCCCATCAGCATGGCAGGATCCAGATGGTTGACCGAATCCACCAGCAACGTGCCCATCCCGTGCCAGTTGAACACCGTCTCGGTGATGATCGCGCCGGTGAGCACCTGCGCGAAGTTCACCGAGAACAGCGTGGCGACCGGAATCAGCGCGTTGCGGAACGCGTGCCGGAAGACGACGCGCGAGCCGGAGATGCCCTTCGCCCGCGCCGTCCGCACGTAGTCCTGGTTCAGCGTCTCCAGCATCGACGCCCGCTGGAACCGGCTGTACGCGGCGAAGCTGATCGCCATGATGGACAGGGTGGGTAGCAGATAGGCACCCGAGTATTTGGCCAGGAAATCCCCGAACCCGCTCGAGGTGAGGTTTTCCGGGCTCGTAGTTCGCAGCCAGGGATTGCCCAGCCAGTCCGTGAGACCCAGATCGCGCACCCAGCCGTTGACCTGGATCGCGTAGGTCTTCAGGACCACCGCGACACAGAAGATCGGCATCGAGAACAGGAAGAACGCCAGCGTGGTCGCGATGTAGTCGAGGATCGAGTACTGCTTGACCGCGGCGAGCACACCCACCGCGATACCGATGATCAGGGCGAGGACCTCGGCCCCGACCACCAGCTTGACGGTGACGCTGAAGGCACCGATCACCTTCGGGAACACCGGCTGCATGGCGTTGCCCTGCGCGACCGAGACACCCCAGTCGCCCTGCAGGAAGTGCCAGAGCCAGTAGAAGTAGCGTTCGAAGACCGGCTTATCCAGACCAAGCTGCTGCGCGGTCTGCGCGATGGCCGCGGGGTTGATGTTGGGGCGCCCGCGAAGCTCCGCCAGCGGATCCCCGACCGAGGCGATCGCCATGAACACCAGGAAGGTCCCGACCAGCAGGACCGGGATCGAGATCGCCAGCCGGCGAAGGACGTAGATAACGAGATTCAACGAGATAGCTCCTCATCCGGGCCTGGCCGGAAGTATGCAGCCGCGCCCGGTGTCCACCGTACTGGGGGTCGCCCAACGGTCGACAGCTACTTCCGCTGGAAATCCGGGGGCCGGGGGTTCGTGGCCCCCGAGCCCCCGGATTCCGCCAGGGTCATTCGGTCAGTGGGAGAGGGTTACTTCTTCTGCTCCCACTCACCGGCGTTCCACAGCGCACCGTTGTACGACTGCATGTAGACCTTGTCGATGCCCTGGAACGCCCACATCGACGGGGTCGCGAACAGGGGCAGCGAAGCGTAGTCGTTCGCCAGGTCCTGGTCCGCCTGCTGGTACGCCTTGGTCGCCGCGGCGTCGTCGGTCGCGCCGAGCGCTGCCTGGAACGCCTGGTCGACCTTCGGGTCACTCAGCGCCTGGTAGTTCTGGCTACCGCCGCTCTGGAAGATCGGCACGGTCTGCGACTTGAACGGAGCCGAGGACCAGCCGAACAGGGCGATGTCCCAGTTACCCGTGCTCAGGTGACCACCGCTGAAGAACGCCGGGTCGTTGTCGTTCTTGACCTCGATGCCCGCGGCCTTGGCCTGGGACTGGATGATCTCGACCGTCTGGTCACGCCGCGCGTTGTTGTTGTGCGAGATCTTGACCGAGAACCGCTGGCCGTTCTTCTGGTAGATGCCGTCGGCCCCGAGCGTCCAGCCGTCGGCTTCCAGTGTCTTCTTGGCCGCCGCGGCGCCCTGCCCCGCCTTGGAGCTGTAGAGGTCCTGGAAGCCGGCCTCACCGGGCTGGTACAGCAGGCTGTTCAGCGGCGTGACGTCCGACTGGACCTCCTTGAGGAGCTTGTCGGTGATCTCCTTGCGGTCGATCGCCTCGAACAGCGCCTTGCGCGCCGCCTCGTCCTTGAGCACCGGGTTCTTGTAGTTCAGGTCGATGTGCTCGTAGGTCAGCTGAGGCGCGGAACCGTAGACCACACCCTGCGCGGACAGGCCCTTCAAGGTGTCTGCCGCGGTCGCGTCCGGCTGGGTCGACGCCACGACCTGGATCTCGCCGTTCTGCAGCGCCGTCGCCATCGCCTTGGTGTCGGAGAACGCCCGGACGATGATCTTGTTCGGGCCGCCCTTCGCCCCCACCCAGTTCGGGTTCTTCTCCAGGGTGACGGACTTCTGGTTCTCGTCGTAGGCGGTGATCATGTACGGACCGGAGGCCGGGTCGAGCTTCGCGTCGAAGCCCTTCCAGCTGTTGGTCCAGAAGTCGCCGGCCTTCTTCAGAATCGCCGGGTCACTGGTCGGCGTGACCTTGGTGATGTCCGGAATGCCGGTCTGCTGCTCCAGGATGTGCGCCGGCAGCATCACGCCGTTGTCGAACAGGCCCTTGTAGTCGGTGTAGGGCTGCTTGTAGGTCGTGACGAAGGTGAGGTCGTCCTTGCACTCCGCCTTGTCGATCAGGTCGTAACCCGTCGTCGACACGGCGTTGAAGTCCTTGACCTTACCGCTGTCGGCCAGCCACGCGAGGTAGTAGTCCTTGCAGTTCCAAGGCGCGCCGTCGGACCACTTGACCCCGGGGTGGATCTTGTAGGTCACGGTGTAGGGGTTCGTGGAGGTCACGTCCCAGGAGTCCAGCACGTCGGCGTTGCGCAGGACCTTGTTGTTGCCGTCCAGCACGTCCGAACCGGACAGCACCTGGTTGATGATGTAGATGTTGTAGGACGTGTTCGTATCCGGCGTCACGTTGTTGTAGGCCGAGAACGTGTCGTCGATACCCACCGTGACCGGACCGTTCCACGACGGTACATCGGCTAGTTTGAATGTGCCGGCTTGGGCGTTTTCCGCCTTGCCGACCGCCATGCTCTTGATGTCGGTGCTCGAACCGTTCTGGTCCGTGCCCCCGCTGCCGCCACTGCCGCCACTGCAGGCGCTCAGCACGAGCGCGGCAGCCGCGGCCACGGTAACGGCCGAAGCTGCTTTCCATTTTCTCATTTACGTGTGCCCTCCTAGCACTGGGCTAACGCCCACACCGCTCCTGCGCGTTAGGCGGGAGCTTATGTCACGCCGAATGCACGCGTCGGCGCACTGCGGGAGAACGGTAGAAAGATGAGCACAAAGAGTCACCACCCCGGGAACGATTGTGACCAAAGGGTGACTTCCACCTAACATCGCGACATACGTTGGTTACTTGCCGCCACGTGTCCAATTCACCGCGGACCCGAACGGCCCAACCATCGCAGGGCCCGGCGTTACGCCGGAAATGCCCGTTCCGATGGCCAGGGTATTCGCCAGCTGGAACAGCGGGATCACCGTGTGCTGTGCCCACAGTTTCGGTTCGAGATCGGCGAGGGCGTCCTTGAGCGGCTCCTGCCCGGTGAGCGCCTCGTCGATCGTGGGCTGCAGCCCGGCGTCGCAGATCCCGGCGGGGTTGGCTGGCACCACGGGCGCCGTCGACGTGCTCGTGGTCTGCCCGGGGGTGCAGCCGAACGTCGAGGCGAGCACCGTCGCGGGATCCCCGCTGACCGGCATCGGCACCACGGCGACGTCCACCCCGACATCGCCGGAACCGTTCGAGCTGGGCTGTGCTCCCTGGTTGACCGGCATCGCCAGCAGGTTCGAGAACAGGTCGTGCGGCTCGGGGTTGACGGTCGTGACCTGCACCCCCGCCGCGGTGAGCTCACGCGCGAGCTCCTTCGCGATGCTCGCGTACGGCTCCAGCTCGCCGGGCGAGGCGACGACGAGCGACAGCGGCTTGGCGTCCTTACGCCAGGTGCCTGCCTCCTGCGTATAACCGGCCTTCTGCAGCAGCGACGCCGCTTTGGCCTGGTCCGGCGCCGATCCGTCCCCGGGAATCGTCCCGGCATAGCCCGGCACCGCGGGGGCGAGCACCTGCGCGTCCGCGCGCAGCCCCGCCGACGGACCGCCGCCCGTGCCCTCGTCGATGAGCTTGTTGCGGTCGATCAGCGCGGCGACCCCCGCCCGGACGTCGTCGTCGGTCAGCACGCCGTTTACCGGGCGCAGCAGCACGTCGGCCACCCGCGGGCTGGGCACGGTGTGGACCTGGACGCCGGCGCCGATGTCCTGCAGCAGCTTGAGGCCGGTGGCATCGGTACGGGACACCACGAACTGCTCGTTGCCACTGTGCAGCGCGGTGGCGAGCCCGGCCTCGTCGGAGCGGCGAAGGACGATCTGGTCCACGGCCGCCGGCTTGTCCCAATAGCGCTCGTTGCGCTCGAGAATGATCTCGCCGCGGGCGGTGTCGAGCTGCTTGATGGAGAACGGGCCGCCATAGGCCGGAAAACTGCTCCGCAATGCCCCCTGCCAGCCACCTGGAGCGTCTTTCAGCAAATGCTGGGGTAACAGGTCGGAGAACAGCGTGCGCCAGCCAGGATAGGGCTGGGAGAACGTCACCTGAACGCCCTTGCCACCCTCGCTCGGCTGGATGTTCGCGATGAGCCGGTAGCCGGCCGGTTCGACCACGCCGGGCTGGGTGCGCATGGCGTCGGCGAGGTAGACGAAGTCCTCGACCGCGATCGGGGCGCCGTCGGACCAGGACGCGTCCTGGCGGATCTCGTAGGTCACCGTGAACGGCGCCTGGGAGGTCACCGACGCCGAGCGCATGAGCGTGGTGTCGAGTTCGTACTGGCCGTCGTCGCGCTGGCGGAAGACCGACGGCAGCAGCAGCTGCGAGAGCGCGGTGGTCATCGTCGACTGGTCGGCGAGGTTGTGCGGGTTGTAGCCGCCCGAGATGTGGTCGACCCCGACCACGATCTGTGACGGGCCCGGCTTGACCGCGGTGGTGGACTGCGCTGCCGGCGAGGTGACCACGGGCGGCGGCGGGTTCGCCGTGCACGCGCCGAGGACGAGACTGAGCGCCAGCGCTGATGCCACCGCTCCTCTTGTCCGCACACTGCCTCCCCAGGCGCTGAGCACATGATGGTGTCACAAGGCCGGTTACCCCGGCATGAAGCCCGCCCGGCACCGTATCGGGTGGACGCTCGCCACTCGGACCGGGTTCCGGTTTCCGCACACGAAAAAGCCGGCCTCCCGGGCGGGAAGCCGGCTTCGCGGGGCGTTTACCGGGCCAGGCTCTTGGCCCGCGAACGCTCCTTCGCGCGCTGGCTGATGTCCAGCGTCACCTTGCGCACCCGGACCACCTCGGGCGCGACCTCGACACACTCGTCGACGGCGCAGAACTCCAGCGCCTCCTCCAGGCCCAGCTTGCGCGGGCGCGCCAGGCGCTCGAGCTCGTCACCGGTGGAGGAGCGCATGTTGGTGAGCTTCTTCTCCTTGGTGATGTTGATGTCGAGATCCTCTGCGCGCGGGTTCTCCCCGACGACCATCCCCTCGTACACCTCCGCGCCCGGCTCGACGAAGAAGGTGCCGCGGTCGGCCAGCTGGATCATCGCGTACGCGGTGATCGGGCCCGACCGGTCGGCCACCAGCGAACCGCTGTGCCGCGTGCGGATCTCGCCCGCCCACGGGAAGTAGCCCTCGAACACGTGATTCGCGATGCCCGTGCCACGGGTCTCGGTGAGGAAGTCGGTGCGGAACCCGATCAGGCCCCGCGCGGGCAGCACGTACTCGAGCCGGATACGGCCGGTGCCGTTGCCGGCCATGTGCTCCATCCGTCCCTTGCGGGCGGCCATGAGCTGGGTGATCGAACCGAGGTGCTCCTCGGGCGAGTCGATCGTGAGCCGCTCGAACGGCTCGTGCAGCTTGCCGTCGATGGTGCGGGTGACCACCTGCGGCTTGCCGACGGTCAGCTCGAAGCCCTCGCGGCGCATCTGCTCGACGAGGATCGCCAGCGCCAGCTCGCCTCGCCCCTGCACCTCCCAGGTGTCCGGGCGTTCGGTGGGCAGCACCTTGATGCTCACGTTGCCGACCAGTTCCTGGTCGAGCCGGGCCTTCACGAGGCGAGCCGTGAGCTTGTCGCCGCCGCCCCGGCCGGCCAGCGGCGAGGTGTTCACGCCGATGGTCATGGAGATCGCGGGCTCGTCGACGGTGATCCGTGGCAGCGCCGCCGGGTTGTCCATGTCGGCGAGCGTGTCACCGATCGTGATGTCCGGGATGCCCGCGATGGCGACGAGATCACCGGCCGCGGCCTCCTGCGCCGGCACGCGTTCGAGCGCCTCGGTAACCAGCAGTTCGGAAACGCGCACGTTCTGCGTCGATCCGTCCGCGCGTAGCCACGCCACCGTCTGGCCCTTGCGCAGCTTGCCCGAATGGATGCGGATGAGCGCGATCCGGCCGAGGAAGTTGGACGCGTCGAGGTTGGTCACCAGCGCGCGCAGCGGGCCAGTGACGTCCGCGGCCGGCGGCGGCACGTGGCGCAGCAGGGTCTCGAACAGCGGGTCGAGGTTCTCGCTGGCGGGCAGCGCGCCGTCGGCCGGCCGCTCGAGGCCCGCCCGCCCGGCGCGCGCCGACGCGTAGACGACCGGCAGATCGAGCACCGCGTCCAGATCGGCGTCCTCGATGTCACCGGCGAGGTCGAGCAGCAGATCGTGGGTCTCCTCGACGACCTCGGCGATCCGGGCGTCGGGCCGGTCGACCTTGTTCACCACGAGCACCACCGGCAGGCCGGCCTCGAGCGTCTTGCGCAGCACGAAGCGCGTCTGCGGCAGCGGGCCCTCACTGGCGTCCACCAGCAGGAGCACACCGTCCACCATGGACAGGCCGCGCTCCACCTCACCGCCGAAATCCGCGTGGCCGGGGGTGTCGATGACGTTGATGGTCACCGCGCCGTCCGGGGTCTGGCGGTGGATGGCGGTGTTCTTGGCCAGGATGGTGATGCCCTTTTCACGTTCGAGCTCACCGGAGTCCAGCACGCGGTCGACGACCTCGGCCCGTTCGGCGAACGCGCCGGACTGGCGGAGCATGGCATCGACCAGCGTGGTCTTGCCATGGTCGACGTGTGCCACGATGGCGACGTTGCGGAGGTCCGTGCGGACCTTCTCGGCGGTGGCTGCGGGCACGCGAAGGCTCCTGGGTACGAGAGGTCTGAGGGAGACGCCGGAGCCTGCTCTGGCCACGGACAGTCCATACCAGGATACCGCCACCCCCTATGTGATCAGCGCCACGCTGTAAAGTAGCGGTATGCGCAGCTTTGCAGGACTGTGGTGGCCGCCCTCGGGCGGCTGACCGCTGTGCGCTGACACAGATACCAGGGCCGCCCTCGTGGGCGGCCTTTTTCGTGCTCGAAGGTCTCCCCGCGGTCGGCACGAACGACGGGGAACACGACATGAGACTGTCCGGCATCACGCCCTCGGGCCACGCCCAGCTCGGCAACCACCTCGGCGCGATCGCGCGCTGGGCCGCCGACGGTGCACCCGAGGATCTCTACTTCGTCTCGGATCTGCACGCGATGACCACGACGCACAATCCCGCCGGGCTGCGCGGGCGGGCCGGTGAACTGCTCGCCGTACTGATCGCCAGCGGAATCCCGGCGGAACGCGTTTTCGTCCAATCCGATCTCGCGCGCGAACTGGGCGCGCTGACCTGGGTGCTCGAATGCACCTGCAGCTACGGCGAGGCCGCGCGGATGATCCAGTTCAAGGAGAAGGCGGGCGGCCAGCACGGGGTGCGGCTGAGCCTGCTGACCTATCCCGTGCTGATGGCCGCGGACATCCTGCTGCAGGGCGCGGACGAGGTGCCGGTCGGGCAGGACCAGAGCCAGCACGTCGAACTGGCGCGGGCGCTCGCGAGGCGGTTCAACTCGACCTACGGCGAGGTGTTCACGATCCCGGAGCCGGTGCTGCCGGTGACCGGCGCCCGCGTGCGCGACCTGGCGGACCCGACGCGGAAGATGTCCAAATCCACCCGCGACTCCGCGGGGGTGGTGTTCGTGCTCGACGAACCCACGCTGATCCGCCGGAAGATCCGCCGCGCGGTGACGGACGCGCAGCCGGCCCCGGCCTACGACCCGGAGACACGGCCAGGGGTGTCGAACCTGCTGGAGATCCTCGGCGCCTGCACGGGAACGACGCCACAGGAGGTGGCCGCGGAGTACACGTCGTACGGCGCGCTGAAGGAAGCGGTCGCGGCCGCGGTGATCGAGACGCTCCGGCCGGTCCGCGAGCACACGCTCGCGCTGCTTTCGGACCCGGCGGAGCTGGACCGGGTGCGCAAGGCCGGCGCGGTCCGGGCGGCCGAACGCGGTGAGCACCGGGTCAACGCCGCGCTGCGGTTGATCGGAGCCGGCTAGGGTACGCCGACCAGCAGACCGTGCAGCGCGGGGAGCAGCTCCAGATCCGCGGGCAACCACGCCAGCTCGTCGAGCGCCGACGCGTTGATCCACCGGATCCCGGTGTGTTCCAAGGCTTTCGGCTGTGCCGACGGGTCGTCGAGCGACGCCGCGTACACGCGGAGAACGAGGTTCGCCCGCAACGGGACGTCATCGCCTACGCGGTCGCCGACGGTGACTTCGACGCCCAGTTCCTCGACGCATTCGCGCCGCAGCGCCTCGGCTTCGGTCTCACCCGGTTCGACGCGTCCGCCGGGAAGCTCCCACCGCCCGGCCACTTCCGGCGGGTAGGCGCGCTGCTGGGCGAGCAGCGCATCGCCGCGCACGATCGCCGCTCCCACGATGACTCTCACGGAGCGGAGACGTTACCGGCCCGGCGCCAGCTCACCTGGAAGCGGGCACCGCCCTCGGGCGACTCGCCCACGGTGACCCGGCCACCGCGCCGGCGCACCGCCTCCGCGACCATGGCGAGCCCCAGCCCGCTGCCGCCCGAGGACCGCGACCGGTCGTCGGACACCCGGTAGAACCGGTCGAAGACCCGTTCGCGATGCTCGGGCGGCACTCCCGGCCCGTCGTCGTCGACGACCACCCGCACCGTCGAATGCCCCGCCAGCACGGACACCACGATCTGCGACCGCGCGTACCGGCAGGCGTTGCGCAGCAGGTTGTTCAGCACGAGTTCGACCTCGGCGTGGGCCGCGTACGCCCACGCCGAACCGACCACGCCGTTGACCCGCGTCACCGGCGAACCCGGCGGCATACGTTTCGCGGCGGCACGCGCTTCGGTGACGAGCTCGACCGGTTCGGCCGGCTGCATCTCCCCCGCGTCCGACCTGGCGAGCGCGAGCAACTGGTCCAGCAGCGCCGAAAGCCGTTCCGCTTCGGCCAGCACGTCCGCGAGCGTCTCCTGCGCCAGCTCGGGGTCCGGGTTCGCGACGGCGACCTCGGCCTGCACCCGGATGGACGCGACCGGCGAGCGCAGCTCGTGTGCCGCGTCGCCGGTGAACCGCCGCAGCCGCCGGCTCACCTCCTCCTGCCGCGCGAGCAGCGCGTTGAAGTCCACGGCGAGCGCGCGCAACTCGTCGTCGGCCGCGGGGACCGGCAACCGCTCGCCCGGCGGCAGCGCGCGCACGGACCGGCGCATCCGCGCGACCGGCCGCAGCGCGATCCGCACGATCAGCCAGGTGGCCGCCGCGGCCAGCACCGCGCCGATCAGCGCCGCCCCGAGAAGCCAGCGCGAACCCGTGTGCACCGAGGACTCCAGGCCCACCAGACCGGTCCCCGCCACCACGAGCCGCAGCGAACCATCCGTGGTGGTGACCGCGGCACCGCGCCAGTACATCATTCCACTGTGGACGGACTCGCCCGCCTCGAGCGCGCGGATCTGGTCCGTCCCCAGACCGGCCACCGGGGGCCGGCCGTCCAGCGGAGCGCCGGCCGTGTCGAGCACCCGCAGGATCACCCCGTCGGCAGGCGCGGGCAGGCGGCCGTCCGACACGGCGGCGCCCGCCGGGCCGAGAGCCTCACCGAGGTCCTGACTCGCCGAGGACATCCGCAACGGGCCGAGGCCGCGCCCGGCGAGCACCGCGAGCCCCAGGAGCACCGCCAGCGTGACGATCGCCGCGGGCACGGTGATGCGGAGCCACATCGGCCAACGTGAGATCACCCCGGAAGAACCTCGTCCAGCTGCGCGTCCGAGGCGAGATACCCGTGCCCCCGCACGGTCCGCACGAGGGCACCGGCGCCCACCGCGTCGAGCTTCCGCCGCACGTACCCGACGTACACCTCGACCACGTTGCGCGTCGCCGCCTGCTCGTCACCCCAGACCGCCCGCAGCAGCTCGTCCTTCGTCACGACCGTGCCCGCGCGCCCGACGAGCACCTCGAGCAGGCCGAACTCGCGCGGGCTGAGCGCGACCGGTTCGCCGCGCCAGCGCACCTCGCGCGCGGCCCTGTCCACCATCAGCCCGCCGATGCGCAGCGGCCCGCGCGCGGCCTCGCTCTGCGCCCGCCGCAGCACCGCACGGACCTGCGCGACCAGCACGACGAACGAGAACGGTTTGACGAGATAGCCGTCGGCGCCCAGATCGAGCCCGTCGGCCTGGTCGACCTCGCCGTCCTTCGCCGAGATCATCAGCACCGGGGTCTGGATGCCCTCGGCACGCAACTGCTGGAGCACCCGGTAGCCGGACAGGCCGGGCAGCATGATGTCGAGCAGCAACACGTCGAAGGATCCGGTCTGCGCCAGCCGCAGGCCACCCGGCCCGTCGGGGGCGGTCACCACGTCCATGCCCTCCGCGCGCAGGCCGCGGTGCAGCGCCTTGCGCACACCCGGCTCGTCGTCCACCACCAGCACCCGAGGCTTCACGTGCCCAGGATGCACCGTCTTCGCTGGCCGCGCGCCTGTTCTCAGCTGTCTCTCAGCCTCTCAGGGCCATCTCAGGGGGCAGGAGGGAGCGTTCTCGGCGGGGAACGAGCACACTGGGGCTCGCACGACACAGGGAGATGTTCGATGCAACCGAAGACGAAGGCCATCACGGCGGCGGTCACCGGTTCGGCGCTCGGGGTCGCGGGGCTGGCCTGGCTGGCGATGCCCGCGAGCGCGGGTGAGGCGCCGACCCTGCCCGCGATCAGCGCCGACCAGCTGGTGCAGTCGGTGCTGAGCACCAAGACACCGGCACTCGACGGCACGGTGCAGGTCGACAACAACCTCGGCCTGCCGACCACGACGCTGCCCGGCGGCATGAGCCTGAACGTGGACGCGGCGCACGTCTACAACGACGGCAACGGCAACAGCAAGCTGTCGGTCGAGCAGGGGGCCGCCGACACCACCGTGGTGCGCAACGGGAACACGGTGTGGACCTACAACTCCAAGAACAACAGCGCGACCAAGTCGACACATCAGGACGCGCAGGCGCCCTCGGAGGTCCCGAGCGATCCGGCGTCCGCCGCGACGCAACTGCTCGCGAAGGTCCGCCAGAGCAGCACGGTCAGCGTCGACGGGACGGCCCGGGTCGCCGGCCGCCCGGCGTACGAACTGGTGCTGACGCCGAAGCCCACCGAGCACACCGTCCTGCGTGAAGTCCGGGTCGCGATCGACGCCGAGAAGCGAGTACCGTTGCGGCTCGCCGTGATGACGTACGGAACCAACGACCCGGCGCTGCAGATCGCGTTCAGCGACATCGAGTTCACGCCGCAGCCGGCGAGCGAGTTCCAGTTCACCCCGCCGCAGGGCGCGAAGGTCACCGAGGAGCAGCCGCGGGTGCCCGGCAGCCACGCGGCCGGTGACGTCACCGTGGTCGGCGACGGCTGGGACAGCGTGGTCACCGGCACGATCCCGCCGGGCACGCTCGCCCCGCAGCAGGGCAGGCAGGGCCAGACCATGAACCCGCAGGCGCTGCTGCGGCAGTTCGGCAAGCCGGTCAGCGGGCCGTTCGGCACCGGTTACCTGATCACGACGAAGGCGGGCGGCGCGCTGATCACCGACGACGGCCGGTTCGCCGCCGGTGCGGTCACCGAGCAGACGCTCGTCGACGCGCTGGGCACGAAGTGACCACATCGTTCGACACCGACCAGGGGGCGGGCGTCACGGCGCCCGCCCCGGCTCCGGCACTCGCGGCGCGAACCAGGGGGTTGCGCAAGCTGTACCGGAGCACGGTCGCGGTGGACCAGGTCGATCTGGACGTGCCCGAGGGCGCGGTGCTGGGCATGCTCGGGCCCAACGGGTCCGGCAAGACCACCACGATCCGGATGCTGCTCGGCCTGGTCCGCCCGACCGAAGGCGAGGTCGAACTCCTGGGCAGGCCGATGCCCGAAGGCGCGCAGCGCGCGCTGCCGGACGTCGGCGCGCTCGTCGAAGGTCCGGGGTTCCACCCGTTCCTGTCCGGCCGGGAGAACCTGCGCCGCCTCGCCTCCGCGGAACCCCACCTGTCCTCTTCGGACATTCCGACGGCCGTGGAGGCGGCGCTGGAGCGGGTCGGCCTCACCGGTGCGGCGAACCGGCGGTACCGGGCCTACTCGCTCGGGATGAAGCAGCGCCTCGGCCTGGCCGGGGCGCTGCTCGTGCCACGGCGGATGGTCGTACTGGACGAGCCGACGAACGGGCTGGACCCGGCCGGCACGCGCGAGATCCGCAAGATCATCGCGGAGCTGCACGCGGACGGGGTGACCGTGCTCGTGTCCTCGCACCTGCTCGCCGAGGTCGAGGCGACGTGCACGCACGTGGCCGTGCTGCATGACGGGACCGTGGTGGCCCAGGGCGAGCTGGACGAGCTGCTCGAGTCGGGCAGCCCCGGGCTGCTGGTGTCCACTCCGGACGGTGACAAGGCGCTGGAAGCCTTGCAGGCAGGCCGGATCCCGGCGAAGCTCATCCCGGACGGCGTCCGCGCGGACCTCACGACGGCGACCGCTCCGCAAGTCGTCGAGACACTGGTGCGCGGCGGCGTCGCGGTGCACGAGGTGAGGCGTGAGCGTACCGGGCTCGAGGATCTGTTCGCCCGGCTGACCCAGCACGAGGACGGCGGCGAAGGGCTGTCCGAAGTGGACGAGGTGACGGCATGACGGCGGCGACACTGACCGCGGGACCGGCGCGCACGACCGTCCCGCTGGTTCGCCTTTACCTGGCGGAACTGCGCTGGATCTTCCGCCGCCCGCGCACGCTGGTGGTGCTCGGGCTGCTCGCGCTGATCCCGGTGATCGTCGCGATCGCCCTGTCGATCGGGCGGTCCACCGGCGAGGGCCCGGGGAACGGCGGGGTCAGCCTGCTCACCAGCGCCACCGCCAACGCACTGGTCCTGCCGGTCGCCGTCCTCGCGTTCACGCTGAACCTGTTGCTGCCGCTGGTGACCGCGATGTCCGCGGGCGACGCCCTTGCCGGTGAGCTGTCACACGGCACGCTGCGGGGCTGGCTGCTCGCGCCGGTCAGCCGCGGGCGCCTGCTGCTGGTGAAAGCGCTCGGGGTCGGGACGTTCACGCTCGCGTCGGTCGTGCTGATGGCCGTGGTCGCGCTGATCGCCGGGCTCGTCATGAACGGCACCGGCTCGCTGTTCACGCTGTCCGGCACGACGCTTTCGTTCGGCGCCGCGCTGGAGCATATCGCGATCGCCTGCGGGTGGGTCACCCTCCAGCTGTGGGCCATCGGCGCGGTGGCGCTGGCGATCTCGGCGTGCACGGAGCATCCGATGCTGGTCGTGGTCTCGATCCTCGCGGGCACGATCGTCTCGGGCGTGCTCCTGCTGCTGTCCTCCGTGTCCTGGCTGCACCCGTTCCTGCTGCCGAAGTCCTGGGATTCGCTCGTCGACGTGCTGCGCGATCCGAGGCCGGGCGGCGGCCTCACCGAAGGCGCCGTGCGGGCGGTGTGCTACCTCGTCATCGGGCTTTCCCTTGCCTACGCCCGGATCACCACGAAGGACGGTTGATCCCCGGCGTCGAGTCCGAGCCGGATCTCGTCCCCCGGGTTGAGGTCCGCGTCCACCGGCGCGACCGCGTCGACCGTCCACTCGCCGGTGCGCACGCGCAGGCGGACGTGGTCGCGACGGTGCACTTTGGACAGGATCGCGCCCGGCGCGCCCGCGGTGGCGGGATGCAGCGCGTGCGGGCGCAGGCCGAGCCGGACGGGCCCGTCCGGCTCGTCGCGGGTCAGCTCACCGAGCGGGAAGCGGATCACGCCTTCGCTTGCCTCGCCGTCGAAGAACGTGGTCACCCCGAGGAAGGCCGCGGTCTCCACGTCGGCCGGACGTCGCCAGACCTCGCGCACGGCGCCGAGCTGACGGACTTCTCCGGCGCGCAGCACGGCGACCCGGTCGGCGAGGGTGAACGCTTCCTCCTGGTCTCGGTCCCGGACGTGTACCGGACCCAGATCTGGAAGCAGGACTTCGAGAAGAACGGTCCGGCCAACCTGAACATGTTCTGGCTCTCCAGTGACCACACCGGTGGGCCGGCCAGTCCGGCCGCCCAGGTCGCCGACAACGACCTCGCGACCGGCCAGATCGTCGACACCATCACGCACAGCAAGTACTGGAAGGACTCGGCGATCTTCGTCGTCGAGGACGACTCCCAGGCCGGTCTGGACCACATCGACGGGCACCGCGCCCCGATCCAGATCATCAGTCCCTGGGCCCAGCACGGTGTGGTGGACAGCCGCTACTACACGCAGATCACCATGATCCGCACCATCGAGCAGATCCTTGGGATCCACCCGATGAACCAGAAGGACAGCGCGGCCACCCCGATGCAGACGGCGTTCACGCAGAAGCCGGACTTCACGCCGTTCAACGCGGTGCCGAACCGGACCTCGCTGACCGCCGGGCTGGCGACCCCGCCGCCCTGCGGTGAGGACACCGTCGCGCCGCAGTACGCCGCGGCTCAACCGTCGACCACCGTGCCGGCGAACGAGCAGCAGGTGGCGGCGCAGTGGCAGGACTGGCAGTCGCACCAGCGGCTGACGGGCCCGAACGCGGTGCCGGACTACGCCAACCCCGAGCAGATGAACCACCTCACGTGGTACCAGACGCACGGGTGGACGCAGCCATACCCGGGTGAGGACAAGATCTACGCCCCGGACCAGGTGCCGGGTGCCTACATCCCGTCCTCGGAGTCCGACGGCTGATTTTTCTACCGTGAAGACGCTCGGCCGGGCTGCCCCGGCCGAGCGTCTTCTTGTATCGGGGTTCAGCGCACCGGCCGGTAACGGCAGACCTGCACGCCGGTCGCGGCCGTCTTCGCTGACAGCAGTTCGAACCCGCGCGCACGACCGTCGGCGGGGAACAAGGTCTTGCCGCCGCCGAGCGTGATCGGCTCGATCATGAGGACAAGCTCGTCGATCAGTTCCGCGGCCAGCAACGACCGGACGACCGACAGGCTGCCGTAGACGTAGATGTCGCCGCCCGGTTTCGCGCGCAGCGCCGCCACCTTGTCGGCAAGCTCGGCGCCGCGGATGATCGTCGTCGGTTTCCAGGTCAGGTCTTCGTCGGTCAGTGTGTCGGACACGACGTACTTCTGAGCTTGGTTGATCCAATCCGCGAACGGGTCACCGCCCCGCTCGGGCCACGCCGCTGACGACACCTGGTAGGTCCGGCGCCCCTGGAGCAGGGCTTCGCATCGCTCGGCGAATTCGCCAATGACGGGGCCCATGACCTCGGGGTCGAAGTACCGCATCGACCAGCCACCGTGGCGGAACCCGCCGCTGGTGTCCTCGTCCGCGCCACCCGGCGCCTGGACCACACCGTCGAGACTCATGAACTCACTGACCACGACTCGCATCGGTACCGCTCCATCCCATCGAGGCTGCCATCGGTGAGTAGACCCCGGACCCCGGCGAAACTCATCGGCCGCCCGGCGACTCCCCACCGCCGAGATCTACGTTCGAGACGCCGAGTTCGACGTTCGCATTTCCGGTGGACACCCCGCGCGCCACCCACGCGCTGTCTGCGAATTCATCCGGTGCAGTAAGGAAGCACTCGTACCGGCTTCCACTGATTCAGCAAACAGCGCAATTCACCGGCACGCGAGCGAATCCGCCGTTCCAACGGCATGGTTTCTATCGGCAACGCAGAGCACTCCCTCCACGATTCCGATCTTGCCGGTGCGGCCAACCAGGCCGAAAGTGCGCGGGCCCGAGGGTGCGACGAAAGTCCCCGGGTGGCTGGGCGAAGGACTCCTGCCTGGGCACCGGCCGGGCTCTTAACGTTCGGTGTGCAGGCAAGATCGCGAGATCGAGGAGCCGACACGATGTTTGATACGAAGGTCGAACCGTCCCCGTCCGTTCCTGTTTCGCCGATGGAGTCGCGCTGGCCCGATCGCTCCTGCTGCTGCTCCGCGCCACCTGTGGTCAAGGTGTTCGTGCCGGTCTCCCCGCAACGCCGGGTGGATCTGTACCTGTGCGGCCACCACTACCGCGAATCCTTCGCGGAGCTGGCGCTGTTGGGGGCGCGGTGCTCGTTCCGGGACGAGTCGCTGGCCCTGTGGTGATCTCCCGGCACGGCACGATCGAGTTCGCCGAGCCAGGCGGTGGCGGTCGCGTCGCTGGGGGCGCGCCAGTCCCCGCGCGGGGAAAGTGAGCCGCCGGAACCGACCTTCGGCGCGTTGGGCGTGGCGGACCGTTTGAACTGGCTGGTCTGCACGAACCGGCGGAGGAACACGCCGAGCCAGTGCTTGATCGTGGCCAGGTCGTACTTCTCGCCCCACGCGTGATGAGCGAGGTAGGCGATGCGGCTGGGCGGGTAACCGAACCGCAGCAGGTAGTAGAGATGGAAATCCTGCAACTCGAACGGCCCGACGACCGACTCGGAGCTTTGCGCCGGCTGCGCGCCCGTCGCGGCCGCCGGTACCAGTTCCGGTGAGATCGTGGTGTCCAGAATGGACCGGAGCACGTCCGCGGCGCCGGGGCCGAACTGGCCGCTGTCGGCGGCCCACGCGATGAGGTGCCGGATCAGCGTCTTGGGCACCGACGCGTTGACGTTGTAGTGCGCCATCTGATCCCCGACCCCATAGGTGGACCAGCCCAGCGCCATCTCGCTGAGGTCGCCGGTACCGACCACGAGGCCGCCGTGGTGGTTGGCGAGCCGGAACAGGTGCGAGGTGCGTTCGCCCGCCTGCACGTTCTCGTAGGTGATGTCGTAGACCGGCGCGCCATCGGCGGCGGGATGGCCGAGATCCCGCAGCATCTGCATCGCCGAAGGGCGGAGGTCGATCTCGTGCGCGCTCACCCCGAGAACCCGCATGAGCCTGCGGGCATCGGCCAGAGTGCGGGTGCTCGTGGCGAATCCGGGCATCGTGTAGCCGAGGACGTTGCTCCGGGCCAGGCCCAGCCGGTCCATGCTCTTCACCGCGACGATGAGCGCCTGGGCGGAGTCGAGACCGCCGGAAACGCCGATCACGACCTTGCCGATGCCGGTGGCCGCGAGCCGGGTGGCCAGTCCCTGCACCTGGATGTTGTGCACCTCGGCGCACCGCTCGTCCCGGCGCGCCGGATCGGCCGGCACGTACGGGAATCGTTCGATGTTCCGGCGCAGTTTCACGGAACGGTCCGGCAAGGCGAGGTCGAACGCGATCCGCCGGACACGCTTCAGCCGATCGCGGTGGTCGTGCGCGCTGTCGGCGAAGCTGGTCGTCCGGAGGCGGTCGGCGGCCACGCGGGCGAGATCGACGTCGGCCGTCACCACCTGCCCGGTACGGGCGAACCGGCTGCCCTCGGCCAGCAGCCGCCCGTTCTCGCAGATCAAGGCCTGCCCGTCCCACGCGAGGTCCGTTGTGGACTCACCCGATCCGGCCGCCGCGTAGAGGTAGCTCGCGAGGTACTGGGCGGAATGCCCGAGGCAGAGCCGGCGCCGGTAGCCGGCCTTGCCGATGACGATGTCGCTCGCGGACGAGTTCACCAGCACCGTGGCGCCCGCCAGCGCCGCGTAGGCGCTCGGCGGGATCGGCACCCACCCGTCCTCGCAGATCTCCACATGGCAGACAAATCCGTCCACAGTGGAGGGTACGAACAGCAGATCGCTGCCGAACGGCACGGTACTGCCCGCGATCTCGACGGTATCGGTGGTCGCGTCACGAGCGGCGGCGAAATACCGCTTCTCGTAGAATTCGCGATAATTGGGCAGATAACTCTTCGGCACGACGCCGAGCACCTCGCCCCCGTGCACGACGACGGCGCAATTGAACAGCCGGCCCTCGACCCGCAGCGGCGCACCGACCACGAGCAGGCCGCGAATTTCGGCGCTTTCGCTGATGACACGGGTCAACGCGGTGTTCACGCCATCCAGGAGGGCCTGCTGGTGGAACAGATCATCGGCGGTATACGAGGAGAGACCGAGTTCGGGAAAGACCGTGAGCACCGCACCGTCCGCACACGCCCGGTGCGCCAACTCGAGCGTTCGTTCCGCGTTGAGCGCCGGATCGGCCACCCCGACCTCGGGCACGGCGACAGCGACCCGGACGAACCCGTGCCGGTACAGCGAATCGAAGGGAATCACACCGTCAGGTCCTGTGCCGGGTGCTCCGCGAGGTAGGCGACCCGCTTGGCGAGTGAGACCGCGTGATCGCCGAAGCGTTCGTAGAAACGGGCGAGCAGCGCGAGGTCCATCGCGGTGCGGAGGTTGGCAGGCGGAACCTCGGCGAGCACGTCCTGGCGCACCACCGCTTCGAGCCGGTCCATCTCGTCGTCGTCACGGTCGAGCCGCCGGAGCGCGGTCGCGTCGCGCGCGGCCATCGCCTTGCGGGCGTCGGCCGCCATCCGGCCGGCCACCTCGCCCATCGCGGCGAGGGTGGGCCGCACACCGTCCGGCACCACGGGGCCGGTCTCATGCTGCTGGACGATCTCGGCCACATGCCGCGCCAGCGCGCCCATCCGTTCCAGATCCGCGCTCATCCGCAGCCCGGCCACCACGGTGCGCAGTTCGGAGGCCACCGGCTGCTGCAGCGCGAGCAGGTTCACCGCGTCGGTGTCCAGGAGCCGGTGCAGTCGCATGATGGCGGATTCGCCCCCGGTCACGGTGCGTGCCAGTTCGCGATCGCCGTTCAGCAGCGCCTGCGTCGCCTGCCCGATCGCGGTCTCCGCCAGTCGCGCGAGCTCGCCCAGCCTCTGTTGGAACTGCGCCAGCTTCTCGTGATACTCCGTGCGCATGTCCTGCTCCCTCTGCCTGTGATGCGCAGACTTTCCCTTGGGCCGGGAGCTGCCACGTAGGGTCGAAGGTCACCGGAGTGGGGCCTGGATGCCCCTCACGCGGGCCGGTGTTTCGCGGGGATCCTGGTCCGGAGAGAGGTGCGTATGCCGATCGACCTGGTCGCTGAGGTGGAGCGCAAGTACGAGCTGCCGCCGGGCCGGGAGCTGCCCGCACTTTCCGGGCTTCCCGGTGTGACAACGGAAACGTCGCCGGAGACGTTCACGCTGGACGCGACGTACTACGACACGGCCGATCTTCGCCTGCTGCGGGGCGGCCTCACCCTGCGCCGCCGAACCGGGGGTGACGACGCGGGCTGGCATCTGAAGATCCCGGCGGGCACGGATGCCCGTACCGAAGTCCGGCTGCCCCTTGCCGAAACCCTTGCCGTACCGCATGACCTGGCTTCGCTGGTGCGCTCGTACGCGCGGGCGATGCCGTTGGAGCCGCAGGCCACGATCCACACGGAACGCACCCGCCGCCGACTGCTCGACGAGCACGGTGTCATGCGTGCGGAGGTCGTGCTGGACCGCGTACGCGCCACCGGGCCGGGCGGGCGGACGCATGAATGGGCCGAGGTCGAGGTCGAGCAGGCCGCCGACGGTCGGCCCCTGGCCGACGCCATCGAATCCCGGCTCCGGGCAGCGGGGATCACACGGTCGAGCAGCCCGGCGAAACTCGTACGAGTCCTGGGAACCGTGACGGATCGGCGGCCTGCGCCGAACCGCCGGTCGACCGCGGGCGAGGTCGTCGGCGCGTATCTGCGTGCGCAAAGTGCGGCGCTCGCGGCGGGCGATCTCGCGGTCCGCCGCGGTGAAGCGGACTCCGTGCACCAGATGCGCGTCGCCGCCCGCCGCGCTCGCAGCACGCTGCAGGTCTACGCGAAGCTTTTCGACCCCACGACGCGCCCCCTCGCGGACGAACTCGGTTGGCTCGGCGTGCAACTCAGTGCCGCGCGGGACGCCGAAGTACAACGGGACCGCCTGTTGTCCGGGCTGGCCGAACTCGCAGACGAGCGCCTCATCGCGCACGTGCGGCGACATTTCGACGAACGTGCCGAACGGGCACGCGGGCTGGCGATCGCGGCACTGGACTCCGAGCGCTATCTCGAGTTGCTGGGCGCGCTCGAGGCGGTGGAACCGAACGCGAAGGCCGAACGCCGCGCGGCAAAGGCCATCCCGAAAACACTCGCCGCCGCCGTGGCGGAAGTGGACGAGCGCCTGCGGGCCAGTCACGCGGCGCACGGCCGCGAACGGGACGAGCGGGTGCACCGGGTGCGCAAGGCCGCCAAGCGGCTGCGGTACGCGATCGAGGTCGCGCGCCCGATCTCGCCGTTGGCCGCGCGCGACGCACTGGCGGAGTTCACCGGATTGCAGGATCTGCTGGGCGAGCACCAGGATGCCGTCGTCGCGCAAGCCGAGTTGCGGACGCTGGCCGAGGACGCGCCGGACAGCTTCGCCCTGGGTGTGCTCTACCAGCGCGAACGTGACATCGCGGACGCCCGGATCGCTCGCCTGGACGGCCGGTGGCGGAAGGCGCGGCGTGCTGTTCGCACTGCGTTTTGGTGACCTTCCGTCGTTCTTGGTCGCTATTCCCGGCACCCGGTCACTACGGTAAGAGGAGAAAGATCACCTACCGGACCGGAGAGCTGCGCGACAACGAGACAGGAGACCGGAGTGCCCTTCGACTCGACCGGCAAGATCTCCTTCGACGATATCTACACCGAACCCGATCCGCGCGCGTATTTCGGCACGCTGGGCCGGGTCGACTACCAGATTCCGCAACTGGCGAAGCCCTACTTCACGAAGCTGATCAAGGAATACCGCGCCGAACGTGGCGTAGCGGAACCGACCGTGCTCGATATCGGCTGCTCCTACGGCGTAAACGCGGCCCTGCAACGATGCGACGCGACGATGGATGAGCTCTACGACTACTACACGAGCCCGGACGCGCGCACGCTCGACCACGAAGCGCTGGTCTCGGCCGACCGGCACTGGGTTCGCGCGCACGAGGGCAGCGACGACATCCGCTTCATCGGCCTCGACAACTCGGAACCCGCGCTGACGTACGCGCGTTCGGCCGGCTTCATCGACGATGCGATCCACGCGGACCTCGAACGCGAGGACCCCGCCCCGGAGCAGCAGAACATGCTGGCCGGGGTCGATCTCGTCATCTCGACCGGCTGCGTCGGCTACGTCACGGAACGGACCATCGCCCGCATCGCACGCGGGGCGCGGCCGTGGATGGCGCATTTCGTGCTGCGCATGTTCTCCTACGACCCGGTCGCGACGAGACTGGCCGAACTGGGCTACGAGACGGCCGGGATCGAGGGCGTGTTCCGGCAGCGCCGGTTCACCTCCGCCCAGGAGCAGAGCCAAATCCTGGACACGCTCTCCAGTGCCGGTGTGGACTCGGACGGTCTGGAGACCGAAGGCTGGCTCTACGCCCAGCTGTACATCTCAAGGCCCGCCGGTGCGGCCAGGCAGCTCGCGTGCGCGATGAACACCGTCTCACCACAGTGAGCCGGAACGCCGGGCCAGGCCGGTCACGCACGTAGTGTGCTGGTGACGGCCCGGACGGTGGTGAGCGCCGGTACGGCGAGCAGCGCGCCGATGATGCCGGCCTGCTGCACGCCAATGGCGATCGCGATGATCACCGCGAGCGGATGCAGTTTCACGGCATTGCTGGTGATCAGCGGTTCGAGCACGTTGCCTTCGAGCTGCTGCACGCCGATCACGATCAGGGTCACGATGAGGGCGGTGAACGGCCCGTTGGCGACGAGCGCGACGAGCGCGGCGAGCAGCCCGGAGACGAACGCACCGATCATCGGTACGAAGCCGCCAAGGAACACCAGGGTCGCAAGCGGAATCACGAGCGGCACCCGGGTGCCCCACAGGCCGAGACCGATCCCGACGGCATCGACCGCTGACACCGTGATGAGCGCGTACATGAACGCCGTGAGATCGTGGAAAGCGCGCTTCCCCGCCGCGTCCACCCGCATGCGCGCCCGCGCGGGGAACGGGCTGACGAGGAAACGCCAGATGCGCGCGCCGTCGTAGCAGACGAACACCAGGACGAAGATCGCCAGCGCGACGCCGGTCAGCACCGAGCCGGCGGTGGAGAAGGCGCCCCACGCACCGGAGATCAGATCCTGCTGGTTTCGCGTCACCCACTGCCGTGCCTCGGCGATGAGCTGGTCGAGGTGCTCGGGACGCAGTCCCAGCGGGCCGGTCGCGAGCCAGCCGCGCAGCTGGCCGTAGCTCTCGGCCAGTTGCGTGCGCAGGCTCGGGACGGCGGCGGCGACGGTCGTGATCACGAACCAGACCAGGCTTCCCACCGCGGCCAGACCGCCGAGCAGGACGATCGCCGTCGCCAGCGAGCGGGGCAGCCGGTGCCGCGTGAGCCAGGTGACCATCGGCTCGAGCAGAGCCGCCAGCAGCAGGGCGACCGCGACCGGGATGACCACGGCGGTGAGCTGGGCGAGAATGCGGGTGAGGACCCACAGGGCGGCCGCGACGACCAGGAGCTGACCGCATACGACCGCCGTCCGATACAGCAGCGTCTGGCCGCCGGCCGGGGTCTCACTCATCGCATCGACATCCTGTTCGCAGCAGACTCCGGCACAGTCTCGACGGGCGCCCCGGCCGGAAGAAAGAGCCCTCGGTCCCGCCCGGTTGGTTGCCAAGGTCCATCCTGTACGGCCGCCACGTCCCTGGATGTTCGCCCGGAGCCCTGCGACTGTCGGAATCGCGCTACCGGGAAGGAGACCCCGATGTATGACGGGCCGAAAAGGCGCGGGCCGCTGCCCGTCCGTACGGCATGCTTCGCGGTTGCGCGCTCCGTCGTCGCGACTCTGGTGATGCTGCTGCGCGGGGAGGTGCACCTGCCGCGCGGCGAGGTCGGCACGGTGCTCTCGTTCGCCGACGGCACCGAAGGGCGAGTGTACCGGGACACGGTGTCGGACCGGATCCCCTGCGAACCGTGCTTCCTGGCCGTTTCGTTCCGGCTCCGCGGGGTGCGCGGAGTGCGCGGGCACGCGCTGTTCAGGTGGGAGAGCCTGCTCAACACACCGCTCTTCGTGGGTTTTCCGGGATTCGTGTCGAAGCTGTGGCTCCGTCATGACACCAACGGGGTCTATCGCGGCCTGTACGAGTGGGACGGCGCGGAGGCCGCCGAGAGGTATGCGCGGTCGCTGTGGCGCGTGCTGGACCTGGTCAGCGTGCGCGGCTCGATCGACTACCGGGTAGTCCCGGGGCTGCGACGCATCGATGTCCTCGCCGATCCGGACGTACTGGCGGAGCGGGCGCGACCGGAGGAACCGGCGTGGTGGCAGGTGGTCGGGGCACCGTGAGCGCGCGAGCGGATGTGCTGGTCGTCGGCGCGGGCCCCACCGGGCTGACAACGGCGCTACAGGCCCACGACAACGGGGCGACGGTGCGGATCGTCGAGCGGCGGCCGGACCCGTTCCGCCCGTCGCGGGCGATGGTCATGCACTCCCGCACGCTGGAGAGCCTCCGCCCACTGGGCGTGACGGCCGGCCTGCTCGACCGGGCGGACCGGGCGCCGCGAGCTGAGCTGCATCTGGGCACGAGGCGGGTCTCCGCCCAACTCGCCGGCGCCGCGTTGCGGGACACCGCGTTTCCGCACCTCACCATGCTGCGGCAGATGGACGTCGAGGAAGTGCTGACCGGGGCGCTGAAGACCCGCGGCGTCGAGGTGGAGCGTGGCGTCGAGTTCGCCGGCCTGCGCCAGGACGCCACGGCCGCACACGTCGTGCTGCGCCGCGACGGCCGGTTCGAGGAGGCGGCATGCCGGTTCGTCGCCGCGTGCGACGGTCCCGACAGCACCGGCCGCCGCATCGCCGGCATCGGCTGGCAGGGCGCGCCCTATCGCGAGCAGGTCGTCCTCGCCGACGCCGAACTCGACGGCGATCTGACACCTGACGTGATGCATGTCGTCGCGGCGCGGCCGGGGCTCGTCTTCCTGTTCGCCCTCGGTGAGGGCGCGACGTGGCGGATCCTCGCCACCCGCCCGTGGCAGCGTGGCGGCGCACCGTTCGGGCAGCCCGGACAGGCGGTTCCGGCCGCCGAGGTACAGCGAATCCTCGATGCCGCGGGGCTGGCCGTCGGCGTCCGCAGGCTGGCATGGTCCGCCCAGGTACGCCTCCAGCACCGGCTGGCGCACGCGTTCCGGCGCGGGCGGCTGTTCCTGGCCGGCGACGCCGCGCACACGCATTCCCCGGCGGCGGCCCAAGGTATGAACACCGGCATCCTGGACGCGGTGAACCTGGGCTGGAAACTGGCCTTCGCCCGCGGTCTTCGTCCACATGCGACTCTGCTCGACTCGTACGAGCTGGAGCGGCGTCCCGTCGCCCGCCACGTACTCGCGCTCACCCACCTGGTGTTCTTCGCCGAGGCGTCGACCAGCCCGCTGCCCACCCTCCTGCGCGGGACGCTGGTCCCGTTGCTGGCACCGACGTTCCCGCTGCTGCTCAAGGATCCGCACCTGATGGCGCAGGTCGTCCGGCTCCTCTCGCAGCGGTGGGTGCGGTACCGGCACAGCCGCCTGTCGGTGCAGGGCAGCCCGGGCGGCCCCGGGCCCCGGCCCGGTGACCGCCTGCCCGACGAGGATCTGGTGTGCGACGGCAGAACGGTGCGGCTGCACGCACTCACCGCCCGCCCCGGGATACACCTGCTGCTGGAACGCGACGGTCCGGAACTCGACGACACGCTGCTCGGCGGGCACGTCACGGTGCACCGGGTCAGCAGCTGGACCGGCCGTGGGCTGCTCGCCGCGCGGCCGGACGGGCACGTCGGATTCCGCTGCGGCGCGGGTGACATCCGCGGGCTCAGGGCGTGGCTGGACCTCGTCCACTGACCGAGCCGAGGGCGCTACCGCAGCTGATCTCGGCGGCGATCTGGGCGTGGGTGGCGAACCAGACACCCTCGTGCGACGCGATATGCTCGAGCAGTTCGGCGAGGATCTCGTAGCAGTCGTCGTCGGCCATCAGCGACGAGTCGTACCTCAGGCCCAATTCGCGGATGATCCGCAGCGTGGCGGCGGAGAAATCCCAGGACGGGGTACGGATGCCGACCGGGCGTGCTCCGGCGAGACGCTCCAGCGTGTCCGCGCCCCGGAACGCCAGATCGCGTTCGGCCTCCGGTGGCAGCTGGGTGTTGCGTTCGTGGATCCAGCCGTGCAGCGCGACCTCGTGTCCGGCATCCACATAGGACTTCACTTCGCCGTCGTGCAGCAGCGCCGACACGGCAGGCACGAAGAACGTCGACGGCGCCTGGAAACGTTCGAGCAGTTTCAGGATCCGTGGCACACCGACACGCGCGCCCTACTCACCCTGCGACAGCTTGCCCGGCAGCACCTCGCCGTCGCGCAGGGCCGGCGTTTCATGGTCGGAGTCGAACGACAACGCCACGGCGACCTTCGCGCCACCGGGCCAGGACTCCGGTCGCAGCGGACGCCCGGCGCGCACTCGCTCGACGTGGCCACGCCACGTCGGCTCGTCCCACTGCCACGGCTGCTGCTCGGTCACGCTTCCTCCAGGACATTGCTTCGTCCCACCGTACCGATCTTCGCCTCTGGCGCAGTCCAGATCACGGTCGGCGGGCGCCCGCCTGTCACATCCCCGATTTGCGATCTTGCCCCGGGCAGCGGCTACCGTATTGGCCATGAGCCTCGCCAACCGCCGTCAGCCGGCGCGTTGGCTGCTGCTCGCGATACTGGCCCTGGGCCTGGTCACGATGCACCACGCGCCGGCGGAGCACGGCCTCCCCGGCCATGGTTCGGCGACCGTCGTCGCGATGGTGCCCGGAACGTCTCCGGCACTGTCGGCGGCCCCGATGCCGGACGACCACGGTATGGGCGCGATGCTGCATGAATGCCTCGCCGTGCTCGGGCAGCTTGCCTTTGGCGCACTGCTGGTGCTGCTGGTGATGGCGGGGTTCGGCCCGCTCTCGACTCGGTGCCGCCGCCGCTGCCCTCGGGCACTCGCCCGCTCCCCCGACCGCCCGGCCAGCCCCGGTGGCCGATCCCTGCTCGCTTCGGTGTGCGTGTTGCGGCTGTGACGTGACGCGCGGCGTCCTCGTACGCCGTTCGCGTTCGTCACGACCAAATACGACATCGAAGGAAATCATTGTGAACAAGACAATTCTGGGTATCGCCATGTCTGTCGCGGCTGCCGGCCTGGTGCTGGCCGGATGTAGCAGCGGTGACGACTCCTCGCACAGTGGGATGGCCATGAGCAGCGCGGCCGCCACGCCCGCGCCGGCGCAGGCTGGCACGCACAACGCCGCTGACGTCACCTTCGCGCAGGACATGATCCCGCACCACCAGCAGGCCGTCGAGATGGCCGGGCTGGCCGCGTCGCGAACCACGAACACCCAGGTCAAGGACCTGGCGACGCGGATCCGGAACGCGCAGGATCCGGAGATCCAGCAGATGACGGGCTGGCTCGGCCAGTGGGGCGCGACCTCGTCGAGCGCCATGCCGTCGATGCCGGACGCCAACCACGGTTCGATGCCGGGCATGATGGCCGACGCCGATATGCAGCGGCTTCAGGAGGCCGGCGGTGCCGAGTTCGACAAGATGTTCCTGCAGATGATGGTGGAGCACCATCAGGGCGCGGTCGAGATGGCCAGGACCGAGCTGGCCCAGGGCGCCAGCGCCGACGCCAAGGCTCTGGCGCAGCGGATCATCGACAGCCAGACGGCCGAGATCACCGAGATGCAGCAGCTGCTGACCAAGCTGTGACGCCGGCGGGGTGGGGAGCGGCGCCGCTCCCCACCCGGATGCACGGCTCGTCGCCTCAGGCGAGACTCCGCATCAGGTCCAGCAGACGTTCGGCCGAGGTGAGCCAGCTGAAGGTCGTGACCTGATCGCGGGCGGCCGCGACCAGGTCGGCCCGCAGCCCTGGATCCTCCACTTTGGACACGGCACGGGCGAACTCGTCCGGTGCGCCGGGTTCGAAGAACAGTGCGTGCCCGCCGGTGACCTCGCGGAAGACGGCCAGGTCGCTGCAGACCACCGGCGTGCCCGCGTTCATCGCCTCGATGAGCGGCAACCCGAACCCCTCGTCCCGGGAGGCGGTGACCAGGGCGGCCGCTCCGGCGAGCAGGTTCTGGTAGCCGTCTTCGCTGATTCCCCGCCAGAACACGACATCCGCACCGGACGGGATCAGCGCCTTCAGCTCGGCCTCGCGTTCCGGCGCGATGCGGCTCACCAGGTGCAGCCGGTACCCGGGGAGAAACGCCATACCGGCGATCAGCGCTTCCACGTTCTTGTACGGCATGAACGAGCCCATGTAGACCAGATCGCGGGAGCCGCCTTCCGGATCCTGAACGCCGGCGGGGGGCACCGATGGCGCATTGTGGACAACCGTCACCGGGCGCCGGGTGAGGCGATGCTCGGCGATGAGGTTCTTCGTCGTCTCGCTCACGGTCACGACGGCGTCGGCCCGGTTGAGCAGAACTCGCTGCGGCCAGTACGCCTTGTGGTACAGGCGCCATACGGTCCGCACCGGCAGCGGCAGGAAGGTCGGCGGCTGCGGATGGCGGTAGTAGATCAGATCGTGCAGGGTGAGGATGAGCCGGTAGTTCCGCCGGAATCCGCCGATCACCTGCAACGGGCTGAACACCACGTCCGGCCGCAGCGGGCGCAACGTGCGTGACAGCAGGAGCTCACGAGGCGAGAACGGGCTGTTGACCTTCACATACGGCACACCAGCCGGGAGCAGCCGGAGCTGTCGCTCGTCGTGGATCAGCATGATCACCGGATGGAGCCGGTGCAGTGCGCCGATGAGGTTGGCCCCGTAGCGGCTGATGCCGTCGTGGGCGTCCATCCGCGTCCACCGCGCGTCCACGACGACTTTCATGACACTCCAAGGAACCGTTGGATCTCGCCGGCGGCCCGGGATGGTGCTTCGTAGTGCACGAGATGCCCCACCTTCGGGATCACCACGAGTTCGGCGGCGGCGAGACGGGCGGCCAGCTCGTACTGCCCGGCCGTCGGTGCGATCTCGTCGGTCTCACCCGCGATCAGGAGCGTCGGCGTGCTCAGCGCATCGGCGTAATCGGCCACCGTGGACTTCACCGACGCCTGGAAGGTCTCGGCGAGTATCGCGGGGCTGTGGAACCGGCTGAAGTACCGCAGGTGGCTTTCGTCGATGAACCGCCGCAGCCCTTCGTCCCTGGTGCGGGTCATCGCCCGGCTCGCGGCGAGCACCAGCCATTTGCTGGACAGCCACGAGCGCCCCAGCCGGGCCGGCAACGCCGCGCCGAGCGCGTAGTAGGCCGAAGTGAGGCCGGACATGACCACGCGCGGCCCGCGCAGCGCCGGGGTCGCGATCGGATTGACCAGCACGAGCCGGTGTACCAGTTCCGGGGCGGACGACGCGACCCGCGCCGCGACGACCGAACCGAAGGAGTGGCCGAGCAGCACGACCGGCCGGGTCCGGCCGCCGAGCCGCTCGATCAGCGCGACCACGGCGTGCGCGTAGCCGTCGACGTCGTGCCGCCGCCCCGCCAGCGGCCCGGAATCACCGAAGCCGGGCAGGTCCGGGATCACGACCCGGCGGCCGGGCAGGGCCTCCGCGATCAGCTCCAGCCCGTGGTGGGTCCCCCGCAGGCCGTGCACCATCAGCACCGTCCGCGCCCCGGCCGCGAGCTCGTCGCGGTAGACCCAATAGTGCAGGTCCGCACCACAGATCTCGTCGACCCGCTCGCTCGGACCGAGTCCTGGGGAAAGCATGGTTCAGCTCGCCAGTTCGGTGCGGACCACGTTGCGTTCACGCGACTGCCGGGAGTCGATCGCGTGGCGGTAAATCGACTCGAACCGGCTCAGGGTCGCCTCGATATCGTGCTGGGACACCAGCTGCTCGCTGGCCTTGCCCATCCGGTCGATGGTCGCGCGCTCAGCGAGCACGTCGTCGAGCGCGGCCGCCAGCGCGGGCACCTGGCGCGGCGGGTACAACCAGCCGTTCTGGCCGGGAACGACGAGGTGCGGCAGCGCCATCGCGTTCGCGAGCACGACCGGAGTACCGGCCGACATCGCCTCCATCGTGGCCAGGCTCTGCAGTTCGGCGGTGCTGGGCATGCAGAACAGGTCGGCGCGGGCGTAGGCGTCGAGCAACTCGTCGTCGTCGACCAGCCCGGCGAAATGCACCCGGTCCGCGATCTCGAGATCGACGGCGAGCTGCGCCAGGGCCGCGCGCCGGCACCCGTCGCCGACGATCTCCAGCCGGGCCTCGGTCCGCAGCATCGACATCGCCCTCAGCAGATCGTCGATGTGCTTCTCCTGGTCCAGGCGACCCACGAACAGCACCGTGCGGGTGTCCGGATCGGGGTTGTGCCGGCGGAATTGAACCGCCCGGCGGCGGTACCGCTCGACGTCGATACCGCAGGACACCGGCATCGCCCTGGCCACGAACCCGTTCTCCCGCAACAACTGCACGGCCCGTGGCGTCGGCGCGGTGACCGTTTTCGCCTTGCTGTAGTGCTTGATCAGCCTGTGCCACAGGACGCGCGTGGCGGCACGCCGCAGCGGCCGGGGGACCTTGAGGTAACCGAGGATGTTCTCCGGCATGAAGTGGTTCGTCGCCACCAGCCCGACACCCCGGCGCCGGGCCGAGTTGATCAGGCCGCGGCCGATGAAGAAATGCGACTGTACGTGCACCACGTCCGGCTGGATCTCCGCCAGCAGCCGATCCGCTTTGGACGACGCCTGCCACGGCGCGCAGGCCCGGATCGTCGGGTGCAGGGGTGTGCCGTACGAACCGACCCGGTGCACCGTCACCCCGTCCTCGACCAGCCGGTGGGACCCACGGTCCGCGGAGTGGCAGATGACGTGCACCTCGTGCCCGCGACCGGCCAGGCCGGTCGCGAGCCGGTAGCCGAAGTTCGCCGCCCCGTTCACGTCGGGCGGGTAGGTCACCGCGCCCACCACGATGCGGAGCGGGCGCCTGCTGAGCGGCTGCGAAGTCAAGGGGTACTCCCGTCGGGACGATCGTTCGAACTGAGTCCGGCAAGAGCGGCCGGCACGGGTTGCGTGTCACGGGTGTCCGGGCGATACCGGGCGAGGGCGAACACGCCCGCGCACGCCACGAGGGCGCAGACGATTTCACCCACCGCCGTCCCGGTGCCGATCCGGTCGGCCTCCCCCAGCAGGCCGATGCCAAGGCCGACGGCCACGATCGGATCGATCACGGTCAGGCAGGCCACCACCAGGTCGGGCGGGCCACTGGCGTACCCGTGCTGCAGCAGCCAGCCCCCCACCACCATCGCCGCCGCGATACCGAGCACCGGCATCAGGTCGAGGTGCAGCAGATCGGTCGTACCCAGTTGCTGCACCAGCCCGCGTGTCATCAGCGAGACATATCCATAGGCGACGGCACCCCCGGTGGCGGCCAGCACGCACCGCACCTTCGACCTGGTCAGCCCGGCCAGCACGGCGAGGATCAGGACACCGCTGCCGACCAGTTTGGTGGCCACCAGCTGGTCGGCGGGCGCGACCGGCGTCGAGGTCGCGCTTCCGGCGGCGAGCAGCACGAACGTGCCGACGCCGCCGGTGACGGCAGCCACCGCGAGCACCAGGCCGCGACCGAGGTCGCGGACGTGCCTGCCCTGCTGCCGGAAGTTGAGCAGGACGGTCATGGGCAACGCGATCACCCCGACCGGCTGCACCACGCTCAGCGGAGCGAGGCCGAGCGCGCACGCGTGCAACACCGCGCCGCTGCCGAGCGCGAGCAAGCCGGCCAGCCAGCGGGTGTTGCGGACGAGTTCCAGCTGGTGACGTACCCGGAGGCCATGGTCACCGATCGTGTGATGGACGGCCGCATGCTGCAACCATGCCCCGGCGGCATAGCCGCAGGCACCGAGCGCGGCGAGGACCACGGCCAGCACGGTCACGGCGAAACACGTCTCAAGGCGCAGGTGAGGGGCCGGCGCACCGCCAAGTCACCAATCCGGCCGAAAGCCTCCGCTGCCCGCGACCCGGGCCATCGCTGTCCGTCCACAACGCTCAATCTCGCGCGTGCAGGCCCCGGCCGCATCCGGGGACGTCCCCTGATTTTCCCTGAGATCAACCTCGCCCGGCAGCCGCCGCCTCGCACCGGCACGAGCGTAACCGCCGCGGGTGAAACACCGAGCCGAGCAGCCGGAGTCGATCCGGTGAACGAAAGTTGACGACACGCCGAATATGACGTGCATCGCATGCACGTGTCCGCGCTCCCCACCGGGTCCACGTGCAGACCGTAGAAGAACGATGCTGAGGGTATTGCCAGAAACGCCTTCATCGCCACCCGGCCGGGCGACAAGGTGATCACGTGGAGTTGGCCAATCCGGCCAATTAGCCCAAAATCGCGCGCCGCTGCTCTGGTGGTGACGCCTATGGCACAGTTGTCGCCGTGCCGTTGGATGATCTGCCGGACTGGCTGCCGGCGTGGTGCCTCGGCCATCTTGGGGCCCGGCCCGCCGCCGTGCTGTTCCGGCGGCAGTCGGTATCGACGGTGTTCGGCCTCCGGCTGGCCGACGGCAAGGATGTCGTGGTCAAGGCCCGCGCCGACGACGGCCGGGCCGCGTCATGTGTCACCGCGCAGGCCCGGCTGGCCGAGCACGGGTTCCCATGCGCCCGTCCCCTCACCCGGGTGGTCCGTGTCGGCCCACTGGCCGTGCACGCCGAGGAATTCCGCCCCCGAGGCGAAGTGCTGCCCGGCGACTCGCCGGACGTGGCTGTCCGCTACGCGGAGGTCTTCGCCCGGCTGATGACCGGCCTGGAGGACGTCGCCGTCGCGCCACCGTTGCCGAACCCGCGCTGGGTGCGCTGGGATCACGGGCATTCCGGGCTGTGGCCATCGATCGGCGAACTCGATCAGCGAGACCAGAGCCCCGTGCCGGTCTACGTCGTGGAGGCGGCCGACCGCGCCCGTCGAAGAATGCTGGCCACCAACCTGCCCCGCGTACTGGGCCACGCCGATTTCGAAGCACACAACCTGCGGTGGCACGACCGGCAGGTGTGCACGGTGCACGACTGGGACAGTCTGGCATGGCAACCGGAGGCTGCCCTGGTCGGCGCGGCGAGTGCGGTGTTTCCCAAGATGGGGCCGGCCACGTTGCCGCCGATCGAAGGCACCGACGCGTTCCTCGCGTCCTATCAGGACGCTCGGGGCCGCGTGTTCACCGCGGAGGAGCAGCAGATCGCCTGGGCCGCCGGCGTGTGGCCGGCAGCCCACGACATCCGATGGGAAGCGCTCCACGGGTACACCGCGGTATCCGGCAAGGCGCTCTGGGCACAAGCCGCCGAACGGCTCCGCCGGGCCCGCGCCTGACCAGACAATCCTTTTCGGACAGTGGAGCCGTCAGCAAAACCCCGTGCGGACGTGCACCCGCTCGCGCACCAAACCGAATTCGGCCGGCTGGCAGGTGGTTTCGAGTACCGACAGCCACAGGTCACCGTCGGGATCGACCTGGTTTCGACGGCTCGTCATCAGCGACAACGGCACATGCACGAAGCGCCGCCGCCAGCGCGCGACCGCGGCTTCGGTGCGACCCGCCATGGCCGCGTGCACCGCCGCATGGGCCAGGCGCAGGCAGTAGACACTGTCGTAAGCGTTGGCCGCGATGCTGCGGACCGAATAACTCGGGTCTATGTAACGCATCGTGGGAGTCAGGCCGGCCGCGGTCAGGTGTGCGGTAATGCGGTCTTTGAGCAACTCCCCGATATTGCCGAGCTTGACGTTGCCGGAGGCATCGGTGCCACGACCGTTTTGCTGAGGCAGGCCGCATTGCTCGACAAGATCCTGCCCGGCCCCCTCGGCGAGGACGATGACCACGTAGCCCTTGGTTCGCACGTGTTGCTCGACGTGGGCCAGCAGCCCGTCCTCCCCCTCGAGGGCGAACGGGATTTCGGGGATCAGGACGATGTCCGCGGCGTTGGCGGCCAGCGCCGCGTAGGCGGCGATGAATCCGGAGTGCCGTCCCATCAGCTTCACGATCCCGACGCCGTTCGGGCTGGCCGCGGCTTCGACGGTGACCGACTCGATGAAGTCGGTGGCCCGTGCGAACGCGCTTTGGAACCCGAATGACTGGTCCGTGAAGGGCAGGTCGTTGTCGATCGTCTTCGGTACCCCGATGACCGCGATGTCCAGGCCGCGTGCCCGGATCGTGTCGCTCAGGAACGTCGCGGCGCGCATCCCCCCGTCACCGCCGATGACGAACATGAGGTCGACCCCGTGCAGGACGAGGCTGTCGACCATTTCGTCGGCGTCCTGGCCGCCGCGGGAACTGCCCAGGATGGTGCCGCCCGCGGTGTGGATGTCGCGAACGCGCTCCGGCGTCAGTTCCACCGTGTCATGGCGGTGTTCGGCCGTCAGCCCCTGCAGGCCGTTCCGGAACCCCAGGATCCGCTTGACCTTGTAGTGCACGGCGAGTTCCTGGACGAGACCGCGGATGACGTTGTTGAGACCGGGGCACAACCCCCCGCAGGTGACGATACCGGCGGTCACCCGCGCGGGATCGAAGTAGATCTTGCGGCGGGGCCCGGCGGCTTCGAAACTCGGCACCAGGCCGGGCGGGAGGCTGTGCTCGGCCAGCATGGAAACGGTGTCCTCGAGCAGAACCCGGTCGCCTTCGGCGACGTAATGCGGAGAGGTCTGCTTGGTGGAGAGCATTTCGGAGAACGGCGAATCGTAACGGCACTCGCCGAGGCGGCGAACGCTGAGGTCGTCCAGGTGCAACGTCACCGAATCTCCTTGATCGTCATGGCCGGCGGCCGGCCGGAAGCTACGCGAAGGTGGTATGCGTCAGGTGGCGAATCTGCCCCTGGGAGATCAGGAGCGACTCGGACACCGTCGCACCGGCGGATACCCGGGGACGGCCGAGAAGGGCACTGCCGCTGACGCCGGTGGCGACGAAGAACGCATCGCCGGCCACGAGTTCGCGGCATTCGTAGATGCGGTCAACGGACATGCCCGCGGCGCGGATGGCATCCGCCTCCTCGTTGCGTTGCGGGGCCAGGCGACCCAGCATGCCGCCCCCGAGCGCACGGACGGCCGCGGCGGTCATCACACCCTCAGGCGTGCCACCGACGCCGAGGAGCAGGTCGACATCGAGCGCCGGCAGGAGCACCGCCAGGCCCCCTCCGACATCGCCACCGGCCGGCGTCTGCACAGCCGCGCCCGCCCGAAGCACCCGTGCGATCAGATCCTTGTGCCGCGGCTTGTCCATGATCATCACGCGGAGTTCGCCGACCTGCTTGCCGAGGGCTCTGGCGACCTTGGCCAAGGTGTGCTCGGGCGGGTCGTCGAGATCGATGACGTCCTTCGCCGCGGGCGGCACCACGATCTTGTCCATGTAGTACCCGGGTCCCGGCGACCACATCGTGCCCGCTTCACCGAACGCGATCGTGGCCAGGGCGCCCGGCAGGTCCCTCGCGCAGAACGAGGTTCCCTCCAGGGGATCGACGGCGATGTCGAAGTCCGGGCCGAAGCCGGTACCCACGATTTCGCCGTTGAACAACATCGGGGCGTCGTCCTTTTCCCCCTCCCCGATGACCACCGTTCCTCGCCCGGGCGCGTCGGCCAGTGCCGCCCGCATCGCCGTGGTGGCCGCCGCGTCGGCGGCCTTCTGGTCATACCGGCCGACCCAGGCGTAGCTGGCCACCGCGGCGCTCCGGGTGGCGGCCACCGCCGCCGCCTCCAGAGTATGGATGTCGACGCCGGTGCGCGGCGCGACCTCGGTCTGATACTGCATCTCGGGCTCCCGTTCTTTCTGTGGCATCAGGACAGAGATCGCGGCGCGGCGATCACTCGAGATTCGCGTGCAGGCGCCACAGTTGGCGAGCCTGGGTCCCGCTGGTCTGCCACAGCGTGTGGAAGAGCGCATCGGTGATCAGCAGAACGGACTGCTCGAACAGGCTGCCGGCGTACTGGACGGACGCGGTCCCGTCGAAATCCTGCTTGTCCGCGGCCGGGATGACGAGGAGTTCGGTGGCGGCCTTGGCCAGCACCGAATCGGGCGCGGTGGTCAGCGCGATCACGTCCGCGCCCTGGTCACGCGCGGTCTGCGCGGCCCGCACCACCCGGGCCGTCGATCCCGAACCCGAAGCCGCCACCAGCACGTCGCCAGGGCCGATCGCCGGTGCGGTCACCTCACCCACGACGTGGGTGGCGAGCCCGAGGTGCATGAACCGCATCGCGGCCATCTGCAGGGCGAGCCCGCTGCGGCCGGTGCCGACGGTGAACACCTTCGACGCCCTGAGCAAAAGCGCGCCGGCCCGGACCCAGGCCGGCGAGTGCACCCCGGCCCCGACCTTGTCCACCTCTTCGACGACGGCACGCGTCGCGTCCGAGAAATGACCGGGTTCCAGTTTCTGAGAAGTCGTCTGCGTCAACGAAATCTTCCTCCATGATCGGCGACCACGCGTCAGCGCGACCGCAGGCTTCGCCGGGCCGCCTCGACCACGGCCTCGGTGGTGATGCCGAACTCGCGGAACAGGGTCTTGAAGTCCGCCGAGGCACCGAAATGCTCCAGCGACACGATCTCCCCCGCGTCGCCGGCGAACCGGTGCCACGGCTGCGCCGTCCCCGCCTCGACGACGACCCGGGCGCGCACCGACGGCGGCAGCACCTGGTCCTGGTAGGACCGGTCCTGGCGATCGAACCACTCCACGCACGGCATCGAGACCACTCGCGCCGGGATCCCTTCGGACTCGAGGATCTTCCGCGCCTCGACCGCCAGTTGCACCTCGGAACCGGTGCCGACGAGCACCACCTCCGGACGGCCCGCGGACGCCTCGGCGAGCACGTAACCGCCGCGAGCCACCCCCTCGGCGGAGGTGCCCGCCAGGGTCGGCACGTCCTGGCGGGTCAGCGCCAGCCCGGCCGGACCGCTCGGGTCCTCCAGCACCGCCTTCCAGGCATGTGCGGTCTCGTTCGCGTCGGCCGGGCGCACCACCGACATGCCCGGGATGGCGCGAAGGGCCGCCAACTGCTCGACCGGCTGGTGGGTCGGGCCGTCCTCGCCGAGACCGATGGAATCGTGCGTCCACACGTAGATGACCGGCAGCCCCATCATCGCGGCCAGCCGCACCGGCGGGCGCATGTAGTCGCTGAAGATGAGGAAGGTGCCGCCGTACGGGCGGGTGCCACCGTGCAGCACGATGCCGTTGAGGATCGAGCCCATCGCGTGCTCGCGGATGCCGAAGTGCAGCGTGCGACCGTAGGGCTGGGCGGTCCAGGCGCCGGTGGAGATGCCGGCCGGGCCGAAGGAGTCGGCGCCCTTGATCGTGGTGTTGTTGCTCTCGGCCAGATCCGCGGACCCGCCCCAGAGCTCGGGCAGCACCTCGCCGAGCTTGGCCAGCACCGCGGCCGACGCCTTGCGGGTGGCGACCCCCTTCGCGTCCGGCTCCCAGGTGGGCAGCCCGCCGGCCCAGCCGGCCGGCAGCTCACGGTTGCGCAGCCGGTCCAGCAGCGCCTTGCGCTCCGGGTTGGCCTGTGCCCACGCGTCGAACTCCAGTTGCCACTTCTCGCGGTCGGCCCGGCCGCGGTCGGCCACCTCGCGGGTGTGGCTCAGGACCGCGGCGTCGACCTGGAAACTCTGCTCCGGGTCGAGACCGACCGCACGCTTGACCGCGGCGAGCTCGTCGGCACCCAGCGCCGCGCCGTGCACCTTTCCGGTGTTCATCTTCGTCGGCGCCGGATAGCCGATCACGGTGCGCAGCACGATCAGGGTCGGGCGGGCGGTCTCGGCCTTGGCCTGCTCGACCGCGTCCAGGATCCCCGTCACGTCCTCGCCGCCCTCGACCGTGAGGACGTGCCAGCCATAGGCTTCGTAGCGCTTGGCGGTGTTCTCGGACAACGCGATGCGGGTGTCGTCCTCGATGGAGATCTCGTTGCTGTCGTAGATCACCGTGAGGTTGCCGAGCTGCTGGGTGCCGGCCAGCGACGAAGCCTCGGCGGTGACGCCCTCCTCGATGTCGCCGTCGGACGCGATCACGTAGATGTGGTGGTCGAACGGGCTCTTGCCCGGCTCGGCATCCGGGTCGAACAGGCCACGCTCACGGCGCGCGGCCATGGCCATCCCGACCGCGTTGGCCAGGCCCTGGCCCAGCGGACCGGTGGTGGTCTCCACGCCCTGGGTGTGCCCGTACTCGGGGTGACCAGGGGCCAGCGAACCCCACTTGCGCAAGGCCTTCAGGTCGTCCAGTTCCAGGCCGTAGCCGGAGAGGAACAGCTGGACGTACAGGGTGAGACTCGAATGCCCGGCCGAGAGCACGAACCGGTCCCGCCCGATCCACTGTGCATCACCGGGGTCGTGCCGCATGATCCGCTGGAACAGCGCGTAGGCGACCGGCGCGAGGCTCATGGCCGTCCCGGGGTGGCCGCTCCCGCAGCGCTCGACCGCGTCCGCGGCCAGCACGCGGGCGGTGTCGACCGCCCGCTCGTCCAGCTCGGTCCAGTCTTCCGGGATTCGCTTGGTGGTCAAGCGAATCGTGGAGATCGATTCTTTTGCCGCCATGGAGGCGCACTCCTGATGATTTCGATGGTTCGCGAATTCCGGATGAGCACACATTTCGATCAGGCATCCGATGGAATGTGTGCCGGGCTGATCGGGTTAGGCGGTGGCGCGTTTTTTGAGTTCCCTGGCGGCTGCGGCGGGGTCGGTGGCGTTGTAGATCG
>NZ_VDFW01000036.1 GCF_006152065.1 Amycolatopsis alkalitolerans
CTTGATGGTCAGCGTGACACTCGAGGACCTCAAGGCGGGTGTCGGGTATGGCCTGTTGGATGGCTACTGGACTATTTCCGTCGCCCAGATCCGGCGCTTAGCCTGCGACGCCAGGATCGTGCCCGTCGTCCTCGGTGCCCAGGGCGAAACCCTCGATGTCGGGCGCGCCACCCGGATCGTGCCCCGCAGCATCCGCCGCGCCCTGACCCGCCGGGACAAAGGCTGCGCGTTTCCGGGGTGCGGAAAGAAGGCCAAATGGACCGACGCCCACCACATCCTCGAGTGGTCCCGAGGCGGCACCACCGCCCTGGCCAACCTCACCCTCCTGTGCCGCCGACACCACCGCACCATCCACCACACCGACTGGCAGATCCGCATGATCCACGGCAAACCGTGGTTCATCCCGCCCTCCTATGTGGACCCCGAACGCACACCACGCCACAATGCCCTCCACGCCATGCGCAGTTAGTGTTCTGGCTCAGAAGGCGCAGCGCCGGTCCGCGGGTGAGATCGCGGCGGCCGCCCGGATTACGCCTAGGTTCGCCGGCTCACTGGTCCTGCCCAGCGGTTCACGCTCATCGCCCCGCAGATCGTCGCGCTGTCCGAACGGCTGCAATGGTGGCGAGATGCATGTCCAGAGAGCCGGCCCGGCTCCAGCGCAGTTGACGGCACGCAACCCGAAGGCCCGTCAGACCCGCAGGGCTAACCGCTTTTGCCCGCCGCTACTAACCGCCGAGGACGTCTCGCGTCAGCTCGAGCTGGCCCAAGTGCTGCGCCAGTTCCTCGTACACGTGCTGCAGCGCCGCCCCCTGCGTCCGCCCGATCGGGGTGTCGCGGTAGTGCGGCGCGGCCTCCTCACGCAGCGGGCTCCGCGGGTCGGCCACCTCGGCATACTCGCGCAAACGCTTCTTCGCCCGCTCGACCCGTTCGACGAGATCAGCCACCGTCCCGGTAGCGCGGAACTCCGCGTCACGGTCGCGCTCGGTGGGCCGGCCCGCCACCAGCCGTCCCGCCCAGTGGTCGATGACGCCGATGCAGTGCGTCACGATCCCGTACGGCGTGTTCGCGCCGGGCAGTTCCGGGCGCCGGTTCGCGAGGTCGTCGCCAAGCTCCCCGAGTACGGCCACCATCCCGTCGAGGGCCCGGTCGGTGAAGTACAGGTACTCGTCTGTGGTGATCACGACTGAACGGTAGCCGCCCGCATAACCGCGGAGGCCAACCGGGCGGCCTCGGCGGAGATCTCGGCGGGCGGGACCGGGCGGCCGTGGTCGAGCCACCACGTGATCGTCTGCACGAACATCCCGCCCAGCACTGTCGGCACGAGATCGGTCGCGGCGAGGGGTGCCAGATGCGCCACGGTCATCTCCGACAGCGAGGCCCGCATCCTCGTCGCGAACCACGAACTGCCGTCCTTCCCCAGCATCGCGCGGTAGAACCGGTCGTGCGCGGCGATGTGCTCGAAGAACGCCGCCCATCGCGTGGCCGCCGAGGCGGTGTCGATGTCCGTGAGCAGTTCGTTCATCGCGTCGTCGAAGATCTGCTCGACGAGGTGGTATTTGTCGCGGTAGTTCCGGTAGAACGCGGCCCGGCTGACCATGGCCCGCTCGGTGACCCGCCCGACCGTCACCGCTTCGAAACCGCGCTCCTCGATGAGCTCGATCAGCGCCTCCCGCAGCAGCTTCCGGGTCCGCCGCACCCGCACGTTCTCCCGAGACACTTTCCGCTTTCCGTCCGGTTCGGGACACCCGCCGCCGCTTGACGCTCGTCTCATAGCGGCCACTGTGCCTGGATAGAGACAGACTGTCCCACCGACGACGAAGGAGTCAACCATGCGTGCAATCCGGGTTCGGGAGTTCGGCCCGCCCGAGGTCCTGCGACTCGAAGAGGACGAAAAGCCCACACCGGGCGAAGGCGAGGTCCTGGTGTCCGTCGAACTGGCCAGCGTCATCTACGGCGACGTCATCGTCCGTTCCGGCGGGCACCCGTTCGAGCTGCCGTACATCCCCGGCAACGAGGTCGCCGGGACCGACCACAATGGACGTATTGTCGTCGGTACCACGGCCGGAAACTCCGGCGGCTACGCGGAGTTCGCCCGCTGCACCGACGTCTACGAGGTTCCATCGGGAGTTTCCCTGGCCCAGGCGCTGGCCGTCTTCGAAGGCGGCTACCTGGCGAACGCGATGCTCGAGGAGATGGGCCCGGCGGACACGGTGCTGATCACCGCGGCCGCGGGGCGCATCGGCTCGCTTCTCGTGCAACTCGCCAAGGCCCGCGGCGCCACCGTGATCGCGGCCGCGAGCGGCGAAAAACTCGACACCGCGGCGAAGTTCGGCGCGGACGTGCTGGTCGACTACCGGGACCCCGACTGGGCCGGCAAGGTCAAAACCGCGACGGGTGGCGGCGCCGACGTGACGCTCGAAGCGATCGGCGGACGCCTTGGCGCGCAAGCACTCGAAGCGACCCGTGGCCGGTTCGGGGTCTACGGGTTCGCGTCCGGTTCGTGGACCGATCCGGGCGACCGGGAGCTTGTCAGTCCACTTCGGACGATCTTTGCCCGGCCGCAGGAGCAGCACCGGCGGGGAGTCGAGGAGATTCTGCGCCGAGCCGCTCAGCTGATCCCGTTGCCCACCACGACATTCCCCCTCGAAGACGCCGGCGAAGCACACGCCGCGCTCGAAAGCCGCCGGACGGTCGGCGCGGTTTCACTCAGCCTGGCAGCAACTCGGTGACCAGCCGAGTCAGCTGCCGCAGGTTGCGGCATTCGTGCATCGGCACCACCCGGCCGTATTCGAGCGCGGCCGAATCGCCGGTGCCCCAAGCGGACCGTGGCTCGGGGTTGAGCCAGTACACGTGCTTGGCGTGCTCGGAGATCTGGCGGACCGCGGCCAGGTTCGGGTCGCCGCCGTTGGTCCGGCCGTCGCCCAGGATCAGCACCGACGTGCGCGGGCCGACGGCGTCGAGCCAGCCTTCGACGAAACTCCCGAGTGAATCGCCGTAGTCGCTGCTCATACCCCAGCGCGTCACCCGCGCCTCGGTCAGGATCCGCCGCGCGAGCCCCTCGGGATCGGCCGCGCCGGCGGTGACCAGCCCGGTGATCTCGTCGGTCAGCTCGACGAACGCGAACGTGCGTACCTTCGAGAACTGGTCGGCCAGCGCCTGCACCAGCAGCAGCGTGAACTGCGCGAACCCCGCGACCGACCCGGACATGTCGCACAGCAGCACCAGTTCCGGCCTGCCCGGGCGGCGATCGCGCAGCGCCGGGCGCATCGGAACGCCTCCCGTCGCGAGCGACCGGCGTAGCGTCCGGCGGAAGTCGATCTGCCCGCGCCGGGCCCGCCGCCGGCGCGCCGCGAGCCGGGTCGCGAGCTTGCGCGACAGCGGCTGGATCGTCCGGCGCAGCGCGGTCAGCTGCTCCCGGCTGGCGTTGGTGAAGCTGACAAGATCCGTCTGGGGAGCCACCGCATGGCGCGCGATCCGTTCGCGCCCACGGTATTCCGCCGTCCGGCGGCGCGCCTCGGCCTGCACCTGCCGGCGGAACGAGCCGATGCGCGACTGCGCCTCCTGGCGGGCGAGAGCTTCGCTCAGCCCGTCGCGCTGCTCGCCCCGGATCGCGTTGAGCACGCGGTTCAGTAACGCCTCCGGCCGCAACCGGTCCAGCGTCTGGTACGCCGACCAGCCGCTCATCCCGCCGCCACCGGTCCCGCCCTCGCCGAAGGACCCGTATTGGCCGAACACCTCGACCCCGGTCGCCGCGAGCGCGCGCATGCGCTCGGTGTCGCCCCCGGCCAGCGCGGTGACCAGCGCGTTCCGCAATTCCGCGAGGTCTTCGGTCTCCGCCATGGTTTCCGTCGAACCGACCGCGACCGGGAAGTAGAGGTCGAACAGGTCGTCGAAGGTGGCACGCTGGCCCGACCGCCGCAACACGGTCGCCGCGAGCGCCGCCCGCAACTGCTCGCGGTCGGCGAGCCCGAGCACGTCGACCGCGGCCGCCGCGTCGACCGTTTCGCCGGGCCCGACCGGGATCCCGTGCTCCCGCAAGGCCCCGACGAACTCGACCAGCCGGGTCGGCAGCCCGGTCATGCCAGCAGCCTGTCCAGGCGGAGCTCTTCGGTGGCCTTGCGGTGGTCGCTCTGGTACTTGAGGATGACGCCCAGGGTCGACTCGACGACCTGCTCGTCGACCGTGTCGGCGCCGAGCGCGAGCAGGGTGCGCGCCCAGTCCACGGTTTCCGCGATCGACGGGGCCTTGCGCAGCTCCATCGACCGCAGCGCGCCGACCACGCGCACCACGGACTCGGTCAGGCGCTCGTCGAGGTCCGGCACCTTGAGCGTGACGATGTCGCGTTCGAGCTCGGGCGACGGGAAGTCCAGGTGCAGGAACAGGCAGCGTCGTTTGAGCGCCTCGGACAGCTCGCGGGTCGCGTTGGAGGTCAGCAGCACGAACGGGCGGCGGGTCGCGGTGATGGTACCCAGCTCCGGCACGGTGACCTGGAAGTCGCCGAGCACCTCCAGCAGCAGACCCTCCATCTCGACGTCGGCCTTGTCGGTCTCGTCGATGAGCAGGACGGTCGGGCCGGTGTTGCGGATCGCCTTCAGCAGCGGGCGGGCGAGCAGGAACTCCTCGCTGAACACCTCGTCGCGGGTGCCGGCCCAGCCCCCGTCACGGCCCGCGGTGATGCGCAGAAGCTGCTTGGCGTGGTTCCACTCGTACAGCGCGCGAGCCTCGTCGATGCCCTCGTAGCACTGCAGCCGGACCAGCTCGCTGGCCGTCGCGTCGGCGAGCGCTCGCGCCAGTTCGGTCTTGCCGACCCCGGCGGGGCCCTCGACGAGCAGCGGCTTGCCGAGCCGTTCGGCGAGGTAGACCGTGGTCGCCACCGGGGTGGAGGCGAGGTAGCCGGCTCCTGCCAGCCGCTCGACGACCTCGTCGACCGAGCCGAACAACGGTTCCTGCATCAGGCCATTGTCCGCTGGGCTTCGCCCGCCGTCGCGTTCAGCGTGCGCAAGGTCACTGTGGACCGTGATCGATCTTCCGCGAGCCGGCACAGGTGTGACACAGCCAGGGGCGAAGTCGCTGTCACACATGAGCGGGCCGCCGCGATTCCGTTGACCGCAGGGAGAGATGCATGGCGACAGAGGGAACCGAAGACGTCGTCGATCACGACGCCTGGCTGTTCGATCAGGCCCGGGACGCGCTGTCCGTGATCGCATCGCTGCACGACGGCGCGCTCGCCCAGATGAAGCACATCCTGGCCAGCCGCCCGAACGTCGCCCTCACGCCCACCCGGCCCGCGCGTCAGCCACGCTCACCCGGCCGCCATGCGCGTCTGACCCCGATAGCGACCGGCGCCGTGACGGCGTTGCCCCACTGACCGCTCGTCCCGGTCACTGAATCCGTACTCGGCCCCGACACGGAACACGGCCGGGTGATCGGTCGGTGTAGGGCATATGACCGCGTCCCACTCCGTCTACTTCTCGAAGGTCCCGACGGTCGTGCTATTGGTCTATACCACTTAAGTCACGAAACAGCCGCCACGCGAAAGTGGGATGACCCTCCCCAACGGGTGGGTGGGCTCCCGAGCCAAGATCACCCACACCAGCTACGGCGCGCTCTCGTGGACTGCTTTCGATGTTTCGTAATCGATTCCGTACTGTGATTTCATAGGGCAGAGAATCACTGGCACGGAAGCGATCGGGCAGCCGGCAGGAAAGGTAATCAGGGTTGACGTGTCGTGATCGCAATGCATCGACCGTCTCCTGCGGTGTGACCAACGGCAACGGTGTAGGCGAGCGCCGGCGTCGGGGCTATGGGGGCATACGCCGGAGAACTTGATCCTGATGAGCACGTGCAGCCAGGGGCTGGGCTTCGCGAGTCTCCCCACCATCACCACACTCCGCACCTGCCAACGCCTCCTGACCGCCTACAACCTCCAAATCGACGGCATCCACACCTACTACGCCGGCACCACACCTATCCTCGTCCACAACAGCTGCGGATACACTCCTGCCGGTGGTTTCGCTGATTCGGACATCGACGAGATCGCGCAAGCTGTGTACCAGCACGTCGGTGCTGTCGATGTGCCAGGCCGACCCGGGCTAGCGCAAGTCAGGACGTCCTGGCAAGGGGCACTCCCGAGCCGCTTGAACAGGGAGACGGGAGTATTGCGCAGGTGATTAACTACCGGGGCGTTCGCGTGATCATCAATGAAGACAGTCCCTGGCGAAGCACTGCGCACTACCCGGGTAAATGACGGCCATCGATCCAGCCAATCGCTGGCGAACAGTCGTAATCGCGGTCAACCCGCATGTCTCCCGCTGGGCGAACTTGTTGATGGCTGGCAGCCGCATGTTCAAAGATTCGTCGCCGAGCTAGATGTTGAGCCCGACGATCGGACGAGCTGGGGCGCTCACGACTACATCGGCGCGCTCCACCTACGAGATGCCGTCGAGCGCGGCTTGGCGCTGTTGCCGGATGACGAACGCACCGACGCTCGCCACCAAGCGGCGGTAGCAGACCGTGAATTTGAGCAACAGACCGAGCCCGATCAGGACGGGTTGTTGGCAAGGTTTCTTTCTGCGGACTTGAGCAACGAGTCTTGGTGGTGGCATCGCGTGCTGACACGCGGGCCGGTCCGCTCCGAGCTTGAACCGAATCGAGGGCCTCAAGGCTGAGGCCAAGGTCCTCGCCGCTGACTCTGTAACACGCCAGGCGAAGGCCGACCTGCCAGCCGACGATCAGGCGGGAGAACACGTCGAGCACGAAGGCCGCGTCGACCCAGCCGACCGCGGTACGCACGTAGGTGATGTCCGCTACCCACAGCTCGTTCACGCGCGTGGCCGTGAAGTCCCGTTTGACCAGATCACCTGGCCTGCCGGTCTCCGCCGCCGACCGCGTCGTGCGCGGGGACTTGTCCCGCAGCAGGCCATGCAGTCCACTCTCGCGCATGAGCCGCTCGACCGTGCACCGGGCCACGTCGGTGCCCGGCCGGTTGAGCTTGGCCCAGACCTTGCGCGCCCCGTAGAGGCCGTAGTTGTCCTCGTGCACCCGCCCGATCTTCTCGACCAGGTCCCGGTCCCGTGCCGCACGGGCCGAGGGCGGGCGGAACGTGGCCGCGTAGTACGTCGACGGCGCGATCTCCGCATGCGTCTGTTTGAGCGCCTCCAGGACCGGCTGGACACCGTGCTCCTCCCGCTGCGAGTCGACGAACTCAACCTTCATCGCGGCCGACGGTCCAGCTCCGCTGCGAAGAAACTTGCCGCTGACCTCAGAATCTGCAGCTCACGGTTATCCAGCTCGAGCTGCGCGATCCGCTCCTGCGTCACCGCTCGTGGTGCCCGGCCTGTCCCCGGCGTCGATCTCCGCGCGCATGACCCAGGTCCGCAGGGCATCCGGGCGGATCCCCAGCTGCTCGGCGATCCGCTTAATCGCCCCAGTCGCGGCCGCCGGGTCCCGGCGCGCCTACACGCCATCCGCGTCGCCCGCTCACGCAGCTCATCGGGGTACTTCTTCGGTGCGGCCATCACTCCTCATCCATCCGGGCTTGATCCCCTCTCCATCAAACCCGGTACGGAACGGTATTTCCCGAGAGGCACCGACCTGGCCCGCTGGAACCGAGACGAACTCGACGCGGTCGCCGCCACACTCAAAAACTGTCCACGCAAAACACTCGGTTGGACGACGCCAGCCGAAGCCCTGAACAAGCTGTACTCTCCAATCGATAAGCTGGTGTTGCGGCCACCGGTTGAACCTGTGTTGGCATCCGCGGTCGCTGTGGAAGATCGCACCCGGCTGGACGCGGCCGTGGGTGATCGCATGGCTAGCGCGTGGCCGCCAGTGAGGCGTGCATGTGGCCGGCCAACTGCCAGCCGATGACCATCCGTGTGGCCAGATCGATCACTATGGCCAGATACGGCCTGCCTTCCCCGGTCTTGAGGTAAGTGATGTCGCCGATGGCGTGCGGCGCCGCGCCGTTGTCGGAGTCTCGCCGCGCAGCGCAACGCTACGGGTGCGTCCACGTGAAGGAGGCTGCGGCGTTCTTCAGGAACTCGTTCTCCATCCGCCGCCGTCGGATCTCGTCTCCCATCTCCTTCACCCGGGCGCCCGCCATTGCCGTCATCGACTCATCCGATTCCGGGTTCTGACGCCGCCAAGCGTTCACCCAGTTTCCCAGCGTGCCATCATGAATGCCAAGATCACGCGGGGACCTCCGTGATCGACTTCATTGACGATTACGCGAACGCCTCGATAGTTGATCACCTGGACAATAGTCGCTGCAGTTATTCGACGGCCTCGATCCGCCTGACAACCTCGGCCGGAGCGTTCTTGAATCGACGGAAGAAAACAAATTTTGCATCCTGCCACGGAACAACTCGCGCCAGTTTGGCATTTAGGGTCGCATGGTCCACATCTACAACCTGGACGGTATCGAATGGCACATTCCTACTCATGAACCGCACAACGGCAACGTAGTTTCCCGGCTCGTTATCCAGTGCAATCCAACTCGACCTCGAGTAGTCGTCTTGATCAATATCGTATCTCGCGAGCCTCAGCTCCGCATTGTTCCGCGAGCGGTCTGCCTCGATAGGATTTCTCACAAAGACGTCGAACAAACATTCAGCAAGTTGCTCCCATGAACGATGCATATCATGGTCCCGGTAGCTGATCATCGCACGATCGGCAAACGGAATCATGGCGAGAAGGGCGCTTCGAAAATTGAAAAACAGTTCGTCTACCGTTGATCTCAAGATGTCATCGTCGCTCATGACTGCTAACCCAACCCCATAGACTGTCTATCCATCCGAGTTGCTCAGAAGTTGGGGCCACCTTACCACCGCTGAAGCCCTGGCCTGGAACAACGGTCTTTACTCGGTCGCGTGTGATGTCCAGGACGACTTGACCGTGGTCATCAGTAACAAATACGCGACCCTCGCTAGCGCCCCGAACCACGGCATTCTTGGGACCGACGAAGTTCTTTACTCCGGCGCCGCTCCTGCCTGCTCCCGGAAATTGAAAACTATCGTCGAGTTGAGGCTCGGCACAGCTGTTGTGAACCAGCACCGGTGTGGTGCCGGCGTAGTAGGTGAGGTTCCCCCAAGCCCACTGTTCCGGCGGCGCAGGCCTTGATCAGCCACGACCGCCGCGCAGTAACCCGGTTTTGGGGTAGTCCCATGAGATTCCGCTTGGTCGCGCTCACCGCGGCTCTTGTTGTCGCGCCGGCGGTTCTCGCTCCTGGGCAGAACGCGACGCCCGCCGCTGCGGCCACGGGCGCGAGATCGATTCCTGGACCGGCGCCAACTGGGCCAGCGAATGCGGCTCGACCGGTGCCGGGTGTTTCAACCCGCGCATGATCCAGCGCACCGGGTGGGGCGCCAACGACGGCACATGGATCCTGTGGTTCAACGCGCCCGCCGACTACAACCGCACCAAAGCCAACGCCTACTACGCCATGGGCTGCAACAGCCCCACCGGCCCGTGCGGAGACGGCGCTGGCGCCCCACACGGCTCCACCCACAAACCCGGCCTCTACATCTGCGGCGGCAACGGCGACTTCGACATCGTCATCCCCGCAGGCGGGCCACCCGTCGTGCTCTGCACCCAAGCCGACCAAACCCTCAGCTCCGAGCAACTGGACCTGTGGGGCACCAACGGCGTGAATATTGGCTCCACCCACCTCGCCGGCCTGACCAATGTGGAATCCCCCAGCGCCTACTACGACACCACCCACGCCACCTGGATCATGACCTACAGCGACCCCAACTGTGGCTACTGCACCGGCAGCGGAACCACCGCCACCAACCCGCTCGGCACCTGAACCGCGCCCACCACCACCGGAGCGTCCCCACCCGCCACCGGGCGACGCGACCTGTCAGCCACCTCCTGCGGCCAACCTCGCACCGTCACCATTCTCGACGGGCAGCCCTACCAAGGGATCGACCTGTGGAACGGGACGCTCACCGAAACCACGGCACCGCAGCACTTCGAACCGCTCAACTACAACGCGCCCGACCCGGCGGCTGCCCCGTGGCAACCGTTCACCCCCTGGAGCTGTAGCTAGCCCGGGCGGCGCAGTGTCGCCAACCGGTTCGCCTGCCAGGGCGGGATCCACGCCTCACACGTGACCTCCCAGCCCGGCATCGTCCGCGCCAGCATCCCGTCCAACTCGGCATCCGGCATGAACCGGACGGTCGCGTCCCCGGACACCCAGCGGTCGGCGCAGTAGGCCACCATCGTGCCCAAACCACCACGGCGCTGCCACTCCTTCACCGCGACCGTCCCGCCCGGCGCGGTCAACTCGGCCGCCTCAGCCAGCACGACCGCCCGCTGCGGCTCCGCCACGTGGTGCAGCACATCGCACAACACCACGAGGTCGAACAGCGGCGGGTCCTCCGCCCGCAGCTCGGTGGTGCTCACCGACCGGAACACCACCCCGTTCCGGTCACCGTGGAACATCCGTCCCGGCTCCGCGATGCCCGGGTCGAGGCCGACCAGTTCGACATCCGGCCCCTAACGCCGCCGCCATCGCCCCGTCCCCACACCCGATCTCCAGCACCCGCTTCGCCTGCGGCGCCACCGACAACACCGTCACCGCCAGACAATCAAGATCGATGAACGTGCCTCGATACAACTCGATCGCATGCGGCTCGAACCGACCCAACACGCGACGAACCGCACTTCCCACCGGCACGACGAACCCTTCCCTGCGAAACCGCAAATCCGCGCCTCGTCATCCAACCACGCTCGACGGCGAACCGTTTCCCGGCCTAGAGACTCGCCCAGCCCGGTCGCAATTTCGCCTGGCCAAGGTCTGACCGGTTGCCGGCCAAGGCTGAGGACGGGTCGGCGACGTAGGTTTCCTTCAAACGGAATGTCTTCACTTGGCCGCGATAGCGCAGGAGGCGGGTGGCGTGACGCGCCTGCCGAGCGAGACGCCGCACTCGGTGGCCAGGCGCTGTTCAGGGGGCGACTGGGTATTGGCTGCCAGGTCCCCGGACTCGATGCGTGCAGCCAGATGTTCGTACATCTGCTCGTAGATATAGCCCACCACTTCGTCAGGCCGAAATTCGGTCACCATGACTCCCCCGAAGCGGCGGCAGAATGCTCCTCGTACACGGTTTCGGTGAGATACGGCTCGCGCTTGCGGATGGGGTCAACGCCCGCGTCCACGCGAACCCGAAGCGCACCGCTGGGCAGCACATCGATGCTGCCTCGCTTGCCCCTCTTGGCGTACGACGCCATGACCGGGACCATACAGCGGATCCATGTCAGGTTCCCAGTCACGCAACCTGGCGGAACCCCTCTGATCGAGCGATTCCGCCAGCTCAAACGGCGCGCCCTCGGCAGGACTCGAACCTGCGACCTAGAGATTAGAAGGCTCTTGCTCTATCCGGCTGAGCTACGAGGGCCTGGCGCCGATGAACGCGGACGCGGTCACGCCTGCAGTTTAGTCGACGTCACACTACGTATCGCTCGACAGCGCCCGAGCGTTTCAGCCTCTGCCGAGGAAGGGCATCTTCGTCGCCGTAATGGTCATGAACTGCACGTTCGTGTCGAGCGGGAGGCGCGCCATGTACAGCACGGCCTCCGCGACGTGGGCGGGGTCGAAGGTCGGTTCCGGGCGGACCGAGCCGTCGGCCTGGCGGGCGCCCTCGCTGATCCCCGCCGTCATCTCCGTCGCGGCGTTGCCGATGTCGACCTGGCCACATGCGACGTCGAAAGGCCGCCCATCCAGGGAAATCGACTTGGTCAGGCCCGTGATCGCATGCTTCGTCGCGGTATACGCGGCGCTGCCGGGCCGCGGGGCGTGCGCCGAGATCGACCCGTTGTTGATGATGCGCCCGCCCTGCGGCCGCTGCTCCTTCATCAACCGCACCGCCGCCCGCGCGCACAGGAAGGCGCCCGTCAGGTTGGTGTCCACTGTGCGTCGCCATGCGGCCACGTCCAGGTCACCGACGTCACCCGATGGGCCGAACGTGCCCGCGTTGTTGACGAGCAGGTCGAGGCGGCCCCACTTGTCGCGCACCGCCTCGAACAATGCGTCGACCTGGGCCTCGTCGCCGACGTCGGTGGGGACGGCGAGCGCGTCGGCGCCCTCGGCCGTCTCGGCCAGCGGCTCGAACCGCCGACCCGCCAGCGCCACCTGGTACCCCGCGCCGAGCAGCGCCCGCGCGATCACCCTGCCGAGGCCCGAACCGGCCCCCGTCACCACCGCGACCGGCATGGCTCAGAAGTTGATCATGTGGCCGGCGAGGCCGTGGACGGCCTCCTTGACGGCTTCGCCGAGCGTCGGATGCGCATGCACGTTGCGTGCCACCTCGTGCACGGTCAGATCCCACTGCTGCGCGAGCGTCAGTTCCGGCAGCAGCTCCGTCACGTCCGGCCCGATCAGGTGCGCACCCAGCAGCTCGCCGTGTTTCGCATCCGAGAGGATCTTCACGAAACCACCGGGATCCGCCAGGCCGTGCGCCTTGCCGTTCGCGGTGAACGGGAACTTCGCGACCCGCACGTCGAAGCCCTTCTCGCGGGCCTGCTCCTCGGTCCACCCGAACGAAGCGATCTGCGGCTGGCAGTAGGTCGCGCGCGGGATCATCGGGTAGTCCAGCGGCATCGTCTCGGCGCCGCCGATCGTCTCGGCCGCCACGATGCCCATCGACTCCGCCGCGTGCGCCAGCATCAGCTTCGCGGTGACGTCGCCGATCGCGAAGATATGCGGCACGTTCGTCCGGCAGTACTCGTCGACCGCGATCGCGCGGCGTTCGGTCAGTTCGACGCCGGTGTTCTCCAGTCCATAACCCTCGACGCGCGGGGCGAACCCGATCGCCTGCAGGACCTTGTCGGCCTCCAGGGTCTGCTTGGTGCCGTTCGCGTCGACCATGACCTTGACCTTGGCGCCACTCTCGTCGATCGACTCGACGCGGGTGGAGGTGAGCACGTTGATGCCGAGCTTCTTGTACCGCTTGGCCAGCTCCCTCGACACCTCGGCGTCCTCAAGGGGCACCATGCGGTCCAGGAACTCGACGATCGTGACCTCGACGCCGTAGTTGTGCAGCACATAGGCGAACTCGACACCGATCGCGCCGGCGCCGGCGATGATGATGCTGCCCGGCAGCTCGCGCGAAAGGATCTGCTCCTCGTAGGTCACCACGCGCTCGCTGAGCGACGTGCCGGGCAGCAGCTTCGTCGTCGCGCCCGCGGCGATGATGCAGCTGCCGAACGTGACGGTGTCGCCGTTCACTCGCAGCGTGTGCGAGTCGACGAACGTGCCGCGCCCGGTGAACTCGGTGATCTTGTTCTTCTTCATCAGGAAGTGGACGCCCTTGACCCGGCCGTCCGCCACCGACCGGCTGCGGTCGTACGCCGCGCCGTAGTCGAAACGGATCTCACTCTCGGAGGAGATGCCGAACGTCTTCGCCTCGTTCGTGACCAGGTGCGCGAGCTCCGCATTGCGCAGGAGCGCTTTGGACGGGATGCAGCCGACGTTCAGGCATACCCCACCCCAGTACTTCTCCTCCACCACAGCCGTCTTCAGTCCGAGCTGCGCCGCCCGTATCGCCGCGACATACCCGCCAGGCCCGGCGCCCAGCACCACAACATCGAAGTGTTCAGCCATGCCTTCAGCCTAGGCCCGGCCGTTCGATGGCGGCGCGGGCGCCGGAGCGGTGGAAATCAGGCGCGTTCGAGGACGACGACCGGGATCTTCCGGTCCGTTTTCTGCTGGTAGTTGTCGTAGTCGGGCCACACCTCGGCCATGACCGGCCAGAGCTTCGCGCGCTCCTGATCGCCGGCTGTGCGCGCACGCGCGGCGAACTTATCGCCCTTGACCTGCACCTTCACCTCGGGATTGGCCTCGAGGTTGAGGTACCAGCCGGGGTGGGCCGGGGCCCCGCCCTTGGACGCGACGATCACGTACGCGCCGTCGACCTCCTGGTAGATGAGCGCGAACTTGCGTTCCTGCCCGGTCTTGCGCCCGGTGGTGGTCAGGACCAGAGTGGGCACCCCGTTCTGCCAGTCGTGACCGACTTCACCGTCGGTCTCCTCGTAGCGGCGGACGTGCTCATCGCCGAAAAGCATCCGGTCTTCCTCTCGTGCTCGGGAACAGACCCCTCCGAAGTGTCTTCAACGCATCGGGCCCGCCGGATAGTCCGACCCGATCGAGTGCATCTGACCAGGCGAAATCCGGGAATCCACCTAGAATTCGAATTACTGAGAGCGCTTACCGCCAGGGAGAGCACCGATGATCACGAGGAGCCACGTGACGCTCGAAGACGTCGCGCGGGTGGCCGATGTGTCACTGGCCACGGCTTCACGAGTGCTCAACGGCACCACGTCCGTCCGCGACGATCTCCGTGACCGGGTGCTGGCGGCCGCGGCGGATCTGGACTACACGCCGAACGTGCACGCGCAGGCGCTCGCCGGTGTGTCCCGGCAGGTGATCGGTGTCGTCTGCCACGACGCGGGCGACCCGTACTTCGCCTCGGTCATCCGCGGTGTGCTGCGGGTGGCGGACCACAACGGCCTGCTGGTGATGCTGATGAACACGTTCCGCGATCCGGCGAAGGAGGTCGCGGCGGTGTCGGTGCTGCGCAGCCAGCGCGCCTCGGCCATCGTGCTCGCCGGATCGGCGTTCGAGGACAGGGTGTGGGAGCGGGCGCTGGCCGCCGAACTCGAGCCGTACCGCCGCGGCGGCGGCAAGGTCGGGGTGCTCACGCGGCACCGCAACCTGAAGGCCGACAGCGTGCAGCCGGGCAACCACGCCGGGGCGAAGGCGCTGGCCGCGGCCCTGCTGGGGCTCGGGCACCGCCGGTTCGCGGTGCTCACCGGTCCCCGCACGATGACCACGGTGCTCGACCGGTTCGCCGGTTTCGCCGAGGGGCTCGCCGAGGCGGGGGTCGCACTGTCCGAACGAGACGTGTTCGAGAGCGCGCCCAGCCGGGACGGCGGTTACGCGGCGGCCGGCTCGCTGCTCGCGCGCAGGCACAGGGCGACCTGCGTGTTCGCGGTGAACGACCAGATGGCGCTCGGCGCGATGACCGCGCTGCGCGAGGCCGGGCGGTCGATCCCGGGCGACATCTCCATCGCGGGTTTCGACGGTATCCCCGTCGCGCGGGATCTCAACCCGTCGCTCAGCACCGTCGCACTGCCGCTGGAGGAACTCGGCGAGCAGGTGCTGGAACTGGCGCTGGACGGAAGCCGGGGCGGGCGCAGCCGGGTGCGGCGCGTGCCGGCGGAGGTCGTGCTGCGGGAGAGCACCGCGCGCATCCGGCGCCGCCGATGACCATCCACAGTGGACCCCTGCTACTCACGGTAGAAAGTCCCGCCCGGCGAAACTCGCCGCGGCGTGCTCCGATCGACTGACTGTCGGCGCCAGTTCGGCCGAAAGCACGTCTCCGGCCCGGTCGCCGTGCCACGATGAGCCGCATGACAACGGCTTCCGAACCCCGCTGGCGAAGACTCGAGCCCGACCAGCGCAGAGAGCAGATCTTCAGCTGTGCCGCACGGCTGTTCGGAGAGCGCCCGTACGCCGTAGTGTCCACTTCGGACATAGCGGCCGAGGCCGGGGTGGCCCGTGGTCTGATCAACCACTATTTCGGGACGAAGCGGGAACTCTACCTGGCCGTGATCCGCCGTGCGGTCACGATGCCGATGCCGATGCCGGAGCGCGAGGTGGCCGGTTCACCGCATGAGCGGGCCCACGAAATGGTCGACTGGTTCCTCGACATGGTGCAAAGCCAGGGCAAGATGTGGCTGGTCGCCACTTCGGAGGGCATCGGACAGGACCATGAGGTCGACCAGATCATCATGGAGGCCGAGCGGAAATCCGCCGAACGGCTGCTGGACGCGTTCGAAGTGCCGTCCGACAGCGCGGTGCGGCCGCATTTGAACGCCGCCGTCCGCGCTTTTGCCGGAATGGTGAAAGCAGCAGGCCGCGAATGGTTGCTCCGCGGCGAACTCGACCGCGCCCAGGTGCACCTGCTGCTGTACGAGACGCTGATCACCTTGCTGGAGGACGTGTTCCCGAAGGTGCTCGACGGGGCCGTCGCTCACCGGTAGGTCAGCAGCCGTGAGACCCGCCCGTCGAAATGCGAGTGCTCGTTGAACGACACCAGCGACACACCGCTGCGCCCGGAAACCAGCTTCGTGATCCCGCCGTTGACCGTGACCCTGTTCAGCCGGAGCAGCCCCGCGTCCGGAGTCCCCAGCAACTGCCCGGCGACCGTGCCGATCACCCCGCCCGAGGTGAACACGACGGCGCTCTCGCCCTTACCCAGCAAGGAGATCAGATCCTCCAGCGCGCCGGACACGCGCGCGAGGAAGGCGGGCCAGGTCTCGGCGCACGGGCTGTCCTCCGCCGCGCCGATCCATTCGCCGAGCGCGGTGTCGAGAATCGCCTGGTAACCGCGCGAATCCGTGGCGTCTTGCGGCACGCCACCGCCGTGCCGGGCCACGATGTCGACGTGGTCGTACTCGTTCCAGCGCGGGTCCTCCTTGGCCGGGGCTTTGCTGCCCAGCCAGTCGAGCACCGTTTCGGCGGTCTTGCGCTGGCGCACGAGGGAGCCCGAACGCGCTTCGGTGAAGCGGACGTCGCGGCGCAACAACTCCGCGCCGACCACCGCGCCCTGCTCGACGCCGAGCGCGGACAGGCGATCGTAGTCCGCTTCACCGAAATTGGCCTGACCGTGCCGGATCAGGTAGATGGCACCCATACGGCCAGACTATTCACCCGTGTAGAGCAGCTTGTTCGGCGTGCCCGTGGTCGCGTTCGCGATCTTGCCGCTGGTCGCCGACGAGGTCAGCGCGTCGGAGACCTGGGCGGGCGTCGCGTCCGGATGACCGGCCAGGTAGAGCGCGGCCGCGCCGGTCACGTGCGGGGTCGCCATCGAGGTCCCGCTGATCGTGTTGGTCGCGGTGTCGCTCGTGCCCCACGACGAGGTGATGTTCACGCCCGGCGCATACAGATCGACGTCCTTGCCGTAGTTGGAAAAGCTCGCCTGCCTGTCGGTCCTGTCGCTGGCCGCGACGGTGATCGCCTGCGGGACGCGAGCCGGCGAGTAGCCGCTGGCGTCGGCGGAGTCGTTCCCGGCCGCGACGGCGAACGTGACGCCCTTCGCGATCGCGCCTTCGACGGCCTGGTCGAGCGCGTCGTCCGCGCCGCCGCCGAGGCTCATGTTGGCGACCGAGGGCCCCGACGCGTGCTGGGCGACCCAGTTGATCCCGGCGACGACCTGCTCGGTGGTCCCGCTGCCGTTCGCGTCGAGGACGCGGACCGGAACGATCTTGACGCCCTTGGCGACCCCGTACTCGCTGCCGCCGATGGTGCCCGCGACGTGCGTGCCGTGGCCGTTCTCGTCGGTCGGGTCGCTGTCGTTGTCGATGAAGTCGTAGCCACCGGACACGCGGCCGCCGAAGGTCTCGTGCGTGGCGCGGACGCCCGTGTCGATGACGTAGGCGGTCACGTTGGACGCGGTCGTGCCGTAGTTGTACGACGAGTCGAGCGGCAGGTCGTGCTGGTCGATCCGGTCCAGACCCCAGGACGGCGGGTCCTGCTGGGTGTCGGATACGTGGAAGACGTGGTTCTGCACGACGTACGCGACGTTGCTGTCGGCCGCGAGCCGCTTGGCCTCGTACTCACTGGCGTGGACCGAGAACCCGTGCAGTGCCGCGTCGAAGGTGTGCAGGATGTTCGTGTCGTAACGGCCTGCCAGCGTGCGCGAGAGGGTGTCGACGACCCCGGCCTTCTTGAGCACGACGATGTAGCTGTCGGAGACCGCGCCCGCCGTGTTCGCATCCCGGATCTGGCCTTCCTGGGCTGTCGCGGTCGCGGTGCTCGCGGCGACGGCCGCCAGTGCGACCCCGCCGACCACCAACTTCCGAGCGTTCTTCATGAACTGCCCTCCCACCCGATCTAGTGACTGCGAGGCCATGCAATCGGGTTTTCACACGTCGGGGCAATGATTCACAGTTACCAGTACTAATCCATTTGGAGCAACGCTGCTAAGTTGAAGGCGACGTGCAGCCGAAGTTCGAGGCGGAGAAGGTGGCCATTTCCGACACCGCGTTCTCGACCGCGCTGCGCACGGCGATCGCCCGCAGCGGCCTGAGCCTCGACCGCCTGCAGGCCCGGCTCCAGGCGAACGGCATCCCGGTCAGCGTGACCGCGCTCAGCTACTGGCAGTCGGGCAAGCGCCAGCCGGAACGGCAGAGCTCGCTGTCGGCCGTGCGGGTGCTCGAAGACGTCCTCGGGCTCCGGCCGGGCGAGCTGCTGAGCCTGCTGCCCCCACCGCGCCCGCGCGGACACGCCCGGCGCCGGGCCGAGCCGGTGAACTTCCCGGTCGAGGCGCTGCGCGCGCTGCTCGAGCGCGTGGGCGCACCGCACGCGCTCGAGCAGCAGCACCGGCTCACCCTCGCCAGCCTGCACGACCGGTGCGAGATCGCGGCGGACGGCGGCCAGCGCTCGATGACGGCGCGGACGGTGTTCCGGTCCACTGCGGACGGTCAGGGCCGGTGGCTGCTCGTGTACGACCACGGCGGCGCCCAGACCGGTCCGCCCCGGTTGCACGCCCTGCGCAACTGCCGGGCCGGGCGGGTCGAGATCGATCTGGAGCACGGGCTGACGGCCGCGGAGCTGATCTTCGACCGGTCGATCGACCGCGGCGAGACGCACCTGATCGAGTACACGCTCACCAACGCCGGTCCGCCGTATCCGGAATGCTCGAACACCTACTACCGCGAGTTCCGCCGCCCGGTCCGCGAGTACCTGCTGGAGATCCAGTTCGACGCGTCCCCCGAGCGGTGCTGGCAGTACGAGCGCGCCGGCGACACCGAGGACACCCGGGATCTGCGGCTGGATGCCGGCGGCGGGGTGCACGCCGTGGCACTGGACTTCGGGCCCGGCGTGTTCGGGATCGGCTGGCGGTGACCGGCTACGCCAGTTCGTTCCGCAGCACCTTCCCCGTCGCGTTCCGCGGCAGCCGCTCCAGGAATTCCACATCCCGGGGCACCTTGTACCGGGCGAGGTTCGACTTCACGTAGTCCCGCACGACCTCGGCGCGCAGATCGCTGCCGCCGGCACGGACGATGAACGCCTTCAGCCGCTGCCCGAACTCCGCGTCGGGCACCCCGATCACCGCCGCTTCGAGCACGTCCGGTCGTTCCACCAGCAGGTTCTCCACCTCGACCGGGAACACGTTCTCCCCGCCCGACACGATCATCTCGTCGTCGCGGCCGTCGATGAACAGCAAGCCGCCTTCGTCGAAATGCCCGACGTCGCCGGTCGAGAGGAGGCCGTCGATCAGCTCCTTGTTCCGCCCGTCCGTGTACCCCTGGAAGCTCAGCCCGCTCCCGACGAAGACCCTGCCCGTCACACCGGGGCGGGTGATCCGGCGCCCGTGCGCGTCGTACAGGGCGACCCGGCAGCCGACCGGTGGCCGGCCGACGGTGCCGGGCGCCTTCCGCCAGTCCTCGGGCGTCGCGACGGTCGCGACCGCCACCTCGGTCGAGCCGTACAGGTTGTGGATCACGTCGCCGAACGCCTCGGTCGCGCGGTTGCCCAGGTCCGGCGACAGTGCCGAGCCCGCGAGGAAGATGATCCGCAGCGAGGAGGTGTCGTACTTGCGCAGCACGTCCGGCCCGAGGTCGACGATCCGCTGCAGCATCGTCGGCACGAGGACGAGCGCGGTGCACCGGTTCTCCTCGACCCCCCGCAGCGTCTCCTCGGGGTCGAACCGGCGCCGCATCACGACCTTGCAGCCCAGCGCATACGACAGGATGAACTGCGAAACCCCGGTGCCGTGGAAGATCGGCGCGCCGAGGTACGTGCATTCCCCCGCCCGCAACGGGACCCGGTCCAGGAACTGCGCCGAGTCGAACAGCGAGGTGCGCTCGCGCGGGGCTCCCTTCGGCGTGCCGGTCGTACCGCTGGTGAGCAGCACGAACCCGCCACGCCGCTCCGGATAGGGCACCGGGCGGTCGTCGGTGCTCGCGATCAGCTCGTCCAGTACCGGGATGCCGTCCAGCACGTCGTCGGTGTCCACCCAGGCCAGGTAGCGCTCGACGCCGGCGGGGACGCCGGACAGCAGCTGGGTGAACTCCTGGTCGTAGATGAGTGCCGTCGCCTTCTCCCGCATGACTACGTCGGCCAGTTGCCCGCGGCCGAAACCGGTGTTCAGCAGGAGCAGGCGCACGCCCAGCTTGCCGGCGGCGCACATCGACAACACCAGGCCGCGGTGGTCCCGGCACAGCGCGGCGACCACGGTGCCCGGCCGTATCCCCCGTGACTCCCACGCCCGCGCGAGCGCGTTCGACTGCATATCGAGCTGCTTGAACGTGAGCGGACCGCGGTCGTCGACGAGGCCGACCGCATGCGGGGCACGCCGGGCCGCGACCTGCGCGGCGGCCGCGAACGGGCCGATCTTGCGCATCGCGACCAGGGCGAACAGGCCTTCGTCCACTCTCGGGAAGGGAATCAGGCCCGCCTTCCACATCACCTCGATGCTGCGAGCGGTTTCCGTCACCTTGCCGAGGAGCATGGCACCTCCGTTGGGCCGACCGCGGGAACGAACCTACCGGACAGTAGCGAAACACCGGCTATGTGGCCAGGGTCGCATCGAATACTGCGGCGCGGAGCGTCTCCATGAGGGGTGGTGGTCGGGTGAGGGGCTGGCGGTCGGTACCTACGGGCAGAATCGTCTCGTGTACATCTTCGTCGGCCAGGAGGAGAACGGCAGCTATCCGGTGCTGGAACCCTCCGGTCGGCGCAGCGTCGACCTCGCCGGGCTCGCGGCGCTGGAGCAGGAGCACCAGCCGCGCTGGGTGTTCGCGTCGGTCGAGCGGCTGTACCCGGAACTGGTGCGCGGCGGCCTTCGGATCAGCCGCTGCCATGACCTGTCGCTCGCCGAGGGGCTGTTGCTGGCCTACGAGGGCAGCAGTGGTCCCCGTGGCCTGGCCGCCGCCTTCGCCAGGGCGAACGGGCTCGAGCCGCCGCCGGATGAGCCCGCGCACGCCGACTTGCAGCCGGCGCTGTTCGAGACTCGCGGATCGGGCCTGCCGGCCGGCGTCGCGGAGGTCGACGCGGCGAAGGCGGTGCTGGCCGAGCAGGAGCGGCGCATCGGCAAGAGCGAGCATCCGGACCGCCTGCGGTTGCTGATCGCGGCCGAGTCGGCGAGCGCGCTGGTAGCCGCCGAGATGACGCACGACGGGCTGCCGTGGCGGCCGGACATTCACGACGCCTTGCTGACGGAGATCCTCGGGCCGCGCGTGCCGGCCGGGCAACGGCCGAAGAAGCTGGTCGAACTCGCGGCGCGGGTGAGCGAGGCGTTCGGCGGCAAACCGGTCAACCCGGACAGTCCGGCTTCGATCGTCCGCGCGTTCAGCCGCGAGGGCATCTCGGTCGCCTCGGCGCGGGCGCATGTGCTGCGCGGCGTCGACCATCCGGCGGTGGGGCCGCTGATCGAGTACCGCGAGCTGTCGCGGCTGTACTCGGCGAACGGCTGGGCGTGGCTCGACGAGTGGGTGCGGGGTGGCCGGTTCCGTCCGGCGTGGGTGGTCGGCGGAGTGGTCTCGGGGCGCTGGGCCAGCCAGGGTGGCGGCGCGCTGCAGATCCCGAAGACGCTGCGGGTGTGCGTGCGCGCGGATCCGGGGTGGAAGCTCGTGGTCGCGGACGCGGCCCAGCTCGAACCGCGGATCCTGACCGCGCTGTCCGGGGACCGCCGGCTGGCGGAGGTGTCGGCGTCGACGGACCTGTATGCGCGACTGGCCGAGGCGATGTTCCCGGTGGCCGACGAGAAGTCGCGCGGCCGGGCGAAGATCGCGATGCTGTCGGCGATGTACGGTGGCACCGCGGGCGAAGCGTCCTCCCTGCTTGCCTTGCTGCGTCAGCGTTTCCCGGATGCAGTGTCCTATGTGGAGCGCGCGGCGCAGGCCGGTGAGCGTGGGGAGCGCGTGCGATCGCGGCTGGGCCGAACGTCGCCCGCGCCTTCGGAGGCGTGGCGGGCGCTGACCGGCGCCGCCGAGGACGACGGCCGCGCCCGCCAGGCGGCGCGGAACTGGGGCAGGTTCACGCGGAACTTCGTGGTCCAGGCGAGCGCGGCGGATTTCACCGCCGTGCTGCTCGCCACGCTGCGCCGCCGCCTGCCGGCGCCCGCGCACCTGGTCTTCTTCCAGCACGACGAGGTGATCGTGCACGCGCCGGACTCGATTGCCGGGCAGGTGCCCGCGCTGATCGAGTCCTCGGTCGCGGAGGCGTCCGCGCTGATGTTCGGCCCTTCGTGCCCGGTGCACTTCCCCATGCACACCGCCGTCGCCGACACCTACGCCGACGCAAAATAACCCTCAGGCGGAGTCCAGGGCTTTGAGGACGCGTTTGAAGGAGACCGGGTGGGCGGTGCCGAGTGTTTGGGCGAAGTAGCTGACCCGCAACTCCTCCAGCATCCAGCGCACGTCCTCCAGCGCCGGGCCCGGGCGCACGCCGGGCGGCAGCGCGTCGACCGCGCTCCGGTACTCGTCCCGCAGCCATTGCACGTCCTGCATCAGCTCGATGTCCTTCGCCGCCGCGTTGCCCAGTTTGTCGATCCGGCGCTCGATCGCCCGCAGGTAGCGAACGAGGTTCGGCAGGCGGTCGAAGCCCGTCTCGGTCACGAAACCGGGGAACACCAGGGAATCCAGCTGCTGCCTGATGTCCGCGAGGGATTCCGCGGGGCCTCGCGCGTCGGCCAGGCGGGCCTCCACGTCGTTGGCCGCGCGCAGGGTTCGCTCCACTTCGGACAGTACATCGAGGACAACGGGGTTCACGCCGCCGCGAACCTTCTCCAGGAGCACCGCGAACCCGGCTTCGTCCCAGACCGGGCCGCCGTTGTCGGCGATGAGCTTGTCCACCGCGCAGTTCACGCAGTCCTCGAGCAACCCAGCGACACTGCCATGCGGATTCCGCCCGAGCACCAGCTTCGCGGAGTTGGACAGGTTGCGGCTGATGAACTTCATCGGTGACGGCAGGTTCAGCCGCAACAGCTTCCTCGTCCCGAGCCACATCTGCTGCCGCTGCTCGACGGGCGTGTCGAGCATCCGCACGGCCACCGTTTCGCCCTCGTCGACGAGCGCGGGAAACGCTTTCACCTCGTGCCCTCGCCGGGTGCTCGCGAAGACCTGCGGCAGCTCACCGAACGCGGGCCTGGTGAGCCCCGCACGCTCGATACTATTCGCGGCCTTCGAGATCGTCGCCCGGACCTGACCGCTCAACTGCTGTTTCAGCGCCGCGAGATCCTTGTCCTCACGCAGTTTCCGGCCCTTCTCGTCCACCACGCGGAAGGTGACGCGAAGGTGATCGGGAACCTCGCCCCAGGCGTCCGGTGACACCGCCACCCCGCGCAGTTCCTCCAACTGCCCCGCCAGCACGTCGAGCAGCGGGCCGTCCGCCGGCGAAACCCGGGACAGGACGTACTTCGCGGTGTCCGGCGCGGGCACGAAGTTCCGCCGCAGCTGCTTCGGCAGGGCCTTGACCAGCGCGGTCACCAGCTCTTCACGAAGCCCCGGCACCTGCCAGTCGAACCCGTCGGTCGTGATCTGGTTCAACACCGGCAACGGGATGTGCGCCGTCACGCCGTCGGCGTCGGCGCCCGGCTCGAACTGGTAGGTCAGTGCCAACCGCTGCGAACCCTGCACCCACAGGTCGGGGTAGTCGGACTCGCGGACCTGCTCGGCGGAGGCGTTGATCAGCATGGCCTTCTCGAAGTTGAGCAGGTCCGGCTGAGCGCTCCGCTCCTTCTTCCACCAGCTGTCGAAATGCCGCCCCGACACCACTTCCTCGCCGACGCGCTGATCGTAGAACTCGAACAGTGTCTCGTCGTCGACCAGCAGATCCCGCCTCCGGGCCCGGTTCTCCAGATCCTCGACCTCGTCGAGCAGCGCCCGGTTCTCGGTGAAGAACCTGTGGTTGGTGTCCCAGTCGCCCTCGACCAGCGCGTGCCGGATGAACAGCTCGCGCGAGAGCTCCGGATAGATCCGGCCGTAGTTCACCTTGCGGCTGGCCACGAGCGGCACGCCGTACAGCGTCACCCGCTCGTTGGCCATCACCGCGCCGCGTTTGCGCTCCCAATGCGGTTCGGAGTAGTTGCGCTTGACCAGATGCTGCGCGAGCGGCTCGACCCACTCTGGCTCGATCCGGGCGTTCACCCGCGCCCACAACCGGGACGTCTCGACCAGCTCGGCCGAAATCAGCCAGCGCGGCTGCTTCCGGAACAGCGCCGAACCCGGGAAGACCGCGAACCGCGCGCCGCGAGCGCCCAGGTAGTCACCCTTGTCCGGATCCTTCAAGCCGAGATGCGACAGCAGGCCCGCGATCAGGGACGTGTGCACGCGCTGCGGTTCCGCGGGCTCGTCGTTGAGCGTGATGCCGAGCGGTTTGGCCAGCTGCCGCAGCTGGCTGTAGATGTCCTGCCATTCACGCACGCGCAGGTAGTTGAGGAACTCCGCGCGGCACAGCTTGCGGAACTGGCTGTTCGAAAGCGCTTTCTGCTGCTCCCGCAGGTACTCCCACAGGTTGAGGTAGGCGAGGAAATCCGAGGTCTTGTCGGCGAAGCGGGCGTGCTGCTGGGCGGCCTCCTGCTTGTCCGCGGGCCGCTCGCGCGGGTCCTGAATGGACATTCCGGCTGCGATGATCATGACTTCGCGGGCACAGCCGTTCTTCGCGGCTTCGAGCACCATCCGGCCCAGCCGTGGGTCGACCGGCAGCTGCGCCAGGCCACGCCCGGTCTCGGTGAGCTTCCCGGACTCCAGCGCGCCCAGCTCCAGCAGCAGCTGCACGCCGTCGGTGATCTGGCGGCCGTCCGGTGGTTCGACGAACGGGAACGCCGCGATGTCACCGAGCCCTAGCGCGGTCATCTGCAGGATCACCGAAGCGAGGTTGGTGCGCAGGATCTCCGGATCGGTGAACTCGGGCCGCGACTCGAAATCCGCTTCCGTGTACAGCCGGATGCAGATACCGTCGGAGGTGCGGCCACAACGGCCCTTGCGCTGGTTGGCCGAGGCCTGCGACACGGGCTCGATCGGCAGCCGCTGCACCTTGGTGCGGTGGCTGTAACGGGAGATCCGCGCCGTGCCCGGGTCGATGACGTACTTGATGCCCGGCACGGTGAGCGAGGTTTCGGCGACGTTCGTGGCCAGCACGATGCGCCGTCCGGTATGGCGCTGGAACACGCGATGCTGATCCCCGGCCGACAATCGCGCGTACAGCGGGAGGATCTCCGTGTTCCGAAGGTCCCGTTTGGACAGTGCGTCCGCGGTGTCGCGGATCTCCCGCTCGCCGGAGAGGAACACCAGGATGTCGCCGGGCCCTTCGCCGCACAGCTCGTCGACGGCGTCGGAGATCGCCGTGACCTGATCCCGGTCTTCATCGGGCTGATCCGGATCGACGATCGGGCGGTAGCGGACCTCGACGGGATAGGTGCGCCCGGACACCTCGACGATCGGCGCGTTACCGAAGTGCTCCGCAAACCGCTCGGGGTCGATCGTCGCGGAGGTGATGATCACCTTGAGCTCGGGCCGGCGCGGCAGGAGCTGTTTGAGATAGCCGAGCAGGAAGTCGATGTTGAGGCTGCGCTCGTGCGCCTCGTCGATGATCAGCGTGTCGTACTGGCGGAGCATCCGGTCGGTCTGGATCTCGGCGAGCAGGATGCCGTCGGTCATCACCTTGACCAGCGTGCCGTCGCCGCTGGTGTCGGTGAACCGGACCTTGTAGCCGACCGTCGAGCCCAGTTCCGTGCCCAGTTCGCTCGCGATGCGTTCGGCGACCGTGCGGGCGGCCAGCCGCCGGGGCTGCGTGTGCCCGATCTGACCGCGCACGCCGAGGCCCAGTTCGAGGCAGATCTTCGGCAGCTGAGTGGTCTTGCCCGATCCGGTCTCGCCGGCGACGATCACGACCTGGTTGTCCCGGATCGCGGCCGCGAGATCGTCCTTGCGCCGGCTGACCGGCAGCTCCGCGGGGTACGTGATCTTCGGCCGGCTTTCGCGGCGCAGCCGCATACGCTGCTCCGCCGCTTCGACATCCGCCGCGATCTGCCGCGCCACGCGCTCGGGATCCCGAGCCTTGCGGGCACCCTCGAGCCGGCGGCGGAGCCGGTGCTCGTCGCGCAACATCAACTCGGGCAGCCTGGCCCGCAGTTCGGCAAGGGGGGATCGCGTGGACATACGGTCACCAGGATAGCGCCGCGTGATCGCACTAGTGTTTCGTGATCTTGTTGTCTTTGCGCGCGGGTGTGTTTGTTCGCCAGGCTACTGAGTTGGCCCTTGGCGTCGCTGAGTTGGCTCGGGGCGTTATCGAGTTGGCCGGCCGCTGTCGCCTAGGGCAAAGTCAGCGACCGGACCAGCCAACTCGACACCGCAGCGGACAAACCCACCGACCCTACGGGCAAACACAGCAACGTAAACCGGACAGGATCACACGACACTAGCCTGCGAATATGCCGGACCTCGCAGCCGACGCGGCGCGCCTCGGGTTGCCGCCGGTGGTCGCCACGGAGCGGCTGACCGGCGGTTATCGCGACGACAACACCAGGCTGGACTGCGCGGACGGCTCGCGGTACGTGCTCCGCCGGTACTCCCACGGCGACCGCGCCGAGGTCGAGGCCGCACTGGCGCGGCTGGTGTCCGGCGCGGTTCCGGTCGCATCCGTCGTCGCGGTGGAGCCGGGCCTGCTGGTCACCGAGTTCGTGCCAGGCACGCCGGTGGACGTGCTGGTGCACGGATCCCGTCTCCCGAAGCGCGCCGACTCGGAGAGGAGGCCGGGCGCGTGCTGAAGGCGATCGGCACCTTCGAGTTCGCCCGGCCCGGCTTCTTCGAGGACGCCCGCCTCGACCCGTCCTGGCTGCCCGGCGAGCTGCCGGACTTCATTGCCACATGCCTGGAAACCATGGCGCCGGGCTGGAATCTCGACGCCGCCGAGCGGAAGCGTCTGCTCGCCCGCGCCGAACGCTACGCACCGCTCGTGGCCGCGGTGGCCGGAGCCGCGCGCCTCGTGCATTCGGACTACAACCCGAAGAACCTCCTGGCGCGGCGCGAAGGCCGCGGCTGGCGCATCACCGCCGTACTCGACTGGGAGTTCGCCTTCAGCGGTTGCCCGCTCACCGACGTCGGCAACATGCTGCGGTTCGGGGACACGCCCTTCACCGATGGACTCGTCGACGGAGCCGAGCCGCTCCCCGCCGGCTGGCGCGAGACGGCCCGCGCGCTCGCGGATTTCCTGACCCGGCCGCCGCGGGAGCCCGCGCTGCGGGCCGTGCTCAGCTCCGCTGGAGAGCCGCCGGCGTCAGCTCACCGGGCGTCCGGTAACCGGCCAGGCCCAGCGTGAGCTCGAACTCCGCGAGCAGGCTGCGCAGCACGTGCCGCACCCCGTCCTCGCCGCCGAGGCCCAGCCCGTAGACGAACGGCCGCCCGAGCAGCACGGCCTTCGCACCCAGCGCGAGCGCCTTGAACATGTCCGCGCCGGTGCGCACACCCGAATCGAACAGCACCTCGACCTGCTCACCGACCGCCTGCGCGATACCCGGCAGCGCCTCCAGCGCCCCGAGCGCCCCGTCGACCTGCCGCCCGCCGTGGTTGGACACGACGACCCCGTCCATCCCGGCGTCGACCGCGCGCCGGGCGTCGTCGACGTGCTGGATGCCCTTGAGCAGGATCGGCCCGTCCCACAGCGCACGCAGCGACGGCAACTGGTCCCAGCCGTGGTCGGTGCCGGTGAACATGCCGACCCAGTGCAGGATCGCCGTGGGCTGGTCCTCTTCGGGCGTCTTCTCCAGCCGGGCGCGGAAGGCCGGGTCGGACATCGCGATCGCGGTGCCCTCGTTCCGGATGAACGGCAGGTACGCGCGGTCCAGATCCTGCGGGCGCCAGGCGAGCGTCCAGGTGTCGAGGGTGACGACGAGCGTGGTGTACCCGGCCTTGCGCGCCCGCTCGAGGATGCTCGCGCAGACGTCCTGGTCATTGGGCCAGTACAGCTGGAACCAGCGCGGTCCATCGCCGTTCGCGTCCGCGACCTGCTCGATCGTCCGTGACGACGCGGTGGACAGGATCATCGGCACACCGAGGCCGGCCGCGGCCCGCGCGGTCGCGAGCTCGGCTTCGGGATGCACGATCGACTGCACGCCGACGGGGGCAAGCAGCACCGGTGCCGGCAACGCGGTGCCGAACAGCGTCGTGCTCAGGTCACGATCGGTCGCGCCGGTGAGCATCCGGGGCACGATCTTCCAGCGGTCGAAGGATTCGCGGTTGGCACGCATGGTCGCGCCGGCGCCCGCGGCACCGGCCACATACCCGAGCGCCTCGGGGGTGAGCACCCCACCGGCGGCCTCCTCGAGCCTGCTCAGATCCGTCGTCATGGCCGGGGTCGCGCCGCCCAGCCCCTGCAGGTAGATCTCGTTCTGGTAGCCACCGAATCGCCCGGCCACGCCCGCACCTCCTCGTCGACGCTGGCCGCAGCCTACGGGTTCGGCCGGCCGGCCGCCGCCGAGCCGGCCACACGCAGGAATAGAAACGATGTCGCGGTCGTTCGGCGTGGGCGAGGACGGGAGACCTTTGGTGAAGACCAGCCACCGCTTGCGCTACATGCTCATCCTCGGCAGTCTCACAGCCTTCGCGCCGCTGTCGATCGACATGTACGTGCCCGCCCTGCCCCAGATGACGGGCGATCTGCACGCCTCCGACGCGGTACTGCAGCTCACCTTGACCGGGTTCATCATCGGGCTCGCACTCGGGCAACTCGTCGTCGGCCCGATCTCGGACTCGGTCGGGCGCCGGAAACCCTTGCTCGCCGGGCTCGCGCTGTACGCCGGATCGTCGGTGCTGTGCGCGCTGAGCCCATCGATCGAACCGCTCATCGGCGCCCGCCTCGTGCAGGCGCTCGGTGCCGCGGCGGGCATCGTGATCGCGCGCGCGATCGTGCGGGATCTGTTCTCGGGTACGTCGATGACCAAGTTCTTCTCGATGCTGATGCTCGTCAGCGGTCTGGCCCCGATCCTCGCGCCGGTCGTGGGCGCGCAGCTGCTGCGCCTGACTTCGTGGCGCGGGGTGTTCGTGGTGCTGACCGTGTTCGGCGCGGTGCTGCTGTTCGCGACCGTGCTCGGGCTGCCCGAGCCGCTGCCGCCCGAACGCCGCAGCGCCAATCGCCTCGGCGCCACGCTGCGCACCTACGGCCGGTTGCTGGCCGACCGGCCGTTCCTCGGCTACGCCCTGTCCGGGGCGCTGATGTTCGCCGGCCTGTTCGCCTACGTGTCCGCGTCCTCGTTCGTGCTCCAGGACATCTACGGCCTGAGCCCGCAGGAGTTCAGTTTCGTGTTCGGCGCCAACGGGGTCGGGATCGTACTGGCCGGGCAGCTCAACGGCCGCCTCGTCGGCCGGTTCGCCGAACGAGGGCTGTTGAGCGCCGGACTTGTCACCTCCGCGGTCGGCGGGATCGGGGTGCTCGTCGCGACGATGTTCACGCTGCCGCTGCCCGCGCTGCTGATCCCGTTGCTGCTCCTGGTTTCGAGCATCGGCATGGTGATGCCGAACGCGTCCTCGCTCGCGCTGGCCGAGCACTCGACGACCGCGGGCGCGGCGTCGGCCCTGCTGGGCGTGCTGCAGTTCGCGATCGGCGGGCTGGCGACGCCGCTGGTGGGCATCGGCGGCGGCGCGTTGTCGATGGGTGTGGTGATGGCGTGCTTCGCCGTCGCCGCACTGGTCATCCACTTGACGGTGACTAGGCGAGCGCCGGAAGGTCAGCCTCTCGAAGCTGTTCGGGTGTGACCGCCACCTGCCCGTCCACCAGGGCTTTCAGCGCGTCACCGGCATCCCAGACGTTCACGTTCATCGCCGCCGTCACCTGCCCGGCCCGCAACCAGAACGCGATGAACTCCCGCTTCGCGAGATCCCCGCGCACGACGAGCCGATGTGTGTCCACATTGGCCAGTCCGCGGTACTCGCAGCCGAGCGAGTACTGATCGCTGAAGAAGTACGGCGACCGCAGGTACGGTTCCTCGCCGCCGAGAAGGTTCGCCGCGACGTGCTCGCCCTGGTTCTTCGCGTTCGCCCAGTGTTCGACCCGCACACGCTTGCCGTAACGCGGGTGGAACTGCGACGCGATGTCGCCGACCGCGTACACCTCGGGCGCCGACGTGCGCAGGGTCGCGTCGACGGCGACGCCACCGTCGTCGGCCAGGTCGAAACCCGCCGCGTGCGCCAGTTCGACGCGGGGAGCCGCGCCGACGGCGACGAGCACGAGATCCGCGGCGAGCGAGGTCCCGTCGGTCAGGCGCACCGCGCCCTCCTCGATCCCGGCGACGCCCGTCCCGAGCCGCCAGTGCACGCCGTTTTCGCTGTGCAGCTCCTGGAACACGCCGGCGACCTCGGGCCCGAGCACCGTGAGCAGCGGCGCGGCGACCTGGTCGACGACCGTCACGTCGACCCCGTGCCGCCGCGCGGCGGCCGCGGCCTCCGTCCCGATCCAGCCCGCGCCGATGATCACCAGGCGCTCGATGGTCGCGAACGCGCCGCGCAGCGCGAGCGAATCGTCGAGCGTCCGGAGCGTGCGGACGCCGGGCTGGTCGGCGCCGGGCATCATGCGCGGCTGCGAGCCGGTCGCCAGCAACAGCCGATCGAAGGAATGCTCGTCGCCGTTGCTGTCGACCACCATCCGGGCGCCGCGGTCGATGTGGGTCGCGCTCGTGCCGGCGCGCAGGTCGATGCCGTGCTCGCGATAGAACCCCTCGTCGCGCACCCAGTCGGGCTCGTCGGTGTCGCCCAGTAACAGGCCTTTCGACAAGGGCGGCAACTCGTACGGCCGGTGCTGCTCGGCACCCAGGACCACGAGTTCGCCGTCATAACCCCGCCCACGCAGTGTGGCGGCCGCCGTGGCGCCGCCGAGGCCGGCGCCGATGATGACGATTCGCCGCGGGTCGGACATCAGGCTCTCCCTTCGCCGGTGACTCGGCTCACGTTAGGCGTTCGGGTGACTTTTCGCGCCCCCGTCGTCACGATCACCGTCCCGCCCGGTCCCACGCACGGTCCGTGAGTACGCGAACGAGGGAAGGCGACCGACGTGGCGGCTCAGGAGGAATGGTCCGTCTCCTGCCGGGACCTGGCGGGCAGGAAGCGCGACGTGACCGTGTTCATCAGTAGCGGGCGCGTCGTCGTGGTGGCGCCGCCCGGTGAGGCGGCGGTGCTGGAGCCGCTGGACGTGGGGCGGTTGCGGGCGGCGCTGCGGGACACCGTGGTCGCGATGGGGCACAAGTCCCGGCGGTGATCACCTGTTCCATCGCTGGACAGATAGGTTAGCCTAACTTCATGACCGTGATCGCCGGAACCACGACGGCCACCCGGTTGCGGGGCGCGGGTCTGACCCTGGGCCGCGACGGGGTGAGCGAACTGGCGGACCGCCTGGTCGACGAGCTGTCCGGCGGGCAGCGGCAGCGGGTGTGGCTCGCGATGGCGCTCGCGCAGGAGACGGAACTGTTGCTGCCCGACGAGCCGACGACCTTCCTCGACATCTCGCACCAGATGGACATCCTGGACCTGTGCGCGGACCTGCACGCGGAGCAGGGGCGCACGCTCGTCGCGGTGCTGCACGACCTCAACCACGCGGCCCGGTACGGCACGCATCTGATCGCGATGCGGGATGGTGCGGTTGGCGCGCCGGAGGAGGTCGTGACGGCCGAGCGCGTCGAGGAGATCTTCGATCTCCCCTGCCGCGTCATCCCCGACCCCGAAACCGGTACCCCCTGGTGATCCCCAAATCCCGCCGCTGATGGGTCAGGTGAGGAAGGCGCGGAGGAGGGCAGCCGTTCCTGCCAGGTGTTCGGCCATGGCGTGGCGGGCGGCGGGCGGGTCACCGTCGAGGATCGCGGTGACGATGAGCTCGTGCTGGGTGTTCGAGTGGTCGAGATTCGGCTCCAGCAAAGGGATTTCGTCCAGCAGCCGGTTGACGCGCATGCGCACGTCCGCGACCGCCGAGGTCAACGACGCCGAACCGGCGACCTCCGCGATCGCCAGGTGCAGGCGCGAGTCGCGTCGGCGGTAGTCGGCCAGGTCCGCCGCGGTGGCCTCCGCGAGGGCTGCCGCCAGCTGGTCCCTGGCCGGGCACCGGCGGGCGGCCAGTTCAGCGGCGCCCGTCTCCAGCACGTACCGCAGGCTCAGCGTGTCCTCAAGCTCCGGCCTCCGGTCGTCGGCCGCCGGTGCCGGCAGCGTCGAATGCACGAAGGTCCCGCCGTAGCGCCCGCGCCGCGACTCGACGTAGCCCGCGTCGGCCAGCGTGCGAATCGCCTCCCGCAACGTCATCCGGCTCACGCCGAGCCGCTCGGCCAGTTCGCGTTCCGGCGGAAGCCGCTCCCCCGCCCCGACGACGCCGAGCCGGATCGACTGCAGCAGCCGCTCCACCGTCTCCTCGAACGCGTTGCCCGCGCGGACCGGCCGGAACAGTGCTTCGTCGGCGCCTGCCATGTCAGCATTCGATCACGTTGACGGCGAGCCCGCCGCGTGCGGTCTCCTTGTACTTGACCTTCATGTCGGCGCCGGTCTCGCGCATCGTCTTGATCGCCTTGTCCAGGGTCACCACGTGCCTGCCATCGCCGCGCAACGCCATCCGCGAGGCATGGATCGCCTTCGACGCGCCGATCGCGTTGCGTTCGATGCACGGGATCTGCACGAGCCCGCCCACCGGGTCGCAGGTCAATCCCAGGTGATGCTCGACGCCGATCTCGGCCGCGTTCTCCGTCTGCGCGGGGCTGCCGCCCATCACCTCGGTCAGCCCGGCGGCCGCCATCGCACACGCCGAGCCGACCTCACCCTGGCAGCCGACCTCGGCACCGGAGATCGACCCGCTCGTCTTGAGAATCACACCGATCGCACCCGCGGTGAGCAGGAACCGCGCCACGCCGTCGTCATCGGCGTCGCGAACGAAGCGGCGGTAGTAGTGCAGCACCGCCGGGATGATGCCCGCGGCCCCGTTCGTGGGCGCGGTCACCACCCGGCCGCCGGAAGCGTTTTCCTCGTTGACTGCCAGCGCGTACAGGCTGACCCAGTCCATGGCCTGCAGAGAGTCTCCGGTGCCATCCTCGGCAAGCAGCTTGGCGTACAACGACTTCGCACGCCGTCGCACCTTCAGGCCACCGGGCAGCACGCCGTCGTGCTCGCACCCGTTGCGCACGCATTCGGCCATCACATCCCAGATCCGCAGCAGGCCTTTATGGATCTCCTCCCGCGAACGCCAGGAACCCTCGTTGCGCAGCATGATCTCGCTGATCGGCACGCCTTCCGCCCGGGTGTGCGCGAGCAACTCGGCGGCGGTCGAGAACGGGAACGGCAGTTCCGTCGTGTCCTCCGCGACTCCGTGCTCGCCGCGCACGAACCCGCCCCCGACCGAGTAGTACGTATGCTCCGCCAGCAGGTCGTCGTCGTAGGCGCGGAAGACCATCCCGTTCGGATGAGCGGGCAACGACTTCCGCCGGTGCAGGACGAGATCGACCTCGAACTCGTGCGACGGCTCCGCGTCGATCGCCACCGTCTCCGGTTGTTCACCGGAAAGTCCTAACAGGACAGCTCGCTCGCTGCCGTGCCCGTGCCCGGTCGCGCCCAGCGAGCCGAACAGCTCGGCCTGGACACGCCGGACGCGCGGCCGGAGTCCCCCGAGGCTGTCGAGGAACATACCGGCCGCGCGCATGGGCCCGACCGTATGCGAACTCGACGGCCCGATCCCGATCGAGAAAAGGTCGAAAACGCTGACAGCCATATCAGGCGCGCTGGTAGAAAGGCGTCGGGACGACTTCGACCGGCTCCACCCGGCCCCGGACGTCCACCGACAGGCTCGTGCCCACCCCGCTCAGTTCCGTTGGCACGTAAGCCAAAGCGACCGGGTACCCGAGCGTCGGCGACAGTGCGCCGCTGGTCACCTCACCGACCTCGCGCGAACCGTCGAGTACCTTGTACCCGTGCCGTGGCGCGCGCCGGCCCGAACCGCGCAGGCCCACGAGCGTCCGCGACGGCTCGCGGCGACCTTCGAGCGCGGCCTTGCCCACGAAGTCCGGCTTCTCGAACTTCACGACCCGGCCCAGTCCTGCCTCGAACGGAGTAAGTTCCCGACTCAACTCGTTGCCGTACAAGGGCATTCCCGCTTCGAGCCGAAGTGTGTCACGACACGCGAGACCGGCGGGTACCAGCCCGTGCGGTTCTCCAGCGGCGGTCAGAAGGCGCCAAAGTTCGACGGCTTCTGACGCGGGCGCATACAGCTCGAACCCGTCTTCACCGGTGTACCCGGTGCGCGCGAGCAGCACGTCGTGATCGCGCACCTTCGCGGGCATACTCGCGTAGTACCTCAGGTCGGCAACGTCCACATCGGACTCCGCGGCCACGATGGCCGCGGAGTTCGGGCCCTGCACGGCGATCAGCGCGGTGTCCGCCGAGGCATCGTAGACTGCCACGTCGTACTTCGCTGCCCGCGCCGACAGTTCCGACGCGACGAGCGGCGCGTTGCCCGCGTTCGCCACGACCAGGAACCGCTCCTCGGCGAGGCGGTAGACCACGAGATCGTCGAGCACCCCGCCATCCTCGGCGCAGATCATCGTGTACCGCGCGCGGCCGGGCTTCACCGCGGACAGCTTCCCGACGAGCGCGTAGTCGAGCGCTTCGGCTGCCTGCGGCCCGGTCAGCTCGATCTCGCCCATGTGCGAGAGATCGAACAGGCCCGCCGCCTCGCGTACCGCACGATGCTCGGCGAGCTCGCTCGAGTACCGGACCGGCATCTCCCAGCCGGCGAAATCGGTGAACAGCGCATGCAGTCCTTTGTGGACGCCATACAGCGCGGTGTGCATGTCAGCTCCCGTAGGCTTCGATCGGCGGGCACGAGCAGACGAGGTTACGGTCGCCGTAGGCGCCGTCGATACGGCGGACCGGCGGCCAGTACTTCCCCTTCGGGGTGACCCCGGCCGGGTAGACCGCGAGCTTCCGGTCGTAGGGCAGCTCCCATTCCCCGGTCAGGGTTTCCGCGGTGTGGGGTGCGTTCCGCAGCGGGCTCTGCTCGAGGGCCCAGTGGCCGTCCGCGACCTGTTCGATCTCGCGCCGGATCGCGATCATCGCGTCGCAGAACCGGTCGATCTCGCCGACGTCCTCGCTTTCGGTGGGCTCGACCATGAGCGTGCCGGCCACCGGGAACGACATCGTTGGCGCGTGGAAACCGTAGTCCACCAAGCGTTTCGCGACGTCGTCCACGGTCACGCCGGTGCGCTTGGTGAGCGCACGCAGGTCCAGGATGCACTCGTGCGCGACCAGCCCGTCGCGGCCGGTGTAGAGCACCGGGTAGTGCGGGGAAAGCCGGGCGGCGACGTAGTTCGCGGCGAGCACGGCGACCTTGGTCGCCTGCGTCAGCCCGGCCGCGCCCATCATCCGCACATACGCCCAGGAGATCGGCAGGATCGAGGCCGAGCCGAACGGCGCGGCGGAGACCGGGCCCACCGCGGACTCCCCGGCGAGCGTGGGATGGCCAGGCAGGAACGGCGCCAGGTGCGCGCGCACCGCGACCGGCCCGACCCCGGGACCGCCACCGCCGTGCGGGATGCAGAACGTCTTGTGCAGGTTCAGATGGGACACGTCGCCGCCGAACTCGCCGGGCTTGGCCAGGCCGAGCAGCGCGTTGAGGTTCGCACCGTCCACATAGACCTGACCACCGGCCTCGTGCACGATCCGCGCGAGCTCCCCGATCCCGTTCTCGTACACGCCGTGCGTCGACGGGTACGTGATCATGATCGCGGCCAGCGTTTCGCGGTGAGCGTCCACTTTGGCCTGAAGGTCGCCGAGATCGACGTCGCCGTCTTCGTCGCAGGCGACGACCACCACCCGCATCCCGGCGAGCACGGCCGAAGCGGCGTTCGTCCCGTGCGCCGACGACGGGATCAGGCAAACGTCGCGCTCCGGCTGCCCGTTGGCCTTGTGGTAGGCGCGGATCGCGAGCAGGCCCGCGAACTCACCCTGCGAACCGGCGTTCGGCTGCAGGGAAACCTTGTCGTAGCCGGTGACCTCCGCGAGCCACCCGCACAGCTGATCGATGAGCTCGTGGTAACCGGCCGCGTCCTCGGCCGGAGCGAACGGGTGCAGGCTCGCGAACCCCGGCCAGCTGATGGGCTCCATCTCGGTCGTCGCGTTGAGCTTCATCGTGCACGAGCCGAGCGGGATCATCCCGCGATCCAGCGCGTAGTCCATATCGGACAGCCGGCGCAGGTAACGCAGCATCGACGTCTCGGACCGGTGCTTGTGGAACACCTCGTGCGACAGGTACTCGCTCTCGCGGGACAGCCCTGCGGGCAGCACGGACGGCCCTGGCTGGGCATGCGCCTCCAGCTCGAAGGCCAGCAGCACGCGACGCAGCGTGTCCACAGTGGTCACTTCGTCGCAGGCGACGCGGACGTGATCGTCGTCGACCCGGCCGAGGTTGACGCCGAACCGGCGGGCATCGGCGATCACCTGCCGCGCGCGGCCGGGGACGCGGGCGACCACGGTGTCGAAGAAGCTCTCGTGCACGACCTCGACCCCGCCCTCGCGCAGCGCGGCCGCAAATCCGCTGGCGAGCCCGTGGATCCGCTGGGCGATGGCCTTCAGCCCGTCCGGGCCGTGGTAGACGGCGTACATCGCGGCGAGCACGGCCGGCAGCACCTGCGCGGTGCAGATGTTGGAGGTCGCCCTCTCGCGGCGGATATGCTGCTCACGCGTCTGCAGCGCGAGCCGGTACGCGGGGTTGCCGTCCGTGTCGACCGAGACACCGACGAGCCGGCCGGGCAGGGATCGCTCGAGACCCTTGCGCACGGCGATGTACCCGGCGTGCGGGCCGCCGTATCCCAGCGGCACGCCGAAGCGCTGCGTGGTGCCGGCCGCGATGTCCGCGCCGAACTCACCGGGCGCGGTGACCAGTGTCAGCGCGAGCAGGTCCGCGGCGACGGTGTACAGCGCGCCCGCTTCCTTCGCGACCTTGCCGATCGCCTGGTAGAAGCCCTTGCCCCGCAACACTCCGGAAGCGCCCGGATACTGCACGACAACACCGAAGAAGTCCTCGGGGAGCCCCGCCCCCAGGTCGCGCACGTCGACCTCGATCCCCGCCGCCTCGGCGCGCGTCCGGACCACGGCGATGGTCTGCGGCAGGCATTCCGCGTCGAGCACGACGCGCTGCGATTTGGCCTTGGACTGGCGGCGCATCAGCATCACGGCCTCCGCGACCGCGGTCGACTCGTCGAGCAGCGAGGCGTTCGCGGTGTCCAGGGAGGTCAATGTGGACACCATGGTCTGGAAGTTGAGCAGCGCTTCGAGACGGCCCTGCGAGATTTCCGGCTGATACGGCGTGTACGCGGTGTACCAGGCGGGGCTCTCCAGCACGTTGCGGCGGATGACCGGCGGGGTGACCGTGTCGCTGAAGCCGAGGCCGATCATCTGCGTCATCGGACTGTTCTTGGCGGCCAGCGCCCGCAGTTCCGCGGTCGCCTCCTCCTCCGTTGCGGGGGGCAGGAGGCTCAGCTCACGCGGCGCGCGGATGGCGGCCGGGACGGCTGCGTCCACCAGCGCATCCAGGCTCCCGTACCCGCACTCGGCGAGCATCTTGGCTTGTTCGTGCTCGGATGGGCCGATATGGCGTTCGGCGAAGGTGGACATCGGGAGCTCCTCGTTCAGCGGCTGCGGGAACTCCCCCTCTGTCATGGGCACCTGAGAGTTTCACCGCCGGAAGCGGCTTTCACCTTGGGTGAGGCGCGGCTTCGCGCCTTCTTTCCAGAGTGGCCTGGCCCGAGCGGTAACTGGTACCTGAGAGATTGGCGGGGAAGTTGCTCCTTCGGTGCCCCGTTCACACGGGGACTCTCCCGCTCCGGCTCATGACGGCCGTGTTCAGTTGTGCCGCCAGTCTATAGCGCGGCGGGCAGCCCGGCGAAGCGACAGGCACGCGCGTTACAGGGGTGTCACATACGCCCCACTGATCCCGCCGTCCACCAGGAACTGGGAAGCCGTGATGAACGACGCGTCGTCGCTGGCGAGGAAGGCGACGGCGGCGGCGATTTCCGTCGCCTCGGCGAACCGGCCCATCGGGACGTGCACCAGCCGCCGCGCCGCCCGCTCCGGGTCCTTCGCGAACAGTTCCTGGAGCAGGGGTGTGTTGACCGGGCCGGGGCAGAGCGCGTTGACCCGGATGCCCTCGCGCGCGAACTGCACGCCCAGCTCACGGGTCATCGACAGGACCCCGCCCTTGGACGCGGTGTACGAGATCTGGGAGGTCGCGGCGCCCATCACGGCGACGAACGACGCCGTGTTGACAATCGACCCCCTGTGTTGACGTTGCATATGCGGGATCGCGTACTTGCAGCACAGGTAGACCGACGTGAGGTTGACCTCCTGCACCTTCTTCCACGCGTCGAGCCCGGTGGTGAGGATCGAGTCGTCGTCGGGCGGGGAGATACCGGCGTTGTTGAACGCGACGTCAACCGAGCCGAACTTGTCCACGGCGGTCTGGAAGAGCGCCTCGACCTGGGACTCGCTGGTGACGTCCGTCGCGATGAACTCGCCTTCGACCTCGTCGGCGGCCGCCTTCCCGCTCGCCGCGTCGACGTCCGCGATGACGATCTTCGCGCCTTCACTCGCCAGGCGCCGGGCCGTCGCCAGGCCGATCCCGCTGCCGCCGCCGGTGATGACGGCGACGCGCCCTTCGAACCGCTGCATCCTTGTTCCTCCGTGAGTTGACTGACAGAGCTTCACATCCAACGTTGGATGTCTAGAGCGTGGCCGCCACCAGGGCGGCGAACAGGCGCACGTCCTCGAGGTCCTGTTCCGGATGCCACTGCACACCGAGCACGAACCGTTCACCGGGCAGTTCGACGGCCTCGACCGTGCCGTCCGACGCCCAGCCGACCGCCGTCAGGTCCGGACCCGGCGCGTCCACCGACTGATGGTGGTAGCACTGGCCTTTCGCTTCCGCCCCAAGGATTTCCGCTGCCCGGCTCCCGTGAGCGAGGGTGAACCGGTTGTGCCCGTAGACCGCGGGCGAGGGCTGATGCTCGTGGTGCCCCACCACTTCGGGCAGGTGCTGGGTCAGCGTGCCACCGTGGACGACGGTGAGCACCTGCATCCCGCGGCACACGCCGAGCACCGGCAGCCCCCGCTCTGCAGCGCCCCGGACGAGAGCGAACTCGAACCCGTCCCGCTCCGGGCGCGTCACGGTCTTCGCATGCGGCGCGCGCCCGTAGCGCTCCGGGCCGACGTCGGCGCCACCGGCGATCACCAGCGCGTCCACAGCGGACAGTGCGGACACGTCCTCGCCCACCGACGGAAGCAGGACCGGAACCCCGCCGGCCCGAACCACGGAGTCCACATAGGAACGATGGAGCAAGGCGGCAGCCGTGTCCCACACTCCCCAGCGGGCGTTCTCCACGTACGTCGAGATGCCGACAAGGGGCCTAGAGCCGTTCGAAGCCACGAAAGCGCTCCCAATCGGTGACCGTGGCGCCGAACGCCGCCTGCTCGACGCGGGCGGCGTTGAGGTAGTGCTCGACCACCTCGTCACCGAACGCCGAGCGGGCGATCTTGCTGTCCGCCAGCAACTGGGCAGCCTCTTGCAGCGTCGCCGGCACGGTCGGCTTGCCGGATTCGTAGGCGTTGCCGGTGAACTCCGGTTCCAGCGGCAGCTCGTTCTCGATCCCGTGCAAGCCCGCCGCGACGAGCGCGGCGACCGCGAGGTACGGGTTCACGTCTCCGCCGGGCACGCGGTTCTCCACGCGCAGCGACTGGCCGTGCCCGACCACCCGGAGCGCGCCGGTACGGTTGTCCGTCCCCCAGGCGACGGCCGTCGGAGCGAAGCTACCGGGCACGAAACGCTTGTAGGAGTTGATGTTCGGCGCCAGGAAGTAGGTCAGCTCCCGCAGGCACGCCAGTTGCCCGGCGAGGAAATGCTCCATCAGCTCCGAGAATCCGCCCTGGCGGGAGCCGGCGAGGACCGGTTCGCCCTCGGCCGAGCGCAGGCTGATGTGGATATGGCAGGAGTTGCCCTCGCGCTCGTTGTACTTCGCCATGAAGGTGAGGCTCTTGCCCTCCTGCGCGGCGATCTCCTTGGCGCCTGTCTTGTAGATGCTGTGATTGTCGCAAGTGGACAGCGCATCGGCGTAGCGGAAGGCGATCTCGTGCTGCCCCGGGTTGCACTCACCCTTCGCGGACTCCACGTACATCCCGGCTGCGCCCATCTCGTTGCGGATACGGCGAAGCAGCGGTTCGATCCGGGCGGTGCCGAGCATCGAGTAGTCCACATTGTACTGATTGGCCGGGGTCAGCTCGCGATAGCCGCGCTGCCACGCCTGCTCGTAGCTGTCGTCGAAGACGATGAACTCCAGTTCGGTGCCGACATAGGCGGCGAGCCCACGCTCGGCGAGGCGGTCCAGCTGGCGGCGCAGCACCTGCCGCGGCGAGGCCGCCACATGCCCGCCTTCGACCCACTCGACGTCCGCCAGCACCAGTGCCGTGCCCTCGTGCCACGGCACCCGGCGCAAGGTGGAGAAGTCGGGCCGGAGCACGAAATCCCCGTACCCCTGCGACCAGGAGGACATCGCGTAGCCGTCGACCGTGTTCATGTCGACGTCCACGGCCAGCAGGTAGTTGCAGGCCTCCGTCGCCTGCGGGACGACCTCGTTCACGAAGTACTCGGCCGCGCATCGCTTGCCCTGCAGGCGCCCCTGCATGTCGGTCATCGCCACGAGGACGGTGTCGAGCACGCCTTCTTCGACCAGTTCGAGCAGACGATCCACGGTGAGCATGCCCCTGGCACTGTTCATCCGCACACCATTCCGCGCCTCCTGCCCGCCCGTCAAAGGTCTACTATTGATCCATTGAGTCACCGTGTCAACCCGGTCAGGATGGGCAGATGACCGACGAGATCATCGACGTCTGGATGCAGCAGCCCAACCAGCGGTTCATGGCCCAGCCGTGGCTGGAGTCCCTGCTGCGCTGGACCGGCATGGAGCGCACCGCGCCGCCGCTGCCGGCGACGCTCGGTGCGATGGACGAGGCCGGGGTCCGCGTCGGCCTTGTCTCGGCGTGGCACGGGCCGAACGGGGTGCTGATCTCGAACGACGAAGTCGCCGGACTGGTGGCCGGGCATCCGGACCGGTTCGCCGGGGTCGCGACCGTGGATCTGACCGATCCGGTCGGCGCCGTGCGCGAGATCCGCCGCTGCGTGCGGGACCTCGGGTTCGTCGGCGTGCGCGTCGTGCCCTGGCTGTGGAACCTGCCGCCGAACGACCGCCGCTACTACCCGGCGTACGTCGCCTGCGTCGAGGAGGACGTGCCGTTCTGCACCCAGATCGGGCACACCGGCCCGCTCTGCCCGTCCGAGCCGGGCCGCCCGATCCCGTACCTCGACGAAGTGCTGCTGGACTTCCCTCAACTGGTCGTGATCGGCGGGCACGTCGGGTACCCGTGGCTGCCCGAAGTCCTTTCCCTGGCCCGGAAATACCCCAACTTCCACATCGACACCTCGGCGTACGCGGTACACCGGCTGCCGCCCGAACTGGTCGAGTACATGCGCGGGCGGGGCCGCACGCGCGTGCTGTTCGGCAGCAACTACCCGATGGTGACGCCCGCCCAGTGTCTCAAGCGTCTCGACGACCTCGGCCTGGGCGCGGAGGCGCGCGAACTCTTCCTCGGCGGCAACGCGCGGCGCGTCTTCTCGCTACCGGTCTAGGGGCTGGCGGATCTCGGTGACACAGAACGGGCTCTCCCAGGTGCCTATCGCGCTCTCGACACGCAGCCCGGCCGCTTGCCGTGGTCGAGCACCACGAACCCGGGGCCGCCCGCGACCCGGTCCGCCGCAGGTGATACGCGGCCAACAGCCCCGCCTGGCCCGCTCCGATCATCACCACGTCGGTACGTGGGTGCAACGGCCGGCCAGCTGTGCCCGGCACCACTTTCGCCTGCTGGAAGCCGAAAACCCTACTTGCGCCGCAGCGCGCGGATGATCGCGACGATGATCAGCAGGCCGGCCATCCCGGCGAGCACGGGCGCGAGCCGCTTGGCGACCGAGGAACCCGCGAGGTCGAACAGGTCGATGGCCTCGGTTTCCTTGGCGGGCGCGGGCTTCACGGCCTCGAGCTTCGGCTTCGGCTCGGCAGCCGTCTCCGCGGGAGCCTCCGCCGCGGGTTCCTCGACAGCGCTCAGCCGGTCCGCCAGGTTGGACGCGAACTGGTCCAGGATCTTGCCGCCGACCTCGGAGATCATGCCCCGGCCGAACTGGGCGGGGCGCCCGGTCACGTTGAGGTCGGTCGCGACGGTGCCCTTCGTGTGCCCGCCGTCCTCGGCGAGCGTCACGGTGACCGTCGCGGCCGCCGTGCCGGCACCGCGAGCATCCTTGCCGGACGCCTTCATCACGATCTTGTGCGCCGACTCGTCCTTCTCCAGGAACTCACCGGAGCCCTTGTACAGCAAGGAGATCGGGCCCAGCTTGACCTTGACCGTGCCGGCGAACGTGTCACCTTCGACCTTCGTCAGCGTGGCTCCGGGCATGCACGGCGCGACGCTCTCGGGATCGGTGACGGCCTGCCAGACGTCGCCGGGCGGCGCCGGAACGGTGAACTCATGGTCAAGCCGCACGGCCTGACTCCCTTCGTCGTCGGTGGAACAGCGCTCTCACGGCACTTTACGCCGTGAGAGCGCTTTCCACGCCACACTGTCTACGCGGTCACCGCCGCCGAGACGGCGCGGCCGGTGAGCACGCGGGCCAGTTGCTGGCGGTACGCGACATCGGCGTTGGCGTCCGGTGTCGGGTCCGTCCCTTCCGCGGCATGGGCGGCCGCCGCGCGGATGTTCTCCGCCGACGCCGGCTGCCCGACCAGCGCCTGTTCGACCGCGGTGGCCCGCACCGGGATCGCCGCCATGTTGGTCAGCGCGACCCTCGCCTCGGCGATCACGTCGCCCTCGGTCCGGACCGTGACCCCGACGGCCACCATCGACCAGGCCTGCGCGACCCGGTTGAACTTCTCGTAGTGCGCGCGCCACCCGGTGTGCTTGGGCACGCGGACCTCCACCAGGATCTCGTCGGGCGCGAGCGCCGTCGTGAAGAAGTCCTGGAAGAACTGGGCCGCGGGCACCGTGCGCCGCCCGTCCATGCCGGCGACGACCATCTCGACGTCCAGCGCGAGCGCCGGGGCGAGCAGGTCGCCGGCCGGGTCGGCGTGCGCGAGCGAACCGCCGAACGTGCCGCGATGGCGCACCTGGGGGTCGGCCACCGTGTCGGTGGCCCTGGCCAGCAGCGCGGCGTGCTCGGCGATCAGGTGGTCGCGCTGCACGTCGTAGTGCGTGGTCATGGCCCCGATCACGAGCGAGGCACCCTCTTCGCGGACACCGCGCAGTTCGGCGATCTTGCCGAGGTCGACGATCGTCGACGGGGCCGCCAGCCGCATCCGCAGCACCGGCAGCAGGCTCTGCCCGCCCGCCAGCACCTTGGCGTCCTCGCCGGCGTTCGAAAGCGCCTGGACCGCTTCATCCACCGTGGACGGAGCGACGTAGTCGAAGGCAGCGGGGATCACTGGGCACCTCCAGCTTGGATCGCGGACCACACTCGCATCGGCGAGCACGGCATCTCGATGTCGTTGACGCCCATATGCCGTACCGCGTCGATCACGGCGTTGACCACCGCCGGGGTCGAGGCGATCGTGCCCGCCTCACCGACTCCCTTGACGCCCAGCGGGTTCGTCGTGGACGGCGTCTCCGTGCGCTCGGTCGTGAAGCTCGGCAGGTCGGCCGCCGAGGGCAGCAGGTAGTCGACGAACGTGCCCGTCGTCAGCGTGCCGCCCTCGTCGAACGTCGCCTCCTCGAACAGCGCCTGTGCGATGCCCTGAGCGAGCCCGCCGTGCACCTGGCCCTCCACGATCAGCGGGTTCACCACCGCGCCGACGTCGTCGACGCAGACGTACTTCCGCAGCGTCACCCGGCCCGTCTCGGTGTCCACCTCGGCCGCGCACAGGTGCGTGCCGTGCGGGAACGAGAAGTTCTCCGGGTCGTACACCGCGTCGGAGTCCAGCGAGGGCTCGACGCCGTCGGGCAGGTTGTGCGCCATGAACGTCGCGAACACGACGTCCTGGATCGTGGTCGACTTGTCGGTGCCGCGGACGGTGAACTTGCCCCGCTCGAACTCGAGGTCGTCCGGCGAACACTCCATCAGGTGCGCGGCGATCGTGCGAGCCTTCGCGACGACCTTCTCCGCCGCCTTGACCACCGCGATCCCGCCGACGGCCAGCGACCGCGAGCCGTAGGTGTCCAGGCCCTTCGCCGAGGACTGGGTGTCCCCGTGGATCACCTCGACGTCCTCGAACGGCACCCCGAGCTGGTCGGCCACGATCTGGCTCCACGCCGTCTCGTGCCCCTGGCCGTGCGCCGACGCGCCCGTGACGACCTCGACCTTGCCGGTCGGCAGCATCCGCACCGAGGCCGACTCCCAGCCACCGGCACCGTAGTCCAGCGAGCCGAGCACCCGGGACGGCGCGAGACCGCACATCTCGGTGAACGTCGAGATGCCGATGCCGAGCTGGACCGGATCGTTGCGGTCCCGCCGCTCCTGCTGCTCACGCCGCAGGCCCTCGTAGTCGAACAGCTGCATGGCCTTCTCGGTCGCGGCCTCGTAGTTGCCCGAGTCGTAGGTCAGCGTCGAGACCGTGGTGTACGGGAACTCCTCGTGCTTGATCCAGTTCTTCTCGCGGAGCTGCATCGGGTCCATGCCCAGCTCGGCGGCGAGCTCGTCCATGATCCGCTCGATCGCGAACGTCGCCTCCGGCCGCCCGGCGCCGCGATAGGCGTCGGTGAGCGTCGTGTTCGTGAACACGTTGGTGCAGGCGAAATGGTAGGCCGGGATCTTGTAGATCGCGTTGAACATGAACGCGCCGAGGATCGGCACACCGGGGCCCACCAGGCCGTTGTACGCGCCCAGGTCGGCGAGCAGCTCGACCTTGAGCCCGGTCACCGTGCCGTCGCGGTTGGCCGAGATCGTGATGTCCTGGATCTGGTCGCGGCCGTGGTGCGCGGTCTGCATGCACTCCGAGCGGGTTTCCGTCCACTTCACCGGTTTGCCCAGTTTCTGGGCCACCAGCAGTGCCATCGTCTCCTCGGGCAGGACACCGATCTTGCCGCCGAACCCGCCACCGACGTCCGGGGCGATCACGCGCAGCTTGTGCTCGGGGATCCCGAGTGTCAGCGCCGCCATCGTCTTGAGGATGTGCGGGATCTGGGTCGCCGACCACATGACGATCTGCGCGCCGGTCGGGTCCACCACGCACGAGCGCGGCTCCATGAACGCCGGGATCAGCCGCTGCTGCCGGAACCGCCGCTTGACGACGATTTCCGCGCTGGAGATGGCTTCCTCGGCGTTGCCGCCCGAGCCCGCTTCGCCCGAGTCGAACACCCACAGGGCGTTGCGGTTGGTGCCCAGCTCCTCGTGGACCAGCGGCGCACCCTCGGCCAGCGCGTTCTCCAGGCCCAGCACGACGGGCAGGTCCTCGTAGTCGACCTCGATCGCTTCGAGCGCGTCGAGGGCCTGGGCCTTGCTGCGTGCGACGACGACCGCGACACCTTCACCGGCGAAGTTGACCTGGTCGGCCGCGAGCACCGGGCGCCGGGGCGTCTTCATGTCCGGGGTGATCGGCCAGGCGCACGGCATGCCGATGCTGCCCCCGGGGTCGAGATCGGTCGCCGTGTACACGGCCACGACGCCGGGCTTCTCCTTCGCCGCGGACGTGTCGATGCTGTTGATCCTGGCGTGCGCCAGCGGGCTGCGCAGGACAGCCAGATGCAGCAGGCCGGGCAGCGTCATGTTGTCGGTCCAGCGGGTGCGGCCGGTGATCAGCCGCCCGTCCTCTTTCCGGGTGCGAGCCTTGCCGACCTCGGGTTCGATCGTGGCGGTCACCTCACTCGCCTCCGATCGCGCTCGGCGCGCGCACGTCTTCGGAGACCCGCTCGGCCTCCGGGCCGGCGCCGGGACTCATATGGTGCGCGGCATCGCGCACCGCGCGGACGATGTTCTGGTAACCCGTGCACCGGCACAGGTTTCCTTCGAGCCCTTCACGGACCGCCTTCTCGTCCGGATCCGGGTTGTCGGCGAGTAGATCGATCGATTGCATGATCATGCCGGGCGTGCAGTACCCGCATTGCAGCGCGTGGTTGTCGTGAAAGGCCTGCTGCACGGGATGGAGCTGCCCGTCGCGCGCGAGCCCTTCGATCGTCGTGATCTCGCAACCGTCCGCCTGCACCGCGAGCACCGAGCAGGACTTCACGCTGTGCCCGTTGAGGTGGACGGTGCACGCACCGCAGTTGCTGGTGTCGCAGCCGATGACAGTGCCGACTTTCCCGAGTGTTTCCCGCAGATAGTGCACGAGCAAGGTACGGGGTTCGACCTCGTCGGAGTACTCGGTTCCGTCGACTGTGACGGTGATACGCATTGAGGCCCTCCAGTGGTGGGAGCTGGGTGATCGGCTTCACACCGGAGCCTGCTACTTATGTCGCGACGGGACAAGTCCTCAACAGGTGGCCTCTTTGGAGCCATTCCGCAAACGCGCTGATATTCCTCGATTTCTCCCGAATCCGCGAAGATCGATTGTGCGGCGGACCGACAAAATTCTTGCGAACGATCAACCAGATGTGGAACTACGACGCGTGAATCCGCCCGGACAGCTCGGTGAGCCGCTGGCCGCCGCCGCCCCACCGCCGCGCGATGATCTCCGCGGCGATGGACACCGCGGTCTCTTCGGGCGTGCGGGCGCCGAGATCCAGGCCGATCGGCGAAGACAGCCGCGCGAGTTCTTCTTCGGTCATGCCGACTTCGCGCAGCCGGGCCATCCGGTCGTCGTGCGTGCGCCGCGAGCCCATCGCACCGACGTACCCGAGGTCGAGCCGGAGCGCGACCTCCAGCAACGGCACGTCGAACTTCGGGTCGTGGGTCAGCACCGCGAGGACCGTGCGCCGGTCGATCCGCCCGGCCTCGGCTTCGGCCTTGAGATAACGATGTGGCCAGTCCACGATCACCTCGTCCGCGCCCGGGAACCGGCTCGCGGTCGCGAACACCGGCCTGGCGTCACAAACAGTCACCTGAAACCCGAGAAAGCCACCCATCCGGGCCATCGCGGCGGCGAAGTCGATCGCGCCGAACACGAGCATCCGCGGCGGCGGTTCGAAGGTGTTCACGAACACCGACATGCCTTCGCCGCGGCGCTCGCCCTCGAGGCCGTAGTGCAGGGTGGCGGTGCGGCCGGTGGCGAGCAGGCCGCGCGCGTCGTCGATCACCGCGTCGTCGATGCGCTGGGTACCGAGCGTGCCCTTCGTGCGGTCCGGCCAGACGATCAGGTGACGGCCGACCCGCTCGGCGTCACCGTGCTCGATCATGGTCACCACCGCGACCGGCTGTCCTTTATGGACGGAATCGACGACGTCCTCGAGCTCGGGCATGGAGTCCTTGTCCACCCGCTCGACGTAGACGTCGATGATCCCGCCGCAGGTCAGGCCCACCGCGAAGGCGTCGTCATCGCTGACCCCGTAGCGCTGCAGGACCGGTTTGCGCTCGGCGACGACCTCCTGCGCCAGCTCGTAGACCGCGCCTTCCACGCAGCCGCCGGACACGCTGCCCACGACCTCCCCGTCCGCGCCGACGAGCATCGCGGCGCCGGGCGCGCGAGGCGCCGAGGAGAACGTGGACACGACGGTACCGAGGCCGATCGCCTCGCCCTCGGCCCAGCGCTTGTAGAGCTCGTCCAGTACATCATGCATCGCGTATCTCCACCAGCAGTCGTTCCAGTGTGGCCAGGCTGTGCCCGGCCAACAGGTGATCGAGGTGCGGGAGCGCCGCCGCGATGCCCGATTGCACCGGGGCGTAACCGTCGCGTCCCGCATGGGGGTTCACCCAGAGCACAGAGTGCGCCAATCTCCGCATTCTGGCCAGCTGCTCGCCCAGAAGAGCCGGATCGCCGCGCTCCCAACCGTCCGAGAACACCACGACGACGGCACGGCGGGCAAGCCCGCGCTGGCCCCAGCGGTCGAGGAAGACGCGGAGGGTTTCGCCGAGGCGCGTGCCGCCGGCGAAATCGGGGACCGCCTCGCCGGCGCCGAGCATCGCCCGTTCCGGATCGCGCTGGCGCAGCTGGCGGGAGACGCGGGTGAGCCTCGTGCCGAGCGTAAAGACTTCGGTCTGCGGCGCGTTCCGGACCAGAACGTGTGCGAAGCGCAGCAGGGAGTCGGCATACGGGCTCATCGACCCGGACACGTCGACCAGCAGCACGATCCGCCGCGGCCGCGTGGTCTTCTTGCGGCGGGCCAGTTTCACGGGCTCCCCGCCGCCGGCGAGCATCGCACGCAGCGTGCGGTCCGGGTCGAGGTCGCCCTTCTTGGCGGGGCGCTGCCGCTGGGACTTGCGCACGGGCGGCTGGGGTTTGAGCGTGGCGAGCAGCTCGCGCAGGTGGCGGCGCTCGGCCGCAGTGAGTTCGGCGAGGTCGCGCTGGCGGAGGAGCTCGGTGTCGCTCGCGGCGACACGCAGCTCGTCGGCCTCCTGCTCGCCTTGGCCGTCCCCGGCGGGTTCGCCGGACATCGCGGCCATCCGGGCCTTCTTCTCCTTGGCGACCGTGACCGGCTTCGGCCCGGGCGGCTCGGCGGCGAACCACTGGGCGAAGGCGTCGTCGTAGCGCGGAAGGTCATCGGGGTCGGCGCACAGTGTCACCCGTCCGGCCCAGTAGAGGTTGTTGATGTCGGCCAGGTCCACGCTCTGTACCGCTTCGAGATACGTGTGGACGCGCTGGGGTCCGGCGGGCAGCCCGGCCTCCCGCAAGGCGGTCGCGAAACCGACGAGGGCGGGCAATGGGTCAGCGGAGTGCACCACTCCATTGTGCCGTCGTTGGCGGGAACCGTCCGCTAGGCTTCGTGCGTCAGACGGTCACCGTCCAGTAGCGGGGAGGCAACAGTGCTGGAGCCGATCGGTCAGGCTACGGAGGCCGCACAAGAGGTCTTCGGCGACATGTCGACGTGGGCGAACGTGGGGTCCGCCGCGCAGAGCGTGTCGGGGGCGTTCGAGTTCCCAAGCGTCGCGGAGATCGACGCGATCCTGACGTCGTGGAAGGAACGGCAGCAGAGCATCGCGAAGCGGGGAGACACGCTGGAGTTCATGGTGAACTCGGTCTACAACACCCCTGCTAATGATGACTCGACCATCGCATACATGGGGACCTGGGGAAAGTCACTCGGTCAACTGCGCGACCAGCACAAGTCGATGCTCGACTACGTCGACAACTACATACAAAAACTTGAGGCGGCGAAGAGGGCGAAGCAAACCGGCGAGGACGAGAACACCGACGCGGTGCGCAAGTCGGCTGGAGGCGTCACTCAGTGAGGGGAACTGTCCTGCGCCTGGGGGCATGTTTGGCGTTCGGAGCCACGCTCGCGCTCGCAGGCTGCTCACGCTCCACTCCTGGCGCGCCTGCGCCGGCTGGAACGGGTACGCCCGCTCCAGCAACTTCTGGCACGCAGTCCTCCCCGCCCGCACTCGACGCAGAGCCCTACCGTACGAAGCCGTGCGACCTCCTACCGGCCGCGTTGCTGAAATCACTCGGGTATACGGCGCCGGGTACGGTGACGGCCGCTGACAAGGCGGTCATCGCCGGGAACGCGTGCTCCTGGAATGACTACAGCGGACCAAAAACGAGAAGCATTCAGGTCCACATCCAGCGGAAGATCACCGACCCAAATTTTCCCGGGCTGACCGCCATCTTCAACAATTACAAAAAGGGCCTGGTCGCGTACGCCGACCCGACGGAGGTGTCCGGTTATCAGGGGGTCTTCGCCGACATGGTCGATGAGCGGTCTTCGGGTAAGTGTGATCTTTCGGTCGCGATCAGCGATACTCAGGTCCTGACCGCGAGCGCCGACGGTTACAGCGGCGCCCAAGACTCGTGTGATACCGCGAAACAGCTGGCTCAGGCTATGATCAAGACGCTGCAGGGTTCCTGAGGGGGAGCGATGGACGGCACGCAGATCTATGACAACTTCACCGCCGGCAGACCGGAGGTCCTCCAGGCGATCGGCGACTCGATCAACGACCTGTCGCGCGGTTATCGCGACGAGCTGACCGCGATCGTCGCCCTGCAGAAGCGGATGAGCCAGTCCTGGACGGGTGCTTCCGGTGACGCGGCCGGCGCCGGTGCGGGGCCCCTCGCCGTCGCCTTCGGGGATTCCTCCGTCCCCCTCGACGAGACCACCAACGCGATGAACGCCCAGACCGGTTCGCTGGGCACCGCGAAAAGCTCGGTCGTGCCGGTCCCGCCCGCGCCTCAGAAGCCCAGCGGCTGGTCGACGGTCCTCAAGGCGGCCATCCCGGTCGTCGGACCCTCGATGGCCGTCAGCGACATCACGTCGTACCAGGACGGGATGGACAAGCACAACGCCGCCAACGAGACGAACGTCCGCGTGATGCAGCAGTACTCGTCGGCCACGAACTCCACCCAGTCCACCATCCCGATGAGCTACCAACCGCTCCAGTCCGACGGCACCTCGGTGAGCGTCAAGCCCGCCAGCCCGAACGTGGTGAGCGGGCATCTCACGTCCGAGTACACCAACGTCGGCAACACCTCCACCTCCGTGCCGGCGCCGTCCTCCGGCGGCCCGGCCGCCTCTGGGCCGGTCAGCCCGCCGCCGAGGCTGAACACCACCGGGCCGGTGACCTCCGTCGCCCCGGTCGGCCCGAACATCGGTCCGGTGAGCCGGCCGCCGAACCTGTCGGGCGGCCGCGTACCGGGCGGAACAGGCAGCAACGCGTACGTACCGGGCCCCGCCGGCGGTACCGGCGGCTCCGACACCCAGCGCACTGGCTCGAGCTACCGCGGCGGCGCAAGCGGCGGCAACACCCCAGGCGGCGCGGGGCGCGGCGGCAACAGCGCGGCCAACCGCCTCTACGGCTCCGCGGAGGAGACCAGCCGTCGCGGTGGTGGCGGCGCGGCCGGCGAGAGCGCCCGTTCCGCGGGCGCCAACCGGCTCGGCGGCGGGAAGAGCACGGGCGCCGGCAATCTCGGCAATGCCGCGGCCGCCGAGGAAGCCGCAGCTGGCCGGAGCGGGGCCAGGGGGGCCAGCGGCGCGCCGATGGGCGCCGCGGGCCAGCGCGGGCGCGGCGAGGAGGACCAGGAGCACCAGCGGCCCGACTACCTCCTCGAAGCCGACCCCGACTCGATCTTCGGCAATGACATCCGGGCGACGCCACCGGTCATCGGCGAATAGGTATGCCCGCCGTCCGCAGCGACTACCTCAGCCTCCCCCTCGACGCGCTCGCGGGCGCCGTCGAGCGGGAGAACCTGGGCTCGCTGCACCTCGTCCTGCGCCCCGAACCGGTCTGGCTCCCCGACACCGAGAAACTCGCCGCCGAGCAACGGCTGCGCGACATGCTGCAGGAGTCCGGCCTCCTTGATCGCCATGGCCGCCTCGACGCCGAGTTCCTCGACCTGCTCCCGCTGCTGACCAACGCCTCGCTCGAGTACTACGGCTGGGTCCACGACGGGCAGCGCACCTACGGGATTCTCGCCGCGGCGCGCGGGCTTCAGGGTGTCGTCGCCATCCGGGTCGACGACGGGATCGCCCTCAAACCCGTCGACCGTGAGCGCCTCGCCGACGCGCTGGTGGCCGAGTTGCCCGACACCCGCGCCGGTGGCGGCCGTCCGCTGCTGATCCGCGTCGCCGAACTCGAGGAGGCAGGCCGGGAGGATCGCATGCCCGGCTGGGACATCCGCGACCTCGTGAACGTCCTGCAGCGCCCGGTCACCGGCACCGGGGAGCTGTACGCCGCCCGCCGCGACGAGCTCAACCGCTACCACCGGCTCGAACAACCGCTGCACTACGCCGACACGGACTGGGGCCGCTACCTCAACTACGCCGTCGGCGCCGGCAGCGAAGCCGAGATCTACCTGGCGCCCGGCCACCCCAGCGCCCTCGTCGAGCATCTGCTGAAACTCGAACAGACCCTGCCCGGCTAGTTTCCGGTCAGGGTGAAGCCGCCGTCGACGGTGAGCACGGTGCCGATGACGAAGCGGTTCTCCATCAGGTACAGGTGCGTCGCGGCGATCTGCCGCACCGGCACCAGCGGCCGCGAGCGCCGAACCCGGCGTGGGGCGGACACCGATCGTCCTGGACGTCATGACGATCGAGCCGCCCGGCCGGATACGGGCCGCGGCATGCTTGGCGGCGCCGACCACACCCCACAAGCGGACGTCGAACTGCCGCCGGGCCTCCTCCAGCGGAAGGTCTGCGAGAGCACGCTGATCCGCCGGATCCCCGGCCGTGTAGACCACGTGGTCCAGTTCGCCCACGTGCTCGAAAAGGGCGGCGATGTCCGCTTCTCGACGGTGTCGACCACGACGCCGTCGCAGCCGCGCGGCAGTTCCGCGAGCGCGCCGTCGAGGCGTTCCTCATCGCTCGATGCGATCGTCCCCGCGAACAGCACATCCCGCTTGTCCGTGAGGTAGCGGGAAGGTGCGGCGGGTCAGCCCGGCCCGTTCGGTGCAGTTGAAATCGGCGAAATGCTCGGCGAACAGGTCGTCCGCGCTCCCGAACGCCGTGACGTCATCAAGTCCAGCCCTGAGTTACGGGAACGCGAACGGACCAAATTCGCCGCCGTCACCGAAGCGCTCACCGGCGCGCTGCGGCAACGAGGCGCGACCGAATTTCGGGGCGAAGCTGCTCGCGCAGGTCGGCGCCGCCATCTTTCAGACCGCGTTCGAGCACTGGACCGACCAACCCGATAACTTCTCCGGCTACGTGCGCGAGGCCGCCGGTGAACTCTCCGCCGCCCTGAACCAGCGCGACGGCGCCTCCAAGCCGTCCGGCCGGATCAGCACGCCCGCCAACTCGGGGGTGGCCGAGGCATATCGCCGTCAGGATGTGCACCCGAGGCCCGGCCACCTGCCGCAGCTCAGGCGAATCGCCGGCCGTCGGCACGTTGACCGCACCTGCCTTGATCATCGGGTCCACTTCGGACTGCCGCTCGACGCACATCGCGGGAGTCTCCGGGGAGGCGGCTCAGGCCAGCAGCGCGTCCAGCTTCGCGCGGACCCGCTCCATGTCCTCGGTGTACTTGAGCACCGCGCCGAGCGTCTTGGCCGCCGTCTCGACGTCCAGTTCGTCACGGTTGAGCGCCAGCAGCGCCTGCGCCCAGTCCAGCGATTCCGCGACGCCGGGCGGCTTCAGCAGCTCCAGCTCGCGCAGCCGCCGCACGGCCACGGCCACCTGCGTCGCCAGGCGCTCGCCGACCCCCGGGATGCGCCTGCGCAGGATCGCGACCTCGCGCGAAAGGTCGGGGTGTTCGAGCCAGTGGTACAGGCACCGCCGTTTGAGGGCGTCGTGCACCTCGCGAGTGCGGTTGGAGGTCAGGATCACCAGCGGCGGCTGCTCGGCACGCACCTCGCCGAACTCGGGGATGGTCACCGCGTTCTCGTCCAGCAACTGCAGCAGGAACGCCTCGAACTCGTCGTCCGCGCGGTCGATCTCGTCGACCAGCAGCACGCACGGGGCCGTGGTGAGCGCCTTCAGCAGCGGGCGGGCCAGCAGGAAACGCTCGGTGTAGAGCGACTGCTCGGCTGCCTCGACGTCGAGCCGCTCGCTGCCCGCTTCGAGCGCGCGCAGGTGCAGCAGTTGGCGCGGGAAATCCCATTCGTACAGCGCTTGCGCCGCGTCGATGCCCTCATGGCACTGCAACCGGATGAGTGGCAGCTTGAGCGACTGGGACAGCGCGATCGCGAGCGAAGTCTTCCCCGTTCCGGGCTCGCCCTCGCAGAACAGCGGGCGTTGCATACTCAGCGCGAGGAACGCGGCGGTGGCTACGCCTTCGTCAGCGAGGTACCCCGTACTCTCGAGGGTCGTCGCCAGTTCTTCCGGTGAAGTGACCATCACGGTTCCAGAGTAGTGGGCAGATCCTCGGGCGTGTCGACGTCGAAGCCGCTGCCCAGCTCGGCGCACTCGACGAGCCGCAGGTCGTCGCGGGTGGCGAGCCAGTCGCGGGCGCCGCGATCACCCCGGGCGGACCCGGCGATCTCCTCCCACCATTTCCGCCCGAAAAGCACCGGATGTCCGGGGACACCGTCGTAAGCGGCACGGGCGACGACCTCCGGCGAGGCCAGCGCGGCGAGCCGGGCGATCACCCGCGCGTCCACCTTGGGCAGATCGACGAGGTGCACCAGTACGGCGTCCGCCTCGGGCAGCGCACGCAACCCGGCGCGAAGCGACGCGCCCATCCCGGTCGCCCAGTCCTCGGCGAACACCGCCACCGAGGGATCCGGCAGCAGCGCCCTGGCCTCCTCGGCCCGCGCGCCGAGCACCACCCGGACCGGCCCGCAACCACCTTCGGTCAGCACCCGCAACGCCCTGCGCAGCAACGGCTCCCCGTCGAGTTCGACCAGCGCTTTCGGCCGCCCGAACCGGCGGCCGGCCCCGGCGGCGAGCAGCAACCCGGCGCACTCAGCCACGGCGCGCCTGGACCGGCGTGATGGCGAGGTCGGCTTCGATCCGTTTCGCGGCGGCGAGCAGCGGCGGGAGCATCTCGTCCCGGACCGATTCGCGCGTGGTCCGGCTCGCGTGCGTGGACACGTTCACCGCGGCGACGACGCTGCCGCGGCGGTCACGGATCGGCGCCGCGGCCGAGCGCAGGCCCTCTTCCAGTTCCTGGTCGACCAGCGCCCAGCCCTGCTCGCGCACGATGTCGAGTTGCGCTCGCAGCGCCTCCGGGTCGGTGAGGGTGCGCGCGGTCAGCCTGTCCAGCGCCGCTTCCGCGAGGTACTGCTCGAACGCGGCCCGATCCAGCCCGGCGAGCAGGACATGCCCCATCGACGTGGCATGCGCGGGGAAACGCGTACCGACGTTGATGGTCACGGTCATGATCCGCGAGACGGCGACGCGCGCGACGTACACGATGTCGGCGCCGTCGAGCACGGAAACGGAACTCGACTCGCGCACCTCGGCGGAGAGCTGTTCCAGATGCGGCTGGGCGACCTCGGGCAGGGTCATGCTCGACAGGAACGAGTAGCCGAGTTCGAGAACGCGCGCGGTGAGCGAGAAGTACTTGCCGTCCGTGCGGACGTACCCGAGATCGGTGAGCGTGAGCAGGAACCGGCGCGCGGCGGCTCGGGTCAAGCCGGTCACCCTGGCCACATCGGACAGTGTGAGCTCGGGCGCGCCCGCGTTGAAGGCGCGGATCACGGCCAGGCCGCGTTCCAGCGACTGCACGTGATGGGCCGCGCGCTCTTCCATGGGACTAACTTACTTCGCCCATTTCCGACAGTGTCTTCTGGGCGAGGGCGAAGGCCGCGTTCGCCGCGGGGACGCCCGCGTACACGCCGGTGTGCAGCAGCACCTCGCCGATCTCGTCCGGGGACAGGCCGTTCGTGATCGCCGCGCGGACGTGCATCGGGATCTCGTTCTCGCAGTGCAGAGCGGTCAGCACGGCGAGCGTGATGCAGCTGCGTGTCTTGCGGTCGAGCCCCTCACGGGTCCAGACCGACCCCCACGCCGAGCGCGTGATGTAGTCCTGGAACTTGCTCGTGAACTCGGTGGTGTTCGCGACCGCGCGGTCGACATGGGCGTCGCCGAGGACCTCGCGGCGGACCTTCATACCGGCGTCGTAGATCTCGTCGCTCACGCGCCCTCCAGGTGCTCGAGAATCAACTGGGTGAACGGGCCGGCCTGTTCGTAACTGCCCAGGTGTGCCGCGTGCTCGACGACCTCGAACCGCGCACCGTGAATACCGTCGGCGATGACGCGGCCGTGATCCGGCGGGAGTGCCTTGTCCTCGGCGGCCGAGATCACCAGCGCCGGCGCGGTGATCTTCGGCAGGGCGGGCACGAGGTCGAGATCGGCGAGCAGCTCGCAACAGGCCGCGTAGCCCTCCGCCGGCGTGGTGGCGGTCATCTCGCGCATCGTGGCCGCCTGCCCGGGGTTCGCGTCGATCCAGTCCTGGGTGAACCAGCGCCGGATACTGGCGGCGGCGATCTCCGTCATGCCTTCGGCGCGCACCGTCTTGGCGCGGTCGAGCCACATCTGGGTGTTTCCGGGCTGCGCGGAGGTGCAGCACAGTACGAGATCGCGCACGCGGTCCGGGGCGTTCTCCCCCAGCCAGATCCCGGTCATCCCGCCGAGGGACAGCCCGACGAAATGCGCCGCCGGCACCTCGAGCCGGTCCATTAGCGCGAGCACGTCCTCGCCGACGTCGTCGATGCCGTAGGGGCCGGACGGCACCGGCGAGCGTCCGTGGCCGCGCGTGTCGTAGCGGATCACGCGGAACCCGTTGTCCACCAACGGTTTCACCTGCGGGTCCCACATGTGCAACGTGCTGCCGATGGAGTTGCTCAGCACGACGGCCGGACCATCGGCGGGGCCGTCGACAGCGTGGTGCACCTCAATGCTCATGGACCGAGTGCGCTGTGTCAATTGGAGCGTCTCCTCCCTTCGGTCGTCAACGCTCACTACTCACCCTTTCCGCCAGCACGCGGTCGACGAACACCCGCGCACTGCCAAGGTAGTCGGCCGGGTCCAGCAGCTGCTCGATGCGTTGGCGAGTCAAATGTTTGCCGGCCAACGGATCCTCGGCGAGCAGATCCGCCAGCTCGCCTTCGCCCGCGAGCGCGCGTTTGGCGCAGGCCGTGACCGCGTCGTGCGCGGCGAGCCGGCCGGTCTCGGCGGCAAGCTCCGTGGTGACACGTTCGGACAGGATCGCGCCGCCGGTCGCGTCCAGGTTCTCCCGCATCCGCTCCGGGTCCACCTGAAGACGCTCGAAACTCGTGCGCAGCCAGTAGATCGCGGAACCCGTGGTGCGCACGAGTTCGGTGAGCGGCCGCCATTCCGCGTGCCACGAACCGGCCGCCCGCTGGAGCTCGTGCGACATCGCGCCCAGCAGCGTGCTCACCAGTCCGGGCGCCTGCTGGGCCGCGGCCTGCGCCGCGATCGCGGCGATCGCGTTCCGCTTGTGCGGCATGGTGGACGAACCGCCGCGGCCTTCCGCGACTTCCGCGACTTCCGCGACTTCGGTCTGCGCCAGCAGGGTGATCGTGCGGCTCACCCCGCCGACGACGCCGGACAGCTCGCCCAGCGCGGTAGCGAGCTCCGCGATCCGGCTGCGTTCGGTATGCCACGGCAACACGGGTTCGTCCAGCCCCAGCCGCCGGCTGAACGCGGCGAGCACCTGCGGCCCACGTTCACCGAGCGACGCGAGGGTGCCGGTCGCCCCGCCGAGCTGCGCGGCGAGGCGCACGCCACGCAGGCGGTGCGCGGCGGCGTCCAAACCGGACAGCCAGCCCGCCGCGGTGAGCCCGAAGGTCACCGGCGTCGCCTGCTGTAACAGGCTTCTCCCGGCCTGGACGGTTTCCCGGTGCTCGCGGGCCAGGCGCGCGGCCTGGTCCGCGGCCGCATCGAGGTCCTCCAGCAGCGGGACAAGCGCGCGCTTCGCCAGCAGCATGGCGGCGCTGTCCATGACGTCCTGACTGGTCGCTCCGAAGTGGACGTACTGGCCGGCCGAGCCGGCCTGCGCGGTGAGCTCGCGGACGAGCGGACCGGCGGGATTGCCGATGCCGACCGCCTTCGCGCCGATCTCCGCCACATCGAAGTAGCCCTCGCGGCACACCTCCGCGATGCGGTCGGCATGCTCACGAGGGATCAGGCCGGCGTCCGCCTCCGCCGCCGCTAGCGCCGCCTCGACATCTAGCAACGCTCGCAACCACGCGGCGTCACTCACCTCGTCGCGGACGGCTCCCGCGGCCAGGACCGGATCGAACAGTTCAGACATCAAAAAATACTGTCTCGCCGTCTCCCTGCAGGCGCACGTCGAAACGGTAACCGTCGGCGGCCTTCTCCGCGATGAGCGTGCCCCGCCGGCTTTCGGGGACCGACCGCAGCACCTCGTCCGCGGCGTTCGCTTCGGCCTCGTCGGCGAAGTAGATCCGGGTGACCACCCGGTCGAGCAGGCCGCGGGCGAACACCGAGACATCGATATGCGGCGCCTGCCCCTGCACCACGCCGGGCACCTGGGTGAGGATCTGGTAGGTGCCGTCGTCGCCGGTCGGGCACCGGCCGAACCCGCGGAATCCGGGCACCCGCCCGCGCGGGTCGTCCGGGTGATCGAAGCGGCCGTCCGGGTCCGCCTGCCAGGTCTCGATCAGCGCGTCCGGGATCGGGTCGCCGTCGCCGTCGTAGACCGTGCCGCGGATCCACACCGCGCCAGCGGTGCCTTCGGGCACGACGGTCGGCCCGTCCTCCCACGGCAGGCCGATCGCCAGGAACGGACCGACGGTCTGCGATGGCGTCGTCACTCGTCCTCCTCGGTATCTTGCGGGACACCCGCACCCAGTCGGACGAGCGAGCGCTGAAGGGCAAAAGTATCGCTCACTCGTCCTCCTCGTCTTCGAAAACGGACTGCTCCTGGCCACGCACCACGATGTCCCACTCGAAGCCGAGCGCCCAGTGGTCGGTCGTCCGGTCGTGGTCGTAGCGCGAGATCATCCGCTGCCGTGCCTTCTCGTCCGGGACCGAGTTGAAGATCGGGTCCTGGAAGAACAGCGGATCGTCCGGGAAGTACATCTGGGTGACCAGCCGCTGCGGGAACGCCTGCCCGAACACCGAGAAGTGGATATGCGCCGGGCGCCAGGCGTTGTCGTGGTTCCGCCACGGGTACGCGCCGGGCTTGATCGTGGTGAACTCGTACCGGCCTTCGGAGTCGGTGACGGTGCGCCCGGCGCCGGTGAAGTTCGGGTCGATCGGGGACGGCCAGTTGTCGTTGACGTGCCGGTACCGGCCGCCGGCATTGGCCTGCCAGATCTCGATCAGCGAGTCGGGGATGGGCCGGCCGTCCCCGTCGAGCAGCCTGCCGTGCACGATGATGCGCTGCCCCTGCGGCTCGCCGTCGTGCTGGACCGTCAGGTCGTTGTCGTGCTCGCCGAGCCGGCCGGGGCCCAGCAGCGGGCCGGTCACCTCGGTGAGCTTCTGCGGCAGCAGGACCAGCGGCTGCTTCGGGTGCCGCAGCTTCGTCGAGCCGTAACCCGGCGACGCGAGCGGCGGATGCGTGCCCTCGGGATCCCGCCGGTACCGCGGCAGGATCAACTTGTCACTGGCAGGAGCTGCCATAGCCCGTACTCCTTCACCCTTCGAGAACGACTGCCAAACCTTGTCCGACACCGATGCAGATCGCGGCGAGCCCCCAGCCGCCACCGCGGCGCCGCAGTTCGTGGGCGAGCGCGCCGAGCACGCGGCCGCCCGAGGCGCCGAGCGGGTGGCCGATCGCGATGGCCCCGCCGTTGACGTTCACGATCGACGGGTCGAGCTTCGGCCAGTCGGCCAGGCAGGCCAGCGACTGCGCGGCGAACGCCTCGTTCAACTCGACCGCGGCGAGGTCCTCCCAGCCGATCCCCGCCCGCTCCAGCGCGATCTCCGCGGCACGGACCGGGCCGATGCCGAACACGTCGGGATCGACCCCGGCGGCGCCACGGCCCGCGATGCGCGCGAGCGGCGCCTTGCCGAGCCGGTCGGCGGCCTTCTGGTCACCCAGCAGGACCGCGGACGCGCCGTCGTTGAGCGGTGAGGCGTTGCCGGCGGTGACAGTGCCGTCCTTGCGGAACGCGGGCTTCAGCTTCGCCAGCTTGTCCAAAGTGGAGTCCGGGCGGATGCCCTCGTCCCTGGTGAGCTCGGTGCCGGGCACCGGAATCACGTGATCGTCGTAGAAGCCGGCGTCCCAGGCCTTGGCCGCGTTGAGATGGCTGCGCAGCGCGAACTCGTCCTGCGCCTCGCGGGCGATGCCGTACCGCCCGGCCAGCCGCTCGGTGCTCTCACCGAGGGAGACGGTCCACTGCTCCGGCATCTCCGGGTTGACCATGCGCCAGCCGAGCGTGCTCGAATGCAGTGTCTGGTTCGTTGCCGCGTAAGGCTTTTCCGGCTTCAGCAGGATCATCGGCGCACGGGTCATCGACTCGACGCCACCGGCGACGACGAGCGAGGCGTCCCCGGTCGCAATGGTCCGGCTGGCCTGCATCACCGCGTCGAGCCCGGAGCCGCAGAGGCGGTTGACGGTGCTGCCGGGCACGCTGGTCGGCCAGCCGGCGAGCAGGGCCGCCATCCTGGCCACGTTGCGGTTGTCCTCGCCGGCCTGGTTGGCGTCGCCGAGCACGACCTCGTCCACAGTGGACGGATCGAGGCCGCTGCGGGAAGCCAGCTCGCGCAGCACATGCGCGGCCAGATCGTCGGGGCGGACCTTCGCCAGCGCGCCACCGTAGCGGCCGAACGGGGTGCGGATCGCGTCGAGAACGAATGCGTCGGCCATCACGCCGCCTTCAGTTCGCGCAGCGTCGCCAGCTCGGCTTCGCTGGGCGGGGTCGTGGTGGACAGGTCTGGGGACACCTTCAGATCCCAGCCCGTCGCCTCGCGCACCTGCTCGACGGTCACGCCCTCGTGGACCTCGGTCAGCACCAACTCGGCCGTCTCCGGATCGGGCCGGAACACGCCGAGGTCGGTGATCACCAGCGTCGGCCCGGCGCCCCGCAGGCCGAGCTTCTCGCGGTCCCCCTTGCCGGTGCCGTGGCCGAACGACGTGATGAAGTCGACCCTGTCGACGAAACTGCGCCTGGTCTGCCGCACCACGATGTACACCTCATGGCAGGAGGCCGCGATCTCCGGCGCGCCACCGGCACCCGGCAGCCGCACCTTCGGATGCGCGTAGTCCTCGCCGATGACCGTCGTGTTGATGTTGCCGAACTTGTCCAGCTGCGCGGCGCCGAGGAAACCGACGTCGATCCGGCCGGGCTGCAGCCAGTAGTTGAACACCTCGGGCACGCTGATCACCGCGTCCGCGGTCTCGGCGAGGATGCCGTCGCCGATCGACGCGGGCAGGCGGCCCGGCTTCGAGCCGAGCGTGCCGGATTCGTAGATGAGCACCAGATCCGGCGCGTGCGTGCGGCGCGCGAGATTGGCCGCGGTGGAGGGCAGGCCGATGCCGACGAAGCACCGCTGCTCGCGGTGTTGGGTTTCGCCTCCGCGGGGAAAAGTACGTCGGCGGCCGAGTGCGCGCGCGGCGGCGATCGACATCATCTCGTCGGATGTGTAAGTCCGCTCATCGGTCGTCGCGGTCACTTGGCTCCCTCCATGGCGAACACCTTCTCGTCAAGCCAGGCCTGGAACGAGTCCCGATTCCGGCCAATGGAATCCCAATACTCGTAGTATTCGTTGTCGCGGTCGTAGTAGCCCTGGGCGTAGGACGGATGCGCGCCGCGCGGCGCCTCGGCGACCGCGGTCACCGCCCACGACGGCAACATCATCTGCCCCGGCACGGGATCCAGCTCGTCCACGACCTCCTCGACCGTGACGAGGCTGCGCTTCGCGGCGAGCACCGCTTCCTTCTGCACGCCGACGAGCCCCCAGATCTGCACGTTGCCGGCGCGGTCGGCGCGCTGCGCGTGGATGATCGAGACGTCCGGGTTGATCGCGGAGACCGCCGCGAGCCGCTCACCCGTGAACGGGCAGGTGATCTGCTTGATCGTGTCGGTGTGCGCCGGCAGGTCGGTGCCGGAGTAGCCGCGCAGCACGGCGAACGGGAGGCCGGACGCGCCGGCCACGTACCGGTTGGCCATCCCGGCGTGGCTGTGTTCCTCGATCTCCAGCGGCCCCGGCCAGGAGTTCTGCACCGCGTCACGGAAGCGGTGCAGCGAGCCGACCCCCGGGTTCCCGCCCCACGAGAAGATCAGCTTGCGCGCGCAGCCGGCGCCGATGAGCTGGTCGTACACGATGTCGGGGGTCATCCGCACCAGGGTCAGCTCCCTCCGCCGCTGGCGGATGATCTCCTGCCCAGCCGCATGCGGGATGAGGTGCGTGAACCCTTCGAGCGCGACGGTGTCCCCGTCGTGCACCAGCCGCGCGACGGCGTCACGCAGGGAAAGTATCTCAGCCACGAAATACTCCGTTCGCAATCCGCACAAAAGTTCTCGATAAGAACGTACTTGTTGGCCCGGGGTCACGCAAGGGAAGGTGGAGCCATGCGGATCGTGGTCACGAGGCGGATACCCGAGGCGGCGCTGGTCGAACTGCGGGCGGCGGGCAAGGTCTGGATGCCAGAGGAGGACAGGGCGCTCGAACCCGGCGAACTGCGGAAGGCCGTCGCGGGCGCGGACGCGATCGTGAGCATGCTGCACGACCGCATCGACGCGTCCGTCGCCGAAGCCGCCGGACCGGGCCTCCGTGTGGTCGCGAACGTGGCGGTGGGCTACGACAACATCGACGTACCCGCGCTGACCGGCCGGGGCGTCCTGGTCACGAACACGCCGGGCGTCCTCACCGACGCGACCGCGGATCTCGCGTTCGGCCTCCTGCTCGCGCTCACGCGGCGGATCGCGGAGGGCGACCGCCTGCTGCGCGCGCGGCAGCCGTGGTCCTTCCACCTCGGGTTCATGCTCGGCACCGGCCTTCAGGCCAAGACGCTGGGCATCGTCGGACCGGGCCAGATCGGGCAGGCGATGGCGAAGCGGGCCGAGGCGTTCGGCATGCACGTTGTCTACAGTGGACGGTCGGATCCGAAGGAAGAGCTCTTGCGGCAGGCCGACGTCGTCTCCCTGCACTGCCCGCTCACCGCCGAGACGCGTCATCTGATCGACGCCGCCGCACTGAAACTGATGAAACCGAGCGCGATCCTGATCAACACCACCCGGGGACCGGTGGTCGACGAGTCCGCGCTCGCCGACGCGCTGCTCGCCCGCGAGATCGCCGGGGCGGCGCTGGATGTGTTCGAACGCGAACCCGCGGTCGAACCGCGCCTGCTGGACCTGGACAACGTCGTACTGACCCCCCATCTCGGTTCCGCGACCGTGGAGACGCGAACCCAGATGGCCTTGCTCGCCGCTGAGAACATCACCGCGGTGCTCGCCGGCAAGGAGCCGCCGAATCCGGTACACCGCTGAGTGGTACGACAGTACAATTTTTGGCGTGCGACAGACCCTCATCTTCGACGCGGACGACACGCTCTGGGAGAACAACGTCGTCTTCGAGCGCGTCATCAACGACTACCTCGACTGGCTCGCGCACCCCACGCTGGACCGCGCCGAACTGCGCGCGATCCTCGACGACATCGAACGCGCGAACGCGGCCACGCACGGCTACGGCACCGCGGTGTTCCTGCGCAGCCTGCACGATTGCGTGGCGCGCCTGCGCGAGCGCCCGGCGACCGAGCAGGAGCGCGGCCAGATCCTCGAGCTCGCCGATCAGCTGATCAACCACGAGATCGAACTGATCCCCGGCGTCGCCGAGACGCTCGGCGAACTCGCCTCACGGCACGACCTGCTGTTGCTGACGAAGGGCGAGCAGACCGAGCAGCAACGGAAGATCGACGCGTCCGGGCTCGACCACCATTTCGGCAGCGTGCACATCGTGCGCGAGAAGCACACCGACACGTACCGGCAACTGGTAGACGAGCACTCGCTGCACCCCGAGCGCGCGTGGATGATCGGCAACTCACCGAAGTCGGACATCGTGCCGGCCCGGCAAGCGGGGCTGGGCGCCGTGTTCATCCCGAACGAGAGCACGTGGGTCCTCGAGCACGACGTGGTCGACCCGGCCGATGACCGGGTCCTGCACCTATCGCGCTTTCCCGAACTGCTCGCCCACTTCTGACGTGGCAGGCCGGCTCCCGGGCGCCGTCCTGCCACGCCTTTTCGCTACGCGCCGGACGCCTCGGAAGAGGGCATCACGGCGAAGTTGAGCTGGCCCTGATCGTCCTGCTGGACGTCGAGGACCTTGTCGTCGAGGAACTGGGCGGCCTGCGGCTCCAGAAACACCCGGGCCCCCGCGTCCGTGCCCAGGACCTGGTCACCGGCCTCCGGCTGCTCGGCCACGGACAGCGCCAACTGCGCGCCTGCCTCCTGCTGGGTCTGCACGGCGAAGCGCAGCCCACCGGTCTCCTGCTTGCCTTCCTGAGCGGTCAGCGCGCTGATCGCCTCGGCGGCGGCATCGGTCAAAGCGAGCATGGTGTTCTTCCCTTCAGTTACGTGCGCTCGTAGCCCGACCGTAGAGGGCCCGGCCTGCTCACGCCGGGTGGCTCCGGCGGCCGGGCCGGAAACCCGTCGTTTCCCCAGTTCATCACCACTGTGACTGAAATCACTCCAATTCGTCGGGACGTGTGGCGTCGCGGAACCCCGAGATCAACGTCACTCGGTTGTACCGTGCAAGAAGTTGCTGAGGGCAGGTAAGTTGATGCCATGACCACCGCGCAGTGGATCGGGGAGCGGGCGCGGCGCCGGCTCACCTCTTCGCATCCGGTGGTCTGGTACGTCACGGCGGGCGTGGTGACCACGGGGCTGCAGGAACTGATCTTCCTGGCCGCGCGCCCGTTCATCGCGTCGGTCGCCGCGAACGTCGTCGCGATCGCGTTGACGACGGTCGCGAACACCGAATTCCACCGCAGGGTCACATTCTCGCGGATGCGGACCTCCGCGGCGAAACTGCACCTGCAGTCGCTCGGCACTTTCGCGTTCTACGCGAGCTACGGATCGCTCGTCCTGATCGTGCTCCAGGCGATCGTCGGCTCACCGTCCGCGTCACTCGAAGCGGTGACGCTCGCCGTCGCTAGTACGGCGGGTGGAGTCTTACGGTTCGTAGTCCTTCGCTAGTGGGTTTTCACCACACGCTAGTGTCGTGTGATCCTGTCCGGTTTACGTTGCTGTGTTTGCCCGTAGGGTCGGTGGGTTTGTCCGCTGCGGTGTC
>NZ_VDFW01000037.1 GCF_006152065.1 Amycolatopsis alkalitolerans
CGACCATTTCGTATCCCACGACAACCGCTCCGCCTGCTCCGCCCAAAACCCCTCACGATCCAACTCGGCCCGCTGATACCACTCCGCGGTCGCGTTCGCCTGCCCGGCGAACTCTGCGGACGGGGGAAATGTCCGGTTCTCCGTGAGCAGGTTGGACAAGCCGGGGGACTGCTCTGTCATGGTGCACGGCCTCCTGAAGTTATCGATCTGTGGTACGCGGGAAGCACGTTAGCGACGTTGCTGTGCGGAGCGAAAGGGCGCGCTTCCGGGTCCACCGTGACATGGGCTTGTGGATGGGGTCCACCACTACCCTTCGGGTGAGTGCACGCCCATCCTTTCACGATCTCCGCCGCCGGGTGGACCTCTCCGAACGCCGCTCTCGAAAGGTCCATCGGCATGCCGCATATGCTCGCCGCGACGGGGTTGCAAGGAGGTTGCATGGCTGAGCGGGAAGAGCTCACCTGGGAGTTGTTCGGTTCGGCCAGCAGGGCGCTGGCACGCATGATCGCGGACGACGGGTTCGAGCCTGACCTGATCCTGTCCGTCGCGCGCGGCGGGCTGTTCGTCGCGGGCGCGCTCGGCTACGCGCTCGACGTGAAGAACCTGCACGTGATGAACGTCGAGTTCTACACGGGCGTGGACCAGCGGCTCGACCTGCCCGTGGTGCTGCCGCCGGTACCCAACGCGGTCGATCTGGCCGGGGCGAAGGTGCTGGTCGCCGACGATGTCGCCGACACCGGGGCGACGCTCAAGCTGGTGCGTGACTTCTGCGCCGAGCACGTGGCCGAGGTGCGCTGTGCGGTGATCTACGAGAAGCCGCGCTCGGAGGTGTCCTGCGAGTATGTCTGGCGGCGCACCGACAAGTGGATCAACTTCGCGTGGTCGGCGCTGCCGCCGGTCGTCGAGCACGCGGGGCGGGTGGTGGACGCATGAGTGACCCGCTCGCCCCGCTGCTCGAACTCGATGGCGTCGCGGCTGCCGTGAAGTCCGCGCAGGACGCGGTCTTCGCGGTGCACCGGCATCCCGCGAACCTCCGTGGCGGCTCGGCGACCGCCGCCGAAGCGTCCGTCCGCGCGGCACGAGCCTCGGCCGCGATCGACGGTGCGGACCCGGAAATCCCCGCCGATGCCGCGGTGAAGGATCCGCTGCTCGCCGGGGCGTTGCGCGTGGCGGAGTCGCTGGAGTCGCTGCTGCCGACCTGGCGCCGGGCCCCGGCACAGGCGCTGGCCCGGATGCATGTGCTCGCGGCCGCCGATCTGGTCTCGGACGCGGACACGCTCGGGCGCCCACGCGCCGGGACCGGGGAGCGACTGGAACTGCTGGCTCAGCTTGTCACCGGCGCGACGTCGGTGCCCGGCCCCCTGCAGGCGGCCGTCGTGCACGGGGAGTTGCTGGCGCTGGGGCCCTTCGGAACCGCCGACGGCGTGGTGGCGCGAGCGGCGGCCCGGCTGACGATGGTGGCGACCGGAACGGATCCGAAGTCGCTCACCGTGCCGGAGGTGGCGTGCCTGCGCCGCGTCGCGCGGTACCGGGAAGCGGCGCAGGCGTTCGCGACCGGGGAGCCGGACGGTGTGCGTGCCTGGCTCCTGTTCTGTTGCGATGCGATGGAAATGGGGGCTCGCGAGGCGCGCGGGATCGCGGAGGCCGCGAGCTGATCCTTCAGGCGGAGCAGGCGGCGCAAGCATTCACGGCGTTGCGCACGTGCCCACCGTTGGCCGCGAGCATGGCCGTCGCGGTCGCGGCGTCGACTCCGCACAGCAGGCGCATCAGCGCCACCTTGAGGTCGCCGTCCGCTTCGGCGAGCGCCTCGGCGCATTCCCGATCGCTCGCCCCCGTCGCCTCGTGCAGGATCCGCAGCGTCCGCCCGCGCAGCTTCGCGTTCGTGGCGCGCATGCTGACCATCAGGTTCGAATAGGTCCGCCCGAGCTGGACCATTGTGGCGGTCGAGAACGCCGTGAGGATCGTCTTCTGCGCCGTGCCCGCCTTCATCCGGGTGGAGCCGGCGACCACCTCCGGCCCGGTGTCGACCGCGATGAGCACGTCGACACCGGCAGGCCGCGTCGCACGCGGATTACCCGAGACGAGCGCCGTTCGCGCGCCGCCGCGGTGCGCCGCGAGCAGCCCGCCGAGCACGTACGGGGTGCGCCCGGAGGCGGTCAGGCCGAGCACGAAGTCGCCGGGCTCGACGGCCGCCGCCAGCTCCTCGGCACCGCCCTGCGCGTCGTCTTCCGCGTTTTCGACGGCCTTCTGCAGGGCGTCCGCACCGCCGGCGTGGTGCGCGACGAACCATCCCGAGGGAACGTTGTACGTGGGCACGAGTTCCGCGGCGTCGAGGACGGCGAGCCGGCCGGACGTGCCGGCGCCGACGTAATGCACCCGGTGGCCGTTCCGCAGCGCTTCCACCGCGTGGTCCACCGCGTTCGCGAGTTTGGGCAACACCTCGCCGACGGCTTCGGGCACGCGCCGGTCCTCGGAGTTGATCAGCGTGAGGACGCCGAGCGTCGGCAGCCGGTCTATGTCCATCGTCCGGGGGTTGCGCTGCTCGGTCGGAGAATCGACGTGCACTACCGGGCTCGGCACCCTCATCATGCTCCTCCTGTGTCGGTTCCGGCCCCCCGCCGTTTCGGTTCTGCTCATTTACCGGTTTCGCGAGGACGCCGTCGCCCGTCCGGCCGCACGCCGAGCCGATGCGTGCCGACCGCTTCCCTGGTGGCGTCCAGCGCGCGGGAAGCCTCGTCCATATGGCGCTGCGCCACACCGATGAACAGGCAGTCGATGACGGTCAGCTGTGCGATCCGGCTCGCCGTCGCGCCCGAGCGGAACGTCGTCTCGCGCGCGGCCGTGGTCAGCACGTAGTCGGCGACCTCGGTGATCGGGGACCGCGGGAAGTTCGTCAGCGCGACGGTGGTGGCGCCGTGCTCGCGGGCGACCCGCAGCGCCTCGACGGTGTCGGTGGTCGCGCCCGTGTGGGAGACGCCGATCGCCACATCGCCGGAGCCCAGCACCGCGGCCGAGGTCAGCATGATGTGCGTGTCGGACCACGCGAAGCAGACGCGGCCGATGCGGTGCAGCTTCTGCTGCAGGTCGGCGGCGACGAACGCGCTCGCGCCGACGCCGTAGACGTCGGTGCGGCCGGCGTCGGCGAGCAGGTCGATGACGCGCTCGAGCGTCGCGATGTCGAGTTGGTCCGCGGTCTCCTCGACGGCGCGGGCGTCGGCGAAGCTCACCTTGCCCACGACGGCCGCGAGGTCGTCGTCCAAGCCGATCTCCCCGCCGAGGTTGCGGGACGAGCGCGCCTCGGACCGGGCCGTGTCGGCGGCGAGCGCGATCCGTAACTGCGGGTAGCCGCCGACGCCGACAGCCTTGCAGAACCTGGTGACGGTCGTCTCGCTGGTGTTCGCCGCGAGGGCGACTTCGGTGATGCTCCTGCGGGCCACCGCCGACGGATCCTCGAGCACCACCTTGGCTACGCGCTGTTCAGCACGGGCCAAGCCGGGCAGCAGAGAGCGAATCCGCACCAGCGGACTCGCTTCGGACTCCCGGACCGGAGGAATCGTGTCGTTCGGTGCAGGTTCGGTTACGGAATCGGTATGTGATTCCGTGGGAAAGTTACTAACCGTCGGCATTTGGGACAAGGCTAACCACATCCTTCGGGACGATCGCAACTCGTCCGTCCCTGCACGTCCGAGCTGCGCTGACTCAGTTGCCCAGAAAGTCGCCAACCAGGTCAAAGTTGTTAACGTCTACTTGTTAACGACTTGGCAACGTGCTGTGGTTCCCGAAACAGCCAACGATCGTCGGTAGCCCTCGGCGTTCGATCGGTGCTAGGAATCCCAGCCGCATGGTATGTCGCATTCGGCTTGAAATTCGTATCCCAATAGCCGCCATTTCCCGCTGCCAGACAGTCGCGGAGAGTGACATCTGGGGCCGTTCAGCCTTCCACACGGTGCCGTTGGTGCTGGTTGCTCGCACACCATCCACCGAAACGGTCCGCTGGGTGGACAAGTGCCCGTCGCCGCGCGCGAAGCGAAGAATCACCTGACCAGCCGCCGGTAGTTGTGCCGCCATCCGTGCGCCAGTGCGGTCGCCCAGGTCTGCCGGGCGAGGTTGATCGAGCCCCGGTTCCTGGTCGGATGTACCCGATTGGTCAAGAGGATCGCGATCGACCGCGACGCCGGATCGATCACCAGGCTGGTTCCGGTGAACCCGGTATGACCGGCCGTCACGGGCGAGCACAGCGCGCCCATGTAGAACCTCCGATTCAGTTCGAACCCGAGGCCGTGGTCTTCGCCGGGAAAGGCCTGGTTGTGGTTCGCCAGTAGCTGCCGCACGGTCTCCGGCTCCAGGATGCGGGCGTCGTGATAGCGGCCGCTGTTGAGGATCGTCTGCGCGAGCACGGTTAGGTCACCGGCGGTCGAGAAGATGCCCGCGTGCCCGGACACACCGCCGAGCGCCCACGCGTTCTCGTCGTGCACCTGCCCGTGCACCAGGCCGCGAGGCGGGTCCGTCTGGTACTCCGTCGCGGCGATCCGGCCGAGCTTGCTCGCCGGCGGGCCGAATCCGGTGTCGCTCATGCCCAGGGGCCGCGCGATGTGCTCGTGCACGACCTCGTCCAGCGTCGAACCGGTGAGCCGCTCGATGAGGAACCCGAGCGTCATGAAGTTGAGGTCGGAGTACAGGTATGCCGAGCCGGGCCGGTGGACGAGCGGGCTGTCGAGCACTGCTTCGCGGCGGGCGGGAACCTGCCACAGCGGAGGCGAGGGGTTGGCGTCCAGGCCGGAGGTGTGCGTCAGCAGCTGCTTGACGGTCACGTCCCGCTTGCCGTGCGTGCCGAACCTCGGCAGGTACTTCGCGACCGGTGCGGTCAGCTCGGCCTGCCCGGTCTCGACCAGGCGCATGACCGCGATCGAGGTGAACAGCTTGGTGATCGAGGCCAGATCGAAGATCGTGTCCACCCGCGTCGGCACCTGCCGGTCCGCGGGCAGCTCGGCGGCGCCGGAGTACCGCAGCGCCTGCCCGGTCGCGTACCGGTCCACGATCACGCCGTCGTGCACGAGCACGCCGACGGCGCCGGAGAAATGCGGGCAGCCGGCGAGGAACCGCTCGGCCTCCCGGATCGGCGCCGCGTTGAGACCGGCGTCGGCGGGACTGCCGTCGCGCAGCACGGTGTGCACGTCACCAGTAGAGCAAGTACGGCCTGCGGCGGTCGACGAACGCGTCGAGTTCCGCCTGCCACGATCCGGCGATTTCGTCGACGTCCGCGCCCGCGTCGACCATCTTGCGCAGCCGGTCCGATCCGGACAGCTTGTCGATCGCCAGATCGGGGCGCCAGCCGAACTGGTCCGGATGCAGGCGTTTGGCCGTCACCAGCATCGCGACGGCCGTGCGGATGGCGTCGAACCGGCGCGGCTCGGTGACCGTGAGTTCCACGCCACCACAGGTCTGGTTGGCGAACTTGGCGAACGTGGGCACGAAATAGGTTTCGCGGAACTCGGCGCCCGGAAGTCCGAGCGCGGACAGCGCGTCCCGCCAGCGCCAGTCCACGCCGGGCGCGCCGATGATCTCGAACGGCCGCGTGGTGCCCCGGCCCTCGCTGAACACGGTGCCTTCGAACAGGCACAGCCCGGGGTAGACCAGCGCGGTGTCCGGGGTCGGCATGTTCGGGCTCGGCGGCGTCCACGTCAACCCGGTCCCCGCGAAGAACTCGTCGCGCCGCCAGCCGCGCACCTGAACCACGTCGAGCTTCGCGGACGGGACGAACTCACCGGCGAAGAACCGGGCGAGTTCACCGACGGTCATCCCGTGCTGCTGGACGATCGGTTTCAGCCCGACACCCGAGGCGTACGCGGGGTCGAGCATCGGTCCGGCTGCCTTGCCGCCGACCGGATTCGGCCGGTCGAGCACCACGAACGACGCGCCGACACGGGCCGCGGCCACCATGGCCGTGTACATCGACCAGATGTAGGTGTAGAAGCGCGCGCCGACGTCGGCGATGTCGAAGACGACGGTATCCACTCCGGCCTTGGTGAACATCCCCGCGAGACCGTCGGACGTCGCCCCGTAGGCGTCGTACACGGGGATGCCGGTGCGGGGATCGGTGTAGTCGCCTTGGGCACCACCGGCTTGTGCGCTGCCACGAAATCCGTGCTCGGGCCCGAACGCCGCGACGGGCTTCAGCCCGGCGGCCACCATCGAGTCGACGATGTGGTCGAGGTTCGCGAGCACGCCGGTCGGGTTCGACAGCACGCCCACCTTGCGCCCGGCGAGCGTGCGCCAGCCCTGCGCGGCGAGCTGGTCGGCACCCGTGACGACGGCACTTTCCGGTGCGGCCTGTGCGATCCCGGAACTCGTGGCGAGCAGTGGGGTGGCGAGCGCACCGGCTGCCAGGAAGCCGCGGCGGTTGACGCTCACCACGTCAGTCCCGTGCCGAAGGGGTACCTGACCACATCGCCCGCCGGGATCGACACCGGCAGCTTGCCCTGCGGGGATATCTTGCCCAGCAACACTTTCGCGAGCGAACTCATCGTCACGTCCCGCCAGTCGTAGGTCGCGACCCAGGTCGGCACGTCGGCGTAGCCCGGGTCGTACGGCTCCTGCACGGCGACCGCGACGACGGGTTTGCCCGTCGCGAGGAGCCCGTCCACCAGATCCCGTTGCGCGGTGGACGTGCGCAGGCCGTTCGTCAGCACCACGACCGTGCCCGCCTGTTCGGCGGCGTCCACCACGGTGCTGATCTGTGCCGCGGACGGGTTCGCACCGGTCGAGATCGCCGTACCGCCGAGCCGGTCCGCCAGCGTCACGACGGGTTCCGCCGGATAACCGGGGTAGCCCGGGTTGTCCCAGCCGGTCACCAGGATCCGGCCGGGATCCTTCAGCGGCAGAAGCCCCGCGTCGTTGCGCAGGACGGTCGTCGTGCGGTCGGTCAGCTGCTGGATCCGCTCCTGGTGCGCGGGCGTGCCGACGGTGCGCGGGACCGCCCGCGGATCGACCAGTGGCTTGGCGACGATCCCTCGCTTGGACTTCAGCTCGAGGATGCGCAGGACGCTCCGGTCTATGCGCTCTTCGGTGAGCCGCCCGCTCTTCACCGCGTCGAGCACGCCTTTGATCGCCGCCGCCGGGTCCGGCGGCATGAGCATCTGGTCGACGCCCGCTTCCAGGGCGAGCACCGGGATTTCCGAATCCGGATGCAGCTGCCGCACGCCCGCCATACCGAGGGAGTCGGTGACGACGACACCCTGGTAGCCGAGCTCGTCGCGCAGGATCCCGGTGATGATCGGCTTCGACAGCGTGGCGGGCTCGCCCGAGGCGTCGAGGCTGGGCACCGTGATGTGCGCGGTCATGACGACGTCGGTCCCGGCCTTGATCGCTGCCTCGAACGGCGGCAGATCGATTTCGCGCCACTGCTGTTCGGTCCGGCTGATCACCGGCAGCCCGGTATGGCTGTCGGTCGCCGCGTCACCGTGTCCCGGAAAGTGTTTGGCCGCCGCGGAAACCGTCTCCGTCGGCGGCCCCGAGTTCTGGTAGCCGGTCACTTCCGCGGAGACCATCTCGCCGGCCAGCGCCGGATCGCCGGAGAAGGAGCGCGAGCCGATGACCGGGTTGAGCGGGTTGGAGTTGACGTCGGCGTCCGGTGCGAAGTCCTGGTTGATGCCCATCGCCCGCAGCTCATGGGAGTTGATCGAGGCGAGCCGGCTGGCGTCGCCGGCACTGCGCCCGGCGCCGACGGCCATGCTCGACGGGTACTCGGTGGCGGGAGCGGCGATCCGGGTGACGCGCCCGCCTTCCTGGTCGGTCGCGACGATCAGCGGCAGATGTGCCCCCGAGGACAGGGCGGCTCGCTGCAGCCCGTTCGACAGGTTCGCGACCTGTGCCGGATCGTCGACGTTGTCGGTGCCGGAGTTGTTGAAGTAGATGACTCCGCCCGGGTGATACCGCTCGACGACCTCCGCCGCGGTGTCCACCCCGTACTTCGCCTGGTTGCCGCAGTCGGGCTCGTTCGCGGACTCGCCCCAGACGTCCATGACGAACAGCTGGCCGACCTTCTCCGCCAGGCTCATACCGCGCAGGACGTGATGCGCCCAGTCGGCGGCCGATGCCGCGTTCGCGCCGGTCACCACGAGAAGCCCGGCGATCGGCAGGGCGAGGGCATTGTTCCTCCAGCTCACGAGCGTCTCCCTCCAGTGCCGGCCGTCGTGGGAATTCCCACCGGAACTGGCCGGTAGCGGGAAAGCTACTCACCTTCCCGAAGGGGGGGCAACGTACTCGCGCCCGAACATGCGCGGGGCGCCACCGGCTACTGCCGACGGCGCCCCGCCCGCGCGGATCACCCGGGTGACCAAGCGTGCAACTCGTGTCGTACCTACCTGGACTCGGCGTCCGGCGTCCCGGTACGCAGTCCCTTGACGACAAGCCTCCCGCGGCGCGCTGCGCGTGGGTGCCCGAGGTCCGCGCACGGAGATCTCTCGGGGTGGATCAGGGCTTATCTTCGCCCCGTTCCCTGGCCGACAAGATGTCCGCACTCACTTTTGTACCCAGTGACCGCCGTCACTTCAAGGGTTCTATCGGGTGCACCGGTACAGAGACTCGATCCGGTGTCGAGGCCACTCAAAGCGACTACGCTGTATCACCTCCGCGCTTGCGCCGGGCCAGCCCGTACCAGGTCACCCCGGCCGCGGCCATCGCCCCGATACCGACGCCGACGGCGACAGCGGTGGGCGAGGGAGCCGGGATGCGGCTTCGCAGCGAGACCGGGTTGTCGAAGGTCAGCACCGGCCACCCGCGCTCGGCGGCGATCCGGCGCAGTATGCGGTCCGGGTTGACCGTGAAGGGGTTACCGACGACTTCCAGCAACGGCACGTCGGTGCTCGAGTCGGTGTAGGCGAAGCTCTCGGTGAGTTCATAACCGTGCTCGGCGGCCAGTTGCTTGGCCGCCGAGGCTTTTTGCTCGCCGTAACAATAGAAATCGACCTGCCCGGAATACCGGCCGTCCACTATCTCCATCCGTGTCGCGACGCTACGGGTTGCCCCGAGCATCTCCGCGATCGGCGTGACGACCTCTTCGCCGGCCGCGGACAGCACGATCACGTCGTGCCCCTGCGCCTTGTGCGACGCGATCAGCTCGGCCGCCTCCGCGTAGACGAGCGGGTCGACGATGTCGTGCAGTGTCTCGTTGACGATCGCGCGAACCTGGGCGACGTCCCAGCCCGTGCACAGCGCGGAGATCTCGGCACGCATCCGCTCGGTGCGGTCCTCGTCGGCGCCGGACAGTGAAAAGACGAGTTGCGCGTACGCGCTCTTGAGCGCCGCCCGCCTGCTGATCAGGCCCTGGCGCAGCAGCGGCTTGCTGAAGGCGAGGGCGCTGGACGACGCGATGATCGTCTTGTCGAGATCGAAGAAGGCCGCCGCACGCGGGGCGCTCGCCGGTGAGCTGATCGGTTCTGCCACGGCTCCAGGATAGAAGCTTCCGGCGCACCGGTTCGCCAGGCGACCGCGCACGCCGCGCCGCGCGGGAAAATTCGTTACGAGGACAAGAAAACGATTGCTGGTGGCGTTACCGAATTGTGGGTGGCCGAAGCCGGGTTTGACGGCCGGGGGCGGGGTTAGAGTGTTTCGGTACCGGTGTGTTCACCGGCCAGGTTCAGCCCGACCCCCCGGGGCTGAACCGCTGGCGACCCCCGTCCCTCCCCCCTGGCGGGGGTCGCCTCTTTCCCGCGGTTTCGGAGTTGTCCACAACACCCGGGTTATCCACAGCCGACTCGATTCCATCTTGTTCTTCCCCCAGCCCCCAGGCGACGGTGGAGTCAGCCCGAATTCCTCGCGCCAACCGTATCTGGGGGTTGAGATGACCGACGATCGCCTGCTCGTGATCGTGTCCGACGAGACGCTGCTCGACGAGATCCTCCGCCTTGCCGCGGCCGTCGGCTGCGAGGTCGAACGCGCGCCGGACCTCGTATCGGCCGGCCGTGCCTGGGTCCGCGCGCCGCTCGTGCTGATCGGCGAAGACGTGATCGACGGCGAAGCCGACCTGCCGCGGCGGCGGCCTGGGGTCCTGCTGATCACGAAAGGCACCCCCGCCCCGGAGACCTGGCGGCGCGCGTTCGCCGCCGGGGTCGACCAGGTGCTGTCCCTTCCGGACGCGGAATCGGCGATAGTCGGTGCGCTCGCCGAAGCCGCCGAAGGTCCGGCGGTGCCCGGCGGGTGCGTCGTCGGGGTGCTCGGTGGCCGTGGTGGCGCCGGTGCGTCGGTGTTCGCGGCTGGGCTCGGCCTTGCCGCAGGTGAGGACGGCGCCCTCCTCGTCGACTGTGATCCGCTCGGTGGCGGGCTGGATCTGTTGCTGGGCGCGGAATCGGTCACGGGAGTGCGGTGGCCCGGGCTCCGGGTGGACGGCGGTCGTATCTCGATGAAGGCGCTCCGCGGCGCCCTACCCGAACATGCCCACCGGCACGGCCGGTTCCCGTTCGTCTCGTGCGATCGCGAAGGCGGCGGGCCCACGTCCGCGGCGCTGGTGTCCGTTGTGGACGCCGGCCGCCGGGCCGGCAAGGTCGTCGTCTGCGATCTGCCCAGGCACCTCTGCGACGGTATCGAACCCGTTGTGGCAAGGGCTGATCTGCTCGTGCTGGTGGTGCCGGCCGAAGTTCGGGCCTGCGTCTCGGCTAGGCGGTTGGTCGAGACGCTCGGCGACCGGGCGGACAGGGTGAAACTCGTCGTCCGCGGCCCCGCGCCCGGCGGCCTCGCCCCGCAGGACGCGGCGGAGACGGTGCAGGTTCCGCTGCTGACGTCCATGGCGCCGGAAAAGCACCTCGTGAAGTCGATGGAAAACGGCGAGTTCACCCCGCGCGTCCGTGGCCCGTTGCTCAGCGCGGCCCGCATCGTGCTCGCCGACCTCCGCGAAGGCACGCTCCCCGCTGAGGTGGCAGCCTGATGTCGTCATCGAGCAGCCGCGGTCATGTTGTGCCGGTGGGGGTTGCGCAGCAGGGCGCAGAGGTTGATGCGTCGCCTGGCCAGTGCGATCACGGTTTGGTGGTGGCGTCTGCGTCGGTAGAAGGGTTTGCTGGCAGGTCCGCTCTTGATCGCGCGGCCATGCTCGGCACTGAACTCGCGAATGCTGTCCGGCTCGTTGTCAATCCGCCTGGACGGGGAGCCAAGCCTCCTGAGCCTGCACACTCCGATCATTCCGGACGACCAGGGGCACGGCCGTCGCGTCCGAGGTGTCGCGTGCAGGACGTTGATGCGCCGATGGGCGAGCGCGATCTGGGCCTGTTGATGTCGCTTTCCTTCGGACCGCTTGCGCTGGAATTCCGCGGTGAGGGTGGCCCCCATCCCAGGCAAGTTGCGGACAAGGGCCACCGCCTCTCCGGGCACCGCGCTCTTCTGCCGGCCAGCGGCATCCAAGGCCGCGCAGGCAAGGTTTCTCGCACGATGCATGGCCCATGCCGACTCGGGAAAGATGCTGGTCAGCATGTCGCGGGGTTCCCGGCGACGGGCCACCAGCAGGTTCAACTCGATGCCAAGGTCGTCGCTTCCGTTGACCTGACGCCAATCATCGCGCAGGCGCAGCTGGTCCGCGATGACTCGCGCATCGCGAGGCTCGGACTAGTTCTCGCCTCCACGGGTCCCGTAATGGGCGCGGTTCACCATGGCGGTAATCAATCCCGCAACACCGCCAAGCATCTCGAGGGGCGCGCTTCCTCCGCTACTTCGTCGGAACTGGTCGGTGTGCGGCAGCCCTGGCTCCGCCGTCAACGCCCTACGCAGCGATGGTCCGCAGCGCCTAATCAGCAGTCAGCACGAGGGTGGCAGCACAGGCGGCAACAACAGCCTTGGCCATCCGACGGCAGCCCACTGAAAGCCATCCCGGTCCCATCCGCACAACTCGATCTTTGCGGACGACCGAGCGCACCCAGCACGTGCCTCCGCCTCGCCGATCCGGCGCTTGACGGAAACGGCGGCGGGATCGCCGTGGCACCGGCACGAAACAGGGACTTTTCCGGACGCGCGGCCAGAAAAGGCAGGCCGTGATGACCCCCGAACTCCTGGAACGCGTTCGCCTTCGCTTGGCCGGCAACGGTTCCGGCACCGATCCGGCCACGGTCGCCGAAGCCGTGCGTGCCGAGGCGGGCGGCCCGGTCGGGTCCGCCGAAGTACTCGACGCGCTGCGCAAGGTGCGCCACGAGTTCACCGGCGTCGGTCCGCTCGAAGGGCTCCTCGCCGAACCGGGCACGACCGATGTCCTCGTCACGGGCGCGAGCGAGGTCTGGGCCGACGGGCCGGAAGGCTTGCGGCGCACCGATATCCGCTTCCCCGATGACGAAGCGGTCCGCCGGCTCGCCCAGCGGCTTGCGCTCGCAGCGGGCCGCAGGCTCGACGACGCGCAGCCCTATGTGGACGGTTGGCTTCCTGGCGCGGGCCCGCACGGACGAGTGCGGTTGCACGCGGTCCTTCCCCCGATCGCGGCGGACGGCACGTGCATCGCCTTGCGGGTGCTGCGTCCGGCCGTGCACGGTCTCGAGGCGCTGCGCGCGCTCGGGACGTTCGACGACGAGGGAGCCCGGCTGGTCCGGGCGGTGGTCGCCGCGCGGCTGGCGTTCCTCGTCACCGGCGGCACGGGAGCCGGCAAGAGCACCCTGCTCGCGGCGATGCTCGGCGCGGTCGAGCCGGCCGAGCGCATCGTCTGCGTCGAAGACGCCGGCGAACTCCAACCGGCGCATCCCCAGTTCGTGCGTCTCATCGCCCGCCCGCCGAATGTCGAGGGCGCCGGTGAAGTCACGTTGCGGGATCTGGTCCGACAGGCGCTTCGCATGCGCCCGGACCGCCTCGTGGTCGGTGAAGTGCGGGGGCGGGAGGTCTGCGAGTTGCTCAACGCGCTGAACACCGGCCATGACGGCGGCGCCTGCACCCTGCACGCGAATTCGTCGGCCGAGGTCCCGGCTCGCCTGGAAGCCCTGGCCGCGCTCGGCGGTCTCTCCCGTGCCGCGCTGCACAGCCAGCTTGCCGCGGCGCTCCAGATCGTGCTGCACATGCGCCGCGCCGAAGGCGGTACCCGTCGCCTGGCCGACCTGGCCGTCCTGACCCGGGCCGAGAGCGGAGACATCCGCGTGGTCCCGGTTTGGCGCGACGGAGCGTGGACCAGACGCAGGCCGCTGCTCACCGCGCTCTTGGCCGCCCGAGGGGTGACGCTGCCGTGATCGCCGCCCTCGTTTGCTCGGCCGCCGCGTTCTTCGCCTGGCCTGCTGCCAGGACGGCGACGGCCCGCCTCGCGTCGCTCGTACCGCACGAACGGCACGAACGGTGGCGGCCGGACGTCCGCTGGCTCCTGGCGGCCTGCGCGGTCCCGGTGGTCGCCCTGCTGGGGCCCGCCGGAGCGGCAGCCGCGGCCCTGCTGGCCTTCGCCGCGTGGCGTCAGCGCCTGTCGCGGAAACGAACCAGAACCGAACTGGCCGCGGCGAAGGCGATGGCAGAAGCCCTGCGCACGACGGTCGCCGAGCTACGCAGCGGAGCGCCGCCTGCGGCATCGGCAGAGGCGGCGGCCGCGGATGCGCCACCGGCCGTGGCCGCGGTACTGAACGCACTGGCCACCTCGGCCCGATTCGGCGCCGACCTGCCGCCCGCCTCCGGACGGCAAGGCCAAGTGGCCAAGGCCTGGTCCCTGAGCCGGCGCCACGGGCTCCCGCTCGCCGATCTGCTCGATGCGGTCAGGCGCGATGTCGTGGCGGGTGCGCGTTTCATGGCGCGCGCCGACGCGAGCATGGCGGGGCCCCGGGCCAGCGCGTCAGTGCTGGCCGTCCTGCCAGGTGTCGGTCTCCTGCTCGGCGAAGCCATCGGCGCCAGGCCGCTCCACGTCCTGACCGGTACCTCGGCAGGTCACCTGCTGCTAGTGCTCGGCGCAGCGCTGATCCTTGCGGGAGTCGTGTGGAGTTCCCATCTCACGAAGTTGGGAGCGGTCCGGTGACCGCGATGAGCGCAGCCCTCGCCGGCTTGGCGTTGCTGCTTGTACCTGGGCCTGCCGCTGGCCTCCGGCTGCGCCACCTGTTCGTGGCCGCCAGAGCGCCGTCGAGCAGTCGGCTTCGTGCGAAACCGAAACCCGGCGACCTCGGCCTCGCCGCCACCTGGGACCTGCTCGCCGCCTGCCTTCGTGCCGGGCTTCCGGTGGCTACTGCGATTTCGGTGGTCATCGAAGGAGAGACAAGGCCGGAGGCCGAAGCGCTCAGGGCGACGGCGCGCCTGCTGGCACTGGGCGCGAGCCCGGCGGAAGCTTGGGCGCCCGCCCGCGCCGGCCCCGCCACCGCCGAACTCGCCAGGGCCGCCCAGCGCACCGCCCGGTCAGGCAGCGCGCTCGCGACCGTTGCCGAGGAACTGGCCGCGCAACTGCGAACTTCGATGGCAGACAAGGCCGAGGCCAGGGCGCAACGGGCCGGGGTGCTCATCGCCGGACCGCTGGCCCTCTGCTTCCTGCCGGCCTTCCTCTGCCTGGGAGTTGTGCCCGTCGTGATCGGGCTCGCCAGCAGGCTCAGCATCTTCTGAATGTCCACAAAGGATACCCCCGAAAGGAGAACTCATGTTCTGGCAGGCACCAGGTCGTCACGCCCGGTACGAGATCCGGTGGTGGCATCGCCGGCGAAGGCCGCTGCTCATCGGTGACGACGGAATGAGTACGGCCGAGTACGCCCTCGGGACGGTCGCCGCGTGCGCGCTCGCCGCCGTGCTCTACAGCATCGTCACCGGCGACTCGGTCACCTCGGCCCTGACCTCGCTCATCGAGAACGCGCTGTCGGTGAACGCCTGATGTCTCCGCCGGCGAGGGCCGAGCCGGACCGTGGCGCCGTCACCGTCGAGGCAGCCATCGCGCTGGGCGCGCTGACCCTCGTGTTCGGCCTGGTCCTCGCCGGTGTCGTCGCGGTCGCCGGGCAGATCCGGTGTACCGACGCGGCCAGGGAGGCCGCCCGGCTGGTCGCTCGCGGCGACCGGCCACTGGCCGCCCGGGCGGTCGCCGAAATCATGTCCGGCGCGCGCCTGCGGGTCGAGGTGACCGGTGACGCGGTCACCGTGGACGTGACAGCAGAACCGCTCGGGGGTCTGCTGCCGGGTCTGCACCTGCACGGACATGCCTACGCCCTGCTCGAACCCGGAGTTCCCGATGCTCCGGGGTGACCGGGGCACGGCCACCGTCTGGGCGGCCGGCGCGATCGCCTCGCTCATGGTCGTCGTGGGCCTGCTTCTCTCACTGGGGTCCGTCATCGAGACCCGGCACAGAGCGACGAGCGCAGCGGACCTCGCGGCCCTGGCTGCGGCCGGACGGGCCGGAGCGGGACCGGTTGCGGCGTGTGAGCGGGCCCGGTCGGTGGCCGTGCGGATGGCGGTCCGGCTGGTCGGCTGCCGCTTCGAGCGGTGGGACGCGCTCGTCGAGGTCGAGGCCGACGTGCCAGGCCTCCCCGGGGTCTGCTCGGCACATGCGAGAGCCGGGCCGGTGGCGCGACGAGCGGCGGCGGCCGAGTCGCACGGGCCGACCTGGATCGAGGACGGACGGTCGCCCTCACGCGCCGAGCGGTCGGCGCCGGCGGTGCGATAGTCGAGGGTTTGATCAGCTGAACCCGTTGCGCTGAAAGGAAAAACCGTGTGAATGGTCACGATTGGGCGACATGTGCCGGAGCGATCGCCTTGCGTGCGGTGATCGACAAACGGTGTTCAGCTCGGGCGGTGCGCCGACGTTCGCTCGTCGTTCCGTAACGGCCGGTTGTCGACCGCCCACTACCGGCACTCTGCAATTTGCCGTTTATTGAAATAGAAGCCACCGCGGGCGGTGGAACGAACAAGGAGTTGTTTGCGGATGTTGGACACGGATTGGTCGGATAGCTGGCGGGACGCGTTCCGCATCGAGCTACGTGCAGAAGCGATCGGACTCGCCTGCCACGGCTGGCCGGTGCTGCCCGGTACCGCTCCGGCGACGGAGTCGGGCGACGAGGCCTGGTCGGGCCCCGTCCCGGTGCACGGCGACTGGGCCGACCGGCTCGACGCGCACCCCGGTGAGATCGCGGGCTGGTGGGACGGGGATCACCCGTACAGCCTGCTGGTCGCCACCGGCGAGGTCGTCGACGCCGTCGAGGTCGGCGTCGAGCTGGGCAAGCGAGCCGCGCGGCTGCTCCGCGCCACCGGGCACCCGGCACCGATCGTCGCGACACCGGACGGCCGCTGGCTGTTCCTGAGCACCGTGGCCGACGGCCTGCCCGAGCGGCTCGCGGCGAGCGACCAGATCCGCTGGCACGGGCAGGGCAGCTGGGTTCCGCTGCCGCCCACCCCGTTCCACCACGGTGTCGTGCACTGGCGGGTCAAGCCCGACGTGCTCGGCTGGCACCTGCCGCAGGCCGCCGCGGTGCACTCGGTCCTCGCCCGCGCGCTGGACGAAGCCGAGAACCGTGACTGGGCTCAGCAGCTTGTCGGGGCATCCGCCGCGGCTTGAAAGACCACCACGTGGTCGCGCTGGTCGCCGTGATGACACACCGCCCCGAGCACGGTATCCAGTACGGCCACAGCCCCCGCCTTGTCCAGTGGATCGTTACCGTTCCCGCATTTCGGTGACTGCACACAGGACGGGCATCCCGCCGGGCACTCGCAGGAGACAATGGCCTCCCGCGTAGCGGCCAGCCAAGGGACCAGAGCGGCAAAACCGCGATCGGCGAATCCCGCGCCTCCGGGATGGCCATCGTGCACGAACACCGTCGCCTCCCCGGTGTCAGCGTGCAGCGCGGTCGAAACCCCGCCGATGTCCCAGCGGTCGCACGTAGCGAACAGCGGTAGCAGGCCGATCGCCGCGTGCTCGGCGGCATGCAGGGCGCCGGGGATGCGCGCTGGCTCGAGACCAGCGCCCCCCGGCGCCCTGCCACCTGGCTCGCCGGTGCCCGAGCGCACCCCGGTCCCCGCTGAATCCTCGGGCACCGGCGGCCGGTCGAGGAGTTCGTCCGAGACCGTGTACCAGACGGCACGGGTTTCGAGCTTCTGCTCCGGAAGGTCCAGCGCCACCTGGTCGAGGATCTCGCCAGAAGGGCGCCGCCGCAGGTAGCCCACGACCTGCGAAGTCACCGCCACGTCGCCGAGGCACACCGTCACCCCGCCGTAGTCGACCCGCTCGTGCACGGCCAGGACGCTGATGTCCGCGACCTCACGCGCCGAAGTCGTCCACTCCGGGTCCTCCGCGTGCACGAGCGCGATCCCGGACTCCAGATCCAGCTCGTCCACCACGTACGACGAACCCTGGTGCAGGTACACCGCGCCCGGATACACCGTGGTGCAAGCCGAGCCCGGATCGACCGTGCCCAGCAGCCGCGACGTATCCGCCTCGACCACCGCGATCTGGTCCCCGCCCGAACCGCGGATGTCGACCTCGTACTGAGGCCGGTCCTTCGACGTCCAGTACCAGCCGCTCGGCCGCCGCCGCAACAGCTTGTCCGCGACCAGCGCCTGGAGCACCTCGCGGGCCGCGTCACCGCCGAAGGCGTCCAGTTCCTTCGCCGTCAACGGCAGTTCGGCGGCCGCGCACGCCAGCTGCGGCGCCAGCACGTACGGGTTCGCCGGGTCGAGCACCGCCGTCTCGACCGGCCGGTCGAGGATCGCGGCGGGATGGTGTACCAGATAGGTGTCCAGCGGATCGTCCCGCGCCACGAACACCACCAGCGCCTCGTCACCCGACCGCCCGGCGCGGCCCGCCTGCTGCCAGAACGAGGCGAGCGTGCCCGGATATCCCGCCAGCACCACGGAATCCAGGCCCGCGATATCGACCCCGAGCTCAAGGGCGTTCGTCGTCGCCACCCCGAGCAACTCGCCGGACAGCAGCGCCCGTTCGAGCTTTCGCCGCTCCTCGGGCAGGAAGCCGGCCCGGTACGCCGCGACCTTGCCGGCCAACTCCTTGTCTACTTCGGACAGAAGGCGCCGGGCGCCCAGCGCGGTCAGCTCGGCGCCCCGCCGCGACCGCACGAAGGTCAGCGTGCGCGCCCCCTCGATGACCAGTTCCGCCAGGATCCGCCCGGCCTCCGCACCCGCCGACCGCCGCACGGGCGCGCCGTTCTCCCCGGAGAAATCCTCCAGCAGCGGCGGCTCCCACAACGCGACCGTGCGAGCGCCGCGCGGCGAACCGTCGTCCGTCACCGCCCCGCATTCCTGCCCGACGAGCCGCGACGCGAACTCCGCCGGCGACGCTGTTGTCGCCGACGCGAGGATGAACACCGGTGAAGAGCCGTAGTACCGCGCGACCCGGTGCAGCCGCCGCAACAGCAACGCCACGTGCGATCCGAACACCCCGCGATAGCCGTGACACTCGTCGACGATGACGTACGAAAGCTTCCGGAACAGCCGCGACCAGCGCGCATGCGAAGCCAGGATGCCGCGATGCAGCATGTCCGGGTTGGTGAAGACCCACCGTGCGTGCGCGCGCACCCAGTCCCGCTCCGCCATCGGCGTGTCGCCGTCGTAGGTCGCCGCCCGCACCCCTGAGATGTCCAAAGAGGACAGCGAGCGCAGCTGGTCCGCACCCAGCGCCTTCGTCGGCGACAGGTACAGCGCGCACGCCCGCTCGTCCTCGACCAGATCCGACAGCACCGGCAACTGGTAGGCCAGCGACTTGCCGGAAGCCGTACCGGTCGAGATGACGACGTTGCGCCCGGAGCGTGCCAGCTCCGCCGCTTCGATCTGATGCGCCCACGGCTGCTCGACACCGGACTTGCGCAGGGCCGCGACGACTCCCTCGTCCGCCCATGACGGCCACTCGACGCACCGGGCGGCCCTGGCGGGCTGCTCGGCGACATGCGTCACGGGGTTCGAGGACTCCGGAATGCCTGCCGTGACGCGACGCAGCAGCCGCCGAGCCCGCTCGATGTCTGCCACCGATCCAGGATCGCACACATGTACGACAGCCTTGGAGGACCGCCTGACGGCCAGGCACGGTGAGCAGACTCACATGCACGCTGAGTGATCATAAAGGGACGCCCTGACCGTGGCGAAAGCTGTACCAATACACTCCGGCAAACTGACACCACTTGTGGTGCACATCCCATGCCAGCGTCGGCATGCTGTCCGCAGCGAAGCCGAAGCTGGCGCAAGGCGACGTTTCCAGGAGGACGGATGTCCCGGCAATTCCTCGCGGAGGGCCTCGAGCTCTCCGGAGGTGACTACGCCATCGCGGGCGTGGTCGCCGTGGTCGCCCTGATCGCACTCGTCATCGGCTACTTCCTGCTCAAGGAGGTGCTGGCCACCGGCCAGGGCACCGCCAAGATGCAGGACATCGCCAAGGCGGTGCAGGAAGGGGCGGCCGCTTATCTCAAACGGCAGCGCAACACACTCTCGATCTTCGGCGTCGTGGTGTTCCTGCTGCTGTTCGCGCTACCGGCGGACGACTGGAACGAGCGCATCGGCCGCTCGATCTTCTTCCTCGTCGGCGCTGCTTTCTCCTTCACCATCGGCTATACCGGCATGTGGCTGGCAACCCGGGCGAACCTGCGCGTTGCCGCCGCGTCGCGGGAGCAGGGCGGACGCGAGAAGGCCATGCGGATCGCGTTCCGCACCGGTGGCGCCGTCGGGATGTTCACAGTCGGGCTCGGCCTGTTCGGCGCCGCGGTCGTGGTGCTCGTCTACACCGGGCAGGCGCCGAAGGTGCTGGAGGGCTTCGGTTTCGGCGCCGCGCTGATCGCGATGTTCATGCGTGTCGGCGGCGGTATCTTCACGAAGGCCGCCGACGTGGGCGCGGACCTGGTCGGCAAGGTTGAGCAGAACATCCCCGAGGACGACCCGCGCAACGCCGCGACCATCGCCGACAACGTCGGCGACAACGTGGGTGACTGCGCCGGGATGGCCGCGGACCTGTTCGAGTCCTACGCGGTGATGCTGGTCGCCGCGCTCATCCTGGGCAGCACCGCGTTCGGCTCCTCGGGGCTGATCTTCCCGCTCATCGTGCCCGCCATCGGCGTGATCACCGCGGTGATCGGGGTGTACATCACGAGGGCGCGGTCGGGCGAAGGCGGTCTGGTCACCATCAACCGGTCCTTCTACGTCTCCGCGGTCATCTCGGCGGTGCTGTGCACGGTCGCCGCGTTCGTGTTCCTGCCCAGCTCGTTCTCCGAGTTCGGCTCCCAGTACGCGAACGACGGCAACCCGGCGGTCATCGCGACCGTCGCGGTCATCATCGGCATCGTGCTCGCCGGCCTCATCCTGCGGCTGACCGGCTACTACACCGGCACCGAGCACGGTCCGGTGAAGAACGTCGGCAAGACCTCGGAAACCGGCGCCGCGACGGTGATCCTCTCCGGTATCTCCGTCGGCTTCGAGTCCGCCGTGTACACCGCGATCGTGATCGGTGCGGCGGTGTTCGGCGCGTACCTGCTAGGCGGCGCGATCGCGCTGTTCGCCGTCGCGCTCGCCGGCACGGGCCTGCTGACCACCGTCGGCGTGATCGTCGCGATGGACACCTTCGGCCCGGTCTCCGACAACGCGCAGGGCATCGCGGAGATGTCCGGCGACGTCGACGAGGACGCCGCGCAGACCCTGACCGAACTGGACGCGGTCGGCAACACCACCAAGGCGATCACCAAGGGCATCGCCATCGCCACCGCCGTGCTCGCCGCGACCGCGCTGTTCGGGTCCTACCAGGACGCCATCACCAAGGCGCTGAGCGGGATGTCCACCGAGGGCGTGAAGTCGTTCATCGACACGATCGTCAGCCCGAACACCCTCGTCGGCGTCATGATCGGTGCCGCCGTCGTGTTCATGTTCTCCGGTCTGGCCGTCAACGCGGTCTCGCGCGCGGCGGGCGCCGTCGTGTACGAGGTGCGCCGGCAGTTCCGCGAGATCGCCGGGATCATGGAGGGCACGACCCGTCCCGAGTACGGCAAGGTCGTGGACATCGTCACCCGCGACTCGCTGCGCGAACTGGCGACGCCGGGCCTGCTCGCGGTGTTCGCCCCGATCGCGGTCGGGTTCGGTCTCGGCACCGGCGCGCTCGCCGGGTACCTGGCCGGTGCGATCGCGACCGGCACCCTGATGGCGATCTTCCTCGCCAACTCCGGTGGTGCCTGGGACAACGCGAAGAAGCTCGTCGAGGACGGCAACCACGGCGGCAAGGGCTCGGAAGCCCACGCGGCCACCGTGATCGGTGACACCGTCGGTGACCCGTTCAAGGACACCGCCGGCCCGGCGATCAACCCGCTGATCAAGGTGATGAACCTGGTCTCGGTGCTGATCGCGCCCGCCATCGTGCAGTTCTCGGTCGGCCCGGACGCCTCGTTCGGTGTGCGGCTCGGCATCGCGCTCGTCGCGGTGTTGATCATCATCGTGGCCGTCGTTGTGTCGAAGCGGCGCAGCACGACGATCACCGACACCCCGGCGCAGCCGGCGGAGTCGCAGGAGCCCGCGAAAACCGCCTGAGTCCGAACGGAACGGGCCCGCCGCACGTGTTCGTCGCGGCGGGCCCGTTCTGCTGCCCGGGTAGGTGGCCCAGGATTTGCACAGTGCAACCGGGTCGGTACCGTCGAGGAAGACCGCCGTAGTCGGGAGGTGTTCGCGTGCGACCCGGGAAGATCGGTTTCCTGGCGATACTCACGGGTCTGTGTGTCGGCTTGGCCGCGTGCGGCCAGGTGCCGGCGCAACGGGATACGGTCCAACCGGGTGGCCCGGGGATGTCCAAGAGCGACGTAGAGCGTCAGGACGCGGCCACCCGCTGGGCCAACGACTACTGCATCGCGGTCGGCTCACTCGTCGCCGGGCTCGCGACGATGCCCAGCGTCGATCCGAGCAGTCCGCGCCGGGCCGTGCAGACGTCCAGCGAACTGCTCGGCTCGATGATCGGCGGGCTCGACAAGGCGGTGGCCAGCCTGCGGGCCCTGCCGCCGGCGCCCGTGCCGCAGGGCGACGCCGTGCGCGGTGACACCGTCGCCGAACTGACCGGTGTGCGCGCCCGCGCCGCCGCGGCGAAACAACGCCTCGACGCCGCGGGCTCTGCTCCCACGATCAACCAGACCACTCTCGGCGAAGCCAAGGGCCCGCTCGACGAGGTGTCGAAACTGAACCTGCTCGCCGGTTTCGACACCGTTCCCGATCTGGAGCTCGCGGTCGCGCACGCCCCGGTGTGCCAGCAGCTGACCCTGCGCCCTACGCGGTGAGCCGGGCCGCCGCGAAGGCGGCCATCGCGTCGCGCAGGTAGTCCGCGAAGCCGGGGTGCACGGTCTCGTACTGGCTGCGGAACCGTTCGTCTTCGGCGTACGTGCGCCCGAGGCCCGCGTAGGACTCCGCATCCGGTGTCCAGTGGTTCTTGAGCCACCCGTAGTGCGCGGCGACCGCGTCGAGCACACGCTCGTCGTCCACCGGCACGCCCGCCTTCGCGAGCTCGGCCAGCTTCCCGGTCGCCTCGGCGCCCTGCCGGTTGACCGCGTCCCACTTGTCCTTCGGCCACTTCTTGGTGCGCTCGTAGGACTCGGTGACGCGTTCGCCCCAGCGCTCGGCGGCCTCCTTCGCGAGCCGCTCCGCCTTTTCCGAACCCGGCGCGAACCCCTCGAACATTCTCTCGACATTCATCGAGATCCCTCCTTCCAGCTCCGTGATGGTCTTGGCGACGGTGGCGGCGAGCCGGTCCAGCCGATCGCGCTCGGCCAGCAACCACTTCCGGTGCAGCCGCAGCCCCTCGGCCGGGGAGACCGAGCCGGACAGGATCCGCCCGATCCGGTCCAGGCCGAGGCCGAGTTCTCGCAGCAGCAGGATCTGCTGGAGCCGCACCAGGTGTTCGCGGCGGTAGAAGCGCCTCCCGCTGTGATCGGTGTAGGCCGGGGGCAGCAGGCCGATGTCGCCGTAGTGCCGCAACGTCCGCGAAGTGACCTTCGCCAGCCGCGCGACCTCCACGATCGACAGCGTCTCGTCCGCCATCTCGCCTCCCCGTCGTCCTGGAATTTTCACGGTAGAGATTGACGTTACGTCAACTTCAAGGGTTTCGTGACCTCGAACTGGTGTTCTACTCTGACTCGCTGTGGATCAGCTCTCGTTCTTTTCCGCGGAGGCGTGCGGGCCGGAACTCGCGGACCTGGCCGGCGTGCTGTGCGGGCCGGGACGGATAACGGCCTTCGGCCGCACCGCCGCCCGGCTGTCCGTGCTGGTCGGCGAACCGTGGCGGGCGCGTGCGCTCGCCACCGAGTTCGCCCGCCGCGGGGTGCACGCGGACGTGCTGCGGGAGGAGAGCGGGTTACTGGTGCGGACGGCGTTCCGCGCCGATCTGATCGGCTTCGCGGCAGCGTGGCACGCGGGCGAGGTCAAGGAATTACCAACAGGGTTCCGGCTCACCGGTGGCGCGCTACGTTTGTGGGCGCTCGCGGCCGGGCAGCCCACCGGCAATCACTACCTGCTCTCGGTCGACGAAGCGGCGACCGCGACGCACGCGCCGCTGGCGGATGCGTGTGGGCAGCTGGGTCTGCCGGCGCGGGTCGTCGGTCCGAATGCGGGTGGTCCCGCCGTTCGGGTGACAGGCAAGCGGAGGCTGGCGACGCTGGAGGAGCTGATCGGCGCGCCGCCGGCCGCCGCGATGGCGGTATGGCCGCAGGTCAAACCGGTCACGGCGGCCTGAATGTCCGGGGTGGCCGGACAGTAGTGGATCAGTCACCGAATGACCCCGCGGAGCACGTGGCGCGCATCACGTGCTAGGTGTGGAAAGGAAACGCGGCCAGGTCCGGCGCCGATGCGCTTGACACATGGGGACGGCGTGTTGCGCCACCTGGACGGACACAACCGGCTCGGAGCGTGCACACTGGCTGGTTGAACAGCGTCGCGGGATGGCGATGGAATGAGCGGAGAGCGGACAGCGTGGCAGCACGGACGAAGAAGACTGGCAGCGGGGCGACCAACGGCGCCGGCCGTCGGCGGCTCGTGATCGTCGAGTCGCCGACGAAGGCCCGCAAGATCGCTCCCTATCTCGGCAGCGGGTACGTGGTCGAGTCCTCGGTCGGGCATATCCGCGACCTGCCGCGTGGCGCGGCGGACGTACCGGCCAAGTACAAGGGCGAGGCCTGGGCCCGGCTCGGCGTGAATGTCGATCACGACTTCGAGCCCCTCTACGTCGTGAGCCCGGACAAGAAGTCCAAGGTCACCGAGCTCAAGAGCCTGCTGAAGGACGCGGACGAGCTCTACCTCGCCACCGACCCCGACCGCGAGGGCGAGGCCATCGCGTGGCACCTGCTGGAGACGCTCAAGCCCAAGGTGCCGGTGCGCCGCATGGTGTTCCACGAGGTCACCGAGCAGGCCATCCGGGCCGCCGCGGCCGACACCCGCGAACTCGACGCCGACCTCGTCGACGCCCAGGAGACCCGGCGCATCCTCGACCGGCTCTACGGCTACGAGGTCTCGCCGGTGCTGTGGAAGAAGGTCATGCCGAAGCTGTCGGCGGGCCGTGTGCAGTCCGTCGCGACGCGGATCATCGTGGAGCGCGAGCGGGAGCGGATGCGGTTCACATCGGCCTCGTACTGGGACATCGCGGCCGTCATGGAAACAACGGTCGCCGGCCCCGATCCGCGCACCTTCCCGTCGCGGCTGATCTCCGTGGACGGCGCTCGCCTTGCCGCCGGCCGGGATTTCGGTCCAGACGGCAGGCTCAAGGCTTCCGCGAAGGACGTCCGCGTGCTCGCCGAGGCTGACGCGACGCGGCTGGCCGAGGCGCTGCGCGGCCAGGGTTTCCAGGTCACCAGCGTCGAAGAGAAGCCGTACACGCGGCGCCCGTACGCGCCGTTCATGACCTCGACGCTGCAGCAGGAAGCCGGCCGCAAGCTGCGGTTCTCCTCGGAGCGCACGATGCGGATCGCGCAGCGGCTGTACGAGAACGGCTACATCACCTACATGCGTACGGACTCGACGCAGCTGTCGGAGACGGCGATCAGCGCCGCCCGCGGCCAGGCGACGGATCTGTACGGCTCCGAGTACGTCTCGCCGAGCCCGCGGCAGTACACGCGGAAGGTGAAGAACTCGCAGGAAGCGCACGAAGCGATCCGGCCTGCCGGCGAGGTGTTCCGCACGCCGGGGCAGGTCGCGGGTGAGCTGCAGGCCGACGAGTTCCGGCTGTACGAGATGATCTGGCAGCGCACCATCGCCTCGCAGATGGCCGACGCCAAGGGCACCACGATGTCGGTCCGCATCGCTGGCACCGCGTCCTCGGGTGAGGAGTGCGTCTTCTCCGCGTCGGGCCGCACGATCACGTTCCCCGGGTTCCTCAAGGCCTACGTCGAGGCGGTCGACAGCGAGACCGGCGGCGACGCCGACGACAAGCAGAGCCGCTTGCCGCGCCTGACCGAGGACCAGGCGCTGACCGCGGCGGAGCTGACGCCGGACGGCCACGCCACCACGCCGCCGCCGCGCTACAGCGAGCCCAGCCTGGTCAGCAAGCTGGAGGAGCTGGGCATCGGCCGCCCGTCGACGTACGCCTCGATCATCAACACCATCCAGGATCGCGGCTACGTGTGGAAGAAGGGCTCCGCCCTGGTCCCGTCGTGGGTGGCGTTCGCCGTGGTCGGGTTGCTGGAGCGGCATTTCGAGCGGCTGGTGGACTACGACTTCACCGCGGCGATGGAGGACGAGCTCGACCGCATCGCCTCCGGTGACGAGCAGCGCACGCGCTGGCTGTCGAAGTTCTACTTCGGCGGTGAGCAGGGCGTGGACGGTTCGATCGGCCGGCTGGGCGGGTTGAAGAAGCTGGTCGGAACGGGCGTCGAGGACATCGACGCGCGGGAGATCAACTCGATCCCGATGTTCACCGATGACGCCGGGCGCACGGTGTATGTGCGCGTCGGCCGCTACGGTCCGTACTTGGAACGACACAGGGCGGGGGCCGGGGAAGATACTGACGAGAAGTCGCAGCGTGCGAACCTGCCCGATGACCTGCCGCCGGACGAGCTGACCGTCGAGATCGCGGAGAAGCTGTTCGCGACCCCGCAGGAGGGGCGGCCACTGGGCACCGACCCGGTGAGCGGCCACGAGATCGTGGCGAAGGAAGGCCGGTTCGGCCCGTACGTCACGGAGATCTTGCCCGAGCAGGAGGAGCCGGCGGACAGCAAGAAGACGAGCAAGGCGAAGAAGCCGAAGCCGCGCACGGGCTCGCTGTTCAAGTCGATGTCGATCGAGAGCGTGGCGCTCGAGGACGCGCTGAAGCTGCTGTCGCTGCCACGGGTGGTCGGCAAGGACCCCGAGTCCGGCGACGAGATCACGGCGCAGAACGGCCGGTACGGGCCGTACCTGAAGAAGGGCACGGACTCGCGCTCGCTCGAGACCGAGGAGCAGCTGTTCACCGTCACGCTGGAAGAGGCGCTGAAGATCTACTCCGAGCCGAAGCGCCGCGGCCGGCAGGGAGCGGCGAAGCCGCCGCTCAAGGAGCTGGGCGATGATCCGGTGTCGGGCAAGCCGATGGTGGTCAAGGACGGCCGGTTCGGCCCGTACGTGACCGACGGCGAGTTCAACGCGACCCTGCGCAAGGCCGACAGCATCGAGGAGCTGACCGCGGAGCGGGCGGCCGAGCTGCTGGCCGAGAAGCGTGCGAAGGGTCCGGCGCCGAAGCGGCGGGCTCCCGCCCGCAAGAAGGCCACCGCCAAGAAGTAGCCGCCGAACAGGCGTTCGACGAAAACTGTCGGTGGTCGGGTGCACACTGCTGGCTATGAGCGATGTGACTTCGGCCCCGACGGTGTTCGGGCTGGTCGACGAGATCCTCCGGCCGCTGGCGCGGGCCGTGCCGGGGCCGGGTGAGCTGGTCCGGATCGACGCGGACCCGCTCGGGCGGGTCCAGGCGGCGGAGGTCGCCAGGCTGCGGGAGCCGGCCCCGGCTGGGCACTGGATCCGGTGGGCGGTGCGGCGGCACCTGGAGCCAGCATGCCGTTGATCAAGCTTGCGCTGGGTGATCTTGCCGCAACCCGGATGGGCCAGTGCCTCCGCCGGATTCGCGACTACGCTGGATGGGAAGCTTGCGCGTGCGTAGGCCGGCCGAAAACAGGGAGTAGTGATGCCTGCGAAGGACGACGCCGAGTTCGGCGACGGAACGCAGAGCTCGTCGCCGCCGATGGAATTCGGCGACGCGCTGTCCGGCTCGCTGAACGATGGGGACGACCACGACGACTTCACGCTGACCAGGGTCGCCTCGCCGGTGCGGCCGGATCCGGCCGCGGTGCGCGACATGGTGGACGCCGCGATGTCCGAGGGCCAGTCGCCGTCCGGCGAGTTCACCGGCTCCCCGCACTTCGACATCACCCCGCCGGGGACCCCGGCCCAGCCGATACCGCCGGCGCCACCGCTCGGCATGCTCCCGCGGCAGCGAGCGCGGCCCAGCCTGCCCTCCTTCCGGCGGCCGCAGCTGCGCATGCCCCGGATGCCACAGGTCGGCGAGGTCCGGCGCCCGTCGAGCGGGTCGACGGCCATCATCGTGGCGGTGCTGCTGGTGCTCATCTACGCGTTCGTCGCGATCGAGTTCCTGGCCAGCCTGATCAGCAGTATCTCCGGGCTGTTCAACTAGGCGCAGAACAGACACAGGGCCCACTTTCAGGACACTGGCGAGCCCGAAGCGGTCGTGCCCCACCCAGCGGAGCTACGCTGGCGACACCGGTCCGGTGACGCGGAGACGCAGGGGAGCACCGGCACCACGGGCAACCGAGTGGGGTGGGTCGGATCAGCGAGAGCGTGCAGACGGAACCCGGTGCGGAGGCGCCGGTCAAACGCGAGCGATCCACGATCCATCGCGCCCGCAGCGTGCTGGCGATCCGGCCGTTCCGCCGGCTCTGGGGTGTCACGTACATCTGCAGCGTCGCCGACTGGCTCACCATCCTGGGCGTCACCAGCCTGGCGACGAAGCTGACGCACAACTACACGGCACAGAACTTCGCGTTCACCGGCGTGCTGCTTTCGGCGTTGCTGCCCGGGTTGATCTTCGCTCCGCTGGGCGGGTTGCTCGCCGACCGGTTCGACCGGCGCAAGGTGATGTTCGTGGCCGACCTGCTCCGCTGCGGGTTCGTCATGTCGATCGCGTTCGTCGGCACCGGCTGGTGGCTCTACATCGCGAACTTCCTGGCCAGCGCCAGCGCGATGATGTGGATCCCGTCGAAGGACGCCGCGGTGCCGAACCTGCTGCGCAGGCCGGACCAGGTCGAGACGGCGAACCAGCTCGGGCTGGTGATGACGTACGGGCTGGCCGTGCTGTCCGCGGGCGGGATCTACACGATCATCACCGGTATCGGGCCGACCCTGCACCTGTCGCCGACGGTGTTCGGCGACCTGGGCTTCGCGAAGATCATCGTGGTGCTGATCGGCCTGCTGTACCTGACCAGCGCGACCTTGATCATCACGCGGATTCCGGAGCTGTCGAAGCGCATGGCGCCTGCGTCGGCCGCGGTGGCGCCTAAACAGGCCGAGGCCGGGGAAGCCAAGGTCGGCGTGAAGACGCTCATCCGCGACGGTGCGCGGTTCGTCCGCACCACGCCGCTGGTGCGGGGCCTGCTGATCGGCGCGGCGGGAGCGTTCGCGGCCGGCGGCGCCGTGGTCGGCTCGGCCAAGCCGTACTCGTCGAGCCTGCTCGCCGGGGACGCGGCCTGGGGCTTGCTGCTGGTCGCGGTGTTCGTCGGGCTCGCCACCGGGATGGGCGGTGCGCCCAAGCTGGCCCGGCGCCTGCCGCACGACCGGTTGTTCGGCATCTCGATCGTCGTCGCCGGCCTGGGGCTGATCCTGGTCGCGGTGTCGCCGCACCTCGCGGTGTCGCTGGTGGCGGTGGCGATCGTCGGGGCCTGCGCCGGGGCGGCGTTCCTGACCGGCGTCACGATCATCGGCTCACAGGTGGACGACGCGATCCGCGGCCGGATCAACGCGATCTACCAGTCGATGATGAAGATCATCGTGTTCGGGTCCACCGCGATCGTGCCGCTGCTCATCGGCCTGACCAAACCGCGCACGGTGCAGGTGTGGGGCCATCCGATCATCATCGACGGCACCCGGCCGGTGATGCTCGGCGGCGGGATTCTCGCGGCGATCGTCGGGGTGGTCGCCTACCGGCAGATGGACTCGCGCCATGCCGAGACGATCATGTCCGACCTGCGCAACGTGATCCGCCGCCGTCCGCGCCGGGTGAACGGCCTGCTCATCGCGCTGGAGGGCACCACGGCCGCGGACACCGCGAGTCAGGCCGTGCGCCTTGTCGAGTGGCTGCGCTCGGTCGGGCCCCGTCCGGTCGTGCTCGCCGCCGATCCGGCGCTGGACGACAAGCGGCTCGCGCAACTGGTCAGCGGCGCGTCGCTGTCCGGTGCGCGGGCGCAGGCGCTGGCCGCCGCCGCGGTACGGGCGGACATCGTCGAACGTGACGTGCAGCCCGCGCTGGACTCCGGCTCGATCGTCGTGATGGAACGGTTCGTCGATTCCCCGCTGGCGCATCTGTCGGCGATCGCCGGGCTCGACGCCAAGGAGCTCGAGGGCCTCGCGGACTGGGCGACGGGCCGGTTACGGCCGGATGTGACCGTCCTGCTGGACGCCAATCCCGGCGAGGCGCCGCCCGGGCCGATCTCGCTCAAGGACCAGTGGCGCGTGCAGAACCTGCTCAGCGAGATGGCCGCCGCCGATCCGGACCACTACGTCGTGGTGGACGGCGAGGGCACCGACGAAGAGGTCGCGGCGCGTGTCCAGACCGCCGTCCGGGCCGTGCTGGTGGGCCGTCACGCGGGACTCGCGCCGCTGGAGGTCGTCGAGGCCTGATGCGCCACACTGGGATCAGCCGGAAATGACGGCGGAGGCGCGCGGAGGTTCGGTGGGTTCGGTCTGGTCGCAGCTAGTCGGGCAGGAGCCCGCGGTCGGGGTGCTTTCGGCCGCCGCGGGCGCCGCGGCGAAGATCGTCGCCGGGGAGCGGGTGCCCGGCGGCGGCATGACGCACGCCTGGCTGTTCACCGGCCCGCCCGGCTCGGGCCGTTCGGTGGCGGCGCGGACGTTCGCGGCGGCGCTGGAATGTGTCAACGGCACCGGCTGCGGTGAGTGCACGGGCTGCCGCACCACGCTGCACGGCACGCACGCCGACGTGCGGCTGGTCGTCCCGGAGGGGTTGTCGATCTCGGTCGCCGAGATGCGGGCGCTCGTCCAGGCCGCGGCCCGCCGCCCGACCACCGGGCAGTGGCAGGTCGTGATCGTCGAGGACGCCGACCGGCTGACCGAGGGCGCATCGAACGCCCTGCTCAAGGCCGTCGAGGAGCCGCCCGAGCGCACGGTGTTCCTGCTGTGCGCGCCGTCGGACCATCCCGAGGACGTGTCGGTGACCATCCGCTCCCGGTGCCGCCTGGTGAACCTCCGCACGCCGCCGCCGGAGGCGATCGCGCGGGTGCTGGTCGAGCGGGACGGCGTGGACGCGGAGCTGGCGCGGTGGGCGGCGTCGGTCTGCGGCGGGCACGTGGGCCGCGCTCGACGTCTGGCGACCGACGAGCAGTCGCGCAAGCGCCGCGAGACCGTGCTGAGGATCCCGCTCGGCCTGCGGCGTCCCGCGGACGTGTTCGCGTCCGCGGATGAGCTGATCGCCGCCGCCGAAGGCGACGCGAGCGAGGAGAGCAAGGCGCGCGACGAGTCGGAGAAGGCAGAGTTGCGGAACGCCATGGGCGGCGACGCGACCGGCAAGGGCGTAGCGGGCGCCAAGCGGGCGGCCGAAGCCGCGGTGAAGGCGCTCGAGAAGCGCCAGAAGTCACGCGCCACCCGCACCCAGCGCGACACGTTGGACCTCGCGCTGGTCGATCTGGCCGCGTTCTACCGCGACGTGCTGGTCACCGCGAGCGGCGCGAACGCGATCCTGAACCATCCGGATCACGCCGCCGACGCCGCGGAAGCGGCCCGCAGCTGGACGCCCGAGTCGACGCTACGCCGGCTCGAAGCGGTCCTCGCCTGCCGTGAAGCGATCCTCCTGAACGTCAAGCCGCGGATCGCGGTCGAAGCGATGGTGACGGCGCTGCGCCACGGCTGAGGGCGCTCACTCCGGCCGTGGCCGCGGTGAGGGTTTCACCGCCACGGGCTTGCGGCGCCGGCCGGGGAACGCCGCCACCATGAGGACGCCCACCAGCAACATCGCCGTGCCGACCCAGAACAGGGGCACCGCCGAGTACGCCCCTGCCGTGTAGGCGAGCTTCTTCGGCACGCCCGGGGCCGGGTTGACCACCGGCGCGACCGGACTCGTACTGCCGCACACCACCCCGCCGGTCGGCGTGTACGCGCGGCCGATCTGTTCGCCCAGCGAAAGCTGCGCCAGCGACGAAGGCAGTGAGCTGGCCGACCCCGCCGGCAGCAGGTTCTTGAGCCCGCTCGTCGGCAGGACCTGCAGGTCCAGCATCCGGGCCGATGCGCCGAGCTGGTAGCCGGCGAACGGCGTGCTCAGCTGCTGGCCCTTCTGGTCGAGCTCGCCGATGCTCAGCCGGAGCACACCGAGGTCGAGCACCTTGCCCGTGGTGTCGGTGACCTGCTGGACCTGGCCGGCGGCGTTGGCGAACAGACCGCCCACGACCGGAAGGTTCTCGACCGGGCCGAACTGCTGGGACAGCGATTGCAGCGGCAGCCCGATCGGGATGTCCTTCGTCGGGTGAGCGGCGTCGAGCGTGTACAGCACCTTGTCGCCGCGCTGGATGGTGATCACCGGCGCGGTGTAGTCGACCGTCGAGGTCGCCTTGTCGCCGGTCGAGGTGACCTTGAGCGTCGGCTGGCTGACGACCTTGAGCGACAGTTCGAGCGGGGTGCCCTTGAGGATCTCGATGTCCGCGGCCTGCATGGTCGACACCGACTGCACGGCCTTGTTCTTCGAGTTCGGCAGGTCGACCAGTTGCATCACCGACCGCGAGGACAGTGTGTTCGGCAGGCTCAGCAGCGAACCGGTACCGTCCGAGGCCGTCTGGCCCGCCCCGGGCAGCAGGCCACCGAGCGACTGCAGGCCCTTGGTCGCGTCGAACCCGTCGGCCAGCTTCGGCAGGCCGTTGAGGCCGGACAGCGGCAGGTTCGGCAGCGTCGGGATGGCGTTGAGCAGGGACAGGCTCGCGATAGACGTCCTGGCGTCCGCGATCGTCCCGACGCAGGGGCCGAGCGTGTCGCTCCACCGCGCGTGCACGAACCCGTTGAGCAGGCCGACGTTCAGCAGCGGGTTCTGCGGTGCGGTGAAGCCGCCGCTGATGCCCTTCTCGTTGTCCGGTAAGGCGGTCTGGACCAGGCTGCCCGGCGCCTGCGGCGCGTTGCCCTCGACGGCGAGCCCGAGCGGTGAGGACTGGGCGATGGACCGCTCGTAGCTGAGGTAGGACTCGGAGTTCGCCTGGGCGCTGGAGAGGCCCATCCCCGCTTCGAGGACGGACTGCTTGGGCAGCGTCTGCTCGTAGCCGGGGAGGATCGACTTGGTGCCGACGCTGTTGGGGAGCAGCCGCAGGACCCCGAGGGCCGCGGCTGCGTCCCCGACGGCGTGGCCCAGCGGCTGGGGCCCCTGCGGCGCGGCGATCGGTGCCTGCCCCGGGTTCTTGGGTTGTGGGATGGGCGTCGTCGGGATCGTGCTGTCCGCCAGCGCCGGGGCGGCCGAGAGCGCGACGACGGCGGCCGTGATCGGCAGGGCGAGCGTACGAGACAGGCGTCGACGCATACGTGAAGTCCTCCACGAAAACCAGGCCGGGCGGCTACGACCGGCGTCGGAGAGACTAACGAGGGCAGGGGTGGAAAGTGACGTGCGTCATGCCGCTACACTTGAATCCGGTCCGCCGCCTTAGCTCAGTCGGCCAGAGCGGCTCACTCGTAATGAGCAGGTCGGGGGTTCGATTCCCCCAGGCGGCTCCACCTGCGACCAGGCCCTTTCCGGTCTCCCGGGGAGGGCCTGGTCTCATTCGTGGCGCTATACATGGCTCGAAACCGACTTGGCATGGCTCCATGGCGGCCTCGGAAGCGGGCACGTGGAAGGGTCTACGCGTGCGGGGACCCGGTCTCGAAGATGGCGCGTTGATTCCGTACGAAGCTGCTGAACCAGGTCGACCACAGGCGGAGCCCGCGAACCGGTGCCAACCTCGACAAAGAGGCCAGCGTGGTGGACGACGAGGAACTCGACGAGTTCGCCTGGCTGAAGCGCGAGCAGCTCGCCGGTCGCGAGGATCGCGATCAGGCCACCCCGGAGTCCGTCGCCGCACGGTGTCGCCGACGGGTGCCCGGGTGACGTGGTGGAGTGCGCGCCAGCGGCTCTGAGCACCGCAGGTCGCGCCGGGCAGGGCGTGGTAGGTGCGTGCGGTTGATCAGCGGAGATACGAGTTCTGCGAGAAGTCTTGCTCGTCCCAAACTGTCGCCTTCTTCGTGTCCGCGGGTTCGGCTGGCGGATCGTAAGGAGCGCGCAGGGATTCGAGAGCCTCGGGGGACGTACGCGGCCGGTCCTGGTTCCACACCTCGGCGCGTTCCTCGTCGTTCAGTTGGTCCAGGCCGGCTTCGATGTTGGCCACCCTGCTCGCGACGAGCTGCTCGAATTCCGGTGTGCGGAACACCTCTCGCACGTTGCGCCGGCCGGCGAGCACGTCCGATACCAGCCGACGGACATTAGGCGTGTCGGCACGACGGGCAAACAGGGAGAGGTTGGCGCGTAGTTCACGGGCGTCGTCGGGGTTTCCGCCGACGAGCTTGGTGATGCCGGAGGGATCGGTACCGGATTCCATCAGCGCAGCCCGCCCGTCTGTTGAGGTGCCGGAGAACTGTTCGGCTTGTCGCCCTGCGCGGCATTGGCGTAGCCGATCTTCGGCAGCTTGGCGGAGGCGTCGAAGCTTGACAGCCCGCCGACGAGCACCGTGATCAGCCCCATCATGCCCTCGCTTCCCGACCAAACGGCATTCCAGATGTTCGCGACATCGTGGATCTTCAGGATGATCTTCGTGACCCGCCAGGCGCCGATGATGTCTATCAGCACGTCGACGCCGGGGATCTCTTGTAGGCACCCGGCTGCAGCCAGTGCGGCGGCCGCTTCAGCGGCGTTGCCCTGCCACGACGAAAACATCGTCTGGGCGCCTTCGGCGGTGTTCGTTGCTGAAGCGGTATCGAAATTCGCCAGGTTCTTCAGGGCGTTACGGCTCTTTGCGACGGCTTCGAAGTTGCCGAAGAACCGTTCCTTGACCCAGTCTTCCACGTCGAGCCCACATAGCGTGAGGATCTTGAGGACGATCTCGCTTTCGCTGAAGAAGCCCGCGCCGTCAAGAATTTGCTGCACCATGTCAGGTACGGCACCGTCATTACTCGGTTCGGTCAGCTTCGAAGAAGGGTCGACTTCAGGGGATTTCGCGTCGACACCGTCATCCAGTCGACACCGTCATCCAGGGGAGTGACGGCCCCGGTCTTGTAGATCGAGTCCAGATGGGCAGCCGAGGCTCGGTCCTGCGCTCGGTATGCTTGCGCAGATCTCGTCAGGCCGCCCGCGGAGCCCGTCAGGCAGGAAGTGATCGAGGCGTAATCCGAGTTCAGATGGTCGCAGACCTCGCCAACCTTGCCCACCAGAAAGTTGAAGATCATGCCACCGTCGCCACCCTCAAGATGGACCCACTTCTCGACGAAGGGTTTGGCGTCGTCGGAGAACTTGGCGTCCAGAGCTCCCGGGGCGTCGTTCAAGGGAGACCCCGCGCCGTGAAAAACCCATCGGGGCATGAAACGGATCAGTCGGACGTCGAATGTTTTCGTGCGCCGCTGCGCTGGCGTGTTTCTGGGATCCCCATCGCCATTGTCATCGTCATGTCGGTGGTGCTTCTGTATATCCAGCATCAGACCGCGCTCCTGGCGCTTCCGCTTCTATGCGCGGTGGTCGTGGTGGCCTGCATTGTCGGAATTTCGCGCGTGCGGACCCGCAAGCAGGCGGCCCTGCTAGCGCTCGTTCAGCTTGTCGCAGGGCTCGGCGGACTTGCCTTGCTCCTGCTCGCCTGATTCCAGAGCCGCTCCGGGTCGTTCGTAGCGTGAGGCTAGGCCGAGTGATGGCCAAAGGTACGGGCGACCCACCAACGTTGTTACCGCTGTGGCCGGCTTGACACGTCAGAACAGCACGTCCGTGAGCCGCTCGCGTACCACGCAAGATCGACGCCGCCGACATCTCCATCCGGCCGCAAGATCCCGACCCCTTTGTGCGAGGGAAGCAAGCGGCTGCTGTCGTAGCCTCTGGTGTTCATCTGCTCGCCGAGCACGATGTTGCTGTCCCGCCAGTCCATCACTCGCAGCGCGAACCGCGACCCGAGCACTGCGCGCAAGCCGGACGGGATCGTCTTCGAGTCCGGCCCCTTCTTCGCCAGCCAGGTCAGGAGTTCGTCGATGTACTCGCCCGCGGTGAGTATCTTTCCTTGTGCCGCAACAGGAGTGCGATCCTCCAGCGGAACCTGAACCTCGTCGACGACGACCGCCGTCACCGGCATGTTCAGGCTCGTATCCCGCGAGATCTCCGGAGTGATCTTCGATTCGGGGCACACGACGTCGTCGAGTGTCCGCATACGCCGATATCGCCCTTGGACCTCACCGACAAGCTCGACCAGCCAGTCCTTGAGCGCGAGCACGTGCTCCGTCTCGTCGCCCGACATGAACCGGTGAGCTACCTGTGCGGCGGCGTCCCAGTCCTTTCCGGCCTTGAAGTCCGCCACGTACAGCCGGGTGTGCGGATCGAGGATCAACCCGGCCGCCGCGAGCCGGGCGGCGAAGGTCTTGCCCTGCCGGGGGATCGCACCGACCAGCACAGAAGTCCAGACCAGCGGCAGGTCGATCCTGCGGTCCCGTGCATCTCGTCCGAAGGGGACAGGACGCCAGGCGTCCCATCGATCCACGTTGAGGAGTGGGGTCCGCAAGGGTGGCGACGAGTATGGGTCTTCGTCGGCAACCCACATCGCGACCCGTCCCGCGTGTCCGCCCTTGCCGCGCACGCGTTCGACGATCAGCTGGATCTCGTCGACGGCAAGGGCAGAGGCGAGCGCTTCCCGGTTCTTGATCACGTCAGCGGCCTTGCGCGTAGCCGGGAGGTCGACGGTGACCGCCCAACCGTCGCCTACTCGCGTCGCCCGTTCGACCAGCCGAAGGGCCTCGTCCTTGCCGATCAGCTTTGCGTCCCGGAACGCGTCGACGAGAACTTGAGGGTCCATCGTCCAGGTGAGCGTGCGCGGGCCTGCCAACGCTGGTTTCCTGCCTGGGCTTCCGTCCTTCCTCCGGCCGAGTAACGCTAGGCATGCCGAGAGCAGCCCGCTCGCGATCCACAGTGGTCCGTAGCCCCAGAGCACGACCACGAGCGTGGATGTGGTCGCGCCGGCGACCGCGACGGCTCCGGTGACGCGCCAGCGGAACAAGGTCAGTTCTCGGATGTCCGCGAACTTGTCGGCCAGCTTCTCCTGTTGCTCGGCGGCGTCCCGGTAGTCCCGGACCGTGACCCAGCGGCGCCACCAGCGAGCACCCGTGATCAGCCCTCGCGCGACGGAGCCGAGGTACCGGAACGGCAGCTTCACGAGCGTGACCGTGGCGTCCTTCGCCGCTTGCCGGGCTTGCGCGCGGCTCTTCAAGCTGCGCGGCACCCGGGGTGAGCGGTGCCACCACTGCATGAACCGCTCGTGAGCCGTTCGGCGGCGAGGCTGTGGCAACGTGTCGTCGACCAGTTCGGCGTCGTGGACCGGTTCCGCCTTCTCCATCGACTTGTTGCCGTTCATGACCGGGTCACCCCGTTCATGAACGGCAGCCGCTCGGTTCCGGTCATCGCCGATCACCTCGCCGCCTGGTGCTGAGGTCCGTGACCGTCAGCGCCCGCGTAAGGACGTGCGCGGCGATCAGGTCAGGCAAAGCCAGCGCCACCACGCGCAACGTGACGTCGGACGCGTGCGTGACGAGGAGCCACTGCACGCCGACCATCCCGGCCGCCATGAGCAACACCCGCCCGGCCAGCGAGACGGCCCGCGCACCTGCTCGCGCGGTCTCTGCCGCCCGCCGAGCTTTGCGCGCTCCGTACCGCCACACCAAAACGAGAACGAACAATCCACTAGCACCTGGCGAGAATCTCCGTCGGAGTCACGTCGAAGCTTGCGTGGCTGTCGTGGGTGTTGGCTGCGGAGATGGCGACGGTCAGGGGCAGGCCTGCCCGGTCGGACAGCACATGGATCTTCGAGCCGGGTTTGCCGCGGTCGACTGGGCTCGGCCCAGTCAGTCCGCCCCCTTTTTGGCCCTGACGGATGCTCCGTCGAGGACCGCGCGGGACCAGTCGATCATGCCTTGGCTGCCCAGTCTGTGGACACCGCGGCGGATCTCCTAGTTGGCCGGCTACCGCGACGACGATCTCGAGTGGGCTTCGTCCGGCTGAGTTCTTGTTGTGCTCCCGTGGTTTGAGCCGACTTGACCGATCGGGTCCGGGAAGCTGACCGTGACGGTCAGGCCGCCGTCTGCGCGCGGTTGTGCGGTGATCATGGCGTGATGGGCGCTCGCGATGGCTTGCACAATGGAGAGGCCGAGTCCGAGCCGGTCGCCGACTCGGTCGGTGCCGAGGTGTTGGAAGGGCTGGAACAGGCGGTCGATGGCATCGGCTGGGATGCGTGGGCCGGTGTTGCTGACCGTGACCATGGCGTGCCCGTCGCGGCTGTCGGTGTCGACGTTGAGGTGCCCCGCGGGTCGGTTGTGCTGCAGGGCGTTGTCGATGAGGTTGGTGATCACGCGTTCGACCAGTCGCGGGTCGCCACTGGTGGGGGCCGGGCGCAGGGTGGCGCGCAGGTCGATGTCGCGGGTGGTCGCCTCGGCGGCGCGGGTGGCGAGGGCTTGCCGGGCCAGGTCTGCGAGGTCGATGTGGTCGTGCCGGTCGATGCCGGCCTGGCCGCGGGCGAGGGTGAGCAGGGCGTCGATGAGCCGCTCCTGCTGGGCTCCTGCGGCGAGTATCCGGTGGTGGACGGTGCGTAGCGACTCGGCGGTGGCGTCGGGGTCGGCGAGGGCGACCTGGGCGAGGGCGCGCTGGCGGGCCAGCGGGGTGCGCAGCTCGTGCGAGGCGTTGGCGATGAACCGGCGCTGCGCCTGGAAAGACGCCTCAAGCCGGGCGAGTAGCCCGTCGAAGGTTTCGCCGAGTTCGGTGAGCTCGTCGCGCGGGCCGCTGAGCGCGAGGCGGCGATGCAGGCTGGTGGCGGAGATGTCACGTACCGCCGCGGTAATCGTGCGCAGGGGGCGCAGCACACGCCCGGCGACGATCCACCCGAGGCCGATCGAGACGACGGTCATGATGGCCAGCGCGATGCCAGACTGGAGCAGTAGTTGGTGTAGCTCGGCGCTGTGCTGCTGGAGGGCCAGCTGCGCGGCCTGCTGCGGGCTGACCTGCGGCGCGTTGTTCGGTGGCTGGGCGCCGGGGCCGTGCGGCTGTGCCAGTGGTGTGGCCGGCGCGGCCGATCCGTGGCCTGTCTCGACCACGACGCTCGAGTGCTGGCCGGTGAAGATCACCCCATTGGTGGCGTGGACCACGAGCAGGTAGGTGATGACCAGCAGCGCCGCGCCGGAGACGATGAACAGAGCGCCATAGAAGAGGGTCAGTCGCAGCCTCACCGTGTGGCGGGGCACGCGGGCGCGGATGATGCGGTCGACGAGCCGGCGACGGTCACCCATGAGGCGCCTCAGATCCGGTAGCCAGAACGGGCCACCGTGTGGATGAGCGGCGGGTCGCCGAGCTTGGCCCGCAGTCGGCTGACGGTGATCTTGACCGCGTGCGTGAACGGGTCGGCGTGCTCGTCCCAGACGCGCTCCAGCAGTTCCTCGGCGGAGACGGTGCGGCCAGCTGAGGAGAGCAGCAGTTCCAGCACGCCGAACTCCTTGGGTGCGAGGTCGAGTTGCCGGTCGCCGCGCCAGGCGCGGCGTCGCCCGATGTCCACGCGCAGGTCCCCGTGGCGCAGCACGGGTGGGATCGCCGGCTGGGCGCGGCGGGCCAGTGCGGTGATGCGGGCGACAAGCACCGGGAAGTCGAACGGCTTGGGCAGGTAGTCGTCGGCACCCAGGCCGAGCCCACCGACAACGTCGTCCATGCTGCCGGCGGCGGTGAGCATGATGATCCGGCCGCGTCGGCTGACCGCGATCAGCTCGGCGCACACGTCGTCGCCGTGCATGCCGGGCAGGTCTCGGTCGAGCACGATCACGTCGTAGTCGGTGGCCAGGGCGCGGTCCAGCCCGGACGGTCCGTCAACGGCCAGGTCGACGGCCATCCGCTCGCGGCGCAATCCGACCGCAATCGTCTCAGCCAGCTCCGCGTCGTCGTCGATGACCAACACTCGCATAGGCCCAGGATGCCCGCCACACGGTTTCGCCGCGGTTTCCCCCGCGCGCCGGCCGACGATACCGGCCCGAAACCGTCGCCTGCGTACCAACGGCATCAACAAACTACTCGAACCGAGGACATCGACGAAGGACACCGCCATGACACATCGACGCATTTTCCTGATCGCCAGCCTAGCCGTCTGCGGGCTGTTCGCCGGGGCATGCGGCAGCCCGGATTCGAGCGGCCCGCCCGTGGCCAGCATCTCCTCGTCGGCGTCGGCACCTTCATCGAACGGATCGGCGACGCCAGCGAGCGCGCTGGCGTATTCGCAGTGCATGCGGGCGCACGGCATCTCCGATTTCCCCGACCCGGAACCCAACGGCGACCTGCGGCTTTCCGACGGTCCTGGGTCGGATCTCGCCCCGGACAACCCGGCGTTCAAGGCCGCCGACACCGCCTGCAAGTCGCTGCTGCCAGCACAGGCTCCGCCGACGAACCTCCATGCACAGACCTTGAAGTACGCCAAGTGCATGCGGGCGCACGGCATCTCCGATTTCCCCGACCCGGAGCCAACCGGCGAGTTGAAGATCCAGGCGACGCCGGGCAGCGACCTCGACATCAACAACCCGCGATACAAGACGGCCGACGGCGCCTGCAAGCAGTACCTGCCTGGCGGCGGCGCTGGCGGGACCAACAGCGCCGGCGGTGGATCATGAGGACCCGGCCCACCGACCCCCAAGCACCGCTGGCGCCCCAGCCGCGCCATGCCCGTCGACGCAGTCGGCTCGCGATCGGTGGGGTGGTGCTGGCGATCCTGGCCGGTGCCGGCGCCTTGGTGGAGATTGCCCATCCGTACGGGATCAGCCTCGCTCATCCGCTCGGCGTCCGCCAGCCCGCCAATCCAGCTGGCACCGGCAACGGTGCGGCGACCACGACGGCGACCGTCGCCCGCCAGTCGCTGTCTGCGCGGACCAGCCTGACCGGCACGCTGGGCTACGCCGGGGACTACACCGTGACCGATGCGGACCATGGCACGATGACGTGGCTACCCTCGGTCGGCCAGGTGATCGGCCAGGGCGAGGTGCTCTACCGGGTGGACGGGCAACCGGTCGTGCTGCTGTACGGGTCGACGCCCGCCTACCGCGCACTGGCCCAAGGGCAGAAGGCCTCCGACGTCACCGGCACCGACGTGCGACAGCTCAACCGCGACCTGGTGGCCCTCGGCTACGCGAGCGCGAAAGCCCTGAACCCGTCCTCGAACGAGTTCACCGGGGCCACCACGGCGGCCATTAAGGCGCTACAGAAGCACCTTGGCGTCGCCGAGACCGGCCGGTTCGACCTCGGCCAGGTCGTGTTCCTGCCCACCGCCGCCCGGGTCACCAGCCTGTCGGCCACCCTCGGTGGGCAGACCGGCGGCCCGATCCTCAAGGCCAGCTCGACGACCCGCCAGGTCACCGTCAACCTCGGCGCCACCCGGCAGTCGCAGATCGCGGTCGGTGAGCAGGTCGGCATCGCCCTGCCGGACGGGCGCACCACGACCGGCCGGGTGAGCGCGGTGGGCACGGTCGCCACCACCCCGGCCAACGACTCGACCAGCGGACCGACCGTCGAGGTCGACATTAGCCCGACCGACGCCTCCGCCACCGGCACGCTGGACCAGGCACCGGTGCAGGTGCAGATCACCACCGACACCGTCCGCGACGCCCTCGCCGTTCCCGTGACCGCGCTGGTCGCCCTGGCCGGCGGCGGGTACGCCGTCGAGGTGTTCGCCCCCGACGGCACGCGCCACCTGGTGGCGGTGTCACTCGGGCTGTTCGACGACGACGCCGGGCTGGTCCAGGTCACCGGAGCCGGGCTCGCGGCCGGCCAGCGCGTGGTGGTGCCGGCGTGACCACCACCCCCGACACACACCAGCACCCTCCCGCCACCGCCCAGCGGGTGTTGGAGCTGGCCGCGGTCACCAAGACCTACCCCAGCCACCCCCCGGTACCCGCGCTGCGCGGCGTCGACCTGACCGTCACCGCCGGCGAGCTGGTCGCCGTCGTCGGCCCGTCCGGGTCGGGCAAGACCACGCTCCTGCACGTCATGGGCACCCTCGACCGGCCAACGTCAGGCAGCGTGCGGGTCACCGGCCTGGACACTTCCGACCTGACCGACCGGGAACTCGCCCGGCTGCGCGCCACCCGCATCGGGTTCGTGTTCCAGCAGTTCTTCCTCGCGGAACACGCCACCATCCTGGACAACGTCGCCGACGGCCTGCTCTACACGGGCACCCGTCACCGGCAACGCCGCGAGCAGGCCGCGGCGGCGCTGACCGCGGTCGACCTCGGCGATCGGCTGACGGCCCGGCCCACCCAGCTGTCCGGCGGGCAGCGCCAGCGGGTGGCCATCGCCCGAGCACTGGTCGGCCAGCCCGGGATCGTGCTTGCCGACGAGCCCACCGGCAACCTCGACCACGCCACCGGACAGACCATCCTCACCCTGCTTGACGAGTTGCACGCTCGCGGCACCGCCATCGTGGTGATCACCCACGACCGCGACGTCGCCGCCCGCATGCCCCGTCGTGTCGAGATGCTCGACGGACAAATCACCACGGACACCACAGCCACCCGCTACGACTGGGGGCAGCAATGACCGCACTCGCACACCTCGGGCTCAGCGACCTGGCCCGGTTGGCCAGCGTCGGGCTGCGCACCCGCAAGCTGCGCGCCGCGCTGTCCGCGCTCGGTATCGCCATCGGGGTGGCCGCCATCGTCGCCGTGCTCGGCCTGTCCTCCTCCTCCCAAGCGGGGCTGCTCGCCGAGATCGACCGGCTGGGCACCAACCTGCTCACCGTCGCCAACGGGCGGACACTCGTCGGCGGCACCGCCGAACTGCCCACCGCCGCACCCGGCATGATCCGCCGCATCGGCCCCGTCACCGCCGTCGAACCCGTCGGCGCGCTCAACACCATTCACGCCTACCGCAGCCCCCACATCCCGGCCGTCAACACCAACTCGATCTCCGTCCAGGCCGCCAGCCTCGGACTACCGGACGCCATCGGCACCCGCGTCGCGCAGGGCCGCTACCTCAACGCCGCGACCGCCCGCTACCCCGTCGCGGTGCTCGGCGCTACCACGGCACAACGCCTGGGCATCGACCGCATTTACCCCGGCGAGCGGATCTGGGTCGGCGGGAAATGGTTCTCCCTCACCGGCATCCTCGCACCCTCCGCGCTGGCCCCCGAGATCGACACGGCGGTGCTCGTCGGCTTCCCCGCCGCCAAGAAATACCTCGGCTTCGACGGACACCCCTCCACCATCTACGTCCGCGCGGCGACCGACCGCGTCACCGCCGTGCAACCCGTGCTCGCCGCCACTGCCAACCCGGAAAATCCCAGCCAGGTCACCGTCAGCCGGCCCTCCGACACACTCGTCGCCCGCGCCGCCGCCCAAAGCGCCCTCAACGGCCTGTTCCTCGGCCTCGGCGCCGTCTCACTGTTGGTCGGCGCCATCGGCATCGCCAACATCATGGTCATCTCGGTCCTCGAACGCCGCTCCGAGATCGGGCTACGCCGCGCCCTCGGCGCGGCCAAGGGCCACATCCGCGCCCAGTTTCTCACCGAAGCCATGCTGCTCGCCCTACTCGGCGGGACCCTCGGCGTCGCCACCGGCGCCGGCGCCACCACCCTCTATGCCACCAGCAAACACTGGGCCGTCATCGTGCCCACGATCGCCTGGGCCGGCGGACTGGGCGCCGCGATCCTCATCGGCCTCCTCGCCGGACTCCTGCCCGCCCTCCGCGCCGCCCGCATGTCCCCCACCCAAGCACTCTGGGCCGTCTGAAGTGACACCGTGCCAGACAACACGCACCGCACCAGCACCGCGATCATCCGGGCAGACCCGCAGCGACGATCGACTCAAGACGACGTGATCACCCAAGCTGGCGTGCGTGCCTCACGCGGCGTCGAACAGTTCCGTTGCCGCGGCGACCAGGCCGCGGTCCGTGCCAGCGGCTCCGACGAGGCAGATGCCGACCGCTGTCGGCTGCCCGGCAGCGCCGGCGACAGTGAGCGCGGGGACCGACAACGCGGGAAGGCCGCCGATTCCGGCGAGACTGGTCATTGCGAGAGTTGCGGAGCGGGTGCGTGCTAGCGCCCCCGCGTCGGCGCGGAGCAGCGGAGCCGGCCCCGGGACAGTGGGCAGTGCCACGATCCCGTCGCCGACCATTTTCCTGATCGCATCGCGGTCGCGCGGAAGCCGGTCCACGGCCGCGGCCCGGGTTCCCGGATCGACGTCGCGTGCGGCCGCGAAACGCGCCGCGATAGTCGGCCCGAGCGCCCCCGGATGCGCTTCGATCCATTCGCCGCGCACGTCCCAGGCTTCCCCGGCCTGGACCAGGCGAAAGGTTTCCCGCAGTGCCGCCGGTTCCGGAATGCCGTACTCGGCAAGACGTACACGGCGGACCGGGATGCCGACGTCGGCGAGACACGACTCGAACGCCGCGACGGTCGCCGGTTCCGCACAGGAAAGCAGCTCCTCAACCACCAGAAACTCGGCAGGTGGTTCGCTCGCGGACACGCCTGGCAGGCAAACGCCGGCCACGCGGCAGAGGACGGATCCGTCGCGAGTCAGCCACCCGACGGTGTCGAAGCTGGGCGCGAGTGCGAGCAACCCGTCCCGGGGAACAAGGCCATGCGTCGTACGCAGGCCCCACAACCCCTGGTACGAGGCCGGAACGCGGACGGAACCTCCGGTGTCCGTGCCGAGCCCGATGTCGGCGAGGCCCAGCGCGACGGCGCTGGCCGAACCGTTCGACGAGCCGCCGGGAATGGCCAGGGGCGTGACCCCGTTCGGTGGCGTGCCGTAGTGCTCGTTCCGCCCGGCGATGCTGTAAGCGAATTCGTCGGTGCGGGCGATCCCGCGCATGGCCGCCCCGGCGGACAGCAGGAGGGCGAGCGCCGCGGCCGCCTCGGTCTCGACGGCGGCCTCACGAAGCCACGTCGGGTTGCCGGCGCCGACCGGTTGTCCTGGCACGGCATAGAGATCCTTGACCGCGACCGTGAGCCCGTCCAGCGGACCTGAACCGGTCGCAGCCATCAATGGATCACCGACAGCGCGCCAGATCGTTCGGTCGAGCGGGGCGGGGCGGCTGGTGACGTGGGCCGCCTCGATCCGCCAGGTTCCGTCCGTCCGCCGCCACAGCTGGCTCTGCAGCCCCCGGCCGCCCGTGGCGAACTCCGACACCGAGACGACGAGGGCGAGATGCGGGCCGAGCTCGCGCACCTCGACTTGGCCGATTCGCCGACGGGCCACCCCGCCCCGGGCGCTGCGGAAGGAACTGATCGCGTCGTGGCCGACGAGCAGGGCCTTCTCGTCGCCTCGCAGTGTTGCCGGCCCCGGCGCGAACGCGCTGTCGAGCGCGGGCAGATCATTCGCCATGAGTGCGGCCTCATATCCGGTAAGGGCTGCCAGCAGTCCTTCCGGAGCCGGAGTGTCCGAAGTGGACGTCATCGGCTCACCCCCGAGAAGTCGGATTTGCGGATCCGAGCGTGCACCCCGGTGACAAGGTCGACGACCTGAGAGATGTTGAAGTCGGTCGCGGCGCTCAGATAGGCGTAGGCCAGATGTTCTGCCATCCCCCAGCGGGCGCCGAGGATGGCGATCGCATGCCGGACGCAGGCGCGCACGGCCTCGTCGAGGTCGGTGTCCATCCCGGTTGGGACCAGAAAGTCCTGGGTTTCGGCAACGGGACCGGCGAGCTCACCGAAGCGCTCGGTCGCTTCCGCGGCGGTGGTCAGTTCAAATCGGACAGTCGCCCGGAGGGACGCTTCCATTGCGGTGAGGGCAACCTCGCCGTCTCCCTGGGCAAAGTGGGGGTCGCCCAGGTAGGCGAGCGCACCGGGCACCCGCACCGGCAGGTGCAGGCTCGCCCCGGCCTGCAGGAGGTTGATGTCGATGTTGCCACCGTGCGCGCCGGGCGGCACGGAGTGCAGCCGCTCGCCCTTGGTGGCCACACCCATGATCCCGAGGAACGGCGCCAGCGGGAACCGGATCGACCGCTCGGCGCCCTCGGTCAGGGGCAGCCGGCCGACGAGCGTGCCATCGACGGCGGTTGCCACGTCGGCGAAAACGCTGATGTTGCCGGCGCCCAGGGGGAACTCGCCGCTGAGCGCGCCACGACCGTGCCGGTTGGAGATGACCCCATAGCCGACGCGGGGAGTCGTCTCGACGACAGTCATCGTGAGCAGGTCGCCGGGCTGCGCCCCATCGACCACGATCGGGCCGGTGACGACGTGTGGACCGTCGTTCGCGGTGTCCCGGACCCCGCTGCGGGCGATCGCGATCGCGTCGCTGAGCACGTTCGCCGGGTCGACGCCGTGAGAACCGAAGAACCCCAACGGATCCCGGCCTTGGTCCTCGAGGATGCCCTCGTGGCTCACCGTATCGATCGTGACCTCCTCGCCGGGTGAAACCTTTAAGACGGCAACGTCCGCCTCGCTGGGGAGACGCCCCCAGAGGTAGGTGCCGGGCTCGGTCGGCAGGTAGTGGCGGGCGGGGATTCGCCCGCTTCCAGGCTGCAGGGTTTCGATGTCGGACACTGGCAGGTCCTCTCGCCTGAGGATCGGGGGGTCAGCGGGTCTTCCGGGTGACGAGTCGCGCCACGTCGGCGAGATGGTCGGCCATGGCCTGCCTGGCGGGATCTGGGTCGCCGCGCTCGACAGCCTGGTAGATCGTCCGGTGCCAGTTGAACGACGAGCGCCGCCCTTCGCGGGTCGCGTGCGACCTGGCCCGGACCTCATGGACCCAGGTGCTGCTGAGCTCGCACAGCGATACGAGTAGCGGGTTCCCCGACGCGCGAGCCAGCTGCACGTGGAAAGCCACGTCCTGCCGGAGTGACTCGGCCGGGTTCAGCCCAGCATGCGTGGACGCCAGGATTTCCTCGAGCAGGAGAAGGTCGGACTCGGTTGCTCGCTCGGCGGCGAGGCTGGCGACCTGCGGTTCGATCAGCATTCGCAGCTCGGCCACATTGGCCTGTTCCGCGTCGTCATCGGTGAGCGTCTCGAGCATCGCGGTCGCTGCCACCGGTCGCGGGAGCACCACGGTGCCACGCCCGGGCGCCCTCGACACCAGCCGCCGCTGTTCCAGCTCGTGGAGTGCCTCCCGGATGGTCGTGCGGGAGACCTCCAGGTTCTCCGCGAGCACCCGCTCGGGCGGGACACGGTCCCCGGGACACAGCTCGCTGGTGACCATCTTCTCCAGGTGGGCGGCCGTTGCCGCGCTCAACGTGCGCCCGCGTCGCATCGCCATTGGCGTCTCCCCACCAGTCGGTTGGCTCCTTGGTCCGGCCAAGACTAGACCATTCCCGCCTTTGGTTTCTTGGTATGGCCAAGTCTTACCTGCGCGTTACCCAAGGGGCGAGAGACGGAAACACGACGGAACGACCGTGGGCAAATTCCATCGATCACGAGGAGCCCCGGTGGACCTGATCCTGCGCAACGCGCGACTTGCCGACGACGCCCCGCTCACCGACATCGCCATCGCGGGCGGGTTGATCGTCGACGTCTCGGTGGACGGCGGGCACTCCGCGCCCGAGGAGATCGATTGCGCCGGCCGGGTCGTGATCCCCGGCCTCATCGAGAGCCACCTGCATCTGGACAAAGCCTTGCTGGACCGGGAAAAACCGAACCGCGACGGCACGCTCGCCGGGGCGATCGCGGTGACCGGAGAGCTGAAGCGCGACTTCACCGCCGAGAACGTCCGGGCCAGGGCCAGCCAGGTGATCGAGCAGGCCATCGGCAACGGAACGACGGCCATCCGCGCCCACCCCGACGTCGATCCGATCGTCGGCCTGCTCGGCGTCGACGTGCTGCTCGGTCTCCGCGAGGACTACCGCGGCCTGGTCGACCTGCAGATCGTCGCCTTTCCGCAGGAGGGGATCTTCAAGGCCCCCGGGACGCTTGAGCTGCTTCGCGAAGCCCTGCAGCGCGGCGCCGACGTCATCGGCGGTTGCGCCTACAACGAGAACAGCCTGGCCGAATGTCATGCCCACATCGAGGCTGTCTTCGATCTCGCGGAAGAGTTCGGGGTGCCGGCCGACATACACGCCGACTTCGCCGACGACGCCGCGGATCCGCGGTTCGCACTTGCGGACTACATCGCCGAGAACACCGTCCGGCGGCGTATGGCGGGCCGGGTTGCGTTGGGGCACATGACTTCCTTGGCCGGACGGCCGGTCGCCGAGCGCCGGTCGACCCTGGCCCGCCTCGCGGACGCAGGCGTCGCGGTCGTGCCGTTGCCCGCGACGGACTTGCACCTCGGGGGGCGTTCGGACGGTGAGAACGTCCGCCGGGGTGTCGCGCCTGTCCGCGACCTGTGGGAGGCCGGGGTTACCTGTGCCTACTCGTCGAACAACGTCCGCAACGCCTTCACCCCGTACGGCAACGCGGACCTGCTCGACATCGGCCTGCTTCTCGCGCAGACCAGCCACCTGTCCGGCCATGCCGACCTGGCCCGCGTGCTGGACATGGCCACCCATTCAGCGGCGAAAGTCGTTGGCATCTCGGCGAATTACGGGATTCAGCCCGGCTGCGCCGCGAACCTGGTCGTGCTATCGACCCGCTGCGTCGCCGACGTGCTTCTCGACCGCCCTGACCGTTGCTTCGTCATTAAAAACGGCCGGGTCGTGGCCACCACCGTCCGAACCACCCGCCTCAAGGAGCCCTCCCATGCGTGACCGGATCCCCCACGAGATCGTCGCCTCCGTACTGGCCGGGACCACCGCCTTCATCGGCGGCACCACCCTCAACCTCCCGCCGTGGGCGATTTTCATCAGCTGGGCGGGAACTTTTCTCCTCGGCGGCCCCACGATGGCCAACGCCAAGCGCCTGTGGCTGGCGATGCCGGCCGGTTCCGCGTTCGCGCTGGCCATCGTGCTCATCGACAAGAACATCGGCACCGCCCTCGGTACGAGCCGCGTCGCTCAGGACGCGGTCCTGGCCTTGATCATCTTCGCGGTCAACTCCCTGCTCATGTACACCGGACGGCTCAAGCCGTTCGCGTTGATTCCGGGCATGTTCTTCGGGTTCGCCTCCTTCTTCGCCACCTTCTTCGGCGGCTTCGGATTCGCCCCCGGAAACCCCTGGGCCGCTTGGGTTTCGGTCGTCGCCATGAACTTCCTCGGACCGGTCTTCGCCTACCTGTCGGTCAAGCTGGCCTTCCCCCGGCCGGAGCACCGGCGCGCACTGGCCGCCGCGGTCCCGCAGCGGCGACATTGAGCCCGCCGGTTCCGGCGCCATTCCCGGGGTCTGGTGCCTGCCGACCTATCCGGAGTAGGACTCCAGGTAAGGAATGGCTTCCGCCTGGCTCCGACGACGCCAGCGCCGCGATCGTGACCTTCTCAATGCGAACTGTCGGCATCGGAGTTTTCAGCCGGGACATCGTCGGATCCGACGCCACCTGCCCGAATACGCCCGGCTCGGGCCCGCAGCAGACCGGCATGGGCTAGGCAGTCCCCGCCCAGCGCGACTGCGACCGCCGCATCCAGCACGATCTTGCCCGGATCATGCACGGCGCGGCGCTTTCACCGCGATGACAACGCCCTCGACAAGGCCGCGGTCAGCCCGGCCGCTTCGGCCGTGCGCCGCAACAACACTGCCCCGGCCTGCGACACGCCGCCGAACCCTCACCAGGGCTCTCTTCGGAGGGCCCCTGACTCCTGTCGGCGTCCGACTCAGTCGACGTCGTCGAGTAGGCGCAGGTCTGCGGGACGAGCGTGGTGGTCTTCCATGAGATGGCGGATGAGGTTGTCGTTGAGGGAGTGTTTGGACAGCCGGGTGCGGAAGTACCGCTTCGAACTCCGGGCCACGGACGGCAACCAGGTCTGGACGACACAGGCGAAGCCCATCCGGGGCGCGACCTGCCACCGGTAGCGGCGGTCACCAGGATTGCCGTGTGACGCCAAGCAGGACCACGAACACCGGCAGCGCCCACAGCAGCACATGGAGGAACGGCCGGGGACGGCGCCACGCGACGAGGTAGGTCACCGGCGTGCCGAACAGCAGCAGCATCGCCAGTTGCGGGCCCACCGTGAAATACCACGCATCGCCGCTCGGCGGTCCGAACGCGATGGAGCCGAAGAGCAGGAACGCGGCCTCCCACGAAAGGATCGCACCGGAGGAGAGCAGCCAGCCCCGGCCGCGCATTCGCGGTTGACGTCCCTTCCCAGTCTCGCCGGTTTCCGGAGTCGTCATGGGCCGGACCATAGGACCGGCACCCGGGACCGCTCCCGGACCGCCGCCGGTGGCGATTTGGCCGGTTCGGCCCACTTTCGCCCAAGAAGCTCGATACGGTGTGCGGGACGTACGACGAGGATGCACGGCAATGTCGGCGACGACACCGCGGTCCATGGGCGCTGACAACCCGCTGGTCGATCCGGATTCGCAGGTCAACCGCGACGACTACTTCCCCAACCCGGACAAGATCGCGCGCGGGGACCTGAGCCCCGCCAGGCCGATCACCTCGGGCGGCGACTGGTGGGCGGGTTCCGGGCTGTGGGACGACTGCAACCAGCTGGCCCAGTCCATCAAGGACCGTGATCTCGTCGGTGTCTTCTTCGGCACGATCGCCGTCGAACTGGACCCCATCGGCACCGCGTTGGCCGGCAACCCGGACACCATAAAAGGTGTCGCGAACACCTGGACCAACATCTCCGGGCGGATGAAAGAGGTCGCGCAGGCGAGCCGGATCAGCAGGCGCTGGACTGGATCCGGGACGTTCACCCGACGGGTGCGACCCGGATGCTGGGGCTCGGGCACGGCGACGAGATCAGCGTCGCGATGTCCAGGCAGCACCGGGGTTTCCACACGTTCGCGTACGAGTGGACATGGCGCGAACCGGGCACCCGGCGGCCGCGGCGCGAGCACCGGACCGTCGTTGCGATCGCGCTGCCGATCGCGGTGCAGGCGGCCGTCAGCACCATCGACAGGGGCGGCCTGCACGTCGAGACGCTGGGCCCGCCTGCCGACTTCCTGGCCGAGTTGCTCAGCCGGATTCCCGCCCAGATCTGGGGCCGGCGAGAGTCTTGATCCGGCAGGATGAGCGCGTCGAACCAGCTGACCGGCTGCGTCTGCCATCAGGAGCCGACGTAGGCCGCGAGATGCTCGCCGGTGAGGGTGGACCGGGCGGCGACGAGTTCGTCGGGCGGGCCCTCGAAGACGATCCGGCCGCCGTCGTGGCCGGCGCCGGGGCCGAGGTCGATGATCCAGTCCGCATGCGCCATCACCGCCTGGTGGTGCTCGATGACGATGACCGACTTGCCGGCGTCGACGAGCCGGTCGAGCAGGGCCAGCAGTTGCTCGACGTCGGCGAGATGGAGCCCGGTGGTCGGCTCGTCGAGGATGTAGACGCCACCCTTGTCGGCCATGTGCGTGGCGAGCTTGAGCCGCTGCCGCTCGCCGCCGGACAGCGTGGTGAGCGGCTGGCCGAGCGTGAGGTAGCCGAGACCGACGTCCGAGAGCCGGTCGAGGATGGCGTGCGCGGCGGGCGTGTGCGCCTCGCCGGCCCCGAAGAACTCCCCGGCCTCGGCCACCGACATCGCGAGCACCTCGCTGATGTCGCGGCCGCCGAGGTGGTGCTCCAGCACCGATGCCTGGTACCGCTTGCCCTCGCACTCCTCGCACGTGGTGGCGACACCGGCCATCATCGCCAGGTCGGTGTAGACGACCCCGGCGCCGTTGCAGTTCGGGCAGGCGCCCTCGGAGTTGGCGCTGAACAGCGCCGGCTTCACGTTGTTGGCCTTGGCGAACGCCTTGCGGATCGGTTCGAGCAGCCCGGTGTACGTCGCTGGGTTGCTCCGGCGCGAGCCACGGATCGGGGCCTGGTCGACCGACACGACGCCGTCCCGCCCGGACACCGAGCCGTGGATGAGTGAACTCTTGCCCGAGCCCGCCACCCCGGTGACCACCACCAGCACGCCGAGCGGGATGTCGACGTCGACGTCCCGCAGATTGTGGGTGCTGGCGCCGCGCACCTCGAGCATGCCCGAACGCGTTCGCACCGAAGGCTTCAGCGAGGCCCGGTCATCCAGGTGCCGGCCGGTGACGGTGCCGCTGCCGCGCAACCCGTCCACGGTGCCTTCGAACATGACCTCGCCGCCGGCGGTACCGGCGCCGGGGCCCAGGTCGACCACGTGGTCGGCGATCGCGATCGCCTCCGGCTTGTGCTCCACGACGAGCACGGTGTTGCCCTTGTCGCGCAGCCGCAGCAGCAGATCGTTCATCCGCTGGATGTCGTGCGGGTGCAGCCCGATCGTCGGCTCGTCGAAGACGTAGGTGACGTCCGTGAGCGCGGAGCCGAGATGGCGGATCATCTTGACCCGCTGCGACTCGCCGCCCGAGAGCGTGCTCGACGACCGGTCGAGGCTGAGATAGCCGAGCCCGATCTCGACGAACGAGTCGAGGCTGTGCCCGAGCGCGGTCAGCAGCGGCGTCACGGACGGTTCCTTGAGGCCCTTGACCCAGTCGGCGAGATCGCTGATCTGCATCGCGCAGGCGTCGGCGATGCTGATCCCCTTGACCTTCGACGAGCGGGCGTCCGCGGACAGGCGGGTGCCCTCGCATTCCGGGCAGGTGGTGAAGGTGACCGCACGCTCCACGAACGCCCGGATATGCGGCTGCATCGACTCCTTGTCCTTCGACAGCATCGACTTCTGGACCCGGACGACCAGGCCCTCGTAGGTCATGTTGATGCCCTCGATCTTCATCCTCGTCGGCTCGCGGTAGAGGAAGTCCTGCAGCTCCTTCTTCGTGTACTTGCGAATCGGCTTGTCCGGGTCGACGAGGCCCGACGAGGTGTAGAGCCGGTAGTTCCAGCCGCCCGCCTTGTAACCGGGGATCGTCAGCGCGCCCTCGTTGAGGGATTTGCCGTCGTCGTACAGTTGGGACAGGTCGATGTCGTTGACCGAGCCGCGGCCCTCGCAGCGCGGGCACATGCCGCCGGTGATGCTGAAGCTGCGGCGCTCCTTCACGGTCCGCCCGGCGCGCTCCAGGGTGACCGCGCCCGCGCCGCTGATCGAGGCGACGTTGAACGAGAACGCCTTGGGCGAGCCGATATGCGGTTTGCCGAGCCGGCTGAACAGGATGCGCAGCATCGCGTTGGCGTCGGTGGCGGTGCCGACCGTGGACCGGATGTCACCGCCCATCCGCTGCTGGTCGACGATGATCGCGGTGGTCAGCCCGTCGAGCACGTCGACCTCGGGGCGCGCGAGGGTCGGCATGAAGCCCTGCAGGAAGGCGCTGTAGGTCTCGTTGATCAGCCGCTGCGACTCCGCCGCGATCGTGCTGAACACCAGCGAACTCTTGCCGGAGCCCGAGACGCCGGTGAACACCGTCAGCCGCCGCTTCGGCAGTTCGACGTTGACGTCCTTGAGGTTGTTTTCGCGTGCACCGTGCACCCGGATCAGCTCATGGCTGTCGGCGGCCGGCGCCTGCGGTCTCTTGCTCGTGGCCATGCTCAGCGTTTCTCCATCTTCTCGGTCAGCCCAACCAGTGCCCGTCACGCATCAAGGTGCGGCCGTCCAGCGCGATCACCACCCGCTCGTTCACCCAGGCCGGCGACAGGGGCACCAGGTGCGGCGCCCCCGCCGCCGAGGCTCAGTGCGTCTCCTGGATGCGCACCAGGTTGCCGGACGGATCGCGGAAGGCGCAGTCACGGATGCCGTACGGCTGGTCGGTGGGCTCCTGGACGACCTCGACCTCGCCGGACTGCAGCCGGTCGAAGGCGCTGTCGAGGTCCTTGGTGGCCAGGTTGATGCTGGCGAAGGTGCCCTTGGCCATCATCTCGGAGATGGTCCGGCGTTCGTCGTCGGTGACGCCGGGGCTCGCGGCCGGTGGGTACAGCACGATCGACGTGCCGGGCTGGTCCGGCGAGCCGAGCGTGATCCAGTGCATCCCGCCGTATTCGACGTCGTTGCGGACTTCGAAGCCGAGAGCATCGCGGTAGAACGCCAACGAGGCGTCCGGGTCGTTGTGCGGAAGGAGGGCTGAATGAATTGTGATGTCCATGACGGTCACATTAAGCGCGGGCCGAGGACGGCGCTTCTCGATTCCTGATCGGTCTGGTGACCTGTTTCGCGACGCACGGCAGCATCCCCTCCGTCGCGCCGGCCCCCTCGTTCCGGTAGGTGCTGGGCGGCATCCCGACCAGTTCGGTGAAGCGGGTGCTGAAGGTACCGAGCGAAGAGCAGCCGACCTCGAAACAGACGTCGGTGACGCTGAGGCCGCCACGGCGCAGCAGGGCCATCGCACGCTCGATGCGCCGCGTCATCAGATAGCTGTACGGCGATTCGCCGTAGGCGCGCCGGAACTCGCGGCTGAGGTGCCCGGCAGACATGTGCGCGTCGCGGGCGAGCGCCTCGACGTTCAGCGGTTGTGCGTACTCGCGGTCGATCCGGTCGCGGACTCGGCGCAGCCGCGCGAGGTCGCGCAGGTGCTGTTCGACGTCCGGACTGCTGGTCACCTGCGCAATCATGGCATATGGCCTTGACCGTCGCAGGGCCTACCGCGACCCTCAGGCCGGCCGCGCGAGCCGCCGGTCCAGCGGCATCAGCAGGCCGGCCAGCGCGAGGAACAGCACGGCGATGAGCACGCAGTTCAGCGTCACCCGCGCGTAGCCGAGCGAATCGGCTTCCAGGAAGGGATACGGGTAGAACCCGGTCGCCGCGCCGCGGATGAGCGTGAACACCAGCCACAACAGCGGATACGCGAGGCTCCACCACACGATGCGCGGGCCGAGCGTCCCGTGTGGGCCGAACAGCAGCCAGCCGAGCACCCCGAGGATCGGCGAGACCGTGTGGAGCAACTGGTTCGCGACCGCGCCGGCGGTGGTCAGCTCGACCAGTCCGGCGAGCGCGAGGTGGTAGACGACGCCCGTCACCGCGATCGCGAGCACCCCGTCGAGGCGCAGCGTCCGGAACGCGGTGGACGGACGATCCGGGCGGATCGCCAGCAGCAGGCTCGTCCCGCCGACGATCAGGTTGGACAGGATGGTGAAGTAGCAGAACACGTTGGCGACCCGTGCGGCCGGCGAGGCGAACAGCCCGCCCGTCGCATGCGCCGCGTCGACCAGTTGCACCGCCACACCCACCAGCACGACCAGTGCGGTCACGGCGAACCACGCGCGAGCGATCATGGCCGAACACTACTGTCCACTGTGGTCGGGCGCCCCTCAGGACACGCGTCCCGAAAGGTAGGCTGATCGTCCGAACCGGAGGGAGGACTCATGGCCGTGACGCCGCCGGGCCTGCGCGAAGCGCTTTCGCCCAATCAACTGGCCAAGCAGGAGCAGATCGTGGACGCCGCGCGCCGGGTGCTGGTCCGGGACGGCCTCGCCGGGTGCACCGCCCGCGCGATCGCGGACGCCAGCCCGCTCACCAAGAGTGCCATCCACTACTACTTCTCCGATCTGGACCTGTTGATCGACCGCGCGATGGCCGCGCTCGTCACCGACTTCCTCGCCGAGCTTCGCACCGTCGCGACGAAGTACGACGATCCGGAAGAGCGGTTGTGGGCCGTGCTCGAGGCGTACCTCGACACGTTCGCGAGCAACCCCAACGCCGCTTTCGGCTGGTTCGAGTACTGGGTCGCGGTCGGCCGCGCCAAACACGTCCGCGCCGCCGAGGCGATGCTGCGTTCGGTGATCGAGTTGCTCACCGACCTGCTGGGCGACCTCGGCATCGACGATCCGCGCGCCCGCGCCCGCGCGCTCCAGTCCTACCTGCTCGGCGCGATCGTGCAGCAGAACGTCCGGCGCCGCCCGTTCGCGACCCTGCGCGAAGAGATCGAACTGCTCTGCCTCGCATAAGGTGCGGGTATGCCTCTGTTTTCGTTCGAGGGCGTCAGCCCGACCGTGCACCCCGACGCCTGGATCGCCCCCACGGCCACCCTCATCGGCGACGTCGTCGTCGAGAAGAACGTGTCGATCTGGTACGGCGCCGTGCTCCGCGCCGACTTCGGCAAGATCGTCATCCGCGAGGGTGCGAACATCCAGGACAATTCGGTGCTGCACGTGAACGACGGGGTGTGCGAGGTCGGCCGCAACGTCACCGTCGGGCACATGTGCCTCGTGCACGACTGCACCGTCGGCGAGCAGGCGCTGATCGGCAACGGCTCGACCGTGCTCGACCAGGCCGTCATCGGGGAGCGCGCGCTCGTGGCCGCCGGTGCGACCGTGACGCCGAACACGGAGGTGCCCGCCGAGCACATCGCGATCGGCAGCCCGGCCAAGAAGTTCGTGCCGCTGACCGATTCGGCCCGCGCCTGGGTCGAGCACAACGCGGCCGTCTACCAGGACCTGGCCCGGCGTCACGCCAATGGAATAGCCCCGGTCGACTAAGCTGGCTTCCCGTACAGCGACTGGCGCCGTAGAGGTGGAGCACCACCGGGAAGCGACCGACGAGGCCGGCACCGCGCGCCTGGGTGTGGCCAGTGTCAGGAGTAGAGACATGACGCACCAGCCACCGATTCCGACCCTTACCGCAGCCGATCCCGACATCGCCGGGCTCGTCGAGGACGAGGCCCGCCGCCAGGCCGAGAAGATCCGGTTGATCGCTTCGGAGAACTACGTCTCGCAGGCGGTGCTGGAAGCCACCGGCACCGTACTGACGAACAAGTACTCCGAGGGCTACGCCGGCAAGCGCTACTACGAGGGCCAGCAGGTCATCGACCGGCTCGAGGCCGTCGCGATCGAGCGGGCCAAGTCGCTGTTCGGCGCCGACCACGCGAACGTCCAGCCCTACTCCGGCTCCCCGGCGAACCTCGCCGCCTACTTCGCGTTCGCGCAGCCGGGGGACACGGTGCTCGGCATGGGCCTGCCCGCCGGCGGCCACCTCACGCACGGCGCGTCGGTGTCGATCACCGGGAAATGGTTCAACGCGGTGCAGTACGGCGTGCGCAAGGAGACCGGCCGCGTCGACTTCGACCAGGTTCGCGACCTGGCGAAGGAGCACCGGCCGAAGCTGATCATCGCCGGTGGCACGGCGATCCCGCGCACGATCGACTTCCCGGCGTTCGCCGAGATCGCGCGCGAGGTCGGTGCGGTCCTGGTCGCCGACATCTCGCATATCGCGGGCCTGATCGCCGGCGGCGCGCATCCGTCGCCCGTCGGCCACGCCCAGGTCGTGACCACCACGACGCACAAGACACTGCGCGGTCCGCGCGGCGCGATGATCCTGACCGACGCCGAGCACGCGAAGGCGATCGACAAGGCGGTGTTCCCCGGGCTGCAGGGCGGTCCGCACAACCACACCACCGCCGCCATCGCCGTCGCGCTGGGCGAGGCGGCCAAGCCCGAGTTCCGCGACTACGCGCACGCGGTCGTCGCGAACGCCAAGGCACTCGCCGCCGCGCTGACCGAGCGTGGCTTCGACCTCGTCTCCGGCGGCACCGACAACCACCTGCTGCTGGTGGACCTGACCAGCAAGCAGATCGCCGGCAAGCCCGCGGCGAAGGCGCTGGACCGCGCGGGTATCGAGCTCAACTTCAACACCGTGCCGTTCGACCCGCGCAAGCCCTTCGACCCGTCGGGTATCCGGCTGGGCACCGCGGCGATCACCACGCGCGGCCTCACCCCCGAGCACCAGCCGCAGATCGCCGAGTGGATGGACCGCGCGATCGCCGCTGCGGCCGCGGAGGACGAGGCGTCCATCGACAAGATCGCCGGCGAGGTGCGGGACCTGCTCACCGCGTACCCGATCCCCGGCTACCGGGCCTGAAATGCCGTGAGGGACCCCCTCACGGCCCATTTGGGCATGAGGGGGTCCCTCACGGCATTAAGTGGGGTCAGTGCTCGCCGGTCTCGGCGGCCTCCTTGGCCAGCCGGTCGGCTTCGCGCTGGAAGGACCGCTCGATCTCGGCCTCCGCCTCGGCCCGGCCGGCCCAGTTCGAGCCCTCGACGCTCTTCGCCGGCTCCAGGTCCTTGTAGACCTGGAAGAAGTGCTCGATCTCGAGCTTGTGGAACTCGTTGAGGTGGTGGATGTCGCGCAGGTGCTCCAGGCGCGGGTCGTCGGACGGGACGGCGAGGACCTTGTCGTCCGGACCCTTCTCGTCGGTCATCCGGAACATGCCGATCGCGCGGCAGCGGATCAGGCAGCCGGGGAAGGTCGGCTCCTGCACCAGGACCAGTACGTCGAGCGGGTCGCCGTCCTGACCGAGGGTGTTGTCGATGAACCCGTAGTCGGCCGGGTACTGCGTGGCCGTGAACAGGGTGCGGTCGAGCTTGATCCGTCCTGTCTTGTGGTCCACTTCGTACTTGTTGCGCTCCCCTTTGGGGATTTCGATAGTGGCGTCGAACTCCACGGCGATCCTCGCTGAACTCGTCTTTTCGAACCGCCCCTGGCGGCTCACGCTGTCACTAACTTGTCTTCACTAGTGTGGACCACGCGCCGTTGAGAAGTCGCACTGATGTCATCTTGACTACTGTGAGTTTGGCCCCTGGTGCGCTGACGGGATGAGGAGGGGTGCGTGCCGCCGCACGGAGACGAGCCGGCCTGGCCGTCGGACGATTCGGACGTGGTCGACGACGATGCCGCCGGCGAAGGGGCCACCGGGAAATCCGAGCAGGACACCGGAGCGACGGCGCAGCTGAAGCTGCCCGAGCAGGCGACGGTGTGGGTCGAACCACCCAAGACCGAGGACGTACCCGCCAAGCCGGAGCCCGCGGCGGAGCGTACGGCGTTCCTGCCGGTCGTGAAATCACTCGACGAGCCGGAGGCCGCCAAGCCCGAGCCCGCCAAACCGGAGGCCGCGGCGGAGCGCACGGCGTTCTTGCCGGTCGTGCCGTCGTTCGACCAGCCCAAAACCGGCGAGCCGAAACCCGAACCGCCGGAGGAGCGCACGGCGTTCCTGCCCGTCGTGCAGACGCCGCGCCCGCAGCCGTCTGACCAGGTGACCGCCCCACAACCGCTCGAGCAACCCACCCTGTTCCAGCCGCCACCGCGCCCGGTCCCGCCAGCCGGGATCGTGCACGCGCAGCCGATGCGGATCGAGCCGTCCGGCGAGGTGCGCCCCGCCGAGCCGGTGCCGCAAGCCGAACCGACCCCGCCGCCCCCGGCGGAACCGCCGCGCAGGCGCAGGCGCGGGCTGCTCGTCGGCGGCGCGGTCGTGCTGGTGCTGGTGATCGCCGCGGGGGTTGCCGCCGCGACGCCGTACGTGTCCAACCGGCTCGGCCTGCCCTGGGCGCCGAACCTGCCCAAGGGCGACACGCCGGTGCCCGCCGCGGTCACGCTGTCGCTCCGGCCGCCCAGTTCGTCGGCGCCGACCCCGACTGCCGCCGGGCTGTCCGCCGCGCTCGCGGGCCCCGCCGCCAACGGCGCGCTCGGCACGCTGGCCGGCATCGTCATCGACCCGGCGACGGGCCAGACCCTGTGGAACCACGACTCCAGCCAGTTGCTGACCCCGGCTTCGGCGACCAAGCTGCTCACCACCTCGGCCGCGCTGCTCAAACTCGACCCGGGTTTCCAGATCAGCACCAAGGTGGTCCAGGGGTCCTCGCCGGACACCGCGATCCTCGTCGCGGGCGGCGACCCGACGCTGTCCTCGTTGCCGGACGGGCAGGAATCGATCTACCCGGGTGCCGCGCATCTCGACGATCTGGTCGCCCAGGTGAAGAAGGCGTCCGGCGGCGCCATCACGAAGGTCCAGCTCGACACGTCGCTCTACTCCGGCGCGCAGTCCGGTCCGGGCTGGGCACCCGAGGACACGCCCTCCACCTACGCCGTGTCGGTAGTACCGGGGATGCTCGACGGCGGCCGGTCGAATCCCAAGATCGACGAGGTGGCCCGCACCGCCGATCCCGGCGGGACGCTGCTGCAGACCTTCGCGCAGCGGCTCGGTGCCACCGCGGCCGGCAACGCCACCGCACCCGACGGCGCGAAGGTCCTCGGTGAGGTGCGCTCGGCGCCGTTGACGGAACTGGTGGCCAACCTGCTGAGGATCTCCGACAACAACCTCGCCGAGGCGGTCGGCCGGCAGACCGCGATCGCCAACGGCGCGCCCGCCACGTTCGCCGGTGTCGCGCAGACGACGCTGAACGTGTTGGCGCAGAACGGTTTCGACGTGTCGGGTATCTCGATCAACGACGGCAGCGGGCTGTCCCCGATGAACAAGGTGCCGCCGAAGCTGCTCGCGCAACTGCTGACCGTCGCCGCGGCGCCCGACAACTCGGACCCGCGCACGGCGAAGCTCCGCCCGATCCTGGCGGGGCTTCCGGTCGCGGGCGGCAGCGGCACGCTCGCCGACCGCTTCGGCGACCCGAGTTCGTCGGCGGGCAAGGGCTGGGTGCGGGCGAAGACCGGAACGCTCTCGGGCGTCAACACCCTCGCCGGGGAGGTGCTCGACAAGGACGGCCGCGTGCTGGTATTCGCGATGATGTCCAACGGCTCCGCCATCCTCGAAGCGCGCCCCGCCCTCGACACCCTCGCGGCGACCCTACGTGGCTGCGGATGCCGATAGGAGTTCTCTTTGAAGCGGCGGAGCCGCTTGCGGTGGGCCGTCAACTGGCACCGCTGCGGGTTCTAGTGTTTCGTGATCTTGTTGTCTTTGCGCGCGGGTGTGTTTGTTCGCCAGGGTACTGAGTTGGCTCTTGGCGTCGCTGAGTTGGCTCGGGGCGTTATCGAGTTGGCCGGCCGCTGTCGCCTAGGGCAAAGTCAGCGACCGGACCAGCCAACTCGACACCGCAGCGGACAAACCCACCGACCCTACGGGCAAACACGGCAACGTAAACCGGACAGGATCACACGACACTAGCTGGTTCCTGGCAGTGACATTGCTAGCAGCGCCGACGGTGTTGTTCCTGTGTATCGGCATACATGAGGAGGCGATCCCGGAGCCAGGGGCCGCCTCAGGTTCCGCCACCTGCACCGTCACGCAAGCCGGGTCGAAACCGGTCGTCGCGGCGGGTAGCTTCGGAGGAATGAAGACGGTGAGCGACGAGAAGGCGCGGCCAGTCGTGGACTGGTCGCTCGCCGCGTCGACGGGTGCGTTCCTCGTGCGTGGCAGTGGCCCGTCGGTGCCGCTTGCCGAGGCGCAGCTCGCGGTCAGCGAGTTGCGTGAGTTCTCCGTCGACGCGGAGGCGCACGTTCGCGACCTGACCGGGCTCGGCGCGGGGCTGCCCCTGCTGCCGGGCGAGGTGGTGGACCGCCCCGGCTGGGTGCGCGCCGCGGCCGCGGGCCTGGATTCCTTGACCAGCAATGCCTTGCGCGCGCTGCCGTCGAACCCGCTCGCGCCCGTGCTCGCGAGCGGTGCGGGGGTGCAGACCGGGGTGGTGCTGGCCTTCCTGGCGTCGCGGGTCCTCGGCCAGTACGACCCGTTCGGCGGCGACGGGGGCCGCCTTCTGCTGGTCGCGCCGAACGTCGTCACGGCCCAGCAGGCGATGCAGGTGCCGGGTCGCGACTTCCGGCTCTGGGTGTGCCTGCACGAGAGCACGCACCGCCTCCAGTTCACCGCGGTGCCGTGGCTGCGGGACTACTTCGCCGACGAGGTCGAGCGCCTGGTCGGCGGGCTCACCGCGGAGGACGACGGGGTCACCGACCTGCTCGGCCGCCTGCCCGAAGCTGTGCGCGAAGCCAAGCGCGCCAAGGAGGACGGCGGTATCGCGGCGCTCACGCAGCTGCTCCGCTCGCCGCAGCAGCGTGAGGTGTTCGACAAGCTGCTCGCCCTGTCGACGTTGCTGGAAGGCCATGCCGACTACGTGATGGACGCGGTCGGTCCCGGTGTGGTGCCCGCGGTCGAACTGATCCGCCGCCGCTTCACCGCGCGGCGCAGTGGCGGCGGTTTCTTCGACCGGCTGCTGCGCACCCTGCTCGGGATCGACGCGAAGATCCGCCAGTACGCCCAGGGTGCGGCGTTCACCCGGCACGTCGTCGACCGGGTCGGGATGTCCGGCTTCAACGCCGTGTGGACCTCGCCGAACACGCTGCCCGACCGCGCGGAGATCGCCGACCCGGAGGCGTGGGTCCGGCGTGTGCACGGCTGAAGACCTGATCCCGGTCCGCCTCGCCGTGCGGCGGTTCCTCGCCGGGCACGCCGAAGCCGACTTCGACGTGGCGGTGTCCGGTGGTGCCGATTCCCTCGCGCTGGCCGAGGCGGCCGCGCACGAGGGGCACAAGCTCGGCCTGCGGGTGCGTGCGCTGGTCGTCGACCACGGCCTGCAGGACGGATCCGCCGAGATCGCCGGGAAGGCCGCCGCCACGGCGCGGGGGCTCGGCGCCGACGAAGCCGAGGTGCTGACGGTCGAGGTCGGCGGGCCGGGTGGGATCGAAGCCGCCGCGCGGCGGGCCAGGTATGCCGCGCTCGCCGGCAAGGGCCGCGGGCTCGTGCTGCTCGGGCACACCAGGGACGACCAGGCGGAAACGGTCCTGCTGGGGCTCGGCCGTGGGTCCGGTCCGCGGTCGATCGCCGGGATGAAACCGTTCGATCCGCCGTGGGGCCGCCCGCTGCTGGAGGTGCCCCGCTCGGCCACCCGCGCCGCCTGCGCCGCGCTGGGCGTCGAGCCGTGGGAGGACCCGTTCAACGCCGACCCGCGGTTCACCCGGGTCCGCCTGCGCACGGACGTGCTGCCACTGCTCGAAGAAGTCCTCTCCGGGGGTGTCGCGGGCGCGCTTGCCCGCACGGCGAAACAGCTTCGCGAAGACCTGGAAACGCTCGATGAGCTCGCCGCTCAGGTCGCCTTCGATGGTGACGTGAAACCGCTCGAGAACCTTCCGCCCGCCCTGCGCCGTCGTGTGCTCCGACGGTGGCTGATCGACGGTGGCGCCGGTGATCTGTCCGACGCGCAACTGCGGTCGGTCGACGCCCTGGTCGGCGAATGGCATGGGCAGGGCGGGGTCTGGCTGCCGGGTAGCTTGGTGGTCGCCAGGACACATGGCAGGCTGAGCATGAATCGTCGCGAAGAACCAAGAGGGGACTGACCCGTGTACGAAGGCGAGATCGCCTCCGTGCTCGTCACCGAGCAGCAGATCCAGGACAAGATCAACGAACTCGCCAAGCAGATCGCGGTCGACTACGCGCGGGACGGTGTGCACTGCGACCTCCTGCTCGTCGGCGTGCTCAAGGGCGCGGTCATGTTCATGACCGATTTCGCCCGCGCGCTGCCGATGCCGACGCAGCTGGAGTTCATGGCGGTCTCCTCCTACGGCTCCGCGACCTCGTCCTCGGGAGTCGTGCGGATCCTCAAGGACCTGGACCGGGACATCGCGGGCAAGCACGTGCTGATCGTCGAGGACATCGTCGACTCGGGGCTCACCCTGTCCTGGCTGCTGAAGAACCTCGCGAGCCGCAACCCGGCCTCGCTCGAGGTGTGCTCGCTGCTGCGCAAGCCGGACGCCGTCAAGGTGGATGTGCCCGTGAGGTACGTCGGGTTCGACATCCCGAACGAGTTCGTCGTCGGGTACGGCCTGGACTATGCGGAGCGTTACCGCGATCTCCCCTACATCGGGACGTTGGACCCCAAGGTCTACAGCTCGTGAGTAACGGACGGTGAAGGCTCGGCGAATCCGGAACCGGAGGTCGCCGGAAGCCGTCATAATCCCTGTCCGAGTGCGTTAACCTATGCGAACAGGGGTAGCCGGGCGGCCACTCCCGGCATGGACTTGGGGCAGGAGAGAACCGATGGGGAACAGCAGCTACGCGGATGCCGCGGCGTTCCGGAACGCGGCGGTGAACGGTCAGCTGGGAGTGGACCCGGACGCCGCGCAGAACGTGCTGAAGAAGATCCGCGCCGGTAAGGACTCGGTGGAGAACCTGCTGAGCAGCGCGGGCGCGCTCGCCGAGGCCCCGAAGCTCGGCGCGAACCCGGTCGGCGACGCGATCGCCGCGAAGTTCGTCCAGCGGGCCGAGGGCGGCGGGGACTCCTACACCACGGCCCTGCGGAATCTCCTCAACCAGTACCAGCAGGCCGAGCAGGCCATCGTGCTGGCGATGCGCCACTACCACCAGATCGACCAGGCCGCTTCGGACGCGCTGTCCGGGCGCGCGTGAACCAGGGGGCAAGATGACCGGCTTCGACCAGCAGAGCAACCCCGGCGCCGGCGGCACGCCGGCGACCCCCGCGCCCACCCCGGTCTCCATGGGTGACGGCAGCGAGAGCGCGGCGATCGTCCAGCAGGCGCGCAGCGGCGCGAACGGGTTCGACTACGGCTCGGACCGCGCGATCGGCAGCCCGCCGAACTGGGCCTCCCAGCAGAGCGATCAGCTCTACCGCGGCGCCACCCAGAACAACGACCCGGCGACGGCGGAGGCCACCGGCCATACCTGGAAGTCCCACGGCGACGAACTGCACCAGGCGGCCAACGACCTGTACAACGCGATCGTCGAACTCGGCAGCGTGTGGATCGGGCAGGGCGCCGGTGGCGCGCAGGGCGCCCTCGTCGGCATCGCCAACTCGAGCCAGCAGGCCGGCGACGCCGCGCACACCATGGCGAACCGCATGGCGCAGCAGGCCTCCGCGGCCGCCGAGGTCAAGAAGATGCCGGCGCCCAAGGAGTTCGACCCGGCCAAGCAGACCGCGGCGATGCTCGCCGGTGGTCCGGCCGCCATGGTCGCCGACATGAAGCAGCAGGCCGACGACGCCAAGTCGGTGCACGAGCAGCAGGTCCAGTACTTCAACGCGTACACGCGCGCGATGTCCGAAGTGGACGACTCCACGCCGAGCTTCGGCCCGGACTCGCTCGGCCTGCCGCCGGACGGCTCGATCGCCGGCGCCACCACCGCGTCCGCGGTCGGTCCCGCCCCGGTCGCCGGCGCCTTCACCGCGGGTGCGGCGGCTCCGCTCACCGGCGCGCCGGCCGGCGGCGGGGACGCGTCCGTGCACGGTTCCGCGTTCGGCGGCCACCTCGGTGAGGCGGCGAGTGTCGCCGGCCCCGGGGCGCCGGCCGGTCCGGCGCCGGGCGGTCCGGTTTCCGGTGCGGGCGTG
>NZ_VDFW01000038.1 GCF_006152065.1 Amycolatopsis alkalitolerans
CATCTCTGGCACCGACACGCCACAACAAGATCCTTGACCAGCAGCCACGACCGCTAACTGAACGGCTTTGGCCCTAGGCCGCGTGGAATCACCCCAGCACGAACGGGAGCCGCGCGGCCAGGTCACCGAGTTCGCCGTACTGCGCGCCGGCCGGGGCGCGACGCCCGGTGCCGATCAGGAGCGCCTCGGCGTCGGAGAACGACGCGGGGAACGCGGCACCGGCGATCGTCTCCAGTAGCTCGCGCGATTTCGCGAGGCCTGGCACGGGCGGCCCGGGTACCTCCGGCAAGTGCGCGATCAGGTCGAGGTGGTGCAGCGTCCATTCCAGGACGTACGCGGACAGGTAGTCGCCCGCGGTGAGGACCTCGTCCCGGGTGCTGACCCGCAGGCCCGGATCGGCGCGCCCGGCGGCGCGCCCGGCGGCGGAACCCACGTCGTCGAGATGGAACTTGAGCAGCCACGGCTCCTGGTATGCGGCGGCCAGCCGGACGATGAGCGCGTCGAGCGGATCGTCGCCGGCGGGCGGTGTTCCGCTGATTTCCCAGTACGTCGCCGCGTCGCGGGTCGGCGCCGTGTCGGCGGGGGTCACCAGGGTGATCAGCACGTCCTGAGCGTCGATGACCAGATGGCACACCAGGTCCCGGACGAGCCAGCCGGTGCAGCCGGACGGCCGCGCGAAAGCCTCGTCTGGGAGCCCGGCGACCGCCGCGCGCAATGCCGCCCACGAGCGTGCGAAAAGGTCCATCGCCGCAAGCTAGCAGCGGATCGGTCAATGTCCGGTACGGGGCGGATGGCGGTCAGAGGATGCCGCGGCGGGTGTCACCGGGAAGGTGGCTCGCGCGTTCGAGATCACGCGCGGCGCTCGAGTGCAGTTGCCACGGCACACTGGTGACCATGACCCCCGACTCGAACAGCAGCCGTCCTTTGAGGCGCAGCGCGCTCTGGTTGTGCAGCAGGTTCTCCCACCAGTGGCCGACGACGTATTCGGGGATATACACGCAGATGATGTCCCGGGGGCTGTCGCGGCGCATGGTCTTGATGTAGTTCAGCACCGGCCGGGTGATCTCGCGATAAGGCGATTCGAGCACCTTCAACGGGATCGTGAGGTGGTGTTGCTCCCACACTCGCTGCAGTTCGCGGGTTTCGGCGTCGTCGACGTTGATGGTGATCGCGGTCAGCGTGTCCGGCCGGGAGGCTTTCGCGAACGACAGCGCCCGCTGGGTGGGTTTGTGCAGGGTCGAGACCAGCACCAGGGCGTGCACCCGGCTGGGGAGCAGCCCGCCGGCCTCGTCGGGGGCGAGTTCGTCGCGCACCCGCTGGTAGTGCCGCCGGATGGCGCGCATCAGCAGGAACAGCACCGGGATGGCGATCACGACCAGGTAGGCGCCCCCGGTGAACTTGGTGATCAGCACGACCACCAGCACGACGCCGGTGAAGCACGCGCCGAACGCGTTGATCACCCGGGCGCGGTGGATGCGCCGCCGCGCGGCCGGGGTCTCGGCGGCACGCAGTTCCCGGTTCCAGTGCCGCACCATGCCCGCCTGGCACAGGGTGAACGAGGTGAACACGCCGATGATGTAGAGCTGGATCAACCGGGTGGTAGAGCCGGCGAAGACGTAGATCAGCAGCCCGGCGACCAGGGCGAGCAGGATGATCCCGTTGGAGAAGGTCAGCCGGTCGCCACGGGTGTGCAACTGGCGGGGCAGGAAGCGGTCGCGGGCGAGGATCGAGCCGAGCAGCGGGAATCCGTTGAACGCGGTGTTCGCGGCCAGGATCAGGATCAGCGCGGCCGTGGCCTGCAGGTAGTAGAACCCCACGCTGTGGTCGCCGCCGAACACCGCCGCCGCGATCTGCGCGATCACCGTGCGCTGCGACTCGTCCGCGCAGTTCCCGGGGTACCCGACCAGGTCGCACGTGCTCTCCGCGATCTTCACCTGCGAGATCAGCGCGAGCAGGGTGATCCCGGCGAACATGGTGATCGACAGGACGCCCATCGCGGTCATCGTGCGCGCGGCGTTGAGCCCCTTCGGTTTGCGGAACGCCGGCACCCCGTTCGAGATCGCCTCGGCCCCGGTCAGCGCGGTACAACCGGAGGAGAACGCGCGGAGCACCAGGAAGACCACGGCGAGCCCGGACAGGCCGGTCTGCTCCGCGTGGATGCCGTAGTGCGCGCTTTCCGCGACCGGGTGGTGCCCGAACAGGGTCTGCACCAGCCCCAACCCGATCATGATCAGCACGCCGGCGACGAACGCGTAGGTCGGCACCGCGAACGTCCGCCCCGACTCGCGCACCCCGCGCAGGTTCATCGCCGTCAGCAGCACGATGAACACGATGTTGATCAGCACCCGGTGCGGGTTGAGCTCCGGGATCGCGGAGATGATGTTGTCCACCCCCGCCGCGACCGAGACCGCCACGGTCAGCACGTAGTCCACCAGCAACGCCCCGGCCACCACCAGGCCGGCGTCCCGGCCCAGGTTGCGGGAGGCGACCTCGTACGAGCCGCCGCCGCTGGGGTAGGCCTGCACCACCTGCCGGTAGGACAGCACCACCACGACCAGCAGCACCACCACCGCCAGCGCCACCCACGGGGTCAGGTGCAGGAAGGCCACCCCGCCGAGGGCGAGGATGAGCAGGATCTCCTGCGTGGCGTAGGTGACCGACGAGAGCGGGTCGCTGGCGAAGATCGGCAGCGCGATGCGCTTGGGCAACAGCTCATTCGAGAGCCGGTCACTGCGGAACGGGCGGCCCAGCACCAGGCGCTTGAGCACAGACGTCGCGGAAGGCACGCCCGCAGCGTAAAGACCCGGAGATCGTCCGGGCGGCACCCCGCGCGTATAGATCTCGTCAAAAATTCCGGCCCACCCGTTCGGGCCCCGTCAACACGGCCCCGGCCCGGACCGGGCGGGTGGTAAGTCCACTGGAATTTCGGCAGACGTTCGCCACGACGGGCGGTGAGATGGCCTCAGACGCGAAGCTCGACCCCATACTCGCACAGCTGGTCCGGTACCCGGCCGCGCTCGACGTGCTGGACCTGCTGGCCGCGGGCCCGTGCACACCGGCCGGCCTCCGCACCCGGCTGCGTGCGAAGCGGCGTGCGGTCGACGCCGCGCTGCGCGTACTCGCCGCCTACGGGCTGGTGGGCCGGTGCGGTCGGGCCGGTACCTGGGACGAGCCCGTGTCCGCGTGCTACGAGCTCACCGGCCGCGGGCACGATCTGGCACACCGGCTGGAGCGATTCGACACCCTCGTGGCGATTTACGAACTACTGCTGTACGGCGAACAGCTCAGCGGCTGACCTGTTTCGTGCGAACCGGGCAGTTCGGCCGCTTCCCGGAGGCACGCCAGGTACCACCTGCAGGGCGTGCGTACCGGCCAGATGCGACAGCACGACCAGGCTCCCGTTACGCCGCCCGGACAGGTACGCGCTCTCGTCGCGGGCCAGCAGCTTCGCGTCGACCAGCGTTGAGCAGGTGGCACACCGTCGGCACCGACGTGCCCAGCCGTGCTCACCGACCGGTCGTGCTCGGGCAGCGAAGCGATCAGCATCTCGGCCCCGGACCGACACCCCGCCGTCCACTGGCAGCATCGCCCCGCTGACGTATCGGGCTTCGTCCCAGAGCAGGAACACCGCCGCGCCGCAGGAGTCTTCGTCCGGGGGATTTCATGTTGTGTATTGAGATTGCGAGGCGTGGAAAAGCCAGACGTGGCGCGGTTCCCGACGTCGAGGGTCACCAGGCGCCGCGGTGATCGGGAACCAGTACCAGCAACGGAAGTACGGCGACCATGAGCGCCGCGAACACGAGCAGGGTGTAAGCCTGCGCCATCCCCGCGTCGCTGCTGCGGGCGATCACGGCGGTGGTCACCGAGATGGAGATGATCGCGCCGCCCTGGCGGAACATGCCCCGCAGCCCGGCGATCGCGGCGACCTTGTCGGGCGCCAGCTGGAGGCTCGCGTTGTTCGAGGCCGGCACGGTCATGCCCATGCCGACCCCGCTCACCCCGGCGGCGATGGTGAGCCAGAGGTAGGGCGAAAACCCGTTCGGCGCGGCGTACATCGCGGCGAGCCCGCCCGCCGAAATGAGGAAGCCCACCAGCATCGGCAGCCGGTGCCCGGTGCGGCGTAGTGCCAGCACGGCGAGGGCGGCCACGCAGATGGTGCCCACGGCTCTCGCGGTCAGCAGGGTGCCGGCTTCGAGCGACCGGATGTGGAACCGGTCCTCGGCGTAGAGCGGGACGAGCGCGCCGAAACCGAGCGCGGCCGCGCCGTAGCAGAGGTTGATCAGGTTCATCACGCCGAACCCGCGGCCCCGCATGAGCTCGAACGGGATGAACGGCTCCGGATGGTATTTGGCGTGGCGGATGAACGCCACCACGGCGATCACCGCGATCGCCTCGGAGACGAGGAAGACCGGGCTGAGCAGGGACGTGCTCCCGCTGCCGAGATAGGTGATGCCGAACATGCTGGTGAACACGAGCACGCCGAGCAGCGCGACGCCGGGGAAGTCCACCCGGCCGGCCTCGCGCGGCTCGCTCGCCGGCAGGAACTTCGCGGCGAGGGCGATCAGCACCAGCCCGATCGGCACGTTGACCAGGAAGATCCCGCGCCAGGACCAGAAGGCGACGAACGCCCCGCCGGCGATCGGCCCGACGATGCCGCCGATGGGGAAGATGCTGGTGAACATGCCCAGCGCGCGGTCGCGGTCGTGCCCGAAATGATCGGCGACGATCCCGGTCGCGGACGGCATGAATGCGCCGCCGCCGATCGCCTGGATCGCGCGCAGCACCACGAGCAGGTAGATGTCACCGGCGAACCCGCAGGCCAGCGACGAGGCGGTGAACAGCACCGCCGCGATCATGAAGACCTTCTTGCGGCCGAACTGATCACTGATCCGGCCGGCGACGGGCATCATCAGCACCTGGCCGAGCGCGTAGATCGTGATCGTCCAGCCGCTCCAGTTGACCGGGGCGGCGAGTTCGCGCTGGATCGCGGGCAGCGCCGTGGCGACGATGGTCTGGTCGACGGCGGCCATGAACAGCGCCATCGACACGATCGCGAAGATGAGCCGGCGGCGAGGATGGGGCGTGTCTTCCGGGTTCGTGCCCGGGGTGTACGACTCGACCTCGGAAGACGCCATGGACGTCAACAATAGTTGCTTGCTGGCAGGCAATCAATCAGCTGGAGGTGTGATGGACGCCGAAGACGTGTCCCGGCTGCGCGCGGTGATCTTCAGGCTGGCCCGTCAGCTCAACGCGACCTCGACCGGCGAGGGGCTCACCCCCACGCAGGCTTCGGTGCTCGGCCTGGTGTCGTTCCGCGGTCCCCTGGGGCTCGCGGACCTGATCGAGCTGGAGGGGCTCAACCCGACGATGCTGTCGCGGGTGGTGCGCAAACTCGAGGACGACGCCCTCATCCGGCGGCTGCCCGATCCGTCCGACCTGCGTGCCGTGCGGGTCGAGATCACGCCCGAAGGCGCGCTGGTCAACGACCGGATCCGGGGCCTGCGCACCCAGGCCGTGTCGGACTGCCTCGACCGCCTGCCCGACCAGATGGGCAAGCAACTCCTGGCCGCCCTCCCCGCCCTCGAGTCCCTCGAAGAAGAACTGAAATCCGCCCGCTCCACCTAGCCCATCTCCGAGATCTACGTTCGATGGGCGAACTCGACGTTCGGCGCGATGATCGCCTGGGGGATGCCGGGCTCGGTGGCTGCCTGCCGGTTCGCAGGTCCGAACGCCGAACTCGCGCGGCGCGAAAGCAACCTGCCGCGGGCGGCCGGGACCCGGCAGGCGACTGTCGTGAAAGGACAGCACGCCCGAGGTACACCACGCGGGTGGCCGACGGGAATCCCGTGGTCCCGCAACGCCTCGTACATGCCGGTCGCCGTCACCTCCCGCGGATCCGCCGCGCCACCGGCGACCAGCGACACGCAGCTCCCCGAGAGCACGGCCGGAACCCGAGAAGTCAACCGAATCAACGGGTCAGGATCACGGCACGCGGTGACCTGGACAGCCGTGCGGCCGGGAGGATCTGCTCGGCGCCGAACGTGGACGTGGCGCACGAAGCTCAGGCGCACCACGCTGCGTCCACAGAATTTCCATGCCGCGTCTATTGAGACTAAACGCGCTGCTGCGGCCTGCTGGTCGCCGGTGTCACTCGTCCGGGCGATGCCGCCAGCTCGGGCCGATAGGAGAGGCCACGTGACGAAACCTGCAGGCGCTCACGGCCAAGACGTGAATCGACGACCGCCCCGGCGGCTCAGCCGTCGCTCGCTGCCCGGCACGGCCGGGCCGGCCGAACGAGACCTTCGCCGAGAGGACCTCCAACCATGACCGACACGACCTCCCCGCGGGAACAGGCGGCCCGGCGTAGCCGCCGCAAGTGGGGCATCGGGGCCCTGGCGACCGTCGCCGTCGCGGCCTTGCTGACCTCTGCCTTCGCCTCTGCCCGGCCCGACGAGCCGACGCGCACCGTGACGCTCATCCACGTCGCGGACACGCACGCCAAGTTCGTGCCGCACTGGGAACACCTGGACGCACCCGGCAGCGACGGCGGATGGCACAACGACGTCGGCGGCTTCGCCCGGACCTACACCGAGGTTCAGCGCCTGCGCCAGCAGACGGCGGGACACAACATGCTCCTGATGGGCGGCGACAACTTCCACGGCAGCGCCGAGATGATGTTCACCAAGGGCCGTGCCGGGGTGCCCGTCTTCAACAAGTTCGCACCGGATGTCTACAACCCGGGCAACTGGGACTTCGCCGAGGGCTCGCTCGAGACCCGGGCGCGCTTCACCGGGATTCCCGAGGGGGCCCCGAACGCCACGCCTGGCGGCAAGCCACTGGTCACCTTCCCCGTCGTCGGGGCCGGGGTCTACAACGCCGAAGGCGCCCCCGCATACGCGAAGCCCGGCACCCGGCTGTTCAAGCCGTACATCATCAAGAACGTCAACGGGGTCAAGGTCGCGGTCCTGGGGCTCAATGACGACAAGCCGAAAGATCAAGGCGCGACGTTCACCATCGGCCTGCAGATGACCGCCGGGTTCGACGAAGCGCCCGCCCTGGTGCGGGAGGTGCGCGCCGAGGGCGCCGAGGTCGTGGTCGCGATGTCGGAGGCGGGGCTGGCGCAGAACGTCGCGCTGGCTCGTGACGTGCCCGGCATCGATGTCGTGCTCAGCGGCGACACCCATGAGGAGGTGTACGACCCGATCCGGGTCAAGCACGGCGGCGGCAGCGAGACGGTGGTCGTCGAGTCCGGTGAGGGCAGCCATGTCGGCGACATGGAACTGCAGGTTGGCGGCAAGGCCGACCACGCGCGCGTGGTGAAGTCGTCGTGGACCCTGCACGAGGTGGACGGAAGCGTCCCCGAGGACCCGGGCATGAAGAAGATGGTGGACGACATCCGTGCGCCCTTCCTCCGCGGGCCCGCGTTCGTCCCGCACACCCGCCCGATTCCCGGCGGCGGCAAGCCCATGGTGCTGGACCGCCCGTTGGACGACGTCATCGGGAAGACCGACGTCGACCTGCAGCGGCACAGCGTGGTTCCCAGCGAAGGCGACGCGTTCGTCGCCGAGTCGATGCGCGAACTGACCGGCGCGCAGGTCGGCGGGACCAACGGCTTCCGGTACGACTTCCCGATCCCGGCCGGCCAGCCCATCACGGTCGGCGACGTCTACGGCTGGCTGCCGATCGGGGCGCACGTCGCGGTGGCGAAGATGACCGGGTCGCAACTGGTGGACCGGGCCGAGAAGTTCGCGACGGCGGTGCTCGACCCCAACCCGTACCGCCGAGGCGGTGGCTACCTTCCGATCTTCGCCGGTGCCCGATTCCACCTCGACCTCACCGGCCCGCACGGCCCGACCGGGTCACGCATCATCAAGAGCGAGGTGTACGACTCGGCGACGCGATCCTGGGTGCCGGTGCAGGACGATCGCATCTACACCGTCGCGGGCTGCTACTCGGCAGGCGACGCGCTGGACCGGATGTGCCGGACCAACGGGGTCCGCGACATGCGGTTCCCCGTCGCCGGCCCTGACGGCGGCATCACGCTGCAGCCTCCGCTGCTGTCCGAGATGCTGCCTGAGTACCGCCTGACCAAGCGCGCCGCGCCCGACGGAGTGATCAGCGCCCCCGAAGCGCTGCTGCGCTACCTCGACGCCCACCACGGCGCTCGCGCGGCCGACCTGCAACCGTACTCAGGGCCGACCTGGGTCGTCGACAAGGGCAGCCTGCCGGCACCGTCGCCGCTCGCGCCGGATCTGGTGCAGCCGCTGGAAGGGTCCGGGCCCGACTGGCTGGCTGCCGGGCGCGTCGGCTGAAGGCGTGCGGGGGTGCGGGTGGTCGCGCGGCCACCCGCACCCCCGCACGTTCCGGTCCACCCGGTCGTCCCGGTCGGTCGATCCGCTGTTGGCGGGTCGGCCGTCGTACTTGTCGCGCGTCCGCGAGCGAGCACACTGAGAGGTGCTCGATCGCGACCGGCGAGAGTGAGGATCGACAGCAGTGGGCCGCACGCCCCCAGCCGAGGAGCCGGAAACCGGCAAGCCGTCCGGTTCGGCCGCGCTGCCGCTCGGCCGGCATCCGCGTGATCTGGCCGCGCTGATCGCCGCGATCGTGGTCTTCGTGCTGTGCTCGCTGGTGGCGAGGGCAGCCACGGTGAATCCGGTCGAAGCGGCCATCTACCAGCAACTCGCGCGGATCCCGCCGGCTTCGCGCGCGGTCTGGCAGGTGCTCGACTGGGCCGGTGGCTGGGCGGGCGTCGTGGCGGTGGCGGCGGTGGCGTTCTATGCCAAGCGGATCAGGGTCGGCCTGTCCTGCGCCGCGGCCGGTGCGGTCGGCTGGGCGCTGGCCAGGGTCGCGGACCCGCTCACCGGCGGCCGGCACGTGTCCCCGGGCGTGCTGGGTCCCGGCGCCGGGCCCTTGCCCGCGGGCATCGACCCGTTCCCCGCGCCGCAAGCCGTGATGGCTGCCGCGGTGGTGGCGGTGGCCGCTCCCTACCTCAAGACGGGCTACCGGCGTGCCGGGTGGGCGCTGGTGGTGCTCGTCGCCGTCGCGGGCGTGCACCTCGGGCACAACCTGCCGGTCGATGTGTTCGCCGGGGTGTTCCTCGGCTGGGGCGTCGGTGCGGCGTTTCATCTGGCCTGGGGCGCGCCGGGACGCCGGACGTCGGCCATGGCGGTGTTTCAGGCGCTCGGACAGGCCGGTCTCGAGCCGGTGACCGTGACGCCGGTCCGCGCGCACTGGCGCGGACCGCTCCAGTTCGTGGTGACTACCGCGGCCTCTGCGGGCACGCTGCGGGTGGAGGCCGTGCGGCGGCTGCGCCGCCGGGCGGGCCTGTGGTACCGGCTCCGGCGGCTGCTCGCGTCGCTAGAGGTGGAGGACGAGCCGCCGCTGTCGAGTACCTATCACGAGGCCGAACACGAGGCTCTGGTGACGATGCTCGCGGAGCGCGGCGGGGTGCCGACGCCGCCGGTGCTGCTGGCCTGCCGGGCGCCCGACGGGTCCGCGCTGCTGGTGCGACGGCAGATCGAGGGCCACCGGCTGACCCGGCTGGCCCCCGCCGAGATCTCCGAATCCCTGCTCGAGGCCTTGTGGGGGCACATCGCGAGCCTCGGCGACGCCCGGATCGCCCACCACGACCTGCGAGCAAAGAACGTCTTGGTGGACGTCGAGGGCAAGCCGTGGCTGCTGAACCTCACCTTGAGCAAGGCCGGTGCGACGAAGGCCAGGACGGACCAGGACACCGCCGAAGCGCTGGTGTCGATCGCGTCCCTGGTGGGGGTCGAACGCGCGGTGCTCAGCGCGGCCAAGGCGCTGCCACCGGACCGGCTCGAGTCCGCGCTCACCTACCTGCAGCCCCTGGCGCTGCCACGGCGGATTCGCAAGCAACTGCGCAACCAGCGCGTCATGCTGGCCGACCTTCGCGAGAGCCTGGCCGACCGCATCGACCGGCCGTTGCCCATTTTCCGTTCCCCGGTCCGGCCGAGCCGGGTCCTCGGGCTGCTGCTGATCGGTGCCGCGGTGTACACATTGCTGCCGCAGTTGGCGACCCTGCCCGGCGTGCTCGATCTGCTCGGGCAAGCGGATTGGTGGTGGCTCGCCGCCACCGTGGGCACCGGGTTGCTGGCGATCGCGCTGTCCGCGGTGTCGATTCGCGGTGCGAGCGCGGCCCCGCTACCGTTCTGGTACACCACCGCGGCGCAGTTCGCCGCCGCGTTCACCGGCCGCACGACCCCGGGCGGCGTGGGCTTCTTCGGCATCAATGTGGCGTTCATGGAGCGCCTTGGCATCCGGCGGGCGCAGGCGGTCGGCGTCGCGATGCTCAACGTCGCGGCGACCGGGGTGATCGGCGGGGTGTGGTCGGTGGCCGGGGCGTTCGGGCTCGGCAGCGCCGGGCTGGTCACCAACGTCTCGATGCCGGGCGGGTGGCCGGTGTTCGCGGCCGCCGGCGGCGTGCTGGCGGTGGGAGCCGCGGTGCTCGGCTCACCGTGGGGCCGGCGCCGCGTCGTGTGGCCGGCGTTGCGCGTGATGCGCGACCTCGCGGCGACGATGCGGCAGCCCCGGCGAGCCCTGCAGCTGTGGGGCGGGGCCGCCGCCTACCTTGCCGTCTCCGGCCTGGGGCTGGTCACCAGCCTCGCCGCGTTCCAGCCCGAGGTGCCCGTGTTCGCGGTGATCACCGCGTTCGTCATCGGGCACACCTTCGGCCACATAGTCCCGACCCCCGGGGGTCTCGGCGCGGTCGAGTCGCTGACGGTCGGCAGCCTCGTCGCGCTCGGCATCGCGCCGGCCGGGGCGGTCGCCGCCGTGCTGGTGTCCCGGGTGCTCACCTACTGGCTACCGGTCCTGCCCGGTGTCGCGGTTTTCCGCTACCTCCAGCACCGCCGGATCGTCTGAGCGCGCGGCCGCATACGCCCGCTCAGCGCCGTTCTTCCTGGATCGTGGTGTAGCGGCCGGGCATCACCATGCAGTACAGGCCGCCGGTCTCGTTGGTCAGGCAGTAGACCGGCCGGGTCGAGTCGGACTCGCCCGCCTCGCGCTGCTCGCCGACCCTCTGGATCGTGATGTGCCGCGGGTCCTTGGGTGGCTCCGGCACCCTGTCCTTGTCCCATGGGTGCCACGCCAGCAGGCCTCCACCGATACCCGCGAAGAGGATCGCGGTCACCAACAGGCCATAGCCGGTCCGGGGTTTCGTGGTCACGGCCTGCGGCTGGGGCGGTGACGGCTGCGGTAGCGGGGTATCGGGATGCGACATGCCGGACAGTCAACATCATCGCGTGGGCGACCGCCCCGGGAGTTCGCTGGAACGCGCCGTCTCGTCCGTGCGAATCCACTGTGGATCACCTCGGCCGCGGCACCCGCCCCTCGGCGCGTGCCGGATCGGCGGCCTCCCACGATTCGGCCTGCTGCTCGAACGCCTCCGCGGCCGAACGCACCGCCGCCCGCAGCCACCACGGCAGCTCACCGGCCGTGTCCAGCTGCCGCCAGGCGCCGGCGACCGCTCTCGACGTCTCGACCACGTTCGGGCCCGCCGCCGCGCAGTAGCGGCGGTACGCGTCCTCCCACACTTCGATAAGCTGCGTTACGGCAGCGTCCACATCGTCCTCCAGTCGTCACAACAAACCGCGCCGGCGCGCGACGACGATGGCCTCCCGCCGTGACGTCGCCCCCAGCTTCCGGTACACGTTCCGCAGATGCGTCTTCACGGTGTTGGCGGACACGTACAGCGTGGCCGCGATCTCTTCGACCGTTGCCAGCGAAGGAAGTTCACGCAGCAGCTGCGCTTCGCGCGCGGTCAGTTCCGGTTCCGCCGGACGGCCGGCGGGCAGTGCCGCGACGACGCCGGCCACGAACGGGTCCAGCCGGCCGAACCGCCCCTGCCGCACGACCAGGAGTTCCCGCAGCTCCGCCCCCACGTCACAGAAGGGGCGGATCATCCGGCGTGGGCCCGCCGTCGCGACGGCGGCACGCAGCGCGGTCTCGGCACGCTGCTCGTCACCCGCGCGGTACGCCAGCAGGGTCGCGAGCAGATGGGCTTCGATCCGGGTCGTCACGGCCAGGCAGCCCAGCTCCCCTTCGGTGATCTTCTGCAGATGCGACCGGACCGCGGTCATCCGGCCCTGATGCCACAGCCTCCGTACGCGCAGCAGTTCGACCTCACCGGATTCGCCGAGCCACATCGCGGCGCGGCGTTCCGCCTCCGCCGCCCACCCCGGGCGCCCGACCCGAAGCGCCATCCGCTGTTCGATCGAGACCGCGTGCGCGGCCAGCGCCAGCTGCACCGGCTCGTCCGGGGCCACCTCCGTCCACAGCCGGCGCAGCCGCACGCAGGCCGCATACGGATCGTCGCCGTGGTCGAAGTCGACGATCGCGGCGACCGCCTGCGCGCCGAGCCGGACCGTCCGGTCGTTGCCCGGCCCGAGCAACTCCAGCGCGCGGGCCGAGTAACTCCGCGCCTTGTCCACTTCGGCCGCCTGGTACGCCGCCCAGCCACCGAGCGTGTAGGCGTAACAGCACGGCACCCGCAGCGTTTCGTTGTGCTGCCGGGCAAAGCCCAGCGCCTGCTCGGTCAGCCGTGCCGTGCGGACCAGGTCCCCGCCGGCGGCGGCCACCCCGGCCAGGTGACTCAGGCAGTGCAGCACGGCCAGGTCGTAACCGTGCCGTTCACCCAGCCGCCTCGCCAGCCCCAGATCGCGTTCGGCGGCCTCGTACCGGGCGAGCCACAGTGCCGCGGTGCCGCGGTTGACGAGTCCCAGCACGGTCAGATCCACCGTGTGCATCCGGCCGAGCCGCTCGTCGAGTTCGGTCATCTCCGGCAACAGCCGGCCGGTCAGCCGCGCCCAGTGCGTGCGCACGATCACCCGCAGATCGCGCAGGCTGGTGTCGTGCTCGTCGTCGCCCGCGCCGGCCATCCCGGCCAGCCGCAGCTCCGCGGAAGCCCGGTCGCCCGAAGCCATTTCGCCGAGCGCGAGCACCAGGGCGATCCCGGGCCGGGCCACCGCCGTCTCGGGCAGCTTCGCGGCCAGCTCCAGTAACAGCGCGGTTTCGCCGCGGAGCACAAGGGACGGTCCGTGCGCGCGGACGACCTCCGCGAGCAGCTCCAGGTCACCGCCGTGCACCGAGTGCTTCGCCGCGGCGACGATGTCGCCCCTCGTGAGCGACCATCGCGCGGCGGCCGCGTGCAGCGAAGCCAGTACGGCCGGTTGCCGGCGGCGGAGCGCGGCGTGCAGATAGGACCGGATGAACGGGTGCACGCGATAGGTGGTCCCGTTTCCGGTGGGAAAAACGATGTCACCGGCACGTTCGAAACTTTCGAGCGACGCCCCCACATCCGGGCATCCGGTCAGGTTCGCCGCCGCGTCCGCGGTGAACTCGTCCCACACGCACATACCGGCGAGAATGGCGCGCTCCCGTTCGGAAAGCTCCGCCAGCACCTCTCCCTCGAGATAGTCGCGAACGGCCGGATCGGCCATCACGACCCGGTCGAGGGGGCCGGTGTCCGCACCGGCGCGGATCAGTGCCAACGCGACCAGCCGTACCGCGCACGGCCAGCCCGCGGTCAGCGCCGCGACGTTCTCGACACCGTCCTCGTCGAGCCGGACCCCGGCGTCCGTCAGCGCCCGCTCCACCTCGCCCGGCCGCAGCGCGAGATCGGCGGTCCGGATCTCCGACAGCTGCCCGGCGACGCGCATCCGGTGCAGGCCCAGCGCCAGTTCGCGCCGGCCCGAGACGACCAGCCGGAGCGAGGACGGCAGCCACTGGACCACCTGCTCCAGCACGCCGACCGCCTCCGGCGCGTGCAGCCGGTGCGCGTCGTCGACCATGAGCAACACCGGGCTGTCCTGGTCGTGGAGAACTTCCGCGAGCGCCGAGACCAGTGTCCATTCGGCCCCTCGTTGCCGCGGCGGCTCGGACGGCACCGGCCGGTACCCGGCCGCGGCGCGGACGGCCGCGAGGATCGTCCGGCGCAACGTCGCCGGGTCGTTGTCCGACTCGTCGATCCGCACCCAGCCGACGCGGGAGCCCAGCTTGTCCGTCCACCCTGACAGCAGGGTGGTCTTGCCGTAGCCCGCCGGCGCGCACACCGAAGTCACCACGGGCGCCGGTTTGCTCGTATCCGGCATCTTGTTTCCGAGGCGGGCCCGGCAGAGGGCTCCGCACGGGATACCGGGCGCCGCGATTTTGGGTTCCGGAACGGTTTGCCTGATAAGGAATCCCTCCTCAGCCTGCACGATGAACCAGGCTAAGAGAATTTCCCGCATTCACGCGACGCGTATCTACCCAATTCGGAGTTTCCCCTCTAACGGATTAGGGGTTCGCCGGTTCTCACCCGCTTGGCCGAGTCGCTCCCACCCCTTGTGACCGCCCTCGGCGTCGCGGGCTTCCCTCACTCGAGTAGCGCCTCGGCGAAATGGCCGCCGTTCCAAGTGGTTTCACCCGCTCCGGGTGAAGCAGGCGCGCGAGGGTTCGACGATCATCCACGAATCTGGGCGGCCTTTCGCGCGCTCAACCGCCCGGAGGAAGAGAACCGAATGACCGGAACTCCCACCCGGCTCGCCCCCCTGCACATCGTCGGAGCAGGTGGCCTGGGCAGGGAAACGCTTGACGCGGCCTTCGCGTGCGGATACCGCCCCGGCGATCTGGTTCTCGTCGACGATCACCTGTCCGCGACCGAACTGCACGGGGTGCCGGTACGCCGGCCCGAAGACGCCGACGGCGGATGGTACGTGGTGGCGGTCGCGGATCCGGCGGTGCGCAGGTCCCTGGCCGAACGGATGCTCGCCCGCGGCCTCATCGCGTCGGCCGTGATCCACCCGCGCGCGACGCTCGCCCATGACGTCACGCTGGCCAACGGCTGCATCGTGCTGGCGAACACCTATGTCTCGGCCGGCGCCCGCCTGTCCGCGCACGCCCAGGTGCACTACAACGCGACGGTCGGGCACGACAGCGTGCTCCACGACTACGTCACCGTCCTGCCGGGAGCCACCGTGGCCGGCCGCGTGGTGCTGCGCGGCGGCGTGACCGTCGGCAGCAACGCCTGCGTGCTGCCGGGCCTGGTGATCGGTCCCGGCACCCCCGTCGGCGCGGGCGCGGTGGTCACCAGCAGCCAGCCCGCCCGGAACCGGCCACCGGCGCACGGTACGGTATGACTCCCGGGCGGCCCTGGACCCTGGTTCGCCGGCCATCACTGGTTGAAAGCGCCCCGGGCGGCCGATCTCGCGGTACGCCACCGTGTGTTCCCATTCGACGAATTCCCAGCCTTCCGGCCTGGCCCCAGCCGTACCAGTTTCCCCTGACCGGCCGGAGGTAACCGATGATCTTGTCCGACTATGCGCGCGTGGCCCGGAAACGATGGCACCTGATCCTGCTCGGATTCGTCTGCGGGCTGTGCGCGACCGCCGCTTTCCTGTGGCGCACCCCGCCCGAATACGCCGCCCGGATCACGATCTACGTGCCGGCCTCGGCCGGCCCCGCCGAGTCCTTTCAGCACCTCGCCACCAGTGACCGGATAGGACAGGACGTCGCCACGCGGCTCGGGCTCGCCGTCCCCGGCGAAGAGATCGCCGGGAAGCTCACCGCGACGGCGGGCACCGCGCTGCTCACCGTCACGGCGACCGACCGCTCTCCCGCGGCGGCCAGGAGCATCGCGAACGCCACCGGTACCGCGTTCACCGGACTGCTCACGGACCTGGAGCGACCCGCACCGGGCACGGCAGCGGTGGCCACCGTGGTGGCACCGGCCACTCTGCCCACTTCCCCGGTGAGCCCGCGCCTCGCCCTCGACTTCGCGCTCGGCGCGCTGGCCGGCCTCGCCGCCGGGTACGGCGTCGCTCTGATACGCGAAACGCTGGACCGCACAGTGAAGTCGGCGGGCGAACTGGTAGCCCTCACCGGAGCGCCGAACCTCGGCGTCGCCGTCCACGACCCCCAGCTCCCACGGCAGCCGCTGACGATCCGGGAACGTCCCCACTCGCCCAGCGCGAACGCCTTCCGCAAGCTGCGGGCCAGCCTCCAGTTCGTCGACGTCGACTCGGCACGCAAGACACTCGTCGTCACCAGCACCGGGCCCGATACCGGCAAGACGACACTGCTGTGCAATCTGGCCGTCGTACTGGCCGCGGCCGGGCACCGGGTGGTGCTCGTGGAGGCCGATCTGTGCGGTCCCCGGGCGGCCGCCTACCTCGGGCTCGAAGGCGGGGTCGGGGTCACCACCGTGCTCACCGGCCGGGTCCGGCTCGAGTGGGCGCTGCAGCCCTGGGGCGGCTCGGTGTTCGATGTGCTCACCGCGGGCGCGGTCCCGCCCAACCCCGGCGAGTTGCTCGCCTCCGCGCGGATGCATTCCCTGCTGGACGAGCTGCGCGCCCGCTACGACATGGTGCTGATCGACGCGCCGCCGCTGCGGCCGGGCAGCGGCGCGACGGCGCTCGGCGCCGCCGGTGACGGCGTGCTGCTGACCGTCAGGTACGGCAACACCACGAGGCGGCAGGTGGCGGCCGCGGTGCGCGCGCTGGCCACGGTGAACGTGCGGCTGCGGGGCACGATCCTCACCATGGCCCCGGAATCCGCCGCCGGCGCCGTCGAGGATCCCCATGCCACCACCCCGCTCGCCGCGGTTCCGCGCCGGCCGGTCAAGACCGTCAACGGCCACCGGCGGCGACGGCCCGCCGGCGCGGTGTCCCGCAACGGTTCCCCGCGCTGAGCCCCGGATTCTCATGCCAGGGGGAAAGCTCACGGATCCGTTCCGCATCCTGTTCGTCAGCACGGCGAACGTCTGCCGGTCGCCGGTCGCGGAACTGGTCTGCCGGCAGTTGCTCCGCACGGCGCTGGGGGCCTCGGTCGCCCGGTTCGGGCTCTCCAGCGCGGGGACGCATGCGGCGCCGGGCGTGCCGATGGACGGCCGGGCGGTCCGGCTGCTGGTGTCGAGGGGGCTCGGCACGGAGGCGCGCGCGTTCGGTGCCACCCAGCTGACGGCGCACCGCCTGCGCGCGGCGGATCTGGTGCTGACCGCGGGCTGGCGGCACCGGTCCGCCGTCCTCGCGCTCGAACCGGCCGCACGCGACCGGAGCTTCTGCCTGCTGGAGCTCATCCGGTTGCTGTCCCGTATCGACGCTCCCGGCCTGCCCCGCGATCCGCTGGCGCGGGCACGGGTGGCCGTCGAGTCGGGCAGGCAGCTGCGTGACGAGATCGGCCACCAGCCAAGGCACGCCGACGAAGTCCCCGACCCGGCGGCGCTTTCCGATTACGGCTACGCGGTTTCGGTGTCCCTCGTGGAATCCGCCGTGCACCGCTTCGTCCGGTTTCTCCAGCCGGTCACCTGCTCACCGGAGGTTCCCGCATGACACTCGCGCTCGAGGGCGGCCGACCCGTCCGGACCGCCCCGCTGCCCGGCTGGCCCGCGTTCGGCCCCGCGGAGATGTCCGCGGTCTCCGACGTGCTCGGCTCCGGGCAGGTGAACTACTGGACGGGCCCGCACGGCCGGGCGTTCGAACGCGAGTTCGCGGCCAGGGCGGGCACCCTCTACGCCGTCGCCGTCGCGAACGGGACCGTGGCGCTCGAACTCGCCTTGCGCGGTCTCGGCGTCGGACCGGGCGACGAAGTCGTCATCCCGGCGGCCACGGTGATGGCGACCGCGTCGGCGGTCGTGCGGTGCGCGGCGAAACCGGTGATCGCCGATGTGGACGTGCACAGCCAGTGCCTCACCCGGGAAACGGTCGAGCCGGTGCTGTCCGGCCGGACCCGGGCCGTCGTCGTGGTGCACCTTGGCGGCCATCCCGCCGAACTGGCGCCGTTGCTCGGGCTCGCCGGGGAGCGGGGTATCCGCGTCGTCGAGGACTGCGCGCAGGCGCACGGCGCCCGCTACTTCGGCCAGCCCGTCGGCAGTTTCGGCGACGCGGCCGCGTGGTCGTTCGGCCACGACCAGATCATCACCACCGGCGGCGAGGGTGGTGCCGTCACCACTTCGGACCTCTCACTGTGGCGTTCCTGCTGGGAGTACAAGGACCAGGGGATGAACGTGGCCGCCGTGCAAGGGATCCGGCCGCATACGCCGGTCCCCCGGCTGCACACCGGTTTCGGGACCAACGCGCGGATGACCGAGTTGCAGGCCGCGATCGGCCGGATCCAGCTCGGCCGGCTCGACGAGTGGGTCAAGCACCGCCGGGCGAACGCGGCCCTGCTGCTGGACGTGCTGCGCGGGGTGCCCGCGGCGCGCGCCGAGGACCCACCGGCCCATGTGGAGCACGCCTACCATCGCTTCTACGCGCACCTTCGGCCCGAACGGCTCGGCAGCGGCTGGGACCGGGAGCGGGTGATCGACGCGATCAATGCCGAGGGGATTCCGTGCGCGCCCGGCGGTACCACCGAGATCTACACCGAACCCGCCTTCTCCGCCGTCGAGGGCACGCCGTCGTTCCTGCCCGTCGCCGCGCAACTCGGCCGGACTTCGTTCACGCTCCCGATCCACCCCGCGCTCGGCGCCGAAGAGATGCGCGACGTGACCGACGCCGTGGTCAAGGTCCTCCATGCGGCGATGGCGTGAACCCGGCGTTCTCACCCGTTCCAGGTGAACCCCGCTTCAACGGTTCACCCCCGTGCCCCGCTGACGATAGGCATTGCGCATGACCAACGACCACTGCCGCAGTCCGCAAGCCCGCCGGGCGGAACTCGCCGCCGCGTTCGCGGAACTGTGCGACCTGCGCGACTCGTCGCTCGACGAAGCCGGCTGCCTCGACCGCCTTGTCCGCCACTCCGCCGGGCTGCTGGACGTCGACGGCGCCGGCGTGCTGCTGGCGGACGCGGGAGGCGAACCGACCGCCACCGCGGGATCCTGTGAAACGGTGCGGCTGCTGCAGCTTCTCCAGGTGCGCTTCCGGGACGGGCCCGGGGTGATCAGCTTCCGCACCCACGTCCCGGTGCACGTGGCGGATCTGCGCGAGGTGGACCACTGGGAGTCCTTTCGCACGACGGCACTCCGGGCCGGTTACCTGGCCGTGCACGCGCTGCCGCTGCGCCACCACGCCGACGGCCTCGGCGCGCTGACCCTGTTCCGCAAGCGGTCGGGTGCGCTGAGCCCGGGAGACTGCGCGACCGGCGCCGCACTGTCCACAGTGGCCGCCTCACTGCTGCTGGACCGGCGCGAGCTGGACACGGCCCGGACTCGCACGACCCAGCTGCAGACCGCATTGGACACCCGGATCGCCATAGAGCAGGCCAAAGGCGTGCTCACGGAGCGGCACGCGCTCACCCCGGAGGCGGCGTTCGAGCTGATCCGGGCGTTCGCGCGCCGCGATCGCAGGCGGATCGACGACGTGGCACGCGAGGTGATCGCGCATTCCCCCGCGGTCGCCGCGTTGCTCGACCCGCAGCCCACCGCGAGATGACGGTGCGCGCGCACGAGCAGCAGGAACTGATCCAGGCGCACCTGCCCTGGGTGCACGAGCAGGTGCGCAGGCTGGCCGGGCGGCTGCCGCCCCATGCCGATCTCGACGAGATCGCCGCGGCCGGCCTGTGCACGCTCGTGATCTCCGCGGACGCGTTCATGGCGGGAAAGCGGGATTCGTTCACCCGGTACGCGCGACCGCGGATGCACAAGGCCATCCGGGCCGCCGCGGCCGCCGAATGCGGCCGCTTCATGACCGACGCGCGCGGCAAGGCGCCGCCTCCGTACGAAGTCCACGTCGAACCGCTGCCACCCGACGATCTCGCCGACGCGCTGCCCGACCTCGCGCCGGGTGTCGAGGAGATCGTGCTCGGCCGGGACCGGCTCCGGGCCGTGCGCACGGAGATCGACCGGCTTCCGGCACGGCTGCGCCTCATCATCACCCTCAGGTTCCTGCAGCGCCGGCGAGTCGCCGACATCGCGGCCGAGCTGGCGCTCAGCGATTCGCGCGTGTTCCAGCTGTCCGTGCAGGCGCTCGAACGGCTTCACGACCGGTTGGCGGCGCGGGAACAACGGTGAGGACGAACGCCCGATTCACGCGAAAGTGCGTTGTTCCCCGGAAATCGCGTTTCCCGCGCCGGTCCGGTTGACAGCCGCACCCGCGCCGGTGGAGGCTTCCCATGCCTGACGCCGAGATCGCTTTCCGGCGCCCGGTTCCGCTACCTCCCGGCCCCCGTGGTGACGCCCGGCTCCGTGATGACGGCCGACGGCTGCTTAATTCCCTTTTGTTCCAGGAGGTTTCTTCGTGTTATCCCATCCTGTCCGCACGGCCGTGGTCGGCACCGTCATCGCGGCCGGCATGCTGGGCGGCACAGCAGGCGTCGCGCAGGCGGCCCCGGCCCAGCCCGCGGCGCCCCAGCCGGTCCTGTGCTCCACAGTGGACGCTCTGCAGGCAGCGCTCCAGAACCTTTCACAGGCCACCGATCCCATGGTGATCGACGCCGAACTGGGCCAGGTGATCGCGTTGCTGCAGGGGTACCCGCCGGTCCTGCCGACGACGCTGATGCCGACCTATGACTGGCTGATCGCGAAGTTCCAGGTCCTGCGGACCATGGTGGCCACCCTGCCGGCCCCACAGCTGATCGTCCTGGTCAACGATCTCACCGCGCAGCTGGCCGCGGCTCTCGGCGACATTCCCTGCGCGCCGCAGAGTTGACGGCCGCCGGGGTACCGGTGGCCGGTCACCGGTGCCCCGGCACGGTCTCCAGTCCTATCGAGACGGTCGTCCCGGTACCGAGCACGCTGGCGAGCCGCACGGTGGCGCCTTGCAGCGCCAGCAGTTCCCCGGCGATCGCCAGGCCCAGCCCGGCACCGGGAAGGCCGGCGGCCACGGCGTTGGTCCCGCGTTCGAACGGATGCGGGACCCGGCCGAGATCCCCGGGCGGGATCCCGATGCCGGAGTCGGAGATCTCGATCTCCCACCGGCGCCCGGAAAAGCCGGCGCTCACGCGGATCCGCCCGCCGTCGCGGTACCGCAGCGCGTTGTCGAGCACCCGGCCGAGAGCCTGGCGCAGCAGTTCGGGATCGGCCCGGGCCCGGGGCCCGCGCCCGGTGAAGGACCTGACGTCCCGGCTGCCGGCCGCGGCGACCACTTCGGTCACGAGTGAGGGCAGGTCCACTTCGGTGAACCTCGGCCGCACCTGACCGCTTCCGAGACGGTTGAACAGCTCGAGATCCACGGCCAGGTCGCGCAGCCGGCCGGCGTTGCGGTCGATCACCTCCGCGGCCGATCGCTGCTCCATCGCCCCGAGGCGAGAGCCGGCAAGCATCTGGGCGAGGCTCAGCAGGGCGGTCGCCGGGGTGCGGATCTCCCGCGCCACGGCGGCGAGTGCCCTGCCTCGCTGATCGTGGGCGCTCCCGGGGGCGGCGGGACGCTCCTCCCGGATTTCGAAGGACCACAGCGCACCGTACTCGGTCCCGGCTTCGATCAGCGGCCGGCGCTCGGCGTGCAGCGTGCGCCCCGCACCCAGCCGGCTGCCGCTCCCACCGCGCCGCGACCCCAGTACGGACACGAATCGCCGGTAGGCCTCATCCCGGTCGAGGCAGCGGCCCGCCACCGTCCACAGTGCACGCTCTTCGGCCGCGCCGCGCATCTGCGTGCCCACCAGCTCACCGAACTGCCCGTTGGCCGCCGCGACGGTCCCGTCGTGCGCGACGACGAACGCGGCGTGCGGGAGTCGCCGGAGTAGCTCCACCACGGCCGCGCGGTCGGCCCGCGCGCCTGTCATGTCGTGTCCCGCCACGACGATTCCCTCGATACCGGGAACCCTGCTCAAGTCGACGAAAAGCGTGTCGAGGTTCAGCTCGCCGCCGTCGCGGCAACTCACCCGGAGGGGCGCCCTGGCGCTCCGGCGCAGTCCACAATGGACTTCGGCGAAGGCGCGCAGCGCGGCGACCCGGTCGCGCGGATCCACGATCGTCAGCGGGCCGGCCGCCCGGTCGGGATCCCCGGGAGCACCGAGCAACTGCGCGGTATGCGTGGTCCACGGAAACCAGCTCTCCTCGTTCAGCTGCATCACCAGGGCCGGCGCCGCCGACAGGCTGTCACGCAGTACGGGTACGGCCAGCGCGTGGGCGAGAAACGCCAGTGCCGACTCGAGGCGCCGCCGCTGGGGCCGCCCGCTCCAGCGGCGGTCGCCCATGCGCGCCAGCTCGACGAGCAGCGTGTCGCGTTCACCCGGCCGCCCACGGCGAGGCGGCAGGGGAAGCCGGAAAACCTCTGGCGGCACAGGGCGTTCACGCTCGGGCGCCAGGCGCACGGCACGGATTCCCCGCACCGCCCTCAGGAGATCGGCGAAGCGACCACGATACTCGTCGCCGGCTGCGCCGCCCGAGATCAGTTCGGTGGCCGCCAGCAGGAGCGCCGACACCTGCCCCGCTCCCCCGCCGTCGGCACTCGTCACGGTGGCTCCCCCTCCCGGAAACGGTCGTTCCGTCTCCGTGACGTTAGGAGCGCACGAGCCGGCCCGGCAGTACCGGAGGGAAGCGGACCGGCTGAGTTCACCCGACCCGGCGATAGGCGTTCGTCACTCGACCGAGGGGTGCTCACCCGCCCGCAGCAGGCACTGTTCGCAGGGCATGCCCGAGGGCCGGTCGAGCACCTCGATGTCGGCGCAGCGCAGCGTCAGCCCGCACAGCGCGCTGATCCACGGCCCCGGCCGGGGCGGTACGACGAACAGGTGGCCGACGCGGCGCGCCTGCCCCGCCGAACCCGGCCGCAGCCGGCCGAGCACCGTGACGTATTGATCGAATGCCGTCATCTGTCATCACGACCTTCAGGAGACCGGTGGCCGCGTCCGGGCCAGTCGCGGCCACCGGGTGCGCCTGGGGCTAGCGCGTGACCAGCATCGCCCGCTCGCGGCCGGGAGGCATCGCTCATCGCGGGTGAGTCCAGGGTCAGCCGCCCAGTTCCGCCGCGAGTTCGCGCAGCGTGCCCGCGGCTATCACGGCGCGGCGGGCGAGATCGAGGATGCTGGTGCCGGCCGGCAGAGCGACCAGTTCGGTCTTGGCGAGCTCCGGCAGGTGACGGTCGAGCACCTCACGAATGCCCGTGCGGGCGAGCAGGTCCGCGACCGGCGCGGCCAGCAGGTCGCGTGCGGGCAGGTCCCGCGGCAGCGGTTCGGCGAGGGCGGCCGCCCTGGCGGCCTGCGCACGGACCAGCAAATGCTCCTGGCCCGGTTCGCGGTCGCAGGGGATCCCGAGCCGCTCGAACTGGCTGCGGGGCGCCTCGTTGTCGTGCATCAGGCGGGCCAGCAGGCGCAGCAGGCGCAACTCCGTTTCGTCGTCGGTGATCGGGTGCTGCTGTCCCGGATCGGATTCGAGGTCGAACAGCAGCGTGCCGTGCCGCCACGGGTTCATCCAGCCGCCGGGGGCCGGCACGCGCATCGTGCGCAGGCCCTTGGTGAAGGAGAACGGTTCGGCCGGTTCCCAGGTGGCGAGCTCACCTGGCGAGAACCGGGCGCGCATCCGCGTCGGCATCAGGGTGTACTCCTCCAGCGGCGCGTTGTCCTCGTGCACCGCGGCGCGCAGGTAGGTGTACCGGCCGTCGGTGACGTTCACGTGCCCGCCGTGGACGCCGTACAGCGCGCCCGGCCGGGTCCGCCCGGTGTCCGCGAGGTCGAACCCCTGCATGTCCGGCGGCGGCTCGAGGCCGAAGAACCGCAGGACGGTCGGCGCGACGTCGATGGTCTGGCGCAGTTCACCGCGGCGAGTGCCCGCCTCGCCGGTGCGCGGGTCCCAGCAGAACATGGGCAGGTGCACCAGTTCGTTGAACCACGGTGGCATGCCTTTCGCCCACCAGCCGTGCTCGCCCAGCAGGAAACCGTGGTCGGTGTTGACGATCAGCATCGTGTCGCGCCACATGTCGTGAGCGTCCATGAAGTCCAGCACCCGCCCCAGCGAGCGGTCGCACATCGACACCAGCGCCGCGTACTCCAGCCGCGCGTGCTCGACCTGGCCGTCGGGCTCGGTCACCTTCGCGTAGGCGGGCCAGTCGAACTCCGGGCCGTCGTAGTCGTGCGGGTAGAGGTCCTTGTAGCGCTGGTGGGTGAAGAACGGCTCGTGCGGGTCGAACAGCTCGATCTGCAGCAGCCAGCGATCGGCGTCCACATTGGATTCCAGGAACTCGAGCCCGGCGTCCACGGTGCGGGTCTGGGAATGGTCGGCCTCGGCCGGCATGTACCGGCGGTTCACCGTGTCCTGCCGGTCGAGCGTGCCGTGCACGCCGGGCCCGGCCGCCGGGGCGCCGACGACGCCCTTCCACGGGTCGCCTTCCTGGCCGCGGAAGAACTCCCAGGTCGTGTACCGCGTGTGGTAGGTCGCGCCGCCGTCCTCCCAGTAGTGCGGGTGGTCCGAGGCCAGGTGGGTGTGCACGCCCGCGTCGCGCAGCAGCTGGGGCATCGAGTCGTCGAACGGTTCGAGCGGGCCCCAGGCGCGGTGCAGGAAGTTGTGGCGGCCGGTGTGCAGTTCGCGGCGCGCGGGCATGCACGGCATCGAACCGGCGTAGCAGTTGTCGAAGGTCACCGCCTTTTCCGCGAGGCGCCCGAAATTGGGCGCCCGCACGAAGGTGTCCGCGTACGGCGGCAACAGGTGCCGGTTGAGGCTGTCGAACATCAGGATGATCGCCCGCATGCCTGTCCTTTCCGCGATCGTCATGGGGTGGGCAGGTCCACCGCCGGACTGCGCGGATCGGGCCCGTACGGCACGACGTCCGCCGTTTCCAGATACCACCGCAGCAGCTCGTCCCGCATCCGCTGTTCGACGGCGGCGAACTCGGGCCGGCCAGCCAGGTTGATCCGCTCGTGCGGGTCCGCGGCCCGGTCGTAGAGTTCGGGCCCCTCGTGCAGGCGGTGGACGTAGGTCCAGGACCGGTCGCGGACCGCGACCGTCTTGCCGACCAGACGGGGGTTCGCATGCTGCAGATCGCCCTTGCGGTCGTACGGGTAGGCCGGCCGCTCCAGCTGTGCTTCCTCCTCGACGGTGAACCCGGCCTCGGTGAAAGCGTACTCACGGTGTACGGGAACCTCGTCCCGCAGCCGGGGCAGGAGACTGCGCCCGAAATGCCGGTGCGTGTCGTCGGGCACCTCGCACAGCTGGAGCAGGGTGGGGAACACGTCGACGAGCTCGACCATGTCGTCCACCAGGGCGCCTTCGCGAATCCCGGGCCCGGCCAGGACGAGCGGGTCGCGGGTGATGTTCGGGCTCATCGAGGTCGGCCACTTCTCGACCAGTCCGAAGTCGCCGAGGTACTCCCCGTGATCGGTGAAGAACGCAGTCACGGTGTTCTCCCCCGCGGCGGCCAGTACCCGTCCCAGGTGGGAATCCATTCTGGACACCATGGCGTAGTAGGTCGCGGTGATCTCGCGCCATTGCCCTGGCGTCATCCGCTCGAGCCCGTACCCGTCCCGGATGGCCTTGTGGAACGCCGGTTCCCCGGCGCCCGGCGGCACGGGCTCCGGCATCGCGTCGCGGTCGTACATCGAGAACCACGGTTCGGCCGCCTTGAACGGCACATGCGGCGCGAGCAGCGGCACGAACAGCACCCACGGCCCTGGCGGCGGTTTCCGCAGCCACTCCTCGGCGGTCCGGATGGCCGCCTCGTCGAAGTCGACGGTCTCGTCCACCCGTCCCAAGTAGAATGTGCGCGCCGAGAGATCGTCGGCATAGGTGGCTTCGGCGGGCCATTTCGTCTCTGGCGCGACCGAGAAGCCGTACTCGTGCACGCTGGCCTCGGTGCCGCCGGGCGCGAACGTGTCGCCGCGCTCGCCCGCCCAGGTCACGTGATACCCGTTGTCCTTGAACGACTTCAGGAAGTTCGGCTCGTCGGCCCGCAGCAGGTGGGTGAGCGTGCGGTGCCCCGAAACATGCGGGTACCAGCCGGTCAGGAACGACGCTCGGCTGGGTGAGCACACGGGATGCTGGACGAACGCGTTCGTGAACCGGGTGCCCCGCGCCGCGAGCGCGTCGAGGTTCGGCGTGCGGACGTGCGGGTTGCCGAAGCATCCGACGGCGTCGGCTCGAAGCTGGTCGGGAACGAAGACGACAACGCTGGGCCTGTTCATCAGCGTCCCTTCGGGATTCGCGGGGTGGGCAGCGGGGCTCGGCCGCGCTGCGGGACCAGCTCCACCTTCCCCGACAACGGGGTGTCATCGCTGGATGTCCCGGCGTGCACCTGGAAAGCGCCGGGCTCGGCTCGCCAGCCACCATCCCAATGCGACAGTGCCCGGGCGCCGACCCGCACCCGCGCCTCCATAGCCTCGCCGGGTTCCGCCCGGACGGCCGCGAAGCCGGCGAGCCACCGCACCGGCCGGTCGACCTCGCTTTCCGGCCGGGACAGGTACACCTGCACGATCTGCTTGCCCGCTCGCGCACCGGTGTTGGTCAGCCGGACCGCGATCGTCAGTTCCTCGCCCGCGGGAACCGACTCGGGCAGGTCGAGTTCGTCGAACCGCCAGCTCGTGTAACCGAGACCGTGGCCGAAGGCGTACCCCGGTTCGCGCCCCGCGCGCAGCCACGCCCGGTATCCGATGTGGACGCCCTCGGCATAGTCGAGCACCCCGTCCACCGGCTCGGTGGACAGCACCGGCACGTCCGCCTCGATGGCCGGCCACGTGGTGGGCAGCCGGCCACCGGGTTCGGCGGCCCCGAGCAGGACGTCGGCCAGCGCGTGCCCGAACTCCTGCCCCGGGAACCACGTCAGCAGCACCGCGGCGACCTCGTCACGCCACGGCATCAGCACCGGAGCGCCCGAGTTCACCACGACCACGGTGCGGGGGTTGACGGCGGCGACAGCGCGCACCAGGTCGTCCTGCCTTCCCGGCAAGGCCAGCGACGTCCGGTCGACTCCCTCGGTCTCGACCCGGCCCGTCGTGCCCACCACGACGAGCGCGACCTGCGCGGTCCTGGCCGATTCCACCGCGCGCGCGATTTCCGCGTCCGGGTCGTCCACGACGGGCTCGATCCCGAAGGCGAGCGAGATGGATCCGGACCGGGTGGTGCGTGCGGCCAGGTCGTGCACGACCCGCAGCTCCACCTCCTTCCCAGCGGTCAGCTCCGCGTCACCCGAGGTGGCGGGCGGGGCGAACAGGCCGGCGCCGAGCATGTCGCCGGTCAGGTCCGCGGTCACCGCGGCAACCCCGTCGACGGACAAGGTCGTCCGGCCCGCCGCCGCGACGGACAGGCGGGTGGGACCGGTGGTCTCCGGCCGGTACCTCGTCGTGACCTCGAGCGTCACCGCACCGGCCGGGCTCGTGCCGAAGAAGAGCAGGTCCGTGCTGAAGCGATCGTCCGTGGCCACCTCATCACCCGCGGCGTCGAGGAATCGAGTGCGTACCCCGGGCTCTCCGGTGACCGGGTTGACAAGGCGGTTGAGTGGCAGTGGCTGTGGCCCGTCGGTGATCACCGCGCCCGTGTCGTAGCGGATGCCGGCGCCGGGAAGCGCTTCCCGCACGCCCCGCAACGCGGTGACGACCGCCGGTGGGATCACCCGCGCGCTGCCACCGCCCTGGGTCCGCGCCACAGTCGCCGCCTGTCCCGACACGGCGATCGAGCCCACCGAACCCCAGGGCAGCTCGTCACGTTCGTTGCGAAGCAGCACCATACCCTCGGCCGCCGCTTCGCGGGCGAAGGTGCCAGGAGGCGGCGCGGTGGGGGAAGCGCCTTCTTCGCCGAGGGCGCCGACCTTTTCGGCGAGCCACAGGATCCGGCGGACCTTCTCGTCGATCACGGACTCCGGCACGCGGCCCGCCCGCACCGCCTCGGCGAGTGCCTCGCCCCACGGCCCGTCCGGCCCCGGCATGACCAGGTCCTGCCCGGCGAGTGCGCTCGCCTCGGTGCTGCGCACGGCTGTCCAGTCGGAGATCACCGGCCCCTCGAAGCCCCACTCGTCCGCAAGCGGGCTGCGCAGCAGGCTGTTCTCCGTCATCGGGTTGCCGTTGACGCCGTTGTACGCGGACATGATCGCCCACGCCCCGCCCTCGACCACCGCCATCTCGAAGGGCAGCAGGTAGACCTCGCGCAGTGTCCGCTCATCAGCGCGGACGTCCACGGTGTGCCGGTCGTTTTCCGAGTCGTTGGCCACGTAGTGCTTCGGCACCGCGGCCACCCCGTGCCGTTGCAGGCCACGCACGAACGCGGCGGCGAGCGCACCGGACAGCAACGGGTCCTCGGCGAAGCATTCGAAATGCCGCCCGCCCAGGGGACTCCGGTGCAGGTTGATCGTCGGGCCGAGCAGCCCATGCACCCCCTTACGCCGGGCCTCCCCCGCAAGCACGGCGGCGTACCGCTCGGCGAACGCGACGTCCCAGGTCGCGGCGAGCGCGGTCGCAGACGGCAGGTTCAGCGACGGGTCGCGTTCGTCGAGGTACTCGCCGCGGGCGCCGGACGGCCCGTCGGACATGAGCATCGAACGCAGGCCCGCCGCCGGTTCGGCCTGGGTGCGCCAGAAGCTCGCCCCCGTCAGCAGCCGGATCTTCTGGTCGAGAGCAAGCCGTTCCGGCAAGATGGTCCTCCCCATGTCGTGTTTTCGCTCAGCCACGGACCGCGAGCCCCCACCGGGCGAGTTCGAGGATCCGTTCCCGTGGCACGACTCCGCAGCGCGCGGACCATCGGGCCCATTCACGGGCCAGCTCCCGCACCACATCCGGATGCTCACCGGCCACATCTGACAGTTCGGTCGGATCCGCGCCGAGATCGTAGAGTTCCCAGTCGGCCGGATACTCGCGCACGAGCTTCCACTGTCCACGGCGGACGGCGGCGTTGCCGATGTGCTCGTAGAACTGGCAGCGTTCCTCCGGCCCCGTCTGGCCCCGCCATGAGCCGAGCATGCTGACCCCCTCCAGGGGCAGTGGCGCGTCGTCCGGATAGGACACTCCGGTCGCTTCGAGCACCGTGGGCAGGAAATCGGGCAGGTAGTGCGATGCGGCGCTGATCGTGCCCGCACGGTCACCGAGCCCGGCGGGCCAGTGCACGATGAACGGGCTCGCGATGCCACCCTCGTGCGTCCAGCGTTTGAAGAACCGGAACGGCGCGTTGGACACGTTGGCCCAGCCCCTGCCGTACATCTGGTAGGTGTCCTCGCCGCCAGGCAGGTACTCCGGCTGCGGGCCGACGTGGACGGCTCCGCCGTCACGGGTCGCCCCGGGCACCACCCGGAAGCCCTTGGCCGCGAACTCGCTGCCGAGTCCCGGCGGGAACTCCTCGGCGCAACCCCCGTTGTCGGAGAGGAACACGAACAGCGTGTTGTCGAGCTTCCCCTTGGCGCGCAGGGTTTCCACGATCCGCCCGATACCCCGGTCCATCGCCTCGACCTGCGCGGCGTAGACCTCCATCTTGCGCTCTTCCCAGTCCCGGTGCCCGGCTTCCTCCCAGGCCGGCACGTCGGGATCGCGAGGGCTCGCTTCGGTCTTCGCGTCGAGGATGCCCAGCTCGCGCATCTTCGTTATCCGCCGCTCGCGGGTCACGTCCCAGCCGTCCCGGTACCGGCCACGGCCGCGCTCGATGTCGCTTTCCCGGGCGTGCAAGGGGAAATGCGGTGCGGTGTAGGCGACGTAACAGAAGAACGGGCTGTCGCCGTGGTTGCTGAGATACCCGACCGCCGCGTCGGTCACGGCGTCGGTGAAGTAGTAACCTGGGTCTTCCAGGGCCTCGTGGGTGACGTTCTCTTCTCCGCGCATGAGCTGGACGGGAGCGAAATAGCTGCCGCAGCCGGCGAGAGTTCCGTAGTAGTGCTGGAAGCCGCGGCGCGTCGGCCAGGACGGGTTCGGCGTATCGCTGTCGTGCGACAGGTGCCATTTCCCGGCCATGTACGTGGTGTAGCCGTCGGCGGCGAGCACCTCGGCCACCGTACGGCACCGGTCGTTGATGCTGCCCGGGTAGCCGCCGGGACCGTCGTTCCAGTTCAGCACCCCGATCCCGGTCTGATGGGGATGGAGCCCGGTCAGCAGCGATGCCCGCGACGGGCTGCACCGCGCGGTCGTGGTGAACCGCGTCATGCGGATACCGTTCGCGGCGAGCGCGTCCAGGTTCGGGGTTTCGATCTCACCGCCGTAGCAGCCGAGATCGGCGTAGCCGAGATCGGCGTAGCCGAGATCGTCGGCCAGCACCAGGACGATGTTCGGACGCTCACTCATACCGCGGCTTTTCCTTCCGTCAGCGGATTCCTCTGTAGTTCCCCGGCGAAGTGGCAGGCGGCCCCGTGCGCGTCCCCGGGCAGCTCCGGTGCCTGTTCGGCGCAGATGGTGCGTTCGGGGCGGGCGAGCGGGCCGATCGGGCAGCGAGTGCGGAACCGGCAGCCCGACGGCGGGTTCTTCGGGCTGGGCAGGTCGCCGGTGAGCACGATCCTCTCGCGCCGCGCCATCGACGGTGACGAGGACAGCAGCGACACGGTGTAGGGATGCAGCGGATCGCGGTAGAGGTCTTCGGCGGGCCCGGTTTCCACGATCCGGCCCAGGTACATCACCGCGACCCGGTCGCTGATCGAGCGCACCACGGCCAGGTCGTGCGCGATGAACAGGTAACCCAGCCCGAGCCGGTCTCGCAGGTCGGTGAGCAGGTTCATCACCTGCGCCTGGATCGACACGTCCAAAGCGGACACCGGCTCGTCGAGCACGAGGCATTCCGGCTCGACGGCGAGGGCCCTGGCGACGCCGATGCGCTGGCGCTGCCCGCCGGAGAACGCGTGCGGGTACCGGTCGAGGTGCCGCTCACCGAGCCCCACCAGTTCCAGCAGTTCGATCGACCGGGCGCGCCGCCGGGCGGGTTCGGTCCCGGCGACTTCGAGGGCCTCGTCGAGCACCTGACGGATCGTGCGGCGGGGGTTCAGGGAAGCGTACGGGTCCTGGAACACGTACTGGACCTTGCGCCGGGCGGCCGCGACCTCCCGGCGCGACAGGCTCGCGAAGTCCGCGCCGTGCACGCGGATCTCGCCCGACACCGGCTGGTTGATGCCCACCGCGGTGCGTGCGAGCGTCGACTTGCCGCAGCCGGATTCCCCGACCAGGCCGAGGGTTTCGCCCGCGTGCACCCGCAAGCTCACCTGGTCGACCGCATACACCGGTTCACGGCGGCTCCCGACGTTGACCCGGAGGTCGTCGATCTCCAGGATCGGGCTCGCCGAGGGGGCGGCGCGCTCGGGCCCGACCGCGGTCTCCGCGGTGGCCCCGCCGGCGCGCACGGGGAACCAGCAGGCGACCTCACGCGCGCCGGCGAACGGTGCCAGTACGGGCTTTTCGGTGCGGCACCGGTCTTCGGCGCGCGCGCAGCGAGGATGGAACGAGCACCCGGCGGGCATCCGCGCCGGATCCGGCGGCTGCCCCGGGATCGCGTACAGCCGCCGCCGCACGTCGTCCAGCGTCGGCATGGCGCGCAGCAGGTCCCGGGTGTAGGGATGGGCCGGCGCGGCGAACACGCCGGCCACGCTGCCCGTCTCCACGATCCGCCCGCCGTACATCACCGCGAGCTCGTCGCACAGTTCGGCGACCACACCGATGTCGTGCGTGATGAGCAGGACCGCGACGCCGATCTTGTCCCGCAGTTCGGCGACGAGCTTCAGGATCTGCGCCTGGATCGTCACATCGAGCGCCGTGGTCGGCTCGTCGGCGACCAGCAGCGCGGGATTCCCGGCGAGCGCCATCGCGATCACGACCCGCTGCCGCATCCCGCCGGAGAACTGGTGCGCATGCTCGCCGGCGCGGCGTCCGGCGTCGGGAATGCCGACCAGGTCCAGGAGTTCGATCGCGCGGCGGCGGGCCTCGCGCCGGGAGGCGCCGTGCACGATCAGGGCCTCGGCGACCTGCGCGCCGACCGTCACGACGGGATTGAGCGAGGCCTGGGGATCCTGGAAGACCATCGCGATCCGCTCGCCGCGGATCGAGCGCATCTCCCGCTCCGGCAGCTCCAGCAGGTTCTGCCCGTCGAAGTACACCGTGCCGCCGGTGACCCGGCCGGGTTCGGGCACCATCCGCATCAGCGTGCGGGCGGTGACGGACTTGCCGGACCCGGATTCGCCGACCAGCCCGACGATACGGCCGCGGCCCACGCGCAGCGACACCCCGTCCACGGCCACCGTCTGTCCGAACTGGACTCGCAGGTCCTCGGCTTCCAGTACCAGATCCGTCATTTGCGGGTCACCGCCTCGTTGAGCGCGTCGGAGAGCAGGCTGAAGGACAGTGCGAGCAGGATGAGCACGACGGTCGGGCCGAGCACGTACATCGGCGACAGCGACAGGAACCGGACGCCGGTGTTGAGCAGCATCCCGAGTGAAGGCTGCGGGGGCTGCAGGCCGAGGCCGACGATCGACAGCCCGGTCTCCAGGAAGATCGCGATCACCATGGCGATCGCCGCGTGCACGATGATCGCGTCGACCGAGTTGGGCAGGATATGCCGCACGAGCACCTTCCATCGCGAGATGCCGAGCACCCTCGCGGCGACCACGTACTCCCGTTGCTCCTGCGCCAGCATGGCCGCCCTGGCCAGCCGGCCGAAGCCGGGCAGTCCGAACAGGACGATCGTCACCGTGAGCCCCCACAGGCCCGTCCCCATGATCAGCACTATCACGATGCCGAGGATCAGGCTGGGGAACCCGATGATGATGTCGAACACGCGCTGGATGGCCAGCCCGAGCGGGCGGGAAAGCGCCCCGAGCACGCCGAGCAGGGTGCCCAGCACGGCGCTGATGGGTACGCCGGCGAACAGCAGCACCAAGTCCGAACGCAGCCCGTACAGGGTGCGCACGAACACGTCCCGGCCCAGCTCGTCGGTGCCGAACAGATGCCGCCACGACGGGCCGAGGAAGGTGTCCGCGGACTGCTGGTCGTATCCGCCGGTGAACAGCGGCACCAGCAGCGCCGCGCCGATGAGGAGGACGAGCAGGCAACCGGCGACCACACCGCGGGGCCGCCGCACCGCGTCGAGATAGCGCCACCACCCCTCGTGCGGCTTCTCGGGTGCCGTGAGGGGGTCCCTCACGGCATTTTCGGCTGTGAGGGGGTCCCTCACGGCACTGCGGCTCATGCCGGTGCTCCTTCCAGCCGGATCCGGGGATCGAGGACGGACAAGGCGATCTCGGTGAGCAGCTGGATGACCACCGCGATCGCGACCGCGAACAGGATCAGCGTCTGCAGCACCAGGTAGTCGCGCTGGTTCACGCTGGTCACCGCGAGCGCGCCGAGCCCGTTGCGGGCGAAGATCGCCTCGATGACGACGGCGCCGCCGAGCAGTTCGCCGAACCGCATGCCGAAGCTCACCAGCGCCGAGGCCATCGAGTTGCGCAGCACATGCCGCACCGTGATCCGGGCGGACGACGCGCCTTTCGCGACGGCGGTCTGCACGAACTCCTCCGACCGCGACTGCCACATGGCGCTCTGCAGCAGCCGGGCGATCTGCGCGGCCTGCGGCAGGGCGAGCGCGAACGCGGGCAGCAGCAGGTACTGGATGCCGATCTCCGGATCGGCGAACAGCGACACCTCGCCGGAAACCGGGAGGATCCGCCAGAACACGCCGAGCAGCAGCGCCAGCACCAGGCCGGTGAGGAACGCAGGCACCGCGAGCAGCAGCGAGCACAGCACGTCGAGGAAGCTCTTGGCGAACCGGCCGCGGGCCGAACCCGCGGCGATGCCGAGCCCGACGCCGATCACGACCATGAACACCGCGGCGAGCACCGCGAGCTGCAGGGTCGAGCCGAGCCGGTCCCCGATCAGCTGCGTCACCGGCCGGTGGGTCGCGTAGGACTGTCCGAAGTCACCGGTGAACACGCCACCGATCCAGTGGAAGTACTGGGGCACCAAGGGTTTGTCGAGGCCCAGCTGCGTCCGGATGGCCGCGATGTCGGCGGCGCTCGCGTCCGGCCCGGCCATGGCGACCGCCGGATCGCCGGGCGCGAGCCGGGGCAGCACGAACGCGAGGATCGACGTCACGAACAGCACGAGCAGCGCCGAAGGGATTCTGCGCACCAGGAACCGAGTCATGGTCACACCAGGTAGGTATCGGTGAGGACGAACGAGCCGACCGCGGACTGGCCGAGGTCACGAACCCGCTTGGACTGGATGTTGAGGGAATACGTGATCGCGAAACACTGCTCGAACGCCTGCTCGAGCAGGTACGCGCCGAGCCGCCGCACCGCCGGCTGCCGCTGCGCCGGGGAAGCGGTCAGCACCTGGTTCATCGCCGCGCCGTACTCGGGACTCTCGAAATGGGAGGCGTTCTTGAGCGCGAACGCCGGGACGGAACTGACGAACGTGGCCGCGGACATGTCGGACAGCCCGTAGCCGTTGAGGAACATCTGCCCGTCCAGCGTGCCCTTGGCCATCCGGTTGGTGAAGTCCACGGTTTCCAGGACCCGGGCGTTCACCCGCAGTCCCGCGGCTTCGAGGTCGTAGCGCACGACCTCCGCGAGGCTGCGCGCCGCCTGGATACCGAGCACGTCCATCGTCACTTCCGCCCCGGCGGCCCCGGCCCGCGCGATCATCGCCCTGGCCCGGGCCGGGTCGTAGGAGTAGGCGGCGGACTGCCCGGCGTCCCAGCCGGGTTCCTTCCTGGTCCACCACAGGCTGCTGATCTCCCCGTAGCCGGCGAAGATCTGGTTGAGCGCGCGTTTCCGGTCCACCGCGTACCCGATCGCCTGCCGCACCTGGAGGTTGTCGAACGGCGGCTTCGTGACGTTCATGCCGGCGGAATACGCGACCGAGATGCCCTGGTTCACGGTGAACCGGTCGTCGGTGGACAGTCCCTTGGCGTCCATCGGCGCCACCCCGTAGGCGATCTGCGCCCGGCCGCCGCGCATCGCGGTGACCAGCGCGGTGGGATCGGAGATCAGGGGCTGCTCGATCCGGTCCAGGTACGGCCGTCCCGGGACCCGGTAGCCGGTGTTGCGCACGAGGGTCAGTTGCGAGCCGGCGGTCCACGACTGCCACCGGAACGGGCCGGTGCCGATCACGGCGCTGCCGTCCTTGAGCCCGCCGGCCGACTCCTGGTCCACGACCGAGCAGAACTGGAACAGGTCGAACAGGTTGCTCGCCTGCCGTTTCAGCCGGAGCACCACGGTGTGCGGGTCCGGGGCGCTCATGTCCGTGATGAGGGCGCTGATCGACTTCACCTGGGACTGCGCCGCGGGCTGGGCCGTGCGCCGCAGGGAGAAGATCACGTCCTGCGCGGTCATCGGGCGGCCCGAGTGGAACCGGACCTCGTCGCGCAACCGCAGGGTGACGGTCTTGCCGCCGTCGGCGAGGTCCCACGACGTGGCGAGCGCCGGCCGCGGTTTGCCCGAGGCGTCGTACGCCGTCAGCGTCTCGAAGACGAGATCGCGCCAGGTGGACGAGGTCGGCCCCTGCGACTGCACCCGTTGCGGGGTGGGATCGCTGTTGACCGCCAGGATGAGTGTGCCGCCTTGCCGGGGGCCGGCGCCCTCGGCGCCACGCGCCTCGTTCACGGCGAGACGGCAGCCGGTCAGCGACGCCGCACCGACGCCGGCCGCGCCGGCCAAGGCGGCTCGCCGAGTGAGTTGTGTGCGTACCGTGCCGGACGCCATCAGCATCCGTCCTTCCTGCGCCGTCATTGGCGCGCACCAGCCACTTCGATGGGGTGCAAGGACTGTAGGCAGAAAAACCTATCAGCTGAATGGTTTGTTTCCGTTTCGTTACCTGAAACGGTCAGGTGGCCAGGCCGCGCAGGTAGGTCTCGAGGAACTCGCCGAACACGCGCCGCAGGTCGACCGTCTTGGGATCGAGGAGCCACTGGATCTGCAGCCCGTCCATGACGGCGAGGATCGCCGCGGCCGCCGCGTCCAAGTCGGCGTCGGCGCGGATCTCGCCCCCGTCGCGGGCGTTGCGCAGGCGGGTGGCGACGCGTTCGCGCACGGTCGCGTACCGGTCGAGGAAGTACTCCTGCGCGGGGTGCCCCGGGCTGACCGACTCACCGGCGAGCACGGTGTACAGCCGGACCAGCCCCACCTGCCTGGCGTTGAGGTCGACCAGGTCGATCAGGTAGCGGACCGCGTCGAGGCCGCGCTCCTGGCCGAACCGCTCGTTGAACGCCGTCTGCTCCTCGTCGCGCAGCCGCAGCACCTCTTCCAGGAGCTCTTCTTTGGAGGAGAAGTGGTGCAGCAGCCCGGCCTGGCTGAGCCCCACCATCTCGGCGATCTCCCGCATCGAGGTCGCCCGGAAACCCTGTTCGGCGAAGGCGTGCAGAGCGGCGAGGAGGATCTCCCGGCGGCGGGCGCGTCCCTTCGCGTAACCACGGGCGTTACTAGACGGCATGCCCGAAACGTTAGCGGTCCTAGATATCGGCGACGGTGCGGAACCCGAGGTTCCCGCTGGAGCTGTCCGGTGTGTTCGCGGTGCGGGCGGCCACCCGGTACCGGTTGCAGTACGACTCGTGGCACAGGTACGACCCGCCGCGCATGACCCGGTTCGCCTGCGCGGGGTCGAACCAGTCCGCGCACCATTCCCACACGTTGCCCGAGACGTTGTAGAGCCCGTAGCCGTTCGGCGGGAACGCGTCCACCGGTGCGGTGCCGGTGAAGCCGTCCTCCTCGGTGTTGTGCACCGGGAAACGGCCCTGCCAGATGTTGCAGCGATGCTCCCCGCCCGGGGTGAGCTCGTCACCCCACGGGTAGCGGGCCTGGTCGAGCCCGCCTCGCGCCGCGTACTCCCACTCGATTTCGGTCGGCAACCGGCGGCCGGCCCACGCGCAGTAGGCCACCGCGTCGTGCCAGGACACGTGGACCACCGGATGGTCCTCGCGGCCTTCGATACCGCTGCCTGGCCCTTCCGGCACCCGCCAGTACGCCCCGGAAACCCCGCACCACCACGGTGTCTGCTGCGGGCGCGGCGAACTTTTGCGCAGGTGCCCGGGCACGAACTTGGCGAACACGTACGTCCAGCCGAACTTCTCCGCCTCCGTCCGGTACCCGGTCGCGTCGGCGAACTCCGCGAACTGCGCGTTCGTCACCGCGTAGGCGTCGATCGCGAACGACGCGACCTGCACTTCCCGCACCGGGCCCTCGTGATCGTCGGGGAACCCGTCCTTGTCCTCGGTGCCCATCCGGAACGTGCCGCCGGGCAGCACGATCAACCCGTCGGCATTCGTCGCCGGTCCGAGGTCGGGCGCGACGATGGACGGCGACCCGGAACGGGACGGCGGGCAACACTCGGACATGCTGGTCAACCTCCTGCTTCCCAGTCCACAGTAGCCGCCGGACGGGGAACGCTCACACTCCCGCGGGCCGCGGCTGGCTCGGATGCGGTTTGTCGCCGAGGCGCGCCTGTTCGCGCCACATCGCGGCCTTCAGCTCTTCGCGGATCTCGCGATAGGCGGGGTCGTCGTAGACGTTGCGCAACTCGTGCGGATCGGTCGCCATATCGTAGAGCTCCCACTCCGGCGGGTAGGTGAACGGCCCGGTGCCGGGCAGGCCGAGCCCGTCGTTGTAGAAGTAGATGATCTTGTACCGCTCGGTGCGGTAGCCGTAGTGGGCGGGCGCCTTGTGGAACTTGTCGTCATGTTCCCAGTACCGGTAGTAGATCCCCGCCGCGGGCGGTTGGCGCGGTGTCCCGAGCAGGTCCGGCCAGAAGCTGCGGCCCTGCATCCGCGGATCGTGCGCGACCCCGGCCGCGTCGAGGATCGTCTGCGCGAAGTCCACGTTGGTGACCATGCCGGTGAACGCCCCGCCCGCCGCGAGCCGGCGCGGGTAGCTCAGCACCAACGGCATCCGCAGCGATTCCTCGTACATGAACCGCTTGTCGAACCAGCCGTGGTCACCGAGGAAGAAACCCTGGTCCGAGGCGTACATCAGCAGCGTGTCGTCGAAGTCGCCGCGCTCGCGAAGCCAGTCGATCACCCGGCCCACGTTGTCGTCGACACTCGCGACGCACGCGAGGTAGTCCTCCATGAAGCGCTGGTACTTCCAGATCGCCAGGTCCTCATAGGACAGACCCTCCGGCGGGGTGATCTTGAGGTCCTCCTCGTTGAGGTTCTCGGCGAGCCGGACCGCGGCGCGGCGCGCCGACGCGGAGCGGGTGGCGTAGTCGTCGTGGAAGGTTTCCGGCAGCGGCACGGGATCGGTGTACATGCCCTGGTGCTTGTCGTCCGGTTCCCACGGCCGGTGCGGCGCCTTGTGGTAGATCAGCACGCACCACGGGTCGTCGCCGTCGAGGCCCTCGACCCAGTCGAGCGCGAGGTCGGTGATGATGTCCGTGGCGTAACCTTCGACGGTGCGCAGCCCGTCGGCGGAGAGGAACCGCGGGTTCCAGTACTCCCCCTGCTCGATCACCACGTCCCAGTGGTCGAAGTTCTGCGGGTCATGGCCGTCGCCGTCGCCCATATGCCATTTGCCGATCATCGCCGTGCGGTATCCCGCCTCGCGAAGCCGGCTGATGAACGTCGGCTGGCTCGCGTCGATCGGGGTGACGAGCGTGGTCACGCCGTTGACGTGGCCGTAGGTGCCGGTCAGGATCGACGCCCGGCTCGGCGCGCACAAGGCGTTGGTGGCGAAGCAGTTGTCGAACCGCCAGCCGTTCTCGGCGATCTCGTCGATCCGCGGGGTGCGGTTGACGACCGAACCGTACGCGCCGATCGAGTGCGAGGCGTGATCGTCGGTGAGGATCATGACGATGTTGGGGCGGCGGGTCATGCTTGTCCTTTCTTCCGGATGATGTCCCAGTCGATGACACCGACGGAATCCGCCCACCGCTGCCACGCCCCGGCCAGGTCGTCGACCACGTCCGGGTGGTGCGCGGCCAGATCGTCCTTTTCGGACCGGTCGGTGGCCAGGTCGTAGAGTTCCCACGGGCCGTCCGCTTCCCGCACGAGCTTCCAGTCGCCGCGCCGGGCGGCGGCGTTGCCGATGTGCTCCCAGAACAGCATGTGCCCGCCGTCTGCCCGTTTACCGCGCAGCTCGGGCAGCATGGACTTTCCGGCAGGCAGCCCGGCCACGTCGAGCAGCGTCGGCAAGACGTCGGTGAGCTGGTGCGGTCCGTCCACTACCGACCCGTCCGCGAGGCCGCCGTCCGGCCACGACGCGATGAACGGGGTGGCGATACCGCCCTCGTGCACCCAGCGTTTGTAGAACCGGAAGGGCGTGTTCGACAGGTTCGCCCAGGCACGGCCGTAGCTGGCGAACGTGTCCTCCGCGCCAGGCCAGACATCCGGGGTGTTGCCGAGCTGGATCGGTGCTCCGTCCACGGTGTGCGATGGTTGCCGCCGGCGGAACTTGGGCGCGTCGGCGGGTGGCATGTCCTCCGCGCACGCGCCGTTGTCGGACAGGAAGATCACGAGCGTGTCGTCCACCATGCCGGATTCCTCCAAAGTAGACAGGACCCGGCCGATGGCCCGGTCCATGGCGGTGACCTGAGCGGCGTACACGCTCATCCGCCGCGCTTCCCACTCCTGGTCCGGTGCTTCGTCCCAGGCCGGTTCCGCTGGATCACGCTCGCTCAGCGCGGCCTCCTCACCGAGAATCCCTTCCTCGACAAGCCTTTCGAAGCGACGCTCCCGCAGAACGTCCCAGCCCTCGTCGAAACGGCCGTCGTAGCGGCGCACCTCGTCTTCCGGTGCGTGCAACGGCCAGTGCGGCGCGGTGAACGCCAGGTACAGGAAGAACGGACGCCCGGCCGTGGCCTGGCGGGCGACGAAATCGGCGGCGCGGGACCCGATGGCGTCGGTGAAGTAGTAGCCGTCGCCGGGCGGTGGTTGCCGCTGCTCGCCGTCGAAGAGGGCGCGAGGGTGGAAGTAGTCGCCCGCGCCACCGAGAATCCCGTAGAACTCGTCGAAACCACGCCTCATGGGCCAGGTTTCGTCCGGCTCGTTCGTCCCGGCGGACAGGTGCCATTTGCCCGACAGGCAGGTCGCGTAACCCGCGTCCCGCAGATGTTCGGCGATCGTGGGCACCGCGGGATCGAGCGAACCCGGATAGCCCCACGGGCGCTGATCGTCGTTCAGGATCCCGACCCCGGTCTCGTGCGGGTGCCGCCCGGTCAGCAGGCTCGCCCGCGACGGCGAGCAGCGCGCGGTGTTGTAGAACGACGACATCCGCACGCCGCCGCGGCCGAGCCTGTCCAGGTTCGGGGTGCCGATCTCGCCGCCATAGCAGCCGAGATCGGAGAAACCCAGGTCGTCGGCGAGGATCAGGACGATATTGGTCAACGCTACTTCCCTTGCCCGGCCACGATGGTGGATTCGATCTGCTCGAGCGTCCTGCCCTTGGTCTCCGGCACGAGCGTCGCCACGAACACGCACGAGATCAGGCCCATCACGCCGAAGACGATGAACGCGGTCCCGCTGCCAGCCGCGAGCAGGATCGGGAACACCAGGGAAAGCAGGAAGATCGCGGCGAAGTTGAGGATCTCGGCGAAGCCCAGCGCCGAACCCCGCACGCTCAGCGGCAGGATCTCGGCGACCACAACGCGGCTGGCGGTGCCCCACGTCAGCGAGAACATCGCCTTGAAGACGGTGAGGCAGGCAAGCGCGAGCAGCCCGCTCAGGCCGACCGTCAGGCCGATCGTCCAGGACAGCACCGCCATCCCCGTCATGCTCGCGCCCATGACGAGCGCGCCCACGATCAGCAGCGGCCGCCGGCCCCACCGGTCGATCACGCGGACCGCGATGACGGTGAAGATGATCGAGACGATGCCGAAGCCGATGGTGTTGAGCAGCGAGGCCTGGTCGGTGAACCCGATCTTCTTGAGGATCGTCGGCGCGAAGTAGACGACCGTGTTGATGCCCAGCAACTGGGTGAAGACCGACAGGCCCACCCCGACGAGCACCACGCGCCGCACGCCGGGCCGGAACGCCATGCGCCACGAAGGCTTCGCGCGGGCCAGCGTCTCCCGCATCTCGGCCAGCACCTGATCCACCTCGGCGGCGCCGACCTGGCGGGACAGCCCGGCCCGCGCCTCCTCGGCACGCCCGCGGGCCAGCAGCCAGCGCGGGCTCTCCGGCAGCACCCAGATCCCGGCGACCAGCACCACCGCCGGGACCAGCGCGACGGCGATCATCAAGCGCCACGCGTGCAGCGGGGACAGCGCGTAGCCGACGAGATAAGACAGCAGGATCCCGCACGCGATCATGAGCTGGGTGAGCGCGCCGATCCGGCCGCGGATGCGGGCGGGTGCGATCTCGGCCAGGTAGATGGGCACCGACACCGCGACGATCCCGATCCCGGCCCCGATCACCACGCGTCCCGCCACGAACATCGGCACCGAAACCGCGAGCGAGCACACCGCGATCCCGGTCCCGAACACGAGCCCGGCGATGAAGATCAACCGCTTGCGACCCCAGGGTTGTGCGAGGGCGCCGCTGGTGACGGCGCCAACGGCCGCGCCCACCGACAGGGACGAGGACACCACACCCTGAGCCGCCGGGGTCAGGTGGAACTCCCGGGTGATGTAGAGCAGGGCGCCCGCGATGACGCCGTTGTCGTATCCCCAGATCACGGCACCGAGGGCACCGAAGAAATACACCAGCGCGGGCCGGACTCCCGTCCGGGTCACGCCTGCCGTCTGGGACGCGAGCTGACTCATACCGAACCACCTTCGTTGGAGGGCGGACATTGCCTACGCTCTGTACTGCCACTATTTTTTAACTCGAAACGAGAAACTAACAGGCGAACCGGCCGGGAACAAGCCCCGGCCCGTTCGCGGCAGACGGGAGCGCCGAAGCCATGACGAACATCCTGCTCATCACCGCCGATGACATGGACGCCCGCACACCGGGCGGGTTCGGCGGGCCGGCCGGGGCGACTCCCCGGCTGGACGCGCTCGCGGCCGAAGGGATGGCGTTCGGCCGTGCCCATGTGGCGATCGCGGTGTGCCAGCCGAGCCGGTCGGCGATCATGACCGGCCGCTGGCCGCATCGCAACGGCGCCGAGGGCTTCGAACCCGTCGCCGCCGGGGTGCCCTTGCTCACCGATCTGTTACGCGCGAACGGGTATCGCACCGGGATCCTCGGCAAGGTCGAGCATCTGCAACCGGTCGAGCGCTTCGGCTGGGACTTCCGGGTGGGCATGGCGGAACTCGGCATGGGCCGGAACCCGGGCGCGTACGGTCGCGCCACCCGGGAGTTCCTCGACCAGGCCGACGACCCGTGGTTCCTGATGGCCAACGCCCACGATCCGCACCGCCCGTTCCACGGCAGCGCTCAGGAGGCCGAAAAATGGCCGGAACGGAGCTACCCGGCGCCGTCGCGGACGTTCACGCCGGACGAGGTCGAGGTGCCCGGGTTCCTGCCCGACCTGCCGGACGTCCGGACCGAGTACGCGCAGTACCTCGGTTCGGCCCGCCGTTGCGACGACGTCGTCGGCGCGATTCTGGACGCCCTCGGGCCGGCGGAAGACACCCTCGTCGTGTTCCTGTCGGACAACGGGATGGCCTTCCCCTTCGCCAAGGCCAACTGCTACCTGCGCAGCACCTGGACCCCGCTGATCGTCCGCTGGCCGGGGCACACCCGCCCCGGCACGGCCGAACGCGCCGCCTTCGTCTCGGCGCTCGACCTCTTCCCCACCTTCTGCGAGGCCGCCGGGGTGGCCGGGCAGAGCGACGGCCGATCGCTGATTCCGTTGCTGCACGGCGAATCCCAGCCGGGCCGCGAGCGGGTGTTCACCGTGTTCCACGAGACCTCGGCCAAACGGCGCTACGAGATGCGGTGCACGCAGGACGGCCGGTTCGGCTACATCTGGAACGCCTGGTCCGGCGGGCCGGCGTACCGGGCGGAGAACATGGAGGGGCTGACCTGGCCGGCCATGCTCGCCGAACCCGCGCTCGCGGAGCGGACCGCCTTCTACCTGAACCGGCCGCCGGAGGAACTGTACGATCTGCGGACCGATCCGTCCTGTTTGGACAACCTCGCCGGCGACCCGGCACACGCGGCGGAGCTGGGGGGATGCCGCCGGGTGCTCGCCGGATGGCTGGCCGCCACCGGCGACCCGCTGGCGGGCAAGTACCTTCAGTCGGCCGGGACGGCGTAGAAGAAGGCCTCGAGCGCGGTCGCCGCCGCTCCGATGGCCCCGGCGTTCTCGCCGAAGGACGTCCGCTTGATCTGGAAGGAATCGCGCAGCAGCGGGAAGACGCGGCCGCGGGTCGCGGTGGCGAGGTCGCCGAGGAACACGTCGGAGGCGTTCGCGAGCATGCCGCCGACCGCGATCAGTTCCGGGTTGAACAGGTTGACGACACCGGCGAGCCCGACCGCGAGATGCCCGAGGAAGCGTTCGCGGACCGCGGCGACGGCGTCATCGGAGAACGACGCCCGGTCGATCACCGACAGCGGGGCGTCCGGGGAGCCCGGCAGTTGCCGCGCGAGAGCCGGCTCGGACGCGACGGTCTCGAGGCAGCCGTGAGCCCCGCAGGGACACAGCTCCCCATCGGTGACGACCTGGATATGCCCGAGCTCGCTCACACCGTGATGGCCGCCGAAGAACGGTTCGCCCTTCAAGACGAGCCCGAGCCCGACACCGGTTTTGGCGTGCACGAAGGCGATATCGCGGGCCCGATGGCCGAACCTGTTCTCGGCGAAGGCCATCGCGCGCACGTTGTGATCGGCGGTCACCGGGCGGCCGCAGACGCGCTCCACGATGTCGGCGATGGGGACGTCGCGCCAGCCGAGGTTGACCGACAGGAGGTTGACCCGGTGCTCGGCGTCCACCGGGCCCGGCGCGCCGACGCCGATCGCGATCACCTCGGCGGCCGCGGTCGCCAGCAGTTCGGCGCGGACCCGTTCGGCGGCCTCGGCGAGCACGGTGCCCGCTTCCTGCCGCTCGCTGAAGGGGAAGCTGATGGCCCGCTGCGTCCGGCCCAGCGCGTCCACGAGCGCCGCACGCACCGAACCTACCCCGAGCTGGATCCCGCAGACGGCGACCGCCTCGGGGACCAGCCGCAGCCCGATGGCCGGCCGCCCGATCCGCGGCTCTCCCCCGGCGCCCGTCTCCTCGACATACCCCTTGCCGATCAACGGGGCGACGGCCTTGGTGACCGTCGTCGGGGAAAGGCCGGTGATCTCCGAGATCCCGGTCCGCGACAGGCCGGGCCGGGTCCGCAGCAGACTCAGCACGAGCCCTTCGTACCTACTGGCCGCGACCCGCGGTGTCATCGTGCGCACGAGGTGATACTACCGGTCGGGCGGAATTAGTTCACGCGGTGGAGAAACTAGCGGCCACGTTGTGCCAGGTCCTGGCGCTGTGCTAGAAACGGCTGGCACGAGTAGGAAACAAAGTTACCTACCGACTGGAGACCGCCGTGGCATCACATCTGCAGGCCGGGCCGCCGGGCCTGCTCTGGTCGATCAACGCCCGCGCCGTGCTGGAGACCATCGACCGGCACGGCCCGCTCGCGCGCCCCGAGATCACCCGGGCGACGAAACTGTCGAAGACGACCGTCGCGCAGACCCTGAACGAGCTGACCGAGCGCGGCGTCGTCCGCGTCACGGGCCTCGACGAGACGCGGCGCGGCCCGGCGGCGACGCTCTACGACCTCAACGCCGGCTGCGCCCACGGCGTCGCGGTCGACATCGGGCACCATCGCACGCGGGTCGCCATCGTCGACGTGCGCGGAAATCAGCTGGCCAGGGCGGAAGCGCCGTCAGCGCAGGGGCGCGAGGCGGCGACCGTCGCGGCCGTCACGAAACTTATCGACGAGTGCCGCGCCCAGGCGAGCGTCACCAGGCTCGACCACGCGGTGATCGGTGTGCCCGCGGTGGTTTCGCCCCGGGACGGCGAGCTTCGCCTCGTCTCGGGTATCCCCGAGGACGGCAAGCGGCTTCCGGAGTTGCTCGCCTCCGCGCTCCCCATGCCGTCCACTTTGGAGAACGACACGAACCTCGCCGCGGTCGCCGAGTACCACGACGGTGAGGGCGCCGGCACGGCCGCTTTCGTGCTCGTGTCGGTGGGTGCGGCGGTCGGCGCCGGCATCGTCGTCGACGGCCGCCTGTACCGCGGTTTCACCGGTGGCGCCGGTGAAGTCGCGTACCTGCCGATGCCGGAGGACGCCCCCGCCGAAGTCCTCGGCGCTCGCGCGATCGCCACCGACGCGGAGGCGGCGGGCATTCCCGGCAACCCGTCGGCGAAGAAGATCTTCGAACTGGCCCGCACCGGTGACGAGCGGGCACTGCGCGTGGTCGATGACACCGCGCGGCGGATCAGCCGCGTGATCGCGTCGATCTCGTTCATCCTCGACCCGGAACTGTTCGTGCTGGGCGGTGCGGTCGGCTCCAACGGCGACCTCCTGCTCGATCCCGTACGCGAGCACCTGTCCCGCTCCGCGCCACTGGCGAGAGTGACGGTCGCCGCGTCGGCCGTCGGCGAGGACGCCGTCCTGCGGGGCGCCGCCATCGAGGTCTGGCAGCACCTCAGGGAAATGGCGTTCACGCAGGCCACCCGGGCCGGACAGGAGTGACCATGCCCGCACCCTCCGAGCTCAACCGCCGGCTCGGCTACGCGGCCGGCGACCGGCTCCTGATCGTCAACGCCGACGACTTCGGCATGTGCCGTTCCGCCAATCGCGGGATCCACAAGCTCCTGGCGGCAGGCGGGATCAGCTCGGCCACGCTGATGACGCCGTGCGCCTGGGCGCCCGCCGCGGCGTCGATGGCCGCCGCGTTCGACGTGGGCGTACACCTGGTCTTCACCAGCGAATGGGAGCGATACCGCTGGGGACCCGTCGGCGCGCCGGGCAGCCTCGTCGACGAAGCAGGCTACTTTCCCCGCGACTGCGCCAGCTTCGAGCGGCAAGCCGAACCGGAGCACGTGCGTGCGGAAATCGAGGCACAGCTCGCGAAGGCCGTCGCGCTCGGGCTCGACCCGACACACGCCGACAACCACATGGGCAGCCTCTACGGCCTCGAAACCGGCCGCGATTTCCTGCGCCTCGCGCTGGACGCCTGCGCGCGCCACGGGCTGCCGTTCCGGCTGCCCAGGATCGCGGATCTGCGTGGCGTCACGATCGCGCCCGAGGTCGCCTCGGCGGCACAGCATCTGGTCGACGAACGCTGCGCCTACGCGGACGAACTCGGCGTGGTGGTGCCGGACTACGTGTGGACGTACGAATTCGGTTCCTCGCCCGGCGACACGTACGAATCGGTCAAGCAGGACATGATCACCCTGATCAAAGCAGTCGAGCCGGGCGTCACCGAGATCTACCTCCACCCGTTCGAAGTGACCGGCGAGCTGCGCGAGATCAGTCCCGACTACGCGAAACGCGGGCACGAGCTGGCCATGTTGCAGGACCCCGAACTGCACCAGGCGATCGCCGACGCCGGCGTCGCGCGCATCGGCTGGCGCGAACTGCGTGCTCTGCAGCGAGGGCAGGGCCGGTGACCGTCGAGCAGGCGGCCGCGCCGCCCACCCTCCACAAGCGACAGATCGTCGGTTTCGGCGCCGGGAACTTCTCGGTCAACCTGATCGCGCAGACCTTCGCCACGCTCGCCGTCTTCTACTACGACGACCAGCTCAAGGCGAGCCCCTCGCTGATCGCGCTGGCGATGGCGATCCACGGCGTGTTCAACGCGGTGCTCAACCCGCTGTTCGGGCACCTGTCCGACCGCACGCGCAGCCGGTGGGGCCGCCGCGTGCCCTACATCCTGTTCGGCATGGTTCCGCTCGCCGCGGCGTTCACGCTGATCTGGACGCCGCCGGTGAGCGGATCCTCTTCGCTGTTCTGGTACTTCCTGCTCGTCGTGCTGGTTTACGACGTCCTGTTCGTCCTCGTGGTGCTCAACTACGGCGCGATCTTCCCGGAAATGTTCGTGACCCGTGCCGAACGCGCGGCGGGCGCCGCGTGGCGGCAGATGTTCGCGATCGTCGGCATGATCCTCGGGGTCGGCGCCGCGCCGGTGCTCTACGGCGCGCTCGGCTGGTCCGGAATGGGCATCGTGCTCGCGGTGCTGACCGTACTCGGGTTCACTGTCGCGCTCACCGGCTCGGTCGAGCGAAGGCAAAGCGAGACCGCGCCGTTCTCGTTCTTCGCGGCGATCCGCCACACCTTCGCGAACCGGGCCTTCCTGGTCTACGTGATCGGCAGCTTCCTGCTGCAGCTGTGCGTGGCGCTGCTGCAGGCGAGCATCGCCTTCTTCGCCAAGTACGTCCTCGGAAACCCCAGCGCCACCATGGTTTCCCTGCTGCTGGGCACGATCTTCGTGGTCGCCGTCCCGATGGTCTACGTCTGGGGCGCGGTGATCCGCCGGTTCGGCGCGAAGAAGGCCATCCTCGCCACGGTCGCGGTGTACCTGCTCGCCTCGGCCCCGTTCCTGCTGGTGTCCGATCTGGTCTCGGCGTTGCTGACCGCGGCCGCCACCGGGATCGCGGTGGCCGGGATGCTCGTGCTGCTGGACATCCTACTCGCCGAGGTGATCGACGTGGACGCCGCGCGCACCGGGGTGCGCCGCGAAGGGATGTACCTGGGGGTCAACGGTTTCATCGTGCGCTGGTCGGTCTCGGTGCAGGCGCTGATCATGGGGTTCGTGCTGCCCCGCAGCGGATACGACGCGTCGCTGGCCGTCCAGCCGCACACCGTCCAAACCGGAGTCCGGCTGCTGATCGGCGGGATTCCGATGGGGATCCTGGTCCTGGCCTTCCTGATGTTCCTCGCCTACCCGAGCAGGGAGAAGGCCCTCTCATGAAGATCGCGGTCGTCGGCGGCGGTTCCACCTACACCCCCGAACTCGTCGACGGTCTCGCCCGGATGCGCGGCACCCTCGAGGTCAGCGAACTCGTCCTGATCGATCCGGCGGCCGGCCGGCTCGCGGACATCGGCCCGCTCGGCAGGCGCATGTTCGCGCGCGAGGGGCATCCGGGAGCCGTCACGTGGACGACCGAACTCGAGGCCGGGCTCGCCGGTGCCCAGTTCGTGCTCATCCAGCTGCGTATCGGCGGGCAGGCCGCGCGGCTGTCCGACGAGACGTTCCCGCTCGCGTGCGGATGCGTCGGCCAGGAGACGACTGGCGCCGGCGGGCTCGCGAAGGCGCTGCGCACCGTGCCCGAAGTTCTCCGCATCGCCGCAAAGGCGCGTGAGCTCGCGGCGCCCGGCGCGTGGCTCGTCGATTTCACCAACCCGGTCGGCATCGTGACCCGCGCGCTGCTCGACGCCGGGCATCGTGCCGTCGGGCTGTGCAACGTGGCCATCGGGTTCCAGCGCGCGATCGCGGCCGGGCTCGGCGTGCCCGCACACCGGATCAGCCTCGACCACGTGGGCCTGAATCACCTGAGCTGGGAACGCTCGGTACGCCTCGACGGCACGGACATCCTCCCCTCGCTCCTGGCCGAACACGGCGCGCTCATCGAGCGGCAGACGAAACTGCCCATCGAGCTGATCCGCCGCCTTGGCGTGATCCCGTCCTACTACCTGCGGTACTACTACCAGCACGATCCGGTGGTCGCGGAACTACTCGAAAGCGTGCCGCGGGCCACACAGGTGGCCGAGGTCGAACGCGAACTGCTCGCCCGGTATGCCGACTCCACTTTGGACACCAAACCCGAGGAGCTGCGGCGCCGGGGCGGGGCGTTCTACTCGGAGGCGGCGGTCGAACTGCTCGCCGCCCTGCACGGCGACACCGGCGAGGTGCGGACGGTGAACCTGCGCAACCACGGCCTGTTCCCGACCCTGCCCGGCGAAGCGGTGATCGAGGTGCCTGCCCGCGTCACCGCCAGCGGTCCGGTCGCGGTCCCCACCGCGCCACCCGATCCGCTCTACGCCGGGCTGGTGACCCACGTCGCCGCCTACGAAGAACTGGCCGTCGAAGCCGCGCTGCACGGCGGTCGCGAACGCGTTTTCCGGGCGCTGCTGGCACATCCGCTCGTGGGCCAGGCCCACCTCGCCGACCGGCTGACCGACGACCTTCTCGCGGCGAACCGCGACCATCTGGCCTGGGCGCGATGAGAGCCGTGCTCGCCGTCGATGGCGGTGGCACGAAGACCGACGTACTGATCGCCGCCGAAGACGGCCGCGTACTCGGGCACCGGCGCGTGGACGGCCTGCCCCCGCACAAGCTCGGGCTCGACGCGTCCATCACCGGGATCGGCGCCGCGGTCCGCCAGGTCCGGGCGGAGCTCACCGAGCCGGTGGAGATCCGCCACGCCGCGGTGTTCCTGGCCGGAGCGGACCTGCCGGCCGAGATCGAGGCTCTGGATCGTGCGGTCGCGGCGGCAGGCTGGGCCCCGGACACGCTGGTGGAAAACGACACCTTCGCGCTGCTGCGCGCCGGAACCACCGCGCCGGACGCGGTCGCGGTCGTGTGCGGCACCGGGATCAACTGCGTCGGGGTGACTTCGGACGGCCGCACCAGCCGCTTCCCCGCGCTGGGCAGGCTCAGCGGGGACTGGGGCGGCGGGCGGGACCTGGCGTCCGAGATGCTCTGGCACGCGGTGCGCGCGGAGGACGGGCGGGGGCCGGAAACGGCGCTGCGGAAGGCCGTCTGCGAGCGGCTCGGCACGGCGAACGTGCGGGCCGTCGTCGAGGCCGTGCATGCCGGGAAGCTCGCCGCTGACCTGGCGACCGTCCTGCCGCCGGTGTTGTTCGAGGTGGCCGGGTCCGGCGACGAACTCGCGATGAGCGTGGTCGAACGCCTGGCCGGTGAGGTGGTCCGCATGGTCGCGGTCACCTGCGCGCGGTTGAACCTCGACCGGATCCCCCTCGTGCTGGGCGGTTCGGTGCTCGCGGGCGGGCATCCGCTGCTCCTCGCCGGGATCGAACGCGGACTGGCCGGGCGGGGGCTGCGCATCGGGATCGTGCTGGTCTCGGCACCTCCGGTGCTCGGGGCGGCGCTGCTCGGCCTGGACCGGCTGTCCGGCGGGCGCGCCCCGGAGCCCGCGGCCATCCGGCTGGCCGCCGAAGTGTCCACATTGGATCTCACCACGCGTCCCCTGCAAGGTCTCCCGGCCCGGGCGCGCACGCGCACCGCCGCCCGCCCGCTCACCGAACCCGACATCCTGCGCGGGCATCTGGACACGCTGATCCTCGCGGTGCTCGAACGCGGGCCGTTGCACGGGTACGGGATCATCGAGGCCCTGCGGGCCCGCAGCGGCGGGGCGCTGCGGGTGCCCAGTGGCAGCGTCTATCCGGCTTTGCACCGGCTGGAGGCCGGCGGTTCGATCAGCAGCCACAACTCCGTCTACGGCGGCCGTAACCGCCGCACGTACCAGTTGACCGGCCGGGGCCGGGTCGCCGTGCGCACCCAGCGGCAGGCCTGGCAGGAGTTCGCCCGGATCGTCGGGAGCTTCCTCGATGAGTAGGCAGCCTTCATATGCCCGCCGCCCCGCGCTCGATACCTCCAGTTCAGCCAGGTAAACAACCAGCGCAAACGCCGCGTCATCCGCGCCGACGAGACTCGCGGGGCATCCCCGTCCCCTGGAGGTAAGACACAGATGACCGGCAGACGTCAGGACGAACCGTGCTCGCACGCCGGGCTCGACCGGCGGGGCTTCCTCGGCCTCGCCGGGGCGACGCTCGCCACGACCGGGCTGGCCTCACTGCTCGGCGCCGCACCCGCGGAAGCCGAAGTGCCCTCCCGGCGCCCGGGCGCCGGGCCGCGGTTCGGCCTGATCTCGGACACGCACGTCAACACGACCAGCCCGGCCTCGACCACCTACCTAGGCGCGGCCAACGCCTCGCTGGCCAGGCGCGACCCGGATTTCGTCCTGCACTGCGGCGACATCACCGACTCCGGGCTGGCGGACGAGTACGTCCAGTACGGCCGGACGATCCCGGACTCGCTGCGCGGCCGGATCCACTACTCCCCCGGCAACCACGAGATGCGCTGGGACGCCTCGGCCAAAGAGCTCTACCACGCGCATTTCGGCCCGGCACCGTACTCGTTCGACTCCGGCGGCGTGCACTTCATCGGCTTCGACCCCACGCAGGTTCTGCAGGAACCCGGCCACTACGGCCAGGGCAACCTGGACTGGCTCGAGCGCGACCTGCGCCGCCTGCGGCCGGGCACCCCGGCGGTCCTGTTCCAGCACTACCCGATGGGCAACACGTTCTACTTCGTCGACGATCAGCCCGCCGCGCTCGACCTGCTCGCCCGGTACGGCGTGCGCGGCCTGTTCGTCGGGCACATCCACCGCGAGGACATCGCCCGGTTCAACGGCTTGACCCAGGTCGGGCTGAAGGCGGTGCTCAACGGGCCCGTCTACTACTGGGCGCAGCCGGCCGGCGACGGCAGCCCGGTGCTGGAGGTGACCCGGGTGACCGTGCGGGCGGACGGCACGGACCTGGAGGAACCGTACGCGACGATGCCGCTGGCCGGTACCGGCCCCGGCGTCCCGCAGCGCCCCACGGACGTCCGCCTCGGCAAGGTGTCCGGTGGCGCGCTGCCGGTCGCGGTGGCGACGCGCCCGGACGCGACCCCGGTCAGCGTCTCCGTGCAGCCCTATCCGCAGACGATCTTCGGCGGCACCCGGACCCCGGTCTGGCAGCCGCTGGCAAGCGCCGGGCCGAACCGCTGGTCGGCTTCGGTGGACGTGTCCGCGCTCGCGCCGGGCGAGCAGCGGCTGGAGGTGCAGGTGCTCGCCGAGGACGGCTCGTGGTGGCGAGACATCGCCAGCTACGCCGTGCCCGGGACGGCCTCGGATCCGGTCGAGCGCTGGAGCCACCAGCTGCCCGGTTCGGTGCAGGGCGGCATCACGCCGATCGCGCGCGGCACGGTCGCCGCCGCGTCCACCGCGGGCGACCTGGTCACGATCGACGGGCGGCGCCAACGATGGCAAACGCGGCTGGGCCCGGTCTACCGCCGACCCGCTGTGGACGCGGCGGGCCGCACCCTGTTCGTGCCGTCCGCGGACCACCATCTGTACGCGGTGGACGCGGCGACCGGGCGGCAACGGTGGCGGTTCGACGCCGGCGCGCCCGTGCTCAGCACCCCGGACGTGCGCACGGTCGGCGGCAGGGAGCAGGTCGTCTTCTCGGCCGGGCAAGGGCTTTTCGCGCTGACCGCGGCAACTGGACGTCCTCTGTGGACGGTACCGGACCGCGGGTTCTCCTCCGGCCAGCCGGCCGGTGACGGCCAGATGGTCTATACCGCTGCGGCGGACGGGTACGCCCGCGCGCACGACGCCGCGACGGGCGAGCCGGTTTGGGCGAACCAGATGGTGTCCGGTGTACCGCACCGCGTGTTGCTCTACAGCGGATGGGACTGCGTGGTCGCCGTCGGCGGCGGCGTGGTCATCGTGGCGACGGTGTCGCAGTCGACCGCGCTCGACGCGGCGACCGGCGCCGTACGGTGGACCGTGTCCGGCAGCACCATGTACGCCCCGGCGGTCCTGGTCGAAGGCGCCGCGCTGCTGACCACCGAGTGGGGCGTTCTGACCAAAGTGGACCTTCAGACCGGGAAGACGCTGTGGCAGACCGATCTCGCGGTCCGGGTGTTCAATGCCGGGGTGGTCGTCGCCGACAGGACCGCCTGGGTAGCCTCGGTCGACGGCAAGCTGATCGGCGTGCGGCTCGCGGACGGTGTGCGGCTCGGCTGGCTGCAGCACAGCCTCGTCTACACCTTCGGCCGCCCGGTGATCGCGGACGGCACACTCGTCGTCGGTGACCAGAACGGGGTAGTACACGGGATCGCGCTCCCATACTGAGCCGTTAGTTACTAATCCGACCACAGTCACGGCTGTCCGGCTTGCGTACAACGGTTACGTACTGCTCGGGGTCCGCCTACCTTTGGTCGGATTAGTAAATCGCTTGCGGCGAAAGCGACCGGGCCGGGAGGATCGCGCCATGACCGTGATCCTCCCCGCTCCTGTCCTGCCGGCCCGCGTCTTCGGCGGCCAGCAGCAGCAGGTCCAGGCCAGGAGGCACGGCGCGCTCCTGCCGTGACGGCCGCGATCGTCGCGGGGCTGCTGGCCGGGTACGGGATCGCGATCCCGGTGGGCGCCGTGGGCGCCTATCTCACCAGCCTGACCGCCCGGACCTCATGGCGCGTCGGCTTCGCCGCGGCGCTCGGTGTCGCGACCGTCGACGGGGTGTACGCGCTGGCGGCCGTACTCGGCGGCGGCGCGCTGGCCCGCGTCATCGCCCCGGTCGCAGGCGTGCTGCGCTGGATTGCGGCCGCGATCCTCATCGTGGTGGCCGTGCGGATCACCGTCTGCGCGCTCCGCCGGTACCGCGCGACAGCAGCACAACCGCCGCCGATGGGCGCGGCGCGCGCGTACGCGACGCTCGTCGCGATGACGCTGGTCAATCCCACCACGATCATCTACTTCGTCGCGGTGGTCCTCGGTAACCGCGCGGACGTCACCGCCAAGGGGGTGTTCGTCGCCGCGGCCTTCCTCGCGTCGGCGAGCTGGCAACTCGTCCTCGCCGGTGGCGGGGCCCTGCTCGGCAGGATGCTCACGGGCGCGCGCGGGCGGCTGATCACCGGGTTCGCGTCGAGTGCGGTGGTCGCCGTCCTCGCGGTGCGGATGCTCAGTTGAGGCGTTTCGCGACGGCCGGCAGGTGCCCGCCGGCACCGAGCAGTTCGGGGACGCGCTCGAGGGCGCGCGCTGCGTCCAGTACGACCTCGCGCGCCCGCGGATCGTTCATCCGCTCGTCCAGATCGGCGAGCATGAAGGCCATTCCTTCGACCGCGACCAGGTCCAGCACCGAGAGCCCGGCATCGCGCAGCTCGGCGCGCAGCTGCCGCGGCCGGTGGCAGTAGCCGGTGAAGGAGCCGGGAAACAGCGGCGGCAGCCAGCCCGTCCGCTCCACGCGCGTGGTCTCGGCACGGACCTGCGGGTACCGCTCGTACAGGCGCAGGCGGAGTTCGCCGTCCAGCCTCGGCGCCCACCGCGAAATCGCGGCCACCAGCACCGGACCGCCCGGGCGCACGACGCGCCTGGCTTCCCCGAGCGCCCGGAGGCGATCTTCACGCCGGCGAAGGTGGTAGAGCGGCCCGAGGAGCAGTACCGCATCCACCGACGCGTCAGCCAGGTCGAGATCGCGCGCGTCCGCGACGGCGGTACGTATCTCGCGGCGGCACTCCTCGCGCGGCTGCGCGACGTGCAACGGCATGAGATCGCGATGCTCGACGCGGTAGCCGAGGCCGGCGAGCCACACGGCGTTGTGTCCCGGCCCGCCACCGATGTCGGCGATCGTCGCGGGCGGGTCCGGCAGGTGGCGCAGCGCGATCTCCTTGGTGCGCACGGCTTCCAGCACGCCCCGCGCCCTGGTGATGAGCCGGTCACGCTCCTGCCCTAGCGCGTAGTGGGCCTGCATGGCATCGGCGTCGTCCACCACCGCACCCTGGCACCGCCAACCGCGCCGGTCGAGCGAATTGGCTCAGACGTGCAGGGTGGGCCGGTAGATGAGCTCCTGGAGATGGCCGTCGAGCGTCCGGTGCTCGATCAGCTCGAGGTCGAAGTCGGCCGCGCCCTGGAAGATCGGGTCTCGTCCGGTCTGACCGGTGATCACGGGGAAGAGCGTCACCTGGACGCGGTCGACCAAGCCGGCGGCCATCAGCGCCCGGTTCATCGACAGGCTGCCGTGCGAGCGCAACGGCAGGCCGGACTCCTCCTTGAGCCGGGCGACGACGTCGACGGCATCGCCGTTCGCGATGGTGCCGTCCGCCCAGTCGAGGGGTCCTTTCAGCGTGGTCGAGACCACCGTGGCCGGCAGGGTCGTCATCCGGGTGACCCACGGGTCACGGACCTCGGACTCCGCGGTGCTGGAGGCCAGCATCTGCACGAACAGCCGGTACGTGTTGGCCCCGAAGACCATCCGCTGCTCCTCGTCGTACAGGGCGAGGCGGTGGTCGAGCAACTCGGGGCCTTGCCTGCCCCAGTAGCCGGTCCAGTTGCCGCCGGCCGAGCCGAAGCCGTCGAGGCTGGAAAAGACGTCGAAGGTGTAGGTAGCGGTCATGGTCCTCTCCTTGCACGGTTGACCGGGTCTCGCAGATACAGACCGCCTGCCAGGACGAGACTCATCGCGCCAGTGGCCCTCACGCTAGGCGTAGCCGGCGGGCGCGGATACCTCCGCGGGCGCCCCTTCGCCGAGGAGCAGGCGTTCGAACAGCGCGATGTACTGCAGCAGCGACCGTGACCCCAGGTAACCGCCGCGGACACGGAGCCGGGCCAGCCCGCCCATCGCGGCCGCGGCACGGGGGTCGCCGGCCAGCCGGACGACCGCGTTCCCATAGGCGGCCAGGTCCCGCGGGCCGACCAGCCAGCCGGAGCGCCCGTCCTCGATCTGGTCCTGGATCCCGCCGATCCGGCTGGCCACCACCGGCCGGGACTTCCACATCGCCTCGGCCACGGTGAGCCCGAAGCCCTCCGCGATCGACTTCTGCACCACCACGTGCGCCCGGCGCTGGAGGGCGTTCACGACCGCGGCGTTCTCTTCGAGATCGGTCATCGGCAACGTCACGAGATGGACGCGCTCGCGCGCCTCGTCCGAAAGCGCGCCGTAGTATTCACGCGCGGCCGCGAGGACGCTCCTGCCTTCGGGGTCGTCCGCGATCGCCTCGACGGACGGACCGGCGTAGACCAGATGTGCCTTCGAATTCGGGAGGACATGGCGTACGAAACCGTCGATCACGCCGAGTGGATCCTTCAACCCGTCCCAGCGGGAGACCTGCAGCACCATCACGTCGTCCGGGCGCAGGGGACGGCCTTGGTCTGCCTCGGCGGGGCGCTCGACACGCCCGGGCGAGGTGTCCAGACGTGCGAAGGACGCGTCGCCGTCGACCGCCGGGTCCGAGTCCTGCAGGCCCGCGGCGGAGAGGATCCCGGAGACCTGGGCCTGGGACAGCTCCTGGTTCTTCGCCGAGAACGCGTCGATCGACGGAGCGATGAGCACCGTCTTGGCGGGGTCGAGATCGCCCCACACGTATTGCCTGCGGGAGAACACGTAGGCGTCGGCCTGCCGCACGTAGTCGCGGAGGAACCCCCATGCCCGGCGGGTGAGCCCGTCCGGATCGTCGATGCCGACGTGGCAGCGCCAGACGACGGGGACGCCGAGCCGTTTGAGCACGGGGATCATGCCGACCGTCTGCGGGTCGTGCAGCAACACGACATCCCCGGGCACGATGCGGTTCGCCAGATCCTCCCCCGCGGCGCGGGTCACCGCCTCGTACACCGCCCGCGCTTCGCCGTCCAGCGGCCGGCCGTCCCCGGCCGCGCCATGCAGATGGTTGTGGATCCGTTTGGTAACGGTGAAGAAGGCTTCGTCACCGCGGATGACCTCCCAGCGCGCGTCGATCCCGGCTCCTCGCCCGTAGGCGAGCAGTGACACGAGCATCTCGGCCACGCCACCGCCGCGCGCGGTGGAGTTCACGTTCCACATCGCGTGGCCGCCGAGGAGATCCCGCCCGCGTGCGAACCGGTCCATGAGCCGGCGATACGCCGGATCCCCGATCACGGGCGCGAACCGCTCCAGCGGCAGCGCCGCGATCGGGACCGGTGTCAGGGCTGACATAGCTAGACGGTAGAGGAATTCCGGCGACCTACGGAATACTCGAACGTCTCCGTACTGGGCTAGACCTGCTGCACGCCGTTCTTCTCCCGGCGCAGCTGGAAAAGATGCCGGTAAATCTCCTTCCGCGCCCGGTTCTGGTTGCCAGCGGCCGGTTTCGCGCGCTTCCCGCACCCGCTGGGCCCGTCGCAGCGCGAGGGCACCACAGATTTCCCGGGCGCAGCCGGGAAGGCCCGCCCATCCCAGCTGGTCCATACCACTGCGGCCACCGGACCACTGCCCGGTCGCGGTGCACCGGCAGCCGCCTTCGGTGCCGACCCCGCGACGGCGATCAACCGACGACCCGGATCCAGCGAAGGCGTACTACACACAGTTGACCACGCGGTCGAAATGCCCTCTATCGGGTGATTGTCTCGCCCATGCGTAACAGTCATACGGACATTTACGTACATGATTACGTGACACGTTGGTGACGGCTGCCGTGACGGGGGCGGCAGCACCGCCGGCGACCGTACCGGCCTAAACCCCGCTGGCGCGGGTCACCCTGGAGCCGGCCGCGCCGAACCGGACACGCGCCAGGAAAGCCGGAGTCCGCCGCTAAGCTTGCGCCATGGCTGACGGGGTGTGGACCGACGTGATCAACTACGTGCGCCTGCGGTACGAAGTGCTCGAAGAGCGCGACACCTGGCTGCGCTTCCGGCTCGGCACCGAGGGCGGGCGCACCCAGCAGGTCACGGTGCACCTGCTTCCCGGGCAGGACGGTACGCACTGGGCGGAGATCTCCTCGGCCGTCGGCCGGGCCGACAAGATCGACTTGCGCCGCCTGCTCGAGCTGGCCGGCACGGCCGAGGTCGGCGGCGCTGCCGTGGTCGACGGGGTGGCGCTGATCAAGCACACCGTGCCGCTCGGATCGCTGGACATCCGCGAGGAGTTCGCGCGCCCGCTGGAATCCCTCGTCGCACGGGCGGACGCGTTCGAACACCAGCTCGGCGGCGGCGACGAGTTCTAGCGGAGGCCCGCCGGGGCGTGCACCGCGCGAAACCGTGACGGCGGGATACCGAACCGCGCCACGAAGGTCTGCCGCAGCGACTCGGCCGACGCGAAACCGCATCGCCGGGCGACCGCGCTCATCGGCTCCCGCGTCCCGGCCAGCAGCTGCGAAGCCGCTTCGAGGCGGGCGTCGCGTACGAGCTGCCACGGCGTGCGGCCGACGTGCTCGACGAACAGCCGGCTCAGGTGCCGTTCGCTGACGCTGACCAGCGCGGCCAGCCCGGCGGTGCTCAGCGCGGCGTCGAGATGGCTGACCACATGGTCGATCACCCGCCGCACCACCACATGCTCGGTTCGCGGGATCCTGGTGAACAGGCTCATCTGTGCCTGGTTTCCCGGCCGCTGCAGATAGGTGACCATGCCCACGGCGACCCGCCGGGCGATCTCCGCGCCGTGGTCCTCCTCGACGAACGCGAGCGTGAGGTCGACCGCCGCGGTGACCCCACCGGACGTGGCGACGGGGCCATCGCGGATGTAGATCGGCGCGGGATCGACCCGCACCTGCGGGTAGTGCTCGGCGAACTGGGCGGCCTCGAACCAGTGCGTCGTCGCGCGACGGCCGTCGAGCAGGCCCGCGGCGGCCAGCACCGTCGCCCCGGTACAGACCGACGCGATCCGCCGCGAAAGCCCGGCCAGCCGCCGGACCTGGCCGACCAGGCGCGGGTTCGCCGCGGCGGCCCGGTGGCCCTGCCCACCCGAGACGACCAGCGTGTCGATCCGGCCGCCGACCGCGTCGAGGCGGGACTGGCCGTGCAGCTCGAGTCCCGAGTCGCAGTGCACCGGCCGGCCGGCCGGGGTCGCGAACAGCACCTCGTAGGCCGGATCGGCGCCCATCCGGTTGGCGTAGTCGAATCCCGTCGTCACGCACGCCACGTCGACCAGCTCGATCCCGTCGAACCCGACAACGACGACAGTCCGCCCGGCCACACACCTACCGTACGGGCGGGTTCACCGTGTCCGGTAGACAGAAATCCCAGGGAACCGGACGTCCGGGAGCCTGGGGCCGCACCGGCGATCCCGCCCGTCGCGATGCTGAGCGCATGACCGATGTCCGTCCGCCGGCCTGGCACCGCCCGCTGATCCTGGTCGCCGCGGCGACCGCGCCGTTCATCCTCGTCGCGCTCGCCGGGGTGGCGCTCGACGACCGCATCCTCGGTGGGGCCCCGATCTGGCTCAAGCCCTTCAAGTTCGCCGTGTCGATCGTGATCTACGCGCTGACCCTGGCGTGGCTGACGACCTACCTGCCGCGCACCCGTCTCGTGCGGTCGTCAGCGACGATCATCGCGACGATGCTCGCGATCGAGTACGTGGTCATCGTCGGCCAGGTGATCCGCGGCCGGTTCAGCCATTTCAACGTCGCCACCCCGCTCGACGCCACGTTGTGGGGGATCATGGGCACCTCGATCACGGTCCTGTGGGTGGCGAACCTGGTGCGTGCGGTGTTCGTGCTGCGGCGCCGGATCGGTGATCCCGCGGTGACGTGGGCGGTCCGCGCGGGCACCGTCATCGCGCTGTTCGGCATGGCGATCGCGTTCATGATGACCAGACCGACCGGGGCGCAGCGGGAATCGCTGCGTGAAGGCACTTTCGGCGGGCTCATCGGCGGGCATACGGTGGAAGTGGCCGACGGCGGGCCGATCAATGCGGTCACCGGGTGGAGCACCGTCGGCGGTGACCTGAGGATCCCCCATTTCGTCGGCATTCACGCCCTGCAGGTGGTGCCGCTGCTGGCACTGGCGCTGGCGTTGCTCGCGCGGCGGATTCCCTTGCTGCGCGATGGATCCGCCCGCGTCCGGCTGGTGTTCGTCGCCGCGGCGGGCTACGCCGGGCTCACCGGGCTGGCGTTGTGGCAGGCGCTGCGTGGCCAGCCGCTGATCCATCCGGACCGGCTCACCGCGGTGGTCTTCTTCACGGTGGTGGCCGCCGTGCTGGTGGCCGCCGTCGCGGTGGTCACCCGTCCGGCCCGCGCGCCCGTTGAGCACGTCCTCCCTGGCGGGCGCTAAACCGCGGAGACTTCGAGGCGTTGAAACAGCGCCACGGGGAACGAGCCGGCACGCACGATCGTCCGCGTCAGGCGGCGCCCGTCCCTGGCCGAGGCCGCACGGACCTTTCCACCGGGGACCCAGCGGATGTCGTAGATCCACATCTGCCCCTCCGGTCGCAGCGCCCGGTCCAGGGACGACACGACGGCGGGCACGTCGGCCCAGTGGTGCATGCTCGCCGTCGAGACGATCAGATCGACCGAACCGGCGGGCAACGGCAGGTCGGCGAGGTCGGCCACGGTGAACTCGACCCGGTCCGCGATCCCTTCCCGCTCGGCGCGCCCGGTCGCAACGTCGATCATGCCCCGCTCCAGATCCACCCCGCGCACGCGCAGATCGGGCCGCCGGTTCGCGATCTGCGCGGCGAGCAACCCCGTGCCGCAGCCCGCGTCGAGCACGAGTCCGCCCCGCGGGGCGGCGGCGGTCACGTCGTCGGCGACGCGCCGGTGCAGACCACGGAAGGCCTTCCCGGCGCGCCGGTCGTAGGAGTGCCCGTCCGCGAACATATGCCGCTGACCGAACCGGTGCAGTGTCTTGTGCATGACCGCTCCTAAGATGGTTGACACTGGCAACTGTGACCGATGCTACCGTCAACGGTTGCGTCTATCAACCGTGGAGGCGTGGTGACGGAGACCGAACCGCTGGAGAGCCTGCTGACCCGGGTCATGCGCCTGGTCGCGACCCAGGGTGAGCAGCCGGCGAACGAGGGCGGGACCACGCTGACCACGACCGAGGGCGTCGTGCTGATCGAACTGCTCGGCGCCGGCGAGGTCACGCAGCAGCAGCTCAGCGGGCAGTTGCGCCTGGACAAGAGCCGGGTCAGCCGCCTGTGCTCGGCGCTCGAGCGCAAGCATCTCGTCACCCGCCACCGCGACGAGCACAACCGGCGCCACCTCCTGGTGCGGATCACCCGGCACGGGACCGCCGCGGCGACCCGGCTGCGCCGGACCTGGCAGGAGCGGCACGAGCGGATGCTCGGCGCGATGACCGCCGAGGAACGGCACGCCCTCCTGCTCGGGCTGCGCGCGCTGCACCGCGAACTCGACGCGGTCCACGGCCCGGATGACCGGTTTGCCTGATCCGGCCCGCCCTGTTCGTGACCGAATGTGCCGCCTGGGGCCTTCGGCTGGTGATCCGGGACTGATCCGGCAGGCTCGATCCGCCATCCCGGTACACTTCCGTCGTTGATCGTCCGCACACGACCACGGGAGGTGGCGCGATGGGCCAGCCGAGGTCCCGCTACGCGTTGTCGCGGATCGATCCGTTCAGCCTGTGCGCGATCATTCCGGCGCTGGCCCTGGCTGGCCTGTGCGGAGTGAGCGGCTTCATGCCGGGCGCGATCGCGATGGCCGTGCTGGCGCTCGCGATCATCGGCCTCGAAGTGTGGGTTCACCGCCGTGACCCGGCCGCGCCGCCGCCCCGGCAGGCGCCCGCCGCCCGCCGGGGCGAAGCGACCCGCGCCCAGCAGCCCACGCGGGCCCAGCAACCGGCCCGGCCGGCGCAGCCGACCCGCGCCCAGCAGCCGGTGCCT
>NZ_VDFW01000039.1 GCF_006152065.1 Amycolatopsis alkalitolerans
CCGCCGACGGGGAGGCCGCCGAGGTCGGGGGTGGCGATGGGGAGGCCGCCGGTGGGCAGGTCGCTGAGCGACGGCACCGAGGCGGGCAGGTCACCGAGATCCGGGGTCGCGACCGGCAGGCCGCTGAGGTCTGGGGTCGCGACCGGCAGGCCGGAGGTGTCGAGCGGCAGCGAGCGCTCGGCGGCGCTCGTGCCGGGCAGGGACACCGGCAGCGAGTGCGCGGCGTCGGCGACGGCGGCCAGCTGGGCGATCGCGCCCTGCAGGCCGCCCTGAGCGGCACCGGCGGGCAGCGACGACATGACGGACTCGAGCGCGTCCGCGGCGGGCGCCGGCGCGTAGTCGGCCACGAGCGGGGCCACGTCCTGGATGTCCTGAGGGGTCACGTCACTCAACCCGGCGTTCGCGAGCGCGGCGGTCGGGTCGGCGGCGAAGGCCGACCGGGCGGCGTCGTCGGTCAGCAGGTTCAGCACGAAGTCGTGCAGCGTCTGGGCGGGGAGGGACAACGAAGTCTCCGCAATCTAGGAGTTTGTCATGAGGTGATCACCCGATCCGGCCGGGCAACTCCGCCAAACCTAGGCATTCCCGCCGCCCCTGCCATCGGGGATCGGGCCCGGTCCGGGTCCCCGAATCGGGGTGCGGGGCCATTAGGGGGTTAGGGGATGTGACCCCAACCGCAGCCTTTGGTACGAAAGGACGTCTCCTAGGAGGAAGCACTCGGATGCGTTACGTCCTCGGTATCGACATCGGCGGCACCCGGATCAAGGCCGCCGTCTGCCGCCGCGCGGGGGAGTTCTGGAGCGAACCCGAGGTGGTGTGCGCGCTCGAGTCGGTCCTGCATGTCGCCCCGGACGCCACCGTAATCGCAGGTCCGGACGCCCGGCGTCGCGCGCTCGCCGAACCGGAGCGGATCGCGCGCGGCTTCGCGCGCCAGGTGGGCGACGACGTCCCGCTGATGCTGGGCGACGAGCTCTACCGGCCCGAGTCGCTGACGGCGGTGGTCGCCGGCTGGGTGGCCGACCAGGTCGCCGAGTCCGAAGGTGGCGAAGCGGACCGCATCGCGCTGACGCATCCGCCGGGCTGGACCGGCTTCCGGCGCTCACTGCTGCACGACGCGTTGCACGAAGCGGGTATGCCCGGTGCCCTGCTGTTGCCGAACACGGTCGCGGCGGCCGAAAGCATGGTGGTCCGTGAACGCGTCGAGACCGGCAGCCGGCTCGCGGTGTGCCGCCTCGGCGGTGAGCACGTCGACATCGCGCTGCTGCGGCGTGGCCCGGCCACCTTCGAACTCCTCGCGCACGACGAGCAGTTCGCGCCGCGACTGGACGACGTGCTCGCCGAACACGTCGCGGCGCGGTTCGGCGGGGAGCCGGCGGAGCTGCGCGAGGTGTGCACCCAGACCAAGGAACTGCTCTCCACCGCGCGGGAGGTCGACGTGCCGGGGCGGGTGACCCGGACCGAGTTCGAGCGGCTGGTCGAGCCGTGGCTGACCGTTTCGCTGGCGCCGCTGAGCCGGTTCGAGGACGTGTCCACCCTCCTGCTGGCCGGTGGCGCGGCCCGGATCCCGCTGGTCGCCAGGCTTGCCGGGGAAGCGCTGGACTGCCGGGTCGTCCTCGACCCGGACCCGGCCACCGCCGCCTGCCGCGGGGCCGCGCTGGCCGCGCGCCCGCCCGCACCGGCGCCCCGGGAGTCGACGGCGCTGGTGCCCAGAGTCACGGGTTATCCCGACCTCGACCCGGACGAGGTCTACGATCCCGAACCCGCACCCCAACGACCGCCGGTCGTGCTCACCCCGCTCGAACCGCCGCGGCGCCGGTTCGTACCGTCGCGGCGTTCCCGAAACGAGGACGACGAGTGATCCTGCTGGACGAGCCCACCGAACGGGTCTGCTCGGCCGTCGTGTCGCGCGAGCTCTCGCCGGTCCGGCTGGCGATCGTCGCGCCCGGCGGGCACGGCAAGACAACCGTGCTCGAGCAGTTGGCCGGCGCGGACGCCCGCCTGGTCGACGACGCGCACCTGCTCGGCGACGCCGAACTGACCGACCTGCTGCGCTATCTCGACGACGAGCAAGCAGGGATCGTGATCGCGACCCGGCCGCATCCGCGCCGCGCCGCGCTGAACCAGGTGCTCGCGCGGCTGCGCGGGCAGATCGTGCTGCGCCCGTTCGACGTGGCGAAGACCGCGAAGTTCCTCGAAGCGACCGGGTCACCGGAGCTGGCCGAGTTCGTGCACGCGCAGACCGGCGGGGTGCCGGGCCTGGTGCGCGCGGCGGCCGAGCTGAACCTCGTGCGGCACGAACTCGACCACGCCGGTGAGGACGTGGTGCGGTTCCTCTTGGCGGCGGAGGCCGGGGCCGGGCTCGATCTCGCGGGCGGCTCGGTGGAGGCCGCGTACGCGACCGGCCTGCTCAGCCCCGACGGCACCCTCCTGCCGATCGCCGCCCGTGCCCTGCGCGAGCTGATACCCCGCGACCGGCAGATCGCGCTGCGGCGGCAGCTCGTGGAACAGCAACTCGAACGCGGCGGCCCGGTGCTGGGACTGGTGAAACCGCTGCTGGGGGCCGGGCTGACCGGAGCGGGCATCGGTGCCGCCTTCGAGGCCGCCGCGCGCGAGGCCGAACCCGCGCTCGCCGCCCGCCTGTACGAGGCCGCGGCCAGGGCCGGCCGCAAGGTCGGTGCCCGCTGGGCCGAGGCTGTCGCGCGGGCCGGTGACTTCGACGGCGCGCTGCGGCTCGCGGACGGGGTGATCGGGAGCGAGAGCGCGCCGGATCGGGCCGAGGGCGCGCGAGTGGCCGGGACGGCGCTGGCGCACCGGGGCCAGCTCGCGCGCAGCGCGGAACTGTTCCAGTGGGCCGATACCGGTGTGGCGCGGTGCTTCGCGGCGATCGCGCTGGCCGGCACCGGCCGGGTCGCCGAAGCCCGGCAGGCGCTGGAGAGATGCGGGGGCGACGGGCCGCCGACGCTGCTGTCCGGCGCGGTTTCCGGCGCGGCGCGGGGCGTCGTGGAGTCGGTGACCGGGCAGCCCGCGGTCGCGCTGTCCACGCTGGTCCGCTCCGCGGAGATGCTGGAACCGGTGTCGGCGCGGCTGCTGCTGCCCGACAGCCCGGCCGCGCTCGGCGCGATCGTCGCGCTGCACAGCGGGGAGCCGGCGATCGCCGAACCGTTGCTGGCGCGGGCGATCGAGACCGGTTCGCTGGTGGCCCGGCACCGGTTGCTGCTGGCGTGGATCGCGATGGTGCGCGGGGACGAGGAGCTGGCCGCGTCCCGCCTGACGGCGGCCGGGGACGATCTTTCGCCGCGCGACTGGTTGTTCGCGGTCGGCCTGCGGGTCGGCCTGGCGCGGCGGGCCAGTGACCTCACGGCGCTGCGCCGGATCTGGGGGCAGGCGAGGGAAGCCGTCATCCGGCATCCGGTGGACCTGTTCACCTTCCTGCCGTTCGGCGAGTTCGAGGTCGCCGCGGCCCGGCTGGGCGAGCGGGACCGGCTCGCGCCGCACCTGCGGCAGGCGCGGCAGCTACTCGCGGCGCTCGGTGACCCACCGCTGTGGGCGACGACCCTGCACTGGAGCGGTCTGCACGCGGCGATCCTGGACGAGCAGCCCGGCGAGGCGGCCGAGCACGCTCGCGCGCTGGCGGCGGGTGCGGACTCGGGCGCGTACTTCGCGGCGATGTCGCAGGGCGCCGAATGCTGGCTGAACGTGCTGGCCGGCGAGGTCGACAAGGTCGCGGTCGAAACCGCCGCACGCGGGCTGCACGACGTCGGGCTGTGCTGGGACGGCGCCCGGCTGGCCGGTCAGGCGGCGATCCGGACCTCGGACCGCAAGGTGATGGTGACGCTGCTCGACTGCGCGCGCGTGCTGCAGGGGCGCGAGCCATCGGTCACCCCGGGGCCCGCGCGCCTGAGCGACCGGGAACGGCAGGTCGCCGAACTGGTGCTGGCGGGGCTGACCTACAAGCAGATCGGGGACCGGCTGTTCATCTCCGCGAAGACCGTCGAGCACCATATGGCCCGCATGCGCCAGCGGCTCGGCGCCGGCAACCGCAGTGAGCTGCTGGCCGAGCTACGGGCGGAACTGGAGCCGGCGCAGGCTCAGGGCACGACCTGAACCGGGTCACCGACGCTGAGGGTGGCGAAGAACTTCTGCGACGCGCTGCTGGAGAGGTGAACACAGCCGTGCGACGGGACCGAGAGGCTGCCCGTGTGGAAGGCGTCGCCGGGGTAGAAGAAGACCGAATACGGCATCGGCGCGTTGTCGAACTCCTTGCTGTAGTGCATTCGCTGCTTGTAGAGCACGTGGAAGGTGCCCGTCGGGGTCGCGTGTCCCCGCCGGCCGGTGGTGACCGGGACCGGGCCGTAGACGATCTTGCCGCCGCTGAGCAGCCATGCCTTCTTCGCCGAGATGTCCACGCAGGCGCCGTCGGTGATCGAGCACGGGACGGACGGGTTCGCGGCCGGTTTGACGGTGGTCTTCGGCGCGGTGGTCCTGGGCGCCGTCGACGTGCTCGGCGGAGCGGTCGTGGTGCTCGTGCTCGGCGGCGGGGCCTTCGTGGTGGTCGTCGTCGGCGCGGCCGGGCTGCTCGAGGTCGGCGCGCTGGCCACCGCCGGCTGCACGGCCGCGGTCTTCGTGCCGCCGGCACAACCGGCCACCACGACGGCGGCCGCAGCCGCGGTCAATGCCAGCGAGATCTTCTTGACGCGCACGTGGGCCCCCCGGGTTTTGTGTCGCTGTTACATCGGTACAGACGTCGTGGCGCTACGCGTGGTTGAGATGCGCTGGTCACGATCTTGTTGCGGCTGCCACCGCGGTAGGTGGTGGGATGGAGGGTATGCGATACATCATCATCGGCGCCGGAGCGATCGGCGCGACCGTGGCGGCGCAACTGCATCTCGCCGGAATCCCGGCCGTGCTCATCGCCCGCGGCGAACACGGCGCGGCGATTCGCGAGCACGGTCTGCGGTATCTGCGGCCGGGCGGCGAGCGGATGGTGCGAGTCGCGGTCGCGGAAGGCGCGCACGAAGTCGAGTTGACCGCCGAGGACGTGCTCGTGCTGGCCACCAAGACCCAGGACACCGAAGACGTCCTGCGGGAGTGGTCGTGGCGGCCTGCCGGCGACAGTGCCGCGGCGGACCTGCCGATCGTGAGCCTGCAGAACGGCCTGGAGAACGAGCGTGCCGCGCTGCGCCGGTTCCGGACCGTGTTCGGCGCGGCGGTCTGGCAGCCGGCGACCTACCTGCGCCCCGGTGAGGTGAGCGCGGAGGGAGCCGAGAACCCGGGGGTGTTCTGGCTCGGGCAGTATCCCGCCGGCCGCGATCCCCGCCTCGCGGCGATCGCGGAGGATTTCCGCGCGGCGGAGTTCGCCGTCCAGATCGTGTCGGACCTGCCGCGCTGGAAGGCGGGCAAGCTGCTGGGCAACCTCGCCAACGCGGTCGACGCGCTGTACGGGCCGGACAAGAAGGTGGCCGACGAGTTGCGGGCCGAGGCGCTGCGGGTGTTCAACGCGGCGGGCATGACGGCCGCGAACCTCCACGAAGAATCCGAAATAGACATATCGGTCGCGAGGCCAGTGCCGGTGGCTGACCATGCCCGCGTCGGAAGCTCGACCAGGCAGAGCCTCGTCCGCGGAACGGGTTCGGTCGAGGGTGACTTCCTCAACGGTGAGATCGTGCTGCTCGGCCGCCTGCACGGGGTGCCGACGCCGCTCAACGAGGCGGTCCAGCACCGGCTGGGCCTGGCCGCCGAACGGAAGGAAGCGCCGGGCAGCGCGAACATCGACGAACTGCCGGCGATCGTGCCGCCGGTGCTGATCACCGCCGGCGAACTCGCGCGGCAACTGGAATCCGCGGAGCCGCCGGTGTTGCTGGACGTCCGCTGGGCGCTGGGCGATCCGGACGGGCACCGGCATTTCCTGGACGGCCATCTTCCGGGCGCCGTGTACGTCGATCTCGACACCGAACTCGCCGCCCCGCCCGTCCCGGCCGAAGGCCGCCACCCGCTGCCCGATCCGGACGCGCTGCAGGCGGCCGCCCGCCGGTGGGGAATCCGTGCGGGCTCCCGCGTCGTCGCCTACGACAACACGGGCAACCTGGCCGCGGCCCGCGCGTGGTGGCTGCTGCGCTGGGCGGGTGTGGCCGACGTGCGGCTTCTCGACGGCGGGCTCGCGGCGTGGGGTGACCGCCCGTCCGAGACGGGGTTCGGGCGGACGCCGGAACCGGGCGACGTCGTGGTCAAGCCCGGTGCCATGCCGGTCCTGACCATGGACGAAGCGGGCAGCTTCCCGGGGACGCTGCTCGACGCCCGCGCCGGCGAGCGATACCGGGGCGAGCAGGAGCCGGTCGATCCGCGTGCCGGGCACATTCCGGGCGCGGTGAGCGCGCCCACGGCGGAGAACCTGGCGGCCGACGGCCGCTTCCTCGCGCCGGAGGAGTTGGCCGCCCGCTTCGAGGCTCTCGGTGCCGCGGACGGGCAGGTCGGGGTCTACTGCGGGTCCGGGGTGACCGCGGCCCACGAGGTCGCGGCGCTCGCGGTCGCCGGGATCGACGCCGCGCTTTACCCGGGCTCATGGTCCCAATGGTCGAACCACCCCGAGCGCCCGGCCGCTACCGGCGCGAAGCCGTGACCGCGCGGAGCGTCGCGTACACGGCGGCCGACGCCACGAGACCGACGTAGTACGCCAGGTCCGCGCCGTGGGCGGCCGCCGCGACGGGTCCGGTGTAGGCGCTGGTGTTCATGAACGGCACGACGGCGCCGCAGCCGATCAGGAAGGCCACCAGGGCCGGCCAGCCGGCCTGGGGCGCGGCGGCCTCGGCCAGCACGTCGATCCGCCGCCCGCGCCGGGTGCGGATCCACCAGTCGATCACCACGACCCCGACGAACGGCGGGATCCAGTAACCGATCACGAGCAGCACGTCCTCGAACTTCGAGGCCAGGTCGCCGCTGTGCATCCAGAGGATCAGCGCGAACGCGATCACCGTGACGACCACCGCCGACACCGGCCGCCGCAGCCGCACCCCGACCGTCTGCAGCGCGAGCGAGCCGCTGTAGTCGTTCATCGCGTTCGACGAGACCGCGGTCAGCGTGATCACCAGCAACGCGACGGCCCCCAGCACGCCCCCGCCCAGCAGGGTGCTGATGCCCGCGGTCGTCTGGTCGGTGAGAGTTTGGCCGGCCGCGAGACCGAGCGCCTCGCCCCAGGCGAAGGACAGCGTGACGCCCAGCAGGGTGTAGACGAACGCCCGCGGCCGCGAGGTCGTCGAGGGCAGGTACCGGCTGAAGTCCGAGGCGTAGCTCGCCCACGAGATGGCCAGGCTCAGCGCGATCGTGGTGAACAGCACGAACGCACCGGCGAGGTCGCCGCCGGAGACGGTGTTGGCGGACACCACGCCGTGCCCGCTGAGCAGCTTGACGGACAGCACGACGAAGAACACCGCGGTGACCGCGGTCATCACCGCCTGCACCCGGTGGATCACCTCGTAGCCGAGCACCCCGACGGCGCACTGCAGGAGCAGCACGATCGCGACGGCGAGCCAGAACGGGATCCCGAGCAACTGGGCCAGCGCGTCGCCGCCGAACAGGCCGACGAGCGCGTCCCACGCGATCGAGTTCAGCCACTGCACCAGGCCGGGCAGCACCACGGTGCCCCGGAACGGCAGCCGCGCGAGCGGAAGCTGGGCCGTGCCGGTGCGCGGACCCCAGGTCGCCAGGTAGGCGACGGGGATCGAGCCGAGGACCGTGCCGAGCAGCATCGCGGCCAGGCCGGCCGGGAAACCGAGCCCGAGCCCGGCGGCGAGCGTGCCCGAGAACACCGCGGTCATGGTGAGGTTCGGCGCGAAGAACACCGTAAGCAGCCGGATCGGCCTGCCGAACCGGTTACCGTCCGGAACGGGGCAGATCCCGTGCGATTCGAGCGCGAGATCGCCCGCCCGGGTCGGCATCCGGCCGCCGAAGACGGCCGCGGTCAACGCTGTCCTGTCGGTGTCCATGACATCAGTGTCGGTTGGTCCGTTCTGGTAGGTGTGGACGGGTGAACCTACGGCCGAGCACGTCACACTGGGGCGCCTTTTCCGCCGGCCTGGAGGCGGATGGCCGGGTGCGGGTCGAGCCGCATCCGGAAGATCCGGCACCGGCGCCGCTGCTCGGCAATCTGACCGGCAGCCTTCGCCATCCGACCCGGATCGCGGCGCCCGCGATCCGCCGCGGCTGGCTCGAGCGTGGCCCGGGGCCCGATCCGGCTCGCGGCCACGAGGAGTTCGTCGAAGTCGGCTGGGACGAGGCGCTGGACCGGCTCGCCGCGGAGTTCCGCCGCATCCGCGACGAGCACGGCAACCACGCGATCTTCGGCGGTTCCTACGGCTGGGCCAGCGCCGGCCGGTTCCATCACGCGCAGGGCCAGCTACACCGATTCCTCAACGCCTTCGGCGGTTTTACCTCGTCCCGCAACACCTACAGCTACGGCACGAGCGCGGTGGTGCTCCCGCATGTCGTCGGCAGTTCCGCGGAGGTGCTCCGAAACGGTTCGAGCTGGCCGACGATCGTCGAGAACACGGACCTGCTCGTCGCCTTCGGCGGTGTGCCGGAGAAGAACGTGTTCATCACCCCGGGCGGGGTGACGCGGCATCACACGCCGGGATTCCTTGCGCGGCTGGGCGAACGCGGTGTCGACGTCGCACTCGTGAGCCCGCTCCGGGCCGACATTCCCGCGGCCGTGCACCCCCGCTGGTATCCGATCCGCCCGGCGACGGATACCGCACTGCTGCTCGCCCTCGCGCACACGCTCGTCACCGAAGGCTTGCACGACAGGGCTTTCCTCGACCGTTACTGCACCGGCTACGAAGAGTTCGAGCGCTACCTCCTCGGTGCCGGCGACGGGGTGCCGAAGGACGCGGCATGGGCGAGCGCGATCACCGAACTGCCCGCCGCCGATATCGTCGCGCTGGCACGCCGCATGGCCGCGGCGCGAACGTTCATCACGGTCACCTGGTCGCTGCAGCGCATCGAACACGGCGAGCAGCCGGTCTGGGCCGCGATCGCGCTCGCCGCGATGCTCGGCCAGATCGGCTTGCCCGGTGGGGGTTTCGGCCACGGCTACGGCTCGATGGGCGACACCGGGGACATCGGCCCGGACTTCCGCGGGCCGCACCTGTCCCAGGGCATCAACCCGGTGCAAGAGTTCATCCCCGTCGCCCGGATCGCCGACATGCTGCTCGATCCCGGCGGTTCCTACGACTACGACGGCACCGTCCGCACCTATCCCGACATCCGGCTCGTGCACTGGGCCGGCGGTAACCCGTTCCACCATCACCAGGACCTCAACCGCCTGCGTACGGCGTTCTCGCGGCCGGACACCGTGGTGGTGCAGGAGCCCTACTGGACCGCGAGCGCCCGCCAGGCGGATTTCGTCCTGCCGGCCACCGTGCCGCTCGAGCGGGAGGACTTCGGCTCGGGCCGCCGGGATACGCATCTCGTGGCGATGCACCAGGTGGCCGAACCCTTCGCGCAGGCCCGGGACGATCACGCGATCCTCGCCGGGCTCGCGGCGCGGCTGGGCATCGAGGAGCGGTTCACCGAGGGCCGGTCACCTCGCGCGTGGCTGGCGCACCTGTACGAGTCGTGGCGGAAGCGGTTGCTGGACAAGGGCATCAGCGTTCCGTCCTTTGTAGACTTCTGGACCGCCGGTGAACTCCGGCTGCCCGGCGCGGACGAGTACCGCACCCTGTTCGCGGACTTCCGGAGCGATCCGGTGCGGAATCCGCTGCCCACGCCGAGCGGCCGGATCGAGATCACGTCACGGCGGGTGCGTTCGTTCGGCTATCCCGACTGCCCCGGCCATCCGGCGTGGCTCGAACCTTCCGAATGGCTCGGCGGGCCGCGCGCCGAGCGATTTCCGTTGCTGCTCATCGCGAACCAGCCCGAAACCCGGCTGCACAGCCAACTCGACGGGGGCGCAGTGAGCCAGGCCGGGAAGGTGGCCGGCCGCGAGGCCATCCGGCTGCACCCCGAAGACGCGCGAGCGCGAGGGATCGCCGACGGGGACGTGGTGCGTGTCTTCAACGACCGCGGGGCCTGTCTCGCGGGCGCCGTGCTGAGCACCCGGCTGCGCACCGGGGTCGTCCAGCTGCCGACCGGGGCGTGGTTCGATCCGGTGGATTCCCTGTGCATTCACGGGAACCCGAACGTGCTGACCGCCGATCTCCCGGCATCACGGCTCTCGCAGGGCTGCACCGGACAGCATGTGCTGGTCGAGATCGAGCGATACGACCGCACCCCGCCGCCCGTCACGATCGGAGCACCGCCGCGCATCGAAAAAGTCAGGCGGCGGTGTCGAGAACACGGCGCCGGCTCCGTCCCAGGGACATGAGCGGCCACGAGGGCCACGCGAAACGGAGGTAATCATGACGATCCGGATGGACAACGTGGGCGTCGTCGTCGACGACCTGGGGGCTGCCGTCGCGTTCTTCCGCGAGTTCGGCTTGGAGCTCGAGGGCGAGGCACGGGTCGAGGGGCCATCGGTGGACAAGCTCGTCGGGCTCGAGGGCGTCCAGTGCGACATGGCTGTGGTGCGGACCCCGGACGGCCACGGACGACTCGAGCTGATGAAGTTCCACGCGCCGGTGGCCGCGGCCGGTGAGCCGAATGCGCCGGTCAACGCCTTCGGTATCCGTCGCATCATGTTCGCCGTCGAGAACATCGAGGACGTCCTCGCCCGGCTGCGCGCCCATGGCGCCGAACTCATGGGCGAACTGGTGCAGTACGAGGACAGCTATCGGCTCTGCTACGTCCGCGGACCTGAAGGAATCATCGTCGCGCTGGCCGAGAAGCTCGACTGAAGCGAAATACGACCCGAACCAGAAAGGACCGCCGCCATGGCCGTCGCCGATGATCTCGACCGCGCCACCGACTCGACGTGGGACTGGGTCGCCGAACACACCCGCACGTATCTGGCCTCGGGCGGAACCGAGGGACACGAATCGAACGGCGTGTACACACTCGTGCTCGCCACGACCGGACGCAGGACCGGCGAGCCACGTCGCACCTGCCTGATCTACGGCACCTCTGGGGACGACTTCGTCGTCGTGGCCTCCAAGGGCGGCGCCGACGAGGATCCGGCGTGGTTCAAGAACCTCGAGGCGGAACCGAGCGTCGGGGTACAGGTCGGCACCCGCCGGTTCACCGCCCGCGCCCGTGCCGCGTCCCCGGCCGAGCGCGAGCCCCTCTGGGCCCTGATGGCGCGCATCTTCCCGCTGTATGACGAGTACGCGCAAAAGACCGATCGGGTAATCCCGATCGTCCTGCTGACTCCGCAGGACTGACAACAACTGCGAAAGCCGAGCGTTAATGGCTGGCTGAATAGCGAGGCGAATAAGTCAGAAGCCAACAGAAGCGCTGATCAGGCGAACCGTTGGTTACTCAGAGCGTGCTCCGGACTGTGTTCGTCACCCAATAGAGTCATCATCTCGCTAGATCGGGGAAAGTGAGAGTCTTTCGGCATCTGTCCAGACATCGTCCTGGTAGCTTCGGCCCCGCCTGGAGTTCGGCGGAGTGGTGAAAAGCCGGCCAAATGCTTGTCCTGGAGGATTTTGATGGCGCGCACGGTCCTGCGCAGCAGGTCGGGTGACATCGTGACGGCGGTGCAGTTGGCTGACCGGACAGGGATCGTGGCGGCCAGCGCGCCGCCGGCCGCGGACGAGCCGGAGAGCCCCGTCGAACTCGACCTGTCGGCGCCGTGCGAACCGGAGCCGTCGATGCTCGTCGCGAGTACGGAGCCGAGGGTGCGGACGGCCCGGCGCGTGCGCCGGAACCTCCTGTTCAGCTGCGCCGCCGCCGTCTTCCTGGCGGTCGGCTGGATCGGCGGCGGGGTGTGGGGACATCACCAGCAGGGCCCCGATCCGGTGCTGGCCGTGGGCTCGGCCGTCGATCAGGGACAGGGTGGCGCGGAAGCGAGTCGGCCCGCGCGGGTCGCGCCGGCGCCCGAGACGCCCGCGCCGACGGCGGCGCCGGTGACGCCCAGTACGAAGCCGGTGACTCCCGCGAAACGAACCACGAAGGCCAGGCCCGAGACAAAAACTCCGGCCGCCCGGTCCGACACGGGGAGCGCGGCGCCGACCTCGGCGGCGCCGGATCCGATGCAGGTGATGAGCGACCAGCTCGAACAACTCGTCGTGCCCTGGTCGCGGGCCCTCATGCAGGGCCACGGCACGTATCAGTACCGGAGCTACGGCCGCTGAGCCGCTGGCGGGCGCTGGAACGCGTAGCTCCGCTCGACCTTGGCGACCTGCACCACGAACGCCTCGTACCAGCTTCGCCGGCCGGACTCGCGGGCCTCAGTGTGCTCGGCGTTGCGGCGCCAGGCCGCGATCGAGTCTTCGTCGCGCCAGTACGAAACCGTGATGCCCAGCTCCGACCCCTCGCGCACGGAGTCGACGCCGAGGAAGCCCGGTTGGCCGGCGGCGAGCGCGATCATGCGCTCGGCCGTCGCCGTGTAGTCGCGGTCGCCCTGGGTCCGGCGGGAGGTGAAGATCACCGCGCAGTAGGGCGGTTCGGGGAAGCGACCGGAGCCGATTTCCACGGTGAATCAGACGTTCGTGATCTCTTCGATGAAGGCGTCCACGTCGAAGTGCTCGCTTTCGGTGCCCAGCGGGACCACCTTCGCCGTGGCGTCGAGGAAGCGCTCGACGTCCTCCCGCTCGATTTCCACCAGCGCGTAACCGTCCGGTGACTCGATTTCGAGGATCAGCAGGTCCTCGTCGTTCGCCAGATCAGGGCGGACGCGGACGTCGCCGAAGCCGGCCGGCTCCGAAAGGCCCTCCACCAGCAGGTCGCGGGCGAACGTCCACTCGACCCAGCGGCCACGCTCGGTGCGGAACGCGATGTTCACGGCGAACGGCTCGGTGGCCACATAGGACAGTCGGGACAGGACAGGGGCACTCGAGCCGTTCAGGGTGACGAACTGGCTCTGGTTGGCGGCTTCGGTGTTCATGTCCACTCCTCGCGGTCAGTGGGTTCGTGCCGGAGCACGAACTGGTCGGACAGCCAGGAGATGGGATCGGGGGCCGATGATGATGCGCGGTGAATGACTTTCACGCGATCCGGTGCAATCCCCCAGAACGTGTAACACAACTGGGCTTGCCGGATCAGCCGCCGTTCAGGGGAACTGTCAGCCCGACCTTCACCCGGTCCATGACCACGCTTGTTGTGAAGTGCCGCACCTCGCCGTTGTCGAAGAACAGCCGCCGGGTGAGCGCCTCGAACTCCGTCATGTCCCGGCAGACGACGACCAGCACGAAATCGGCCGAGCCCGTCACGTAGTAACACTGCTGCACGGCCGGGTCGGCCAGCACCTGCTTGCGGAATGCCTCGAGCACCTCGATCCGCTCGCGTTCCATCTCGACCGACACGACGAACGTCATGTCCGCGCCGACCGCCCTCGGATCGACCACCGCGACCTCGCGCGTGATGACGCCCGTCTCCCGCAGCCGCTTGATCCGGCGCTGCACCGCCGCGGCCGAGAGGCCGACCTGGGCCCCGATGGATTCCGCGATGGTGCGTGAATCCACCTGCAGCCTGCTCAGAATGGCTTGATCCAGTGGGTCCAGCTCGACGTCGGGCACCTTCGCATGGTAGCCAAGAACCGCAGTTCAGCACTCCGATTTACCGGGGCTCGTGCCAGCGCACGTCCGGCGTGCGGCCGGGTGCGGCGAAGCGCAGCAACCGCGCGCCGGCGCTCGCCAGCGCGGCGCTGTCCTTTTTGGAGATCCGTTGGTACGGCTCGATGTCCAGCGTCGCGGCCGCTCGCGTCTTCGTGATTCTCCAGGTGCCACGGACGAAACCGTCGACGAGCACGGTGCCGGGGAACACCCCGTTGGGCACGCCGAACACCCGCTTCCGCGCCTCCTCGGACAGGACGCGGGTGCGATCGGCATGGGAGAGCAGCAAGTTGTCGAACTCGGGGACGAACCGCGGCGGCGCCGGGGTGTCCGGATCCGGCCTCGGCGCCTCGGGCAGGTCGACCAGTTCGCGGCCGCCTGCGTCGGCGAAGGTTTTCAGCCGTGGGCGTAACCGGTCTATTACTTCGCCGAGCCGGCTCAGGCCGCTCCACGCCTGGATGTCCGGCACCGTCGCGGGACCGAAGGCGGCCAGGTAGCGGAGCACCAGATCGTCGAGGTTCGCGCGTTTGTCGAGCGGGCGGCCGAGCCACTGCTCGGCCGTCGCGTAGGTCGGTTTGCCGGTGTGGCCCCACACCGCTCGTGGCGGAGTCTGCACGAGCGGTAGGAGGCCGCGTGCCGCGTGCGCGAGCGCCGACGGGGACCGGCCGGGATGACGTTTCGCGAGCAGTTCGCCGAGTTCGGCGCCGGTACGAGCGCGCTCCGCGAGGACCGCGCGGGTGTGTTCCGCCAGCGCAGGCAGGTCCAGGCCGGCCAGCGCGGGGGCATACGTCGTGTTGGTGCGCAGGTCGCGGTCGAGAATCGGCTGCACGAGCGGGCGCAGGAACAGGCAGTCCTCCGCCGTCACGAGATGCACCGTGCCGCGCATCAGCACGACGCGGACCACCGTCCGGTCCAGCAGGAGGCGCGAAAGATCCTCGGGGGCGAAGCCGTGCAACCGCGACCAGAGCCCGAAGTACGGCGGGAACGGCGCCTGCGCCTGCATCCCGCACAGCCGCCGGACGGCCTCAAGCGGTGGAAGCTTCACCCGGCGCAGCAGGAACTGCCGGGCGAGTAGCGCCCGGTTGAGCGCCCGTGGGGACAGGGATTCCACGTACCGGAGACTACGGCGAGGCACCGACAGTTCTGCCCGGCGCAAGATCGGGTTTTCCGAGCTCGTAGTCCTTTCGGGCGGCCTCAATGTGACCTGGAACACAACTGGCCGGTCTACCCAGGGGTAAGCCCTAGAAGTGAGGCATGCAGAAGGGGCACTCAGCGGTTCTCGCCGGCCTTGGTGCCTGGCTGCCGCCGCGAGTGGTGGACAACCACGAGCTCTCGGAGCGGCTGGACACCTCCGACGAGTGGATCCGCACACGCACCGGTATCCGCGAGCGGCGCATCGCCGGTGCCGATACGTCCACAGTGGACATGGCCGTGCACGCGGGCGGCAATGCCTTGCGCAGTGCCGGTTCCGACGTCGTGGACGCGCTCGTGCTGGCCACCGCGACAGCCGACCAGCTCTGCCCGGCCAGCGCCCCGCAGGTCGCCTCCGGGCTCGGCCTGCACGGGATCGCGGCCTTCGACGTGAACGCGGTGTGCAGCGGGTTCGTGTACGCGCTGGCGACCGCCGCCGGGCTGATCGCGACGGGGACCGCGGACCGGGTGCTGGTCATCGGCTCGGACGTGTTCAGCCGCCTGTGCGATCCGGCGGACCGGGGCACCATGCCGATCTTCGGCGACGGCGCCGGCGCGGTCGTGCTGCGCCGTGGCGAGACGCACGAGCCGGGCGCGCTCGGCCCGTTCGACCTGCACAGCGAGGGTGAGCTCGCCGATCTGCTGATCGTGCCGGCCGGGGGTGCGAAGCAGCGCGAGTCGGCAGATCCGCACGACTACTACGTGACCATGCACGGCCAGACGATCTTCCGGCACGCGTGCGCGCGGATGGCCGAGTCGTCGCGGACCGTGCTGGAGCGGGCCGGACTCGACGTCGCCGACGTCGACCGGTTCGTCGGGCACCAGGCGAACATCCGCATCCTGCAGGCGACCGCGAAGCAGCTCGGGCTGCCCGGTGACCGGGTGGTCGCGAACATCGGGCGCGTCGGCAACACGAGCGCCGCCTCGATCCCGCTCGCGCTCGCCGACGCGTGCGAGGACGGGAGCCTCCAGCGGGGGCACCGCGTGCTGCTGACCGCGTTCGGTGCGGGCCTCACCTGGGGTTCGACCCTGCTGACCTGGCCGGACGTCAAACCTGGCTAAGCCGTCCATGCGGCTGTCGGGGCGTCGCGGCCGCGCAGGCGGATCTTCCGGTACCGCGACCAGTGCTCGCGCTCGCCCGAGGAACCGGCCACCAGCACCGCGTCGCTGGCGAGGACGCGGCCCGGCACCTTCTTCGCGTGCTCGGTCAGCCGTGCCGCCTCGTTCACCGCGTCGCCGATCACCGTGTACTCCAGGCGGCTCCGCGTGCCGAGCTGGCCCGCGAACACCAGCCCGCTCGCCACGCCGATGCCCAGGTCCAGCTCGCCCGCCGAGCGCACGGCGTCACGGATCGCACGGGCCGCAGACAGGGCCGACGTCTCCGCGTCGGCCAGCACGGTCGGCGCGCCGAACACGCACAACGCCGCGTCACCCTGGAACTTGTTCACCAGACCGCCCCGGGCGTCGACAGCCGTGACGACGCTGGCGAACAACCGGTTCAGCTTCCGCACGAGCTCCTCCGGCGGGGTCCGGCTCGCCAGCGCCGTCGAGTCCACCACGTCGACGAACAGGGCCGTCACCGCGCGCACGTCACCGGAAAGCGAGGCGCCGTGCTCGAGCGCGTGGCGCGCGACGTCGTCGCCGACGTGGCGGCCGAACAGATCGCGCATCCGGTCCCGCTCCCTGAGGCCGGCGACCATGCTGTTCACCGAAACCTGCAGCTGACCGAGTTCGCTGGTGTCGTCGACCCGCACCGCGACGTCGGTCCGCCCGCGCGCGACCTCGTCGAGCGCGATCCGCAGCCGGTTCAGCGGGGACGCGACCGCACGCGCCAGCAGCCCGGTGCCGACCGCGCCGGAGACCAGCCCGACGATCGCCAGCATGATCAGGCTGGCCTTGTCGTCGGCGTGCCCGAGATCCGGCGGCGCGGCCACGATGAGCACGCCCAGCAGCGGCACCCCGCTCGCCACGCCCCAGGTCAGCACGAGCCGGGACCGCACCGACTCGGACGTGGCTCGTTCGGGCGGGACGACCTCCAGCGCGGCGGTCAGGATCGGGCGGCCGACCCATTCCGCGGCCAGGTGGATCAGCCCGACGGTCAGCAGCCCGCCCGCGCCGATGGTGAGCGTGACCGCGAGTGCGTCCATCCACGAGCCGAGGACCGGCGTGATCCCGCCCAGCAGCAGTGTGCCGGCGAGCCACAGGATGCCGCTGACCATCGCCATATGCGCGGGCAGGCGCAGCGCTCGCGCGGCCTCCGCGTCGTCGGGGCGGCGGCCTTCGGCGAACCAGACCGCGGTCCGCTTGTGCAGGAACGCTGTCCACAGTGAACCGACGATGACCGCGAAACCCACGTATGTCGCGGCGACGAGCACGAAGACCAGGTTGCGGGAGCCCAGATCCTCGGGCAGTCCCTGCAGGACGAGCAGGAGCGCGACCGCGGCCGCGCCGCATACGCTCGAACCGACGCCGAGCGTCACGAAGCCCAACGCGGTGCGAAGCGCGATGCGAAACCTCGTGAACCGGGTGGATCTGCACACCCGGTGATCGTATTCACGAAGCGCGCCGGCGCCCACTCACCGTGACGAGGCCGAAGTTGATCGTTCCGCGCCAGATCGCCCGTGCCATCGCGGACCTCCTACTGTTCCCGCGTTACCTCGCCGGCCCGTTTGTCGTCGCGCAGGCCGGTGAACCGTGGATGCCGGAGCCTCCCGTCGGGTGTCCAGTCGGAGAACCGGACCTCCACGACCAGCTCCGGCTCCACCCAGGTGGGCCCCCGTTCCGGTACCGCCTCGGCGAACGGCGAGCTGGTACGGCGCCGCTCGCCGAGCACACCGGACAGTTCGCGCAGCGTCGCCTCGGTGTAGCCGGTGCCGACCTTGCCGGCGTAGCGCAGCTTCCCGTCTTCGTAGTAGCCCACCAGGAGGGCGCCGAAACCGCTGCGGGAACCGCCGGGCCTGGTGTACCCACCGACCACGAACTCCTGATCCTTGACGCATTTGAACTTCAGCCAGTCCGGCGTGCGGCCCGGCCGGTAGGGGGCGTCGGCCCGTTTCGCGATCACGCCCTCCCAGCCGTGCGAGCACGCGTACCGGAAGTACCGCTCGCCTTCGGTGTCGCGGTGCCTCGAGTACCGCAGCGGGTCGGCCCAGTCAAAAGCCTTGTGCAGCAACTGTTTCCGCTGCCGCAGCGGGAGCGGCCCGGCATCGGTGTGGCCGAACACGAGCAGGTCGAACAGGTAGTAGTAGACCCGCACGCCGGTCGCGTCGATGCGCGTGCGGTCGGTCAGGTGGATGCGGCGCTGGAGCTTCGCGAAGCTGGTCTGCGCCCCGTCGAACGCGACGATCTCGCCGTCGGCCACGAAATGCGTGCCGCCGTACTCCTCGAGCGCCTCGACGATCTCGGGATAGGAGTCGTTGACGATGTGGTGGTTGCGGGACCACAGCGTCGGCGTGCCGCCCGCGCGTGAGCAGATCGCGCGCACCCCGTCGAACTTGCGCTCGTACAGCCAGCCCTCACTGGAAAAGTGGCGCTGCGTCAGCGTCGCGAGCGTGGGCTCGCGCCAGCCGGGCTCGACTTCCATGATCATCGGTTACCCCTGATCCCGCTGGTGAAACGCCCGGTCAGGGCGAGACCTCGTCCTGCTCGGTGAGGCCTTCGCGAAGCCGTTCGAGGGTTCTGGCGAGCAGCCGTGACACATGCATCTGGGACACGCCGATGCGTTCGGCGATCTGCGTCTGGGTCATGTTGTGCACGAACCGCAGCCCGAGGATCTTCCGTTCCCGCTCCGGCAGTTCTCGGATCAGCGGCAGCAGCGCCTCGTGGTTCTCGACGCCTTCGAGCGCCGTGTCCTCCTCGCCGAGCGTGTCGCCGAGTGCCAGGTTCTCGATGTCACCGGACAGGACCTCGTCCAGCGACATCGAGTGGTAGGCGTTACCGGCTTCCAGCCCCGCGAGCAGGTCGTCCTGGCTGATGTCCAGGTGCGCGGCGATCTCGCTCGGCGTCGGCGCCCGGCCGAGCCGCTGCGCGAGCCGGGTGTTCGCCGTCGAGATCGACAGGTGCAGCTCCTTGAGCCGGCGCGGTACGCGGACCAGCCAGCCGGTGTCCCGGAAATGCCGCCTGACCTCGCCCATCACCGTCGGTACCGCATAGGACAGGAAATCCGAGCCGTGGCCGGGGTCGAACCGGTCGACGGCATTGATGAGCCCGACCGTGGCGACCTGGACCAGATCCTCCTTCGCGACGCCCCGGCCCGAGAAACGTTGCGCGATGTGTTCGGCCAGCGGGAGATGCCCAGTCACCAGTTCGTCCCGTAACGCGGCCCGGCGTGGATCGTCTTCGTCGAGTGCGGCCAGCTCGTCGAAGAGCGGAGCCAGGTGCTCGTATTCGTTGGACGAAGTGGGCTCGGCTCGCGAGCCGGTCACGCGCCCGCCCCTGGCGCGTCCACCACGACACGCCGTTTGGCGAGCTCGATGTCGACCTGGTGGCCGAGCTGCCCGTCGCCGGTCACATGGGCTTCCACCGAGTCCGTGAGCGTGGTGAGCACGCGCCAGCCGAACGACTTCGTGCTGGGCGAATCCGCGCTCGCCGAATGCACCGTCCCGGTGAACCTGAGCTCGTCACCGGTCACCGTGAACAGGCACCGCATGGTGCTTCCCGGAACGGCCCTGGTGATCAACGTCGAACACGCTTCGTCGACCGCCAGCCGGAGGTCCGCGATGGCGTCGAGGTCGAAGTCCGCCCGGGTGGCGATGGTCGCGACCACGGACCGCACGATCGGCAGTTGTGCCAGATCAGCGCCGAGCCGGAGCTCGATGTCGTTGGTCGTGCGCAGGGGCGGAGGCTGCCTGTCTGCCACTTTCACCTCGCCGTGGTTGCTCGGATGCTGCTGCGCACAATTTTGCCCCGATCGAGCGGTTCCCGCCTGCCGCCGGTTCCTACGCGCGCCCGAGGACCGCTTCGTCCTCCTGCCGTGACGACGTGGTCTGCATGGCATCGGTCATACCCGGTGCGTCTACGAGCAAAACGTGCTGTTCGATGGGGGGATGGTGGTCGAGTTCTGCGTGTTCTCCCGATGAGCTGGTGGCATGCGCTCGTCGTGCTGCTCGCCGGGATGTGGGCGGGCACGATCAACACGGTCGTCGGCTCCGGCACGCTCGTCACGTTCCCCGTACTGGTCGCGCTCGGCTATCCGCCCGTGACGGCCACGACGTCGAACGCGCTCGGGCTCGCGCCGGGCACCATCAGCGGCGCCGTCGGCTACCGGGACGAGCTCAAGGGCCAGGCGCGCCGCCTGGCGCGGTACTCCGTCCCGTCCCTGCTCGGCGCCATCGGCGGCACGGCCCTGCTGCTGTTCTTGCCGCACAACGCGTTCGAGAAGGTCGTGCCCGTGCTCGTCGGGCTCGCGGTGGTGCTGGTGATCATCCAGCCGTGGGTGTCGTCCTGGGTGGCCAAGCGGCGCGATCGCTCCGACACGATCGCCGGGCACGGCGGCCCGCTGCTGCTGGGCCTGATCTTCCTCGTCGGCGTCTACGGCGGGTACTTCACCGCGGCGCAGGGCGTCATGCTGATGGGGATCATGGGCATGCTGCTGACCGATTCGATGCAGCGGCTCAACGGCATCAAGAACGTGCTGGCGGCCGTGGTCAACGTCGTCGCCGGGGTGATCTACGCGTTCGTCGCGCCGATCAGCTGGCCGGTGGTCGGCCTGCTCGCGCTCGGGTCCACGCTCGGCGGGCAGCTCGGCGCCAGGATCGGCCGGCGCCTGCCGCCCGCCGTGCTGCGGGGCGTGATCGTGGTGATCGGGATCGCCGCGATCGTTCAGCTGCTCCTGCGGTAGCTGCGGGCCGCGTGCAGGAACAGGTCGTTCTCCTCGGGGTGGCTGACCGTGACGCGCACGCCGTCCGGCTGGAAGGCACGCACCACGACCTTGTTGGCCAGCGTGTGCTCGGAGAACTCGAACGCCTTGTCGCCCAGCGGCAGCCAGACGAAGTTCGCCTGCGAGTCGGGCACGTCGTAACCGGCGTCGATCAGTTCGGCCCGCACGCGATCCCGCTCCGCCACAAGGGTTTCGCAGCGGGCGAGCAGCTCGCTCTCGGCGTCGAGGCAGGCCATCGCGGCGATCTGCGCCAGCGAGTTGACGCTGAAGGGCACGTACACCTTCCGCAGCGCGTCGGCGACCTGCTTCGGCCCGGCGAAGTAGCCGACACGCAGCCCGGCCAGCCCGTAGGCCTTGGAGAACGTGCGCAGGACCGCGACGTTGTCCCGGGTGCGGACGTACTCGATCCCGTCCGGCACCTCCGGATCGCTGACGAACTCGCGGTAGGCCTCGTCCAGGACGACGAGCACGTCCGAAGGCACCTTGTCGAGGAACGCGTCGAGCTCCGCGCGCCGGTTCGCGGTGCCCGTCGGATTGTTCGGGTTGCACACCATGACAACGCGCGTGCGCGGGGTGATCGCCTCGGCCATCGCGTCCAGATCGTGGGTGTGCGTCGCGTCCAGCGGTACCCGGATCGCGTTCGCGCACGCGATTCCGGCCGCGATCGGGTAGGTCTCGAACGACCGCCACGCGAACACCACGTCGTCCCCCGGCGCGCACATCGCATGCATCAGCTGATGACACAGCGCGACCGAACCGCAGCCGACGGCGATCTGCTCCTTCGGCAGGTCCAGCTTGTCCGCGAGGCGGGCCGCGAGCTTGCCGACGGTCGGGTCCGGATAGCGGTTGAGGTCCGTGGTGGCCTCGGCGATCGCACGCGCGACGCTGGGCAGCGGTCCGCCCGGGGTCTCGTTGCTGGAGAGCTTGATCGCGCCGGGCACGGTCCTTCCCGCGACGTAGTCCGGTAGTGATTCGAGGTCGACGCGGGGCTGGACGGGCATTACTGTGCTCCTTCTGGGCGAAAAGCTGCTGCTGTCACGGTAACCCGTGGCCTCGGCGGGAGTTCATGTTGACTTCTGTTCACTCCGAGGTGGTTGAGTAGTGAGATGACGCAGACGCACACCGAACACTACGAGCGCGAAGATGGCCGCGCGATCGAGCTGACCTATGCCGAACCCGAGAACGTCGTGCGAGGCGGTCTCGTCGTGCTTCACGAAGCCGAGGGCATCACGGACGGTGTGCGCCTGCTCGTCGCGAGTCTCGCCACCGAGGGCTGGCTCGCGGTGGCGCCGCATCTGAAGGGCGATCCGGCGCGCGAGGACGTGCTGGCGGCGACGGACCTCACCCTGGCCTGGCTGGTCGAGCACGGGGTCGAGGCGGATCTGCTCGGCGTCGTCGGCTTCGACCTCGGCGGCACGGCGGCGCTCGTCGTCGCTTCGAACCGCAAGCTCGGCGCCGCGGTCAGCGTCGGCGGGCAGAACGGCGGCGAACTGCCCGCACTGCTGGAGATCGCGGGCAAGCTGACCAGCCCGTGGCTCGGCATCTACGGCGACGCGGGTGACGAACTGGGCGCGTCGGAGGTCGAGCAGCTGCGGGAAGCGGCGGCGGCCTCGGGCTCGGTCAGCAACGTGGTCCGCTACCCGGGCGCGAACCATCGCTTCGACGCGGATCCGCAGGCCGCGGTGGAAGCCTGGCAGCGCACCTTGAGCTGGTTCGACGCGCACCTGCGCTGACCGTAAAGTCAGCTCGTGACCAACGGTGCTGACATCCCCGAAGTCCTCTGGCGGCCGTCTCCGGAACAGGTCGCCGGGAGCAGGATCCAAGCGTTCCGGGAGTGGTTGCGCGAGCGAAGCGGCGTGCGCCTCGACGGCTACGACGAGCTGTGGCGGTACTCGGTCACCGATCTCGCCGGATTCTGGGGCGGGCTGGCCGAGTTTCTCGGCGTGCGGTGGCATGAGCAACCGGGGGCGGTGCTCACCGACGAGAGAATGCCGGGTGCCGAGTGGTTCCCGGGCAGCACGCTGAACTACGCCGAGCACGCGCTGTCGCCCGGCGTCGCGGGAGCGTCGAAAGCGGACGCCGAGCTGGCGGTGATCTTCCGCCGTGAGGACGGCGTCGAGGCTTCGCTGACGTACGGCGAGCTGCGGAGCCAGGTCGGCGCCGCGCGCGCCGCGCTCGTCGAACTCGGTGTGGGCAAAGGGGATCGCGTCGTCGCGCTCGCGCCGAACTGCCCGCAGACGCTCGTCGCGTTCCTCGCCACGGCGAGCCTCGGGGCGGTCTGGTCCTCGTGTTCGCCGGATTTCGGGGTCCGCGCGGTGGCCGACCGGTTCGCCCAGATCGAGCCGAAAGTGCTCATCGCCGTCAACGGGTACGTCTACAATGGACGGTCGTTCGACGTGCGGCCGACGGTGAACCAGTTGCGCGACGGGATCCCGTCTGTGGCCGCGACCGTGCTGGTCGGCTACGCCGGCGGCGGGACGCTGGACGGCACGTTCGACTGGGACGCGCTGCTGGCGAAACACGCCGGCGCCGCGCCCGCGTTCGAGCCGGTGCCGTTTGACCATCCGCTGTGGGTGCTCTACTCGTCGGGCACCACTGGCCTGCCGAAGGGCATCGTCCACGGGCACGGCGGCATCGTCCTCGAGCATCTGAAAGCGCTTGCGATGCAGGCGGACCTCGGCCAGGGCGACCGGTTCTTCTGGTTCACCACGACCGGCTGGATGATGTGGAACTTCCTGATCGCCGGCCTGCTGGTGGGCACGACGATCGTGCTGTTCGACGGCAGTCCCGGGCATCCGGACCTCGGCACGCTGTGGCGGCTGGCCGATGAGGTCAAGATCACGTACTTCGGCACGTCCGCGCCGTTCATCCAGGGCTGCCTCAAGGCGCGCCTGGAGCCCGCCGCCTCGTATGACCTGTCTTCGCTGCGCGCGATCGGGTCCACGGGTGCGCCGCTGAGTGTCGAAGGGTTCCGGTGGATCGCCGGCAAGATCGGCAAGGACGTGCAGATCTGCTCGGTCTCCGGGGGCACCGACCTGTGCGCCGCGTTCGTCGGCGCCGCCCCGGACGTGCCGGTCTGGCTCGGGGAACTCTCGTGCCGGGCGCTCGGCGCGGCGGTCGCGTCGTTCGACGACGACGGGCACGAGGTCGTCGAGGAGGTCGGTGAGCTCGTCGTCACCCGGCCGATGCCGTCGATGCCGGTGTTCTTCTGGAGCGACCCGGACGGCACGCGCCTGCGGGAGGCGTACTTCGACTACTACCCGGGTATCTGGCGGCACGGCGACTGGATCCGGATCACCGAGCGCGGCTCCGCGGTGATCTACGGGCGCAGCGACTCGACGCTCAACCGGGGCGGCGTCCGGATGGGCACGGCCGAGTTCTACCGGGTCGTCGAAGGGTTCGACGAGATTTCCGACTCGTTGGTGATCGATACGACGAGTGCGGGGAATACCGATGGTGAGCTGCTGTGTTTCGTGGTGATGGCGCCCGGGTCGAGCCTGGCCGGTGTCGAGCCGGAGTTGCGCAAGGCGCTGCGGGCGGAGCTGTCGCCGCGCCACGTGCCTGATCGGTTCGTCGAGGTGGCTGCGGTACCGAGGACGCTCAACGGTAAGAAGTGTGAGGTCCCGGTCAAGAAGATCCTGGCCGGGATGGCGCTGGACCGGGCGGTGAGCCGGGACGCGCTGGCCAACCCGGAGGCGTTGCAGCCGTTCATCGAGCTGGCCGGGGGGAGATAAGCAGAAGGAGCGGGCTTGGTGGGGAGGTCGTTGACCGGGGAAGCGCATCCCGCGCTGTGGCGCCTTACGGGGGCGGCGTCGGTGGCGGCGATCACCTGGACCACGAGGGTGGTCGGGTTCGTCGCGGTGCTGGCGGTGGTGTTGCCGGCCGGGCGGCGGGGGATGCGCGGGCGGATCGTGGAGTGGCTCGAACTGCCGCAGGAGGCGACCACAGCCGCCGCGGCCGTCGTGCTGGTGACGGGGGTGCTGCTGATCCTGCTCGCCTCGGGGTTGCGGCGGCGCAAGCGGCGGGCCTGGCAGCTGGCGCTCGCGGCGAGCGTGCTGCTGGCGTGCGCGCACCTGGGGCTCAATCACGTCTTCGGGGCTGGGCTGGTGTCGGTCGCGCTGGCGGTGGTGTTGTTGTTGAACCGGCGGTACTTCATCGCGCTGCCGGATCCGGTGACCGGCCGGTGGCGCGCCGCGCGGGTGTTCCTGCAGCTCGTGCTGGCCGGCCTGGTGATCAACTTCGCACTGCTGTCGTTCGCGCCGCGCAGCTTCCTCGAGCCGCTGGACTGGCGGAGCCGGCTCGCGGACGCGGCGCTGTCGCTGATCGGGATCAGCGGTCCGGCGGTGTTCCACGTCCTGTGGCTGGACGATCTGACCACGGCGGTCGGTCTGCTGTTCGGGCTCGGTGCGGTGCTGGTCGCGGCGTACTTCCTGCTGCGATCGGCCGAGCCGGCGCCGCACCTGTCGGACGAGGAGCGGGCGCACCTGCGCGAGCTGCTGGATCAGCATGGCCAGCGGGACTCCTTGGGCTACTTCGCGTTGCGCGACGACAAGTTCGTGGTGTTCTCGAAGACCGGCAAGGCGGCGGTGACCTACCGGGTGATCGTCGGCGCCGCAGTCGCTTCGGCCGACCCGCTGGGCGACAGCGAAGCCTGGCCGGGCGCGATCGAGGAGTTCCTCGAGGTGTGCCGGCGGCACGGCTGGGTCCCGGCGGCGATGGGCTGCTCGGAGCTGGGGGCGACGGTGTGGGCGCGGTACGACCTGGACGTCCTGGAAATCGGCGACGAGGCGGTCGTGGACACGTCCACGTTCACCCTCGACGGCCGGGCCATGCGCGGGGTGCGGCAGGCGGTGTCGCGGACCAAGCGGGCCGGGTACGAGGTGCGCGTGCGGCGGGCGGAGGAGTTGCGTGCGGGCGAGCTGGCCGAACTGGAGGCGCTCGCGGCGAACTGGCGCGGCAGCGCGACCGAGCGGGGCTTCTCGATGGCGCTGGGACGGATGGGGGGCCCGGGCTCGGTGCTGGTGACGGCCGAGCAGGACGGGCGGACGAGGGGCTTGCTGCAGTTCGTGCCGTGGGGGGTGGACGGGCTGTCGCTGGACGTGATGAGGCGGGACCGGGCCGCGGACAACGGGGTCAACGAGCTGATGATCTCGGAGCTGCTGGTGCGGGCCCGGGAGCACGAGGTCAGATACGTCTCGCTGAACTTCGCCGCGTTCCGGAAGCTGCTGGAAGAGGGCCGGCGCATCGGGGCAGGCCCGGTCGCGCGCGTGTCCGCGAAGGTGCTGAGCCTGGCGTCGCACTGGATCCAGATCGAGACGCTGTACCGGTTCAACGCCAAGTTCCAGCCGAACTGGGTGCCGAGGTTCCTGGTGTATCCCGGGGTGCGGGAGCTGCCGCGGGTCGGGGTGGCGGTCTTCGAGGCAGAGGGCCTCGGCGGGCGTTCGCGCTGGCTGATGCGGATGCTGCAGCGGTGAGGGGCCCCGTTGCCGGGGGATTTCGGGGCTGTGTACGCTTGCTGGGCAGTGGTCGTTGATCCGGGAGGCTTCGCCTAGTCTGGTCTATGGCGCCGCACTGCTAATGCGGTTGGGGGTAACCCCCCCTCCCGGGTTCAAATCCCGGAGCCTCCGCTCAGCGCCGGTACGCCGGATGCTAAGTTGATAACTGAACAAGCGCCCGTAGCTCAACGGATAGAGCATCTGACTACGGATCAGAAGGTTGGGGGTTCGAATCCCTTCGGGCGCACGTCTGGTTGAGACGCAAGAAACCCCCTTCACCTGGGGTTTCTTCATTTCCACGGACCTTGCGTTGACCTTCGTCGGTGTCCGGAGTTGATCTTTATCCACAGCCCCATCCACAGCTGTTGCTAACGTGCTGCTCATGGGGAGTCCGAACAGCACCTCGGGAGGCCGCAAGCGCGGCAGTATCCGGCGTCTCGGCGGCGCCCTCCAGATTCGTGTGTCGGCCGGCAAAGACCCGGCGACGGGCGAGCGCCTGGTGCTCGTCGAGTCAGTGCGGATCGAGAAGCCGGGCAACGAGCGGTCGGAGCGAGCGGCCCAGAAGGAAGCCGAGAAGATCCTGACGCGGCTGCAGGGCGAAGCCGACTCGCTGAAGGTCGCGCGGACGAAGTCGACGTTCGGCGCGTTGCTGGACCGGTGGCTCGGCCAGCACGAGCTGGACGTCACGACGCGGATGAACTACGAGTGGATCATCCGGGACCACATCCGCCCCGTCCTGGGTGATGTCCCCCTGCTGTTGCTCACGCGGGATGCGTCCGAACGCCTGGAGCGCTTCTACGCCGATCTCCGACGGTGCCGACTGCGCTGCAACGGCAAGCCGTTTATCGAGCACCGCGTCGATGGCCCGCACGAGTGTCGGGTGGTGAAGCACCGCTACCCGCCGGGGCGGCCGCCCGCAGGTGGTTACCGCGACCACGACTGCACGACCGCGGGGTGCACGGTGATCGAGTGCGGACGGCACCAGTGTCAGCCCTACTCGGCTTCTACCGTCCGCCAGGTGCACGCGATCATCAGCGGCGCGCTCAGTGCCGCCGTCCGCTGGGGCTGGATCGCCTACAACCCCGCGCCGGCGGTGCGCCTCCCAGCGAAGCGCCGACCACAGCCGAAGCCTCCGACGGCGGAGGAGATGGCGCGCATAGTCGAGGCCGCCAACGAGGCAAGCAGCGAGTGGGGAACGTACGTCTGGCTGTCCGCCGTCACCGGCGCCCGCCGCGGCGAGGTCGTCGCATTGCAGTGGGAGGACGTCGACCTCGACGCCGACGTGCTGGTGCTCGACGAGAACTACGTACGCGGCCCGGACGGCATGATTCTCAAGGACACCAAGACACATCAAGGTCGCCGAGTCTCCCTCGACCCCGAAACGGTGACGCTCTTGCGGCAACACAAGGAGACGGCCGCCAGGCGCCTACAGCTGCTCGGTCTTGAACTGACCGGCAAGACCTGGCTTTTCTCAGCGCAACCAGATCTCAGCAAGCCGCGCGACCCAAGTTCGCTGACGAGGCGATACGGCCGCCTTGTGACCAAACTGGGTATTCAGACACAGCTCAAGGAGCTTCGCCACTACTCGGCGACGGAGCTGCTCACCGCTGGGGTGGACCTGCGAACCGTGGCCGGTCGCCTCGGTCACGGTGACGGCACAACGACCCTCAGGCATTACGCCGCCTGGGTCGGCGCGGCGGACAAGGCTGCAGCAGCAACGATCGCCAGCCGGATGCCCAAGCTGGGAACCGGCAATTAGCTTCGCCGTTGCGGAGGCCCACGAGCCCCAGCGCGGTCGGTACGCTCGGGCTCATGACTCAGGTGTGGCAGGTACAGGTAGCGGCGGCCACGAAGGAATTCGCGACCGAGCTCGCCAAGGTCGCCGTCGAGGCTCGGCTCGCGGCAGGCGCGCAGGTAGTCGGCCCGGTCACCAGCGTCTTTTGGCATTTGGGCGAGTTCGGCACCGGCGAAGAGTGGCAGGTCCTCCTCAAGACCACCGATGACCACTACAAGGAGCTTGAAAAGCTTCTGGTCGACCGTCACGAGTGGACGAACCCGGAGATCACGGCCGTGCCGTTCGCTGCCGGTCTAGCTCCGTATTTCGACTGGGTTGAGCGGACGACGCGCGAGTAGGTCAGCGACGCCGGACGCGGCCTTGTGTTCCTCGAACCTGTCGAGGACTGTTGTGAGGCGCCCTTGCGGCCGGCTCGAAGCCACGTTCGCCGACAGGTCGAAGGCGCGGCCCAGCGCTGTCGCTGCTGGCTCGATTTCCCCGGCGTCGAGGTAGGCGTCCGCCAGCCACGAGAGGTAAAGCGCCTTGTCCCGCGCATGGCTGTCGTCGTACTGGGCCATAGCGCTTTCAAGAGCTGGAACCGCGCGGAGCGGTCGCCGAAGTTCGGTCCAGCAGCGGCCCACCATGATTTGCCACTCGGTCCAATTGTGAGCCCACGCTGCCCAGTCGGGTGCAGTTCCGGCAGGGCTTTGTAACGCTTCTTCGGCTTTGCCGAGCGCTTGCGCGGCACGCTCGGCTTGCCCAGCAATGGCGTACGTCCACGCGCCCCGCTGGAATAGGAGCGATTTCACAGCGGGCTCGATACTCTTTTCTGCGATGGCACACGACTTGTCGGTCAAATCGGTTGCGACGGTGCCGGCGGAGAGAAGCTGGTACGAGCGGAGCGCGAGCGCGTTCCCTGCCAGCTCCGGGTTACTGGCCTCCTTGGCTGCGCCGAAGCTGCGCTCGTACAGTTCCTTGGCCTTGTCTTGCCAACCGGCATCGAAAGCGGCCCAGCCAGCTTGTTGCGCCTGCTCGGCGAAAAGGTTCAGCAGGTCACGTCGTGTTGCTCCCGAATAGCTGCCCTCGCGGATCAGCGCGGCCGTCTTCTCCACTTCTACTTCGTAGTACTTGAACGTATCGGCGCCGCCGAGATGGTCGTCGAGCCGACGAAGGCGGACGATGTCGTCCTTCAATTCGGCGACGGTGCTCGCGCCGATTCGGTTTCCCGCGGTACGTGACGGCATCCCTGGCATTCGTGCGGCGGCCAGTGTGGTGGCCGCCATTCCGGCGCCAAGCTTCATGAAATCGCGTCGCAACACCGAAGGATCTCCGTTTCCGGTCGCTGGTTCCGTGTCGGCAGCGCCAGCAGCTTCCGCGACGGTGGCCAGCCGTCGTTCCCATGCCCGCGGCGCGAGATCGAACATCGATCCGGGGATGTGCAGGCCATCGGCGACGCGTTCGAAGATTTCGACGCGTTGTGCCTGCACTCGCCCGTGGATGTAGTCCTGTACTCGCGACACGGTGAGTCCGCACCGGCGTGCCAGATGCGACGCCGTGAAGCCCACGCCGCCCCAGCGTTTCGCGAGACGGAGTACGTCGCCGAGGTTCCGTTGTGCACACGCATGCCTGAACTCGGGACGGGCCAAGACGTCCGGTGTCAAGTGGTCTGCTGGTCGTTGCCTTGTCACTGCAATCGTCCCCCTCCGGCTGCGACGAGCGCACTTGTTACTCAGCAGTTTACTCAGCGTGGGTACTCGCCACGACCTTATTGCACCCCTGCCACCAGCGGTTTTCTTGAGTCATGAGCAACGCCAGTGAGATCAGTCAGCAAGGGAGCATTGATGGCCAGGCAGACAATTCCGAAGGTTCAGCCGGGTGGCGGGATGCTGCGGAAGCTCGTTGGGACAGTGATGGCAGCCGTGGTGTTGGTGATGGTTGTGAAGCACCCTGCGGACGCGGCGATGTGGGTGAAGTCGGTGATCAACTGGATCGACGGCTTGACGAGTTTCGTGCAGCAACTCGGCCACTAGGGCGCCTCACTTCCGAGCTGCTGCTCGATGGCTTCGACCCGCGACGCCAGCGATTCCACGGTGCGCCGAAGTTGGTCAAGGTCGGCGTCCGGTGTGTTGCCTCGCGGGCCGCTAGGACGGGCGTCCTTACCGCCGGCTTCCGCCGGCTTCCGCCGGACGTACGCACCGCGCCCTTGCCACGAGGTCACGAGCCCCTCATCGCGGAGAGCGCCCAGCGCGCGTTGCACGGTGCCGCCGGACACGCCGTACTCCACAGCGAGCGCGCGGACGGACTTGAGCTGCTGACCGGGCTGCAACTCGCCCGTATCTATGGCAGCCCGAAGCTTCGCCGCGATCTGTTCAAACGGCCGCTGGGGGTCGTCGAGGTCCAGGCGCTCGGAAGACATGACCTCAGCGTATCCGTGCTGGTTCACCAGATACAGCAGCTTCAATCGTCGATACAATTGACACAGCAGATACAGCAGGTACAGTTAGCTAGGTACGGCGAGTACAGCAGTTACAGCAAAGCCCCGACCGGTGCTGCAACACCAGCCGGGGCGGACATCGAAACTTTGGGAGCATCGATGCAGGTTGAGCGTACCCGGCTGTACCGGGTTCGAACCGTGGCAGAGGCGTTCGACGTCTCGGTGGCGACGATCTATCGCGCGGTGGAGTCCGGCTCGCTTCGTGCCATCCGACTCGGGACGGGGAAGGGTGCCGTTCGGATTCCGGGTGACGCGATCGAGGAATACCTCGCGTCGTGTGAGGCGGCCGCCGCGACGCGTGCGGGTCAGCCCGACGAGACCCCCGGTGAGGTCCACATGGCTGGGGGTGCCGCGTGAACACCGTCAGCAATTTCTCTCCCAGCCAGCCCTCGGCACCGACGTTCTACAACGTCGCTGAGACTGCCGAGCTGCTGAGGCTGGACCAGTCGACCATGTATCGGCACCTGCGCAGTGGCAAGTTTCCCGCTGTCAAGATCGGTGGGCGCTATGTCGTCCCGCGCGTCGTCGTCGAGCGGCTTATTGCCGAAGTCCTGGCAGCTGGCCGGTGCGTTGACGTCGCGGACTGGTCCGACGCCTGGCGGTCGGGTGCGGTTGGGGGCGCGGCATGAGCGCCAAGCGGATGCCTGCCGCCGAGCTGCGTAGCGCGCTCGAGCGTGCCGTCGAAATGCTGGAGCACTCCCGCAACCACTGCCACGCCAAGGCCGCCGCAGCCGACGACTACGACCCGAGCCGCATGCACTTGCTCGGCATGCAGGACGGCGTCGAGATCGCGCTCAACGCCCTTCACGTCGTGACCAGGGGCGAGTTCGGGCGTGACCTCGACTCGTGGGGTGAGCCCGATCCAATGAGGCAGCTCGGCGAGTCGGCCGGGGCCGGTACGGCTGGGGGTGCGGTCTGATGAGGACATTCGGTGCCACGTTGGTGGCGACGGTATTGATCTTCCTTGGTTCGGCTTTGTCGGGCTGGCACGTGAAGGCGGCCGTGATCTGGCCGTGGTTCGTGGTCGCGGGTGTCGCGGCGGCGGTGTTCGGCCTTGCGGAGCTGGTGAAGGGCAACGTGGCCCGGTTCGGCACGGTCTCGGCCGGGGTGGTGGGCCTGTCGATCTGGTTCGCGGGCTGGGTACCGGTGGAGACCCCGGGCTACGGGGTGTGGTTGTGGGGCCTGGTCTTCGGTGGTCCGGTGCTGCTGTTCGCGGTCGCCCTGGGTCTGCGCGGTCGGGGTGGTTCGCGGGGCCTGATCGGTCGATGGTCGCGGCGCGCCCGTCGCAATGACGGGGTGGCCTCGCGGTGGCAGATCTTCCGGGTGGCGTCGAAGTCGGCGATGCGCCGCAAGGCCAAGACCGTGAAGCCGAGCCTGCGGAATGTGTCCTGGTGGCAGCGTCGCCGGACACCGGTGACGGAGTACGCGACCCGGTTGGCCCTCGTTGGTGGGCAGGGGATCTGGTCACCGGTAGAAGACGTCACCTTGCGGGTGGGTGGCCCCCGTACCGGGAAGACGGGCGAGCTGGCCGGCCGGATCTTGGACGCGCCGGGCGCGGTCATCGCCACCTCCACCCGCACGGACCTGATCGACCTCACGGCGGGGGTACGGCGTGGGCGCGGCCCGTTGTATGTGTTCAACCCCTCCGGGCTGGGCGGGCTGGAATCGACGATCAGCTTCGACCCGTTGACCGGCTGCAGTTCGCCGGTGAGGGCGACCTACCGCGCCGGTGACCTGTTGCCGACCGGGGGTGGCGACGCGGAGCGCGATCACTGGGTGAGCCTGGCTCGTCAGGCGCTGGCGGCGCTGATGCACGCCGCGGCGTTGGGGGAGTTGTCGATGCGGGACGTGCAGTCCTGGGTCGCCGACCCCGAGGCCGCGACCGATGAGGTGCTACGCCTGTTGCGGCGGTCGAGCGAACCGGCGTTTGTTCAGGCGGCGCAGCAGTTTTTGACGACGAACGAGCGGACCCGCTCCTCGATCACGACGACGATCATGCCCGCTCTGGGGTGGTTGACGGACCCGGCGGCCACGGCGGCGGCGACCGGTGGGTCTTTCGATGTTGCCGAGTTGCTCGGCTCGCACGCGACGGTCTACATGCTGGGTGCGGAGGAGGGGCACACGGCGCCGTTGGTGGCGGCGTTGACCGCGCACATTGCGCGGGAGGCGCGGCGGATGGCCGCGGAGTGCCCGGGGGGCCGGTTGGACCCGGCGTTGACGCTGGTCCTTGACGAGGCCGCGTTGATTTGTCCGATTCCGTTGCACAACTGGACCGCGGACATGGGTGGCCGCAACGTCACGATCCATATCGGTGCGCAGTCGCGGGCGCAGCTGCGGCAGCGGTGGGGCGACACCGGCGCGGCGGCGATCATGACGAACTCGGCGACGGTGATGATCCTGGGCGGTTCGCGGGACCCGGACGACCTCAACGCGTATTCGATGCTCACGGCTGATCGTGACGAGCTGGTCGATACCGAGGACGCGGACGGCAACGTGACGGGCCGGTCGTTGCGGAAGGTGCCGGTGCTCTCGCCGGGGCAGATCTCGCAGTTGCCCGCGATGCACGCGGTGATCGTCCGCCGGGGGATGCCCGCGTCGGTGGGGCGGTTGCAGATGGCGTGGAAACGGCGCGACGTCAAGGCCGCCGCCCGTGCCGAACGCCGTGCGGTGTTGGCCGAGCGGTGGATCGCACGGTGGGGCGAGTGGGCGGTGCGTGCGGACGCGGTGGCCGAGCGGATTGAGGCGTGGTTCGCCGCCCGGGCTGCTGACCGCAGGGACAAGCGCCGCGCCGCCGGTGTCGCGGTGCCGACGCAGGACCGTACCGAGCAGGTTGTGCCCGCTCAGGTGATTCGGCTGGACACCATCCGCGAGGCCGAGCGTGGCGAGGGGGAGCGGTGATGAACGCGATGACGATGAAGCTGTCCGCGCTGCTGGAGTCCGGCCACGGGACGGTGTTCGCGAGGTACCGGCGTAAGGACCCGTACGCGATCGTGCTCGGTTTCGACGCGGTACAGCCCGGTCTGGAATGGACAGTCTCGCGGGAACTGCTGTCCAGCGCCCTGGTCTACGGCCACGCCGGGGTCGGCGACCTCCGGGTCTCGGTCCGCGGGGACCTGGTCGTGCTCGGACTGTCCACACCGGACGGGACGGGGACGGTGGTGTTCCGCCGCGACGACATCGACACGCTGATCGCCGCGACGCACCGGGTGGTGCGGCCGGGCCAGGAGTCGGCCGAGCTGGACTGGTCCGACACCGCCGATTTCCCGGGGGTGGCGCTGTGAACACCGCAGCGCCGCGGGTGTGGCTGGCCGCGACCCCTGCCCGGTTCCGGTGGACCGGCCGCTGGTGCGCGATCACTTGGGCCGCTGCTGGCGGCCCGAGCACGAAACCGACTGCTACTGCACCGCCGATGGTCGGCACCACGTCGCCTGGCGCGAGTTGCACACCCTGTTCGACCTGGTGGAGGTGGCCTGATGGGCGTCAACGATGAGAACAATCCCGCCAACGGCACCGGCCTGGAGGAGACGATGCGGGCCGTGGCGGGCCTGGCCCGCGAGGTCGAGGCGCTGCGGATGGCGATGGAGGCGGTGTCCCCGTTGCCGGAGCAGGTGCGGGCGCTGCACGAGCAGGTCGCGCCTCTGCCCGCGCAGGTGACCAAGCTCGCGAAGGTCGTGAAGACCCTCGTTGACCAGGCCGGCCCGCAGGAACAGGGCAGCAAGACCCGGCCGTTGTCCTGGCTGGATCTCGACGACGGTCCCGAGGATGACGCCGTTGCCGCCGCGCAGGAGGTGTTGACGGAGCTGTCGGTGTGGCTGATTCGGGTGTTCCTGCGCTACCCCGACGGTGCCACGGCCGTGCCGGAGTGCTGGTGGTGGCACCCGGACGTGGTCGAGGAACTGGTGTGCCTGATGCGGGCGTGGGTTGCGGCCTACGTCGACAAGGACGCCACCGTCGGCCGTGCCGCGGACTGGCACGACCGCTACCGGCCCGGCGTGGTGAAGCGGATCAAGGCGGCGACGGGGAACTGCTCGCTGGAGGCACACCAGGCCGATGGGGAGCGGTACCTGCCGGGGCCGGTGATCCCGTCCGGGCTGGCGTTGGCGCCGATCGCCGCCTGGTGGGGCACCGCCCGCACCGACATCGCACCCGAACCGGATGCGGAGCTGGTCGCCGAGGCCCGCGCTGCCGAGACCGCCCGCCGTCGTAACGGGGGTGGCCGGCGATGAGCAACGACGAGCGCAATGTCGACGAGGTGCGCGAGGCCCTCGACGGGGTCGAGGTGGTGACGATCGATCCGGCCGAGCTGATGCCCGCCGAGGAGGCGTTGCGGAACTACGACACGGCCGACGACGCGGTCGCGAGGTTCCGTAGTCAGGTTGCGGGTGGCGTCAGCGAGGACGCCGCGATGCTCGCCGTCGTCGAGGCGCACGACCCGGGTGCTTGGGTTCTGGCTGAACACGCGGTCCACCTGTACCGCGAAGCCATTCGCGCCGGGATGGAGCCGGACGAAGCCCGCCACGCCGCCGTCGTGCAAGCGGCTGACGAGGCGACCCCGCGGATCACCGCCGAACAGGCCGAGCAGGTGCGCACCGCGTTCGCCGCCGATGTCGTCAGCGAGCCGGACATCAACAACGCGGACCGGCGACGGAACCACTCCGAAGACGAGCGTGCTGCGGACGACGATGCCGGCCACCGTGCACAAGCGGAGACAGTCGACTGTTCGCCCGCAGTGGTGACCGAGTCGGCTGGGCAGGAAGCCCTTTACGTCGGTCCGACCCGCGGCGACCGCACCATCGACACCGCGCCCCGCGGACCGAGCGGCTTCGACCTGGGCGACGTGGTCCGCAACCGCCGCACCGGCGCGGTGTTCACCGTCGCCGGGGACGTGTCGGACTGGGAGCTGTACTACTACGAACCCACCGGCACCGCGGCCCCACCGGGCGTGCCCGAGCGGGAGCCGGAGCCGGGCAGCTGGATCGCCCGCAACCTCCCCGACCGCCGGGAGTACGCGGTGCCCGAGGACTACGAGCCCGACGTGCTCACCGCCGAGGACGACCAGGCCGAGCAGCTGGCCTACGACCGCGCCGAGGACGGGACCGAGCCGTACGTCGGCACGGCCGACGCAGCCGGCCCCGGTTCGCGCTCCACATCGCACGACCAGGCGCCCAGTGCCGAAGACACGGACGCGGTGCTGGACCGGATCGACGAGGTGCTCGCGGAGCCGGATGAGGCGCCACTGGCGCGGGCGGTGGCCGAGGCTGACCAGGCGCTGCACCAGGCCGCCATTACACGTGAGGACCAGGACCGGGCCGAGCGGTGCGCCCGCTGGGCCGGCAACGACGCCGTGCACACCGCGGTGTCGGACACGAGCGAGGGGAGGGGTTGGGCATGAGCAGGCACGGAAAGTCGTCGGCCGTGCTGCTGGCGGCCGGTGTGCTGGTCGCGCTTGGGGCCGCGGCGGCGACGGCGCACGGCCTGTTCGAGGTGGCCGCCGCCTCCGGCGTGCCGGCTGGAATCGCGTGGATTTACCCGCTGATCACTGACGGTCTCGCAATCGTGGCCTATGCGGCGACCTCACGCCTCGACGACGCCGGGCGCCGCTACGCGTGGTCGGTGGTGATCCTGGCCGCCGGCCTGTCCGGCGTGGCGCAGGCGGTGTTCCTCGCCGGAGGCATCGGCGCCGCCGGTGGTGCGGCGCAGTCGGTGCCGCAGGTATTGCGTTTCGGTGTGGGCGCCTGGCCCGCGATCGCGGCGGCGATCGTGGCGCACCTGTTGTTCATGCTCGCCACCGACCACCGGCCGAACCAGACCGGACACGGCGCAGTGGACGGCGCCGTGACGGCGGTCGAGCCCGTGGCGCCGTCCACTCGGCCCGTCGCGCCGGAGCGTGTTCAGCGTCCAGCCGTTCAGCCGTCGCCCGTTCAGTCGCGCCCCGTTCAGTCGGGAGCGTTGAATGCGTCGGCCCCGTCGGAGGCGGCTGAACGTACAGCCGAGCTACCTGCGCTCGTCCAGTCGAACGCTCCGACAGACAGCGCCGCGCCCGCGGACGGTCCGCGGCGTCCAGGCACCTCCCCGGCGTCGCCGAAGCGTGACCGGGCGCTGCGTGAGGCCCGCAAACATGCGGCGCGCTCCGGCAGCTTGCCGACCGTGGATCAGCTGATGCAGCTCGCCGAGGTCTCGCGTGGAACCGCCGGAACCGCCCTGCAGGAACTCCGCGAACAGCCAGCAGCACTGCACCTCATCACCGAAGCCAGCACCACGAAGGCCAACTCATGACCACCGACAAGATCACCACGACACCACCACTCAGCAAGCCAACTCAGAAGTCCCAGACCATCAACAGCACCTCACCCAGCAACGACTCACCAAGCCAAAGAGAACAAGCACACCTAGGCATCACGATCCGATGGGCCGGTGCGCCCTGGCGGGCGCCCGGGAACGGCGCTGCCGTTGTTGATCTTCAAATCCTGGTTGTTGATCTTGTTAGGGGGTTGTAGATGCTGTCGCTGGCACGGGGTTACTCGGTGAAGTATCTGACCGAGGAGGTCGCGAAGGGGCGGGAGAACTACTACACCGACGCCGTCGCGGCGGGGGAGCCGCCGGGCCGCTGGTACGGCGGCGGCGCCGCCGCGCTCGGCCTGACAGGGCTTGTTGACGAGCAGGACATGCGCGCGGTCTACGAGCAGTTCGTCGACCCGCGGGACGAGGCGTTCAAAGATCCAGCCCGCTGGGGTGAGGCGTCCACTTTGGGGCACACGGGTCGGAACTATCCGACGGAGGACGAGTTGTACGCGGCGGCGTTGGACGCCGAGCCGCACGCGACGGCGGAACGCCGCGAGGAACTGCGATTGGACGCGGGCAAGCGTGCCCGCCAGAACCTGTCGTTTTTGGACGCCACGTTCAGCGTCCAGAAGTCGGTCACCGTGTTGCACACGGCGTTCGAGGCGCAGCAGGTGAAGGCCGAACGGATGGCTGAACGGTTCGCCGCGGCGCTGGCCACGGCGTCGTCGACCGGGGCCGAGCCGTCGGAGTTGGCGGAGTTGGCGCGGCAGCACGATGACGCGGCCGCGGCCGCGTCATCGTGGCGGGCGCACCGGGACGCGGTCGAGGACGCGATCTGGGCCGGCAACCGAGCGGCGCTGGACTACCTGTCCGAGCACGCCGGTTACAGCCGGGTCGGACACCACGGCGGCGCCGCGGGCCGGTTCATCGACGCCCATGACCTTGTCGTGGCGAGCTTCTTTCAGCACGACTCGCGCAACCACGACCCGCAGCTGCACATCCACAACGCGATCCTCAACCGTGTCCAGGGCGTCGACGGGCAGTGGCGCACGCTGGATTCCCGGGCGATGCACAAGTTCCGCGGTGCCGCGGCCGCGGTGGGGGAGCGCACCACCGAGGAACACCTCGCCCGCGCGCTGGGGGTGCGGTTCGCTGCGCGCCCGGACGGGAAGTCCCGCGAGGTGGTCGGGATCGACCGGCAGGTGATGGACCTGTTCTCCTCGCGGCGTCGGGCGATCACCCGCAAGACCGCGAGCCTGGTGGAGGCGTTCGAGGCGCGCTTCGGCCGCGAGCCGAACAGCCTGGAGCTGGACCGGTTGCAGCGGCAGGCCACGTTCGCCACCCGCAAGGCCAAGTCGCACGATGGCGAGACCACCGAGGCCCGGCTGGAGCGGTGGGACCGGGAGCTGCGCGCGGAGGTCGCCAACGGGCTGGCCGGCGTCGCGCGCGACGTGCTGCACCTGGCCCGCACGCCGCGCGAGCAGGCGGCGTGGAACCCGGCGGAGGTGCTGGCCACCGCCCTGGCGGACGTACAGTCGAGGAAAGCCGCCTGGACCGCACCGGATTTGACCCGGGCGATCAGTGATGCCCTGCCGGACCAGCTCGGCGACCTCGACGGCGCCCAGGTCGCGCGCCTGCTGGATACGCTCACCGCGGAAGGGCTCAAACTGGCGACGCCGCTGGACGCCGAGCGACCCGGCGAGCAGCAGCTCCCGACGGGGTTGCGGGTGGCCAACGGCCGCTCCGCCTACGAGGCCCCCGGCGGTCGCCTCTACGCCACCCCCGACCACGTGCACACCGAACGCGCCCTGGTCACCTCGACCGCCCGCGGCGGCGCCCCTGCGCTGGAGGGCACCGCCGCCGCCGGGTTCGTCGAGGCGTTGGCCGACGCCGGGGTGGTGCTCGGCGCGGACCAGGCCGCCGCCGTGCGCGGCGTCCTGTCCTCCGGTGCGGCGGTGGAATCGCTGGTCGGCCCGGCTGGCACGGGCAAGTCCTTTGTGGTCGGTGCTTTGGCGAAGGCGTGGCAGGACCCCGAATTGTGGGACGGCCAGCACCGCCGTGTGGTCGGCCTGGCCGCCAGCCAGGTCGCCACCGATGTACTGGCCGGCGAAGGCTTGACGGCGCGCAACATCACGCGCTGGCTGGGTGCGCAGGCCAAGTTCGCCGAGGGATCGACCCACCCGGAACACCTTGCGTGGAAGCTGAACGCGGGCGATCTGGTGGTGGTCGACGAGTCGGCGATGGCCAACACCGCCGACCTCGCCCGCATCCACCACCACGTGCGCGAGGCCGGGGCGAAACTCCTGCTCACCGGCGACCACCGCCAGTTGGCCGCCGTCGGCGCCGGTGGCGGCATGGACCTGGTCGCCGGTGCCGGCGCCGCGTACGAGCTGACCGAGGTCCGCCGCTTCACCGCCGACTGGGAACGCGCCGCCTCGCTACGACTGCGCGACGGCGACCAGAGCGTACTCGCCGACTACCACAAACACGGCCGCCTGCTCGACGCGGGCACCCGCGAGCAGGCCGAAGCCAGCGCCGCCCGCGCCTGGCTGGCCGACACCCTGGACGGGAAACACTCCCTGCTGATCGTGGACACCAACGAGCAGGCCGCGCACCTGTCGGCGGAGCTGCGCCGCGAACTCGTCCGGCTCGGCAAGGTCGCCGAGACCGGGGTGCCGCTGGGGATGCAGGGCACCTACGCCGGAGTCGGCGACCTCGTGCAGGCCCGCCTCAACGGGTGGGACCTGGCCGGTGTCGAGGGCAACCGGGAAGTGCCGATCAACCGCAAGCAATACCGGGTCCTGGAAACCCGCGACGACGGCGGGATGGTCGTCGCCCCGGTCCTCGGGCGCGAGGACGGGATCGGGGAAGTGCTCGGCGAACGGATCACGCTGCCCGCCGACTATGTCGGCGAACACGTGGTGCTCGGCTACGCCTCCACCGTCCACAGTGCCCAAGGTTTGACGGTGGACACCTCGCACCCAGTGATCACCGAATCCACCTCGCAGGAGGCGCTCTACGTCGGGCTCACCCGCGGCCGGGAGAACAACACCGCCCACGTCACCACCCTCGCCGTCCCCGCCGACGCGCCCGACGGTGCCGCGCTGGAGGCGGTGAAACGCAACCCGTCCGCGGTGCTGGCCGGCGCGTTCGACGGCACCGGGCCGCAACGCTCGGCGCTGGCGGAAGCGACCAAGTCGACCACCGAAACCGACGCCATCCGCACCCCGGCCGAACTGCTCGCCGACGCCAACGAACTGGCCACCGCGGGCCGCACCGCGCGGTGGCTGGACGACCTGGTCGAGGCCGGGCACCTCACGGAGAACCAGCGCGCCCGGATCGCCGCCGAAGACGGCGGCCCCACGCTCGCGCGCCTACTGCGTCGCGTGGAACTCGCCGGGCACGACCCTCGGCGGGTTCTCGACGACGCGGTCACCGGGCGGAGCCTGTCCGGCGCGCGGCAGCTGACCAACGTCATCCACCACCGCATCACCGACACCGTCACCCTCGACCCGGTCGGCGACAGCTACACCGACTGGCTGCCCAAGGTCGCCGACCCCGAGTGGGCCGCCTACCTGCAGACCCTCGCCGATACCGCCGACCAGCGCCGCCACGAGCTGGGGCGGCAGCTGGCCGCCGAACCGCAGCAGTGGGCGGTCGAGGCGTTCGGCCCGGTGCCCGAGGACCCGGATGAGCGGCACCGCTGGATCGAGCAGGCCGGCACGGTCGCGGCACACCGGGAGCTGACCGGGCACGAGGACCCGGGAACCGCGCTCGGCCCCGCCCCGAAGGCCGGGCAGGTCGAAACCTACGCCTCGTGGCGCTCCGCCTGGCGGGCACTTGGGCGGCCCGAGTCCGGGCGTGACGAGCTGGAAATGAGCGACGGGCAACTCCTCGTGCGGATGCGCGCGTGGGAGCGCGAGAAGACGTGGGGGCCGGCATTCGTCGGCAACGAACTCGCCGGTACCCACCAGGCGGGCGACGCCCGCCGCCGCGAAGCCGCGCTGCGCCGCGCCGAAGCCGACGCCGCGGCCGACGAGGCCGAGCGGGAGAAACTGCTGCAGGAGGCCGCCGACGCCGAGGCGCTGGCTGGCGTCCTCGCCCAGCGTTCAGCCGAGTTGGACACCGCCGACGAGGCGCGTGCGGTGTGGTACGCCCACACCGCCGAAACCCGCGCCGCCGCCGACCGGGCGCGCCTCGAACTCGCCGCCCGCAACGTCGACACCACCCAGCCGGAGCCCGTGACCGCAGCCGAATGGCTCGACGCGCACGGCGAGCACATGGCCGCTGAAGACGTCCACCGCGACATCACCGACGAGGCCGACCTCACCGACGTCGCCGAACAGCGCAACGCCGACCTCACCACCGTCGACCAGCAGAACGCCCTCAACGCCGCCAGTGAGGAGGTGGTCGAGACCGAGGTCGCCGACATCCGCGACACCGCAGCCGCCGAGGAACCCGCCGTCGAGTCGGAGGAGGTGCGGGTGTCCTCGGCCGAGGAAACGGCGAACAACCTCATCCAGGCGCAGCGCGCCTTGCTCGAAATCGAGGCCCGTCAAGCTGTCGAAGACCAGCACGCCGCCGAGGAGGCCCAGGCGGCGGAAATGTACCGGCGCAACACCGACGCCGCTGCGGCGGAAGACGATGCGGTGATGGCGCGATGAACCGATCAGCCCTGGGCGTGGGCAGCAACGTCGATCGGCGGCTGCCCGCTGCGCCGCCACGCCCATCCCAGGGTCTGCACCACCGCCAGCAGCCACCCCGGGCGCTCCGCCAACCACGGCGCAACCGGCCGACGGAACAACAACACCTCCGCCGCGATCGACTCAGCCTCGATCGTCTCCTCGTGCGCCACACCGAAGCGCCCGGTCACCGGCGCCTCAGCCACGTAGGTCCGGCCGGACTCCGGCCGAACCGTCGCGCCGGCCAACCACCGGCAGGTCTGCACCACACCGAAGCTCGCCCACGTCTTGTCCTGCTCGTAGCGCTGCTCGGCGGCGAGCCACAGACGCGCGAACTCGACCACCGGCACCCGCACATTCCCCTTCGGGATGCGGTCGAAATCGCGTCCGGTCAGCTCCATACCCCTGATGGTGACACCAGGGTCCGACAAAAACACCAGCCCGAACGGCTGCACCACCCGAAATACCACCGCCCTCCACGGGCGGGAACAGGTGCCGTCCTTCGGCCGGCGCTGCTTTCCCTGACGCGACAAACGTAGCTACTCACCTCGACTGCGGCACACGAGTCCGGTTACCACGGCCCCACCTCACGGTCAAGGACAAGCCGGCTCCGCCGGTCGCGCAAGCGCGATCCCTGACCGTGAGCCTCCGGGGCCGTGGTCGCCCTCGCCCGCGGGCAGGCCCCCCAAAAGCAGGGGAGCCAGCCCACTGGCCCAAGGGCCGCGGACTGAGAAGCAAAAAGACCACGTCGACCACTAGGAGGCTCGCGATGCCGGATATCTGCCAGTGCGGACACCCAGAGACCGCGCACGACGCTGGCGAGTGCTGGACCCACCACGACGCCACCAACCACCCGGACCCGCGCTGCAACTGCTGGGCGTACGCGCCAGCCCGCTCCGCGAACCGCAAACACGACTTACCACAAAGGACACATGCCATGAAGTGCATCGCCCACAACGTCGAGTACTGCCAGACCTGCAACACCACACCGGCGTTCGAGCCGTTCCGCGCCAGCTTCGAAGGCTGGACCGCCAACCCCGACAGCCTCGACGACTGGCCCAACACGGTGACCGTTGAGGCGGTGACCGGGTACGACTCTCCCGCCGAGGAGGCCGCGAGCGCGGCCGGCGAACTTGACCTCGACGAGTACGCCGACGCGGCCGGTGGCCTGGAACTGGTCGAGATCGACACCAACTACAAAGCCACCCGGCCGGGGCAGCACCCGGTCCGCCTCACCAGGACTGATGCCGCGCGCCTGGCCGCCGCGATCCTCGAAGCCACCGAGGACACCTTCCACTACACGCGGTGCGGCCGGTTGCGCCCGGCGGATGCGAAAGAGCTGTTGGCTGCGATCCGCGAGGTCGAGCACCAGCTGAGCGAACTGCGCGACCACGCGCTGACCGACCTGCTCATCGTCACCGGCCTGGACACCGACTGGATGCAGGACGTCGTCGACAACGCGCGCGCCGGGAAGGCCGAGCAGCACGAAGAGGCGGCCGCCGAGGGCAGGCACCCCGCCACCGAGGCGGGCCAGGGCGCCGGGCCGGAGACGCCGGTGCCCGCGTGGCGGGGAAGCTGGCCGGCCGACACCAGCAGCTTCGACACGCAGTTTGCCGACGCGTTGCACGAGCTGTACCCGGACGCCGTCAGCGTGTTCGCCAAGGCCGCCGCGCTCGGCGCACTCGCCTACAAGGTGAATCGCCGCTGCCAGGAAACCGGTGAGACCCCACTGCACGTGCTGACCTCCCTTGACCCCGGCGACCGCGCGTTCGCGCTCAATGCCAACGACCCGGCCGCGTTCCTCGCCTCCCGCATCGAGAACTGACCAACCACCTGACTTAAGGAGCTGATATGCGACTGAACAGCGAGGCCCGTGAGCAGCTGCGAGCGGCCGGGATCAGCCAGGCCCAATGGGCGCGACTGAACTACTTCCCGGACGGCAAGTGGTACGGGGACGCCTGCGGCTGCCCCGACGACCGCTGCATCGGATTCCACCACGACACCAACGACGAATGCGGATGCCTGCCCGCGCTGCTGTCCAACCACATCGATTCCTGACCCGAGCCACACAGACAAGGACGAGGAGATCTGTCCAATGAGGATTCGTGTTGAAGGGACCGAGACCGAGGTCGCCGCAGCCGTGGACCGGATCGGCGCGGTGCTGGACGTACAGGAATCGTCCCGCTTCTACCCCAACCGCGGCGCCTCCCAGCTCGGCCGCATCTACCTGACCGTCGCGGTCGCCGGGATGCCGGGGAGTGAGGACCGGTGAGCGCGCGGCGTCGTGACACCGCGCGGTTGCGGCTGCCCCACCCCCACCTGGAGGTCGACGGGATCGCCGAGTGGCAGTTCACCTCCTTCGGGGACGTGGTCGCGGTGGCCGCGCAGCCCGACGGCGGGGATGTCGTGATCTACGTCCGGGAGGACCGTGCCCCCCTCACGGAAGCGTCGACGTTTCTGTCCCCGCGCGTGGGCCGCTCGCTGGCGGCCGCGCTGCTGGCGGCGGCCCGGTACGCGGACCGGGGTGGCCTGTGATGTACAGCCTGTATGACGAGTTCGCCGGGTTCGGCGGCAGTTCCCAGGGCGCGGCCGCGGTGCCCGGGGTGGAGCTGATGCTGGCGGCGAACCACAACCCGCTGGCGGTGGAGGTGCACGGGATGAACTTCCCGGACGCCGATCACTACTGCGGGGACATCGCCAAGGCCGACATCGCGAGCTTTCCGCGCGCGGATCTGTTCTGGGCGTCCCCGTCGTGTCCACCGTGGACCGACGCGCGCGGCGTGCGCCGCGACTTCGACCGCTCCACGCAGGGCGTGCTGTTCAACCCCGCGGTCGGTGCGGTGGCGACGGACCCGAACGTCGCGCGGGCGCGGGCGCTGATGGAGGAGATCCCCCGCTACCTGCAGGCGATGCGCCGCAAGGGAAAGCCGGTGCTGGCCGGTGTGGTGGAGAACGTGGTGCAGGTGCGCAAGTGGGACGAATTCGGTCGGTGGCGCCGGGAGATCGAATCGCACGGCTACCGCACCCGCCTGGTCGCCCTGAACTCCATGCACGTCACGGGACCGGTGACCGGGAGGGTGACGCAGTCGCGGGACCGGTTCTACATGCCGTTCTGGCTCGCGGAGCTGGGCCGCGACCCGGACTGGGACAAGTGGCTGCGCCCCAAGGCCCAGTGCAACAGCTGCGATGAGGTGGTGGACGCGCTGCAGGTGTTCAAGAAACCCGGTGTCGATATGGGCAAGTACGGGCCGAAGACGGGGCAGTACGTCTACCGCTGCCCGAACCGGGCCTGCCGCCACCAGCTCGTCGAGCCCGAGGTGTTGCCCGCCTCCACCGTGGTGGACTGGAGCCTGCCACCCGGAGCGAAGATCGGGGAACGGGTCGACGCCAAGGGCCGCCCCGATCCGCTCGCCGAGGCCACCCTCGCGCGGATCGAGGCCGGGCTCGAGCGGCACGGACGGGCGTTGCTGGCGCCGGCCGGCGGGACCTGGCGACGCGAGGCGATTCCGGTGGATGCGCCGCTGCCGACCCGCACCACGCGGGAGACCGACGGGCTGGTGGCGCCGCCACTGGTCGTACCGGTCGCCAAACGCGCCAGGATCGACACCGCGACGACGGTGGAGCAGCCGTTACGGACCCAGACCTGCCGCCGCGAGACCGCGCTCGTCGTCCCGCCGTTCATTTCGCTCCTACGCGGGGGCGGCTCGAAGACCGCCGCCTACCCGCTGGGAGGGCCGTTGCCGACGGTGTCGGCGCAGGGCAACCACCACGGGCTCGTCGGCCCGACCACGGAGGCCGCGGCGATGCTGCTCGCGTACTACTCCAACGGCCCGGCGCGTCCAGTCGACGAACCTGTCGGCACGCTCACCACCCGCGACCGTTACGCCCTCATAGGCCCACCGGCCGGGGCGGAGCACATGCTGGTGCGGCACAACACCGCGCGCGGCAACCCCGGCCAGATGTGCACACCGATCACCGAACCCGTCCGCACCCTCACCACCGCCGGCCACCAATCCCTCGTCGGATGGGCCACCGGGCGGACGGTGGTCGAGCAGTGCACCTTCCGGATGCTGGCTACCCACGAGATCGCCGCCGGGATGGGCTTCGCCGAGGGCTACAAGGTCAAGGGCTCCAAACGCGACCAGGTGCGCGGCTACGGCAACGCCGTCACCCCACCGGCCGCCGAAGTCCTCCTCTCCGCCCTAGTCGAGGCGATCAGCGGTGAGCTGCTCGACCCGGCCGTCCCGGCGCTGGGGTTGTGATGCCACGTCTGATGTCGGTCGCGTTCACCGAGCGCGAGGTGCGCTCGCGGATCAAGACCGTGACCCGCCGCAAAGGGTGGGCCTACCTCCGGACTGGCGAGCGGATCACGTTGTGCCGCAAGGTCATGGGTCGACGCCCGGGTGAGCCGCTCGTGCGTGTCGCCGAGGTCGAAGTGCTCGACGTCCGCCGGGAGCCCCTCGACGCGATTACCGTCGCCGAGGTCGCGCGCGAAGGCTTCCCGGGCATGAGTACCGAGGAATTCATGCGCCGGTTCTTCATCGACGCGCAGGACATCCAGCCCAGCGACATCGTCACCCGCATCGAATGGACCTATCTCGACGACGTCGGCGACCAGCTGTCCCTGGATATCCCACGCGACACCGTGCAGGCGGAAAGGAGGTGAGCACCATGAAGACAATGTTGATCCGCCTGGCTGTCCTGCTGGGCGCGCCCTGCCCCTGGGGCTGCTACAAGGTCAAGCGCAACGGGCAGTGGGTGTGTGTCACCTGCGGCAACTGAATTGCGCGGTCGAGGGGCGGGCCGGGTCGTGACCGGCCCGCCTCCTGGAAGCGTAGACCAATCGGACGAACGAGTGACATCGGATTGCGACGCGTGGGTATGGCAGGACCGGCGCTTTCCCCGGCCCGGCTAGAGTGCACGGGGTATTGGCCGTCCGCGTACAGCAATCCCACCACCTGGAGCGGAAACCGATCCGCGACGAACCGGAGGAGGGGCAAGCGATGAGTGATGGATCAGCCATCGAATGGACGGAAGCTACCTGGAACCCGACGACCGGGTGCGATCGGGTTTCGGCCGGATGCGATCACTGTTATGCGTTGACGCTGGCCAAGCGCCTCAAGGCGATGGGCTCGGCGAAGTACCAGCGGGATGGTGATCTGCGCACGAGTGGGCCGGGCTTTGGGGTCGCGACGCACGCGGGGGCGCTCGGCGAGCCGTTCCGTTGGCGGCAGCCGCGGCTCGTGTTCGTCAACTCAATGAGCGATTTGTTCCACGCGAAGGTCCCCGTCGAGTTCATCCGGCGCGTCTTCGCTGTGATGGAGGCGACACCGCAGCACACCTACCAGGTGCTGACCAAGCGGTCACGTCGCGTGCGGCGCCTTGCTCCGTCGTTGAACTGGCCTGCCAACCTATGGCTCGGCGTGTCGGTCGAGAACGAGCAGGTGAGCTACCGCGTCGACGATCTACGGATGGTTCCGGCTGCCGTGCGATTCTTGTCTTGCGAGCCTCTGCTCGGCCCGCTCACTGACCTGAGTCTCGACGGCATTGGTTGGGTCATCGTCGGCGGCGAATCCGGTCCGGGGTGCCGTCCGATGGATCCGCGTTGGGCGCGGGAGATCCGCGACAACTGCCAGCAGGCTCATGTGCCGTTCTTCTTCAAGCAGTGGGGTGGACGTACCCCGAAGGCCGGCGGTCGAGAGCTGGACGGCCGCACATGGGACGAGATGCCCACCCCAGCGGCGCTCAACGCAGCCTGATCACCGATCGCTTGCTGATCTGCCCGGTCGGCTCGACGTGCACGGCACCTTCGTCGCACATTGTCTTTACTGCCGCGTTCGCATGCTTGCCCAACCAGCGCGCAGTCTCCCGCACCAGCCAGTCTCGTAGCTGCTCGACGGTGATTGCCCCGTCGTCGAGCCGTTGCACGATCAGCTCGCGCAGTTCGGGGTGAACGCCGCCTCCACTGCCGAAAAGGTCCAGCTGTCCGACACTCTCGGCACCGCGTGTGCGCGGGTCACGGAAAAGCGTCCCGGCTTCGGGATCGACCGTCCACATGGCATCCTTCATCACCTCGACACCCGCGACGTGCTTGGTGCCGTGCACGAGATACAGCGGTTGCCCGGTGTGCGGCACCACCTCGAACTGCAGTTGAAACTCGAATCCGGCGCGTCCGAGCGCATCGCGGTATGTCGACAACCACGCGCGCCAACGTTCGTCGGTGCTGCTCTCCCGATCGGCTCGCTGCCAGTACTCGCGTCCACCGAACACGTCGTCGAGCTGCTCGGCGTTTTGGTCCTCGCGCCGGTTGAACCAGTTCGGTCCGAACGTCACGATCGCTTCGCTGCCGCGGTTGGCCGCGATCCGTTCCAGCAGAGTCAGGGGCACGTTGACGTTGCCCCAGCTGTCGAAGATCGCCAGCACCGGGTTTCCCCATGCCTGGAGGTGATCCAGAGCCCGTGCGGTCTCCGCCGCGGCCTCGCCGTGAACAACCTCGACGCGTACCGGCAGCGCCGACAGGTCGCCGAACTTCGCTCCGAGTTCCTTCACCAGATGCTTGTAGCGGTCGCGGCGCTTCTCAATGAAGACCAGCTGGACCCGGTTCGGCCGCAGCCCCATCCGGCCCCGCGCCGTGTGGTCGAGGAGCCGGCGGAGGACGAAGACGGGCGAGCCTTCCTCGCCGCCGAGGTAGCGGCCGGGGCCGGCGAATGCGTCGACATAAGTGACCTTTGGCCAGCTGTTGCCAGCACCGTTCGGCTGCAACATCTTGGCCCAGTAGCCGTCGAGATATCGCTTATACAGCCGATGTTTCGCGGCCGTCGCCGGCTCCAACTGCCACAGCGTGTCGTTCATGGGACCCCTCCGCGAACGTCGACCGTAGTCGCCAAGCTACCTACAGTGCTGCTCGGCCACCAGCGAACACGTGTTCGGGCGAATCGGCGGACTGTTCACGAGGCGCCCGTGGTCAGGTCTGGTTCATTCAGGTGAACCGCAGGTCGATGCGCCGGGTTTTGTCGGTGGCGCCCGGGATGCTTGGTCCAGTCCACATGATGTGTCGGCGGAGGGGAGCCGAGGACGATGCCACAACGAATCTGGCTGGACGTTCCGTACAGCGAGAAAGACCAGGCGAAAGCCGCCGGGGCGCGGTGGGACCCCGATGCGAAACGGTGGTACGCCCCGCGCCCGGACATTCAGGCGCTGCAGCCGTGGACGGCCCGGCCGGACCTCCCGGACGTTCTCCCCGGCGAAGACCGCACGTTCGGTTCCGGTCTGTTCGTCGACCTGGTCCCGAGTTCGTGCTGGTTCACCAACGTCCGGTACTGCATCGCGCAACGAGACTGGGAGCGGCTGCGCCGCATGCTCGTCCGGCGTGCCGGGCAGCACTGCGAGGTCTGCAACCGCGGGGAAGGCCGCGACGCCCAACGCTGGCTGGAAGCCCACGAACGGTGGCGCTACGACGAGCCGACCAGCATGCAGGTGCTGCGTCGGCTGATCTGCCTCTGCAGCGACTGTCACCGCACCACGCACTTCGGATACGCCCAGGTCAAGGGCAATGCCGACGCAGCCTTCGCGCATTTGCGGGCGGTCACCGGCATGACGGCGGACCAAGCCCAGGCCCACATCGGCAAAGCCTTCCACGTGTGGGAGCGGCGTTCGGCACGAGATTGGACGCTCGACCTGTCCCTGGTCAGCAACGCCGGGATCACCCTCGCCCAGCCCCCCGGCCGCCCAGCGGCGAGCCGGCATTGCTGCCGTGGAACTCAGGCGCTCTACATGACACGGACGCGACGCTCTACGGCCCGTCGAGGCTGACCAGGGTCAGGCGTGTGCGGCTTGCTTGGTAGATGAAGGGGCCAGGCTCGTCGAGGCGCCGCTGGATGTCGCGCCAGCGGCACATGACGACTTCAAGTTGATCGAACTTGGTTACCGCGTCGGCACCGGCCAAGGCGATCATGCGCGCGCCGTGCTCACGAACAGCCGCGATTTCGCGCGTGTGCTGCTGAATATTGCGATCACGCGTGATGACAAGCCAGCGCTGACGCGCAGTTTCGGGGAGCCAGTCGACATCAAGGGCACCGGGCTGGATGGGGCATGGCGGCCTCTTCTTCTTGAATATGACGCCTCCCGGATCCCCCGGGAACGTGACGTCGCTCCGAAGTTGAACCAGAACCCGCGCCAAGCCGAGCAAGTCAGCATCGATGTAGAAGCGAACCGTTGCCGACTTCGCTGCTGGACTCACGCGGCGCGGGCGCTCTCGTAGCTGACCGCCCAACGAACGTCGCGGGGGGTGATTCCGAAATCCATCGCGACCTCGTCGATCGAGGCACCGGCGTCGACTTGCTCCCACAGCACGTCGGTGCTGATTCCCGCGACGGACGGCCGTCCGAAACGGACATTCGGCCGTATCAAAACGCTGGAGTTCGGGTCGTCGTGCGGTCGCCAAGCAGCGACGATGTCGTCTTCGTACTGCAGCCGCTCGTGATACTCCTCAGCAGGCGGGGTCAGCAGCATCTGCCCCCCGACCGGCGCGACCAGGTAATACTCGGGATCGAGACCAGCAACCTCTTGCGCTTCGACAATAAGCAACTTGCCCGCGTAAGCGAAGGCCCGAGCATGTGCGAGCGGGTACGGCACCCCAAGCTTGTCGCGCAGCTGCGTGATGAAGGCACGCAGCTCCTTCATCGGCACTTGGTGTTTGCGGCGGTACTGACGGAGCCAGGCGCACTCGACGAACTCCGCCCAGGTCACCGGAGGGTGGCCGCCCTTGCGGGCTTCGCGCACGATGGGCTCGTACAGCTTGCCGCGGCGCTCGCCACCTTCCAGCCAGTAGTTGAGCGTGGTTGGGGGTACCGCGAGCAGCCGGGCCGCCTCGGCCTCGGTATACATCTCCTGGTCTAGGACCGTCACACTCACAACGACAGGATCGCATAAGGCGTCGATCCGTGACTTTCCCGCCGGTTGGATCACCCACATGGAGCACTCAGCGTCGCAGGTCGACGACGGCGCGCGCTATTCGGGCCAACTTGGACGGGGGATCCTGGTCGTCGTCGCCCAGGGGCATGCACGTGAGAGGCGACGAGTTGCAAACATGCCGCATCACTGCGGACACGTGATTCGGGGCAGGTTACCTCGTCGACATCCGGACGGACTGTTGATCTTCATCCACGTTCTCATCCACGAAACGACGCACAGCGGTAACCGGATATGCCAGTCAGCCGCCTGTCATACCAGCGTTTCCCCAGGAAACCAACGATCAGCACCCTGTCGTCGCAACTACGGATCAGAAGGTTGGGGGTTCGAATCCCTTCGGGCGCGCTCTTGATCGCAGCCTCTGACCAGGCGGTTTCCATCCGTTCGAGGCCATTGCGGACGGTTATGGTTTAGCTGGTGCCGCTGGATTCGAGCGGTCGTTCCTGTCCCGGCGTCGGTCTTGGTTCAGGGCGGTGCTACCCGGTCCGCAGGCGCGACTAAACAGAAGGTCGAGTCTTCACATTGCTGCCCCGGCGCCGTGGCTTGCTCCGGTTGGGCTGCAGCACACGATGAAGGACGTCGCCCTCGACCTAGCGAGCGCCGTCCGCCTGCGACCGCACGAAGAGCCCCACGCCGCAATGGCCGATCTTCGACCGGTCCTCGGTTATCACCAGTCGCGGCTTCGACGCCTATCCAGAGTGGATCGAAGCCGAGCTCGCCTACGATTTCGTCGGCGAGCGGGGCCGGTGACCAGGACGCCGTGCTGTCTGCCCTGTCCGAGGACGTGCACGACCCGTGAGATGTGGTCGCTTCCTAGTACTCCAGCCGGACTTCGTGATCTTGGTGAAGCTGGGGAAGACAGGTGCCGCGGGCCGCAGCATGAACCCTGCCCGGTGGCACGCGATGTTCGACCGCGAAAGTCAAGTCAGTCCAGCGGCTGCGTGATCTTGGCGATGATGCCGTTTTCGATCCATCCTCCTGATATGGGCATCGCGAGATTCGCCGGCAGCCATGAGATCAGCGAACCGGCGTACAGGCTGGTAGGTCCCGTGTCTGATGCTCCCTTCGCGACGAGCCATCCCCGGTAACCGGCTGCGCTGGCGCTCTCGTCGTTGCCAGCGATGCGACGTAGCGTCGTGGCGTACTGCAGGGGCTGTGGGCTGCGGGGATCGAAACGGAGCGCCACGACAGCTCCAGACCCGTAGGCCAGCATGCGCGAGTTGGCGAGCCACGGCGCGAGGTAGGCCCCAAGGCTGGGGACCTGGCTGTGGAGAACGCCAAGCAATGTGGTGTTCGCTTCGGTCCACCCGGAGACGACGAGCAGAGCGCTATCGGCCTGGGGTCTCGGTGCGATCGCCAGGTGGTGCGCAGCCGCCGCGTCGCGCACCACCTCGGTCGCAGCCAGTGATCGCGGTGAGGAGTCACCGACGAGGGTGATCGTGTGGCCACCCCGGTCAGCGATGAAGGCGACGACGGCCGCCAATGAGCGGGCGTCCTGGTTGGCGAGCCGGTCGCCAGGGCAAGAGGCCAGGGGCGTGTCCGCTCCCGCGGCGAGAGCCCCGAGAGCCGCGCTGGCGCATTCGGGCCCGTCAGGGCCGGCGATGTCAGGGGTGGCCGGGGGGCCGTGCCCGGTGTCGACGTGCAGCGATGTCGGCGTCTCGCCGTGCTGTATCCAGATCTTGCTCGACCCGGGGGGTAGCTCGACCAAGGCCCACCCACCGGTGGTGCCCGGCCGCGCGGCGACCGGCGTGAGATGGCCGCGGTCCGTGCCGACCGCTACATCGGTGGAGTCGACGTGGACGAGGTTCCACCCGGGGCGCTGCGGCACAACGAGGACGGGGAGTTGCTGGCTCGCGCTCACCGGTACCGAGCGCAGCAGGGGCACGCCAGGCACCGGTGCCGCGGGCGGGGGCGAGATAGCGATCAACGTGCTACCTGCGGCGAGCGCCCCTGCCAGCGCAACGGCGGATACCTTGCTGGCACTCCGCGCCCACCGTCGGCGGTGGGCCAGCACTCCGATCACCGCGGCGATGCCCAGCAGCGCCGTCTTGAGCAGCAGGACCTTCCCGAACGTGCTGCCAAACGCCGTAGCGTCCGGTCGAAGCCCGTCCATCCACGCTTGCGCGATACCGGTAAGCACAATCAGGATGCCGCCGGTGACGGCTGCTGGGGCGAGCCGTCGTAGCGTCGGGTAGCGCGTGCCGCGGCGCGCGGTGGCCACCGTGGCGGTGGCACCCAGCCACACCGCGGCGGCCACGGTGTGTACGGTGCCTGCCGCGATGTCCCACCCGGTGTGCCCGGCAACGACCACGGCGTCGAAGGCGGTGAGCAGAGTCAGCACCAGGCCGCTGGCCACGGCGAGCGCCGGGCGGCCGAGCGTGAATGTCACGCCGATCATGAAGAGCGCTTGCGGCACGGCGAGCCACAGCACGGCGTGACCGGTGACCGCGAAAAGCACCAAGGTCGTGCCGCCGACGAACGCGGCGGTCCGGGTGAGTACGCGGATCGCTCGCGTCGCCGCCGGGACGGAGCCGGAGCGGGCCACCAACGGCCGAAGCAGCGCGACGCCGCCGATCACCGCGGCGGTGGCCAGGACCACGTCGCGCACCACGACCGCGACCCAGTCCGGTGCTGCTGCTGCTGACATGTCGTCCCCGTGCGCCCACGCCGGGGCCGCACCGAGCGTCAGGACACCTACGGCGAGCACGGTGCCGAAAAAGGCGCGTTGAACGGCGGCACGGGTGGAGGGCCACCCCGTCGGGATGGCCCTCCACCCGCCGCTCTGCGGCGGAATCCTCATCCTTTTCCTCAGCCGTTGTTAATTACGTAGAGGGCCAGGTGTGGTTTGGCGGGCCCGTAGGCACCATGCGGCCAGTTCGTCCTGTTGAAACTGACGCACGGTTGTCCTGTGTTCTCGTCGCGGAATGTGGTGTCAAGTGACAGTTTCCCGTCATTGACATTGGTTTGGCAGACCATATGGTCTCCGTCCATGCCGTAGCGGGCCACGAAGTAGTTCGTGAACGCCATGTGGGGATAGTTCGTGGTTTCCTGGTAGCGGCCATCCGGCCCCTTCACCCAGTTGTCGAACGAGCCGAAGTGCGGACCGCCGGTGGTCGGATCGTTGACGGGGAGAACGCTTGCGACCGTCGGGCAGTCGGCCTGGCTCCCGCCGTTGTAGGACTCCGGCACCGTGGTGATGTTGCACTGTGGGTTGGCACCGCTGGCGATCAGCTTGCTGATGTCCAGGGAATAGACCATCTTGGTCATCCCAGGATCGGTGCCGCTGGCGTTACGTCCGATAACGGCGTGGTACAGGGTGTGGTCGTCGGGGCTGACGGCGACCCAGCTACCGCCGTCGCAGCCCACGTTCGGATCCGCCTTCGGGTTGATCTTCCTGGCGGCCGTGGCGTCGTCGAACACCTCCCGCCACGCCGGGTTCGCAGCCGTGATATCCGGGGTGTAGAAGAGGGCACCACCGCAGAAGGTTTCCGCGAATGCCCCCTTGTTCTGCGGCAGGTTCGTCAGCGCGGGCTCCATACCAGCCCTGTTCTCCTGGGCGAGCGGGTCCGTGCCCGGGGTCTTGCCCCGCGGGCCGTTCGGGAGAACGGTCGATGCGATCATCTTCGGGTCGTTCTCGTTGGAGGTATCCCAGAATCGCACCGTAGGACGGTAGAGGTTCGGGTCCGGCGCCTTGACCGGATCCAGGATGATGTCACGCGGCTCCGCGAAGTCGGAGGTGACCATCCGGTGAAGGTCCTGGCGCACCTGGATACCGTGCACGTTGGCGCAGGTCGCGTTCGGCAGTGCGGGGATGTTGGCGCATCGGCTCGGGTCCTCCGCGGTTGGCGGGGTCGCCGGCGACTCGGACAGCACCTTGCCGTTCGGGGCGAAGTGCACGACCTCGCCAGGGGTGCCCCCGAACCCGTTACCCACACGCACCTGGCCGTCGGTGTAACGGCACGGCCCTGGTAGCACGGGACCGCCCATGTAGGTGCCATAAGCAGTGCCGTCCGGAAGCACGGCGAAGGCGTCGGGCACCGAACCGCACGGCGTGTCGGCGGGGATCGACACACCGGACATGGTCAGCGCGGGGAGCTTGGACACGTCGAACATATAAGTCGCGGCGGAGTAGAGGCCACCGGCGTAGATCGTGTTGCCCGCGTGCCAGATGTACTGCATATGGTGCGGTTCGTTCTCCACCAGCGGCGCGATCGTCGCGGTGTTGACTATCTTCCCATAGGTCGGGGAGGACGGTTCCGCGTCGACCACGGCCAGGAAGTCCGGTCCGGGGGTCATGCTGCCGTCGGTCTTGACGACGTGCAGAGGGTTCGTGATGTCGGTCAGCGACGTGTTGTCGGCGGCATTCATATCGCCCGCCCAGACAACCATCCATTTATGCGGTTTCCCCGACGTGTCGAGCGATCCCGAAGAGGAACGCATGCCGAGGCTCGACAGGTCCGTGTTCACCAGGTGGTTGGTGACACTGAAGACGGAGCCGTCGCTCGCTTTCACCGAAGATATGCTCTCAGAAATCGTGTCCGCGCCGAATGACTGCCAATTTCCGACGAGTGCTGCGGCACCCGCGAGTGCCAGTGCCCCGACAATGGCGGCCCACCGGCGCCGAAGCCCCAAGATTCTGGGCATACGTCCTCCTCACCTTCTGCGTACCCGTACCGATCCGTCAGGTTCTTACAGAAAACCGTTGAGCGAGTGGGCGCCCGGCTCGCCCAACGGCATTGCGTCGTGACCGTTCGCCTCAGAGCGCGTTCCAGGCGAAATGGTGGAACCATTTGATGTAGTCGGTTGCGAACTGACCGCCACCGGTGAGGCTCTGATCGAACGCGAGCGTCCCATCCTTGTCGGTGTAGGGAACGAGCTTCTCCGACGTGGAATTCGACTTTGCCATGTTGCAGAACATGTACAGCCGCATGACCGGACTGCCGGTGGAACCGGCGTCGAGTTCGGTCATGACCATGTCCCAGTCCGACGAACGATCGGTCGGCACGAAGAACATTCCGGCGTGCTCGATGCTGTCGTGCGTCCGGTGGTCGATATTCATCCAGTACGAGGTGTGCCAGAACATCCCGTCGCCGGGAAGTTCGGGAACCCGCACGTCGGGAGGCCGTGGCCCGTTCTGATCCAGTGCCTGCCCCGCCTGGGGACTCAGTTGCGAGTACCCTGGCGCCTGCACGTAGATACCGCCCGTGTTGGGCAGCGGGCTGCCAGCGCTGGGCGTCGGCAGCCCTGCCGAGGGAACCCCAGGCAAACCGTCCGCGTACGCGCTTGCCACGCCCGCCGCGGAGATCCCGGCGAAGATCACGCCGGTGGCAGCGGCTGCTGATAAGAGTCGTGTTCGGATCGACATGGATGTACCTCTTCACTCTTGGCCGGGTCGACGCCGGCGGCGGGCGCTACCTCCTGGGAACACCACGCCTCGCCGACGTGCTCTTGCGCTTCTCGTTGGATAGACACAATCGGCGCTGCTGCTGGACATCCAGATAGACCCGCCCGGCGGCGGATGTGGACACCAGTCGCGCTTTCTTGGTGCGCCCCCGGGGCCGTCCGGAACTGTCAGAGGCCGCCAGGCGCTGCTCACGGGCTTTCGGTACGCGCGGCGATCCGGTCGAGGATTCGCCGTCACACGGCGACTATGATCACGACCTGACGCAAGACCTCACCGTGCAACTGCCGTACTCACCGGGTGGCACTTTGCTCTCGGATCCGGTGCCCGAAAAATTCGGCGCCGCGGTTATCGTCGTCGGTAGCGGCGGGCGGTCCGGCGGACGAACTCGAAGGCGAGCACGACGGCGAGACTGTCCCGCAGACGGGAGAGGCGGGCGTCGTGTCTCGCCCAAAGTGCCTGCCTGAGGCCCATCAGCGCTTGAACCAGCGGCGGGCAGTACTCGCACCTGTTCAAATGCTCTTCGACCTCGGCCTTCTGCCCTTCGCCAAGGTCGCCATCGAGATAGCCCAAGCACAGTTCGCGTGCCCGCGTGCAGGACTCGGGAGCGAGGCTCGCCGGCTGCCCGGTGGCCTCACGCAGGGCGTCGGCAAGCCGCAGCCGGGCCCGCTGGATGCGTTTGTGCGCGGCCTCGGTGGAGATCGCGAAGATCGCGGCGATGTCCTGGATACTCCAGCCTTCCGCGTCGCGCAGCACGATTGCCGACCGGTCGGTAGGCGCCAGCGTGTGCAGGGCGTTACGCAACTGCTGCTCGTCTTCGGCGGCGCTGATGATGGTCTGGGGGTCGGTCACTGTCACGCTGAGCCATGCCCGATCAGGCGGTAGCGCCATGGTGTCCGCTGTCGCTACTTCTCGACCGTGAACCCGCAGCAGGTTCCGGAGCCGGTTCATCAGGATGCTCTGCAACCAGGTTCGGGGATGGGCCTCACCACGGAAGCCACGCCGAGCCTGCCAGGCTTGCGTGAGGGCGTCCTGCACGAGGTCCTCGGGTTCGATGCCGACTGGCGCTAATCGGCGTGCGAGCGTCAGCAGGCGCTGCCGCTCGCTCCATATGACTCGTACGAAGTCGCGGTCGGTCATCGTCGCTGTCGCGTTCTGGCCCATGGCGTTACCTCCCACGCGGTCTGTCCGGGGTGGGGTGCCGCATCGTGCGCGGGTGTCGGGCCGCTGCGGCGTCTCGGCAGTTCAGTCGTGTGGGCGGAAGGGGTCAGCCCCCGGCCATTTCGGATTCCGTTCGCGGACGTGTCCGGGCATAAGGTCTTGTCGCACTCGGACGAAGTCTTCCTTGGCGACCAGCGAGCGTTGGTCAACAGCGCAGAGTGCGAATCGACATTGATCTCTCTCTTCAGCTCGATGGGCCACCGTGAGGAACATCACTATAGACACGTCTGGCCGCCCACGTGGACACCGTTGCGCGAATCAGCCGGGTAGCAGCGCGAGCAAGCCTTCGTCCACTCCGGAGGTGCGCGTTCGCCGCACACAGCGAGACGCTGCTCGCCGCTTCGATCCCCGCAGAGCGCGACGGTGTCCACATCCGCTGCCGAGTGGGTCTAAAGAAGCATGTGACCGCGCTCATGACGGTGGGAGGGACAAGGATGTCCGTTCGGGCTCCCCGTGCCGCGCCACGGGGAGCGGTAGCCGGCGTATGTACCACCACCGGATATGGCGGCCATCATCAGAATCTCCGCAACATGACCAGCCCTCAGCCGCCACTGGACTCACGGCCGCGGCCGGTAGAGCGCCGAGCCAGGCACGAAAGGGAGGCTTGAGATGAACGGCGGCCGTGGCGCGGCAGCCCGAGGGCGGGCCACGGCAAAGCACTGCGGATGGCGCGCTGCCGCGATGGCGATGTCGGCCGTCGCCTTGCTGTCAACGCAGAGTGCGACATGGCCCTACGCGCGCCACTCGGAGGCGAGCCAACGGGAGATCAAGGTGGCCGCCCCCGACCCTCGTGCAACGTACCCACAGCCGACGCAAGCCGGCCGCCCATCCGACGCGGTCGCGCCCCAACCGGCGGGGTACCAGGACGGTATACCGAGCGTTGTTCTGGGGGCCTACCGGCGGACCGAGAAATGGGAGGCGACCCGGCAACCCCGCTGCCACCTGCAGTGGTGGATGCTCGCCGCGATCGGCCAGGTGGAAAGCCAGCACGCGGACAACGGAAATCTCGACCCATCGGGCACCACATTGACGCCGATTCTGGGACCGCGCCTGGATGGGACGAACGGATTCGCGGCAATCCGCGACACCGACGGCGGCGCGTTGGATGGTGACAAGACCTGGGACAGGGCCGTGGGACCGATGCAATTCATCCCATCGGCCTGGCGACGATATGGCGTGACCATCGACGGTGCCGGTCCACCCAATCCGAACAATGAGGTGATCTCACCAACGATTGGTGTCTGGGTTCGGACGACACGGGCAAAGCAATCCATATAGGACAGTGCCCC